>CAVYMA010000020.1:0-109585 GCA_963769465.1 uncultured Alphaproteobacteria bacterium
TCCGTATGTGGGCGGAGCGTAAGCCAGGCAGTCCAGGTCACGGGCTTGAACAATCGACGAAAATAATATCGTCCGCCGTGGATGATGAGTCGAACCGATCCGTCGACTGCTCAGCAAGAAGCCGTTGCCGGGAGGTTACATGTCGCCCAGGTCCATCTGATCCGACATAGGTCGGGCTTTGCCGTTTGCGCGGTGGAGTGACGGGCCCGATCGAAATCCCGGTCTATCTTCCGTCAAGCTTCAGCCTGGACTTTGCCGTATGTTCGACCCGCTTCTCATGGGCCGCCGGGCGCGGCCGCTCGCGCTCCCGCTCGCCCTCGTCCTGGCGCTCGCCGGACCCGCCACAGCGCACCAGGCCGTCGACCCGGCGGCGGTGGCGCAGGTGGAGCGCGCACCCGAGCCGCCCCCGGCCGCGGCCGCCGACCTGATCGAGGAGGGCGAGCGGCTGTTCTTCGAGGAGACCTTCGGCGGCAACGGCCGGACCTGCGGCACCTGCCACCGCGACGACAACAACTACACGATCGATCCCGAATTCATCGCGACCCTGCCGGCGGACGATCCCCTGTTCGTGGCGGAGACCAACCCGGCGCTGGAAACGCTCGAGGACCGGCACCTGCTGCGGCGGTTCGGGCTGGTGCTCGAGAACCTGGACGGGTTCGACCGGCCCGGCGTGCTGCGCAGCGTGCCGCACACGCTGGGCATGAGCCAGTCGCTGACGCCGCCGGCCGACGGGTCGTTGCCGCTGCGCCAGGCCACCGGCTGGTCGGGCGACGGTGCGCCGGGTGGCGGTACCTTGCGCGAGTTCGCGATCGGGGCGGTGATCCAGCACTTCACCAAGGACCTCGCCCGGCGGCCGGGCATCGACTTCCGGCTGCCGACCAAGCACGAGCTGCGGGCATTGCTCGCCTTCCAGCTGTCGATCGGCCGCTCGGCCGAGTTCCGCCTCGATCCCGCCGATCCCGGAGCGCTGGTCTTCGCCGACCGCGAGGCCGAACGCGGGCCGCGCCCTGTTCCACGACGCCCGCGCGCGCGACGGCGGCCGGCGGGCCTGTGCGGAGTGCCATGTCGGTGCCGGTGCCAACGGCGCCGACGGGACGGGCGGCATGTTCGCCACGGGCGTGGAGCTCCTGGCCACCGCACCGGCCTGTCGCACCCAGGGCCGCGCGCCCGGCGATGGCGGCTTCGGCGCGAGCCCGCTCACGGTGGTCAAGGGTGCGGAGATCTGCGGGCCCGGCGCCCGGTTCGACGTCACCTTCCGCGGCACCCAGACGTTCAACACGCCTTCGCTGGTCGAGGCCGCGGACACCGCACCCTTCTTCCACAACAACGCCGTCGCCACGCTCGAGGACGCCGTGGCCTTCTACGCCACGGACACCTTCGACCGCGCGCCGGCCGGGGAGGGGCGGTCGTTCGTGCTGAGCCAGCGCGAGACGCGGCAGATCGCGGCCTTCCTGCGCGGGGTCAACCTGGTCGAGAACGCGCGCGAGGCGATCGCCCTGATCGCCAAGGCGCGGGCCAAGCCGCCGGCGGACGCGGGGCCGACCATCCTCGAGGCGCGGGCCAACGCGCTGGATGCCGTCGAGGTCCTGGCCGACAGCCCCGTCCCGCTGTTCACCGCGACCCGGCCGGGGCGCCTGTTCCGCGCCGCCGCCGACAAGCTCCAGCGCGCGGCGGGCAATGCCGATCCCACGCTCCTGCGCCTGGCCGAGCAGGATCTGGTCCGCGCACGTGGGCTGGTGGCGCCCAACGCCAGGTGAGGGTCGGACAAAGCCGCGACCGGTCCTGGACCGCTCCGGCGCTTCCGCTAAGCTCCGCCGCAGCCTTCGGAGCTAGGGGAGACGGCCATGGCGGTACTGGTGCGCGGCGGGACGGTGGTGAACGCGGACCGGAGCTTCCGGGCGGACGTGCTGTGCGCCGACGGGAAGATCGTGGCGGTCGGCGAGGGGATCGACGCGCCCACCGGGGCCGAGACCGTCGACGCGGGCGGGGCCTACGTGATCCCGGGCGGGATCGACCCGCACACCCACATGGAGATGCCCTTCATGGGCACGGTGGCGGTCGAGGATTTCTTCTCCGGCACGGCCTCGGCCCTGGCCGGCGGCACCACCATGCTGATCGACATGTGCCTGCCCTCGCCGCAGAGCCTGGTCGAGGGGCTGGACCAGTGGTCGGAGTGGGCGAAGAAGGCCTGCGCCGACTACGGCTTCCACGTCGCGATCACCGGCTGGTCGGAGCGCACGCCGCAGCAGATGGCCGAGTGCATCGACCGCGGCGTGAACAGCTTCAAGCATTTCATGGCGTACAAAGGTGCGCTCATGATCGACGACGAGATCATGTTCCAGAGCTTCTCGCGCTGCCGCGAGCTGGGTGCCCTGCCGCTGGTCCATGCCGAGAACGGCGAGGCCGTGTTCCGCCTGCAGCAGCAGCTCCTGGCGCAGGGGATCACCGGGCCGGAGGGCCACGCGCTGTCGCGCCCGCCGCATGTCGAGGCCGAGGCCGCGAGCCGGGCGATCATGCTGGCCCGGATCACCGGCGTGCCGCTCTACATCGTGCACACCTCCTGCCGCGAGACCACCGAGGCGATCGCGCGGGCCCGGGCCGACGGCCAGCGCGTGTTCGGCGAGCCGCTCGCGCAGTACCTCGTGCTCGACGAGAGCGTCTACCAGAACCCCGACTGGGAGTTCGCGGCCTCGCGGGTGATGAGCCCGCCCTTCCGCTCCAGGGAGCACCAGAAGGCGCTGTGGGACGGCCTCGCCGCCGGTACCCTCCAGGTGACGGCCACCGACCACTGCGCCTTCACCCTCGAGCAGAAGAAGATGGGCAAGGACAACTTCACCCAGATCCCCAACGGTACGGGGGGGATGGAGGAGCGGCTCAAGATCCTGTGGCACTTCGGCGTCGGCACCGGCCGGATCACCCCCAACGAGTTCGTGGCGGTGACCTCGGCCAACTGTGCCAAGATCTTCAACGTCTACCCGCAGAAGGGCTGCGTGGTCGCAGGGGCGGACGCCGACCTCGTGGTCTGGGACCCCAAGGCCACCCACACCATCCGCCAGAAGACCCACCACTCCAAGCTCGACGTCAACGTGTTCGAGGGCATCACGGTGACCGGCGTGCCGGCCGTCACGCTGAGCCAGGGCAAGGTGGTGTGGAGGAACGGCCAGCTCGACGTGCAGCGCGGTGCCGGCCGCCACGTGCCGCGCCCGGCCATGGCGCCGATGTTCGAGGCCCAGTCGAAGTGGAACGAGCTGACCCGGCCGCACGGGGTCAAGCGCCAGCCGGCGGTGCACCAGACGCCGTGAGTCGAGTAGTAGGTCGGTTTAGTTTGCCTGAGTATTCTCCGAGCCGCTTTCAGTGGCATCGCGGCTCGGCTGGCACCGTTCTACGGGCCTGACTACAGCCCTCAAGAAGCGCCCCCGCGACCCAGTGCAGTTCGGCAATCTAATTGTCGACCCCCTCAAGGGGGTCGATGCCCCGTGCTGAGAACGACGGCAAGTATATCTACAAGAAGACGAATGATAAACAGAAGTCACCGCTTTCGTGCAAGGCGGCTAATCGCCGGGCGGTGGTAGGTACATCCTGAACTGTACGGCTCGCTTCCCGTAATGTTTAGCAACCTTATCCCGAAGTTCTCGCATATCAAGGCATTCTTTTGCCATACCTACGACTTCGTAGCAGCGTGATACTAGCTGACGCGCTCCGTAATTTTCGGTTAGCTGCTGATGCCACCGAACGCCTGCCGCTGGTTTATGGGTCTTGATATACTCGGCAACATCTGGATCAAGCGTCTCATAGATAAGCTCTATCACCAACTTACCCCACCACTTTGGCCTGCTATGTAAGGTGCCCCTCCAACCGGTAAGACGACCAAATTCCGCCCAAAGTTCGTCTGGAAAGGTCTTTTCCCAATCGCTTAGCTCCTCTGCAACAAACTTGCGGAGCTTTACCTGCAAAGCATCTTCGGCTCGTTCATACTGGTACCCGGTCGCTTCGTCGATCAGCGCCTCAAGGCCAACCTTGGCGCAGGCCGAAGAAACATGCTGGCCTTAATTGCCATCTGCTGCTGGCGGGCAGTCATGCGTGGGTAAGTTGACTTCGGGTCAAGAGATGCCTGCAAGGCAGAGACGAACCCCTGGCATACCTCAATCAGCAGATCAGCCGGAAGGCCCTTCACTGCCTTTTGGAGACCCTCTACTTCTACCAAACGGAACGGCACCATTCTATCGAGCACTAACTCTATGTTGATAAAGGGTTCAGTGCTCTCACCGCAATACATCTCGAGTGCTCCGCCTCGAATGCCAGTAAGCAGTTCTGTAGCAGAGGTGCGGCCGATGATCCGGTCGCCGTTGTCCAGCACGTAGCATGGCACTTCCAGGCCCACGATCTGGAGCGCTCCGCGCCAGCGAGCTTCGGCATGGTGTCAGTCGGCTCGAGCCCATCATCCGCTTCTGCAGGGCCGTCCAACGGATGCGGCTCGACTTATCCTCAGCAAGCGTAGGTGCCCACCGGGCAATCGGCCACTCTGGTCTCTGCCAGACGAAAGCGCATCTGTGGCTCGGCCGCGTCCTATGCCGCACTCTCCGTCGAGCCGCGCAGTCGGCATTGGTGCGGCCGCATCGCATCACAGCCGGAACGCGCATCAATCCTGGCTGCGGCTCCGCCGCGCCATAGCCGGCGACTCACGTCTCGCGGACCCGATCAAGCTGCCGCCGGCTGAGTCGGACCGCGACGACTGCCAAGACTGCCTCGCCACCTAGCTGGAACGCATGGCGGCCGGCGTGATCCGCAGGCGTGCCCAATCGGCATGGCGGAGGCTGGCACGCCGGCGTAGCGGCCGCAGCACTTGGCCTGACACTCTATCCCTCGTCGCATCCGGGGCACGATGCTCACGACGCAAATGGCGACGTGCAGATCAAAATGACGGCGGGCAAGGCGTCGCGATGTACGCGACCTGCACGCGGCTGGTCGTGCTGCGAGTTGTCTCGCCGGAGGAAGCGGAGATCGTGTACGACGGCCCTGGCGAGCCGGCATGGTCAGCGGCTGGCAAGGTTGCCAAGAATGGTCAGCGGGTAGTCAGCCTTGCGAAGCTGAGGGTTTTGGCGGCGAACGCATCAGTCGGCTAGCTTCTAGGCCGGCCTATAAACTGACCCAGCACCCTGAGCGGGAGCGGTTGCGCAGTCCGTCCGGGAAAGCGTTACCTGCACCTTCGACGGGCGCACGGCGTGCGCCCGAAAACGGAGCGGGTGAACAGGATATGGCATCCGACGACGTGTCGCTGCCGGCCGGGCAGGCGACGGGGGGCAGTGCCACCACGCTCGGCGCCGCCGCGATCACGGCCGAGCTCGGCAAGCTCGGCACCTCGCCCAAGGGGCTCAGCGCCGACGAGGCCGCCGCACGGCTCGCGAAGTACGGGCGCAACGCGATCGAGGCCAAGGAGGAGAGCCGCTGGACCAAGCTGGTCGGCTACTTCTGGGGGCCGATCCCGTGGATGATCGAGGCGGCGGCGCTGATCTCGCTGCTGCGCCGCGACTGGCCCGACTTCTGGGTCGTGACCGGGCTCCTGCTCTACAACGCCGCGGTCGGCTTCTGGCAGGACAACAAGGCGGCCAGCGCCCTGGCGGCACTCAAGAAGGGCCTGGCGCTGAAGGCGCGGGCGCTGCGCGGCGGGCAGTGGCTGTCGGTGGACGCGGCCGAGCTGGTGCCCGGCGACATCGTCACGGTCAGTGCGGGCGAGATCGTGCCGGCCGACATCCTCTTGATCGACGGGCCCTATCTCAGCGTCGACCAGGCGGCACTCACCGGCGAATCGCTGCCGGTCGGCAAGAAGGTGGGCGACGGCGCCTATTCCGGCAGCATCGCCAAGCAGGGCTCGATGACCGCGGTGGTGACCGCCACCGGCAACCAGACCTTCTTCGGCCGCACCGCCAAGCTGGTGGCCTCGGCCGGTGCCAAGTCGCACGCGCAGCAGGCGGTGCTGCAGATCGGCGACTTCCTGATCCTGCTCGCGGCAGCACTGGCGCTGGTGCTGATCGGGTTCCAGGTCTGGCGCGACGTGGTCGTGGCCGACACCTGGAGCTGGACCACGCTCGGCAACATCACCCAGTTCGTCCTGGTGCTGCTGGTGGCCTCCGTACCGGTCGCGATGCCGGCGGTGATGTCGGTGACCATGGCGCTGGGTGCGCTCGTCCTGTCCAAGCAGAAGGCGATCGTCTCGCGCCTGTCCGCGATCGACGAGCTCGCCGGCGTGGACGTGCTGTGCAGCGACAAGACCGGTACCTTGACCCTGAACCGGCTGACGCTGGACCAGCCGATCCCCTACGGCACGGCGCAGCCCGACGACGTCGTGTTCGCGGCAGCACTCGCGAGCCAGCGCAGCAGCGAGGACGCGATCGACCAGGCGGTGCTGCAGGCGGTCAAGAACCCGGTCTCGCTCGACCAGTACAAGGAGGGTGCGTTCACGCCGTTCGACCCGGTCAACAAGCGCACGGTCGCGACCGTGACCGACGCCCAGGGCCGGACCTTCCACTACGCCAAGGGCGCACCGCAGGCGATCGCGGAGCTGTGCAAGCTCGATCCGGTGACCCGCGGCAAGTATGACGGGCAGGTGAGCGAGCTGGCCGGCCGCGGCTACCGGGCGCTGGGCGTGGCGAGCTCGAGCGACGGGCAGGCCTGGACGCTGGTCGGCCTGCTCTCGCTCATGGACCCGCCGCGCCCCGACGCCAAGGAGACCATCGCCGAGACCGGCAGGCTCGGCCTCGCGGTCAAGATGGTCACCGGCGACGACGTCGCGATCGGCAGCGAGATCGCCAAGCAGCTGGGCATGGGCGGCCATCTCCTGGTGGCCGGCGACGTGTTCAAGGACGGCACCGACCCCGACCACATCCCGCTCGACGCCGCGCGCGCGGTGGAGCGGGCGGACGGGTTCGGGCGGGTGTTCCCGCAGCACAAGTACGAGATCGTGAAAAGCCTGCAGGAGCTGGGCCACCTGGTCGCCATGACCGGCGACGGGGTCAACGACGCGCCGGCCTTGAAGCAGGCCGACTGCGGCGTGGCGGTGAGCGGGGCGACCGATGCGGCGCGCAGTGCCGCGGCCCTGATCCTGACCGCACCCGGGCTGTCGACGATCGTCAACGCGATCGTGGAATCGCGCAAGATCTTCGAAAGGATCCGCAGCTACGTCTACTACCGGATCGCGATGACGCTCGACATCATGTTCGTGGTCGTCCTGTCCTACGTGTTCTTCGGCTTCCAGCCCTTGACCGCGATCATGATCGTGGCGCTGGCCCTGCTCGACGACATCCCGATCATGACCATCGCCTACGACAATGTGCAGCCCGCACCCAAGCCGGTGCGCTGGCAGATGCACAAGATCCTGGTGTTCTCCACGACGATGGGCCTGCTCGCGATCGCGCAGAGCTTCGGCCTGGTGCTGGCCGGCATGGAGTGGATGAGCGATCCCGTGCGCATGGCGCAGTTCCCGCTCGACCACACGCACCTGCAGAGCATGCTGTTCCTGCAGCTGGCCGCCGGCGGCCATCTCCTCCTGTTCGTGGTGCGCACGCGGCGCTCGGTGATCGAGCCGCCCTTCCCGTCGGCACCCTTGTTCCTGGCCGTGGTGGCGACGCAGATCGTGGCCGTGCTGATGTGCGCCTACGGCATCCTGGTGCCGCAGCTGCCCTGGGCGCTGATCGGGGTGGTGTGGGCCTATGCGCTGGTCTGGATGATCGTGATCGACGCCGTGAAGCTCGTCTATGTCCGGCTCGAGGACCGGCGCGACGCCGAGACCAGCCGACTGACCCAGCCGATCGCGGGGAGCTGATGCCGTGAACTACACCAAGAAGCTGATGGTCGAGCCCGGATGCCAAGGTCCGGCTCGCGACGTTCGACCCGGCCTTCCACGGCAGGCACGGCGACGTCCTGGCGGCGGAGCGCGAGCTCGACGAGGTCAAGCGCAAGCTCGGCACGCTCCAGCGCAAGATGTACGGCGACAACCGCCACGCGCTGCTGATCGTGCTGCAGGGGCTGGACGCCGCCGGCAAGGACGGGGTGTGCTGGCACGTGGTCAGTGCCATGGACCCGCAAGGCTGCAAGGTGCGGGGGTTCAAGGCACCCACGGCCGAGGAGGCGGCGCACGACTTCCTGTGGCGCATCCACCCGCACGCGCCGGGCAAGGGCGAGGTCGCGGTGTTCAACCGCTCGCACTACGAGGACGTGCTGGTCGCCCGCGTGCACAAGCTGGTGCCGAAGAAGGTCTGGCAGCGCCGCTACGACCTGATCAACGAATGGGAGCGGCTCCTGGTGGAGGAGAACGGCACCACCATCCTCAAGTTCTGCCTCGTGGTCTCCAAGGAGGAGCAGCTGCGCCGCTTCGCCGAGCGGCTCGACGACCCGCACCGGCAGTGGAAGATCAGCGATGCCGACTACAAGGAGCGCGCCTTCTTCGACGACTACCTGGCCGCCTTCGACGAGGCGCTCGAGCGGACCTCGACCCCGCATGCGCCGTGGTTCACGATCCCCTGCGACCACAAATGGTTCCGCAACCTGGCGGTGGCCCGGATCGTCCTGGGCGCGCTGGAGGCGATGAAGCTGAAATACCCCGAGCCCACGGTCGACCTGGCACAGATCCGCAAGCAGTACCATGCCGCCGAGCGGGCCGAGAAGGCCGGCTGACGACGGACCGGGGCACATCTTGCGGCTGTTCGCAGGCCTGAGCGGCTGGCGGCCGGCCTGGCTGGCGGGGGACCTCGCGGCCGGGCTGATGCTGACCGCGATCCAGCTGCCCTCGCAGATGGCGACGGCGCATCTCGCCGGGCTGCCGACCGAGTACGGCTTCTACGCCTTCATCGCCGGCGGGCTGGGCTTTCTCCTGCTCGGTGCGAACCGGTTCATGTCGGTGGCCGGCGATTCGACGATCGCACCGATCTTCGCCGCGGGCCTGGCGCTCGCCGCCACGCCGGGCTCGGCCGACTACCAGGCGCTGGCCGCCACCTTCGCGCTGATGGTGGGCGCCATCCTGCTGCTGGTCGGGCTGCTGCGGATGGGCTGGGTCGCCGACCTGATGTCGATCCCGGTCACCACCGGCTTCTTCGCCGGGATCGCGGTCCACATCGTGGTCGGGCAGCTGCCGGTGCTCTTGGGCGTGCCGGGGAGCGAGGGTCATCTGCTCGCGCGCATCGCCGCCCTGTGGCGCACGCTGCCCGAGACGCGCGTGCTCGATCTCGCGGTCGGGGCGGGCGTGCTCGCGGCCGTGCTGGCCGGCCGGCGCGTCGGACCGCGCGTGCCGGGTGCCCTGGTCGGCCTGGTCGCGGCGGCGCTGGCGGCATGGTGGCTCGACCTGCCGGCGCGCGGCGTCGCCATGCTGGGCGGGGTGCCCGAGGGCCTGCCGCTGCCCGCACTGCCGCGCCTCGACCATGAGAGCATGACCCGCTTCGCGCCGCTGGCGGCGATCGTGGCGCTGGTCTGCATGGTGCAGACGGCGGCGGTCACCCGCTCCTTCCCCTCGACGCCGGGCGTGGAGCCGGACGTGGCCAAGGACTATGCCGGGGTGGGGGCCGGCAACCTGCTGGCATCGGTGTTCGGCGCCTTTCCCGTCGACGCGAGCCCACCCAGCACCGCCATCGTCGCCCAGTCCGGCGCCCGCTCGCAGGTCGCCTGCCTGGTCGCGATCCTGATCTTCGTGGCCCTGCTCCTGTTCGGCACCGGCCTGCTGGCACACGTCCCGCGCGCCGCCCTCGCCGGGGTCTTGATGTATGTCGGCGGCAGCCTGTTCCGGGTCGGGCAGATGCAGGCCGTCCGGGCCCGCGGCGGCCGCGAGTTCTGGCTGATGCTGGCGACCCTGGTCCTGATCGTGCTCCTGCCGATCGAGACCGGGATGGTGCTCGGGATCGCCCTCGCCTTCGCCCACGGCCTGCTCGTCGTGGCCCGGCCGGGCATCGTGCAGCTCGCCCGCGATCCGGCGTCGGGCCTGTGGGTCCGGCCGACGGCGGAGGTGCGGGGCGAGCAGGTCGCGGGCGTGCTGGTGCTGCTGATCCCGGCCCCGCTGCACTTCACCAACGCGCACGATCTGGCCCAGCGCCTGGAGGCCGCCGTCGCACACGCCGATACGCCGGTACGGACCCTGGTGCTCGAGGCGAGCTCGATCATCGACATCGACTACACCGGCTCGCGCGTTCTCCAGGATCTCGCCACACGCCTCGCGGGCCGCGGCTGCCGGCTGGTGGTGGCCGGGCTGATCGCACCGCGGGCGGTGGCCGCTGCGGCCGCGACGGGGCTCACGACGGCACTCGGACCGGACGGCTTCTTCCGCAGTACCGCCGACGCAGTGCGCGACGCGCGCTGAACCGGAACCGCCGATCACTCCGGGCGCTTGCCCGCCTGGGCGGCCGGGCGCTATGGCAGGCTTGGATGGCCAAGGAGGTCCAAGGATGGAGCGCGTACTCGTCACCGGTGCGGCCGGCGGCATCGGCCAGCGCCTCAGGGCCGACCTCGCCGGCGTCTACCCCCTGCTGCGGCTGTCCGACCGCGCCCCGCTCGACCCGGCCGGCCCGGGCGAGGAGGTCGACCAGGCCGATCTCGGCGACCTCGCCGCCTGCGAGCGGATCTGTGCCGGCATCGACGGGATCGTCCATCTCGGCGGCCAGTCGGTCGAGGCCGACTGGGAGACCGTGCTGCAGGCCAACATCGCCGGCTGCTACAACCTGTTCGAGGCGGCGCGCCGGCAGGGCGTGAAGCGGGTGGTGTTCGCGAGCACCAACCACGTGATCGGCTTCTACCCGCGCGAGACCCGGATCGACCACCAGGTGCCGCCGCGCCCCGACAGCCGCTACGGCGTCAGCAAGGCGTTCGGCGAGGCGCTGGGCCGGTTCTACGCCGACAAGTTCGGGCTGGGGGTGATGTGCATCCGGATCGGCAACTTCGCCGACCGGCCGGCCGACCGGCGGCGGCTCTCGATCTGGATCAGCCCGCGCGACTTCCGCCAGCTGGTCCGGATCGGGCTGGAGCATCCCGACCTGCACTTCGAGACCGTCTACGGTGCCTCGGAGAGCGACCGGTCCTGGTGGGACAACGCCAACGCCTACCGGCTGGGCTACCGGCCCGAGGACGAGTCGGAGCCCTTCGCGGCCGACGTGCTGGCGGCCGAGCCCGAGCCCACCGACCTCGTGGCCGAGCGGTTCCAGGGCGGACCGTTCTGCTCGGCGGAGTTCGCGGGCGACCCGGCGCGGATCGAGTAGGCGTTCAGTCCGGCTGACGCCAGCGCCGCTCGATCACGCGGCGCTCCTGGTCGGGCGAGAGCGGCGGGCCGGCGGGGTCCAGCCCGACGTCGCGCGGGTCGGACAGCCCCAGCGCATCCAGGAACGAGTCGAGCGTCGATTTGCCCTGGCGACGCTGCGCCTCGGCCGGCGACGCGCTTCGCCGGGCGGCCTGGGTCGCCGCTGCCGCCGCCGTGCCGCTCCCGACCGCCCCGCCGGCGGC
The DNA here is from genome assembly GCA_963769465.1 of uncultured Alphaproteobacteria bacterium. Classification (GTDB taxonomy): domain Bacteria; phylum Pseudomonadota; class Alphaproteobacteria; order Geminicoccales; family Geminicoccaceae; genus Benzoatithermus. The sequence goes on from CAVYMA010000020.1 coordinate 11,473, forward strand.
CGCACCGCCACTCGCGGTCCCGGCCGCGCTCGCGCCACCGCCGTCGTCCGCGCCAGGGGCATCCGCGGCACCGCGCTCGGAGCCGGTAGCGGCGGAGCCGGCATCGTCCGAGCCGCCGCCGTCGGAGCCGCCGCCGTCGCCGAGCCACCGCCGTCCGAGCCGCCACCGTCGGAGCCACCGCCGTCCGAGCCGCCGCCGTCGGAGCCACCGCCGTCCGAGCCGCCGCCGTCGGAGCCGCCGCCGTCGGAGCCACCGCCGTCGGAGCCGCCGCCGTCGGAGCCGCCGCCGTCGGAGCCGCCGCCGTCGGAGCCGCCACCGTCGGAGCCGCCGCCGTCCGAGCCACCGCCGTCGGAGCCGCCACCGTCGGAGCCACCGCCGTCGGAGCCGCCACCGTCCGAGCCGCCGCCGTCGGAGCCACCGCCGTCGGAGCCACCGCCGTCGGAGCCACCGCCGTCCGAGCCGCCACCGTCGGAGCCGCCACCGTCGGAGCCACCGCCGTCGGAGCCACCGCCGTCGGAGCCGCCACCGTCGGAGCCACCGCCGTCGGAGCCACCACCGTCGGAGCCACCACCGTCCGAGCCACCGCCGTCGGAGCCACCACCGTCCGAGCCACCACCGTCCGAGCCACCGCCGTCCGAGCCACCGCCGTCGGAGCCACCGCCGTCGGAGCCGCCGCCGTCGCGAGCCGCCGCCACCGTCCGAGCCGCCACCGTCGGAGCCACCGCCGTCGGAGCCACCGCCGTCCGAGCCACCGCCGTCGGAGCCACCACCGTCCGAGCCGCCGCCGTCGGAGCCGCCGCCGTCCGAGCCACCGCCGTCGGAGCCGCCGCCGTCCGAGCTACCGCCGTCCGAGCCGCCCTCCTTGTTGTGGACGATCCAGCCGTCGGCCACGTAGCTGTGGTCGCCGTCGAGGAGCAGGTTGAACAGCGGCGTGCCCGGATCGGCCTCCACCGCGGCGAACGCCTCCAGTACGGTGGTCGACTGGATGAACAGGAGGCCGGCATCGTCGCCGCCGACACGGCGCGCCGAGCCGCGGCAGATCCGGTCGCCGAGCTGCAGTGCTGCGACGTGGAGCTCGGCGTTCTCGCGCCGCGTGGCCTCGGGATCGAGCGCCTTCCAGCCCTCGCAGGTGAGGAAGGGATGCTCGGCGGTGACGAAGGGTCGCCTGCCGTTGAAGGCGTAGAGGCGCCGCCGCCCGAGCTGCGTGCGCTCGGCGGCGACCACCCGGTTGACCCGGCCGCGCCGGCCCAGCACGGCGTCGCCCGGCCGCAGCGTCTCGATCGGGCGCTCGGTGCCGTCGGCCATCAGGACCAGGGTCCCGGCGACGAAGCAGGAGGAATCCTGGGCGCGCGCCGCCTGCAGGCCCAGCTGGGCGCCGGGGTCCAGCAGGTGAACCGGGGCGGCGACGATCTGCAGTGCCAGCAGGCTCGCGCCGCACAGCAGGAGGAGGCGTTTCTTGTCCGTCGGTGCCATCATGTGCTCTCCGGAGCCGACCGAACTCGGGCGACTCCGAGCGCGACAACGCGCGAGCTCGCGCAGCTTATCCCGACGCCGCGAAAAATAATTCCATGGCCTTGGGCCGGCATTTTTGCGATCTAATCGGCGTTTACCGTGCGGGGCGGGTACGTCCGCCGGCGGTCACGCGGGACGGAACGGTCAGGTCATGGAAGGCGGCGAACCCTGGTCGCAACAGGCGGCCTGGCAGGCATTGCTGGCGCTGCGGCCACGGCTGCGCCGGTTCGCGTCCGGGCTGACCGGGTCGCTCGAGGAGGCCGACGATCTCGTGCAGGCGGTCTACGAGCGGGCGGTCGAGCGGCATCTGCAGTGGGAGCCGGGGACGCGCTTCCACAGCTGGGTGTTCAAGATCGCGCACAGCATCTGGATCAGCCGCAAGCGGCACGCCGCGATCCGCGGCGGCGGTGCGGAGCCCGTGGACCCGGACACGCTGGTCGGCTGCGACGGCGAGCGCGACATCGAGGCGCGGCTGGCCTTGTCCGACGTGCGGCGGCTGGTGGCCGCCCTGCCGCCGGACCAGCGGGCCGCCTTGATGCTGGTCGCGGTCGACGGGCTGTCCTACGCGGACGCGGCGGAGGTGCTGGCCGTGCCGCCCGGCACCGTGGCGAGCCGCGTGGCGCGGGCGCGCCTGGCATTGGCATTGGCCATGGACGGCAAGGAGGCTGCGGCGCATCCGCCCAGGCCGGCGCTGGCGAGGATCGGGACATGACGAGAAAGATCGAGCCGGCCACGCTGGTGGCCTATCTGGACGGGGAGCTGAAGCCGGGTGCCGCCGCGGAGGTCGAGGCGGCATTGGCGGCCGATGCGGGACTGTGGGACCAGCTCGAGCGGTTGCGGCGGGTCGATGGCGCCCTGTCGGCCGCCTTCGATCCGATCCTGGAAGCACCGTTGCCGGCGCTGGCGCTCACCGGCCGCCCGGCGGCACCGGCGCCGCGCCCGAGTTTCGCCCGGCGCGCCACCGCCCGGCTGGCCTGGGCCGCCGGCATCGGCGGACTGATCGTCGGCTTCGCCGCGGGCCAGTTCAGCCCGGCCCTGCTCATCCAGGAGGAGCAGGTGGCGGTGGCGGCGATCGAAATCGCAGCTCGCCGAGGTCCTGGAGACCGAGCCCAGCGGCACCACGGTCGCCTTCAACGATCCGCTCCAGGGCGTCTCGGGGACGGTCCGGCCGATCAGCACCTTCGTCAACGCCGACGGCAGCTATTGCCGGGCGTTCGAGGCCCAGGCCACGGACGAGCAGGGCCACCTGACCAGCCGCGGCGTCGCCTGCCGCGACGATGACGGACGCTGGCTGACCCGCGTCCGGGTCAACGCGGCCTGAACCTTCCCGTCCTGCCGGACCTCGTCGCCCATGCCGACTGGTCGGCCGGGCCGGCCGGCCGCATGCTGGCCATGGCGCTGCGCCAGCCCGACGGCAGCTTCGTCGGCGAGGCGCCGATTGCGCCACCCGCCGGGCTGCTGGCGGCTCTCGCGGCGCGCTGTGGCGGGGGCCGCGTGCTCGTCGGCTTCGACCATCCGATCGGCCTGCCGGCGGCCTATGCCGAGCCCGCCGGTCTGCGGCCGTTCCCGAACTGGCTGGCGGAGATGGAGGACATCACCTGGGACCGCCTGCGGACGCCGGCGGCCTCGCCCGACGAGATCGGCCGCGACCGGCCGTTCTACCCCTTGCGGCCCGGCGGCGCCTCGCGGGCGGCGCTCGCGACCGGGCACCGCGTGGCGGGATATGGCGACCTGCTGCGCCGGTGCGACCTGGGTACCAGCGGCCGGCCGCCGGCCTGCTGCATGTTCTGGACCCTGGGGCCGAAGCAGTGCGGACGGGCGGCGCTGGCAGGCTGGCACGAGATCCTGCGGCCGGCCCTGCGCGGCGACGCGGCCCCGGCCTTGTGGCCATTCGACGGCGCGCTCGCGGACCTGCTCGCCCGCGGCGGCAGCGTCGTCGCGGAAACCTATCCGGCCGAGTTCTACGCGGAGCTCGGGCCGCGCCGGCGGTTCAGCAAGCGCCGGCAGGCCGACCGCCAGGCGTTGGGTGACGGCCTGCGCGCCGCGGCCGGGCGGGCCGGGCTGCAGCCGGGGACGGAACTCGCCGCCGCGATCGCCCATGGCTTCGGCCCGGGACCGCGGGGCGAGAACGCGTTCGACGCCACGGTCGGCCTGATCGGGATGCTGCTGACCCTGCGCGGCCTGCGCCCGGCCGACCCGCCGCCGGACCCCGCGATCCGGCGCCACGAGGGCTGGATGCTGGGTCTGGACGCCGCGACGCTGCGGGGCTGAAGTGCCGGCTACCAGCTGCCGACGTTGGGCATCGAGGTCCAGGGCTCGCGCGGCGGCTGCGCCTCGCCCTGCTGCAAGAGCTCGATCGAGATGCCGTCGGGCGACTTGACGAAGGCCATGCGGCCGTCGCGCGGCGGCCGGTTGATGGTGACCCCCTTGTCCATCAGCCGCTGGCAGGTGGCGTAGATGTCCGGGACCGCGTAGGCGAGATGCCCGAAATTGCGCCCGCCGGTGTAGACCTCCGGGTCCCAGTTGTAGGTCAGCTCGACCTGGGCATCGGGGTTCTCGTCGGCGGCCAAGAAGATCAGGGTGAAGCGGCCCTGCTGGCTCTCGTGACGGCGGACCTCCTTGAGGCCCAGCTTGTCGACGAAGAAGTCCAGCGACTGGTCGACATCGCTGACGCGGACCATCGTATGCAGGTAGCGCATGGCTCGGCTCTCCATTGCGGTCGGGCGTTCCTGCACCCTATGTAGCGTTCGCGCCGGGCGATGCCATCGGGCCGGTTGGCGGTTCTGCGGGAGAGATCGGGCTGCTGGTCGATCTGGACGGGCTGCTGACGACCGGGCTGCTCCTGGCGCTGGTCGCTCTGGCCTGGAGGTCCTGGCGGCGCGGCCACGACCTGCAGCAGCGCGTGGCCGTACTGGAGCGGCAGCTCGCCGATCTGACCGCGCCGACGGTTGTCGCCCCGGCGACCGAGACCCCGGCGACCGAGGCCATCATTCCCAGGGCCCCTGCAACCCGAGGCGCCTGCCCCGGCCGAGCCACCGGCACTCTTGGCCGGTCTCGCGCGGCTGGAGACGGTCGTCGCCGAGCGTTGGCTGGTCTGGCTCGGCGGCCTGGCGCTGGCCCTGGGCGGGCTGTTCCTGGCCGGCTGGGCCATCGATCACGGCTGGCTCGGCGCGCGCGCCCGGATCGCTGCCGCCGGAAGCCTCGGTCTGGCGCTGCTGGCGCTGGCCGAACGGGCGCGCGACCGCAGCGCGGAGCCGCCCACGCGGCCGAATGCCGTCCCGGCGGCGCTGGCCGCCGGCGGCCTTGCCACGCTCTACGGCACCACGCTCGCGGCCCACCTGTTCTACGCCCTGATCGGGCCCGGCCCGGGGTTCGCGCTCCTGGCGCTGGTTTCGGTCTGCGGCATCGGCCTGGCGCTGCGCTTCGGTCCGCTCGTCGCACTCGTGGGCACGCTGGGCGCCTACGCCGCCCCGCTGGTCGTGACGATCGCGGCACCTGCACCCTGGCCGCTGTTCCTGTTCCTGGCCGTACTCGCACCGGCGCTCGCCGCGCTCGCCCGCCTGACCGGCTGGACGTGGCTCCTGGGCCTGCACCTGGCAGGGATCATCGGCTGGCAACTGGGGGCGGCCGCCACCGACCAGGTCGCCGGCGCCTGGGGTGCCCCGTCGCTGCACCTCCTGCTGGCGGGCGCCTCGGCGGCGGTGACGTTGCTGCCGTGGCGTCGCTGGCACGAGCCCTCGACGACGATGCTGCAGGGTCTGCTCGCGGCCATCGCCGCGACTTCGGGCGCCCTGCTCCTCCTGCACGCGGTGGCCGCGGGTCAGCCGGCTCCGGTCATCGCGGCGCTGGTGGCACTGTCGGCTGTCGCCATCGCGGTGGTGGCGCTGGTCGGCGCACCGCTCTGGCTGCCCGCCGCGATGGCCGGCATCGGCCTGTTGGCCGCAGGCTCCTGGCGGCTCCTGCCGTCCGGGATGCCGGTCAGCCAATGGCGCGACCCCTCCGTGGGGCTGGAGCCGATCCTCTGGATCGCGCCCGAAGCGGCACCGGTGGCCACCGCACTCGCGGTCTGTGCCGGCGCCTACGCCCTGCTCGGCGCCTGGATTGCACGACAGGGCCGCCAGCCGGGTTTCTGGGCCGGCCTCGCGGTGGCGGTGCCGCTCCTGGCCCTGGCCCTGGGCCATGCCCGCCTCACCGGGTTCGCCGTGAGCCCAGGCTACTCCGCCGTGGCGCTGGCCCTGGCGGCGCTGGCGCTCGCGGCCGCCCGCTGGAGTGCGGGGCGCCCGGATCAGGCACCGGCACTCGCCGCCTACGCGCTGGGCGTGGTCGGAGCGCTGGCCCTGGGTGCCACGCTGGCGCTCGAGCACGCGGCCCTGACGGTGACGCTGGCGGTGCTGCTGCCGGCCTGCGCCTGGATCGGCGATCGGCTGGACCTCGCGGCCCTGCGCCGCGTCGCCTGGCCGCTGGCAACCCTGGTCCTGGTCCGGCTGGTGCTCGATGTCGACCTGCCGAACCTGTCGACCGAGCGTGGCTGGCTGTGGACGGTCTATGCCTACGGCGTGCCGGCGGTCTGCTTCTGGCTGGCCGCGCGGTGGTTCGCGCGCACGGCCGACGATCCGCTGGCGACCTTGCTCCAGGGCGGTGCGCTGGTCGCGTGGCTGCTGCTGGCCGCGCGCCTGATCGCTGTCGCTGCCCGTCCGCCGGGCGCGGGGGTCGGCCTTGCCGAGGCCGGCCTGGACGCCACCGCATGGTTGGCCACCGCCTGGGCACTGCTGCGCTGGTGGCGGCGCGAGCCCGAGGCGCGCCTGCCGGCGCCTGCGGCCGCCCTCCTGATCGCGGCTGCCGCACTCGTCGTGCTGGGGCACAATCTGCTGCTGGCCAACCCCGTGCTCACCGGCGATCCGGTCGGCGAGCGCCCGGTGCTGAACCTGCTGCTCGCGGCGTTCGGCCTGCCGGCAGCACTGGCCCTGGCCTCGGCGCGCGAGCTCGCCTTGCTCGGGCGGGTGCAGCTGGCACGGGCGATGGCGATCGGTGGGCAGGCGCTGGCGCTGGTCTGGCTCACCCTGGAGGTGCGCCACGCGTTCCAGGGGAGCGTGATGGACGGCCCGACCGGCGACGGCGAGTTCCTGGCCTGGTCGGCCGCATGGCTCGCCTGGGGCGGGCTGCTCCTGGCGATCGGGCTCCGCACCGGCAGCCGGGCGCTGCGCGCCACCGCCCTGGTCGTGGCCAGCCTGGCGCTGGCCAAGGCGTTCCTGTTCGACCTCGGCGAGCTCACCGGTCTCTACCGCGCCGCCTCGTTCCTGGCCCTGGGGCTGGCGCTGGTCACGGTGGGCTGGCTGTACCGGCGCTTCGTCGCCGCCGCCTGAGCCTCAAAACGGCGGTGCGACGCGGATCCGGAACAGCGGGATGGTCTTGTTCTCGAGCAGCTCCTGGAGCATGCCCTCGCCGATGGCGAGGTCGCCCAGAGGTCCGGTACCCGCGAGGCGGCGGTTGGGCGTCTCGGTCTGCTTGACGCGATCGACCTCGCCCACGATCTCGGGCACGCCCTGATCGTGCATCCGCGGTGCCACCGTGGCCTGGGGCAGGCGCGGCGGTGCTGCGGGCGCGATGTCGGTGGGCGTCAGGCGCAGATCGAGCTTGGACGGTTGCGGCGCGGACGTGGCGCCGGCCGGCAAGGCCAGGAAGCTCACACCGGCGGCGAACACCAGGGCGAAGGCGTGGTGGCGCCAGACGGGCGGATGGATGACGACCGGGGGCAACACGGGCGTTCTCCGCTTGATCGTGGGTTTTCCAGGGACGCAACTCCGCATGCTAGCGCGGCATGCCGGAATGTCTGCACTCGGATACGAGGTCAGAAGCGGTTTGCCCTAGGAATGTTGCCCCTGTGCCGCAGCATTTCCGGTCACGGCCCGTAATTGCCCCGCAGCGGCACCCCGGTGAGCAGGCTGACCAGATGGGCGGCGGCCAGCACGCTGACGAGGACGCCCACGGCCATGATCGCGGTCGTCGGCACCAGCCGCACGTCGCCGAGCTCGCGCGGCCGGGCCTCCTGCCAGCGCCCGAGGCCGGTCAGGACGACGCCCATGGCCAGCAGCGCCAGGGTCCAGCCGAGACCCATGGCCGCCCTCAGCCGCGCTCGAAGTACCGGGTCAGCTCCCAGTCGGTCACCGCCTTGTCGTAGACCGCCTGCTCCCAGCGGCCGGCATGGACATAGTGCTCGACCACCTCGTCGCCGAAGGCCGCACGCAGCACCTGCGAGCCCTCGAGCCGGTCGACCGCGTCGCGCAGGGTGTGCGGCACCGAGGGGATGTCGCGCGACTGGTAGGCGTCGCCGCGGAACTCCGGCTCCAGCGCCAGGCCCTGCTCGATCCCGTGCAGGCCGGCGGCGAGGAAGGCGGCGAAGGCGAGGTAGGGGTTCACGTCCGCCCCGCCGACCCGGCACTCGATGCGCGTGCCCTTGCCGTGGCCCAGGACGCGGAAGCCCGAGGTGCGGTTGTCGCGGCTCCAGACCAGGTTGGTGGGCGCGAACGAGCCGACGACGAAGCGCTTGTAGGAATTGACGTAAGGGGCGAGGAAGTAGGTCATGTCCGCCGCCGGTGGCCAGCAGCCCGGCCAGGAACTGGCGGAACAGCTCGGTCTCGCCCTGGCCGTCGGCGAAGGCGGGACGGTCCTGCGCGTCCCAGAGCGAGCCGTGGATGTGGCAGGAATTGCCGGCGAGGTCGGCCCGCCACTTGGACATGAAGCTCACCGCCTGGCCCTGCAGGAAGGCGATCTCCTTGACCCCGTTCTTGTAGATGACGTGCCGGTCGGCCATCTCGAGCGCCTCGGCATAGACGAGGTTGAGCTCCTCCTGGCCGGGGCCCCACTCGCCCTTGCTCTCCTGGACCGGGATGCCGGCGGCGTCCATGCCGTTGCGGATCGCCCGCATCAGCGGCTCGCGCTTGGTGGTCTCGAAGACGTGGTAGTCCTCGATGTACCAGCCGGCGGTCTTGAGGTCGCGGTAGCCCTTCTCGCGGGCGGCGGCGTAGCTGTCGTCGAAGACGTAGAACTCGAGCTCGGAGGCCATCTTGGCGGCGTAGCCGCGCTCCTTCAGCCGCTGCAGCTGCTGCTTGAGCATGGTGCGGGGGCTGAACGGCAGCTCGTGGCCGTGATGGTCGCAGACGTCGCCCAGGACCAGGGCGGTGCCGGGCAGCCAGGGGATGCGGCGCAGCGTGCCGAGGTCGGGCCGGACCACGAAGTCGCCATAGCCCTTCTCCCACGACGCCGCCTTGAAGCCCGGCACGGGCTCCATCTCCATGTCGACGGTGAGCAGGTAGTTGCAGGCGTGCCATTCCTCGTGCACCGCATCGAGGAAGAACCGGCCCGTGACCCGCTTGCCGATCAGGCGGCCCTGCATGTCGGTGAAGGCCGCCACCACCGTGTCGATCTCGCCACTCGCCACCAGGGTCTCGAGCTGCGCCTTGTCTAGGATGCCGGACATGCTTGGTTCTCGTTGCTGCGCCACGGGTACGGCTCCCTAGATCGCCCGGTGCGCGGCGGCAAGAAGGGTTGCTCATGGCCTACCTGCTCGGCAAGCTCGTGTTCCTGCTCCTGCGGCCGAGCAACCTCCTGCTGCTCCTGGCCCTGGCGGGGCTGGCCACCGCCCGGTGGCGGCCGCGCCTGGGCCGCCGCCTGACCGCGGCTGCCGTCCTGACGATGGCGGTGTGCACCCTCCTGCCGGTGGGCGACTGGCTGACGATCCCGCTCGAGAACCGCTTTCCCGCGGGCGAGCGCTACCCCGGCGACGTCCAGGGTGTGGTCGTGCTGGGCGGCGGGATCGCCGGCCGGATCAGCGCTGCCCGCGGCCAGCCCAGCTTTCGCGAGACCATGGAGCGGTTCGCGGCGATCCCGGAGCTGGCGCGCCGCTACCCCGACGCCACGATCCTGTTCACCGGCGGGGCGGGCTGGACCGCCATGGCGGGCGACCCGACCGAAGCCCAGGTGATCGCCGGCTTCCTCGCCGCCCAGGGCGTGCCCGCCGGCCGCGTCGTCCTCGAGGGCAGGGCGCGCTCGACCCGCGAGAACGCCGTCCTGTCCCTGCCGCTGGCGCGTCCCCGGCCCGGCCAGCGCTGGCTCCTGGTCACCTCGGCCATGCACATGCCGCGCGCCGTCGGCGTGTTCCGGGCCGCGGGCTGGCCCGAGCTCGAGCCCTGGCCGGTCGACTACCGGACCACCGGCACCTTCGGCCTGGACTGGGCGCCCAACATGGGCGGACGGCTCGCCGACCTCGATGACGCTGCCTATGAGTGGTACGGGCTGATCTACTACCGGTTGCTCGGCTATACCGATGCCCTGCTCCCCGGTCCCCAAGGTTGAAGGAAGGCCATGCCGCACCGCCGCCTGCCGCTGCTCGTCCTTCTGGCCATGGCCGCCCTCCCGGCCATGGCGGCCGAGCCGCCGGCCAAGGAGCTGTTCGGTGCCGCCGGCACGCCGGCACCGGTGGCAGGGCCCGCGGTGATCGGCAGCTACGCCCGGGGCTGCCTCGCCGGCGGGCAGGCCCTGCCGGTCGACGGGCCGGGCTGGCAGGCGATGCGGCTCTCGCGCAACCGCGTCTGGGGCCATCCGGAGCTGGTGGCGTTCGTGGCCCGGCTGGCGGAGGGTGCCCGGGCCGACGGCTGGCCGGGGCTGCTGGTCGGCGACATGGCGCAGCCGCGCGGCGGGCCGATGCGCACCGGCCACGCCTCGCACCAGATCGGCCTCGACGTCGACTTGTGGCTCACGCCGATGCCCGACCGGCGCCTGAGCGGCGAGGAGCGCGAATCGATCTCGGCGGTCTCGATGCTGCGGCCGGGCACGCGCACGGTGGACCCGGCCCTGTTCACCGACGTCCACATCGCCCTGATCCGCCGTGCCGCGCTGGATCCGGCCGTGTCGCGCATCTTCGTCCATCCCGGGATCAAGCAGGCCATGTGCACGGGCAGCCCGGGCGACCGGGCGTGGCTGGAGAAGGTCCGCCCCTGGTGGGGCCACGACGCCCACTTCCACGTGCGCCTCGCCTGCCCGCCGGGCGAGCGCCTGTGCCGGGACCAGGAGCCACCGCCGCCCGGCGACGGCTGCGGTGCCGACCTCGCCTGGTGGCTGACCGAGGAGCCCTGGAAGCCCAAGCCGCCCGGCCCGCCGGCGGCACCGCTGCTGCTCGCCGACCTGCCCGCCGAATGCAGCGCCGTGCTCAGGGCACGGTGAAGCGGGACGTGCTCAGAGCACGTTGAACAGGTAGAGCAGGATGATGACCGGGATCGGGATGCCGATCGCCCAGAGCAGGATGCCGCGCATGCTGTAAGCTCCCGGGCACGTCCGTGGCCCATGGCCCCAGAACGCGGCGGCCGCGGATGGGGTTCCGGCCGAGGTCCAGCTTGGCCGCGACCTCCCGGCGGGGCGAGAAGGAGAAGATGCCATGGTCAGGGCCGAACTTGCCAACCTCTACCGGGAATACATTGCGTGCCTGAACGAGCAGGACTGGGCAAAGCTGGAGAGCTTCCTCCACGATGGCGTGCAGCACAACGGTCGGCCGATCGGGATCGCTGGCTATCGCGCCATGCTGGAGAGGGATTTCCGCGAGATCCCAGATCTTCGTTTCGACATTCAGCTGCTGATTTGCGATCCGCCCAACATCGCTTGTCGCCTTTGCTTCGACTGTACGCCAACGGGAATCTTCCTCGGCCTTCATGTCGACGGGAAGCGGATCCGCTTTGCCGAGAACGTCTTCTACGAATATCGGATGCAGCAAATCGAGCGGGTATGGTCGGTGATCGACAAGGCGGCCATCGAAGCTCAGCTCTAGCCTGGGTGGATGACGTAGATGTACGCGGCGCACTCGCCCTCGGCCGTGCGCACCTGCGTGACCACCCGCCGGTAGCCGGGTCCTTCGAAGGCGTCGAGACGGGACCAGTGGTCGGGCAGGTCCGGGGACTCGAACAGGTGGACCTCGATCTCGCCACCATGCCGGTCGAGGACCAGGCCCGGATAGCCGAGCGCCGCGCCCCAGCCGGCATCGACGAGCCTGCCCCTGACGGTACCTTGCCGCCAGTGCCCCCTCAGCCCCGCCAGCTGGTGGTGGTTGACCCGTCCGGGCGCCAACGTCCCATAGGTGGCGAAGCGGGTCTCGGCGGCCTCATCGCCTCGGTCGCCTTCATGTGGCCATCCTGATCACCGCCCCGGCCAGCGCGCAGCCGGCCAACGTCGGCAGCATGCCGACGTGGAAGCGGAACATGGCGAGCATGGCGCCCGCCGCCAGGAGTGCCGCCCAGGGATCGAGGCTGGCGAGGACGGGGACGCTGACGCGGAACGGCCCGAAGGCGGTCTCGCCGACCTCGGCGAACATGGCGTGCAGCGCGAACCAGACGGCGAGGTTGAGGATCACGCCGACCACGGCGGCGGTGACGGCGGACAGCGCCGCCTGGAGGGCGCGGTTGCCGCGCAGGGTCTCGATGTAGGGGGCGCCCAGGAAGATCCACAGAAAGCACGGGATGAAGGTGACCCAGGTGGTGAGGACGGCACCGATCACGCCCGCGAGCAGCGGGTCGAGGCCGCCCGCGTCGCGGAAGGCGGCGAGGAAGCCGACATAGGTGAGCACCAGGATGAGCGGCCCAGGCGTGGTCTCGGCCATGGCGAGGCCGTCCAGCATCTCGCCGGGCCGGAGCCAGCCCAGGGTCTCCACGGCCTGCTGGGCGACATAGGCCAGGACCGCATAAGCGCCGCCGAAGGTCACCACCGCCATCTTGGAGAAGAACACGGCCATCGGCGCCCAGACGCTGCTGGCACCGAAGATCGCCACGAGCAGGAGCGGCAGGGCGGCCCACAGGCCGCCCCAGAGCAGAAGGACGCGCAAGGCACGACCGAGGGTGGGCCTGGTGTGGTCGAGCCGCGCGTCGAGCACGGCATCGACGGCACCGCCGCCGCCGGCGCGCGGGGCCGGCGGCCAGGAACAGGTCGGGCCGCAGCCGGCCGCCGACCAGGCCGATGCCCGCGGCGGCGAGCACGATCAGGGGGAAGGGTACGCCGAGGAAGAAGATCGCGACGAAGGCCAGGGCGGCGAGGACCACCATGGCGCGGTTCTTCAGCGCGCGCTTGCCGACGCGCAGCACGGCCTCGACCACGACCGCGAGCACGGCGGCCTTGAGCCCGAAGAACAGCGTGTCCAGGGCGGCCGTACCCTGGAAGACGGCATAGAGGGTGCTCAAGGTCAGGATGACCAGGAATCCGGGCAGCACGAACAGCGTGCCGGCGACGACGCCGCCCCAGGTCCGGTGGAGGAGCCAGCCGACATAGGTGGCGAGCTGCTGCGCCTCCGGGCCGGGGAGGAGCATGCAGTAGTTGAGCGCGTGCAGGAACCGCGCCTCGCCGATCCAGCGCTTCTCCTCGACCAGGATCTTGTGCATCAGCGCGATCTGGCCGGCGGGTCCGCCGAAGCCCAGGAGGCCGATCTTGAGCCAGGTCCGGGCCGCCTCGGCGAAGCTCGGATGCGGCGGGCGCGCGGCGGGCTCGTCCATGTTCAGGCAGCCGGCTTGCTGGTGGGCCAATTGTGGGTCTCGTCGGTGGCGTCGCGGGCCCAGCGGTAGAGCGCGTCGTAGAGGCCGATGCCGGCCTCGAGCTGGGCCAGGTCGTCGCCGTGCAGGCGCGACAGGCCCAGCGACACGGCGAGCAGGCCAGCGGCCTCGGGTGCCAGGTCCAGGCGCGCCGTGTCGGCGGCGCGGACGATTCGCGCCAGCCGCAGCAGAGGCTCGGTGGCGAGACCGAACTCGGCCACCATGACGTCGAAGGTACAGTCCGGGCCGCGGTGGCTCCAGAACACGTCCTCGATGTCGAAGGGCGTGGCAGCGAAATGCTCGGCCACGCCCGCGACGTCGCCCGGTGCCACGAACAGGAACACGGCCTGCGGGTCGACGAAGCGGCGGATCAGCCACGGGCAGGCGATGCGGTCGATCTTGGGCCGCGCGCGGGTGACCCACACGGTCCGTCCGAGGGAATCGCGAGGCGGCAGCCTGGCAAGGGGCACCAGCGGCAGGCCGGCCTTGGCCCAGGCCTCGAAGCCGCCGGCCAGCGCCTCGGCCGTGCCGCCCGCCTGACGGATCCAGGCCGCGGCACCCTCGCTCAGCTTGCGGCCCCGCCGACATACCGTCACCGCTGCCTGGCCGGCGAAGGCGGGCGCCCAGTCGGAGGCGGCGGTAGCGGGGCGGCGCAGCGAGCCGGGGATCAGGCGGGGGTCGGCGGCGACGTCCTCCTCGGTACGGACGTCCAGGATGACGGGGGCCTTGGGCAGCCCGATCAGGCGCGCCAGCTTGTCGAGGGCGATGGTGGTGAACGACGACATGATGCGTCCTCTTCGTAAGGGGGGACGCGATGCTTCGGCATGTCGCCTCGTGGGGAGATCGCCATCCCCATGGGCGCGGGCTTAACGGATCGGCGCCGGCCCTGTCAACGTGGCCCCGTCCGGCGCCACAGCCACCCGCCGGTCACGACGAAAGGGCATGTTGCCGCGCAGCAACGCTCTGTCGAGAAAGGACTTTCCTCAATTGGATCATGTTTCTATGCAATGCTGCGTTGCAATATGAGAGATAGCGAAACTACGGGCTTACCCCATCTTGGTGAGCGTCGAAGCCCCCCAGACGGGCCGATCAGATCAGGGAGGGTGTTCACCCCTCCCGGCCTTGGCGGCGCTGCCGCCGGTGCCGGTCTTGCTGGAGATCGGACCTATGAACCTGCTGCGCGAAACCCACCGGATCTGGGCCATGCACCGCGAGTTCCGCCGCGCGCTGGCCGAGCTCAACGCCTACTCGGACCGCGAACTCTCCGAACTCGGCCTCAGCCGTGCCGACGTGGTGCGCGTGGCCTACGAGGAGGCCGAGCGCCGGATCGAGACCACAAGCTCCGACCGGCCGGCAACGGCCGTCCCCGCCTGGCGCGCCATGCCCGCGAATTAGGCTGCCGCGACCTCCTGCGGCCCCACCGTCCCGAAAGGAATCCTGGCGATGATCACCCCGACCTACGTCCTGCGCAGGCTGCGTGAGCAGCTGCGCTACCTGCGAGCCCTGCACGAACTGACGCGCATCGACCGCGACACGCTCGACGACATCGGGATTGCACCCGAGCAGCTGCCGGCACTCGCCCGCCGCCACGCGCTCGGCCTGCCACCCCTGGACCGCGCGCAGGCCGCCGCCTGAGGCGCCGTGGCCGGGCTCAGTGTTCCTGCTGTCCGTGGGCGTGGCCCGTGTTCTTGGCGATCAGCCAGAAGATGAACGCGAGGCCGAACGCGACCAGAAGGAAGCCCACCGCGGACAGCATGTGATCGTGCGCCCGGCTGGCGATGAACAGGCCGATCATGCTGAGCAGCGCCATGGCGGCGCCGAAGATCCAGGAACCCATGCGGGCAGGCCTTTCGCTGCGTGGTGGCGGTACGCTCAGGCGTTCTCGGGGAAGATGACCAGGTCGCGATAGGCGTGCCAGGTGGCGTGCCCGATCAGCGGCAGGGTGACGATGAGCCCGAGATAGAGCGTGGCGAGACCGGCGGCGGTGAAGCCGGCGATCAGCACGCCCCAGAACAGCATCGGCCCGAAGTTGGTCTGCACCGTGCGAAAGCTGGTGGCGATCGCGTCGATCACGTTGGCCTGCGGCCGGTCGAGCAGCAGCGGGATCGAGACCACGCTGATCGAGAACGCCAGGAGCGCCATCACGCCGCCGACCGCGGTGCCGAAGAACAGGAACGGCACCGAATCGGGCGTGAGGAAGGTGGTGGCGATCAAATCCTCGAACGAGGGCGGCTCGAGGCCGAAATAGAGGAAGAAGATCAGGGCGGCGATGCGCGCCCAGGCGAACATCAAGAGCATCAGCGCCACGCCCATCAGCGCGATCTGGCTGCCGTTGCGCTGGAACGCCGCCAGGGCCTGGGCGAGCGAGGTGCCCTGGCCCAGCTCGGCGCGGCGGCTGACCTCGTAGAGCCCGACCGCCAGGATCGGGCCCACGATCAGGAAGCCCGCGGTCAGCGGCAGCACCAGATAGAGCAGGTCGGCCCAGATCAGCCCGAGCGTCAAGGCGTAGCCGGTCACCGCCGCGAGCACGCCGTAGGTGAAGCTCACCACCGGCGCCTTGCGCAGATCCTGCCAGCCCTTGACCAGCCACTGCCACGGCCGGTCGATCTCGATCTTGCGGATCGCGGGCAACGGGCTCGCGTAGACCGGCACGACATCCGCCGTCATTTCAGTTTCCGCCGCCATCTCGTCTCTCCCTGGCCGGGACCATCGGCCGCCCGCACGGCACGCAACAGCGTTCATTTCGACGCATCGAAACTTGATCTAGATCAATGCACCGGCTCAAGCCGCGCTGGCAAGGTCACGTCGTCGCACGGTCGAGATTCCATTTCACCGCCGCAGCCCGAACCGATAGCCAATGGTGGACACGGCCGGTGAGCGAAGCGGGGCGGCCCAATGCACGGTCATGGGCCGGGAAATCCGCACCGGTCGCGCGCTTGGCAGGCAGGAGAGGATCATGTCAGCGGCCGCCATTGCCGTCCGGGCTTCAGACCAGCCCGCCTACAATGAGGACGTCGTCCGGCTGTTCACCATCGCCACCATGTTCTGGGGCGTGGTCGGCTTCGCGGCGGGCACCTTCATCGCCTTCCAGCTCGCCTACCCCATCCTCAATCTCGGGCTGGAGTGGACGACCTTCGGGCGGCTGCGCCCGCTGCACACCTCGGCGGTGATCTTCGCCTTCGGCGGCAACGCGCTGCTCGGCACCTCGCTCTACGTGGTCCAGCGGACCTGCCGGGCCACGCTGTTCGGGGGACCGCTGCTCGCGACCTTCCTGTTCTGGGGCTACCAGCTGTTCATCGTGATGGCCGCTCTGGGCTACGTCCTGGGCATCACCCAGGGCCGCGAGTACGCCGAGCCGGAATGGTACGTCGACCTGTGGCTGACCGTGGTCTGGGTCGTCTACCTCGTGATCTTCTTCGGCACGCTGCTGCGGCGCAAGGAGCCGCACATCTACGTCGCCAACTGGTTCTACCTCGCCTTCATCGTCACCATCGCGATGCTGCACATCGTCAACAACCTGGCGGTGCCGGTCTCGTTCTTCGGCGTGAAGAGCTACTCGCTGTTCGCGGGCGTGCAGGACGCGCTGACCCAGTGGTGGTACGGCCACAACGCGGTCGGCTTCTTCCTCACCGCCGGCTTCCTCGGCATGATGTACTACTTCGTGCCCAAGCAGGCCGAGCGCCCGGTCTACTCCTACCGCCTGTCGATCATCCACTTCTGGGCCCTGATCTTCCTCTACATCTGGGCCGGCCCGCACCACCTGCACTACACCGCCCTGCCCGACTGGGCGCAGGTCCTGGGCATGACCTTCTCGATCATGCTGTGGATGCCGTCCTGGGGCGGCATGATCAACGGCCTGATGACCCTCTCGGGTGCCTGGGACAAGCTGCGCACCGACCCGGTCCTGCGCTTCCTCGTGGTCTCGATCGCCTTCTACGGCATGAGCACCTTCGAGGGCCCGCTGATGTCGATCCGCCAGGTCAACGCGCTCAGCCACTACACCGACTGGACCGTCGGCCACGTGCACTCGGGTGCCCTGGGCTGGGTCGCCTTCGTCAGCTTCGGTGCGGTCTACTATCTCGTGCCGCGCCTGTGGAAGGTGCAGCGGCTCTATTCCTACAAGCTGGTCGAGTGGCACTTCTGGGTCGCGACCATGGGCATCGTGCTCTACATCACCGCGATGTGGGTGTCGGGCATCATGCAGGGCCTGATGTGGCGCTCCTACGACCATCTGGGCTTCCTGCAGTTCTCGTTCATCGAGACCGTGCAGGCGATGCACCCCTTCTACGTGATCCGTGCCTTCGGCGGCGTGCTGTTCCTCACCGGGGCGCTGATCATGGTCTACAACCTCTGGCGCACCGCCCGCGGCGACGTCCGGACCGAGGAGGAGGCCGTGCTCCAGCCGGTCTACGCCCCTCGCGCCACCCCGGCCGAGTGAGGAGCAGGACCCATGTCGCTGTTGCGCAACCACGAGAAGGTCGAGACCCGCGGCTTCCTGCTCCTGGTCCTGATCCTGGTCACGGTCTCGATCGGCGGCATCGTCGAGATCGCACCCCTGTTCACCATCGAGAGCACGATCGAGAAGGTGAAGGGTGTGCGGCCCTACAGCCCGCTCGAGCTCGTCGGCCGGAACATCTACATCCGCGAGGGCTGCTACAACTGCCACAGCCAGATGATCCGGCCGTTCCGCGACGAGGCCGAGCGCTACGGCCACTACAGCCTCGCCGCCGAGAGCATGTACGACCATCCGTTCCAGTGGGGCTCCAAGCGCACCGGGCCCGATCTCGCCCGGGTCGGCGGCAAGTATTCCGACGAGTGGCACGTGGCGCACCTGATCCAGCCCACGAGCGTGGTGCCCGAGAGCATCATGCCGCCCTACGCCTTCCTGATCGAGCGCGACCTCCACGTCGCCGACATCGCCGCCCATCTCGAGACCCAGCGGGTCGTGGGCGTGCCCTACAGCGACGAGATGGTGCAGGCCGCGGCGGCCGACCTCGTGGCCCAGGCCTCGGTCGACGGCGACCACGAGGGCGTGCAGACGCGCTACCCCAAGGCGGCGGTCGGCGACTTCGACGGCCAGCCGGGCCGGGTGACCGAGATGGATGCGCTGGTGGCCTACCTGCAGATCCTGGGCCGCATGGTCGACTTCACCGTCGATCCGCACCGAAGACCTGCTGCAGTAGCGTCCGTGGAGACGATCCTCCCCGTCCTCAAGCAGTTCTGGGTCGTCTGGCTGATGATCCTGTTCGTCGGCATCGTGGCCTGGGTCTACTGGCCGAGCCGGCGGCGGGAAATGGAAGACAATGCGCGCATCCCGTTCAGGGATGAGGAGGAGAACGATGGCCGCCAAGGGTGAGAAGGACGCCATCACCGGCGTCGAGACGACCGGCCATGAGTGGGACGGCATCAAGGAGCTGAACAACCCGCTGCCGCGCTGGTGGGTCTACACCTTCTATGTCTGCATCGCCTTCGCGGTGGTGTGGTGGATCCTGTTCCCCTCCTGGCCCTGGACCTCCGGCCACCTGCCGGGCGTGCTCGGCTCCAACCAGCGGCTCGATTTCGAGCGCCGTTTCGCCGCGGCCCAGGCCGAGCAGGCGCAGTGGACCGACCGCATCGCGGCGCTGGACGCGGCCGCCATCCAGGGCGACCCGGAGCTGGTCCAGTTCGCGATCGCCGGCGGCGAGAAGAACTTCAAGACCAACTGCGCGCCCTGCCACGGCCTGGGCGGCGCCGGCCAGGGCTTCTTCCCGACGCTGGCCGACGACGACTGGATCTGGGGCGGGGCGATCGACCAGATCGAGTACACCATCCGCCACGGCATCCGGAACGGCGACGACCCCGACGCGCGCGACAACGCCATGCCGGCCTTCGGCGCCGACGGTCTGCTCGACAAGGCGCAGATCGCCGACGTGACCCAGTACCTCCTGGCCTTCACCCAGCGGCAGAGCGACGCCGAGGCGGCCGCGCGCGGCGAGGCGATCTTCGCCGAGAACTGCGCGTCGTGCCACGGCGAGGGCGGCGAGGGCGTGGTCGACCTGGGCGGGCCGGCGCTCAACGACATGATCTGGCTCTATGGCGGCGAGCCCGAGCAGATCGCGGCCCAGATCCACCAGCCCCGCCTGGGCGCCATGCCGGCCTGGCAGGGCCGTCTCGACGACACCACCATCAAGATGCTGGCGGTCTACGTGCACAGCCTGGGCGGCGGCGAGTAGGCAGCGCCCCGCCTGGTCTGGACGGCAGGAGCTCCCCGGTTCGTACCGGACGTGCTGAGGGAAGCGGGGCAACTCCTGCCGTTCACCCAAGCTACACAAACCGTGGTCGCGCATCGTCGTGCGCGCCTAGCGGCCGTACCCAGATAGGTCGGGCTTGGGATGTGGAGAACGGCGCGCCGTTCTTCATCATGACCGAGATCAATCGCTTGGCCTCGCCGCATCCTCTGGCATAGTCGAGGGTGCGGCCACGACTTCGTTCTGGCCGCTGGCTCGAATGGTCGAGCGAGGGAGTGGCAGGATGAAGGTCCAGGAGATCCTCGCCCACAAGGGCAACAAGGTCGTCACCATCCGTCCCGACGCCACCGTCGCCACGGCGGTGCATCGGCTGGCCCTGGAGCGCATCGGCGCGCTCGTGGTCAGCGAGGACGGGACCTCGATCGCCGGCGTCCTGTCCGAGCGCGACATCGTCCTGGCATTGGCCGACGAGGGGGCTGCGGTCCTGGCGCCCGACCGGCGCGTGCGCGACCTGATGACCAAGGGCGCGCGCACCTGCCGGCCCGGACGATGCGGTCAAGGCGGTGATGGCCGAGATGACGCGGCACCGGTTCCGCCACATGCCGGTGGTCGAGGGCGGCAGGCTCGCCGGGCTGGTCAGCATCGGCGACGTGGTCAAGTCGCGGCTCGACGAGATGGAGCTGGAGACGGTAGTGCTGCGCGAAGCCTACATCGCCGGCCACTGACCGGCGCAACCCGAAACCGGGCCGAGCCCATGAGCCTGCAGCGCACCATCTCGCCGGTCGACGGCCGGATCCTCGTCGAGCGACCCCTGGCCGGCGAGACCGCGATCGCGGCCGCCCTCGAGCGTGCGGCAGCGGCGGCCGCCGGCTGGCGGGACACGCCGGTCGAGGCGCGGGTGGCGCTGATCGGCAGGGCGATCGACCACATGGTGGCCCGGCGCGACGAGCTCGCGGCCGAGATCACCTGGCAGATGGGCCGGCCGCTGGGCCAGAGCCCGGGCGAGATCCGCGGGCTGGAGGAGCGGGCCCGCTGGATGCTGGCGGCTGCACCGCGAGCACTCGCCGACCGGTCGCCCGAGCCCAAGGCGGGGTTCACCCGCTTCGTCCGGCGCGAGCCCTTGGGTCTGGTGTTCGTGATCGCACCCTGGAACTACCCCTACCTCACCGCGGTCAACAGCATCGTTCCCGCGCTGGCGGCGGGGAACGTGGTGCTGCTCAAGCACTCCGCCCAGACGCCCTTGTGCGCCGAGCGGTTCCAGGAGGCGTTCGACGCGGCTGGCCTGCCGCCGGGCGTGTTCCAGCACCTGCACATGAGCCATGATGCCGCCTTGCGCATCGTGGCCAGCGGGGCGGCGCAGCTCGTGGCGTTCACGGGCTCGGTGCCGGCGGGTCACGCGGTGCAGGCGGCCGCCGGCCAGGCCTTCATCGCCACCAACCTCGAGCTGGGCGGCAAGGACCCGGCCTATGTCCGCGCGGATGCCGATCTCGCCCATGCGGTCGAGAACCTGGTCGACGGCGCCTGCTTCAACTCGGGCCAGAGCTGCTGCGGGATCGAGCGCATCTACGTCCATGCCGACCGGTTCGACGCCTTCGTCGAGGGGTATGCGGCGCTGGCGGGCCGCTACGTGCTGGGCGACCCGACCGACCCTGCCACCAACCTCGGGCCCATGGTG
Organism: uncultured Alphaproteobacteria bacterium; assembly: GCA_963769465.1. GTDB lineage: Bacteria > Pseudomonadota > Alphaproteobacteria > Geminicoccales > Geminicoccaceae > Benzoatithermus. The sequence continues at coordinate 32,448 of CAVYMA010000020.1, forward strand.
CGTGCCTCGGCCGCCGACTTCGCGCGCGGCCAGGTGGACGAGGCCGTGGCCCAGGGTGCCCGAGCCCTGATCGATCCCGCGGGCTTCGCGCGGGACGCGCGGGGCTCGGCCTACATGGCGCCGCAATGCGTGGTGGGCGTCAGCCACGCCATGCGCCTGATGAGCGAGGAGAGCTTCGCACCCATCGTCGGGATCATGCCGGTCTCCGGCGACGACGAGGCGGTGGCGCTGATGAACGACAGCCGGTTCGGGCTCACCGCCTCGGTGTGGACGCGCGACGCCGAGGCGGCGGCCGCGATCGGCGACCGGGTCGCGACCGGGACGTTCTTCCTCAACCGCTGCGACTATCTCGATCCGGCCCTGGCCTGGGTCGGGATCAAGGACTCGGGCCGGGGCTGCGCCCTATCGGACGAGGCCTACACCCACCTCACCCGGCCCAAGAGCTTCCACCTGCGCCACGGCGCCTGAGGCCGCTCAGGCGGTCTGGGCCGCCACGACCATGGCGATGCCGGCGCACACGCCGGCGGCCAGGAGCAGGATGAAGCCGAAATCGTAGAGGCGCATGGGTCCGCTCCCGGGCTGGTGGCTCAGTTGACGTAGTACTTCTGGTACTTGCCGTAGTACTGGCCGACGTCGCCATAGCCGTACTGGGCATGCTTGGCCACGTCGACCTGGGTCAACACCACGCCGGCGACGTTGCCCCGGGCCTCGCGCATGTGGGCCAGGGCATTGACCGCGGTGTCGCGGCTGGTCGTGTTCCACTGCATCACGAACACGACGTTGTCGGTGAAGCGCGAGACGACCTTGGTGTCGGTCACGCCCAGGAGCGGGGCGGCGTCGAGCACGATGAAGTCGAACTGCTGGCGCAGGTCGAGCAGGAGCTGCTTGAGCTTCTGGCTGCCCAGGAGGTTGGTCGGGTTGGCGGTCTGCCGCTTGATCGGCAGGTACCAGATCCCGGTTTCCTCGTGCGCCTGGATGACCTCGTCGAGCTCGCGCTCGCCGGCCATGTACTCGACCAGGCCGTAGTCCGGCGGGATGCCGAGGTCGCGGTGGACGTTGGGATGGCGCAGGTCGACGTCCATGAGCAGGACGCGCTTGCCCGAGCTGGCGGCGAAGGTGGCGAGGCTCAAGGCCAGCGTGGTCTTGCCTTCCTGCGGCAGCGAGGAGGTGACCAGGATCACCTGGGGCGGCTGGTCGACGTTGGAGAGCTGCAGCGAGGTGTAGATCGCGCGGACCGATTCGGCGTAGGCCGAGAGCGGCTTGGCCAGGAGATACTGGTGCGGCTTCTGGTTGCGGCGCAGCCGGTCGAGGCGCGGTACCAGGCCCAGCGCCGGCAGGCCCAGCGCCTGCTCGACCTGGCGCGCGCTGCGCAGCCCGCTGTCGAAGCGCTCCAGCAGCAGGGCCAGGAGCGTGCCCAGCATCAAGGAGCCGGTCAGGCCCAGGGCACCGAACAGCTTGGGGCCGGGGGTGCTGGGCGTCACCGGCGGGGCCGCCATCGACACCACCTTGGCGTCGGCCTCGATCAGCTGCTGCTGGTCGGCGGTCTCCTTGTAGCGGGCGAGGAACGAATTGTAGATGTTGCGCGAGGCGTCGGCGTCGCGCTCCAGCTCGCGCAGCTTGACCGCCACTTCGCGGTCCACCGAGGTGCCGCCGGAGACGGTCCTGATCTCCTTCTCCAGCGCCTTGATGCGCGACTGGGTGACCTCGGCGTCGTTCTCGATCGTCTTCAGAATGCGCGCGACCTCGGCCTTGATCTTCTTCTGCAGCGTCGCCTTTTCCTGTTGCACGCTGAGGATGCGCGGATGCTTGGCGCCGAAGCTGCTGCGCAGCTCGGATTCTTCCTTGAGCAGCTGGGTCTCGCGTTCGCGCAGGTTGATGATCGTGGTCGACGACAGCACCTCGGGCACGGCCTCGACCGCGTCGAAGCCGGATGTGCGCATCGCGCGGATCTGGGCCACCTTGGCCTGCGCCGCGGCGGCGTCGGCGCGCAGGGCCGAGAGGCGCTGGTTGACGTCGAACAGGCGCTGCTCGTTGAGCGTGATGCCGTTGACGTCGTTGATGTTGTGCTTGGCGCGGTACTGCTCGACCGCACCCTCGGCGGTCTCGAGCTCGCTGCGCAGCTCGTCCAGGCGCTGCGACAGCCAGTCGGTGGCGAGTGCCGTCTTGCCGACCTTCTCCTCGCGCAGCATGTCGACGTAGCGGTTGGCGACGGCGTTGACGATGTTGGCCGCCTTCTTCGGGTTCTCCGAGGTGAAGTCGATCCGGATCACGTAGGAGCGGCCCTCGGGCGTCACCTTGAGGCCCTTGGCGAACTCCTCGATCGTGTACTCGCGCTGCAGGTAGGGCATGTCCCAGTTCGCGGCCTCGGCCGGCTCGGCGGCGAGGCCGGTGGCGACCAGCCACGATTCGGGCAGCCAGGATGCCAGCGATTCGACGATGCCCGCGACCTGGACCTGGCGGTCGGGCGCGCGCAGGGCGGTGTTGAACTCGGGATCCTCGAAGATGCCGAGGTCGGTCGCGAGGCGCTCGAGCTGGAAGCGCGAGCCGATCAGCCGGATCTGGCTCTCCACCGTCGAGGCGTCCGTACCCAGGCCCTGGACCACGCTCGCCACGTCGACCACGTTGCTCTTGCGCGGGTCGATCATCACCATGGCGGTGGCGGTGTAGCGCGGCGTGATCTGCAGGCCCGCCAGCAGCGCCAGCGTCGTCAGCAGCAGGACGGTCGACAGGATCAGGCGCTTGCGCCGATACAGGATGCCCAGGAGATCCTTGATGTCGAGACCGGCATCCCCGTTGCCGGGGTCGAGCGCGTGACGTTGGGCGTCCTCGGGTGTCGTCATGGCGATCCAGCTACCAGGAGGCGGGAGGGGCAACTCCGCCTCGACTGATGCCGTGGATACATGATGCACCGTTGCAGGAAAACGACCAAAAGCCTTGCGATGAAACGGCATCCGCGCCCAAACGGTTAAGTGGCGGGCACGGCGCGGAAAATCGCTCTGCGGCACTGAGTCACAGCAGAGCCGGCGGGACGGGTCCGCGGCGCGGGTGCCTGCTTGCGACGGCCCGTCATCTGGAGCCGGAGGTTCGGGCCACGCATCCTGACGGGGCCTAGTGGGAGCGAACGCGGACCATGACCGAAGCGGCCACCCCAGCCGAGCTGACGCTCGCGGCGGAATTCCCCACCTTCGGCGAGGCCGACTGGCGTGCGCTGGTCGACAAGGTGCTCAAGGGCGGCGACTTCGAGCGCCGGCTGGTGCGCCGGACCGCCGACGGGATCCGGGTGCTCCCGCTCTACACCGCCGAGGACGCGCCAGCACTGCCCGGCCCGCCCGGCACGGCGCCGTTCACCCGCGGTGCGGCGGGCACCGGCACCGACGGCTGGGACATCCGCCAGGAGCATCGGGCCGGCGATCCCGCAGCCACCAACGCCGCGATCCTCGAGGACCTGGCAGGGGGCGTCACCTCGCTGCAGCTCGGCCTCGACGGTCCCGACGCCGTGGCGGCGCTGGACCGCGTGCTCGCCGACGTCCTGCTCGACCTCGCACCGATCGGGCTGGATGCCGGTGCCGTCGGTCCGGCCGCCGCGCGGGCGCTGCTGGAGCTGGCGCAGCGCCGTGGCGTCGCGGCCGAGGCGCTGCGCGCCGATCTCAACCTCGACCCGCTGGGTGCCGCCGTGGCCGGCGCCTGCGCTCGATCCCGAGCCGGCGCTGGCGGCAGCGCTGGACCTCGCCCGCGAGGTCGCGGCCGCCTGGCCGGGGACCGTGGCGCTGCTCGCCGACGGGCGGCCCTACCATGGCGGCGGGGCCAGCGAGGCCCAGGAGCTGGCCTTCGCGGTGGCGACCGGCATCGCCTACCTGCGCGCCCAGGTCGAGCGCGGCGAGCCGGCCGCGGCGGCCGCGGGCCAGATCGGCTTCGCGCTCGCCGTGGACGCCGACTTCTTTCTCTCGCTGGCCAAGCTCCGTGCGCTGCGGCGCCTGTGGTGGCGCGTGCTCGAGGTCGCCGGTGCGGGGGCCGCGATGCCGGGCCTGCGCCTGCACGCCACGACCGCACCACGCATGTTCACCCGGGTGGACCCGCAGGTGAACATCCTGCGCGGCACGGTGGCGACGTTCGCGGCCGCGGCCGGCGGGGCCGGCAGCATCACCGTCCTGCCGTTCGACCGGGCGCTGGGTCCGCCCGCCCCGCTGGCGCGGCGGATCGCGCGCAACACCCAGCTGGTCCTGCTCGAGGAGGCGCAGCTCGGCCGGGTCCGGGATCCCGCCGGCGGCAGCTGGTTCGTCGAGCGCCTGACCGAGGAGCTGGCCGCGGCGGCCTGGGCGCTGGTCCAGGAGGTCGAGCGCCAGGGCGGCATGGCGGCCGCCCTGCGGCAGGGCTGGCCGCAGGCGCAGGTGGCGGCCGCCCGGGCGCGGCGCGAGGCGGACATCGCCAGCCGGCGCGAGCCGATCACCGGGGTCTCCGAGTTCGCCGATCTGCGCGAGCCGCCGCAGCCGGGGCCGGCGCCCGTGGCCGACGGCCGGTGGGACGGGGCCGATCGCGCCGATCCCCGGCTTCCGTCTGGCGCAGGCGTTCGAGCGGCTGCGGGCGCGCAGCGACGCGATCCTGGCGGCCACGGGCGAGCGCCCGCGCGTGTTCCTGTGCGCCCTCGGCCGCCAGGACGAGTTCGCGGCCCGCGCCGGCTTCGCCCGCAACCTGCTGGCGGCCGGCGGCATCGCCGCCGTCGGCGGCGAGCCCTTGCCCTCGCTCGCGGAGCTGGGCCCGGCTTTTCGCGCCAGCGGCGCCCGGCAGGCCGCGATCTGCTCCAGCGACGCCAACTATGCTACGCTGGCCGAGCCGGCCGCACGGGCCCTCAAGCACGCGCACGCCGCCCGGGTCTATCTGATGGGCCGGCCGGACGAGGCGCAGCGGGCGGCCTGGCAGGCGGCCGGTGTCGACGAGTTCGTCCAGGCCGGCGGCGACGTGCTGGCGGTGCTGGAGCGGGCCATGGCGGTCGCGACGGGAGAGACGGCATGAGCACGGTTCCGAGCTTCGCCGACCTGCCCCTGGGCCCGGTCCCGCCCGCGGCGGCGTTCGGGCCGCAGGACGCGCAGCCCTGGCTGACGCCCGAGGGCATCGCCGTGCCGCCGCTCTACACGGCGGCCGACACGGCGGGGCTGGACTTCCTGCGGACCTGGCCCGGCCTGCCGCCGTTCCTGCGCGGCCCCTACCCCACCATGTACGCGACCCAGCCCTGGACGATCCGCCAGTATGCCGGCTTCTCCACGGCCGAGGACAGCAACGCCTTCTACCGCCGCAACCTGGCGGCCGGGCAGAAGGGGCTGTCGGTCGCCTTCGACCTCGCCACCCACCGCGGCTACGACAGCGACCATCCGCGGGTGATGGGCGATGTCGGCATGGCCGGCGTGGCGATCGATTCGATCCTCGACATGGAGATCCTGTTCTCCGGCATCCCGCTCGACCAGATGAGCGTGTCGATGACCATGAACGGTGCCGTGCTGCCCGTGCTGGCGCTCTACATCCTGGCCGCCGAGGAGCAGGGCGTGCGGCCGGAGCAGCTCAGCGGGACCATCCAGAACGACATCCTCAAGGAGTTCATGGTCCGCAACACCTACATCTTCCCGCCCGCACCCTCGATGCGGATCATCTCGGACATCTTCGCCTACACGGCGAAGCACATGCCCAAGTTCAACTCGATCAGCATTTCCGGCTACCACATGCAGGAGGCCGGAGCCACCGCCGACCTCGAGCTCGCCTACACCCTGGCCGACGGCATCGAATACATCCGCTGCGGCCGCGAGGTCGGCCTGGACGTCGATGCGTTCGCGCCGCGCCTGTCGTTCTTCTGGGCGATCGGCATGAACTTCTTCATGGAGGTCGCCAAGCTGCGCGCGGCGCGCATGCTGTGGGCGAAGCTGGTCAAGGAGTTCGCACCCAAGGACCCCAAGTCCCTGGCGCTGCGCACGCACTCGCAGACCTCCGGCTGGTCGCTGACCGCCCAGGACGTCTACAACAACGTCGTGCGCACCTGTGTGGAGGCGATGGCCGCCACCCACGGCCATACCCAGTCGCTCCACACCAACGCGCTCGACGAGGCGCTGGCGCTGCCGACCGACTTCTCGGCCCGGATCGCGCGCAACACCCAGCTCCAGCTGCAGCAGGAGACCGGGATCACGCGGACCATCGATCCCTGGGGCGGCAGCTACTATGTCGAGCGGCTGACCCACGACCTCGCCCGCCGCGCCTGGGAGCACATCCAGGAGGTCGAGGCCTCGGGCGGCATGGCGCGCGCGATCGAGCAGGGCATCCCCAAGCTCAGGATCGAGGAGGCCGCCGCCCGCACCCAGGCGCGCATCGACGGCGGCAGGCAGACCGTGGTCGGGGTCAACAAGTACCGCCCGACCGAGGCCGAGGACATCCCCGTGCTCAAGGTCGACAATTCGGCCGTGCGCACCATGCAGATCGCGAAGCTCGAGCGCCTGCGCGCCGGCCGCGACCAGCTCGCCTGCCGCCGGGCGCTGGAAGCACTCACCCGCTGTGCCGAGACCGGCCAGGGCAACCTGCTCGACCTCGTCGCTGCAGGCGGCCCGGGCGCGGGCGACGGTGGGCGAGATCACCTCCGCCCTGGAGAAGGTCTGGGGCCGGCACGTGGCGGAGATCCGCTCGATCGCCGGCGTCTACGGCAAGGAGGTCGGTCAGCCCATGAGCGTGCGTCGTGCCCGGGACCTGGTCGAGGCCTTCGCCGAGGCCGAGGGCCGGCGTCCGCGCATCCTGATCGCCAAGATGGGCCAGGACGGCCACGACCGCGGCCAGAAGGTGATCGCCACCGCCTTTGCCGACCTCGGCTTCGACGTCGACATCGGAGCCCTGTTCCAGACGCCGGGCGAGGCGGCGCAGCAGGCGGTCGACAACGACGTCCACATCGTCGGCGTCTCCTCGCTCGCCGCCGGCCACCTGACCCTGGTGCCGGAGCTGCGCAAGGAGCTGGAGGCACGGGACCGCGGCGACATCATGATCGTGGTCGGCGGCGTCGTGCCGCCGCAGGACTACGATGCGCTGCTGGCCGCCGGGGCAAGGGCGATCTTCCCGCCGGGCACGGTGATCGCCGAGGCCGCGGTCGACCTGCTGCAGAAACTGTCGGCCGAGCTGGGCTACGAGCTCAAGGCGGCGGAGTGACCGCGTCCGCCGCCCAGCCGGTCGCGATCGTCACCGGTGCCGGCGGCAATCTCGGTGCCGCCGTGGTTCAGGTGCTCGCCGGGGCGGGCCACCGGCTGGTCGCGGTCGAGCGCACCGCGGCAGCGCTCGACCGGGCGCTGGACGGCCTCGATGCCGGGCGTGTCCAGGCCGAGCCCGGCATCGATCTCGGCGATCCCGCCGCCTGCCGCGCGCTGGTGGAGCGTGCGATGCGGCGCTTCGGCCGGATCGACGGCCTCGTGCACACGGTGGGCGCGTTCGCCATGGCCGAGGTCGAGGCCGGCGATCCGGCGCATTGGGAGCGGCTGTTCCAGGCCAACCTGTTCACGGCGGTCAACCTGTGCCGGGCGGTGGTACCGGCGATGCGGGCGGCGGGACGCGGGAGCATCGTCACGGTCGGTGCGGCCGCAGCCGCGCGGGCGGGCAAGGGCATGGCCGCCTATGCGTCGGCCAAGAGTGCCGTGCTGCGGCTGACCGAAGCACTGGCCGCCGAGCTCAAGGACGCCGGTGTGCGCGCCAACTGCGTCCTGCCCGGCACCATCGACACGCCGCCGAACCGGGCCGCGATGCCCAGGGCCGACCCGTCCCGCTGGGTGGCGCCGGAGCAGATCGCCGAGGTGATCGCGTTCCTGCTCTCGGACGCCGCCGCCGCGGTGACCGGGGCGGCGATACCCGTCACCGGTCGGGGCTGACCCGGATGCGCCTGCTCGGGCTGATCGGCGGGATGAGCTGGGAAAGCACCGCGATCTACTACCGGCTCCTGAACGAGATCGCGCGCGAGCGCCTGGGCGGGCTGCATTCGGCGCGGCTGCTGCTCTGGTCGGTCGACTTCGCCGAGATCGCCGAGCTTCAGCACCGCGGCGACTGGGCCGCGGCCGGCGACCTGCTCGCGGAGGCGGCCCGAAGGCTGGAGCGGGCCGGGGCCGAGGCGCTGGTGCTGTGCACCAACACCATGCACAAGCTCGCCGACGAGCTGCAGGGTGCGGTCCGGATCCCGCTCCTGCACATCGCCGATGCCACCGGTGCCGCCCTCACGGCCGCCGGCCGCCGACGACCGGCCCTGCTCGGCACGCGGTTCACGATGGAGCAGCCGTTCTACGCCGAGCGGCTGCGGGCGCGGTACGGGCTGGAGCCGATGGTCCCCGACGAGGCCGGGCGGGCGATGGTCCACGGCGTCATCTACGAGGAGCTCTGCCGCGGCATCGTCCGCGCGGAATTCGAAGGAACGCTACCTCGCCGAGATCCGGCGACTGCGCGCGGCCGGTGCGGATGCGGTAATCCTGGGCTGCACCGAGATCGGCATGCTGATCGGTCAGGACGATCTGGATCTGCCCGTGTTCGACACCACCCGCCTCCATGCCGAGGCGGCGATGGATGTGGCGCTGGCGGTCGGTCAGCCGGGCAGTGCAGTGAACCCCGGCCAGTAGTCCAGCATCTCCATCCGGATCTCGGGATCCTGCGCGACATCGGCGGCGGAGCCGGGCTCGAGGTGAAGCATGAGGGTGTCGATCGAGCCCGGCGAGCCGCTGCCCTCGCCCCAATCCAGGCAGGTGTCGGCTGCGATCACCGCCGCGCACAGACGCCAGCCATGCAGCCACCCCGGCTCGTACCGCAGGATTTCGCGCACCGTGCCGGCCCGGACCGGGCCCGGGATGTGCATGACCATGCGCGTGCTGCGGCGGGCGACCCGCCGCAGCTCGCCGCGCAGCCGCGGGTTGCCCGCGAGCACGGCCGGCGCGCCCAGCACATAGATGCCGTCGACCGAGCCGCACGGCCGATCGATCGTGCCGTCGGGCGCCGTCGCGACATAGCCCGGCAGGGATGGCCCGAGACCGCTCACCTGGAGCAGTGCCGGATGCCGCCCTGCCCGGTGGTCTGCCGCAGCGGCCAGCCAATCGGGCAGCGCCGCGACCGACCAGTGGGACGTGCCGGGCGCGGCGGCCGCGCGGTAGAAGCGGTCCTCGTCGGAAGGGCTGGAGTCGTCGACGTACCAGCTGCGGTGCGCGGCCACCCGGGGCCACCCGGTGCGGATCCCGGGCTTGGCGAGGCAATGGCCGCTGCCCGGCCGATAGAGGGCGAACGTCGTGTCGATCGAGGCGTGGAAGAGGCCCGGACCGGCGGGCGCCAGCCAGAACTGACGCTCCCAGCCGATCGCCTGCTGCTTGAAGCGGTAGCTGTCGGGCAGGTCGTCGAGGCGCAAGCCCAGCCCGGCCACGGCGATGCGGTCGTCCGCCGCCAGGACGGACTGCAGGAAACCCACCACGTCCGCCGGACAGCTCTCGGCCGGGACGACGTCAGGGTCGGTGTAGACGAACTCGCTGGTGATCCCGAGCCGCTGCAGCAGACCGTGCCGCCAGAGCGCCAGATGGCCGGCATTCTCACGCAGACGGACCACCCGCGCGGTTCCGGTACGGGCAAGGCCGTCCAGATAGGCGAGGAGCGGCGGATAGGTGGAGGCGTTGTCGATGACGAAGATCCGGCGCTGCCCGGCCCGCTCGAGCCAGTCGATCAGCTCGCGGAGGCATGCCAGCCGGTTGAAGCTGTTGATGAGGATCGGGACGTCCTCGCGCGGCAGCCACGACAGGTGGCGATGAGCACCAGCCGGAGCCGCAGTTCGCTTCGCGGTGATGACGGACACGGTCGGGACGTTCCGTGATGGTCGGGTTTGGTCGGAAGGGGCTTCAGAGGTGACGGCTGACTACATCAGGTTCTTCCGTGCCAGGCGGAGGTAGCGGTAACGCACGCGGCGGTCCAAGGTGGCCCGCGTCGGCGGCCCGAGCTTCTCGATGAATGCATCCAGATCGTCCTCGCCGGCCACCAGCTGCCGTGGCAGCGCCATCGGATTGTCGCCAAGTCGGCTGAGACCCGGTTGCGTCGTCACCGCCGCCATGTAGCCGCAGGCCGCCATGGCCCGGCGCACCCTCAGGTTCTGGTCGCCATAGGGGTACGCCAGGAGCTCGACGGGCCGGCCGAGTTCGGCCTCGATCCGGGCCTTGCCAACCTGTCCCTCGGCCATGAGGCGCGCCGGACCGAGCCGGGTCAAATAGGGGTGGGAACAGCTGTGGGCGCCGATCTCGAGACCGTGGCCGGCAAGCGATCGCAGCTCCGCCCAGCTCATCAGCTCGGCCGGCTCGCCATGCCTGCGGTCCCATTCGGCTCGGGAACCGACATGGTCGGTCGGCACGAACATGGTGGCGCCGAAGCCATGGCGGCACAGCAGCGGCCAGGCATCGGTCAGGAAGTCCCGGTAGGCGTCATCGAAGGTGAGGATCACGACGCGGTCGTCGATCAGCCCGTCACGGTCGCGTAGCGCGGCGAGCCACTGCGCCAGCGAGATGGTGCGGTAGCCATGCCGCCGCAGGTAGCCGAGCTGCCGCTCGAACCGCGCCGGCGACACCCGGTAGGGCGCGAGGGCGGCAGGCCCCTCGGTGGCGATCCGGTGGTACAAGAGGATGGGGACGGCGCGGGTCGTCCAGGCGTTGGCGGCTTCCGTCCGCGTGACCGCGCAGCCGCCCCAGTTGATCGCGGCCACGAGGCCGCCCAGCTCGCCCGCGGCGCGCTCGATCACCTCGCGGGCCGGCGCCGGACCACGCCTCGCCTCGGGCCGGCGCCGGAACAGCTGCACCCGGTAGATCGGCGTGCGCAGCTCGCGCAGCAGTTCGAGGCCGGGCACGCCAGCCAGCGTCGCGCCGATGTGCCTGGTACCGAAGCCGACCTGCCAGTCGAAGCCGGTCGCATCGGAATCGTCGACCACGGCATTGGCATGGGCGACCAGGAGATGGCCACCCGGAACCAGGGTCGTTGGCCAACCTACGCGCGAAGCGGCGCAGATCCGCGCCATCGCCGATGTAGTAGAGCACCTCGCTGCAGACGACCAGATCGAACCCCGTCGGCAGTGGGTCGCGGCGCATGTCGAGCTGCTGGAACGTGACGTGGCCCAGGCCCGCGCAGCGCTCGGCGGCCCGTTCGAGCGCCTTCGCGGCGATGTCGGAGGCGACCAGCGCCTCCACCCGCGGCGCCAACTGCGCGGTGAAATGCCCCTCGGCGCAGGCGAGCTCCAGCGCCCGATGGATCGGCCCTTCCGGCAGGAGTTCCAGGGTCTGTTCGTATTTCGTCTGCTCGTAGTCGCTGCCGTAGCCCCAGGGGTCGGGAACCGCGAACAGGCTCTCCCAGCGCGCGCGGTCCCATACCTGGGACGCTCCTGCCGCCGCGCCCGGCACAGCCTCGGCTCGCCCGAGAATTGCCGCGTGGTGGTTGGCCAGGAACGCGGCGATCGCACCCGACCAGGTGCGCGGGGATGTATGGAGCAGGTGCCAGATGAACCGTCGCCCGCGCGGGCTGGCGGCAAGCCGGGCGAGACGTGCGAGAAGACGCGGATCGCGCCAGGCGCGACGGCGCAGGTAGCGCGGCAGCAGCCTGGGCAGCGCCTCCTCCGTGACCCACCGCTCCGCCACCCGTGCCCAGGGCATGCCAAGCGGTCGGTCCAGGTCGACCTTGCCGAACGACGCCCCGCGATGATGCAGCTGCAGGCGAAGGCGGGCCGGGCCCTTCAGGGCTCGCAACCGGTCCGGATCGCCGATGGCGAGGTGGAGTACCGGTCGTGGCGCCGCCGCGGCGTCCGCCGATGTCGGGTGTTCATCCACGTGCGCTACCGTGCCTGTTCCGGGTTAGCGCCGGACAGCTAGTGAGCCGGAGCCGACCGCGCAAGCGGGCGCGTAGCGCGCCGGCGGCGGTGCCTAGTCGTCGCGCGGCCGGGACGAGCGGAGCTCCTTGACGACCGCCCGCCGGCCCTTCGCTTCCAGGCGACGCTTTCGGCTCGCCAGAGTCGGGCGGGTCGGACGGCGTGGCACGGGCGGGATCTCCGCTTCGCGGATCAGGGCCAGCAGGCGATCGAGGGCGTCCTGACGGTTGCGCTCCTGGCTGCGGAAGCGCTGCGCGCTGATCACCAGGACGCCGTCCTGGGTCAGCCGCCGCCCGGCCAGACGCTCCAGCCGCTGCCTGACGCCCTCGGGCAGCGAGGGCGAGCCGCGGACGTCGAACCGCAGCTGGACCGCGGTCTCGACCTTGTTGACGTTCTGCCCGCCGGGACCCGAGGCGCGCAGGAAGCTGAAGTCCAGCTCGCTGTCCTCGAGGGTGATGGAGGGGCTGACCGCGATCATGCGCGAATCCTAGCCGATCTCGCGCGCCGCCGCAGCCTTGCAGGCCGCGGGCGCGGGGGACATATCCGATCCGCAGGGCCTCGGGACGGCCATGCCCGGGCCAAAAGGAGGGAAGCGAAGCCATGAGCATCCGCATCGGCGACACCGCCCCGGACTTCGAGGTCGACACCACGCAGGGTCGCATCCGCTTCCACGAGTGGATCGGCGACGGCTGGGCGGTCCTGTTCTCGCACCCCAAGGACTTTACCCCGGTGTGCACGACCGAGCTCGGGCACATGGCCAAGATCAAGCCCGAGTTCGACCGGCGCGGCGTCAAGATCATCGGGATCAGCGTCGATCCGATCGAGGACCATCATCGCTGGATCAAGGACATCGAGGAAACGCAGGGCACGGCCCCCAACTACCCGATGATCGGCGACACCGAACTCAAGATCGCCAAGCTCTACGGCATGCTGCCCGCCAGCGCCGGCGACAGCTCGGCCGGCCGCACGCCTGCGGACAATGCCACGGTGCGCAACGTGTTCGTGATCGGGCCGGACAAGAAGATCAAGCTGGTGCTGGTCTACCCGATGTCGACCGGGCGCAACTTCGACGAGGTGCTGCGGGTGATCGATTCGATGCAGCTCACCGCCAAGCACTCGGTGGCGACCCCGGTGAACTGGAACAAGGGCGACGACGTGATCGTCTTGAACTCGATCCCGACCGAAGAGGCCAAGAAGCGCTTCACCAAGGGTGTGACCGAGATCAAGCCCTACCTGCGGATCACGCCCGACCCGAGCGCGTGACCGACATGGCCGTGCGCACGCTGGCGCTGCCGGACGGCGAGGCCGTACCGGTGCTCGGGCAGGGCACCTGGGGCATGGGCGAACGGCACGCCGGCCGGGCCGACGAGGTGCGCGCCCTGCGCCACGGCCTCGACCTCGGCCTGTCGCTGATCGACACGGCCGAGATGTACGGCGAGGGCGGGGCCGAGGAGGTCGTCGGCGAGGCGATCGCGGGCCGGCGCGACGCGGTGTTCCTGGTCAGCAAGGTCTACCCGCACAACGCCTCGGCCAAGGGTACCGTGGCCGCCTGCGAGCGCAGCCTGCGGCGCCTCGGCACCGACCGGATCGACCTCTACCTGCTGCACTGGCGCGGCTCCCACCCGCTGGCCGAGACCGTGGCGGCGTTCGAGCGGCTGCGGCAGGCCGGCAAGATCCGCCACTGGGGCGTCAGCAACCTCGACGCCGGCGAGATGGACGAGCTCGTGGCCGTCCCGGGCGGTGCGGCCTGTGCCGCGAACCAGGTGCTCTACAACCCGCAGCGGCGCGGGATCGAGTGGGACCTGCTGCCCTGGTGCCGCCAGCGCGGCATGCCGGTCATGGCCTACAGCCCGATCGAGCAGGGCCGGCTGCCGACCGGCGGCGTCCTCGGTGCCATCGCCCGCCGGCATGGCTGCAGCGCGTTCCAGGTGGCGCTGGCCTGGGTGCTGGCGCAGCCCGGCGTGCTGGCGATCCCCAAGGCCGTGCGCCTCGAGCACGTCGCGGCGAATGCGGCTGCCCTCGACCTCCAGCTCGCGCGGGAGGATCTGGCGGCCATCGACCGCGAGTTCCCGCCGCCGACCCGCAAGCGCCCGCTCGCCATGCTCTGAGCGCTGTCACGGGCCTGCCCACTCGCCGGCCTATCTGGCTCGCGGGGAGCTTCGCCGCCATGCCGGATTTGCTGCGCCTGACCCGTGCCGTCCGCTTCGTCGCCGAAGCGCACGCCAACCATCGCCGCAAGGGTGCCGCCCAGGAGCCCTACATCAACCATCTGGTCGAGGTGGCCGATCTGGTCGCCGGCGCCACGGACGGTGCCGACGACGACCTGATCATCGCGGCCCTGTGCCACGACACGATCGAGGACACCGGGGTCGACGAGGCCGCACTCGCCGAGCGCTTCGGCCTGCGGGTGGCAGGGATCGTCGCCGAATGCTCCGACGACATGAGCCTGTCCAAGGAGGAGCGCCGGCGCCGCCGCATCGAGCACGCGCCGCATCTCTCGCCGGGCGCGCGCATGGTCAAGACGGCCGACGCCATCTCCAACCTGCGCTGCATGGCGGTCTCGCCGCCCTCGGGCTGGCCGCTCGCCTGGCGCCTGCGCTACGTCGACGGCATGCGGGCCATGCATGACGGCCTGCGCGGTGCCAACGACCGGCTGGACGCGCTGTTCGACGCGCAGGAAGCCGAGACGCGCGCAGCACTGATCGCCATGGGTGCCGAGGAGGAGATCGCGATGGGCAGTCCCGTCTCGCAGGTCCACGCCGCGGCCGGCGAGCCCGTGCGTCTGGTCTATCTCGCCAACACCGAGGCGGCCGACTTCGGCGAGGCCGACCGCGCGCGGCTGGCAGAGATCCTGATGGAGCGGTTCCCGAGCGTGACGATCCAGAACGGCGAGGGTCTGTTCGAGGGCAGGCGGCGACCGATCCTGGTCATGCGGATGCGCTCGGCGTCGGCTGAGGCTGTGATCGCGCTGGCGCAGCACCTGTGCATCGCCTTCAACCAGCGCTTCGTCGGCGTCGAGATCGACGATCGCTACCAGCGCGTCTACGCCGACGACACGGGCTGACCGGTCTCAGGCGCTGACGGCGACCCGGCGGCTCTGGGAAGGGGCGACCGGCTCGGGCGGGGCGAAGCGTCGCTTCTGGTCGAGGCCGGGCAGGCGCCGGAACGCCTTGAGCTTGGGGTCGGAGGCGACGCTGAGAAAGCGCAGCCGGTCGCCCTCGATCTGGACCGCGCTCAGCACGCCGGTCCGGTAGGTGCCGCTGTCGACCGCGATCCGGTGCGCGAGGACCTCCGGTCCGCGGATGGTGTGGCCGTGGATGGCGGTGAAACCGTGCTGCCAGCCCTTGCCGGTGAGGAACGGCTCGCGCAGGGTGATCAGGTCGTGGCGGGCGTTCTGGTCGACGGCGAGACCGGGTCGGATGCCGCCGTGGACGCAGACATAGGATGAATCCGGGCGGGTGTAGGCGAGGCGGCGCAGGAGGCGGATCACGTCGACGCCGGCCCGGGTGCGCGCCCGGGCGGCCAGTTCGGCCGGATCGCGGTTGCCGACCTCGGCGCGGCGGATGCCGAGCTCGCTCAGGGTGGACTGTCCGCCATTGTCGGACCAGGCTTCCAGCGCCTCGCCGTCCGGCCGCTCGGCGAGCAGGAAGTCGATCAGGTACTGGTCGTGGTTGCCGCACAGCATGTGGACCGGCACGCCCAGGAGCGCCTCGAGGCCGATCAGGCGGCGCAGGGTGCCAAGGCTGTCCGGACCGCGGTCGACATAGTCGCCGAGCATGACCAGGTCGCAGCTCAGGCCCTGCAGCCGCGCTCGCAGGATCTCGGGTCGCAGAAGGTCGAGCAGCGCATCGAGGTGGTCGAGGTGCCCATGGACGTCGCCGACCGCGATCAGCATCGCCCCCGGCAGGGACCGGGGTGCGTCTTCCCATCGCGAGCCGAAAGCGTACAGGGTCATGGCTGTCCGAGCCGTTGCGACCTAGCTCGACGGTGCAACCGCGCCGCCGCGGGTCGGTTCCTGTATTCTCCTCGTGGTCCAGCTGGACCACATTGCGCGTCTAACGTCATCGCCGTCGGTCGACTAGTGCGAAAACGCCATGATCGGCGGCCCGGAGTCCGCGCATGTCCCTGTCCCAGCTCACCCCCGGCACCATCGTCCGCAACCCCGCCCGCCCCGAGTGGGGCACGGGCCAGGTGCAGTCGGCGATCGGCACGCGGGTCACGGTCAATTTCGAGCATGCCGGCAAGCAGGCGCTCGACATGCGGCATGTCGGGCTCGAGGTGGTCACCCCGGCCCGGTCCTAGTCGGGCAGGGCGCCGTAGAACCGGCGCAGCTCGGGTGCGGTGCCGGCCATGAAGCCGGGGCCGGTGAACAGGTCGTGGTGGCTGGCGCCCGGCACCGTGACGGTGCGCACCACCGGCAGGCGGCCGGCCAGCGCGTGGGTCTGGCCGCGGCCGACCAGTTCGTCGCCGCCTGCCTCCAGGGTGACGACCGGGGTGGCGCGCAGCCCGCCGATGTCGTGCTCCATGCCGGCGAGCACGAGGCCCTGGCCGCGCCAGGGCGAGCGGTCGAGCGCCCAGCCCAGCATCTCGACGAACAGCTCGCCGGGCACGTCGAGCAGGCTGTGCAGGTCGCCGTGCTGGCGATCGTAGGCACCCGCCTGGCCCGCGGCGATCTCGCGCATCAAGCCCTGCTGCACCTCGGCATAGAGGCCCGGGCTCGCCATGCCGTAGGCCAGGAGCTGGAACAGCGCCGGATAGACGCGCCGTCCGGCACCCGGCTGACTGGCCGCGACCGTACAGGTCAGGCTCGCCGCCAGCGCCTCGCGGGGCCAGCTGCCCAGCGCCTGCTGCAGGGCGGTCGGCGCCACGCGCGGGTCGAGCTGGCAGCCGAGGAACATCAGGCTGGCCGGCTTGAGCGCGCTGCCGGCCAGCAGCCCGGCCGCGGCCAGGGCCGCCGGGCCCGATTGCGACAGGGCCACGAGGTGGGCGGGTGCGCCGAACGCCGTGGCGGCCGCCACCCCCGTCGCGACCTGGTCGGCGAGGCCGAACGCGCCGGCGCTGGCCGGTATCAGCCGGCCGTCGACCCAGTCGGTGACCACCACCTCGCCCAGCGACAAGAGGACGATGAGCAGCGGGCTGACCACGGCCGCGGCATAGCCCGAATGCGGCGCCAGCAGGACGATCCGGCGCCGCGACACGCCGTTCGGGCGCCACAGCCGGACCAGGCGGACGAACGGGGTCACCGCCAGGACCTCGCTCGCGACCGGAAAGGGCGCGTCGCGAACCACCGCCTCCTCGACCGGGCGGTCGCTGACCGCGGCCGCCGCTAGGTTGCGGCCGAACAGCTCGCGCGCGGGATGCAGGGCCTGATCCAGGGGCGAGGCCAGGGTGGCCAGGCGCGCGGCCGCCAGCCAAGCCTCCAGCCCGGCGCGGTGCCAGTCCAGCCAGGGGTACAGCACGAAGCTCTGCCCTAGCCCGCCAGCCCCGCCTCGATCGCCGCCAGGGCCGCCGCAGCCTGAGCACCTTCGGGGCCGCCGCCTTGGGCGAAATCGCGCCGACCGCCACCACCGGCACCGCCCACCGCGACCACGCCCCGCTTGACCAGCTCGACCGCGTCGATGCTGCCGGTCAGGTCCTCGGTCACGCTCACCACCACCGCTGCCTTGCCCTCGTTGACGCTGACCAGGGCCACCACGCCCGAGCCCAGCTCCTGCTTGATCGCGTCGGCGGTGCCGCGCAGCTCCTTGGCCGGCACGCCGTCCAGCGTGCGCGCGGCGAAGCGGATCTGGCCCACCTGCTTGAAGCCGTTGCCGCCGCCGCTGCCGCCGACGGCGATCTTGCGCCGCAGCTCGGCCGCCTCGCGCTCCAGCCGCCGCCGCTCCTCGACCAGGGCCTCCAGCCGCGCCGGCAGCTCGGCCGGTGCGACCTTCAGGCTCTGCGCCAGGCTGTCCAGCAGGTCGTGCTCGCGGCGGGCCTCGTCGTAGGCGAGCTCGCCGGTGACCGCCTCGACGCGCCGGATCCCGGCCGCGACCGCGTTCTCGCCCACGATGCGAAACAGGGCGATGTCGCCGGTGCGCCGGACATGGGTGCCGCCGCACAGCTCGACCGAATAGGTCTTCCCGTCCTCGCCCAGGCCCATCGAGACCACGCGCACCTCGTCGCCGTACTTCTCGCCGAACAGCGCCATGGCACCCGCACCGATCGCGTCGTCGCGGGCCATGATGCGCACCGAAGCCTCGTCGTTGCGGCGCAGGAAGTGGTTGACCTCGGCCTCGACCGCCCTGATCTCGTCCGCGGTCATCGGCCGGGGCTGGCTGAAGTCGAAGCGCAGCCGGTCGGGTGCCACGAGCGAGCCCTTCTGCGCCACGTGCCCGCCGAGGTGACGGCGCAGGGCGGCGTGGAGCAGGTGCGTCGCCGAATGGGCGCGGCGGATGCGGTCGCGGCGCGTGGCGTCGGCCTCGAGCTCGACCGCGTCGCCGACCGCCAGCGCCCCGCCCTCGAGCCGGCCGACATGGACCCACAGATCGCCCAGCCGCTTTTGGGTGTCGGTGACCTGGACCAGGGCCGTGCCGCAGCGGATGGTGCCGGTGTCGCCGATCTGGCCGCCCGAACTCGCCGTAGAACGGGGTCTGGTTGGTGACCACCATGACCGGGCCGGGCTCGGCGCGCTCGACCGGCCTGCCGTCGACGACCAGCGCCTTGACCACGCCCTCGGCCCGCGTCGTGGCGTAACCCAGGAACTCGGTCGCACCCAGATTCTCGCGCAAGTCGAACCAGATCGGCTCGACCGCGGCGTCGCCCGAGCCCTTCCAGGCGGCGCGGGCGGCCTCGCGCTGGCGCGCCATGGCGGAGTTGAAGCCCGCCGTGTCGACCGTGCGGCCCTGGGCGCGCAGGGCATCCTGGGTCAGGTCGAGCGGAAAGCCATAAGTGTCGTAGAGCTTGAACGCGACCTCGCCGGCCAGCGGGGCCGTGGGCGGCAGCTGGCCGGTCTCCTCCTCGAGCAGGCGCAGGCCGCGCTCGAGCGTGCGGCGGAAGCTGGTCTCCTCGAGCTTGAGGACCTCGGTGATCAGCGCCTCGGCGCGCACCAGCTCGGGGAACGCCTTGCCCATCTGGTCGAGCAGCACCGGCACCATCTTCCACAGGATCGGCTCGCGCGCACCCAGGAGCTGGGCGTGGCGCATGCCGCGGCGCATGATCCGGCGCAGGACGTAGCCGCGGCCCTCGTTGGCCGGCATGACGCCGTCGGCGATCAGGAAGGCGCTGCAGCGCAGATGGTCGGCGATCACCTTGTGCGAGGGGCGGCTGTCGCCCACGGCATGGGTGCCGGTCAGGGCCACCGAGGCGCCGATCAGCGCCTCGAACACGTCGATGTCGTAATTGTCGGTCTTGCCCTGCAGCACCGCGGCGATGCGCTCGAGGCCCATGCCGGTGTCGATCGAGGGCCGCGGCAGGTCGAGGCGGGTGGCCTTGTCGACCTGCTCGTACTGCATGAAGACGAGGTTCCAGATCTCGACCCAGCGGTCGCCGTCCTCGTCCGGGCTGCCGGGCGGGCCGCCCGGGATGTGCGAGCCGTGGTCGAAGAAGATCTCCGAGCAGGGCCCGCAGGGGCCGGTGTCGCCCATGGCCCAGAAATTGTCCGACGTGCCGATCCTGACGATCCGCCGCTCGTCGAGCCCGGCGATCTTGCGCCACAGCTCGAACGCCTCGTCGTCCGACGCGTAGACCGTGGCCAGGAGCCGGTCCTTGGGCAGGCCGTACTCCTTGGTGATCAGGTTCCAGGCGAGCTCGATCGCCAGCGGCTTGAAGTAGTCGCCGAAGCTGAAATTGCCCAGCATCTCGAAGAAGGTGTGGTGCCGGGCGGTGTAGCCGACATTGTCCAGGTCATTGTGCTTGCCGCCCGCGCGCACGCATTTCTGCGAGGTGGTCGCCCGGTTGTAGGGCCGCTGCTCGACGCCGGTGAAGACGTTCTTGAACTGCACCATGCCGGCATTGGTGAACAGGAGCGTCGGATCGTTGTGCGGCACCAGCGGCGAGGACGACACGACCTCGTGCCCGTGGTGCCGGAAATACTCCAGGAACGTCGTGCGGATCTCGTTGGCGGTCGGCATGGAGCGAATGTCCGGCGGCCACGTTGATCAAGACGCGACCAGCGCCGGTTCCCTTGATGTTGCGGACGGTGCGGCGTGCGGCCGAGATATACGGTGGCCGGGGCCGTCACGCCAGTGTCGCGGCCGGGGCTCAGCGTAGGGAGGATGATGCCTTGCCTAGGGCGATCACGACAGCATGGGTCGCGGCAGTGAGTCTGGCGGTCGCCGCCGCCGGGCCGGCGCGGCCGGCCCCGGCGCCAGTCACCGTGCCCGGTGCCGGGCCTTTCCCGAGAGCATCACCTCGACGGCCGACGGGACGCTCTACGTCGGCAGCATCGTCGAGGGCGGCATCTGGCAGGTCGCGCCCGGCGCCGCCGAGGCAACGCCCTGGATCGAGTCCGCGGCACACGGCACGCGCTCGATCTTCGGCGTCCTGGCCGACGAGCGCTCGGGAACGCTGTGGGCGTGTTCGAACGACATGAGCTGGGCGGGCATCGCGAGTCCCGGCGAGGGTCCGGGCAGCAAGCTCATGGGCTTCGACCTCGCGACCCGCGGGCTCAAGAGCACCGCAGCGTTGCCCGGGGCGCAACCGTTCTGCAACGACATCGCGGTCGATGCGGACGGCCGCGTCTATGCCAGCGACATCCTGGCATCGCGCGTGCTGCGTCTCACCCCGGACGGCGAAGGCTTCGAGGTCTGGGCGGCGGACGCGCAATTGCAGCCCGAACCCAACGAGCCGGGGGTCGATGGCCTGGAGTTCGGGAGCGACGGGGCGCTTTACCTTACCACCTACGGCAAGGGCGAGCTGTTCCGGATCGCCGTCATGGCGGATGGCAGTGCAGGCGAAGTGACCAGGCTCGTGCCGTCCCGGCCGCTGATCATGCCCGACACGCTCCGGCTACTCCCCGACGGCCGGTTTCTCCTGGTCGAGGGCGGGGGCACGCTCGATGTGGTCACCGTCGCAGGCGACCAGGCTCTAGATCGAGACGCTGGCCGATGGGTTCAAAACCCCAGTGTCGGTCGCGCGCGTCGACGATACCGCCTGGGTCGCGGAAGGACAGCTGGGCCACCTGTTCGATCCGGCACTTAAGGACCAGCCGCCGCAGTTGCCGTTCCGCATCGTCCCCGTGCCGCTTGCGGGACGTTAGCGGCAGCGGACGGCTCAGACGGTCGGGATGTTCCCGCCGTCGATCACATACGCCGCCCCCGTGATCGACGGGCGCGCTTGGCCGCGAGACCGTCCTCCATCAGCCAATCTTCAGCTCGTGGATCAGCTCACCGGCGAGGCGGAAGTGGTACCGCAGCTCGATCGGACTGCCTGGGAAGTCGCCGGTCACGCGCGCCGTCACGACCGTCCGACCCGCCTCGGCCTCGCATGCGAGCAGGTCCACGGTGTGCCGATAGCGCCGGCCGGTCTCGTCGGCCCAGGCGCGGATGGCGTCGCGGCCGACCTGGTCCTGGCGCTCGTCGCGCACGACCGCGTCGGCGGCGAAGCAGGCGGCAATCCGGTCGGCGTCGTGCGCATTCACGGCACGGAAATAGGCCTCCAGCGGTGGCGGCAGTGCAGGACCCATGGCTCTCATCCAGGTGGTTGAGTGTCCGACGCAGGTGGCCCTATACTGGAGCCATGGCAAGTACTGACAAAAACGTAGGGTACTTACCCTCAGGTAAGCTTGAGGATGTGACGCCCGACATGGCGGCGTGTGGCATCGAGGCTGCCTTTCGCATCCTCGAGGGTCGCTGGAAGATGCTGATCATCTTTCACCTGTTCGATCGCGGGGTGCTCCGGTTCTCCGGACTGGAGCGGGCGATCCCCGGCGTGTCGCAGAAGATGCTGATCCAGCAGCTGCGCGAGCTGGAACGCGACGGCGTGGTCGAGCGCAGGGTCTATCCGCAGGTGCCGCCGAAGGTGGAGTACCGCCTGAGCGCATGGGGCCAGGCGATGTGCCCGGCCCTGGATTCGCTGCTCAAATGGGCAGCCACCCGGCCGCGGGCTGCAGATGACAGCTCAGGGACTTCGGCGGCCGCTTCCCATGCAGAGCCATGAACGGCGCGGCGGGGGCGTGAACCGCGCCGCACCAGACCTCGGCCACCACGTGCTGCCAGCGCTGGCCGCCGTTCGATGACGGGCCCTGCGGCTGCCGCGAGCCGGGTCGAGCCAGCCACCGCCGACCGGTACGCGTTGGGCAACGTGGTGCGGCTGTCGGTGGCCCAGGCGCTCGCCGGCGCGAACGCGGTGGTCGTCTACGCCACGGGCGGGATCATCGGGAACATGCTGGCGCCGAGCCCGGCGCTGGCGACGCTGCCGATCTCGATCTTCGTGGTGGGCATGGCGGCCTGCACCCTGCCGGCCGGGGCGATCGCGCGCCATCTCGGCCGCCGCGCCGCGTTCCTCACCGGTGCCGGATGCGGCGTGCTCGTCGGCCTGCTGGCGGCCATGGCCGTCGTGGAGGGCTCCTTCTGGCTGTTCTGTGCCGCGACCTTCTTCGGCGGCGCCTACAATGCGGTGGTCCTGTCCTTCCGCTTCGCGGCCGCCGACTGCGTCCGGCCGGAGCGGCGGGCACGGGCGCTCTCCGCGGTCATGGCGGGCGGGGTGTTCGCGGGCGTGATCGGCCCGCAGCTGGTCACCCACACGATGGAGCTCTGGTCGCCCTACCTGTTCGCCGCCACCTTCCTGGCCCAGGCGGCGGTGGCGGCCCTGTCCGGGCTGGTCCTGCTCGGCGTCCGCCTGCCGCGGCCCAAGGCGGCGGAGATCGCCGCGGCCGGCCCGATCGGCCCGATCCTGCGCCAGCCCCGCTTCGTGACCGCCGTTCTCTGCGGCCTCGTCTCCTACCTGATCATGAACTTCATCATGACGGCGGCACCCTTGGCGATGCGGCTGTGCGGCCTGTCGCAGGAGACGGCCAATCTCGGCCTGCAATGGCACGTCATCGCGATGTACGCGCCCAGCTTCTTCACCGGCCGGCTGATCACGCGGTTCGGCGCCCCGCGCATCGTGGCCATCGGGCTCCTGCTGACCGCCGCCTCCGCCGCGGTCGGGCTCGCGGGCGTGGACGTCGCGCATTTCTGGCTGACGCTGGTCCTGCTCGGGTTGGGGTGGAACTTCGGCTTCGTCGGCGCCTCGGCGCTCGTCCTGGAGTGCCACCGGCCGGAAGACGCGACGCGGGTACAGTCGCTCAACGACTTCATCGTCTTCGGGACGATGGCCCTGGGATCGTTCTCCTCGGGCGGCCTGCTCACGAGCTACGGCTGGAACACGGTGCTGGCGGTGTCGTTCGTCCCGCTGGCACTGGCGAGTGCCGCACTCGTCCTCGCCGCCTGGTCGCGTCCGCGGCCCGCGGTCGGCTGAGCGGCCTCACTCCTCGGGCGTCAGATCCTCTTCCAGGAGGTCGAGGCCCTTGCCGCCGACGCCGGCCTCCTTGCGGATGGTCTGCTCGATCTCGGCCGCCATCTCGGGATGGTCGCGCAGGTACTGCTTGGCGTTCTCGCGGCCCTGGCCGATGCGCTGCGACTTGTAGGAGAACCAGGAGCCCGACTTCTCGACCACGCCGGCCTTGGCCCCCAGGTCGATCAGCTCGCCGGTCTTGGACACGCCCTCGCCGTACATGATGTCGAACTCGACGATGCGGAACGGCGGCGAGACCTTGTTCTTGACCACCTTGACCCGGGTCTGGTTGCCCACGGTCTCGTCGCGGTCCTTGACGGCACCGATGCGGCGGACGTCGAGGCGGACGGATGCGTAGAACTTGAGCGCGTTGCCGCCGGTCGTGGTCTCCGGGCTGCCGAACATCACGCCGATCTTGGAGCGGATCTGGTTGGTGAAGATCAGCATGCACTTGCTGCGGCTGATCGAGGCCGTGAGCTTGCGCAGCGCCTGGCTCATCAGGCGCGCCTGCAGGCCGACATGGGCGTCGCCCATCTCGCCCTCGAGCTCGGCCTTGGGTACGAGGGCCGCCACCGAATCGACGACGATGACGTCGATGGCACCCGAGCGCACCAGCGTGTCGGCGATCTCCAGCGCCTGCTCGCCGGTGTCGGGCTGGCTGATCAGCAGGTCGTCGAGATTGACGCCCAGCTTCTTGGCGTAGGACGGGTCGAGCGCGTGCTCGGCGTCGATGAAGGCGGCGTTGCCGCCGGCCTTCTGCGCCTCGGCGATGACGTGCAGGGTCAGCGTGGTCTTGCCCGAGCTCTCCGGCCCGTAGATCTCGATGATCCGCCCGCGCGGCAGGCCGCCGACGCCGAGCGCGATGTCCAGCCCGAGCGAGCCGGTCGAGACGGTCTCGATCTCCTGCGCCTGCTCGGCGGCACCGAGGCGCATCACCGAGCCCTTGCCGAAGGCGCGCTCGATCTGGGAGATCGCCGCGTCCAGCGCCCGTGTCCGGTCGTCGCCGGCGCGACGGCTGATCATGGTG
The DNA here is from genome assembly GCA_963769465.1 of uncultured Alphaproteobacteria bacterium. Classification (GTDB taxonomy): domain Bacteria; phylum Pseudomonadota; class Alphaproteobacteria; order Geminicoccales; family Geminicoccaceae; genus Benzoatithermus. The sequence continues at coordinate 56,816 of CAVYMA010000020.1, forward strand.
TCGGCCATGGCCTCGTATTCTCCTGGGACTGCTTGCCAGGGTTATATCTCCTGGCCTTGGGGTCGCAAAGCATCGCGTAACGGTCGAATGACAAGAACGTTCTACGCCCGTCTCGGCTCCGGCAGCAGGACCATCGCGATCGCCGCCACCACCAGGACCAGAGCCGCGAGTTCCCGCCAGCCGACGGGCTCGCCGAGCAGCCAGGCCGAGCTCAAGAGGCCCACCACCGGGATCGCCAGGGTGCTGATCGCCGCCGCCGTGGCCGGCAGGAGGGTCACCACCTTGTTGTGGGCGGCGAAGCAGAAGATCAGCGCCACGGTGGCGGCGTAGAGCGTGGCCAGGCCGCCGGCCCAGGTGAGCCGCGACAGGTCGGGATGCGGCTCCACGATCATCCAGGCGAGCACGATCGGCATGCCGCCGAGCAGCAGCTGCCAGCCGGTCAGCGCCATGATGCCCACGGGCCAGCGCTGCCCCTTCATGGTGACGATCCCGCCGGCCCAGCACAGCGCCGCGCCGATCATCAAGAGCGGCCCGAGCGGGCTGCGGTGGGATCCGACGAGGTCGGGACCGACCAGCAGCGCGATGCCGGCCATGCCCAGCGCCAAGGCACCCAGCCGGCGGGCACTGAGCCGCTCCTTGAGGTAGAGGGCACTCAGCAGTGCTGCCCAGAGCGGCATGGTGTAGGCCACGACCGCACCGCGCCCGCCGCCCATGTGGACCAGGCTGAAGGCCGAGAACAGGTGCCAGCCGGTGACGTTGAGGCCGGCCACCAGGAGGAGGGCCGGCCATTGCGGCCGGGGCACGGCCATGCGCTCGCCGGTGGCGGCGGCCAGCGCCATCAGGCCGAGGCCGCTGATCGTCACGCAGGCGGCCCGGAAGGTCCAGGGCGACAGCTCGCCCACGGCGACCTTCATCACCGGCCAGTTGAGGCCCCAGAGCACGCTGATGGCGGCGATCAGGATCAGCGCCGTGCGCGGGATCCGGTCGTGCCCGTCAGAAGTCGCTGCAGCGACCACCCTTCTCCCAATCGCCGAACCGGGTCGGCTCCGGCCCGCGTGGCCCGTTCACCTCGCCCGGCGGCTGCTGCGGGCCGCGCACCGGCTGCGGCGGCCGGTCGTCGGGCCGGCGCGCCCGCGGTGCGGGTGCGGCCGCCTTCTCGCTCACTCCGCCATCACCTGCTGGCGCGCGGCGGTCTCCAGCGCCTTGAGTTCCTTTTCCAGGTGGTGGTCGGTCACCGTATGGCCGGCCTTGACGAGGTCGGCCTGGACCTTGGCGATCATGTCGTGGTCGCCCGGCAGCTCGAAATCGGCCATCACCACGTCCTTGGCGTAGCTGACCGCCTCGTCGCCGGCGAGCCCGAGATAGGTCTGCGCGACCCACAGCCCGAACAGCTTGTTGCGCCGGTTGCGGACCTTGAAGCCAAGCTCGAGCTCGTGCTTGAACTTGGTTTCCTCGCCGCGCTCACGGTCGTCGAACGTGGTCATGCGCTACCCTCTCGGCTTGGCGACCCTGGCTGGCCCCTATATAGGCCCTCGTCCAGCGCTCTGCCACGCCGCCCGTGCCGCATTTCAAGGGCCGCCTCGATGTGCACCCTCGTCCTTCTGCGCCAGCCCGCGGCACCCTGGCCGCTCCTGCTCGCCGCCAACCGCGACGAGCTGGCCACCCGCCCGTCGCGGCCGCCCGCACGCCACTGGCCGGACCGGCCCTTCGTCCGCGGCGGCCTCGACGTCACCGCCGGCGGCACCTGGCTCGGGCTCAACGACGACGGGCTGGTCGCGGCCGTGCTCAACCGGCGCGGCACGCTGGGGCCGGAGCCCGGCAAGCGCAGCCGCGGCGAGCTGGTGCTGGAGGCCCTCGACCATGCCGAGGCCGGCGATGCCGCCGACGCCCTGCGCGGCCTCGACCCCGCGGCCTGGCGACCGTTCAACCTGATCGTCGCCGACGCGCTCGAAGCGTTCTGGATCCGCCATGCCGGCGACGGTGCGATCCGCTCCGTGCCGATCCCCGACGGCCTGCACATGATCGAGGCCGGCGAGCTGGACGATCCGGCCTCGCCGCGGATCGCCCGCTTCCTGCCCCAGTTCCGCTTCGTCGATGCCCCCGATCCCGCCACCGGCGACTGGTCGGCATGGCAGACCCTGCTCGCGGCCCGCGACCGCCGCGGCGACGATCCGCGCGACGCCATGTGCATCGTCACCGACGGCGCCTACGGCACGGTGAGCAGCAGCCTCGTGGCGCTGCCGCGCCATGCCGTCGAGCCCGCGGTCTACCTGCAGTGCGAGGGCCGGCCGGGCGAGGCCGCGTTCGCCGTCGTCGACGGTTAGCTCACGAGCGCCGGCGCCAGCGCAGTGCGGCGAGGAACACCGCCGGGACCACCGCCATCGCCAGCATCACCCACCAGAACGCATTCGGGTCCTCGAGGCCGGGCAGGCCCGCCACGTTCATGCCGAAGATGCCGGTGATCAGGGTCATCGGCAGGAAGATCACGGTGACCACCGACAGGATGAACAGGTTGCGGTTGGTCTCCTCGCTCAGGCGGGCCGCGACCTCGGCCTCCAGGCCGGCCTCGCGCTGCTCGATCGCCTGCAGCTCGTCGACCAGGGTCTCCATGCGGTCGAGCGCGTCCAGGAGCTCGAAGCGGTCGTTCTCGTCGACCCAGGTCGGCAGGCGCGCGCGCAGGCGGTCGATCGCGCGCGGCCGCAGCGTCACCTGACGGCGGAGCTGTGCTGCGCGCCGGCGCGCCTTGCCCAGCCGCAGCCGGGCCAGTGCGGTGCGCCCCGTCAGCACCTCGTCCTCGCTGCGGTCGGTCTCGCGCGCGAGCTCGGCCGCCCGCTCGCTCACCGACTGGGCGGCGTGATGGAGGAGCCAGACCACGAGCTCGGCGGAGCTGCGCACGGTCAGGCCGCTGCGCACCGCCCGACCGAGCCGGGAGGCGCAGCTGACCGGGCGGCGCCGCGTGCTCACCAGCCAGTGGCGGTCGAGGTAGAAGTGGAGGGTGGACAGGCGCCACGGGTCGGGATCCGCACCGGCCACCGTGTCGCCGATCACACCGACGATGGCACTGCCCAAGGGCTCCAGGCGGGTGCGCGGGTCGAACTCGAGCAGATCCTCGCGCACCGGCTCGGGCAGATGCCGGCAATCCTGGATCCACTGCTTGGCCCGCGAGGCGGTGGCGTTGAGGTGGACCCAGATCACGCCCTCCTGCCGGTCGAGCGCCGCGTCGAGCTCACCCAGCGCCAGGGGCTCCGGCGGGCGATCGGGCAGGAACAGCCATGCCGACAGCAGGCCGTCCGCGGATTCGCCCAGGTTCGCGAGTACCACCGGCCGCGGTACGGCGCTGGCGGCCATCGGCTCAGGTCACGAGCACGATCTTGCCGATGTGGGTGCTCGATTCCATGAGCGCGTGGGCGGCCGCCGCTTCCGCCAGCGGGAAGGTGCGGTGGATCAGCGGCTTGACCTTGCCCGCGGCCAGGAGCGGCCAGACCTTCGCCTCCAGCGCCTGGGCGATCTCGCCCTTCTGGGCCACCGAGCGCGGGCGCAGGGTCGAGCCGGTCCAGGTCAGGCGCTTGAGCATCAGCGCCATGAAGTTGGCCTGGACCTTGGGCCCCTGCAGCCAGGCGATCTGCACCAGCCGGCCCTCGACCGCGAGCGCCTGCAGGTTGCGCTCGACATAGGGCCCGCCGACCATGTCGAGGATCACGTCGACGCCCTTGCCGCCGGTCTCCTCGCGCAGGACCGCGACGAAGTCCTCGTTGCGGTAGTCGATCACCCGCCGGGCACCCAGCTCCAGGCAGGCGCGGCGCTTGTCCTCGCCGCCGACGGTGGCGAACACCGTGGCGCCGAAGGCGTGGGCGAGCTGGATCGCGGTGGTGCCGATGCCCGACGAGCCGCCATGGACCAGGAAGCGCTCGCCCTCCTGCAGGCGGCCGCGGTCGAACACGTTGGTCCACACGGTGAAGAAGGTCTCGGGGACGCCGCCGGCGTCGATCATGCCCATGCCCTCGGGCACGGGCAGGACCTGCGGCGCCGGGGCGGTGCAGTATTCGGCGTACCCGCCCGAGCTCACCAGCGCCATGACCCGGTCGCCCAGGCGCCAGCGCGCCACGCCCTCGCCCAGCGCCACCACCTCGCCGGCCACCTCGAGGCCGGGCACGTCGGAGGCACCGGGCGGCGGCGGGTAGCCGCCCTCGCGCTGCAGCACGTCGGGCCGGTTGATGCCGGCGGCCGCGACCTTGATCAGCACCTCGCCCGCTCCCGGGTGCGGCACGGGCATGCGGTCGGGCACCAGCACCTCCGGCGGACCGGGCCGGTCGATGCGGATGAAGGTCATGTCCGCGGGAAGTGCGCTCATCGGCGGCCCTCGTCTGCTCAGCCCAGCCAGCAGGCCAGCCCGTAGCAGCGGCCGAGCAGCCGGGTAAAGGCGAGATAGAGCACGAGGTCGGCCAGCGCCAGCACGGCCAGCACCGGCAGGCCGAGCCAGGTCAGGATCGCGAGCACGCCCCAGCCGGTGAGCCTGGGCGCGGGAACGGCATGGCCGCGGATTTTCGCCGACACGGTCGCTTTCGACAATTATAGGTTGAATGACTATCCACATCGGAGGCCTTGGCGGCAAGCAGGTGGTCACGCTCGATGGGATGTCGGACAGGGTGCCTGGCAGGAGCTGCTGGGTGCGGCGCGCGGCGGCCTCCAGCAGGGCTGGAGCTACGGCGAGGCGCTGCGCGCCGGCGGGGTGCCGGTCCATCGCGCCCTGCTGCGCGGGGCGGACGGGGCACCCATGGGCGCGCTGCAGGTCGCGCAGCGCCGGCTCGCCGGGCCGCTGGGGGCAGCCTTCCTCCTGCGCGGGCCGGTCTGGCTGAAGGGCCACCCGGATGCCGGCCTGGAGAGGGCGGTGCTGGCCGGCGTCGGCGCCCGGCTGCGCCCGGCCGTGCTGGTGTGGGCCCCGGAGCTGCCCTCGCCCTTGGCGCGCCGGCCGATCATCACCGGCTACGGTACCGGCTGGCTCGACCTGGGCCCGGGTGCCGAGGCCGTGCGGCGCGGCCTCGCCGGCGACTGGCGCGCCCGCCTGCGCCAGGCCGAGGCGGGGCCGCTGACCGTGCGCCGGCTCGCCAGCGCTCACGCCGTCGACTGGCTCCTCGACCACAACGAGACGCACCGCCGCAAGGTCGGCTATCGCGGACCGAGCCGGCGCTTCCTGGGCCAGCTCGCCGCGGCCGCCGACGCCGCGCGCGAGCTCGTCCTGCTGCTGGCGTTCGAGCGCGCCGAGCCCGTGGCCGGTATCATGATCCTGCGGCACGGGGCGTCCGCCACCTACGAGGTCGGCCATGTGACGCCGCGCGGCCGCGAGCTGCGCGCGACCCACCTCCTGCTGTGGCGCGCGGTCGAGATCCTGATCGGCCTGCGCGTGCGCTGGCTCGACCTGGGCGGCATCGCCACCGACCGCTCGCCCGGCATCGCCCGGTTCAAGCTGGGCATGGGCGGCGAGGTCGCGACCCTGCCCGGCACCTACCTGGTGCGCTGCCCGGGGCGACGGCTCAGGTGAGGCAGGAGCGGCGCGGCGCGGGCGCGCGCTTGGCCAGCATCCGCTGCAGCGAGCGCCGGTGCATGCCCAGCCGCAGGGCGGTCTGGGTCACGTTGCGGCCGCACTGCTGGAACAGGCGGTGCACATACTCCCACTCGACCCGGTCGGCCGCGAGCGGCAGGTCGGGCACCTCCGGCTCCGGCGCGTTGCCGGCCAGCGCGTCGAGGATCGCGTCGGTCCCGGCCGGCTTGGCCACGTAGTCGGCCGCACCCGCGCGTATCGCCACCACCACGGACGCGAAGCTCGGATGCTGGGTCAGCACGACGATGTGCAGGTCGGGATCACGCGCCAGCAGCTGGCCGATGAGGGCGACGCCGCAGCTCTCCGGCAGCCGCACCTCGATCAGGGCGTGGGTGAACCGGGCGGTCGCGACGGCGGCCATGGCCGCGTGCGCCGTCGCCACGGCGTTCACCGCGAAGCCGTGGGCGGCCAGGCATCGCTGCAGGCGCCCGCGGGCGGCGGCGTCGGGCTCGACCAGGAGCAGGGCCGGCTCGGCCGGCCCCTCGTCGGGAGCGGCGGCGGGCTGAGCCCGCACGCTGCCCGCCGCCAGTGACGTGGCCAGCCGCATCATGCGTCGGAGGCCAAGGGGACGCGGGCGATCCGCAGCAGGTTCGTGGTGCCGGCCACGCCGAACGGCATGCCGGCCGCGATGGCGATCAGGTCGCCGGGTTGCGCGAAGCCCATCGCGATCGCCGACCGCCCCGCATCCTCGACGATCGCGGCCACGTGCTCGGTCTCCGTCGTCTGCACGGCATACGCACCCCAGACCAGGCACATGCGCCGGGCGGCCGCGAGATCGGGGGTGAGGCACAGGATCGGTGCGGCGGGACGCTCGCGGGCGGCGCGCAGCGTCGTCTTGCCGGAGGCGGTGTAGGTGACCACGGCCTTGATCGGGAGGATGGCCGCCGACTCGCGCAGTGCCCGGCAGATGACGTCCGAGACGGTGGCCTCGGGCGGATGGAGCGACGCGTCGGTGGCCCGGCGATAGTGGGGATCGGCCTCCACCTCGGCGATGATGCTGGCCATCATCCGCACCGCTTCCAGCGGGTACCTGCCGGCGGCGGATTCGGCCGAGAGCATCACGGCGTCGGCGCCCTCGTAGACCGCCGTCGCCACGTCCGACGCTTCGGCCCGGGTGGGTGTCGGCGCCTCGATCATGCTCTCCAGCATCTGGGTGGCGACGATCACCGGCTTGCCGGAGGCCCGGCAGGCGCGGATGATCTGGCGCTGCACCGTCGGCACCTTCTGCGGCGCCAGCTCCACGCCGAGATCGCCGCGTGCCACCATCACCGCGTCCGAGCGGGCGACGATCTCGTCCAGCCGGTCGATGGCGGCGGGCTTCTCGAGCTTGGCGACGAGATGGACCGGCCGCCCGGCCAGTTCCCGGACCTCGTCCAGATCCTCGGGCCGCTGGACGAAGGACAGGGCGATCCAGTCGACGCCCAGCGGCACGGCGAAGGCGAGATCCGCGCGGTCCTTCTCGGTCATCGCGGAGACGGGGAGAACGGCACCGACGACGCTCACCCCCTTGCGCTCGGACAGGCGGCCGCCGACCACGACCCGCGCCGCCGCGCCGCTGCTGGTGGCATCCTCGACCTCGAGGCGGAGCTTGCCGTCGTCGAGCAGGAGCTGGACGCCCGGGCGCAGGGCCGCCAGCACCTCGGGATGCGGCAGCGGAATGCGCGCGGCCGTGCCCGGCGCGTCGTCGAGGTCGAAGCGCACGCGGTCGCCCTCGGCGAGCATGAGCGGCTCGACCAGGCGGCCGACGCGCAGCTTCGGGCCCTGCAGGTCGGCGAGGACGCCGATCGGCCGGCCGATCTCCGCCTCGATCCCGCGGATGATCTCGTAGCGGGCGCGATGCTCGGCGTGGCTGCCGTGGCTGAAGTTGAGGCGGAACACGTCCGCGCCTGCGTCCGCCAGGGCGCGGATCGTCGCCGCGTCCGAGCTGGCGGGTCCCAGGGTCGCCACAATCTTCGCCCTGCACAGGACGGGCCTGGTCATGGTCGGTTGTCCCCCATCTTGTCGGCTGGGCGGCGGTCGGCCGCGATCAGAAGATGAACCGGGTGTTGATGAACTTGGACTTGTGCTGCTGTGCGATCGTGTCCAGCAGCTGCTCGCTGGCCGGCGTCTGCTTGGTCGCGATCATCGAGCGGATCGAGAACGAGCGCAGCGCGTCGGTGACCGAGAGCGTGCCCTCGGCCGAATCCTTGCGGCCGGTGAACGGGAACACGTCGGGCCCGCGCTGGCACTGGCAGTTGATGTTGACCCGGCAGACCTGGTTGACGAGCGGGTCGACCAGCGCACCGATGCGGTCGGGGTCGGCGCTGAAGACGCTGACCTGCTGGCCGTGCTCGGAGGTGATGACGTAGTCGAGTGCCGTCTCGAGCTCGTCGAACGGCGTCACCGGGACCACCGGGCCGAACTGCTCCTCGCGGTAGAGCTTCATGCCCTCGGCCACGGGGTAGACGACGGCCGGGTAGAACAGCGTGCCGGCGACCGCGCCACCGCCCTCGTTGACCACGCGCGCACCCTTGGCCAGCGCGTCGGCCACGAGCTCGCTCATGTAGGCGACCTTGGCCGGGTCGGGCAGCGGCGTGATCGCGACGCCCTTGTCCCACGGCATGCCGACCTTGAGCTGGGCCAGGCCTTCGCAGTAGCGGGCGAGGAACGGCTCGACGACGCTGCGGTGCACGAGCAGCATCTTGAGCGCGGTGCAGCGCTGGCCGTTGAAGGACAGCGAGCCCAGGAGACACTCGCGCACGGCAAGGTCGAGGTCGGCATCGGGCAGCACGATCGCCGCGTTCTTGGCGTCCAGGCCCAGGATCGCGCGCAGCCGGTGCGCCTTGGGCGGCAGCTTCTTGAGGTGGTCGGCGATCTTGCTCGACCCGATCAGCGAGAGGACGTTGACCCGGCCCGAGCCCAGCAGCAGCGGCACGACGAGCGAGCCCTGGCCGTAGACCAGGTTGATCACGCCGGGCGGGAAGGAATCGCGGAACGCGGCGAGCAGCGGCTGGAACAGGAGCACGCCGTAGCGCGGCGGCTTGAAGACCATGGTGTTGCCCATGATCAGCGCCGGGATCAGCGTCGCGAAGGTCTCGTTCAGCGGGTAGTTGTAGGGGCCCATGCACAGGACCACGCCCAGGGGCGTGCGGCGGATCTGGCCGATCGTGCCTTCCACCACCAGGAAGCGGGAGTTGGCGTTGTCCTGCTCCTTGAGCGCCTCGATGGTGGCGCGGATGTACTCGACCGTGCGGTCGAACTCCTTTTCGCGAATCGGCGCGGCTCTTGCCGATCTCCCACATGATCAGCCGCACCACCTCCTCGCGCACCGCCTGCATCCGCTTGGCGAAGGCCTGCATGCAGGCGATCCGCTCGGCCACGGCCATGGTCGGCCAGGCGCCGCGGCCGTCGTCGTAGGCCCGCACCGCAGCGTCCAGGGCGGCCTCGGCCTCCTCGGCGCCGCCGTGCGGGACGCTGCCCAGATCGACCTGGCGGAGGGAGCCGTCGGCGGCGCGCAGGCAGATCGCCGACAGGACGCGCTGGCGCTCGCCCCGCCAGGGCCGCAGCTCGCCGGCGATCAGCCATTCCTCCTGCTCGATCGGCCCGGGCGGCCGGTGCTCGACCGGAACGTCGCCTTCGAGCGGAAACAGTCGCGCCAGTTCCGGCACGGTGATCATGCGATGTCCCCTTGCCTTCTGGGTGTCAGGAGCGGCCCGGCTCGTAGCCGATGGCCTGCTGGTGCGCGTCGCGCTGCTGCTCGCGGCCGAGCCGGTCGGTGATGCCGTCCCAGGCGGCCGCGGTGGCGTCCAGCGCCTGCTTGGCGGTCTTGCGGCCGCCGAGTGCGGCGGCGAGCTCGGCATCCAGCGTCGACCAGTACTCGGCCGTGCCGGCGATGCGCAGGTGCGGCAGCATCGTCGGTGCCGTGAACGTGGCCTGGAACGCCCGCAGATAGTCCTCGACGTCGGCGCGGTTCCAGCCGGCCTTGATGTAGTCGGCGAGCCTGCGCCTCGCCGGCCGGCGGCAGCATCTGGTAGCGGAAGCCGGGATTGATGCCGGTCCAGCCGTTCTCGACCGCCCACAGCGACACCGGCCGGATCGCCATCAGCGCCAGGAAGGAGTAGGCCGCCTCCTGGACGGGCGAGCGCGCGAGGACGACGCCGTGCCAGGAGCCGCCGGTCGTGTTGCCGACCCGGTTCGGCTCGGCCGGCTCGACCCATCGGCCCTGCTCGCGGTCCCAGTAGCGGCTGGAGCCGGGCAGCATCGCCGCGGCGCAGTTGCCCTTGACCAGCGAGCGCCGCTCGTCCTGGCACAAGGCGCCGAGATCGCCCCAGCTGAACATCATCACCGACTTGCCGCGCAGGAAGTACTCCCAGGCCTGCGGCAGGCGCCAGCCGATCTGGTCGGCGGGGCCGGTGGCCGCGAGCTGCTGCAGCAGCTCCAGGGCGGCGACGTGGCCCGGCTCGTTGATCAGCGGCTTCATGTCGTGCGGATCGAACCAGTAGACGTTGTGGTAGCGGTCGGTGGTGGCACCGGGCGCCACCGCGAACGAGGCGGATAACGACTGGAAGTGGTAGAAGCCCTGCTCGCCCGGCTTGAGGTGGAGCACCATCCCGCTGTCGGGCTGCGAATCGTGGGCGTCCCAGTTCTTGCCGGCGAAGAAGCGGGCGACGTCCAGGACCTGCTGCCAGGTCTGCGGCGGCACCGGCAGGTCGTAGCCCAGGGCCTCCTTGAACGCGGCCTGGTGGACCGGATCGCCCAGCACGTCGCGGCGGTAGTAGAGCACCTGCCCGTCGGCGTCGTTGAGCACGCCGTAGCCGACACCGCCCCAGCCATAGAGGTTGCGCAGCGCGGGCGGCATGTCGTCGTAGCTCCAGCGCGGGAAACGGCCGCTGGCCAGCAGCGGGTCGACGGGCGCCAGATGGTTGCCGGCGATCAGGTCGCCGTAGAAGTGCGCGGCGACGACGACCGCGTCGTAGTCCCGCCCGCCGCGCCCCAGATCGAGCATGAGCTGGGCGTAGAGGTCGCTGATCGGGACGAGATCGACCGCGAGCGTGCCACCGGTCAGCTCCTCCCAGACCGGCCGCAGGGCCGCGATCGGACCGGAGATCGGCCCGTTCGGGCCTTCGTCGTGGGTGAGCAGCCGGATTGTGGTGCCGGCGTAGGGGGGCGTGTCGCCGCCGAGCAGGGGACCTAGCTCGCCCACCGAGGTTTCGATCACCGTGTCGCCATAGGCCGGGCCGAGCTTGAGCAGCACCGTGCCGTCCTCGAGCCTGTCGACATAGGTTCCGGCATCGGCCGTCCAGCTCCAGCCCGCCACCAGGAGCAGCGCGGCAACGCCACGACTAGAGGTTCCCATCGAATTCCCTCCCCTGACCGTGCCAACGCGTAGCAATGTAGACGAAGACCTTAGCCACCTTTGACCCGCGAACTCAATGCCTGTAGAGCAGAGCACTGTGATCAAGGGCAGGCATTTACCATGCATCATGAATTAACCGCTACCAGCAGGTCTGTCCGACTGCCAACTCCTGCGCACTTAATTCGTGATGACTTAAGTGACGACCGGTCCTCTGCTTCCTTGGGTTGCGGCACCAGCGGGATAGCCGCTACATCTGCCGCGATTGCGTTGGGCTATCGCATGCCCTGCCCGCAGCGGCGCGTCAAGATAATTCATCGTGAATTAATTATTGACAGCACGGTCCGGCTGCCGCAAATTCCTTCCCATGGTGCCTGCCACGACGCGGGCGCCGACAACGGGAGGATCACGGTGCGCAACGGCGCCACGGGTCAGGGCAGCAACTCGGTGCAGGTCCGGCAGTACAACGAGCGGGTGATCCTCACGTTGCTGCGTCGTCTCGGCGAAGCCTCCAAGGCGGACCTCGCGCGTCACGCCAAGCTGACCAACAACACCGCCGGCCAGATCGTGCGCGATCTCGAGGAGCAGCACCTGGTGCGGATCGGCGGCAAGCGCACCGGCGCGCGCGGCCAGCCCGCGACGATCCTGCATCTCAACCCGGAGGGCGCCTACTCGGTGGGCTTCAAGCTCGGCCGCCGCTCGATGGATGCCCTGCTGGTCGACTTCGCCGGCCGGGTGATCGAACGCCGCCGCCTCGAGCGCGCCTTCCCGATGCCGGAGGAGGCGGTCGCCTTCGCCAGCGAGAGCGTGGCCGGGCTGCGCCGGCTGATCAGCGGCTCGGCGAGCAAGCGCCTGGCCGGGCTCGGCGTGGCCATGCCCTACAATCTCGGCAGCTGGCAGCGCGAGCTCGACATTCCGCTGGCCGCCTACCGCCGCTGGAACGAGTTCGACCTGGGCGGAGCCTTGGCCGAGGCCACGGGCCTCGAGGTGTTCGTGGAGAACGACGGGACGGCCTCGGCGGTGGCCGAGCTGTTCCAGGGCCAGGACCGGTCGCTCGACGACTTCCTCTACGTGTTCGTCGGCGCAGCGCTCGGCGGCGGCGTCGTGCTGAGCGGCGACTATCGCCGCGGGGTCAACGCCAATGCCGGCGACATCGGCCTGATGCCGACCGGCCCCTCGCGGCTGAGCAGCGCGCCCAAGTCCGACGGCAAGCCGGAGATCGCCCTGACCCGGGCCTCGGTGAACGCCCTGATCCGCCACCTGCGCGCCAACGGTGAAGCGGTGGAAGGTCGTGAGCAGCTGGAGGCGCTGCTCGAGCGCGGCCACCCGGCCCTGGACGAGTGGCTCGACGATGCCGCCGACGCCCTGGTGCTGCCGCTGCTCTCGGCCGCGCGCGTGCTCGACGTCTCGGCGGTGGTGATCGACGGCACGCTGCCGCGGGCGGTCCTGGACCAGCTGATCGAGCGGCTCGCCGCCGCACTGGCCGCAGCCTCACCCGAATCGCGCGAGCCGCCGCGGCTGTCGCGCGGCACGGTCGGCCGCGACGCCCCGGCGATCGGGGCCGCGATCCTGCCGCTGCACCTGAATTTCAGCTCCAGCCGCGAGATCCTGCTCGCCTAGCGCAACCACGAACCAGGGAGGATGGACATGGCCGAGGCGCGGGTACCGACCCTCGAGATGCACGGGATCAGCAAGACCTTCCCGGGCGTGAAGGCGCTGAACGGCGTGGAGCTCAAGGCCTGGGGCGGCGAGGTCCTGGCGCTGATGGGCGAGAACGGCGCCGGCAAGTCGACGCTGATGAAGATCCTGTCGGGCGCCTACCACGCCGATGCCGGCGGCGAGATCAAGATCGACGGCCAGCCGATCCAGATCACCGATCCGATCGCCGCCAAGCGGCGCGGGCATCGCCATCATCTACCAGGAGCTCAGCCTGGCGCCGAACCTGACCGTGGCCGAGAACATCTATCTCGGCGACGAGATCCACCATCGCGGCCTGATCGACCGCAAGGCCATGGCCGACGGCTGCCGTCCGGTGCTGGAGCGGCTGGGGGCACCCTTCACGCCCGAGACCACGGTGGGCACGCTCTCGATCGCCGAGCAGCAGCTGGTCGAGATCGCCCGCGCGCTGCACGCCAAGTCCAAGATCCTGGTGCTCGACGAGCCGACCACCGCCCTGTCCTCGCGCGAGACCGAGCGGCTGTTCGCGCTGATCCGCCAGCTCCGCTCGCGAGGGCATCGCGCTGATCTACATCAGCCACCGCATGGCCGAGGTCTACGAGCTGTCCGACCGGGTCTCGGTGCTGCGCGACGGCACCTATGTCGGCACGCTCGACCGCGAGAACCTCACCGCCGACGCGCTGGTCAAGATGATGGTCGGCCGCGACCTGTCGAGCTTCTACACGAAGGAGCACGACCCGCACGGCAGCCGCGGCCCGGTCATCCTCGAGGTCAAGGGCATCACCGACGGCGGCCGGCGGGTCAAGCCCTGCGAGCTTCCAGCTGCACCAGGGCGAGGTGCTGGGCATCGCCGGGCTGGTCGGCTCCGGCCGCACCGAGCTGGCGCGGCTGATCTACGGCGCCGACCCCAAGGCCGCCGGCGAGGTGCTGCTGGACGGGCAGGCCGTCAACATCACCCGGCCCAAGGACGCCCTCGACCGCGGCCTCGCCTACCTGACCGAGGACCGCAAGCGGCTGGGCCTGTTCCTCGACATGTCCTGCGGCGAGAACATCAACGTCGGCGTGATCGACCGCGACGCGCGCGGCTACGGCGTGCTCAACCTCGCCTCGGCCAAGCGCCGGGCCGAGGAGGCGTTCAAGGCCCTGCGGGTGCGCGCGGCCAGCCCGCTCGTGACCGTGGGCAGCCTGTCGGGCGGCAACCAGCAGAAGGTGCTGCTGTCGCGCTGGCTCGAGATCGGCCCCAAGGTGCTGATCCTCGACGAGCCGACCCGCGGCGTCGACATCGGCGCCAAGTCGGAGATCTACCGGATCATCGACGAGCTGGCGCAGAAGGGCATCGGCGTGATCGTGATCTCCAGCGAGCTGCCGGAGATCATCGGCATCTGCGACCGGGTGCTGGTCATGCGCGAGGGGCACATCGAGGGCGAGGTCGGCGGGCCGAGCGGCAAGCCGATCACCCAGGAAAACATCATGGCCCTGGCGGCCGGCGTGCGCGCACTGACCGGTCGACGCGCCACAGGGAGGACGAAGATGGCGAAGGCAGACACATCGGGCGCGGCGGCCGCACCCTCGGGCGGCGCCGGCCTGTCGGCGCAGCAGGTGCGGATGCGCGGCGATGATCCAGGCGCTCGGCATGCTGCCCATCCTGCTGATCCTGTGCATCGGCTTCCACTATCTGTCGGACGGCCGGTTCTTCACGCCGCAGAACATCTCGATCGTGGCGCAGCAGGCCTCGATCAACACCGTGCTCGCGGCCGGCATGACCTTCGTCATCCTGACCGGCGGCATCGACCTGTCGGTGGGCTCGATCCTGGCGGCCTCGGCCATGGCGGCCGTGATCTGCTCGCTTGATCCCGGGCTGGGGCCTGCTGGGCATTCCCGGCCGGCCTGATCACCGGCCTGTTCTTCGGCTTCCTCAACGGTGCGCTGATCGCCTTCGTCGGCCTGCCGCCGTTCATCGTCACCCTGGGCTCGCTCACCGCGGTGCGCGGCATCGCCCGCCTGATGGGCGGCGACACGACCGTGTTCAACCCGGACCTGCCCTTCGCCTTCATCGGCAATGCCAGCCTGTTCGGCGTCCCGTGGCTCGCGATCATCGCCCTGATCGTGATCCTGGCCTCCTGGTTCGTGCTGCGCCGGACGGTGCTGGGCGTGCGGATCTACGCGGTCGGCGGCAACCCGGCGGCGGCACGCCTGTCCGGCATCAAGGTCTGGGCGATCCTGCTCTTCGTCTACTGCCTGTCGGGCTTCCTGGCCGGCCTGGGCGGCGTGATGTCGGCGGCCCGGCTCTACGCCGCCAACGGCCTGCAGATCGGCCAGGGCTACGAGCTCGACGCGATCGCGGCCGTGATCCTGGGCGGCACCAGCTTCGTCGGCGGCATCGGCTCGATCTGGGGCACGCTGGTCGGTGCGCTGATCATCGCCGTGCTGACCAACGGCCTGATCCTGACCGGCGTCTCCGACATCTGGCAGTTCATCATCAAGGGCCTGGTCATCATCGGTGCCGTCGCACTCGACCGCTACCGGCTCCAGGGCAGCGCCCGCACCTAGCCGGCCCCGCTCGACACAGCTTCCGACCCGAGGTCGGGTCGGTGGATGAGGCACTCGGCGGTACGCTGGTCCGCCGCCGGGAAGCCACGCGCAAGGGGCCAGGCGAGGTAGACCATGTTGAAGCAGCTGCTGCTGGCGGGCGCGGCACTCGCCGCCGTCACCGGCACGGCCTCGGCCAAGGATCTGAACTCGATCGGGATCACGCTGGGCTCGCTCGGCAACCCGTTCTTCGTCGCCCTCTCGCAGGGCGCCGAGGCCAAGGCCAAGGAGATCAACCCGAACGTCACGGTCAACACGGCCTCGGCCGACTACGACCTGAACAAGCAGTTCAACCAGATCGACAACTTCATCGCGTCCGGCGTCGACATGATCCTGGTCAACGCCGCCGATCCCAAGGCCATCGCCCCGGCCATCAAGCGCGCGCAGGCGGCCGGCATCGTCGTGGTCGCGGTCGACGTCGCCGCCGCGGGTGCCGACGCCACGGTGCAGACCAACAACGTCCAGGCCGGCGAGATCGCCTGCCAGTTCATCGCCGACAAGCTCGGCGAGGCCGGCGGCAAGGTGATCATCCAGAACGGGCCGCAGGTCGGCGCGGTGGTCGACCGCGTCAACGGCTGCAAGGAGGTCCTGGCCAAGAACGCCAAGATCGAGATCCTGTCGGACGACCAGGACGGCAAGGGCTCGCGCGAGGGCGGTCTGACCATCATGCAGGGCCATCTGACCCGGTTCCCGCAGATCGACGCGGTGTTCACGATCAACGACCCGCAGGCGATCGGCAGCGACCTCGCCGCCAAGCAGCTCGGGCCGCAGCGAGTTCATCATCACCTCGGTCGACGGCGCGCCGGACATCGAGACCGCGCTCAAGGGCAACACCCTGGTCCAGGCCTCGGCCAGCCAGGATCCCTACATGATCGCGCAGACCGCGGTCGAGGTCGGCTACAAGATCATGAACGGCGAGAAGCCGGCCGAGACCGATGATCCTGCTGCCGTCGGAACTGATCACCCGCGACAATGTCGCCGACTACAAGGGCTGGTCCGCACCGCGCTGAGCCAGACCGGCGCCGCCCGGGCGAACCGGGCGGCGCCGCTTCGGCAGGGCGGTGGAACGCGCTGGAAAGGAGAGGACGATGGCTGAGGTGGTGTGCGTGGGCGATCTTCTGATCGACTTCGTCCCGACGGCGACCGGCACGGGTCTCGCCGACGCGCCGGCCTTCGTGAAGGCCCCCGGCGGTGCGGCCGCCAACGTCGCGGTGGGTCTCGCCCGGCTGGGCGTGTCCAGCGCCTTCGTCGGCATGGTGGGCGACGACCCGTTCGGCCACTTCCTGGCCGCCACCCTGGCCGAGGCCGGGGTCGATGTCGGCCCCTTGCGGTTCACGACCAAGGCGCGGACAGCACTGGCGTTCGTGTCCCTGCGCGCCGACGGCGAGCGGGAGTTCATGTTCTACCGCCACCCCAGCGCGGACATGATGTTCACCCCCGACGCGGTGGACACCGCGGCCATCGCCGCCGCCAAGGTGCTGCACTTCGATTCGATCAGCCTCGCCAGCGAGAATCCGCGCGCCTGCAGCCTGTTCGCCGCCGACCAGGCCCGTGCCGCCGGCCATCTCGTGACCTACGACGTCAACCTCCGCCTGCCGCTCTGGCCCGACGCCGACACGGCGCGGGCGGGGATCCGCACCGGCATGGCCAAGGCGCAGGTGGTCAAGCTGAGCGACGACGAGCTCGAGTTCATGACCGGCAGCCGCGACCCGGCCGCCGTCCGCCAGCTCTGGCACGACGGCCTGAGCCTGGTCACGCTGAGCCGCGGCAGTGCCGGCTCGACCTGGTTCACCGCGGCCGCGCAGAACGACGTGGCCACCCACAAGGTGGCGGCGGTCGACACCACCGGTGCCGGGGACGGCTTCATGGCCGGCCTGATCGCCGGTCTCCTGGCCGAGCCCGATGCCGTGGCCAAGCCGGACCAGCTCGACCGGATCTGCCGCTTCGCCAATGCCGTGGGGGCTCTCACCACCCTGCGAGCGCGGCGCGATTCCTGCATTGCCGACCCGCGCTGCCGTCGAGAGGTTCCTGGAAAGCCGATGACTGCCCAGATCATCCCCGTCGCGGTGTTCGACCTCGTGGTGTTCGGCGCCACGGGCGACCTGAGCTACCGCAAGCTGATGCCCGCGCTCTACTGGCGCGAAAATGACCAGCAGATGCCGGAAGGCAGCCGGATCATCGGCGTCGCGCGCACCTTGATGACCACGGACGAGTACATCGCGCAGGTCGAAGCCGCCTGCCGGCAGCATGTCGGCGACGCCTTCGATCCCGCCGTCTTCGCCCGGCTGGCACACCGCATCACCTATGTCGGCCTGGACGTCGCCAGCCGCGAGAACTGGTCCGACCTCGCCGCGGCCCTGGCCGGCGGCGAGGACCGCCCGCGCCTGTTCTACCTCGCGACCTCGCCCGACCTGTTCGGCCCGATCTGCGAGGGTGCCGGGTGCGGCCGGCATCGTGACGCCCATGGCCCGGGTGGTGCTGGAAAAGCCGATCGGCCGCGACCTCGCCTCGGCGATCCGCATCAACGACCAGGTCGGCCGGGTGTTCAACGAATCCCAGGTCTACCGGATCGACCACTATCTGGGCAAGGAATCGGTCCAGAACCTGCTGGCCCTGCGCTTCGCCAACTCCCTGTTCGAGGCGGTCTGGGACCGGGCGCACATCGACCATGTCCAGATCACCGTGGCCGAGACCGTGGGCGTGGAGGAGCGTGCCGCCTACTACGACAAGTCGGGTGCCCTGCGCGACATGGTGCAGAACCATCTCCTGCAGCTGCTCTGCCTCGTCGCCATGGAGCCGCCGACCACGATGGCCGCGGATTCGGTGCGCGACGAGAAGCTGAAGGTCCTGCGCTCGCTGCGCACCATGACCGACGGCGAGGCGCTGCAGAAGACCGTGCGCGGCCAGTACCGCGCCGGCGCCGGCGGCGGTGCCGCGGTGCCGGGCTACCTCGAGGAGCTGGGCGGGCCCAGCCGGACCGAGACCTTCGTCGCCATCAAGGCCGAGGTCGACAACTGGCGCTGGGCCGGGACGCCCTTCTACCTGCGCACCGGCAAGCGCCTGCCGACGCGGGTCTCGGAGATCGTGATCCAGTTCCACCAGGTGCCGCACTCGATCTTTCCCGCCGGCGTCGGGCTGATCGAGCCCAACCGGCTGATCATCCGCCTGCAGCCCGACGACGGCATCCAGCTCGAGCTGATGGCCAAGGACCCGGGCCCCGGCGGCATGCGGCTGCGCAACGCCCCGCTCGACATCCGCTTCGCCGACGCGTTCAAGGTCCGCTACCCCGACGCCTACGAGCGGCTGCTCATGGACGTCGTGCGCGGCAACGCCACCTTGTTCATGCGCCGCGACGAGGTCGAGGCGGCGTGGCGCTGGGTCGAGCCGATCCTCGAGGCCTGGAGTGCCA
Organism: uncultured Alphaproteobacteria bacterium; assembly: GCA_963769465.1. Lineage (GTDB taxonomy): Bacteria > Pseudomonadota > Alphaproteobacteria > Geminicoccales > Geminicoccaceae > Benzoatithermus. Next base: position 75,422 of record CAVYMA010000020.1, read on the forward strand.
GCGAGGAGCCGCCCCAGCCCTACCTGTCGGGCAGCTGGGGACCGACCGCCGCCATCGCGCTGATCGAGCGCGACGGCCGGACCTGGTTCGAGGAAAACCACTGACGTTCCGCTACCGGAGACGCGCCATGCCTCTGCATCCTGTGATCGCCGACGTGACCGAGCGGATCCGCACGCGCAGCGCCGACAGCCGTGGCGGCTATCTGGAGCGTCTGGACGCCATGGCCGCCCGGGGGCCGCGCCGCACGGCCCTGTCCTGCGGCAACCTCGCCCACGCCTTCGCCGCCTGCGGGACGCACGACAAGGACGAGCTCAAGGGCGACCAGGCGCTGAACATCGGCATCGTCACCGCCTACAACGACATGCTCTCGGCCCACCAGCCCTACGAGCGCTACCCGGAGCTGATCCGGGCGGCCGCGCGCGAGACGGGTGCGGTGGCCCAGGTCGCGGGCGGCGTGCCCGCCATGTGCGACGGCGTCACCCAGGGCCAGATCGGCATGGAGCTGTCGCTGATCAGCCGCGACGTGATCGCCATGGCCACCGCGGTGGCCCTCAGCCACGACATGTTCGACGGTGCCTTGATGCTGGGCATCTGCGACAAGATCGTGCCCGGGCCTGGTCATCGGCGCCCTGGCCTTCGGCCACCTGCCGACGGTGTTCGTGCCGGCCGGGCCGATGCCCACCGGGCATGTCCAACAGCGAGAAGACGCGCATCCGCCAGCTCTACGCCGAGGGCAAGGTCGGCCGGAAGGAGCTGCTCGAGGCCGAGAGCGCTTCCTACCACGCGCCCGGCACCTGTACCTTCTACGGCACCGCCAACTCCAACCAGATGCTGATGGAGATCATGGGCCTGCACCTGCCGGGTGCCGCCTTCGTCAACCCGAACACGCCGTTGCGCGACGCGCTGACCAGGGCCGCCACCCAGCGCGTGACCGAGATCACCGCACTCGGCAACGCCTTCACGCCGGTCGGCCGCGTGCTCGACGAGCGCGCCTTCGTCAACGGCATCGTCGGCCTGATGGCGACGGGCGGCTCGACCAACCACACGCTGCACCTGGTGGCCATGGCCCGCGCCGCCGGCATCCTGCTCAACTGGGACGATTTCGCCGAGGTCTCGGGCGTGACGCCCGCTGCTGGCGCGCGTCTATCCCAACGGCCTCGCCGACGTGAACCAGTTCGAGGCGGCCGGCGGGATGCCCTTCGTGATCGGCCAGCTGCTCGACGCCGGCCTCGCCCATGCCGACGTGCTCACCGTCGCCGGCGAGGGCGGGCTCGAGCGCTACCGCCAGCGGCCGCGGCTGGACGGCGACACGCTGGTCTGGGAGGCGGCGTCGCCCGTGTCCGGCGACACCTCGATCGTCCGCGCGGCCGGCGAGCCGTTCTCGCCCGAGGGCGGCCTCAAGCTGCTGCGCGGCAATCTCGGCCGCGGCGTGATCAAGATCTCGGCCGTCAAGCCGCAGCACCGGCTGATCGAGGCGCCGGCGGTGGTGTTCGCCGGCCAGGACGAGCTGCTCGCCGCCTTCAAGGCCGGGCGAGCTCGACCGCGATCTCGTCGCGGTGGTGCGCTTCCAGGGCCCGCAGGCCAACGGCATGCCCGAGCTGCACAAGCTGACGCCGTCCCTGGGCGTGCTCCAGGACAAGGGCTTCAAGGTGGCGCTGGTCACCGACGGGCGGATGTCGGGTGCCTCGGGCAAGGTGCCGGCCGCGATCCACCTGACGCCCGAGGCCGCCGACGGCGGGCCGTTGGCGCGCCTGCGCGACGGCGACATCGTGCGCCTCGACGCCGAGGCCGGGACGCTCGAGGCGCTGGTCGAGCCCGCCGAGTGGGCCGCCCGCGAGTCCCGCCACCGCCGACCTGTCCGCCAACGACCACGGCATCGGCCGCGACCTGTTCGCCCGCCTGCGGCGCGGCATCGGCGGCGCCGAGAGCGGTGCTTCGCTGCTCGGCGACCTCGCGGCCTGAGGGGACTTCCGATGAGCTACACGCAGAACCCGTATTCGCGCCGCGTCGCCGAGGTGATGGACGAGGTGGCGGTGATTCCGGTCATCGTCATCCGCGACCTCGCGACCGCGGTGCCGCTGGCCCGGGCACTGGCCGCTGGCGGCCTGACCGTGCTCGAGATCACGCTGCGCACCGAGGTGGCGCTGCAGGCGATCGCCGCCATCGCCGAGGCCCTGCCCGAGGTCACGGTGGGCTCGGGCACGGTGCTCGGACGCGACCAGCTCCAGGCCTCGCTCGACCATGGCTGCCGCTTCGCGGTCAGCCCCGGCGCCACGCCGGCGCTGCTCGACGCCGCCGAGGCGGTGGGCCTGCCGCTGCTGCCGGGTGCGGCCAATGCCGGCCAGGTCATGGCGCTGGCCGAGCGCGGCTACCTGCGCCAGAAGCTGTTCCCGGCCGAGGCCTCGGGCGGCATCCCGCTGCTCAAGAGCCTGGGCGAGCCCATTCCGCAGGTCCGGTTCTGCCCCACCGGCGGCATCGACCTCGCCAAGGCCCCGAACTACCTGGCGCTCAAGAACGTGGTCTGCGTCGGCGGCTCCTGGGTCGCGCCCAAGGACGCGGTCGACGCCGGCGACTGGGCGCGGATCGAGAAGCTGGCGGCCGAGGCGGCGGCCCTCAAGCGTCAGGCGTAGATCTCGGCCAGCCGGATCTCGAGGCCGAGGGCGGCGATGGTGAGACTTCCGCCGCCGATGACGTCGCGCACGAGCCAGGCTTCTGCCGCGCGCTCCTGCAGCTCGACCCGCGGCGTGTCCTGCCAGACGAAGAGGATCGCCTCGACCAACTCGAAGCGGCGGTAGAAGTCGAGCTTGCGGGTCCGGTCTTCCTTCTCGGTCGAGGGCGAGAGGATCTCGACGATCAGCCTGGGCACTGGCTGAAGCCCTCCCGACCACCGCAGGCGACGAAGAGGTCGGGTTCCCGCCAGGTGTCATCGGTCTCTGCGATCCAGACGCCACCCCCGGCGTAGACACGGCAAGGGTCGGCCAGCCGGCGATCCAATGCCCGAAACAGATTGGCCATGATCCGCACATGCGCCTCGGCCGGCGGATTCATGGCGACCATCTCGCCGCCGACCAGCTCGTAGCGGGTGTCGGTACCGTCGTCGTAGGCGAGGAACTCGCCCACGGTCATGCCGCGCTTCGGCGCCGGCTCCGCCATGGCAAGCACGCTCCAAATCGATCGCCGCACGGAGCCTACCACATTCGATGCGACAAACGAAAAGGGCCGCGGTTGCCCGCGGCCCTTCCCTCGTGACGACGATCCCGTAGCGGGGGATCAGAAGTCCATGTCGCCCATGCCGCCCATGCCGCCGCCGGGGCCGCCGGCCGGCATCGCGCTCTCCTTCTTCGGCTTCTCGGCCACCATCGCCTCGGTGGTGATGAGCAGGCCGGCGACCGAGGCCGCGTCCTGCAGGGCGGTGCGCACGACCTTGGTCGGGTCGATGATGCCCTTGGCGATCATGTCGCCATACTCGTTGGCCTGCGCGTCGAAGCCCCAATTGGCGTTGGTGCTCTCGAGCAGCTTGCCGACGACCACCGCACCGTCGACGCCGGCGTTCTCGGCGATCTGCCGCGCCGGCGACTGGATCGCCTTGCGGACGATCTCGACGCCGACCCGCTGGTCGTCATTGGCGGGCTTGACCGAGTCCAGCGCCTTGATGGCGTGCAGCAGGGCCACGCCGCCACCGGGGACGACACCCTCCTCGACCGCGGCGCGGGTCGCGTTCATCGCGTCGTCGACGCGATCCTTGCGCTCCTTCACCTCGACCTCGGTCGCACCGCCGACGCGGATCACGGCCACGCCGCCGGCCAGCTTCGCCAGACGCTCCTGCAGCTTCTCGCGGTCGTAGTCCGAGGTGGTCTCCTCGATCTGCGCCTTGATCTGCCCGATGCGGCCCTGGATCTCGTCCTTCGAGCCGGCACCGTCGACGATCGTCGTGTCTTCCTTGTTGATCACGACGCGCTTGGCACGGCCCAGCATGTCCAGCGTGACGTTCTCGAGCTTGATGCCGAGATCCTCGCTGATCACCTGGCCCTGCGGTCAGGATCGCGATGTCCTCGAGCATCGCCTTGCGGCGATCACCGAAGCCCGGCGCCTTGACGGCCGCGACCTTGAGGCCGCCGCGCAGCTTGTTGACGACCAGGGTCGCCAGCGCCTCGCCCTCGACGTCCTCGGCCACGATCAGGAGCGGCTTGCCGCTCTGGACCACGGCCTCGAGCACCGGCAGCAGGGCCTGCAGGTTCGAGAGCTTCTTCTCGTGGATCAGGATGTAGGGCTCCTCGAGGACGCAGCGCATCTTCTCGGAGTCGGTGATGAAGTAGGGCGAGATGTAGCCGCGGTCGAACTGCATGCCCTCGACGACGTCGAGCTCGGTCTCGAGGCTCTTGGCCTCCTCGACCGTGATGACGCCCTCGTTGCCGACCTTCTGCATGGCCGTGGCCAGCATCTTGCCGATCTCGGCGTCGCCGTTGGCCGAGATCGTGCCGACCTGCGCGATCTCCTCGGAGGTGGTGACCTTCTTCGAGCGGCCGGCCAGATCCTTGACGATCGCCTCGACCGCGAGGTCGACGCCGCGCTTCAGGTCCATCGGGTTCATGCCGGCGGCCACCGACTTCGCACCCTCGCGCACGATCGCGGCGGCCAGGATGGTGGCCGTGGTCGTGCCGTCGCCGGCGATGTCGTTGGTCTTCGAGGCCACCTCGCGCACCATCTGCGCGCCCATGTTCTCGAACTTGTCGGCGAGCTCGATCTCCTTGGCGACGGTCACGCCGTCCTTGGTGATCCGCGGCGCGCCGAAGCTCTTCTCGAGCACCACGTTGCGGCCCTTGGGGCCCAGCGTGACCTTGACGGCGTCGGCCAGCATCTGGACGCCCTTGAGCATCTTGGTGCGGGCGTCGACCGAGAACTTGACTTCCTTAGCAGCCATCTTCGACTTCTCCCGAGTTCTTCATTCAGCGCGGATGGCTCAGGCGGCCTTCGCGTGGGCGGTGCCTTCCTCGAGCACGCCCATGATGTCGCGACTCCTTCATGATCAGGAGCTCGTCGCCGTCGAGCTTGACCTCGGTGCCGGACCACTTGCCGAACAGGACGCGGTCGCCGACCGCCACGCCCAGCGGGATCAGCTTGCCGTCCTCGCCGCGGGCACCCGGGCCGACGGCCAGGATCTCGCCCTGCATCGGCTTTTCCTTGGCGGTGTCGGGGATGATGATCCCGCCCTTGGTCTTCTGCTCTTCCTCGATGCGCTTGACGACGACGCGATCGTGCAGCGGCCGGAACTTCATGGGGCACAGCCTCCAGTAGGGACTTGGTGGGCTTGTTAGCACTCTCGGACCGTGAGTGCCAACTTCGGCCGGTAGGTAGGGGCATCGCGGGCGGCGTTCAAGGGGTGGCGGCCCGAATTGTCAGCACTCTCCGCTACTATGCTGCTAACACGTTGAAAACGCACGGGAATATGCGCTTCGTACACTTGACGTTAGGAACCGGCGCCGCAGAATGGTCGTTGACAGCCTGCGGAGGTGGCTCGATGCGCGGTACCGAACGGGTGTCCCTGGAGATGCAGCTGCGGGGCTACCGCCTCGCCACCGCCGAGATCGTCTACCACATGCCCGACCATCCCGGGCTGCTGCAGACCTTCGTCTGGCAGCACTACGACATCGAGCCGGACTATCCCGAGCTCCACAAGTTCCTGGAGTTCTGGTCGCGCAACATCGACGGCAAGCTGCACAGCGTGACCGTGGCCCGGCGCCAGCTGATCGCACCGCCACGCCACCAGCACGCAGCCGGCATCTGGCAGCTGCACTGAGCGTCCGGGCCGGCCCGTTTCGCTTGACGGCCGGCCGCCGCCGCCCTAACTAGCGCGACCTGCGGCGCGGGTCGGTGGCCCGCGCCTTTGTTTTGCGAGCAAATTCGAGGATTTTCGCCATGGCGCGACGCTGTACCCTCACGCGCAAGGGCGTGCTCACCGGCAACAATGTGAGCCATGCCAACAACAAGACGCGTCGGCGCTACCTGCCGAACCTGCAGAGCCGCCGCCTGTTCAGCGAGACGCTGGGCCAGAGCGTGCGCCTGCGCATCGCGGCCAGCACCCTGCGCACGATCGAGAAGCGGGGCGGCCTCGACGGCTACCTCGTCCAGGTGACGGCTGCCGAGCTGGACAGCGACCTCGCCCGCCTGCGCCAGCGCATCATCGAGCAGCAGGCCAAGCGCGCCGCCTGAGCGGGCGTCCCCGGCGCTCACGGCCGCCAGCGCAGCTCGAGCAGCTGGGTGCGCTGGATGCCGGTGAAATTGTCGTCCGAAACCAGGATGATGGCGACGCTGCCGTCCGGATCGGTCCGCGCCGCCAAGCCCTCGTAGTTCTCGCCCAGTTCCGCGCCGGAGACGGTGGCGAGTTCGCGCCCGGCCACCGGTTCGCCCCGGGCGGGGTCGAGGTCCGCGAGCGGAACCGCCACGATCCGGCTCCGCCAGCCCCCGAACAGTGACAGGCTGCGCTCCAGGACGAGGAGCCAGTCGCCCGCCGCATCGGCGTCCGTGACCTGGAAGCCGTCGGCCGCGCGATAGAAGAAGCTCCGCTGCCCGCCATCCGCGTCGACCAACGCGGCCGGGTGCAGCGCGTCGTCCGCGACCGAACCCTCCAGGATCGCCACCAGGCCCAGGTCGGGCACCGTCGCCAGGGTCTCCAGACCACGGTTCAGCACGCCGCCTTCCGCGAAGGCGCGCGGCAGCCGCAGCGGCTTGCCCTCGCGGGGCCCGCCGGGCCCGGCATAGCGAAGCACGCGGCCGTCGCTCTCGTCGCCGACCAGGACCGCACCGCCCGCGACGAGGGCCAGGGCCTCCGCGTCCAACGGATCGCCGTGGAAGGTGGTCAGGGGATGGGCGGCCCGCAGCGGCAGGCTCGCCCCAGGCCCGCCCAGGCCCGCTTCGGGCCAGGCCACCTCGAACAGCGTGCTGCGGTCGCTCAGCAGGTAGAGCGTGTCGCCCTGCCGCCGGGCCGAGGAGATACCGCCGAAGCTGCTCTCGGCGGAGCGGAGCTCGTAGGCGCCCAGAAGCTCGAGCTCGCCCACCCGTGACGGTGCGGGCCGGGTGGTGAACAGCGGCGTCGCCGTCACCGTCGGGGCGCCGGCGCTGGGCTGCGCGGCACAGCCCAGTGCAGCCACCAGGAGCAGGGCGAGCAGCGGCGGCGAACGGGTCGGGATGGGCGTCCCCTCCACAAGCGAGCGGCCCGCCTCGGGCGAGGCGGGCCGCTTCTCATGTCGACTGGAAGCTGGCGGGCAGCCTAGTTGCGCTGGTTGCCGAACAGCTGCAGCAGCATCATGAAGAGGTTGATGAAGTTCAGGTACAGGCTCAGGGCACCCATGATCGCACCCTTGGCCACGTACTCGCCGCCGGCCTGCAGGCTGCCCAGATACTCGTTCTTCAGCCGCTGCGTGTCCCAGGCGGTGAGGCCGGTGAACACGAGCACGCCGATCACGCTGACCGCGAACTGCACGGCGCTGGAGCCGACGAAGATGTTCACGAGGCTGGCGATGATGATGCCGATCAGGCCCATGAACAGGAACGAGCCCATCCCGGTCAGGTCGCGCTTGGTGGTGTAGCCCCACAGGCTCACCGCACCGAACGTGGCGGCGGTGACGAAGAACACGCGGGCGATGCTCTCGCCGGTGAACACCAGGAAGATGCTGGCCATCGAGATGCCCATCACCGCGGCGAAGAGCCAGAAGGTGATCTGGGCGGCACTCGTGCTCATCGCGTGGATGCGCGCGCTCAGGAAGAACACGAAGCCCAGGGGTGCCAGCATCACCACCCACTTCAAGGGCGTGGTGAAGATCGGCACCAGCAGGGCCGGGGTCGAGGCGACCACGATCGCCACGAGACCGGTGAGCGCCAGCCCCAGGCCCATGTAGTTGTAGACCGAGAGCATGAAGCTGCGCAGACCCTCGTCCGTCGCGGGGACGGCCAGGCCGGGCTGCGCGAGGCGGGGATCCGTACGATAAGCCATCTGTCGAAGTCCTTCGCGGTGTACGCGGGGGAAGATCGGCCCAGTATGTGGCCTCGGGGCCACGCGGTTCAAGCGGTTAGCGCGATGCTCAGCCGATGCGGGCGAGGGCCGGGAAGGTCTCGAGCAGCCAGTAGGCCATGGCCTCGAGCTGGCCGGTGATCATCAGGACGCCCACGACCGCGAGCAGCACGCCGGCCGCGCGCTGCAGGTGGCGGCCGGTCCGCGACAGCGCCCGCAGCCGCTCCAGCAGCACGTCGGTGAACAGGGCGGCGAGCAGGAACGGCACGCCCAGCCCCAGCGAATAGACGGCCAGGAGCGCCGTGCCGGTCGCGAGGTCGGCCGACGAGGCGCTCATGGTCAGGATCACGCCGAGGACCGGCCCGATGCAGGGCGTCCAGCCGAAGGCGAAGGCCAGCCCGAGCAGGAAGGCGCCGACCACGCGCCCGCCCTTGATGTCGGCGTGGAAGCGCGCCTCGCGCTCGAGCAGGTGGATGGGCAGGAGCCCGGCCATGTGCAGGCCGAACAGCAGGACCACCACGCCGGCGAGGATGCCCAGCTCGTAGCGCCAGCTCAAGAGCAGGCCGCCCAGCGCCGTGGCACTGGCGCCGAACGCCACGAACACGGTCGAGAAGCCGAGCACGAAGCACACGGCGTAGCCCAGCGACTCCAGGCGGGCGCTCTGCCGGTCGCGCAGGGTCTCGAGCGAGGTGCCCGCGACGTAGGACAGGTAGCCCGGCACCAGCGGCAGGACGCAGGGCGAGAGGAACGAGATCACGCCGGCCGCGAAGGCGGTGGCGAAACCGATCGAGGCGCTTTCCAGCATGGCCGCTCTCTAGCCCGGACCGTAGCGGCGGAGCCAGCGCAAAACCGGAACCGCTGCCGCCCGCACGCTCACGCGTTGCGGAGCACGGGTGCCGGCGGCAGGTCGATCAGCCGCCACAGGCTGGCGCCGCCCACCGCCACCACCGCCAGCACCGAGGATGCCAGCACGCCGAGGAGTGCCGCCACGGCAGGCGACCAGGGCATGGTCATGAGCTGCGTGACCACGAGCCAGGCGGCCAGCGAGCCGAGCAGGCCGCCGACCAGGGCCACGGCGAGCCCGATCACGAGGTACTCGATCAGGAACGCGCGCAGCAGCACGCCGCGGCGGGCCCCCAGCACCTTGAGCACGACGGTCTCGTAGCGCTGGCGCTGGCGGGCCGCGAGGATGCCGCCGACCAGGGCCAGGATGCCGCCGCCCAGGGTCAGCCCGGCCACGATGTTGACGGCGAGCTCGACCCGGCCCAGCACCTCCGCGGCCCGGCCGACCACCTCGCGCAAGGTGATCGGCGTGACGTTGGGCAGGCTGGTCGCAAGACGGTCCAGGAGCTGCGTCTCGGCCGCCTCGGGCACGTCCACCGCCGCCACGAAGGTGTGCGGTGCGCCGGCCAGCGCGGCGGGATTGACGATGAACAGGAAATCGAGCCGGCCGCCGCTCCAGTCGACCTCGCGCCGGATGCTGGCGATCTCGGTCTCGAGGGTGCGGCCCAGGACGTTGAAGGTGAGCGTGTCGCCGAGCCCGACGCCATAGCCTTGGGCGATCTCCTCGTCGATCGAGACCAGCGGCGGGCCGGCATAGTCGGCCGGCCACCAGCGTCCCGGCCACGACTTCCGTGCCCTCCGGCACCGCCTCGGCATAGGTGAAGCCGCGGTCGCGGCTGACGGTCCAGGCGACGTTGTCGGCCACCTGGACCTCCGCCACCGGCCGGCCGGCGATCCGCACCACCCGGGCGCGCAGGCTGGGCAGGAGCTGCTCCAGCCGGCTGCCGGGGATCTCGGCCAGCACCTGGCGTCAAGGTCTCGCGCTGCGTCGGCTGGACGTCGATCAGGTAGAGGGCGGGTGCCCGGGTCGGCAGGCGCGCGGTGACCTCGTTGTTGAGGTTGCTGGCCAGCACCGCCACGGCCGCGAGCAGGGTGACGCCGGCACCCAGCGCCACGATCACCCGCGGCGAGGGCGAGCCCGGCCGGTGCAGGTTGGCGACGGCCAGGCGCAGGGCGAAGCCGCCGCGATGCTGCAGCCGGCTGGCGCCGAGCAGGAGGAGGCGGGTCAGGCCCCAGAGCAGGACGGCCGCAACGGCCACGGTCAGCACGAACCAGGCCCCGATCCGCGGCTGCGGCACGCCCAGCACCGCCACGGCCGCGAGCGCCGCGACCGCGATGCCCAGCATCACCAGGTAGGGTCGGCGCGGCCAGCGGCGCGCCGGTGCGACCAGCGCGCGAAACAGGCTGGCCGGCGACACTTCGCGTGCGATCGCCAGCGGCCAGACCGCGAACACGAAGGCGGTCAGCAGGCCGGCCAGGGCCGCGCGGACCAGCGGCCCGGCATAGACGCCGATATCGGGAGCGATCGGCAGGGCGCCATCAGGAACCAGGCGCACGCGCCAGAGGCAGGAGGAGACCCAGGGCGAGGCCAAGCGCCACGCCGGCCAGCGCCAGGAGCATCACCTGGGCGAGGTAGATGGTGAACACCTGGCCGCCGCTGGCCCCCAGGCTCTTCAAGGTGGCGATGGTGGCGGTGCGGCGGGCGAGATGGGTCTCGATGGTCAGAGCGATGCCGAGGCCGCCGCTCAGCAGGGCCGTCAGGCCGGCAAGGGTGAGGAAGGTGGCGAGGCGGTCGGTGACGCGGGTGACCTGGGGCTGCACGTCGCGCGGGCTGCGGGCGCGCCAGCCGGCGTCGGGCCAGGCGCGCTCCAGGTCGGCGGCGAAGGCGGCGGCGTCCGTCTCCGGCGGCAGGACGATCTTGTACTCGTAGCGCGCGAGGGCGCCCGGCAGCAGGACCTGCGCGGCGTCCAGGGTCGCCTGATGGACCAGGAGGCGCGGGCCCAGGCTGTACAGGCCGCCGATCCGATCGGGCTCGCGTTGCAGGACCGAGCGGATCTCGATCTCGGTCTCGCCGACCCGGACCCGGTCGCCGACGCCGAGACCCAGGCGGGCAAGGAGGGCGGGCTCGGCCACACCGCCGCCGTCCGCCAGGGCCTCGCCCAGCGGCAGCGGTGGGTCGAGGACCACGGCACCCACGAGCGGGTAGGCGGAATCCACGGCCTTGAGGTTGATGGAGACGGTCCGGCCGTCGGGTGCGGCGGCGAGCGTGCTCAGCCGCACCTGCCCGCTCAGTTGGCCGCCCGCCGGCACGATCCGCTCCAGGTCGGCGGCCGGCACCGGCGCGTTCGCCTGCTCGAGCTCGAGGTCGCCGCCCAGAAGGACGCGCGCGTCGCGTTCGATCGCCGCCTGCACGCCGCGATTGAGGATGCCGACCGCGGCGATGATCGCCACGCCCAGGGTCAGGGCACCGAGCAGGACGAGAAAGCTGCGGCTGGCGCCGCGCAGATCGCGCAAGGCGAGGCGCAGGGCCAGCGCAAGGTTCGCGGCTTGGCTGGTCACGTCAGCGCCGCCACCCGCGCCCGGCCGGCCTGGCCCTCGCTCAGGCGGCCCCGGTCCATGCTCAGCCGGCGCCCGCAGCGCTGGGCGAGGCCCGGGTCGTGGGTGATCAGCAGGAGCGTCATGCCGCGCGACGTGCAGGCCGTGAAGATCAGGTCGACGACGGCCCGGCCGGTGTCGCCGTCGAGATTGCCCGTGGGCTCGTCGGCGAGCAGCAGGCGGGGGCGGTTGACCAGTGCCCGCGCCAGGGCCACCCGCTGCTGCTCGCCGCCGGAAAGCTGGCCCGGATAGTGGGTGACGCGATGGGCGAGACCGACCTCCTCGAGCAGCGCGCGGGCGGCCGGGAAGGCGTCGCGGTCGCCGGCCAGCTCCAGCGGCAGGGCCACGTTCTCGAGGGCGGTCATGGTGGGGATGAGGTGGAAGGACTGGAACAGGATGCCGACGCGGTCGCGGCGGAACAGGGCGAGCCCGTCCTCGTCCAGGCTGCCCAGGTCGACGCCGTCGACCAGCACCCGGCCGCCGCTCGGGCGCTCGATGCCGCCGACGATCGACATCAGGCTGGACTTGCCGGAGCCCGACGGGCCCACCACGCTTACGCTGCTACCGGCCTCGACCGCGAGGTCGACGCCGCGCAGGATCGCCACCGGCCCGGCGGTGCTCGGAAGGGTAAGATGCACGTCGACAAGCTCAATCATCGCCAAGCGCCGGTTCCCCGTCTCGCCACGGCCTGCCGTGGAGGTCCAGGGGTGGAGATGGGCCAGCCGGCGGCGCGCAGCAAGGCTTGGGCCCTCCTCGCCGGCCTGCTCATGGCGGTTGCGGCCGCACCGGCCTCCGCCTGTCGCCTCAGCGTGCTCGGCGATTCCCTGGCCGCGGGCTACGGCGTGGCCGAGGCCGACGCCTTCCCGGTGCGCCTCGAGCAGGCCCTGGCCGAGCGCGGCGTCGGCTGCACGGTGCTCAATGCCGGCGTCTCGGGCGACACCTCGGCCGGCGGCCTGGCGCGGCTGGACTGGGTGCTTGGCGACCAGCCGACGCATCTGCTCGTGGAGCTCGGCGGCAACGACGCGCTGCGCGGACTCCCGGTTGAACAGCTAAGGGATAATCTCAACCAAATTGTTTCAACAGCCCAGGCCCGCGGGGGTGGAAGTCATGCTCGCGGGAATGCTCGCGCCGCCCAATCTCGGCCGCAGCTACGGCGATGCCTTCCGCCAAGTGTACCTCGATGTCGCAACTACGCACAGCGTGCCGCTCTATCCGTTCTTCTTGGACGGTGCCGTGCTCACCGACGGCATGATGCAGCCGGACGGCATCCATCCCAACGCTCGCGGGGTGCAGGTGATCGTCGACCGCATCGCACCATTGCTGGTGTCAACCATCCAAGACGATTGAGGTACAGCTGGAAGCATTGCCGCAGCCGTTGCTTCAAGGCCTTGTGACCGGCAGAAGTAACCAGCGCATCCGGTACCCGGCACGACGTGCCGAACAGCAGCATCACGAGGGGGCCCGCTGCCGGCGACTTACCCACAATCTGTTGAAAAAAGTGGGATAATCGCCGGCGTGTGGGCAAGCCTGTGGACAGGTCCGGGAACAGGGGCGAAGGGACGGCGCGGCACGATCGTCATCGTTGCGGCAAAAGGTCCGCACGACGTTGTCGGCGGGCCACCGGTCGTGAGAGTAAGCTCGCGGCAGGGCGAGGGTCTCAGAGCGTCCTCGCACCAGGGCATACGCGACGGAGGGGGCTGATGTCGGACCTGTTTCGGGTGGATCCGCAGTGGGCGAAGCAGAGCCACTGCGACAACGCCAAGTATCGGGCGATGTACGAGCGCTCGGTCAAGGACCCGGAAGGGTTCTGGGGCGAGATGGCCAAGCGGCTCGACTGGATCAAGAAGCCGACCAAGATCAAGAACACCTCGTTCGAGGGCGACGTCTCGATCCGGTGGTACGAGGATGGCGATCCTCAACGTCTGCTACAATTGCGTCGACCGGCATCTCGCCAAGCGCGGCGACCAGACCGCGATCATCTGGGAAGGCGACGATCCCGAGGTCGACAAGAAGATCACCTATCGCGAGCTGCACGAGAAGGTGTGCGAAGCTCGCCAACGTGCTCAAGGACATCGGCGTCAAGAAGGGCGACCGGGTCACCATCTACCTGCCGATGATCCCCGAGGCCGCCTACGCCATGCTGGCCTGCGCCCGCATCGGCGCCGTCGCACTCGGTGGTGTTCGGCGGCTTCTCGCCCGACAGCCTGGCCGACCGCGTCAACGACGCCGAGCTCCAAGCTGATCATCACCTCCGACGGCGGCCTGCGCGGCGGCCGCGCCGTGCCGCTGAAGGTGAACGCCGACAAGGCGCTGGAGAAGTGCGCGCCCGACGTCAAGGTGCTGATGTTCCGCCACACCGGCATGTCGGTGCCGATGGTCGACGGCCGCGACCTGGATGCGGGCCCGCTGATGGAGAAGGCCAGCGCCGACTGCCCGTGCGAGCCGATGAACGCCGAGGACCCGCTGTTCCTGCTCTACACCTCGGGCTCGACCGGCAAGCCCAAGGGGGCGCTGCACACCACCGGCGGCTATCTGGTCTACGCCGCGCTGACCCACGAGTACGTGTTCGACTACCACGACGGCGACATCTACTGGTGCACGGCCGATGTCGGCTGGGTCACCGGCCACAGCTACATCCTCTACGGGCCGCTGGCCAACGGCGCCACGACCCTGATGTTCGAGGGCATCCCGACCTATCCCAGCATCTCGCGGTTCTGGGAGGTCGTCGACAAGCACCAGGTCACCATCTTCTACACCGCACCCACGGCGATCCGCTCGCTGATGCAGAAGGGCGACGGGCCGGTGAAGTCGACCTCGCGCAAGTCGCTGCGCCTGCTGGGCTCGGTCGGCGAGCCGATCAATCCCGAGGTCTGGAAGTGGTACCACCACGTCGTCGGCGACGGCCGCTGCCCGATCGTCGACACCTGGTGGCAGACCGAGACCGGCGGCATCCTGATCACGCCCTTGCCCGGCGCCACCGACCTGAAGCCCGGCTCGGCGACGCGGCCGTTCTTCGGCGTGCAGCCGGCGCTGGTCGACAATGACGGCAACCTCCTCGAGGGCGCCAACGAGGGCAACCTCGTCATCGCCGGACAGCTGGCCCGGCCAGATGCGGACCGTGTACGGCGACCACGAGCGCTTCATCCAGACCTACTTCACCACCTTCAAGGGCTACTACACCACCGGCGACGGTGCCCGGCGCGACGAGGACGGCTACTGGTGGATCACCGGCCGCGTCGACGACGTGATCAACGTCTCGGGCCACCGCATGGGCACGGCCGAGGTCGAGAGCGCCCTGGTCTCGCATCCCGCCGTGGCCGAGGCCGCGGTCGTCGGCTACCCGCACGAGATCAAGGGCCAGGGCATCTTCTGCTACGTCACGCTCAAGTCCGACATCGAGCCCAGCGAGGAGCTGCGGAAGGAGCTGGTCGGCTGGGTCCGCAAGGAGATCGGCCCGATCGCCAGCCCGGACGTGATCCAGTGGGCGCCGGGCCTGCCCAAGACCCGCTCGGGCAAGATCATGCGCCGCATCCTGCGCAAGGTCGCCGCCAACGAGTTCGACGCCCTGGGCGACACCTCGACCCTGGCCGATCCCAGCCGTGGTCAGCGAGCTGATCGACAACCGCAAGGGCATCTGACGCCGCCGGAACCCCGACGTCGCCCCTGCGGTTCACATCGCAGGGCAGCGACGTGGAGGTCGGCGGATGGCGGGCATTCTCAAGTTCTTCGGCAGCCTGATCGGGATCGTGTTCCTGGTCGGGCTGCTGGTGATCATCGGCATCTTCGCCATCATCTTCTGAGCGGCGGGCCGATCCTGGTGCCGGCGGCGATGCCGGCAAGGAGCCACGGCGCCGCGCTGGCGGCGGCAACGAGCAGGCGTTGCGCGGCCGTCGCCGCTGTGAGACTGGCCACGAGGCCGGCCAGGCGCACGGGGCCGCGGAAGCGATGGGCCAGCTCGCGCTGGAACTCGCTGGCGGGACGGCGGCCGAGAATCGCCTCGGCGCCCTGGCGGGCGGAGCGCAGGGCCATGGCCATGCCGTCGCCGGTGAAGGAGGGGATGACCGCCGCCTGGTCGCCCAGGCGGTAGACGGGGCCCGCCGGTAACTCCTGCGCCACCCACCCATAGGGCATGCCCGCGACGGCAAGGGGCCGCGCGTGGCGGACGTTCGCGCCGGCAAGCCGCAGTGCCAGATGGGGCACCTCGCGCCAAGAGGTGACGCCAGTCGCGCGACGCGGCGGCGAAGCGGTCGCGGCTCACCACCAGGCACAGATTGGCGATACCGTCCTCGACCAGCTGGAGGCCGGCATAGCCGCCAGGAAACAGCGCGAGCTCGACATGGCCCGCGACGGCGCGACGCTGCGCCTCGGCGAGGTCCAGGTGGAGCTTGAGGCCGATCGTCGGCGGACGCGCCCGGCCGGCGCCAGCCGCCGAGATCGTGCTTGCCGGTGGCGAGCAGGGCGGCACTCGCGGTGATGATCGCCGTCGCGGGTCACGATCCGCACGCCCTCGCCGTCGAGCTCCAGTGCCCGCACCGCGACACCGCGCCGGACCGCCGCGCCGCGCGCGGCCGCGGCGTCCAGCAGCCGCTCGTCGAGACGCCGTCGCGACAGGCCCCAGGCCGGGAACGGCAGGCCCGCCGCGCCGTCGCCCGCCCGGCCGCCAGCCGCAGCGCCCCGATCGGCGCCGCCCCCAGCGTCGCAGGCGCCAGCCCCAGCTCCGCCAGCTCGCCGGCGGCCTCGCCGCTCAGGAACTCGCCGCACACCTTGTCGTGCGGCCCGCGCTCGCGCTCGAACACGACCACCCGTCGGCCGGCCGCGGCCAGCCTTGCCGCGGCCGCGGCACCCGCGAGCCCTCCGCCGGCGACGGCGACGTCCCAGCTCATGCGCCGGCGAGGGTGCGAAAGCGCATGGCCTCGGCGGTCAGGCCGGGCCCGAACGCCAGGGCGCAGCCCTGCCGCGCCGGTCCGCCCCGCGCCAGCATGCGCTCGAGCACGAACATCACCGTGGCCGAGCTCATGTTGCCGTAGTCGCGCAGGACGGCGCGCGAATCGGCGAGCTCGTCCTCCTCCAGCCGCAGGCCCTCCAGGGCCGCGTCGAGGATGGTCCGCCCGCCCGGATGGATCGCCCACAGCTCGACCTCGGCCGGGTCGCGCCCGCCGAGCAGCCCGTGGACGGCCCCGGGCAGGCCGCGGGCGATGGTCGCCGGGCACGGCACCGTCGAGCCACATCAAGAAGCCCTGCTCGGCGATGCGCCAGGTGATCTGGGCGCGGCTGTCGGGCAGCAGCGCGGTGCCGAAGCCGTGGAGCTCGAGGCCCGCGGGCTCGGCGCTGACGATGCTGGCGGCACAGCCGTCGGCGAAGATCAGGAAGGAGAGCACGCTCTGCAGGTCGCTGGTCTCCTGCAGATGCAGGGTGCACAGCTCCAGATTGACCATCAGCACGCGTGCAGCGGGCTGCGAGCGGACGATGTGCCGGGCGAGCTTGAGCCCGGGCAGGGCCGCCTGGCAGCCCATGAAGCCGATCATGGTCCGCTCGACGCCGGGGCGCAGGCCGAAGCGGTCGACGATCTGCAGGTCCAGCCCGGGCGCGTAGAAACCGGTGCAGGTGGTCACGATCAGGTGGGTGACCGCCTGCGGGCGCAGCGCGTCGCCCAGGCTGTGCACCGCCTCCTCGGCCAGCGCGAAGGCGTGGTCGGCGAAGAACCGCATCCGGGCGGCCGTGTCGGCGAAGGCGCCGCGGGTGAACAGGCCGCAGCGGTCGAGCTGGCGCGGCGAGGGGTCCGGCTCGACGAACGAGTAGCGGTGGTCGATCTGGGCGCGCTCGGCCATGCGCCGGAACAGGCGCCGCGAGCGGTCGTCGGCCAGCAGCTCGGGCGCATAGGCCACGAACTTGGCGTGGACGTCGAAGGCGGGAACGGCCGTGGCGATGCGGTTGAGGTGGGCCACGGTCATGTCTCGATCCCTGCTGGCTGGTGCTTCAGACCCCGCTCAGCTCCCCGGCCAGGAGCGCGCCGCGCGCGGCCATCAGGTGGAGGCCCAGATGGTGGGCCAGGGGCTGGCTCGCGGCGAGGGCGGGCGTCAGCACCACGATGTCCCCAAGGGTCGGCATGAGCCCGTGGTTCCGTGCGGAGAGCATGGCGAGCACGAACTCCATGACGCCGGCATCGGTGCCGAGGCCGGCGACGATCAGTGTCCGCACGCGGTGGGCGTTGACCCAGTCGACCGCGCGGTTGCGGGTCGTGCCGTGGATGCCGTGATGGACCGCCTCGATCGCACCGACGAAGCCGTTCACGCAGTTCTTGCGCAGCACGGTGACGTCAGGGTCGTCCTCGAGCCAGTGCAGGGCCGGCAGCGTCGCCGCCGGGGGCTCGTCGACGAAGGCCAGCACCCCCGCCCGGCGCCGGATGAACGCCCGGGCGATCCGGTCCATGAGCGCCACCGCCACCTCGGCGTCGCCCGGCCGGTCGCTGGCGTCGGCGATCACCAGCCCCGCCTCGACCCCGGCGAGGTCGCAAGGCTGGAGCCGGACCGGCAGTTCCGCCCGTAGCTGCTCGACGAAGGTCGCGCTCATCTGGCTGGCCCGCTGATCGTGCCCACTGGGGATCGAGCCTGGACTATCGGGCCGATCGAGGCAAGCCGGGCCGACGCGCCGCAGTGCGGCATGCGGACCCGAGGCGGCGCACCTTGCTTGTGTTGCCCGTGCGAGGGCTGGATGATGCCCGTGCGATCATCGGACTGAGTCTTCCATGCGCGAATTGCCGATCCCGCCCCACTTCGATCCCGCGCGCGTCGGCGAGGTCTGGCGCGTTCCCTATCAGGAGCGGGCGGCGCAGGCGGCCGAATGGGCGCGCTTGCACCGCATCCCGCCCGCGGCCGAGGACGGCCCGCGCATCTGCCTGGTCGCGGTCGACGTGCAGAACACCTTCTGCATCCCGGAGTTCGAGCTGTTCGTGGGCGGCCGGTCCGGCATGGGTGCGGTCGACGACAACCGCCGCCTGTGCGCGTTCCTCTACCGCAACCTCGCCTCGATCACGCGGGTGATCCCGACCCTGGACACCCACCATGCGATGCAGATCTTCCACCCCGTCTATCTGGTGAACGCGCAGGGCGAGCATCCCCAGCCGTTCACGCTGGTCTCGGTCGCGGACGTGGAGCAGGGCGTGTGGCGGTTCAACGAAGCCGTGGCTCCCAGCCTCGGGCGGACGGCCGAGGATGCGCAGGCGCAGCTCCTGCACTATGTCCGCGGGCTCGCCGCCGGGGGCAAGTTCGCGCTCACCGTCTGGCCCTACCACGCGATGCTGGGCGGCATCGGCCATGCCCTGGTCTCGGCGCTGGAGGAGGCCACGTTCTTCCACGCCATCGCCCGCGCCAGCCAGCCGGATTTCCAGGTCAAGGGCAGCAACCCGCTGACGGAGCACTATTCGATCATCGGGCCGGAGGTGACGCGCGGCGCCGCATGGCGAGGCCATCGCCGAGCGCAACACGGTGCTGGTCGACCACCTGCACCAGTACGATGCGGTGATCATCGCCGGGCAGGCCAAGAGCCACTGCGTCGCCTGGACCATCGCCGACCTGCTGGCCGAGGTGCAGCGCCGCGACTTCTCGCTGGCGCCCCACGTCTACCTGCTCGAGGACTGCACCTCGCCCGTGGTCGTGCCGGGGGTGATCGACTACACCGACGAGGCCGACGCCGCGTTCCGACGCTTCGCCGAGGCTGGCTTCCACGTCGTGCGCTCGACCGACCCGATCGCGACCTGGCCCGGTCTCGACCGCCGGCTCGGTGCCTGAGCCGGAGAATCGTATGCGCATCGGCGTGATCGGCTGTGCTGGCCGCATGGGGCGGGCCAACCTGCGCGAGCTCATGGCAACCCCGGGCGCGCAGCTGGTCGGCGGCGTGGAGCGCCAGGGCCAGCCGGCGGTCGGCCAGGACCTGGGCGTCCTGGCGGGCCTCGACCCGATCGGCATCGCCGCCGGCGACGATGTCGCGGCCCTGATCGCGGCCGCTCAGGTGGTGATCGAGTTCTCCACCCCGGAGGCCACGCTGGCCAACGCCGCCTTGTGCGCCGCGGCCGGCTGCGCCCATGTCATCGGCACCACCGGCCTGAGCCCGGCGCAGGAGCGCGAGCTGCGCGGCCACGCCGAGCGCACGGCCATCGTCTGGGCGCCCAACATGAGCGTGGGCGTCAACCTGCTCCTGGGCCTGGTCGAGCAGGTGGCGCGCACCCTCGACCCGGCCTTCGACATCGAGATCCTGGAGATGCACCACCGGCACAAGGTCGACGCCCCGTCGGGAACGGCGCTGGCTCTGGGCCGCGCCGCCGCCCGCGGCCGGGGCGTCGGGCTCGATACGGTGGCCGCGCGGGCGCGCGACGGCATCACCGGCGCCCGCCCCAGCGGCGAGATCGGATTCGCGGTCCTGCGCGGCGGCGACGTCGTCGGCGACCACCGCGTGATCTTCGCCGGTGCCGGCGAGCGCATCGAGCTCGCCCACCTCGCCTCCGACCGCGCGGATCTACAGCCTGGGTGCCGTCCGCGCCGCCATGTGGGCGGGCCGGCAGCCGCCGGGCCTCTACGGCATGGGCGAGGTCCTGGGCCTTCGTGCCGCCGGCCCCGGCTGAGCCGGCGTCAGGTCACCAGGATCGGCAGGCTGCGCGCCTCCGCGACCCAGGCGGCGACTTCCTCCGGCGTCGGCGACCGGCGGGCCCGGCGCTCCTCGCCATTGTAGCGGCGCAGCCGCTCGTGGAGCTCGATCGGGTCGGACGCGGCGATGCTCGCGACGTCCGTCACGCCGAGCTCCTCGAGCATCAGCCCGAACACGACGCCCACGCCGTGCACCCGTGCCATGTCGGCGCGGCGGACCAGCAGGTCCAGCAGCTCCGGCTCCAGCTGCGCGGCCTTGGCGAGCGCCGCGCGCGCGCTGGCGTTGCCGGCGGCCGCGAGCAGCTGGTCGCAGGTGGTGATGCGATGCACCTTGAGGGCCAGGCGAGCACGGTAGGGCACCTGGTGCAGCTTGCTGATCGGCAGGGCGTATCGGCCTGGGCGTTGGCTTGGATGATCCACGGCCGCCGCGCCCCGACCCACAACCTCGACGTAATTCATAACCCCCGTCCCCAAAATGCTGGGTTTATCACAATCGCCTTCGAGGTGATTGCATTTTCCGTGCCATGCGCCGAATATTCTCGAATCGGACAAAGTCAATGGACATAATGAAAGGTTTCAAAAACCAAACAATCGATCTATCAATGGCTTAGACGAGCCAGTGTTTCATTACAATTTCTTAATCATTTATTCGCCAAATATATCTGCGGATGAGTTTAAAATTTACTCTAATCTTGTCTACGCCAGAACAGACGGTAAGTGTACGTATCTACCATCGCCGATCGTCCAATAGCGGCGATGCATTGGCGATCGAAGCCCTGGCAGATCGGCGGG
Organism: uncultured Alphaproteobacteria bacterium; assembly: GCA_963769465.1. Classification (GTDB taxonomy): domain Bacteria; phylum Pseudomonadota; class Alphaproteobacteria; order Geminicoccales; family Geminicoccaceae; genus Benzoatithermus. The sequence continues at coordinate 96,299 of CAVYMA010000020.1, forward strand.
TGGGCAGCTTGTAAGCCTCTTCGACGGATCCACCGCCGGAGTGGCGATGCTCAGTGGAACTGGCGCAAGGCCGCACGCAATGCGCGGGCGAGTTCCAGGCGCTCGCGAGGTGTCAGGAAGGTGCCGACCCGCAGGCTGAGGCCATGGGAAACCAGGGTCAGCCAGCTGTCGCGGCGCGGCGGATCGTCCATGCGGACCTGCACCCAGTAGGGCTCGAACCGCCATTCCTGTGCAGCCCCGTTCGCCTCCACCCGCCGCACCAGGACACCGTCGGCGGCGACGCGGATATGCTCGCGGCGGCAGGCGCGGCGCTGGGCGACGCGGAACGCCAGATAGAGCAGCAGGAGGTCGAGCCCGAGAAAGCCCGCCACCGGCCAGGCGCCGGCGAGCGCGAAGCCCACCGCCATCGCCAGGCTGACGCTGGACATGCCGAGCATCAGGCCGATAAAGCCAGCGCGGCCGATCGGCTGATTCGGATAGAGGGTCGCCTCGAAGACCCCTGCTTCGGCGGGGATGCTGCTGGCCAAGTGCCCCTGGCGCTCCATGCGGGTTCGGACGGAAGAATATGTCGAGCCAACGCTCCACGCCAAGGCGCTCGCCACCGGCACCACCGGGCTCGCTGCTCACGCCGGCGGAGATCGCGCTGTTCTTCGCGCGGCTGGCCGAGGTCAATCCCGCGCCGCGCACCGAGCTCCACTACGCCGACCCGTTCAGCCTCCTGGTCGCCGTGGTGCTCTCGGCCCAGGCGACCGACGTCGGCGTCAACAAGGCGACCAAGGCGCTGTTCGCCGCGGCACCCACGCCCTCGGCCATGGTGGCGCTCGGCGAGGACCGCATCCGCGAGCATGTGAAGACCATCGGCCTGTTCCGCAACAAGGCCAGGAACGTGGCGGCCTTGAGCCGCGCCCTGATCGAGCGGCACGGCGGCGAGGTCCCCCGCATGCGCGCCGATCTGGAGGCCCTGCCGGGCGTCGGGCGCAAGACGGCCAACGTCGTGCTCAACGAGGCCTTCGGCGAGCCCACCATCGCGGTCGACACGCACGTCTTCCGGGTCGCCAACCGGACCGGCCTTGCCCCGGGCAAGACGCCCGAGGCAGTGGAGGCGATCCTGGACGACGTGGTGCCCGCAGCCTTCAAGCGCGGCGCCCATCACTGGCTGATCCTGCACGGCCGCTACGTCTGCATCGCACGGCGCCCCGCCTGCCCGACCTGCGTCGTGCGCGAGATCTGCCGGTTTCCCGACAAGACCCCGGCTGCACCGCCCGCCGCGGCGGAGCGGCGCCGGCCCAGGACTCAGAGCGGATCGTAGGCGCCGACCACCCCGCTGGCGGTCAGCACGCAGCCGGTGAGCCGGCGCTCGGCCGCACGGCAGCCGCCAGGTCAGCATCCCCTGCGCCAGCGCCAGCACCTCGCCGGCCGCGGCCGGGTCGCCGGCGCGATCGTCGCCGCCAGTCGGGATCGTCGAGGAAGCACAAGGGCGGCAGGCCGGCGAAGTGGACGTAGCCGCGTTGCCCGTCGAAGCGCACGGCGAGGCTGCAGGCGTCGCTGTCGAGTCCCAGCGCGCGTTCGTAGGTTGCCGCAACCAGATCGCGGAAGTCGTGCTCCCAATGGACGGCCGTCGCGCCAGGAATCCGGCGCCGAACCTGTCAGGAAATCCGACAAACCGGCACCGTCGCCTGCCGCGGCACGCCCAACCCCAAGGCGCCCAGTATGGTGGGCATCAGGTCGACATGCTCGGTGAGCTGCGCGATCCGGGCGCCGCGGGCACCTTCGGGTTGCCGGATCGACCAGCGGCACGTGAAAGGCCTGCGGAAAGAACCCGCTCTTGCCGAGCATCCAGTGGTCGCCCAGCATCTCGCCGTGATCGGCGGTGAACACGATCAGGGTCCGGTCCAGCTCCTCCCGCCGTGCCAGACGCTCCAGGATCCGGCCGAGATGGTGGTCGACCTCGGCGATCAGGCCGAAATAGACCGCCCGCAGCCGCGCGAGGCTGGCATCGCCGAGGAGCAGCCGCCGGTCCTGGCCCATGACCGGCTGGGCCAGGTGGGCCGCGAGCCAGGGATGCAGGGCGCCTTCGGCCTCCGGGGTCGCAGCACGGACCGGCCCCGGGACCGCGGCCAGGGGCACGGCCGAGTACCAGGGCTCGGGCGCCACGAACGGCGGGTGCGGCTTGAGGAACGAGACGTGGGCGAACCATGGCTCGTCGGTCTGCCGGTCGAGCCAGTCCAGGAACCGGTCGGCCAGGAACGCGGTGACGCTGTCCTCGGCGCGGAACGGCGCCGGGCGGTCGAAGCCGCCGCCATAGACGTCGGCGAAGCCGAGCCGGCCATAGCCCCGCTCGGCCAGATACTCGAGATAGGGCTCCTCGGCCTCCGGCAGGCGCAGCTCGACCCTGAAGCCCGGCGCCACCCCTTCGTAGGTGCGCAGCCAAGGGCTGTCGGGCGGCAGGGTGCGCGGGTCGGCACTGGTGTCGGTGTAGCCGAACAGGACGGGATCGTAGCCGGCCGCGCGCACGAGGCTGGCCAGGGTCTTGTGGCGCGCGTCCAGTGGCGTGCCGTTGGTGATCGAGCGGTGGTTCAGGGCGTAGAGGCCGGTGTGCAGCGACGCACGCGACGGGCCGCACGGGGTCGCCTGGGCGAAGTGCCGGGCGAACAGCACGCCGTCGGCGGCCAGCCGGTCGAGATTGGGCGTGCGCACGGCGGGATGCCCCAGGCAGGACAGGCAGTCGCCGCGCCACTGGTCGGCGGTGACGAAGAGGACGTTCATGCGGGCACTTCCCGGACAGGCTGGCGCCCCGCCGTCGCAGCACACTTGATCGTTCCTAGTGTATTGGACTATATTCCTCTATCTGCTGGCCACGCCGGGATCGCGCCATGCTGTTCGTCACCAACCGCCGGATCGAGGGATCGCGCCGCTCCCAGCCCGGACGCGCCATCGCGTTCGCGGCGGGCGACCCGGAGCCGGGTGCCTCGCTCTTCTTCTGCCAGCGCGTCGGTCCGGAGCAGTATGTCGAGCTCACCGCCCTGCCGTTCTTCTCCCGGCTGCGCCGTACGCGCCACCGGCAGCTGCTGTTCTACATCCACGGCTTCAACTGCCAGCCGGAGGAGCGGGTGTTCCCCGACGCCCAGCGCCTGCAGGCCTTGTGCGACGCGCTCGACCCGGACCTCGCCGAGGTGGTCACCGTGCTGTGGCCCTGCGACGACGATTTCGGCCTCGTCCTCGACTATTGGGACGACCAGCAGTCGGCCATGGCCAGCGGCCTCGCGCTGGCGCGCGTGCTCGGCAAGTTCATGGCCTGGCGCGACCGGCTGGGTACCGAGGAGACCTGCCTCAAGCACGTCAACCTGGTGGCCCACTCGATGGGCAACCGGGTGCTGGCGACGGCCCTGTCGTCGTGGGCCCATGCCCACGGCACCGTCCCGGCCCTGTTCCGCAACCTGTTCATGGTGGCGGCCGACGTGCCCAACGACCTGTTCGCACCCGACCAGCCCGGCACGCAGATCAGCGCCGCGGCGCGCAACGTCGTGGTCTACCATGCCGCCGACGACTTCGCCCTGCGCTCCAGCAAGGTCGCCAACGTCAAGAACCGGATCGTGCGCCGCCGCCTGGGCCACACCGGGCCCGCCGACCTGGCCCAGGCGCCCGCGAACGTGATCGCCGTCGACTGCGACGACTTCAACTGCCGCTACGACCGGCTCGGCCACTCCTACCTGCTGGCCGATCCCGCCGGTCAGCCCGGCGCGGTGCTGCGCCATCTGGTGGAAACGATGCGTGGCGGCAGGGTGGCCGGCCTCGCCTCCGACCAGCGCCGGCTGATCCTGGGCGACACGGCGATGCCCCTGCCCACGCCGGCCAACAACGACCGGCGGCCCGACGCCGCCCTTGCCAAGTCCGCCTGACGCGGGGCGCCGAAAGGCCGATTAACTCATTCGAATTCCATTTTTTCGGCGCGCATTGCCGGCTTGCACAACCAGGACGATGCGGCCATCGTTGACCGGCTGGTCCTGTCGGCTGCGTGCAGCGCTGCCGGTTTGCAAGCCGACAAGGTGTGAAACAAGGGAGGAAGGCGCATGATCCGAGCACCCGGGCTGGTCGTCGCCGGCTTGCTGGCCTCGGCAGCGATGGTCGGTCCTGCCGCGGCCGCCACGATCTCGATCTCCTGCGGTGCGGTCGGGCTCGAGCTCAAGCTCTGCCAGGAAGGTGCCGACGCCTGGGCCAAGCAGACCGGCAACGAGGTCAAGGTGATCTCGACGCCGAACTCGGCGACCGAGCGCCTGGCCCTCTACCAGCAGCTGCTCGCGGCCAAGTCGCCCGACATCGACGTCTTCCAGATCGACGTGATCTGGCCGGGCATCCTGGCCAACCACTTCGTCGACCTCACCGGCAAGATCCCGGCCGAGGACATCGCCAAGAACTTCAAGGCCATCGTCGAGAACAACACCGTCGGCGGCAAGTTCGTGGCGATGCCCTGGTACACCGACGCCGGCATGCTCTACTACCGCAAGGATCTGCTGGAGGCAGCCGGCAAGGAGGCACCCAAGACCTGGGCCGACCTCGCCGCCACCGCCAAGGAACTGCAGGACAAGGCCCGTGCCGACGGCAACGACCGCATGTGGGGCTTCGTCTTCCAGGGCAAGGCCTATGAGGGCCTGACCTGCAACGGCCTGGAATGGATCGACAGCTGGGGCGGCGGGCAGATCGTCGACGCCGACGGCAAGATCACGGTCAGCAACGACAAGGCGGCCGAGGCCCTGACCTGGGCCGCCTCCACCGTCGGCACGATCGCACCCGAGGGTGTGCTGAACTACAGCGAGGAGGAAGCCCGCGGCGTCTTCCAGTCCGGCAACGCCATCTTCATGCGCAACTGGCCCTATGCCTGGTCGCTGGGCCAGGCGCCCGACAGCCCGATCAAGGACAAGATCGGCGTGGCGGCCCTGCCGGCCGGCGGTCCCGACGGCAAGCCCAGCGGCACGCTCGGCGGCTGGCAGCTCGCGGTGTCCGCCTACAGCGCCAACCCCGACCTCGCGGTCGACCTCGTCCGCTACCTGACCTCCGAGGCCGAGCAGAAGCGCCGCGCGATCGAGGGCTCCTACAACCCGACCATCGAGAGCCTCTACCAGGACCAGGAAATCCTGACCGCGGTGCCGTTCTTCGGCTCGCTCTACGAGGTGTTCGTCAACGCCGTGGCCCGGCCGTCCCGCGTCACCGGCGTCAAGTACAACCAGGTCAGCTCCGAGTTCTTCAACGCCGTCCACCAGGTGCTGAGCAAGCAGGCCGAGGCGCCGGCGAGCCTGGCCGCGCTCGAGAAGAAGCTGGATCGGCTCTCGCGCGGCGGGCGCTGGTAGGCACCGCGGTCAGCACCGCAGGGAGGTCGCCATGGCCGCCACGAACCTCGCCGCACCGGCGGCACTGGCTGTGCCGGCGGGGCGCAGCTCGCGCCTGACCCGGCAGCGCACCCGGGCGGCCTGGCTGTTCGTGGCGCCGATGCTGCTGGTGCTGGCGGCCGTGGCCGGCTGGCCCTTGGTGCGCACCATCTGGTTCGCCTTCACCGACGCCAACCTCGCCGACCTGTCGGCCGCCCAGTTCATCGGCCTCGCCAATTTCGAGTATCTCCTGACCGACCCCGACTGGTGGGTGGCGGTCCGCAACACCATGGTGTTCACGATCGTCTCGATCACCATCGAGACCATCCTGGGCCTCGGCATCGCCCTGGCGCTGAACGCCCATTTCAAGGGCCGCGGCCTCCTGCGCGCGGCCGTCCTGATCCCCTGGGCGATCCCGACCGTCGTCTCGGCGCAGATGTGGTCGTGGATGTTCAACGACGTGTTCGGGATCATCAACGTCATCCTGATGAACCTGGGCTTCATCAACCAGCCGATCGCCTGGACCGCCTCGCCCGACACCGCCCTGGCGGCGGTGATCATCGTCGACGTCTGGAAGACCACGCCGTTCATGGCGCTCCTGATCCTGGCCGGCCTGCAGATGCTCCCCTCGGAGTGCTACGAGGCGGCCAAGGTCGACGGCGTCCACCCCTTGCGCGTGTTCTGGAAGATCACCCTGCCGCTGCTCAAGCCGGCACTCCTGGTGGCGATCATCTTCCGCGCCCTCGACGCCTTGCGCATCTTCGACCTGATCTACGTCATGACCGGCAACAACAAGTCGACCATGTCGATGTCGGTCTATGCCCGCCAGCAGCTGGTCGACTTCCAGGATGTCGGCTTCGGCTCGGCCGCGGCCACCATGCTGTTCGTCATCATCGCGGTGATCACCGCGGTCTACCTGACCGCCGCCCGCGTCGGCCGGGAGGACTGAGCCCATGGCCAGCGCGGTCGTCCACCGCCGCCCCGGTGCCGTCAAGCGCCGGGTCAGGCAGACCTTGGGCTGGATCGGCTTCTACATCCTCCTGGTCGTCATCCTGTTCTACACGGTCTTCCCGTTCTACTGGGCCATCGTCTCGTCCCTGCGCAGCGGTGCCGGCCTGTTCTCGACCGACCTGTTCCCCGGCGATCCCGCCTGGAGCAACTACGTCGCGGTGTTCCGCGAGCAGCCCTTCGGCCGCAACATCCTCAACTCGCTGTTCGTCGCGATCTCGACCGTGGTCCTGTCGCTGAGCCTCGCCGTGGCCGCGTCCTACGCCCTGGGCCGCATCCAGTTCCGCGGCCGCACGCTGCTGCTGCTGACCATCCTGGGCGTCTCGATGTTCCCGCAGATCGCCGTGCTGTCGGGCATGTTCGAGCTGGTCACCTGGCTCGGCATCTACAACAACCTGCTGGCGCTGACGCTCAGCTACATGATCTTCACCCTGCCCTTCACGGTCTGGGTGCTCACCACCTTCATGCGCGACCTGCCCAAGGAGATCGAGGAGGCGGCGATCGTCGACGGGGCCAAGCCCTTCACCATCGTCACCAAGGTCTTCCTGCCGCTGATGGGCCCGGCACTCGCCACCACCGGCCTGCTCGCCTTCATCGCCGCCTGGAACGAGTTCCTGTTCGCGCTCACCTTCACCCTCTCGACCGAGATGCGCACCGTGCCGGTGGCGATCGCCTTGATCTCGGGTGCGAGCGCCCACGAGCTGCCCTGGGGCAACATCATGGCGGCCTCGGTGATCGTCACCGTGCCGCTGATCGTCCTGGTGCTGATCTTCCAGCGCCGCATCGTCTCGGGTCTCACCGCCGGTGCCGTGAAAGGCTGAACCGCTCGATGGTCAAGAAGAAGCGCGCGCCCTACGTCCATCTCAGCCCCCGGGCCGCGGCCCGCGCCGATCTGTGGTGGAAGGGGGCGGTGATCTACCAGGTCTACCCGCGCAGCTTCCAGGACACGGACGGCGACGGTGTCGGCGACCTGCCCGGCATCACCCGGCGGCTGGCCTACATCGAGCAGCTGGGCGTCGACGCGATCTGGATCTCGCCGTTCTGCAAGTCGCCGATGAAGGACTATGGCTACGACGTCGCCGACTATTGCGCCGTCGACCCCCTGTTCGGCACGCTCGACGGACTTCGACGCGCTGCTGGCCGAGGCCCACCGGCTGGGCCTCAAGGTGATGATGGACTTCGTGCCGTCGCACACCAGCGACCAGCACGCCTGGTTCCAGGAGAGCCGCCAGGACCGCACCAACCCCAAGGCCGACTGGTACGTCTGGGCCGACCCCAAGCCCGACGGCAACCCGCCCAACAACTGGCTGGCCGTCTTCGGCGGCAGCACCTGGGAGTGGGAGCCGCGCCGCGGCCAGTACTACCTGCACAATTTCCTCAAAGAGCAGCCGGACCTCAACTTCCACAGCCCGCAGGTGATCGAGGCGCTGCTGGCCCAGGCCCGCTTCTGGCTCGAGCGCGGCGTCGACGGCTTTCGGGTCGACGCGATCGACTTCGGCGTCCACGACCCACAGCTGCGCAACAACCCGCCGCGCCGGATGCGTGCGGTCGGCGGCAGCGCGCCGGGCTCGCCCTTCGCCATGCAGGACCAGGTCTGGAACAAGGCGCGGCCCGAGCTGATCGAGCTGTTCTTGAAGCCTTTGCACGCGCTCACCGCCCGCTACGAGGGCACGGTGCTCCTGGGCGAGATCAGCGGCGACGACGCGCTGCTGCGCGCGGCCGAGTACACCCAGGGCGGCGGGCTCGACATCGCCTACAGCTTCGACCTGCTCTCCTGCCCCGGCACGCCCAAGGGCATCCAGGACACCATCCTGCGGCTGGAAAAGACCATCGGCGACGGCTGGGGCTGCTGGTCGTTCTCCAACCACGATGTCCGTCGCGTCGTCACCCGCTGGGGCGGCGACGACCCGCCCGAGGCCCTGCGCCGGCTGGTGCCGGTGCTCCTGGGTGCCCTGCGCGGCACGGTCTGCCTCTACCAGGGCGAGGAGCTGGGGCTGGAGGAGGCCACGCTCACCTTCGAGCAGCTCAAGGACCCGTTCGGCATCACCTTCTGGCCCGCCTTCGCCGGCCGCGACGGCTGCCGCACGCCGATGCCCTGGGAAGCGGGCGCGGCCGAGGCCGGCTTTTCCGCCAGCGAGCCCTGGCTGCCGATCCCCGAGAGCCACCGCCGCCGTGCCGTCGACCTGCAGGACCGCGACCCGGCGTCGGTGCTCAACACCACCCGCGCCTTCCTCAACTGGCGCCGCGAGCGGCTGCCCTTGCGGACCGGCCGCATCGACTTCCTGCGCGGCAAGGGCGACGTGCTGGCCTTCGAGCGCAGCCTCAACGACCGCATCCTGTGCCTGTTCAACCTGGGCGGCGAGACCGCGACCTTCAGCGCCAAACGGCCGCCGCTCGATGCCGGCTTCTGCAGCGACGGGGTGAGCTTCAAGGGCCGCACCGTCACGCTGCCGCCCTGGGGCTACGCCTTCGCGCATCTGGAATAGGGGAGACGTCCTTGGCCGCGATCACCATGCGCCAGGTCACCAAGTCCTTCGGGCCGGTGCACGTCATCAAGGGTGTCGACCTCGCGATCGAGCCCAACGAGTTCGTGGTCTTCGTCGGCCCCTCGGGCTGCGGCAAGTCCACGCTGCTGCGCCTGATCGCGGGCCTGGAGGACATCACCTCGGGCGAGCTGATGATCGGCAACGAGATCGTCAACGACCTGCCGCCATCCGAGCGCGGCATCTCGATGGTGTTCCAGTCCTACGCGCTCTACCCGCACATGACGGTCAAGGACAATATGGGCTTCGGCCTCAAGCTCGCGAAGGTCGATCCCAAGGCCGCCGAGGAGCGGGTCCAGAACGCCGCGCGCATCCTCCAGATCACCCATCTCCTCGACCGCAAGCCCAAGCAGCTCTCCGGCGGCCAGCGCCAGCGCGTCGCCATCGGCCGGGCGATCGTCCGCGACCCGCGCGTGTTCCTGTTCGACGAGCCGCTCTCCAACCTGGATGCGGGCCTGCGCGTCCAGATGCGCATCGAGATCGCCAAGCTGCACCACAGCCTGGACGCCACCATGATCTACGTCACCCACGACCAGGTCGAGGCCATGACCCTGGCCGACCGCATCGTCGTCCTCGACGCCGGCAACGTCCGCCAGTTCGGCGCCCCGCTCGAGCTCTACCAGCACCCCCACAACAAGTTCGTCGCCGGCTTCATCGGCAGCCCCAAGATGAACTTCCTCCCCTGCACCACCGACGGCGACCGCGTCACCCTCCCCAACGGCGCGACCCTCGCCGTCGCCGCCCCCAAGTCCGGCCCCCGCCCCACCGAGCTCGGCATCCGCCCCGAGCACCTGCGCGCCGACGGCAGCGGCGACGCCGCGATCGAGGGCGAGGTCATCACCATCGAGCGCCTGGGGGCCGAGAGCTACATGTACGTCGACATCGGCCAGGAGGAGCCGCTGGTGGTGAAGGCGGAGGCCGCGGTGCCGGTGAAGCATGGGGAGCGGGCGCGGATCGGGATACCGGCGGCGGCGACGTATCTGTTCGCGGCGGATGGGACGTGCGTGGAGCGGGAGGCGTTTCATTGAATCCCTACGAGCTATGTGGAAAGTCGATAGATGATGATCATGTTCAGATTGGCAACTGTTTTGCTCCTTATGACCTCTGCCTTTCCGGCTTTGGCGGATGGTCCTTTTGGGGTCACTATGGGCAGCAACATAAGTGACTACGGCTGTGAAAAGGGCCGCAAACCTGGAATTTATAGTTGTAGTTCTGTTCCCAAGCCCCATACTGATTTTGAGAACTACATCGTGCAATACACTCCAACGAACGGGAATATGCTGGGTGAAGGGAATTGGACCTGACATTCGTAGCAATTCATTTGGAAGCGGCGTTCGAAGCGCTGTAGATCGAGTGGCCGAACAAATATCAGTGAATTACGGTAGGGGCGAGAAACGAGACTTTCTGATGAATGGAAGTATTTGGGACGAAGCAGATGATTGGATGATGTCAATGTACAAAGAAGAGAGATACTATTCTTATGTTTGGGATGGAGGAAATCTTCCCAACAATGTGAAAAGCGTCTATCTCGCAGCGAGGGCTCAGAACCAGGGTATTGGTTATGTTATAGTGGACATTTGCGGTCGTGAACGAAACCCAATGTGACGAGGAAATAAAGAAGGAGATCGGCAGACATTTAATGCCGGCGGAGCTGGGGATTACGGGCAGACGACCCAGCGAATACGTAATTGACGGGTTGCCCGCGGCCGGAGTACAGAACGTAATAACAGCCTGGCGCCATCCTCGCCGCATGGCGCGATTGGCGAGGGCGGTAGCGTGGAGTTTCGGGGACACCTTACGAAATTGACGAATGGGCCGCCGCCCCGGTAACCTCTCCCAATGGCGAGGTTGGCGAGAGCCGTGGCGGCAGGCGTGCCGCTGCACGTCACGCAGCGGGGCAACCGGCGGCAGACGACCTTCTTCGCCGCCGCCGACTATGCACGCTACCGCGATCTCCTGGCCCAATGGTGCCGCGCCTGCGACGTGGCGGTCTGGGCCTGGTGCCTGATGCCCAATCACGTCCATCTCCCGCTCGTGCCCACCGACGAGGCCGGCCTGCGGCGGGCGCTCGCGGAGACCCACCGCCGCTACACCCAGGCCGTCAACCGGCGCGAGGGCTGGGTCGGCCATCTCTGGCAAGGCCGGTTCGCCTCCTGCCTGCTCGATCCGCCGCACGTCATCGCAGCTACCCGCTACATCGAGCTGAACCCGGTACGCGCAAGGCTGGCGGCGGTACCCGAGTCGTGGCCCTGGAGCAGCGCGCCGGCGCATCTCGACGACCGCGAGGACGGCCTCACCACGCTGGAACCGCTCCGCGCGGAGGTGGGCGACTGGCGGGCCTTCCTCGCCGCCGGCCTGAAGGAGCGTGAGGCCGACGACCTGCGCCGGCACGCGCGCACCGGCCGCCCGCTCGGCGACGCGGGCTTCGTGGTAGAGATGGAGAACGTGCTCGGGCGTCGCCTGCGGCCCGCCAAACGCGGACCGAAGACGGCCGAAGGGACCGGGGGAAAGATTGGCTGCGGCGGCTTCGGTACAGCGGTGGTCACCCGCTTCACGCGCCGCGCCGGCCTGCTCGCTGGCGGCGTCGCTCGCTTCTGGCCGGACCTGCCGCCGAGGCCACTTCGTTAGTCCCGAACCAAACTGTCGAAACGTCACCAGCCTCGGCGGCGGCTGCGGAATGCACTTAGGTCATCAAAGAGCAGGCCTAGTGACCGGCAACACATTGAGGTGGTAAGGTGTCGCCCTTCTCTCCGATGATCAACACCGGCAATCCCGACTTCTTCCGCGATCCACTGGGCTTTCCGCCGGACGAGGATTGGCTGCGCATCCCGCTGGCGGCGGGATGCTATGCGTCACGGCTACCATCAAGCTGGGTAGCATCAGCTTTCAGATGCTCAACGCGGGCGGCGGGCCCAACCTCCGCGAATTCTCCGGCCAGGCAGGCGAGGCGGGCCTCGCCTGCGGCAGCGCACCCGCCGACGTCGCCAAGGCGGTGTTCTCGGCACTCCGGTGGCCGGGGACTATTTCGTCAAGTCTGCCGCTACGTCGAGCGCAATCCGGCGCGCCGGCCTGGTCGCGTCCGCCGCCGACTGGCCCACGGCTCGCTGCCACGGCACCGCGCGGTGCCCGGCCCCGCCGGCAGCTGCGCGACCGCAGGACTGCGGACTGGTCGCCGAGACGCCTCACGGTGAACGCCTGCGCGCTCGGTGCACGCGGCATCAAGGCACCTGCGACTGGGACGCTGCCAGGCCGACCCGGCGCACTCGCTGCGGCCGCGCGGGCGGCCCGCGAAGGCGGCGGCGGAGCGACCGGACGGGTGCCGCTCCGGCCCGGCTAGGCGCCGGCTTCCTACTCCGCGAACGGCTTGGTCTCGCCGTAGGCCTCGCGCTCGATCTCCTTGCCGCCGGTCAGCAGCAGCATGGCCAGGGCCGACACCGCCTGCGGGTGGGCCTGGGCGTAGGCGCGCGGCAGCGCCAGGACGGCGCTGATCGCCAGCATCTCCGGATCGCCCATGGTGGACAGGTTCGGGTAGATCTCGTCGTTGAACTCGACCAGCGAATAGACCTTGCTGCCGGCCACCTGGTAGTCCTCGAGATCGTCATTGTCGATCTCGGCGAAGTAGAGCTGCATGCCGGTGCGGTCGTTGTCGTTGAGCGTCTTGACCAGGTCCGACTGCGGCGCGATCACGTCGAGCAGGCACTGTGCCTGGCCGTTGACCACGGCCATGGCACCCTCGAAGCCGTTGGTGGGATTGATCTTGATCTCGCCATAGCTGTCCGGGTCGAGCTGCTGCAGGTTGAGCAGCGTCGCCAGCGAGCCGGTGCCCATGCTCCCGGCGGCGACGATCTTGCCGCCGGCCTCGTCCAGGTCGTCGATCCCGCTGTCGCGCCGGCACAGGAGCAGGGTCAGCTCCTTGTACAGCTCGCCCACCACCTGGAAGCCGTCCTTGGCCTCCGGATTGAGCTGTCGCGTGTAGAAGTCGATGGCGTCGCCCTGGCTGATGAAGGCGTCGCACTCGCCGGCCACGGCCTTGGCGAGGTTGTCGAGCGAACCCGCGGTCGGGACGACCTCGATCGTGAGCGCCCCGGCGGTGAGCGCCGGCGCCAACTCGGCCAGCTTCTGGCCGACCTTGATGTAGGCCTTGCCGGGCGAGCCCGTGCACAGACGCAGGGTCTCGGCCGCCTGCGCCGGCTCGCCCGGGGCCATCGCGAAGCCGAGGGCCGCCAGGGCGCCCAGCCACGTCACGCTTGCCTTGCGCATCTGCTCTCCAGGACTGTGCGGCACCCGACCGACCCGCCTGGGTGCGATTGGCGCGTGGCATAGCCGACCCTGGGGCCGGTCGATAGCGATTACCGCACGCGATCACCGGGATG
>CAVYMA010000021.1:0-155003 GCA_963769465.1 uncultured Alphaproteobacteria bacterium
ACGGCGGCCCAGGTGCGCGGGGCCGCGGGCTGCGTCACCGACGGGCTGGTGCGCGACGTCAAGCCGATCCGGGCCATGGGCTTTCCCGTGTTCCACGGCGGCATCGGCCCGCTCGACAGCAAGGGCCGCGGCAAGATGATGGAGATGGACTGCAAGGTGGTCTGTGCCGGGGTCGAGCTCGCCGCCGGCGACTACGTCTTCGGCGACTGCGACGGCGTGGTGGTCGTACCCCGGGCGGCGGCCGAGGAGGTGATCGCCAAGGCGCTGGAGAAGGTGGCGGCCGAGGACCGCACCCGCGACGAGCTGCGGGCCGGCCGGTCCTTGCGCGACGTGTTCGACAGCTTCGGCGTGCTGTAGCGCCGTGCCCGTTCCCAAGCCGCTGGCGGGCCGCAATGCCGTCGTCACCGGCGCCGCGCGCGGCATCGGGCTCGCCATCGCGGAACGGCTGGCACAGGCCGGGGCCGTCGTGATCATGGCCGACATCGACCGCAAGACGGCATCGGGCGAGGCGCTGCGCCTGGGCGGGCGCGGCTTCCTCGCCCTGCCGGCGGAGGTCGATATCGCCAACCGGGACTCCCTGGCCGAACTCGCGGCGCTGGTCGGGCGGCGCCTGGGCACGCTGCACATCCTGGTCAACAACGCGGCCGTCCTGGACGCCACCGGCATCGACGAGCTGACGCTCGACCGGTTCGAGCAGGTCCTGCGCGTGAACCTCACCGGTGCGGTCGCCTGCACCAAGGCACTCTTGCCGTTCATGACCGCGGGCTGGGGCCGCGTGCTCAACATCGGCTCGATCATGGGCGAGCGCGGCCAGCCGGGTGCCATCCCCTACTCGGCCGCCAAGGGCGGCATCACCGGCTTCACCCGCGCGCTGGCGGCCGATCTCGGCAGGCGCGGGATCACGGTCAACGCCATCGCACCCGGCTTCATCGACACCGCCATGGCGCTCCTGCCCGACGGCAGCGGCCACGAGCACGACACCGACTGGTTCAAGGACATCTACCTCAAGCACGGCCGGATCCTGCTCGGCCGCGCCGGCAAGCCCGAGGACGTCGCCGGCCCGGCCCTGTTCTTCTGCTCGGAGGACAGCCGCTACGTCACCGGCCAGGTGCTGATGGTCGACGGCGGCGTGAGCGCCACCTGAGGACGGCCGTCGCCTGCCGCGCGCGGGCGCCGGCAAGCCCGACGACGTGGCCGGCCACGTGCCGAGGCAGCGCAGTCAGAGCGCTGATGGCGAGGGGTGAGCGCGAGTTTGCGGGCGCGCCCGGCCTCTCGACGCAAGCAGCGGGGACAAAATGACGGAACAGTCGGGTGGCAAGGAATTGCCGGTCCTGGCGCGCGCGCTGCTCAAGGCCGCGGGTGCCGGCGCCCTGGTCGCGGCCGGCGCGGCGGCCGGATCGGCTCCGGCGCTCGCGGCCGTGGCCACCAAGCCCTTCACGCCAAAGATCGAGGTCGGGCCGGTCACCGCGAACCTGATCGACTTCTCGATGCCGCCGCCCACGTCGGCGTTCGGCGCCAATGCCCGCCTGAACTTCCTCCACGATGGCGGCACCAACACCGACAAGCTCTACGTCAACGACAGCCGCGGCAAGCTCTGGGCGATCGACAGGGCAACGGGGGATGCGACCCTGTTCCTTGATCTGGCGACCCTTCGCGGCAGTGCACTCTACGGCGACTACTACCAGCAGGGCCTGCGCAGCTTCGCATTCCATCCGAACTTCGCGATCCCGGGCAAGGGCGGCTACCGCTGCTTCTACACGGTGAGCACCGAGACCGCGGCAAGCCAGCCGCCGGGCGTGCGCCTGTTTTCCGGCGACTATCCGGTGGTCCATCACAACGTGGTTTGCGAATGGAAGGTCGACGCCCCCACGCTCTCGACCGTGATCCCGACCTCGCGCCGGGAGCTGTTCCGCATCGCACAGTGGCGGCCGGATCACTGCGCCGACCAGCTCATGTTCAATCCCAACGGCGGTAAGGACACTGGTCTGCTCTACCTGACGGTGGGCGACGGCGGCAACAATCCTCCCCATGGCGACCCCTATGACCAGGCCCAGAACCCGAGCAGCGCGCTCGGCAAGGTCCTCCGGTTCCGGCCGATCAAGCCAGGGCCGGGCATGGCCTACAGCGTCCCGGCCGACAATCCGTTCGTCGGCCGCGACGGCTGGTTGCCGGAGATCTACGCCCTCGGCTTCCGCCATCCCCAAAATCTGTGTTTCGATACCGGCGGATCGAAACTGGCGTTCGTCACGGACATCGGCAATCGCCATATCGAGGAGCTCAACATCCTGATCAAGGGCGGCAACTACGGTTGGCCGGACCGCGAGGGCACTTACGCCACGGACCGTTTCAACAGGAACGTGCTCTACACGCTGCCGCCCGACGATTCGAGCAACGGCTACATCTATCCCGTGGCCCAGTACGACCATAAGGAAGGCAACGCGAAGCAACGCTCGGCGATCGCGGGCGGCTTCGTCTATCGCGGCACGGCCATTCCGCAGCTGGTCGGGCACTATGTCTGTGGCGACATCGTCACCGGGCGCATCTTCCACGCGCCGGTGTCCAGCTTCGTGCTCGGCCAGCAGGCCCAGCTGCAGGAGCTGCAGCTGCAGCGCGACGGCTCACCGGTCACGCTCCTCGGCCTGGTCGGCAACCCCGAGCGCGCCGACCTGCGCTTCGGGCAGGACCGCGACGGCGAGATCTACGTCCTGACCAAGCAGGACGGGAAGATCCGCAAGCTCGGCGCGGTGGCCCCCGCCTGACCGGGCGGGCCGAACGGGGCGCGGACGGCCTTGGCCCACGACGCGCCCGGACCCTGATCGGCACGCCACCTTGCCCCCGCCGCCAAGTCGCGCCACCCTTGGCACAGCGGGAGGACCCACCTTGGCGACGGCGCCCACCTATCCCTACCAGGAGCCGCACGCGGCCCGGCCGCGCGGGATGCTGCTCGAGCAGGCGATCGGCCGGGAGGTGCGCCGGCAGCGGGAGAAGCTCGACGTCACCATCGCCGAGCTCGCCAAGGCCGCGGGCATCTCGGCCGGCATGCTCTCCAAGATCGAGAACGGCGCCACCTCGGCCTCGCTCTCCTCGCTGCAGGCCCTGGCGACCGCGCTCCAGGTGCCGCTGACCACCTTCTTTCGCGACTATGACGAGATGCGCACCGCCACCCTGGTCAAGGCCGGCCAGGGGCTCAGCATCGAGCGCCGCGGCACCCGGGCCGGGCACCACTACCAGCTCCTGGGCCACGTGCCGTCGGGGCCGTTGATGGTCGAGCCCTACCTGATCACGCTGAACGCCGAGTCCGACACCTTCCCGACCTTCCAGCATGCCGGCATCGAGTTCCTCTACATGCTGGAAGGCGAGGTGCTCTACCGCCACGGCAGCCGCACCTACCTGCTCACCCCCGGCGACTCGCTCTACTTCGACGCCGACGCGCCGCACGGGCCGGAGGAGCTGCGGCGGCTGCCGATCCGCTACCTCTCGGTGATCAGCTACGTGCGCGAGGGCTGAAGCCGGCTCCAGCCCCGTACCTCGAGCGAGGAACGCCCATGGACGATCTGCGCTACGGCACCCGCAACCGGCGCGGCGACTGGACGCCCAACGAGCCGATCGGGCTGGCACCGGTGTTCACGCTGCCGCCGCGGCCTGTGGCGTTCCTGAAGTGGCTGCCGCACTACTTCCTGCCCTGGAACCTCCTGTTCGCCCTGTCGGCCGTGGCCTGGTGGGCCTGGATCGTCCCGCCGGTCGAGACGATGCGGACCCTGTCCTGGGGCTGGCCGCTGTGGCTGCTCGCGGTCAACTGCGTCGCGGTGTTCCTGTTCTACGGCGCCTTCGAGCTGCAGCTCTACGGGCTCAAGCGCCAGGGGCGGCGCTTCAAGTACCACGGCAAATTCCCCTCCGAGCAGCGCAGCAAGGCGTTCTGGTTCCAGAGCCAGAACCTCGACAACATCCTGCGCACCTTCCTGTCCGGCGTGACGATCTGGACCGCGGTCGAGGTGCTGGTCCTGTGGGCCTTCGCCAATGGCTGGGCGCCCTGGCTCAGCTTCGCCGAGCATCCGCTCTACCTCGCGGCCCTGGCCCTGGCCGTGCCGGTGATCCACGAGTTCCACTTCTACTGCATCCACCGGCTGATCCACGTGCCGGTGCTCTACAAGTGGGTGCACTCGGTCCACCACCGCTCGGTCAACGCCTCGCCCTGGTCGTCGCTGTCGATGCACCCGGTCGAGCATCTGCTCTACTTCGCCACCGCCTTCTGGCACCTGGTCATCCCGTCCAACCCGCTCCTCGCCCTCTACCAGCTCCACTTCGCCGGCTTCGGCGCCATCCCCGGCCATGTCGGCTTCCACCGGATCGAGGTCGGCCAGAACGGGCTGGTCGACGCCCATGCCTACGAGCACCACCTGCACCACAAGTATTTCGAGGTGAACTACGGCTCGGCCCTGATCCCGCTCGACCACTGGTTCGGCACCTGGCACGACGGCACGCCCGCGGGCGAGGCCCGGATGCGCGAGCGCCAGCGCCGCCGCACCCGCCGCCACGCCGAGGGCGAGGCGGCCGCACCCTGAGGGGAAGCCTAGGCGGTCCCGATCCGGGCCGACATCTTCCACCTCGACGCTGCCATGGCGATCCTGCGCGGCTCCAGCGCCGGGCCAGTGCCGCCCGACCCGAGCCCGGTCCGCCGCCGGCCCACCCGGCGTGGGATAAGCCACGCCGGGCCGCTAGCCGTATCTGCGCTCGATCGACTGCTTGACGCTGTCCAGGAGCACCGCCAGCAGCATCAGCCCGCCGCGGATCACCTGCATGTAGGAGGCGTCGAGGCCCATGATGTTGATCGCGGTGTCGATGGTCGAGAGCAGGAGCACGCCGGCGAACACGCCCGACAGGCCGCCGATGCCGCCGCGCAGGGAGACGCCGCCGATCACCACCGCGGCGAAGGCCTCGAACAGCATGCCCAGGCCGAGATTGGGCGTGGCACCGTTGGTCCGGGCGGCGAGCAGGAAGCCGGCGAAGGCGGCCACGATCCCGGACAGGATGAAGACGCGGTAGAGGACGCGGTCGACGTCGATGCCGGCGCGGTAGGGTGCCGTCGGGTTGCCGCCCACGAGCGTGACCCAGCGGCCGAACTGCGTCCGCTTCAGGACGGCACCGAAGATCAGGTAGGTGACGACGAGGATCCAGATCAGCAGCGGCAGGCCCAGGAGATCGGCACTGCCGGCGGCGCGGAACTCGTCGGGCAGGCCGTACATCGACCGGCCGCCGGTGAGGATCAGGCCCAGCCCGCGGACCGAGATGTAGGTCGCCAGCGTGACGATGAAGGCGTTGATCTTGAAGCGCACGACCAGGACGGCGTTGAACAGCCCGACCAGCCCGCCGAAGCCGAGCACGACGACCAGGGTCGCCCAGGTGTTGAGCTGGAACCCGAAGGGCGAGCCGCGGCTGGCGGTCAGTGCGGCCGCCAGCATGGCCCCGAAGGCCATGACGCTCTCGATCGAGAGGTCCATGTGGCCGGCGACGATGCAGAACGACAGGCCGATCGCGAGCAGGCCCACGAAGGTCGCGTGCTGCAGGATGTTGATGAAGATCCCGACCTGGAAGAAGTGCTCGATCGTGAGCGAGCAGACCAGGAGGATCACGCCCAGGATGCCCCAGACCAGATGGTCGAGGACGAAGAGGAGAACCGGGCGGCGCCACTGCGCACCGCCCGCGGCCTCGGCCCCCATGGCCTGGCCGATCCCCTACTGCACGGGCTCGACCGGGTCGGTCGGGACCTTCATGTTGCCCCAGAAGCTGGGATTGTCGACATTGGCCTTGGTGATCGCCGCACCGGGGATCTTGAGGTTCGGGCCCCATGCCTCCTCGGTCAGCACCGCGTCCAGGCCCAGGACCTTGTAGTTCCCCGGCTGCGGCTTCTCGCCCTTGAGGATCATCGGCAGGAACATGGCGATCCCGTAGACCTGGGCGAAGGTCGGCTGCTCGATCTCGGCCTGCTGCCAGCCCTTGCGGATGTTGTCGAGGCCGACCGGCGCGCCGTTCGACGCCATCAGCATCATCTGCCCGGGCTGCATGCCCTTGGCCTCCATGGTGGCCACGATCGGCACGGTCAGGTGCGCCGCGTGCGCGAACACGAGGTCGATGTCCGGGTTGACCAGGAGCTGGTCCTCGAAGATCTCGCCGGCGTTGGTGGCCTCCCACAGGAGTGCCGCCTTGGTCACGATCTCCACGTCCGGCGCCTTCTCGGCCATCACCGCCTCGAAGCCCTTCTGGATGTCCAGGGTGTAGCTGTCGCCGGGATCGCCCAGGATCTGCAGCACCTTGCCCTTGGCCGAGCCGTTCTTCTCGGTCAGCAGGCGGATCGCCTCGCCCGCGGCGATCTGGCCGATCTCGACCGTGCCGGCGACCGAGGTCAGCTCGAACTGGGTCGAGCGGATCAGCCGGTCGAAATTGAGCACCTTGATGCCGGCCGCGCGCGCCTTCTCGATGCCCGGCACGATGGCGTCGAAGTCGACCGCGTTCATGATGATCGCGTCGGGCTTGGTGTTGATCAGGTCCTCGATCTGGTTGAGCTGCAGGTCGGCCCGGTTCTGCGCGTCGAGCGAGGTGACCTCGTAGCCCATGGCCCCCAGCACGTTCTCGAACGCGTCGCGGCTCCCGGTCTGGAACTCGTCGAGCAGCGTGGGGATCATGTAGGCGATCTTGCCCTGCTGCTGGGCATGCGCCGGCCCGGCGACGAGGCCCAGGGCCATGGCTCCGGCGAGCAGCATCCCGACGTGGCGGCGGGTCCAGTTCATCACGGTTCTCCCTCGCTGTTCTTGTCCGAGGGAAACCATCCTGCCGCGCCGGCGCGGGTTTGGAAAGGCGAGCCGCCCGTCAGCCGCCCGGTCGGAGCAGCCGCAGCGTGTGGCGCGCGATCATCAGCTCTTCGTTGGTCGGCACCACCATGACCGGCAGCTCGCTGTCGGGGCTGGAGATGACGGTGCGGCTCTCGGCGTTGGCGGCCGGATCGAGGACCGCACCGAGCCAGCCCAGGCGCTCGACGACGCGGGCGCGGATCGGTCGGGCTGTGCTCGCCGATGCCGGCGGTGAACACGAGCCCGTCGATGCCGCCCATGGCCGCGGCCAGGGCCCCGGTCTCGCGCACGATCCGGTAGACGAAATAGTCGATCGCGAGCCTCGCACCCGGCGCGTCGCTGGCCTCCAGGTCGCGCATGTCGTTGCTCACGCCCGACAGGCCCTTCAGGCCGCCCTCGTGGTAGAGGAAGCGCTCGACCTGCTCGGCCGTGAAGCCCTGGCTCTGCATCAGGTAGAGCACGACCCCGGGATCGAGCTGGCCGGTGCGCGTGCCCATGGGCAGGCCGTCGACGGCGGTGAAGCCCATGGTGCTGTCCATGCTGCGCCCGTCGTGGATCGCGCACATCGAGGCGCCGGAGCCCAGGTGGCACACGACCACCCTGCCCTCGGCCAGGGCCGGATCGTGCTCGCGCAGCCGGTCGGCGACGTACTCGTAGGACAGGCCGTGGAAGCCGTAGCGGCGCACGCCCTCGGCGTACCAGCGCTCCGCGATGGCGAAGCGGTCGGCGACCTCGGGATGGCGGCGGTGGAAGGCGGTGTCGAAGCAGGCGACCTGCGGGATCTGCGGGATAGCGCGCCCGGATCTCGCGGATCGGGCGCCAGATTGTTGGGCTGATGCAAAGGTGCCAGCGGCACGAGCCGCTCGAGCCGCTCGAGCACCGCGTCGTCGATCAGGATCGGGCGCGCTGTAGTCGGGGCCGCCATGGACGACGCGGTGGCCGATCGCCATCGGCGCCTGCGCCGCCCAGCTGGGCGATCAGCCAGTCGTCGAGCTGGTCGAGGGCACGCCGCCACGTCGGCGACCTGGCCGGGCTCGTAGCTGTCGTCGATCAGCATCGGCGCCGGCCGCATCCTTGGCGACGAGGTGCGGCCGCGTGCCGATGCCCTCCATCTGGCCGCGGAACTCGAGCTCGAGCCGGTCGTCGCGCCGGACCTCGAACAGCTGGAACTTGATGCTGGACGAGCCGGCGTTGACGACCAGGAGCGTGTCGGCCATCGCCGGTCACTCCGCGGCCACGGCGCGGCCGCCTGGCCCGGCGGTTGTGCGCATAGAGTGCGGCCACGGCGCACGAGGCGATCTTGGTCCGCACCGAGTCGGCGCGGCTGGTGAGGATGATCGGCACGCGCGCGCCGAGCACGACGCCGGCGGCATCGGCGTTGGCCAGGAAGGACAGGTTCTTGGCCAGCATGTTGCCGGCCTCGAGGTCGGGCACGATCAGGATCTGCGCGCGGCCGGCCACCGGCGAGGCGATGCCCTTGATCCGCGCGGCCTCCGGGCTGATCGCGTTGTCGAACGCCAGCGGCCCGTCGAGCAGACCGCCCGTGATCTGGCCGCGGTCGGCCATCTTGCACAAGGCGGCGGCGTCCAGCGTGGTCGGCATCTTGGGATTGACCGTCTCGACCGCCGAGAGGATCGCCACCCGCGGCTCGCCCAGGCCGAGCCCGAGATGGAGGTCGATCGCGTTCTGGACGATGTCGACCTTGGTCGTGAGGTCGGGGACGATGTTGACCGCGGCGTCGGTGATGAACAGCGGATAGGGGTAGGTCGGCACCGACATGATGAACACGTGGCTGATCCGTCGGCCCGTGCGCAGCCCGGTCTCCTTGGCCACGACCTCGCTCATCAGCTCGTCCGTGTGCAGGCTGCCCTTCATCAGGAGCTCGGCCTTGCCGGCGCGCACCAGCTCGACCGCCTTGGCGGCCGCGGCATGGCTGTGCGGCGCGTCGACCAGCTCGTAGGCGCCGATGTCGAGCTCGGCGGCGTCGGCCGTGGCGCGGATCCGGGCCGTGGGCCCGACCAGGATCGGCACGATGATCCCGGCCTGTGCTGCCTGGACGGCACCCTGCAGGGCGCTTTCCTCGCATGGGTGGGCAACGGCGCAGGCGATCGGCGGGATCGCGGCGTTGCGGCGGATCAGCTCCTCGTAGTGGTCGTGGTCCTGCAGATGGAGCTTGCCCAGCTCGGCCACCGGGCGCCGCTGCTTCTCGGTCGGTGCGACCACCCTGGCGAGGCCGGAGAGCACGAGCTCGCCCTTCTGGTTGGTGCAGCTGCAGTCGAAGGTGACCTGCTTGCTCGCCGGGTCCTTGGCGCGCGCGGTCACGGTCACGCGGATCAGGTCGTCGGCATGGACCGGGGCCGCGAAATTCAGCTCCTGGCTGACATAGACCGTGCCGGCACCGGGCAGGCGGTTGCCCAGCAGGTTGGAGATCAGGCCGGCGGTGAGCATGCCGTGGGCCACCACACCCTGCATCCGGCTGCGGCGGGCGAACTCGTCGTCGAGATGGGTCGGGTTGGCGTCGCCGGAAACGGCGGCATAGAGCTCGATGTCCCGGCGCGAGACCGGCCGCTCGAACGAGGCGCTCTCGCCGATCTCGATCTCGTCGAAGGTCCGGTTCTCGACCAGTCCGGCCTCTGTCATTGCCTGTCTCCCGCACGCCGCAGCCATTGATGGCAGGCTCGGGTTACGCGGCCGTGACACTCCTGTCGAGCAAAGGGCGCCAGGGCGGGCGTGCCGCCTTTGGTCGCGCCATCACGAGGGGACCGCAAGGTACGTCAAGACAGCCGGCGCGATCCTGTCCGATCATGGCGCCATGACCGAGCACCTGCCCTCCGACAGCCCGATCGGGCCCGCCCTGCGGTACATCGACCAGCATCTCGGCGAGCCGGTGAGCCTTGCGGTGCTGGCCGAGGCCTGCGGCCTGTCGCCGTTCCACTTTGCCCGCCTCTTCACGGCACTGATCGGGTCGAGCCCGGTGGCTTACGCACGGCGGGCACGCCTCGTCATGGCGGCGCGGCGGCTGGTCCGGCGCCCGGCCCCGCGCCTGATCGACCTCGCCCTCGACAGCGGGTTCGAGTCCCAGGAGGCCTTCACCCGCGCCTTCGTGCGCAGCTTCGGCGTGCCGCCCGGCCGGTTCCGCCGGGCGTTCGCCACCCTGAATGAACAGGAGTACCAAACCATGAACGAGACCACGATCGACCTCGACGCGACCCTGGAGGCGTCACCGGAGCCTGTCCGACGTGAGGGTTTCCGCGTGGTCGGGCTGTCGGGCACCTTCGACAGCGAGAACCGGCACGAGATCCCGCGCCTGTGGGACCGTCTCGTGCCGCATCTGCCGGTCCCGGGCCAGTCGGGCCGGGAGGCCTATGGGATCTGCTGGAGCAAGGGGCCGGAGGAGCCGTTCCGCTACATGGCCGCGGTGGCGGTCGCAGCGGACGCGCCGGTGCCAGACGGCCTGGAAGCCTTCGCGATCCCCGAGCAGACCTACCTGGTCTTCCGGCAGAAGGTGACGGCAGGGCCATTCCATCCGCAGGTGGCCGCGGCCATGGGCGAGATCTGGGGCCGCCGACTGCCGGCATCGGGCCATCGTCCGAGCGGTGGACCGGATTTCGAGCGCTATCCGGCGGATCTCGTGCCCGGCGTCACGGACGGCACGATGGAGTACTACATCCCGGTCGAGGGCTGACCGGTACGGTCGACATGGCCCAGATCGCGCGCCGGGTCGATCCGGTCGCGGACCAGCTGCTTGAGGGTCTTGATGTCCGGAAAGCCGCCGTCGCGCTTGCGCTCCCACAAGGTCTCGCCGCCCAGCGTGATCGCGAAGGCGCCGCCGGTGCCGGGGACCAGCGCCACCTCGGCCAGATCCTCGGCGAAGGTGGAGAGCAGCTCCTGCGCCATCCAGGCGGCGCGCAGCAGCCAGTTGCACTGGCGGCAGTAGGTGATGGCGACGCGCGGCATGGGGTCGGCGGGCATGGGCAGGCTCGCTGGCATGACGATGACCGACAGGCTAGCTGGAGGCAGGGCGCGCAGCCAGTCGCCCGGAGCCATGCGATGATCCGCTTCCTCCTGCCGGCAGCACTGGCGCTGCTGCATGCCATCCAGCCGGCCGCGGCCCGGCCGGGCAGCACGGACGACGCCATCCGCGCCGTCCTGGGCGATCCGGCACCCTACCGGTCGGCGGTGGCGGCGCTGCAGGAGGCGATCCGCTCGCAGGATGCCGCGGGCGTGGCCGCACTCGCCCGCTATCCCTTGCGCACCGATGTCGGCGGCCGTGTTCGCCTGGTGCCGACCGCCGCGGCGCTGATCGCGCAGTATGGCCTGCTGATGACCCCCGAGATCGCGGCGGCGGTGCAGGACCAGCCTTGGGACGACCTGTTCGTCAACGCCCAAGGGGTCATGCTCGGCGACGGACAGATCTGGCTTGCCGGCATCTGCGCGGACCCGTCCTGCGCCGTGGTCGAGGTGAAGGTCGTGACCATCCAGTCCGGACCCTGACCTGCGCCTCAGAACGGAGCGACGTTCAGCGCCAGTGCCCGGTCGACCAGCCACAGTCCGGCCACGGCCAGGGCAGCGAGCGAGCCCGCCGGCAGCAGCCCGCGGTCGAGCAGCGCCGAGGTGGCGCAGCGGGAATGCCGCCGCGAAGAACAGGGCCGCCAGCAGGATCTGGCCGGCCTCGATACCCAGATTGAAGCCCAGGAGTGCCGTGGCGAGCCCGAGCGGCGGCAGCTCGGTCGGGACCCAGGGCGCTGGCGAAGCCCAGGCCGTGGATCAGGCCGAAGCCGAACGCGACCTGCCAGCGGCGCCCGGGCAGGAAGGGCCGGAGATTGTCCAGTGCCGCCAGGACGATCGTGGCGGCAATGGCACTTTCGACCAGCCGTGAGGGCAGCGCGACCACGCCCAGGACGGCCAGCGCCAAGCTGAGGCCATGCGCGACGGTGAACGCGGTCAGGATCTTGAAGGCGGCGAGCGCCGGCCGGTCGCCGCCGACGCGCTGCCCGGATGCCAGCGGCAGCAGGATCACGAGCAGGAACAGCAGGTGGTCCAGGCCGTGGGAGATGTGCTCGAAGCCCAGGACGAAGAACGCCGGCAGACCCGAGGCCGGCGGCAGCGCCGGATCGAGCGTGACCTCGGGAGCCTCGGGCGACAGGACGGC
This sequence comes from uncultured Alphaproteobacteria bacterium, assembly GCA_963769465.1. GTDB lineage: Bacteria > Pseudomonadota > Alphaproteobacteria > Geminicoccales > Geminicoccaceae > Benzoatithermus. The sequence goes on from CAVYMA010000021.1 coordinate 11,998, forward strand.
ACTGCTGACCGTGCCCCCGGCGGTGACCGAGAGCAGCCCGCGATGGCTGGGGTCGCGGTCGAACAGCAGCGCGTAGCGCAGGTGCAGGGGACCGGGGCCCGGGCAGTCGGCCGCAAGGCGCAGCACGGCGTAGGCGCCGTCGGTGTGGCGGTCGATCAGGAGCTCGCGGTCGCGCGAGCGTGCAGGCTCGGCCGTCGCGCTCCAGCCGCAGCCGCTGTGCGACATAGGAAGCGATCGCCGCCCGCCGCGCCTTCACCTCGCCCCAGGTAAGGGCACCGTCGCCGTTGCCGTCGAGGCCGATGGCGAGATCGAGATCGCGCAAGGCCACGTCGAGCGTGCCAGTGACGGCGTCCGGCTCGAGCGTGAGGCGGAGATAGGCGTCCGAGGCCTTGTGGGCCCAGGCGGTGCCGGCCGCGAGCCAGAGCAGCAGCGCCAGCAGGCAAGCCCTCACGGGGCGCTCGAAAGCCGCTGGGCCAGGGCGATCAGCGTCACGTCCTCGATCCCGGTCTGCGCGATCCAATCGAGCACGGGCCGGGCCGCAGACTGGATCACCGGCCGCCAGGGCCGCCTCCAGCAGAATGCCCGCGTCACCGGCCGCCCGCTGCCGATCCCAGTTGCGCTTGGCCATCGCCAGCGCCTCGCGCGGCTGTCCCTCCAACAACAGCGTGAATCGGGCTGCATCGCGCAAATGGCTCTCATCGCCGCGCTGGCGCATCGCTACCACGCGCCGGGCGAACTCCAGGCGCAACGGCTCGGCTTCGGCCGGGCGAACCACTTGCATGGCCAAAGCACGCCGCAACAGGAAGCCATCCTGCTGCTCCAGGCCCTCGGTCAGCTCCAGCACCTCGACCGCACGGCCCATGTGCAACAGCAGATCGGCCAAGGCCGTCCGCAGATAGAGGTCCAGACCATCCAGCGCCGCGGCATCGCGGTAGTGGCGCTCGGCCTGGGCGCGCTGGCCGCGCAGGGCGGCGATGTCGCCCAGGACCGTGAGCGCCCAGCTCCGTACGCCGGGCTTCTCGTCCGGATCGCGGGCAAGCGCTGCGGCCAGGGTCGTGTAGGCCGTGGCGGCGCCGCCGGACAGGCTCTCGGCGCTGGCCAGACAGGCATCGGCCAGAAGGCCGGGATAGCGGTACGCGACCTCGACACAGGCCTGCCGCGCGCCGCGCGGGTCGCCGAGATTCTCCAGCACGGTAGCCCGATCGAGCTGGGCCTGGACATTGTCCGGCTCGAGGACGACGACACGATCCAGCAGGGCCAACGCGGCCGGAAACTCGTGCTGGGCGCGAAGCACGGCGGAGCGGGCCTGGAGCACGCCGGTCGGCGGCTCAAGGCCCGCTGACCATGGGCTCAGCGCGGCCTGCGCGCGGCCGACATAGCGCGGGTCGCCCTCCGCCCGACCGATGGCGAGCCATGCGCGTGCCGTCTCGACTGCCAGCTGGGCATCGGTCGGCGTCAGCTCCAGTTCTCGGCTCAGCTCACGTGCCTCGGGCGACAACGGGGCTGCCCGCCAGGGGCAGGATCTCGACCACCACCGCGTCATCGGCCGGCAGGAACGGCTCGGCCGCCGCTGCGCCGGCCAAGATCGCCAGCGCGATCGCAGCGGCGGCGCGGCGGCGGCGCACGGCACTGCCTCGCTAGGTCACGGCACCTGCTGCGGCGGTCCGAGGAAGGGGAAATCGCTCAAGAACGGCTGATCGTTCGCGTTCGCGCCGTCGGTCACCGCCGGATTGTTCAAGATCAGCTTGAGCAGAATGTCGATGACGTCGTCCTGCAGCGGGCGGCCGTTGGGGTAGCCGTCGGGCTGGGTGAAGTCGTACTTCAGCGTGTCGGGAAGCGCCACCGAGGCCAAGAGCGCCGCGTTGGTCAGATTGGGGTCGAAGGCGGTCAGGCTGGCCACGATCGCTGGCCCGAAACTGGCCGCGTCGTTTTGCGGCAGGCCGCGATTGAACGCGTCCTTGAGCGGGCCTGGGATCAGCGCCGTGGAGACAGCCGGGTTGCCCATGCGATCGAGCTGGCCGTAAGGCCGCCGATCCAGATTGATCCGCCGTGTGTTTAGGGCAGCCGGCCCGGTGTTGGGCACGCTGAACGGCCGCCCCTGGGCCAGGTAGGTGAAGCCCTCGATCTGCAGGGTGTTGCTGTTTCCCGCGACCAGCGCGATCGGAACGTCGATCACGATCGCAGAGACGTTCACGCCGGCGAAGGCGTTACGATTGGTGAAGGCGCCGCCCGCGACGACACGGTTGAAGCCGGCGGCGTCGAAAAAGAACGGGTCGTCGCGCGGCCCGGCGAAGACCTTGATGCCGCTGGGCGAGGTCGCGATCACCGGCGGGTTGGCCCCGGTGGCGGCCACCGTCGGCCGGGTGGCTGTACCGGTAACGACCTGACCACCGGGGAAGCGTGCCTTGAACGTCTGCGCGCCAGCGACCAGCGGGCTGAAGGTGACGTCGATCGCCGAGTTCGAAGCGTGCGTCGCCGGTCCGGTCGAAGGCGAAGCGATAGACGACATCCGGCGAGAAGTTATAGGAGCCCGCCACATCGGGGATCGAGAACGGGTTGACTGTCATGACCAGGATCAGGCGTCCGGCGTTGGCCGGATCACGGAAGGCGTAGATGTCGTTGATGTCGGCCTGCGGCAGGCCGTTGACGATCGGCGCCTCGCGATGGTCCGCGGCCCTGATGGGCATCGTTGCAGTCGATGAAAGCAGAGCTGCCGCCAGAACATACTTCAGAATTCGCATAGTTCCGCTCCCCTGTGCTGACAAATTCATTAAACCAAGTTAACCACAATCGAATGTGCGACGCATCACAATCCGTACGCCAAAGCGGTACCTAGCGTCACGCCACTAGACGAGGATCAGCGAACGGATCGCCCAGGCCACGACCGCCAGGGCCAACACGCCCGCCAGCCACAGCCCGACGAACCAGGCCAGCCGCGTGGCCCGCGTGCCCGCCCGGCTCAATGATAGCCGCCGGCGGCGTTCACCTTGCCGCGGAACACCCAGTAGGCGTAGGCGGTGTAGAGCAGGATCAGCGGCACCAGGACCGAGGCCCCGACGAGCAGGAAGCCCAGGCTCTTGTCGGGCGCTGCCGCCTCCCAGATCGTCACCGAGACCGGGACGATGTAGGGGTAGAAGCTGATCCCGAGCCCGATATAGGACAGGACGAACAGGGCCTGGGCGGCCAGGAACGGCGTCAGTTCCTCGTGCCGGGCGAGACCGCGGAAGAGGACGAAGGCGGCAGCCGGCCACCAGGAGCGGCACGGGTGCGGTGTAGACGACCTGCGGCCAGGCCAGCCAGCGGGCCATGAAGCTGGGGCTGAGAAACGGCGTCCACAGGCTCACCGCCGCGATCAGCGCCAGCGTGCCGAAGGCGGTGACGCGCGCGAAGCGGTAGGCCTCGCGCTGGACCTCGCCCTCGGCCTTGTAGACCAGCCAGGTCGCACCCAAGCAGCGCGTAGCCGACCACCAGGGCCACGCCGGTGAGCAGGCTGAACGGGGTGAGCCAGTCCCACCAGCCGCCGGCATAGGCGCGGCCTTCGACCGGGATGCCCTGGACCAGGGCACCCAGCGCCACGCCCTGGGCGAACGCGGCCATGGTCGAGCCGCCGGCGAACGCCCAGTCCCACAGGAACTTGCCGCGCACCGTGCGCCACCGGTACTCGAAGGCGACGCCACGGAAGATCAGGGCCAGCAGCATGGCGATGATCGGGGCGTAGAGGGCCGGCATGATCACCGCGTAGGCGAGCGGGAAGACGGCGAACAGGCCGCCGCCGCCCAGCACCAGCCAGGTCTCGTTGCCGTCCCAGACCGGGGCCACCGAGTTCATCATCTGGTCGCGGTCGGCCTCGCCATGGACGTAGGGGAACAGGATGCCGACGCCGAGATCGAAGCCGTCGAGGACGACATAGGCCAGGACGGCAAAGGCGATCAGGCCGGCCCAGATGAACGGCAGGTCGAGTTCCATGCGCCCTACTCCGCCGGCCGCAGGACGCCCGCCTGCTCCAGCTGCGGTGCCGGGGTGATGCCGGCGGCACGGACCGGCTCGTCCGGCGGCAGGCCGGGCTCGCCCGGGTGCGGCTGATGGTTCATCAGGCGCAGGATGTAGTACACGCCGACGCCGAACAGGGCGAAGTAGACCACGATGAAGGCGAGCAGCGAGGCGCCGACCGCGGCGGCGTCGATGCTGGAGGCCGACTGGGCGGTGGTCAGCAGGCCGTAGACGGTCCAGGGCTGGCGGCCGACCTCGGTGGTCACCCAGCCGGACAGCACGGCCACGAACCCGGCGGGGCCCATGAGCATGGCAGCACGGTGCATGACCGAGGTGGTGTAGAGCCGCCCCTGCCAGCGCAGCACCAGGCTCCACAAGCCCAGGGCCAGGATCAGCATGCCGATCCCGACCATGATCCGAAAGCTCCAGAACACGATCGGGGCGTAGGGGCGCTGGTCCGGCGGCCAGGTCTTGAGGCCCTGGATGGCGCCGTCCAGCGTGTGGGTGAGGATCAGGCTGCCGAGATAGGGCACCTCGATCTTGTACTCGGTCCGCTCCGCCTCCATGTTCGGCATGCCGAACAGGATCAGCGGTGCGGGCGCCTGGGTGTCGAAATGGCCCTCGATCGCGGCGATCTTGGCCGGCTGGTGGTGCAGCGTGTTGATGCCGTGGAGGTCGCCGGCCACCATCTGCACCGGTGCCACCAGTGCGGCCATCCACATCGCCATCGAGAACATCATGCGCGAATGGGCGTTGCCGGGCTCGCGCAGCAGATGGCGCGCACCGACGGCCCCGACCACCAGCGCGGTGGTGAGGTAGGCCGCCAGCACCATGTGGACGAGGCGGTAGGGAAATGACGGGTTGAAGATCACCGCCCACCAGTCGGTGACCACGAACTGGCCGACCTCGTTCATGGCGAAGCCGGCCGGCGTCTGCATCCAGCTGTTGACCGACAGGATCCAGAACGCGGACATGAAGGTGCCGGCCGCCACCATCAGCGTGGCCAGGAAGTGCAGCCGCGGGCCGACGCGGTTGAGCCCGAACAGCATGACGCCCAGGAACCCCGCCTCCAGGAAGAAGGCGGACAGCACCTCGTAGCCCATCAGCGGCCCGAGCACGGGCCCGACCTTGTCGGAGAACACGCTCCAGTTGGTGCCGAACTGGTAGCTCATCACGATGCCCGACACGACGCCCATGCCGAAGGCGACCGCGAAGATCTTCTTCCAGTAATTGAACAGGTCGAGGAACAGCGACGCGTCCGGTCCACAGCCACAAGCCCTCGAGCACCGCCAAGTAGCTGGCGAGACCGATCGAGAAGGCAGGAAAGACAATGTGGAAGCTGACGGTGAACGCGAACTGGATTCGGGCCAGCATCACCGCATCGAACAGGTCCATCGCGCACTCCACCGAGCCACCGGCTCACCGTTCACCTAGCCTTGACAGCCGCGTGCGGCAACCTCTGCGACACTATCGACCGCACGGGCCGGACCCGGCGACCGGGCTGCAGCGAAGGTGCAGACCTACGCCGTGCCGGCCGTTGACAGGGTCAGACCGCCATGTTCTGGTCCGCGCCGTTCGGGCGAGCTGACGCGATCCAGCGCTCAAACGGCTGCCCACGCCGGCGCCCCGGGCACGACCCCCAAACAACAATCCAGTCGAGGAGATGCAAGTTGGCCGACCTTTCGGAGTTCAACGACACCATCGCGTCCGTGCTGCGCAACAATGCGACGCGCGATCTGGTCGACGGTGGCGACATCTATCTGGGGTATATCGGCGACACGTCGGCGATCCAGCCGAATCTCGACGTCGACATGATCGCGATCAACCTGGAGGCCGGCGAGGTATTCTCGGCCGCGACCAACCTGTTCACGGCGCGGGGCCGGGTCATCGGCGACACCGCTTTGCGCATGTTCGACAAGGCGGGCCTGGAGGTGGACGCCGATCCCGACGGCGGCGACGGCCTGGAGTCGGACCTCAATTTCACCGCTCCGACGGCCGGCACCTACTACATCGCGGTCGGCGGTGACGGGAACAGCTTCTACGACCCCAACATCTCCGGCAGCGGTACGGCGGGCACCAGCAACTTCGCCTATCAGCTCGCCCTGGCGACGCGCGGCTTCAACGGCCTGGAATACATCGCCAGCCACGACGACCTGCGGGCCGCCTTCGGCGCCAACGCCGCGCTGGGCGAGGCACACTTCGTCACCTCGGGTGCGTTCGAGGGCCGCGACGTCTCGTTCGACGGCTTGACCTACATCGCTTCCCACGGCGACCTGATCGCGGCGTTCGGCGCGAACCGCGACGCGGGTGCCGCCCACTACATCAATGCCGGCGCCGGCGAGGGGCGGCTCGCCGACTTCGACGCGTTCCAGTACCTCGCCAACTACAGCGACCTGCAGCAGGCGCTGGGCAACAACCTGGCGGCCGCGACCCTGCACTACATCAATGCGGGCTTCGCCGAGGGCCGCGTGGACGACGCCCTGTTCATCGCCTGAACAGGCAGGCACGGCCGGGGGCAGCGCGGCGCCCCCGGCCGCGGGACCTCAGCCCTTGCTGCTGGCGCGGGCGCGGATCATGAAGGTGTCGTAGGTGTACTCGGCCACCTGCCACCAGAGATACTGGTCGCCGCGGAAGGCGGCCAGGCTGTCGTAGATCTTCTTGAACTCGGCATTGTTGGCCGAGGTCTCCGCATAGACCTCGTTGGCGGCATTGTAGCAGGCGGTCAGGATCTCGGTGGAGTAGGGCCGCAGCTGCGCACCCGAGGCCACCAGCTGCTTCAGTGCTGGCGGGTTGAGGGCGTCGTACTTGGCCTGGGTGACCACCGTGGCCTCGTCGCCGGCCGCCTTCAGCACCGCCTTGTAGTAGGCCGGCAGCTCGTCGTACTTGGCCTTGTTGATGAACACGTGCAGGGCCGGGCCGCCTTCCCAGAAGCCGGGATAGTAGTAGTAGGGGGCGACCTTGTAGAAGCCGAGCTTGAGGTCGTCATAGGGGCCGACCCATTCCGCGGCGTCGATGGTGCCCTTCTCGAGAGCCGGGTAGATGTCGCCGCCCGCGATCTGCTGCGGCACCACGCCCACCTTCTGCAGCACCTGGCCGGCGAAGCCGCCGATGCGCATCTTCAGGCCCTGCATGTCGGCCGGCGTCTTGACCTCCTTGCGGAACCAGCCGCCCATCTGGGCGCCGGTGTTGCCGGCGGTGATGCCGTGGATGGAGTACTTGGCGTAGAACTCGTTCATGAGCTCCATGCCACCGCCGGCGGTGAGCCAGGCGTTCTGGCCGCGATAGTTCATGCCGAACGGGATGGCCGAGGCCAGGGCGAAGGTCGGATCCTTGCCGACGAAGTAGTAGGAGACGGTGTGGCAGCACTCCACCGTGCCGTTGCTGACCGCGTCCAGGGCCTGCAGGCCCGGCACGATCTCGCCGGCGGCGAACACCTGGATCTGGAACTTGCCGTCGGTCATGGCCGAGACGGCCTTGGCGAACACCTCGCCGGCGCCGTAGATGGTGTCGAGCGACTTGGGGAAGCTCGAGGTCAGCCGCCACTTCAGCTCGGGCGCCGCCTGGGCGATGGCGGGCTTGGGGAAGGAAGAGGCAGCGGTCGCCGCGACACCCGCGGTCGCCACCGCAGCGCGGCCAATGAACTTGCGCCGGTCCGTCATGTCGTGATCCCTGATGGGGTTGAGCTGTTCGAGGCGTGGCCGGCAGGCTGCCGGCGATGCCGCAGGTTAGCGGCGAAAGCGTGGGCGAAGCAACCTCGGGGCGCCGGTTCCGGCGCCGACGGTCGAGCGATCACCTAGCCGCGATAGCCCAGCTCGACCGCGACGTCGCCTACCGCCCGCCGCATGCTCCGCCGCTCCCACCACAGGAGCTGGTGCTCGGGTCGGGCACGGTCGGTGGAGCCGCTCTGGCCGGCGGTCGGGATCAGGCCGCGCGAGCTCGGCGGCTCCAGGCGCAGGCCAACATAGGCGGAGAGCGCCGCCTGTGCGGCGGGATCGGCCAGGAAGTCCTCGTAGCGCAGGAACAGGCCGTCGACCTCGGCGCAGACCTCGCGGAAGCTCCGGACCTGCTCGCGCCACATCCGGCCGAACTGGGCGGGAGTCAGCACCGGCCGCTCGGGCCAGTCGACGAAGTCGCTCTTGATGTAGTGGCGGAACGACGCGTAGCTGTCGTAGGGGCTGCGGACCAGGAACACGATCCTGGCCTTGGGGAACAGGAGCTTGAGGAAGCGCGCATGGCTGCCGTCCAGCCGCACCTCCTTGAAGCCCCAGCGCTCCCGGCCCAGCCGGCGGGCGGGCTCCGCGAGCAGCCCGAGGAGAAAGCCGCGCTGCGCCGCGATCAGGTCGCCCACGCCGGGATAGATGTTGGCGATCCACTGGTCGGTCAGCCGGCCGGAGAAGCTCTCGAGCAGGTAGGACTGGTCCGGCCATTCCGGGGTGAACGCCCGCAGCTGGTCGAGCAGCCGCGGCACCAGCCCGGAGCGGGCGAAGGGCTCGCCCCAGATCATCACCGCCTCGCTGGACATCAAGACGCGCTGGACCAGCGTCGAGCCCGAGCGCCAGCCGGCCGAGAGGACGATGATCGGCGCGTCCTCGCAGCTGCCCAGCGCATCGGGAAAGCGGGCCTGCAGCGTTGCCAGGCGGGCGATCCCGTCGGCCGCATCGCGGGTGGCCTCGCGCACCTGCACGCGGTTCAAGACCAGGGAATAGAGGTTCTCGAGCAGGTGCGTCGCGGTCGGCGAGCTGGTCAGCACCCACTGCGTCAGGGGGTTGGTGTACACCCAGGAGCGCTTGATGCCCGAAAGGCCGCTCGCGCGCACTTCGCCGTTGCCGGCCAGGGGCTCCAGCAGACGCTGCCGCATCAGCGGGCGCTGCCGTCGCCGGCGTGGACGCTGCCGTTCGGCCAGCCGGCGCGGCGCGCCATCCGTCCGGCATGGCGTCGGCCGAGGTGGCGGAGTGCCACACCCACGCAGCCCGCGGTCTCCAGCGGCCCGAGGCCCGCGCGCATCGGTGCCCGCAGCAGATCCCAGCTCTGGCGCAGCATGGGATGGGAAGCGCCGCCGACCGCACCGATCCAGCGCTGCTGATCGCTACGGCTCAAGAGCCGGCTCGCCCGGCGATGGAAGCGGTTGGTGTAGAGCCGCTCGCGCACCTGATGGAACGGCCCCTGCAGGACGAGCTCGGCCAGGAGCGCGCGATCCGAGCCGTAGTAGCCGCGGATCAGGCCGGAGCGGCGCAGCGAGTCGGTACGGATGACGCCGAACAGTGGAAAGCAGGCGATCATCTGGTTGAGCAGCTCGCGGTAACGGTCGACCGGCGACGTCCCCTCGGCCAGGCCCCACGGACCCATGACCAGGCCGGGTCGGCCATGCTCGTCGACGAAGCGCTTGATCACGCCGCGCCCGTAGCTGGCATGGCCGAACAGCTGGTCCGTCCCCAATTCGTCGATCACGTCGACGATGGAGTAGGCCAGGACGGAGTTGGCGTGGTCACCCAGGGCCTCGACGCAGCGCTCCAGGTAGGTCGGCGCGTAGATGTCGTCGTGTGCCGCCCACTTGAACAGGGGGCCGGGCTCGGCGAGCTCGAACACCCGGTTGAAGTTCGGGGCGGCACCGATGTTCTGGTCGTTGCGTCGATAGGTCACGCGGGAATCGCGGGCCACGAATGACTGGGCGAGTTCTGGCGTGTCGTCGGTCGATGCGTTGTCCAGGACCAGGATGCGAAAGTCGCGATAGGTCTGGGACAGCATCGAGTCCAGCATGTCGGCGAACATCGATCCGCCATTGTAGACGGGCACGCCGATCGTTAGCGAAGCCTGGACGCCGGCCACCTGTCCCCCAACCCAATCAGTTCACGTAGTATTTTTGGTGCTTACCATAGTACAAGCCAGCATCACCGAAGGCATAGGTGGCAGCCCGCCGCACATTGATGAACGTCAGCACGACCCCGACGACCCGCCCGCCGCTCGCCTCGATCTGGCTGGTCGCGAAGCGCGCGGTCTCCTTGCGGGTGCTGCCCCAGCGGACCAGGAACACGCTGCCGTCGACCGCGGACGCGATCACCCCGGCGTCGGCCAGCGACAGCGCCGGCGGCGAGTTGATCAGGATCAGGTCGTAGCGCTCGCGCAGCGGCCGCAGCAGCTCCTGCAGCCGGCGCACGTTGAGGATGTCGAACGCCGAGCGCGGCAGGCGTCCGGCAGGCAGCACGTCGGCGCCGCTGGCCTCGTGGTGCTGGACGACGTCGGTGACGAGCGCCCGGCCCGCCAGCACGTCCACCAGGCCCTGGGCGTTCTGCAGCCCCAGCAGGCGCGCCACCCGCGGATGGCGCAGGTCGGCGTCGATCAGAAGCACCTTGCGGCCGGCCTTCGCCTGCATGCAGGCGAAGGACGCGACGACGCTCGACTTGCCCTCTTCGGGCTCCGCCGACACGAACTGCAGGCAGAGCGGAGACTGGCGGTCCTTGTCGTTGACCAGCCGCGCCCCGAGCCCGCGGATCGACTCCGCCGCCGCCGAGGTCGGGTTCTCCATGATGTAGGTCGGCAGGCCGTGGCGCCGTACCCGCCGCGTGCGGCGCAGGTCGGGCACCTGGCCCACCACCGGGAGGTCGAGGAACTGCTCGACCTGCTCGGAGCCGCGGAACACGCTGTCGAAGCGCTCGCGGAACAGCGCCAGCACGACGCCCAGCATGCCGCCAACCGCCGCCGCCGCCAGCACCGCCAGGGTCTTGCGCGGGTAGGAGGGATAGCTGGGCAGGGTGGCGGTCGAGATGATCGAGGCGTCGGGCTGCTGCGAGGCGGCGTCGTCCTGGACCTTGAACTGCTGGAACTGCTGCATGAAGGTCTCGAGCGTGGTGCGCGCCGCGGTCGCGTCGCGCTCCAGTGCCCGCAGGGTCACGGCCGAGGAGTTGGTGTCGGCCAGCTTGGCCTCCAGCTCGCGCACGCTCGCCTGCAGGAACTGCTCACGCTCGCGGGCGGCGACCACCTCATTGTCCATGTTCTGGGCGACGCGGCGGATCTCCTCGCCGATCTTGCTCTGGATGTCGGTCAGCTCGGCCTGGGCGTTGACGAACTGCGGATGCCGCCGGCCATACTCCTGCCCCAGGTCGGCCAGGCGCCGCTTGACCTCGACCTCCTGGCTGATCAGCGAGTTGATCAAGGGCGAGCTCAAGACCTCGCCCGCGCTGGACACGTTCGCACCGCCGAGGCGGGTCAGGCGCTGCAGCTGGTCGCGGCGCGACTCGCGCTCCGCGCGCTGGCTCCGGGCGCTGATCAGCTCGCTGCTGAGCTGGGTGATCTGCTGGCTCAGCACCGTCTCGCCGGGATTGGGGCCGACGAGCCCCGACTGGCGCCGGAACGATTCGACGGCGGCTTCCGCCGTCTCGACCTGCTTGCGCAGCTCGGCGATGCGCTCGCCCAGCCAGCCCGTGGTCCGCTGGACCTCGTCGAACTTGTCCTCGAGCCGCTGCTGCAGGTAGCTCTCGGCCACGGCATCGGCCAAGGTCGCGGCCACGGCGGGGCGCTCGGAGGAGAAGCTGATGTCGAGCACGCTCGAGTTCGGCACGGCGTCGACCACGAGGCGGTCGAGGAAGGCCCCGACGATGCGCTCACGCTGCACCCGGCCCTCGAGATCCTCGGTGCGCTCCGGCGCCTTGCGGCCGAGCAGGTCGTTCAGCCACTGCGGCCGCGGCAGGCGCGGGATGTAGGCGCGCCACGCCGGCAGCGGCTGCAGCGCCTCGTTGAACTCCGGATCGGCCGCGAGGTTGTACTTCTCGATCACCCGCTCGGCGACGATGTTGGAGGTGACCACCGCCAGCTGGTCCTCGGAGGTGGTCTCCAGCCCGGCCATGCCGAAGGTCGGCTGCTTCTGCTCCAGCAGCAGGACCTTGACGGTGGCGGAGTACATCGGCGTCATGGCGAGGACGATGGCGGCCGCGACGAAGGCGCAGAGCAGCATCGTCCAGAGCACGATGCCCTTGTGCCGCCACACCGACAGCAGGGCGTTCTTGAGATCGAGATCGCTCAGGTCGCCATAGCTGGGCACGCTCGCCTGCTGACGGGCCACGAGACGGTAGTCGACGGCGTCTTTAGCTCTTGCAACCAAGTTCCGGACTCACATCAACGAACCGTGGACTGCGTAGCATGGCCTGCCCGCACGATTGAAGCGCGCGCGCAGGTCTAATGGCACGCCCCGATACGCTGTCGCAACGGTTTCGCGCTGCGCGAGCCTGCAACGCCCGCCAGGCGGTCCGTCTCCAGGCGAGCGATCCACACCCGACGCTATGGTCCGCGGCGCCTGATGTCAATCGACCCCCACCCGGGCCAGCGCAGGCACCCGGAAAAAACCGCCCTGCTTGTTGCCAAAATGCCGAGACCCCGGTCGCCAGGAACCTCACGGACCGCGCACAGAATCCCAATGTGGCCCATCATTGACGCAACTACATTACTCTTACGCACGGCTACGGATGACGTCGGCAGTTGCATCATCAAGCCTGCATTACCTTAATTTGGCGTGAACCTTGAGCAACCATGCCCCAGCCGATAGTTCCCGTAGCCGCCTGACCAGCGAAAACGCGCGGTACGGGCTGGGCGTCGCGGATACCTGACCGGGACGCAACGCAACACTATGACGCCGGGGCCAGGTCCTGCGAGGCCGACCTCCGGCGGGTGCTTCCCTCCGCGAGGGGCATCACCGCCGCCAGCAGCGGCGGCACGAGCACCAGGGTCAGCAGGGTCGACAGGGCCTGGCCGCCCACGACGACCACCCCGAGGCCACGATAGAGCTCAGCGCCCTCACCCGGGCTCAGCGCCAGCGGCAGCATGCCGAAGATGCCCGTGAAGCTGGTCATGAAGATCGGTCGGACGCGGTTGCGTGCCGCCGTGACCACGGCCGAGCGGACGTCCATCCCGTCCTCGCGGTAGTGGCGCAGGCTCTGGTCGACCAGGAGGACGGCATTGCTGACCACGGTGCCGATCAGGATCGCGAATCCCAGCAGCGTCAGCATGTCGAGCTTCTGGTCGATGTGGAGGTTGAGCAGGGCGAGGCCGGCCACCCCACCGGCGAGTGCAACCGGAATCGAGAACATCACCACCAGCGGGTAGAGGAAGTTGCCGAAGGTCACGGCCATCGCGAGGAACACGACCAGAGCCGCCAGCAAGAGGTCGCCCGCCAGGGCATCGCGGGTCTCGCCCAGCCGGTCGGCCGTACCCGAGATGCGCAGCTCGACGCCGGGCGGCAGGCCCTCCGCGACCAGGGGGGCGATGACGTCACGCTGCAGCCTGTCGATCGCCGCCTCGAGCGGCAGGGCATCGGCTGGGACGACGGCCAGGGTGATGGTGCGCTCGCGGTCGACGCGGCGGATCTCGGTGGGCCCTGCCGTGAGCTGCACGTCGGCCAGGGTCCGCACCGGCAGCACATGGCCCGAGGGGGTGACCACGGGCAGATCGCCGATGTCCGGCGTGGTGGCGACGCCCTCGCCCGGTCCCTTCAGCGTGATGTCGATGCGGCGCCCGTCGACGGTGATCTCGTCGATCCGCAGCCCGTCGTTGAAGGCATCGACCGACAGGCCGAGCTGGCGCGCGGTGACGCCCGCGTCGGCCAGCCGCGTGGCGTCAGGGACCACGCGCACCTCCGGGAGCGCCCAGCTCCAGCCCGGGCAGCGGCCGGAACTGGTTGCCCTCCTCCCGCGGCAGCGCCGCGGCGAGCCGACCGACCGCGCGGCGCGCCACCTCGACCAGCTCCGGCAGCTCGGGGCCGGAGACGTCGAGATTGATCGTCCGGCCACCGCCGATGCCGCGGCCGAAGATCGAGGGCTGGGTGAAGATGCCGAAGGTGCCGGGCTCCGCCAGGGCGGGTGCTCGCATGATCGGCCCGAGCTCGGCGACGCGGCGCCCGTCGACGGCGCTGGCGCCGAGGAAGGACTGGGTCGCCTGGGCCACGAAGAAGAAGTTGTCGATCTGCGGCGGACCGTCCGCGGGCTGCGGGCCGCGCCACAAGGGTGCCGCCACGGCCTCGACCCGCTCGGCGATCGCCGTCGTGGTCGCGAGATTGTAGCCCGGCGGCGGGACCAGGATCCCGAACATCTGGTTGCGGCTGCCTTCCGGCAGGTACTCGAGCTTGGGCAGCGCGAGCCACGCGCCGAGCAGGGCGGCACCGGTGACGAGGCCGACCACGCCCAGACCGAGGCGCCGGTTGCCGGTGAGGATGGTCGCGGTGGCGCCGAAGGCTCCGGCGACCCGGGCGGCCACGGCATCGACCAGGGGCAGGCGGAAGCCTTTCTCGGCGTCCGGCAGGATGCGTGCGGCGAGGCACGGGATCAACGTCACCGCGACCACGAGCGAGAGCATGAGCGCGGCGGAGATCGCGACCGCCATGTCCCGGAACAGCTGGCCGACCTCCAGCGGCGGTCAGGATGACCGGCACGAACACCAGGACGGTGGTGAGGGCCGAGATCAGGATCGCGGCCCACACCTCGCGCGCGGCGCGGATGGCCGCCGCGCGCGCCGGCATGCCTTCGCGCCGCAGACGATCGATCGTCTCCTGGACCACGATGGCGGCATCGACCACGTTGCCGACCGCGAAGGCGAGGCCGGCCAGCGACACCACGTTGAGCGACATGCCGAGACCGGCCATGGCGAGGAACGCACCGACGACCGATACGGGATCGCCGCGGCGATCACCAGCGTGGCGCGCGGCGACCGCAGGAAGAGAAGGAGAACGAGAATCGCCAGTACGGCACCGACCTGCATGTCGCCCAGCACGTTGGCGATGGCCTTCTCGACATACTCCTTCTCGCTGGAGAGCAGCCGCATGCGCAGCCCCTCGCCCGGCAGGACCGAGCGGTTGAGCTCGCCCACGACAGCCTCGACCTCGCGCATGGTCTCGATGACGTTGGCACCGGTCTGGCGGACCACGTTGACCGCGATCGCGGGCTCGCCGCGATTGCGGATCCTGGCTTGCGGCTCCTTGAACCCGAACCGGATCTCGGCCACGTCGCCCAGCGTCACCCGGCCCATGCCGCCCCCGGGCGAGCCGGGCCCGGCGCGGAGCACGATGGCGCGGGCGCGCTCGATCGTGTTCACCTCGCCATCGGTCCGCACCACGTAGCGGCGCTTGCCCTGGTCGATGTCGCCGCCGGAGATGCTGGCGTTCGCACCTCGCAGCGCGTTGCCGAGGTCGGCGACGGTCAGCCCCAGCTGTGCCAGCCGGAACGGGTCGATGACGATCTGCAGCTCGCGCTCCGCGCCGCCGAAGACGTTGACCCGGGCCACGCCCGGCACGCGCTCGATCCGGTCGCGGATCACCGTCTCGGCGAAGTCGCCATAGGTGTGGATCGGGCGCTCGTTGCCCGGCTCGCGCAGGACGCCCAGCCATGCGATCGGCGTGTCCTCGGCGCCGGCGGTGGCGATGGACGGCCGGTCGGCCTCCTCCGGGTAGCTGGTCACCTGGTCCAGGCGGTTGGCGACCAGCAGCAGCGACCGGTCCATGTTGGTGCCGGGTGCGAACTCCAGCGTGATCTCGCCCCGGCCGGGCAGGGAGCGGCTGACCGTCTCGCGCACGCCCTCGAGCCCGCGCAGCGTGTCCTCCTGGCGGACCACGATCTCGCGCTCGATCTCGGCCGGGGCGGCGCCCGGCCAGACGGTCGTGATGGTCACCACCGGGCGGCGCACGTCCGGGGCCAGCTGGATCGGGATCTCGCGCAACGCGGCGAAACCGAACAGCAGGATCATGACGACGGCGGCGGCCACGACCACGGGCCGCTCCACGGCGAAGCGCGCGGCGTTCACGACGGCGCTCCCGCCGCCGCCTCGCCCTCGATCCGCACCTTCTGCCCCGGCCCGAGCCGCTCGTTCCCGCGCACCACCACCTGATCGCCGGCGGCGAGACCGCTCAGCACCTCGATCCGCTCGCCATTGGACTGGCCCAAAGCGAGCTGGCGCAGCTCGGTCTCGCTGCCGCCGTTGACCACCACGGCGGTAGCACCGTCAGGAGCGAACACGACGCCGTCCTTGGCGACCGTCAGGGCCTGCCGCGCGGCGGCCCGGGGCACCTCGACCGTCACGGTCTGCTGATCGGCAGGCCAGGCCGGCAACGACACGGGCACCAAGCGCACGGGCCGCGTCCGCGAGAGCGGGTTCTCGGCCGGGACCAGTGCCCGCACGACGGCGGCACCGGCCGACCCGTCGGGCCACTGCAGCAGGGCGGTCGCATCCGGCGTCAGTCCGGCCAGACGGTCGAGCGGCACCTCGGCCTCGATCTCGAAGCTGGTGTCGTCGAGCAGGGCCATGACCGCGGCCCCCTCCTCCACATGGCCGCCCCGCTCGACGAACCTGGCGGTGACGACCCCGGCGAACGGTGCCCGGACCTCGGCACGGTCCAGGTCGACCGCGGCCAGGGCGGCGGCGGCGCGCGCCGCCTCGAGGCGCGCACGTGCCGCCATGGCCTCGCTGGCGGTCCGGTCGAGTGCGCGGCGGGCGTCCTCCTGGCGGGCGAGGTTGAACGCGGCGGAGCCGCGCAGGCCCTCGGCCCGCCGCCATTCCTGACGCGCCAGCTCGACATCGGATTCGGCAGCCGCCACCGCGGCTTCGGCCGCCAGGGTTTCCGCCCGGCGCAGGTCGGCGGCGGGAACGAGCCTGGCGCGGTCGAGGACGAGCAGGACGTCGCCCGCCGCGACCCGGTCGCCCAGCTCGGCCCTGATCTCGGCGACGATGCCGTCGACCCCGGCGGCGACGTCCACCCGTCGCGTGGCCACGAGGCGGCCGAGGACCGGTACCGTCTCGACCACCGTCTCCAGCCGCACCGGGTCCACCTGAACCGGCACCGGCCGGGCCTGCTGCGCCGACGTTTCCATGGCCGCCGGGCCAGCGAGGGCGGCCATCGCGACCACCACCGTCAAGCCGCGCCGGAGCCTCGTTCCCCGCCACGCCATGCTCTCGTTCCCCACCGCCGCCAGCATGCTCGCCTGACATGCTTTCCGGCGCGGAACTGGCTGCCATGCGATCCGGCGGCCAGGGCGCTCACGCGCCTTTGCACGGGGAACGGTGGTGTCAGGCGGCGCCGCGGCGGGGCGGCTGCGGGTTGTTCGCCGGGTTGGTATCGTACTTGTGCAGCTTCACGATCACGTCGCCGCCGACCAAGGGCTCGAGCTCGGCCTCGAGCGCGTCTGCCGCGGCCCTGGGATAGACTTGGCCGCCGTCGACGTAGAGCGTGAACGACTTGAGGTACTTCGCCTTCTTGACCGGATCCTCGATCGTGGCCTTGGTCCAGTCGTACAAGGGGTAGTCGGCGATCCCCTCCCGCTCGGCCTCCGCACAGTAGCCGGCGAACGCGTCGTACTGGCAGACCGCCTTGGCGTCGTGGCGCCGCAGGATCGCCACGATGGGCGCCAGGGACGGCTCGGCGTCGGCACGGCTGCGCAGGTTCTCGGCGTGCTCCTCGGCCACGTCGATCCGCAACTGGTACTGCCACTCCTGCGTCATGGGTCGCCTTCCTCGTTCCCGATGGTGCGGAGCATGAGCTAGGTCCGGCAGTCGCGGAATCCCAGTGTGGCCAGCGTCCGCGAAACCGCGTAACCTGCCGACCTAGATGATTTGCCTGCGATTTTTGGGAATCGGGTCCGCGTTCCGAGGGCGGATGATGGAATCGGACGACCGCCAATGGTGCGGCTGCTGGGGAGCATCGACGGTGAGTGAACGCCGATCTTCCAATCGACGGGCGTGCGTTGGCCCAGGCGCAGGATCCTGCGGCGCCGCCGCCGGCGGCCTGATGGCGGCGCGGGCCTGACGCCCCTCGGCGTCCGGCCGGCCCGCGCCGCGCCGGTGACGCCCAACCCGATCCCGACGCCGATCGCGTTGGGGCCCATCCGCCTGTCGCTGCAGGATTTCTGCACCCCGCCGCCGACCCGGGGGTCGCGACCCAGGGCGATGCTGAACTACCTCTACCATGCCGGCGATGCTTCGGGCCGGGTGTTCGTGGCCGACAGCCGCGGCAAGCTGTGGGCGGTCAACACGGCCGGAACGGCTACGCTGTTCCTGGACCTGGCGAAGGCCCGTGCCGGCAAGATCGTGTTCGAGACCAGCACCAAGTATCTGGGGCTGCGCACCTTCGCCTTCCATCCCGATTTCGCCGTCGCGGGCAGGCCGGGGTTCCGCCGGCTCTACACCGTCAACACCGAGGTGCCGGAGGAGCCGCCAGGGGTACCCGTGCTGCGGGACCCGGCCATCCCGGTCTACTATCACGACGTCATCGCGGAGTGGCAGGTCGACCCGGCCGACCCGTCGCGGGTCGACCCGGGCTCGCGGCGCGAGGTGCTGCGCATCAGCCAGTGGAACCGGGGCCACAACACCGATCAGCTGATGTTCAAGCCCAACCTGCGCCCGGGCATGGCGGGCTATGGGCAGATGTACATCACGGTCGGCGACGGGAAGAACAACCCGCCCTTCACCGACCCCTTCGACCAGGCGCAGAATCCCGAAAAGTCCGCTGGGCAAGATCCTGCGCATCTTCCCGCTGCAGCAGGGGAGCCGAAGCTACACGGTGCCCAGGGGCAACCCGTTCGTGGGCAATTCCGCCTGGCTGCCGGAGATCTGGGCCCTCGGTCTGCGCCACCCCGAGTTCCTGTGCTTCGATCCCGCGGGCGGCAAGATGATCGTGGCCAATGTCGGGCAGGACCAGGTCGAAGCGCTCTATCTCGGCGCAGCCGGCGCCAATTACGGCTGGCCGGCGCGCGAGGGCACCTTCGTGACCAACCGCCTCAACGAGAACGAGCTCTTCACCCTGCCCCCGGACGACGCCACGTTCGGCTACACCTATCCGGTGGCGCAGTACGATCACGACGAGGGCGTGGCGATCTGCGGCGGGTTCGTCTACCGCGGCTCCGCGGTCCCCGCCCTGTCCGGCCACTACCTGTTCGGCGACATCGTCAGCGGGCGGGTGTTCTCGGTTCCGGTGTCCGCCCTGCGCCAGGGCTCGCTGGCGACCGTCAGGGAGGTCAGCTTGCTTCAGGACGGGCTGTCCGTCACGTTGCGCGGACTGCTCGGGACCACCGGCCGCGTCGACCTGCGCTTCGGGCAGGACCAGGCCGGCGAGATGTACCTGATGACCAAGCAGGATGGCGTGATCCGCAAGCTGGCAGGGGCCTAGGAGCGATGCCGGGCGATCCCGGGAAAGTCGTCGTGAAGGACGGCCGCTGCCATGGCGGCGTATCGCGGCGCATGCTGGTCGGTGCGGCTGCCGCAGCGTTCCTGGGAACCGGCGCGGCGCCACGGGGCATGCGTCGGGCCGCGGCCGCGGTCCCGGCGACGCCGGACCCCATTCCGGCCCGGATCGCCATGGGCGGACTGCGGCTGGCGCTGCGGGACTTCGCGACACCGCCGGCCACCAGCACGACGCGGCCCCGCGCCCTGCTGAGCCAGCTCTACCATGCGGGCGACGGCTCGGGGCGCCTGTTCGCGGCCGACAGCCGCGGCAAGCTCTGGGCGATCGATCCGACCGGGTCGGTCACCCTGTTTCTCGACGTCCTGGCGGTGCGCGGCGCGAACCTGCGGTTCGGCGCGAACTACAAGTACATGGGCCTGCGGAGCTTCGCCTTTCACCCCGACTTCGTGCGGCCCGGGCGGCCCGGTTTCGGACGCTTCTACACGCTGACCACGGAGACGCCCGCGAGCGCCACGCCGGGCGTGCGCGTGCTCGGCGACCCGACCCTGCCGATGGGGCATCACGACGTGCTCGCGGAGTGGCAGGTCGACGCCGCCGACCCGTCGCGGGTGGTACCTGAGTCCCGCCGCGAGGTCCTGCGGATCCGCCAATCGGCACCCGGGCACAATGGCGAGCAGCTCCTGTTCAACCCCAACCTCGCGCCCGGCATGGCCGGCTACGGTCAGCTGTTCATCAGCATCGGCGACGGCAAGAAGAGCACCGACGCGGACCGACCCCTTCGACCAGGCGCAGAACCCCGCGAGCCCGCTGGGCAAGATCCTGTGCATCGACCCGTTGGCGCGCCCCGGCCGCAACTACAGCACGCCGCGCAGCAACCCGTTCGTCGGCCGGGCGGGCTGGCTGCCGGAGATCTGGGCGTTGGGGCTGCGCTATCCGCAGTTCATGAGCTTCGACACCGGCGGCAGCCGGCGGCTCTATGTCAGCGCCATCGGCCAGGCGCAGATCGAGGGGCTGTGCCTCGGCGTGAAGGGCGCGAACTACGGCTGGCCGCTGCGCGAGGGCACCTTCGTCACCGAGCGCACCAACGAGAACCTGCTCTACGAATTGCCCGACGACGACGCCAGCTTCGGCTTCACCTACCCGGTGGCGCAGTACGACCACGACGAGGGCGAATCGATCTGTGCTGGCTTCGTCTACCGCGGCACGGCGATCCCGGCCCTGGTGGGCCACTACCTGTTCGGCGACATCGTGAACGGGCGCGTGTTCCACGTGCCGGTCACCTCGCTCATCGCCGGCAGACAGGCCACGATCCGCGAGATCACCCTGCTCAGGGACGGCACCACGGTCACCCTGCGCGGCCTGCTCGGGACCACGGGCCGGGTCGAGCTCTGGTTCGGCCAGGACCAGGCCGGCGAGATGTACCTGATGACCAAGCAGGACGGGGTGATCAGGAAGCTCGCCGCGGCGTAGGCGCGCTACGCCGCCCTGCCCTCCTCGACCGCGTGGCAGGCGACCTGCCGGCCGTGGAGCGGCTGCAGCTGCGGCACCTCCTCGCGGCAGCGCGCGTTGGCCAGCGGGCAGCGGGGGTGGAAGACGCAGCCGGGGGGCGGGCGCAGCGGCGAGGGCAGCTCGCCCACGAGCTTGGTGCGGGTGCCGCGGCGGGCGGGGTCCGCCACCGGCGACGCCGCCAGCAGCGCCTTGGTGTAGGGATGCTGCGGGTCGTCGAAGATGGCGTCGCGCGAGCCCTGCTCGACCGCGCGGCCGAGATACATGACCATGACGTCGTCGGCGAAGTGGTGCACCACCGACAGGTTGTGGCGAGACGAACAGGTAGGCGAGGTGGAACTCGTCCTGCAGCTCGACCAGGAGGTTGAGCACCTGGGCCTGGATCGAGAGGTCCAGGGCCGAGACCGGCTCGTCGAGCACCACCACCTTGGGCCGCAGCATCACCGCCCGGGCGATGGCGATGCGCTGGCGCTGGCCGCCGCTGAACATGTGCGGATAGCGCTGCGCCTGCTCGGGGCGCAGGCCCACCTTGCGCATCATCTGGGCGACCGCCTCGGCACGCTCGGCTGCCGGCGTGTCGGTGTTGATGATCACCGGCTCCTGCAGGATGTCGGTGATCTTCTGGCGCGGGTTGAGCGAGCCGTAGGGGTTCTGGAACACGATCTGCACCGTGCGGCGCAGGCGGCGCGTGGTCTCGGCATCGGCACCGATCGGGTCGATCCCGTCGAGCTCGAGCCGGCCGGCCGTGGGCTTCTCGATCAGGGTGACCAGGCGCGCCAGCGTGCTCTTGCCGCAGCCCGAACTCGCCGACGACGGCCAGGGTGCGGCCCTGGTCGAGGGTGAAGCTGACCCCGCGCAGGGCCTGGACCTCGCCCGCCGCCTTGAACAGCCCGCCGCCGACGACATAGCGCCGCTCGAGGCCCTCGGCGGTGACGACGCGGGCGGGCCCGGTCATGCGGCGAGCCCCCTGCGGCCGGGATGGTCCTCGGGCACGCCGCCCGTCAGCGGGTAGTGGCAGCGCACCCGGCCGCGCGGGCCGTCGCGGAAAGCCGGCTGGACGGTGCGGCAATGGTCGGTCGCGAACGTGCAGCGCGGGCTGAACAGGCATCCCGACGGCCGGTCGAGCACGCCCGGGACCACGCCCGGGATGGTGGGCAGGAGCCGGGTGGTGGAGCGCTCGGGCAGGGCCGCCAGCAGGGCCGCGGTGTAGGGATGCATGGCGTCGCCGAACAGGCCGCCCACGGGCTGGGCCTCGACCTGCTGGCCGGCATACTGGACGACGACCCGGTCCACGGTCTCGGCGATCACGCCCATGTCGTGGGTGATCAGGATCAGCGCCATGCCGCGCTCGCGCTGCAGGTCGAGCAGAAGGTCGAGGATCTGCGCCTGGATGGTGACGTCGAGCGCGGTGGTCGGCTCGTCGGCGATCAGCAGCTTGGGGTTGCAGGCGATCGCCATGGCGATCATCACCCGCTGGCTCATGCCGCCGGAGAGCTGGTGCGGGAAGACGCCCAGCCGGTCCTGCGGCGAGGGGATGCCGACCAGGTCCAGCAGCTCGAGCGCGCGGACGCGCGCGGCCTTGCGGTCCATGCCCTCGTGGTAGCGCAGCGCCTCGGTGAGCTGGAACTCGACGGTGAAGCAGGGATTGAGCGAGCTCATCGGCTCCTGGAAGATCATCGCCATGTCCTTGCCGATCAGGCGGCGGCGCTGGCGCGGGCTGAGCTGGAGCAAGGGCTCGCCGTGGAAGGCGAGGACGGTCGGCGGTGATCTGCGCGGTCCAGGGCAACAGGCCCATGACCGCCAGCATGGCGACACTCTTGCCCGAGCCGCTCTCGCCGACGATGCCCAGGACCTCGCCGCGGTCGACCGTGAGGTCGACCCCGTCGACGGCGCGCAGCGGGCCCAAGCGCGGTCTCGAACTCGGACCGAGAGGTTCCTGATCTCGAGCAGGGGTGCGGCCATCGCCCTCAGCTCCGCTTCAGCTTCGGGTCGAGGGCGTCGCGCAGGCCGTCGCCGGCGAGGTTGAAGGCGAGCACGGTGATCAGGATGGCGAGGCCCGGGAAGGTGACCACCCACCAGGCGCGCAGCACGAACTCGCGCGCGTCGGCCAGCATCGAGCCCCATTCGGGCGTGGGCGGCTGGGCGCCGAGGCCGAGGAAGCCCAGGGCCGCGGCGTCGAGGATGGCGTTGGAGAAGCCGAGCGTGGCCTGGACGATGAGCGGCGCCCAGCAGTTGGGCAGGACGGTCTTGAACATCAGCCGCAGGGTGCCCGCACCGCTGACCCGGCTGGCGGTGACGTATTCCTTGGAGAGCTCGGTGATCACCGAGGCACGGGTCAGGCGGGTGAACTGCGGCAGGTAGGTGACCGCGACCGCGATCATGGCGTTGATCAGGCCGGGCCCGAGGATCGCCACGATGACGATGGCCAGCAGCAGGCTGGGCAGGGCCAGGATGATGTCCATGAGCCGCATGATCATGGTCTCGACCCAGCCGCGGGCGAAGCCGGCGATCAGGCCCAGGACCACGCCGATGCTGAGCGAGAGGGTGATGACGATGGTGCCGATCAGGAGCGAGAAGCGCGCGCCGTAGATCAGGCGCGAGAGGATGTCGCGGCCGACCGCGTCGGTGCCGAGCGGGTAGCGACCAGGAGCCGCCCGCCTGCCAGACCGGCGGCAGGAGGAAGGCCTCGCGGTTCTGCAGGGTCGGGTCGTGCGGCGCGATGACGTCGGCGAAGACGGCCGCGAGCACCACGAGCAGGATCACGGCGAGGCCGGCGACGGCACCGTTGTTCTCGCGGAAATAGTGCCAGAACTCGGCCAGCTGCGAGGGCGGCAGGCTGACGGGGATCGGCTCGGCGACGGCGACGGCGCGTTCGGCCATGGCTCAGCTCCCGTGCCGGATGCGGGGGTTGATCACGCCGTAGAGCAGGTCGACGCCGAGATTGACCAGCATGACGATGCTGGCGATCAGCACGATGCCGCCCTGGACCGAGGGATAGTCGCGGCGCGAGATCGAATCGACCAGCCACTTGCCGACGCCCGGCCAGGCGAAGATGGTCTCGGTGAGGATGGCGCCGCCGAACAGCGTGCCGACCAGCAGGCCGATCACGGTCACCACCGGGATCAGCGCGTTGCGCAGCGCGTGCAGGCCGATCACCCGCGAGGGCGGCAGGCCCTTGGCGCGGGCGGTGCGGACATAGTCCTCGCCCAGCACCTCGAGCATGGCCGAGCGGGTCTGGCGCGCGATCACGGCCAGCGGCACGGTGCCCAGCACGATCGCGGGCAGGATCAGGTGCGAGAGTGCCGAGCGGAACGCACCCTTCTCGTCGCTGAGCAGGCTGTCGATCAGCATGAAGCCGGTCTTGGCCTCGACGAAGTAGGTGAGCGAGATCCGCCCCGAGACCGGCGTCCATTGCAGGATGCCGGAGAACAGGATGATCAGCAGCAGCCCCCACCAGAAGATCGGCATCGAGAAGCCGGTGAGCGAGATGCCCATCACCGTGTGGTCGAGAATCGAGCCGCGCTTGACCGCGGCCAGGATGCCCGCCGGGAGGCCGATCAGCGAGCGCCACCAGCATGCCGGCGAGCGACAGCTCGACCGTGGCCGGGAACAGGGTGAAGAACTCGCTCGAGCACCGGCTTGCGGGTGACGATCGAGCTGCCGAGATCGCCCTGGACCAGGTTGCCCAGAAACAGCGCCGTACTGGACGAGGCAGCGGCCGGTCGAAGCCGTACTGCGCCATCATCTCGGCATGGCGCTCGGGCGTCATGCCGCGCTCGCCCACCATCATCAGGATCGGATCGCCCGGCACCAGGCGGATCAGGATGAAGGCGACGAAGGTGACGCCCAGGAAGGTCGGGATCAGGACCGCGAGACGGGACGCGAGGAAGCGCAGCATGTCAGCGGCACCGCCGAAGCGTCGACTGAGCCTTATCCTGCACCCGGACCGTTCCTTCCGCCGCCTGGCGCGCCGTGGCGCGTTCTCGGTCTTCAGGCGGCAGCCTAGCCCCTTGCGCCCGGCCCTGCCAGCGCTTCGGACAAAAGGCGGGCCCGGCGGTCGCCCCCCGGGCCCAAGTCCGACCGGATCAAAAAGGGATGGCCGCGGTCAGGCGGCGGGGCGGTCCTCGCCGAGGCGATCGGCCGCCGCCGGCTCGGCGGGCAGTGCGGCGAGGTCGTCGACCGGCAGCCAGAGATCGGCCATCGCCATCGCGTCGCCCCCCGCCTGGAAGGTCGGCTGGAAGGGCTCGCCGCCGGGCTCGGCCAGCACCGGCATCGGCGGCCGGCTCGCCGCCCGCGACGGACGGTGCGGCTTCCCAGGTTTCCTCGAGCCCGCTCCAGGGCTCCGGCAGCGGCTCGGCCACGCCGGTGGCCTCGGGCACGTAGTCGGCGAGCCAGTCCTCCGCGGCAAGTGCGGCGCTGGCCATGCCGGCACCGGGATCGGGCATGAAGTCGGACATCGGGCGGACCCCGTCGCCCAGGTCGATCCCGGCATAGTTGTCCGCGTGGGTGGCGTAGCCGTCGACCGTGGCCAGGACCGCGCCGTCGTGGCGGACGACGAGGTCCTCGCCCTGCATCTCGAGCTGGAGCTTCGCCGGATCGGCACCGGCGACGCGCAGGGTGTTGCGGCCCTCATGGTCGAAGATCATGTCGCCGTCCTCGTGCAGGCCGAAGACGAACACGTCGTCGCCGGCACCGCCGTAGAGGGTGTCGGCGCCCTGCCCGCCGTCGAGCCAGTCGTCGCCGTCGCCGCCGTCGATCCAGTCGTTGCCGGCACCGCCGAGGACGCTGTCGTCGCCGCCGGCGGCGTGGATGCGGTTGGCGCCGGCATTGCCGATGATCAGGCTGGCGCGGTCGTCGCCGACCACGTCGTGGGCACGGTTGCCCTCGAGCCGGATGTTCTCGATGTCGGGGTCGATCTGCTGGCGGAAGCCCGCGACGTCGGCCGGGAACTGGCCGATGTCGGGGCGCCCCAGGACGAAGGTCGCGCGCCCGCCGGTCCCGGCCAGGGCCGCCTGCGAGGCTGGCGGCGTAGCTGTCGGCCACGACCACCGTGTCGTTGCCGCCGCCGTCGACACCGAGGCCGAGCTCGGTCAGGGCGTCGCGGATGTCGGCCAGGACCAGGATCTCGTTGCCGGTCCCGCCCTGCAGGCGGTCGATGCCCGTGCCGCCGTTCAGGAAATCGTCGCCGCCGCCACCCAGCAGGTCGTCGTCGCCCGCACCGCCCAGGAGCGTGTCGTCGCCGATGCCCGCCGTCGAGCAGGTCGTCGCCGGCATTGCCCTCCAGCAGGTCGTCGCCCGAGCCGCCCAGGAGCGTGTCGTCGCCCGTGCCGCCCTCGAGGTGATCGTCGCCGCCCGCCCCGTCGAGATAGTCGTCGCCGGCGCCGCCCACGACATGCTCGTCGCCGTCGCCGCCGACGAAGATGTCGTCGCCGTCGGTGAGTACGACCGTGCCGTCGCTGCCGTCGCCGCGCACGTAGCGCCCGATCGGGCCCAGCTCCTCCTCGCCAGAGGCATCGGTCGCCCCGGCGAGCGCGAGATCCGGCACGGGTGCCACCGGTGCGCCCGTGGCCAGAAGCCCGGCGCCGGCTCCCGCCGCGGCGGTCCCGGCACCGGTCACGGCGGCCGCCAGGCCTTGGGGCGCCATGGCGACGGCGGCAATCTGCAGGCCGCCGACGCCGGCGAGCCCGGTCAGCGCCGTGAGATCGACGGAAGCGCCGGCCGTCCCCGCGGCAGCGTGCGGGCCGCGCGCGGCACCCGGCAGCGACGCCGCCAGCGGGCCTGTGGTGGCACCGTCGAGATCGTCCGACCCCGGTCCGTCCGGGGGAGCGCCGCCCGGATCACCCTCGTCCCAGCCTGTGGCGTGAGCCGGCAGGAGATTGTGCACCAGCAGCAGGCCCAGGAAGGTGGCGGCCAGCGGCGTCGCCATCTCGCGGCCGATCTCGGGCCGACGCCTGCGGTCGCGGCGGGGCTCTCCCGATCCGGTAACGCCCGTGCCCGGTGCTACGGGCGGACGCGACGTGGCGGTGCCGACGTCGTGCTGCATCGCTTCAGCTCCCTCGTGCTCGACGAGCCACCGATTGAGCGAGCCCTCCCAGGGTCGATCTTGTCGTAACGTTTAGGTTGAACTGTACGATAGAATGCTAAGCGCAGAATTACAAAAGATTTTTCTGAAACAGCGCAGCCCTCGCCTGCTCCGGGCACGCCATGCGCAAGACCATGCTCGCCGACTACTTCAGCAATCGACGCCAACCCATTGGTATATCAGCGTGTCGTGCCGGCTCAATGGGCCTTGCGGCGGAGCGCGTCGAGCAGCTCGTCGATGCCGACCAAGCCCAGGAGGCGGCCCGAATCGTCGGCGACCAGCACCGGCCAGCCGCTGTTGCGCATGGCCTCGATCGCCTGGCGCATCGGCGCATCGGGTCCCGCCACCAGCATCCAGTCGCATGGCACCGCGCCGTCGACGAAGGGCTCGATCGTGCGCACCTGGCGCAGCGGCAGGCCGCCGCCCTCCAGCGTCGCGATGGTGCCGTCGGCGGCGAGGCCGGCCTGGAGGTGGATGCGCGGGTCGAGCTGCAGGGTTCCGCCGTCGCCGCGCAGGGCCGCCCTGGGCCGCATCAGGCTGCCGAGCTTGAGCACGTTGAGCGGGTTCACGTTGGCGACGAAGCTGCGGACATAGTCGGTGGCGGGGGTGGTCACGATCGCCTCAGGTGCTCCCGCCTGCACGATCCGCCCGCCCTCCATGATCGCGATCGTGTTGCCGATCTTGAGCGCCTCGTCGAGGTCGTGGCTGACGAACACGATGGTCTTGTGCAGGCGCTGCTGCAGCTCGAGCAGGTCGTCCTGGAGCTTGTCGCGGATCAGCGGGTCGAGGGCCGAGAACGGCTCGTCCATGAGCAGGATGTCGGCGTCGGTGGCGAAGGCGCGGGCGAGGCCCACGCGCTGCTGCATGCCGCCCGAGAGCTCGTGCGCGAACTTGCCGGCCCACTTCTCGAGGTTCACCAGCGCCAGCTTCTCCTGGACGATGCGCTCGCGCTCGGCCTTGGACACCCCGCGCAGCTCGAGGCCGAAGGCCACGTTCTCGGCCACGGTGCGCCACGGCAGGAGTGCGAACTGCTGGAACACCATGGCCACGCGGTTCATGCGCAGCCGGCGCAGCGCACGGGGATCGCAGGTGGCGACGTCGACTTGCGTGCCCTGGTCGTCGACCCGGACCGACCCGCGCACGACCTTGTTGAGGCCGTTGACCGCGCGCAGCAGGGTCGACTTGCCCGAGCCGGACAGGCCCATCAGCACGCAGATCTCGCCGCGCTCGACCGCGAGCGTGCAGTCGGCCACGCCCAGGACCTGCCCGGTCTGGGCCAGGATCTGCTCGCGGCTCAGGCCCTGCTCGATCAGCGGCAGGGCGGTGTGCGGCCGGTCGCCGAAGACGATGTCGACGGCCTCGAAGGCGACGGCGGGCATGGGCTTAGCCCTCCCCGCTGGAGCCGGGCCGCCGGCACAGGCGATCGAGCATGATGGCGAGGAGCACGATGGCCAGTCCCGCCTCGAAGCCGCGGGCGACGTTGACGGTGTTGAGCGCGCGGACCACGGGCTTGCCCAGGCCGTCGGCACCCACCAGTGCGGCGATCACCACCATGGACAGGGACAGCATGATGCACTGGGTGAGGCCGGCCATGATGGTCGGCATGGCGTGGGGCAGCTCGACCTTCCACAACAGCTGCCAGGGGCTGGCGCCGAAGCTCTGGCCGGCCTCGATCAAGGGCACGGGCACGCGGCTGACGCCCAGATAGGTGAGCCGGATCGGCGCCGGCAGGGCGAAGATCACGGTCGAGATCAGGCCCGGGACGACGCCCAGCCCGAACAGGATCAGGGTCGGGATCAGGTAGACGAAGGTCGGGATCGTCTGCATCAGGTCGAGGATCGGCCGCAGGATCGTGTAGAAGCGCGGGCGGTGTGCGGCCAGGATCCCCAAGGGCACGCCGATCAGCATGCACATGGCGGTGGCGGAGACCACCAGCGCCAGCGTCTCCAGCGTCTCCTGCCAGTAGCCGAGATTGATGATCAGCAGCAGCGAGACCACGACCAGGGCCACGAGCTGCCAGGAGCGGTGCAGCAGCCAGGCGAGCAGGCCCAGGAGTGCCACCAGGAGCAGCGGCGGGACCGCGATCAGGCCCGCCGTCATGCCGTCGATCAGGCCGCCCAGGGTCCACGAGATCAGGTCGAAGAAGCCCGCCGCGTTGGCGTTGAGGAAATCGACCAGCGACTTGATCCAGCTGCCGAGCGGGATCTTGTAGGCGGTCAGCCAATCCATGGCGCCCTCCGGCCCGGCACGCGGGCGGCTTGTCGTTGGTGCGGCCGGCGGCAGGAGCGCGCCGGCCGGGTCAGATCACGATCCGAGCTTGCCCTTGACCGCCGCCACGGCATCGCCGCCGTCCACGGTGGTGACGCCGGCAAGCCACGCGTCGAGGACGCCGGGATTGGCCTTGAGCCACTCGGTGGCCGCCTCCTCGGGCTCCTTCCCGTCGTCGAGGATGCCGCCCATGATCATGCTCTCCATGGGCAGGGTGAAGGCCAGGTTCTGCAGGAGCTTGCCGACGTTCGGGCATTCGGCGAGGTAGCCCTTGCGGACGTTGGTGTAGATCGTGGCACCGCCGAAATTGGGGCCGAACACGGCATCGCCGCCGGTCAGGTAGACCAGCTCGAAGTTGGTGTTCATGGGGTGCGGCTCCCAGCCCAGGAACACGATGGCGTCCTGGCCGCGGGCGGCGCGGGTCACCTCGGCCAGCATGCCCTGCTCGGAGCTCTCGACCAGCTCGAAGCCGGTCAGGCCGAACTGGCCCTCGTCGATCATCGTCTGGATCAGGCGGTTGCCGTCGTTGCCGGGCTCGATGCCGTGGATCTGACCGTCGAGCTGGTCCTTGAACTTGGCGATGTCGGCGAAGTCCTTGAGGCCCTGGTCGGCCAGGTACTTGGGTACTGCCAGGGTGTACTTGGCACCCTCCAGGTTGGCGCGCACCACCTCGACGCTGCCGTCCGCCTTGAACGGCGCGATGTCGGCTTCCATCGTCGGCATCCAGTTGCCGAGGAAGACGTCGATGTCGCCGTTCTTCAGGCTCTGGTAGGTGACCGGCACCGAGAGGATGTCGGCACTGGTCTCGTAGCCCAGCCCCTCGAGCACCACGGACGTCAGGGCCGTGGTCGCGGTGATGTCGGTCCAGCCGACGTCGGAGAACCGCACCGTCTTGCAGCTGTCCGGCTCGGCCGCCGCCGCCATCCCGCCCACCAGCACGGCACCGGCGAGCCCCAGCAGGGTGCTCTTGATCATGAGGGCCTCCTTCTTCACGCCATCGCGCTTTCGTGTTCGATGCTACGTCCGTCGTGCGCCGTCGCCAACTGGCGCTGCGGCGTGCCCGGACGCTGCCGGGTGCGCCAGTCCGGCGCCTCCCAGACCGGCGCCTCCGCCGGCGGCAGGGGATCGGCACCCCGGATCAGGTCGGCCGCCTTCTCGGCGATCATGATCGTGGGCGCGTTGAGGTTGCCCGAGACCATGCTGGGCATGATCGAGGCGTCGACCACGCGCAGGCCGTCGAGCCCGCGCACGCGGCACTGCGGGTCGACCACGGCCGCCTCGTCGGTGCCCATGCGGCAGGTGCAGCAGGGGTGGTAGGCGCTGTCGGCCTTGGCGCGGATGAAGGCGTCGAGCGCGGCGTCGTCCACCGCCTCCGCACCCGGCTGCAGCTCGCGGCCGCGGTAGCGGTCGAAGGCCGGCTGGGCGAAGATCTCGCGGGTCAGGCGGACGCAGGCGCGCAGGTCGGCGCGGTCGCGCGCCTCGGCCAGATAGTTGGGCTCGATCAGCGGGTGCTCCGCCGGGTCGGCCGAGCGCAGCTCGAGCCAGCCCCGGCTCGCGGGGCGCATGGTGCCGGCATGGGCCTGGTAGGCGTGCATCCGGCCCTTGGAGCGGCCATGGTCCTCGACCAGGGCCGGCAGGAAGTGGAACTGGATGTCGGGATGGCGCACGCCCGGCCTGGAGCGGATGAAGCCGCCGGCCTCGAGATGCGAGCTCGCCGCCGGGCCGTCGTGGAACAGGAACCAGCGCAGCCCGATCCGCAGCATGTTGTGGGGCCGCATGGCTTCGAGCATGGTCACGGGCTCGCGGCACTCGACCTGGAAATAGAACTCGAGATGGTCCTGCAGGTCGCGGCCGACGCCGGGCAGGTCGTGCCGGACCGGCACGCCGACCCGGCGCAGGTGACCGGCCGGCCCGATCCCGGACAGCATCAGGAGCTGCGGCGAGTTGATGGCACCGCCGGCGAGGATCACCTCGCGCGCCGCCAGCGCGCGCTTGACGAAGCCGCCCTCGCGATACTCGACGCCGACCGCCCGTCCGCGCTCGAGGAGGACGCGGGTGGCGAGGCAGCGGGTGAACACGAACAGGTTCGGCCGCGCCATGGCCGGGCGGAGATAGGCGCGCGCGGTGCTGCAGCGGCGGCCGGCGCGGATGGTCATGTCCATCCGCCCCATGCCCTCCTGGCGGTAGCCGTTCATGTCGGGCGTGGCCGGGTAGCCCGCCTGCTCGCCGGCCTCGATCCAGGCGTCGAACAGGGGATTGTCGCCGCTGCCGCGGGTGACGGTCAGCGGGCCGTCGCCGCCGCGATAGTCGTCGGCCCCGAGGGAGTGGGACTCCGCACGGCGGAAATAGGGCAGCACCTCGGCGTAGGACCAGCCGGCCGCACCCTCCTCGACCCACCGGTCGTAGTCCAGCGCATGGCCGCGGATGTAGACCATGGCGTTGAGCGAGGAGGAGCCGCCGAGCAGCCGGCCGCGCGGCCAGTACAGCCGGCGCCCGTTCATCTGCGCCTGCGGCTCGGTGCGGTAGTACCAGTTCACCCGGTCGTTCATCAGGTTGTAGGTGAGTGCGGCGGGGATCTGCGTCTTCCAGCCCCGGTCCCCGGGCCCCGCCTCCAGGAGCAGCACGCGGACGGCGGGATCGGCGCTCAGCCGGTCGGCGAGCACGCAGCCGGCCGAGCCGGCCCCGACGATCACGTAGTCGAAGGCGGACCCGTCAGCCATCGGCGTCGCCGGCCAGCTGCCGGGCCAGGTAGTCGCGGGC
Source organism: uncultured Alphaproteobacteria bacterium (assembly GCA_963769465.1). Taxonomy (GTDB): domain Bacteria; phylum Pseudomonadota; class Alphaproteobacteria; order Geminicoccales; family Geminicoccaceae; genus Benzoatithermus. The sequence goes on from CAVYMA010000021.1 coordinate 43,752, forward strand.
CAGGGCCCGGGCCATGGCGCCGCCGGCGCACGGGCGCCCGAGCGCGAAGCTGAGCCAGAGCCCGTCGATCATGGCGGCGAGGCCGGTGGCCACCAGCTCGGCGCGGGGACCCACCAGCGCGCGCAGGTCGTGGCGCAGGTGGCTGGTGAGCCGCTGGGCGTAGATGCGCTGCAGGCGGGCGAGGTCGGGGTCGTGCGGTGCCTGGCCCCAGAAGGCGAGCCAGGTGACGATCACCTGCGGCTGGAACTGCCGCTCGGCGAAGCTCGCGTCGATCACCGCCTCGATCCGCTCGCGCGGACCCTGGGCAGCCTGCAGCGCCGGCACCACGAACGCGCGCAGCTCGACCAGGAGTGCCCGCATGGTGGCGGCCAGCAGGGCACCCTTGCCGCCGAAATAGTGATGGATGATGCCGGGCGAGACGCCTGCGGCCCGGCTGATGGTCTGGATCGTGGTGTCGGCGAAGCCGTTCTGGTGAATCGAGGCCACCGTCGCCTCGATCAGCTGACGCTTGCGGATCGGCTCCATGCCGAGCTTCGGCATTCCACGTGTCCCCCCTCGCTGGAGGACAGCATGGCGTTGGTTGATTGGTCGAGCAATCAAAAAAAGATCGGCTGCCCGCTCAGCCGGCGAGCTGGGCGCGCTCGGCGGCGACGCGCAGGCGCAGCTCGGCCAGCAACCCGCCGAGCTGGCCGCCATGCCGCTCGATCACGGCCGCGAACTCGTTGCGGAAGGTCACCAGCAGGCTCACGCCCTCGACCATGAGATCGAGCACCCGCCAGCCCCCGGAAGTGGTGGCCAGGCGCCAGTCGAGGCGGATGGGGGTGCTCCCGCCCTCGACGAGGCTGGCGACCACGGTGTCGTCCCCGGCCGGGGCGGTCCCGGTGACCTTGAAGGTGCGGTCGGCGAACTGATGGAACCGCCGGCCGTAGCTGGTGAGGACATACTCCTTGAACAGGGCCGCGAACTCGTCGCGCTGCGCCTCCGGTGCCGTCCGCCAGTACCGGCCGAGCGCTATCCGGGCGGTCCGGTCGAGGTCGAACGAGCCGGCGGTGAGCGCGTCGACCCGGACCAGGCGCTGACGGTCGTCCAGGGTCGGATCGCGCAAGGCCGCCATGACGCGCCCCGCCAGTTCCGCCACGAACAGCTCGGGCGGCTCCGCCGGCGGCACCGCCCCGGCCCGCACCGGCCGGGTCAGGCGGAGGCCCGCCATGCCGGCCGCCAGACCCAAGACCGCACCTCTGCGCCCTACCATTGCCATGCCACGCTCCTTGCGCCCGTCGGGGAAGCGCAGCATGACCGCGGCAAGGTTAACGCGCCGTAACCAGCCACGCCCATGTGATCCGACTTGCGCGCGCGCGCTCTCGCCTTCAGGAGCCGGCGAGGGCACATCAGCAGCGAGGCGCGATCCACGGGCCGAGAAGTGTGCATTGCCTCCGGAGTTCGATCGTTGACGGTATCCCGGACCCTGCTGCTCGCCTGCACGCTGGCGGCGACCGCGCTGGTCGAGCCGGCGGCCAGGGCGGCCGAGCATATCGTCCATCTGGCGACCGAGAGCGTGCAGGGCCGCTTCCTGTTCGAGCCGCCGATCCTGTTCGCAGCACCGGGCGACACCGTCCGCTTCGTGCCGGACGACGGCATGCACGGGGTCAAGTCGATCAAGGGCATGCTGCCCGAGGGGGCCACGCCATGGCGGGGCCGGATGGGCGAGGAGGTCGCGGTCAAGCTGGACCAGCCGGGTGTGTACGGCGTCAAGTGCCGCTCCGGCTACGACATCGGCATGGTCGGGCTGGTCGTGGTGGGCGACGACCCGCCCAACTTCGCCGAGGCCCAGCGGGTGCGCCATCCGCCCGCCGCGGCCATGGCCTTCCAGGCCATGTTCGCCCAGGTCGGCTGCCAGCTGCACCTTTCCCCGTGCGGCAACTGAGGCCGCCGGACGCTCAGGGACCGATCGTCACCACCACCCGCCGGTTCGCGCGCCGCCCCTCGGGCGTGAGATTGTCCGCCACCGGGTCGGCCGCTCCACGTCCCTCGACCGCCAGCCGTTCCGGATCGGCCGCGAGCAGCGCCGCGAGCCGGCCGCGGACGGACTGCGCGCGCGCCAGCGACAGCGCCTCGTTGGCGGCCGCATCGCCGCTGGCGTCGGTGTAGCCGACGACCCGCACACGGGCTTCCGGGCGAGCCCGGATCACCGCGGCGATGGCCTCGAGCCGCGGCTGGGCTTCGGGCATCACGTCGGCACCGCCGGAGGCGAAAAAGGCGCCATCGAGCACCTCGACGACGATCTCGGGTGGCGGGGGCGGGTCGGGCGGGGTCGAGGGCGCCACCGGCGGCCGGCTCACCGTCTGCTCACGCCGCAGCCGGGCGACCTCGCTCTCGGCCGCGCGCAGGCGCCGTTCGGCCGCGGCCGCGTCCCGGGACATTGCTGCCAGTTCGGCGCGCGCGGCGCCGAGCTCGGTGCGCAGGCTGTCGCGCTCGCGCCGCAGCGCACCCATCGCCGCCACCAGCCGGTCGAGCTGCTGCTGGGCGGCACGCAGCTTCTGCTCGGCCGGTGCGGTCTCCCCGGCCTGCTGCTCGGCCAGCCGGCGGCGCAGCTCGGCCAGTGCCGCCTTGAGTTCCTCGACGCTCTGGGCGCCGGTGCCGCTCTGGGACGCGGCCGGCAGGGGCGTCGCCATCGCCAGCGCCGCGGCCAGGGCGAGCGCGCGGCGCCACCGGCCGGGCGACACCCGAGGTCAGCCCCAGTAGCGCCCGCTGGCCCCGATCGCGACGGTCAGCAGGCCGAGCACGAGGTTGATCCCGACCATCAGGCGGATGGTCGCGAGCTGGCTGCCGGCGGCCTCGGTCTCGCCGGCCGCCACCGCCCGTCGGAAGCGGCGCCAGGGCGCGAAGTAGAGATGGAAGAACAGGAGGAACATCAGCCAGCCGGTCAGGTGCATGACGTGGACGTGGATGCCGGCACCGGCAAAGCCGCCGAAGCCCGCGAACAGCATGTGGTAGCCGGTGGCCAGCAGCAGGGCCACGCAGACCATGACGATCGGGAAGAAGCGCCCCAGGACCCGGTCCCAGAGGCGCTGCCGGTCGGGTGCCGGCCACTCGGCCACGCCCGGTCGCAGGATCTGGTGGGCGAAGAACATGCCGCCGACCCAGATGACGGCGGCCAGGGCGTGCAGGGCGAGGCTGACGGACATGGACGAGGACTCCAAAGTTCAGTTCGCCATCACGACCGGGAGGTCGGCGGCGGCGAGGATGTGGCTGGTGGCACCGCCGAAGATCATCTGGCGCAGGCGGCTCTGGGTGTAGGCGCCCTTGATGATCAGGTCCGCGCCGCAGGCCTTGGCCTCGCGCAGGATGGCATCGCCGATCGAGTGGTCGCCCGGCGCCACCTCGCGCCATTCGACGTCGAGCCCGTGCCGCTGGAGGTTGCGGGCGAGCTCGGCGGCGCTGGGGCCGGGCACGGTGCCGCGCTGGACCGTGAGCACGGTGACGCGCTTGGCCGCCGCCAGCAGCGGCATGGCGAAGCCCACCGTGCGCGCGGTCTCCGTGCTGCAGTTCCAGGCCACCAGGATGTGCTCGCCCATGGTCGCCGGCGGTGTGGGCGGTGCGATCAGCAGCGGGCGGCCGCTCTCGAACAGGGCGGTCTCGAGCGCGGCCATGCTGGGCGCCACCGAATCGGCCACCGGGCGGCCCATGACCACGAGGTCGAACACCCGGCCCAGGCTGCCGATCGCACCGTGGCCGCTGGTGACCTCGATCCGCCAGTCGGCGCAGATGCCGCTGCCCGGCGCCAGGCCGGTGGCACGCGGCAGGGCATGCTGCGCCATGAACGCCTCGAAGGCGGTGCGCGCCCGCTCGGCCCGCTCGCGCGCCTCGCGCTCGAAGCTGGCGACGAGATCGGGCGCGGCGGCGACGAAGCCGTCCGCACCGGCGGCGATGATGTCCGGCTGGCCGGGGCGCATGTGCAGCCCCTCGATGTAGCTGTCGAAGCGCTTGGCCACGAGCAGCGCGCATTGCAGTGCCGAATCGAGCACCGGGCTGATCTCGAGATTGACCAGGATGGTTCGCATGCTCACCTCCGCCACGACGTTGGCACCGCCAAGGTCCGGGTGCATTGCACGCGGCCCCGGCCGGCGACGCAAGCCCGCTATGTGCGGGGCGCGCCGTCCGGCGGATGCGGCATGGTGAGCCGCTGGTAGAGCGCTGGCCGGCGCGCCGCCAAGCGGCGCCGCCCCTCCTCCGGCCGGTCCACCGGCAGATCGGCCACCACGACGCCGGATGTGGCGGCCGCCAGCACCGCACCATCGGGGCCGACGATCAGGCTGGATGGGGCGTCGGCGGGACCGTCCAGGTTGGCGAACACCAGGCCGAAGCCGTTCTCGAACGCCCGCGCCCGCAGCAGCGCTTCGCCCACCGCGGCACCCTGCGGCCGCCACCGTGCCGGGAGCAGGAGCAGGGCGGCGCCGGCCAGGGCCAGGGCGCGCGCAGGCTCGGGCGCCTCGATGTCGGCACCGACCAGGAGGCCCAGCCGCGTGCCGCCGAACGCCACCAGGTTGAGCCATTGGCCGGGCGCCAGATCGTCCGCCTCGGCCCGGCCGTCCAGGTGGGTACGCCGGTAGTTGGCCAGGGCACAGCCAGCGGCGTCGATGAACAGCGCCGCGTCGTGCAGGCGATCGGAGCAGTGCTCCAGATAGCCGCAGGCGACGGCGACCCGGTGCCGGCCCGCGAGCTCCGCCAGCGCGCGCAGCGGCGGCGCGTCGGACAGGATGCCGCAGCCCGGCCCCCCCTCGCCCGCGATGAGCCGCTGCGGCAGGACCAGCAGCCGCGCCCCTGCAGCCGCAGCGGCGGCAAGCGCGCGCTCGGCCGCGGCCAGGGCTTCGGCCGTGTCGCGCGGCGGGTCGAGCAGACCGGCCGCGGCCACGCGCAGCATGCTCATGGGCAGCCGCTCCGGGCCGCGCCCTCACGCCGACGCGAAGTCCTCGCCCTTGCGCCTGAAGCGATTGTCATGAACCGGAAACGCCTGGGCCACTTTGGTAATCTATATCGCTCATCAGTTCATTCCTGCGGCCCAGATCGACCGGGACAGCAGGCGCAGACGGAGTATCCGATGCCGATCGCACACCCCCATCCTTCCCGCCCGCGCGGCCGCGCGCCGCTGCTGGCCACGGTGGCCATTCTGGGCCTCCTGGCGGGCGGCGCCGCCGTGTCCGTGGCGACCGAGACGCCCGCCCCCGCCAATGCCGCGCTGGCGGACACCGTCGTCGTCAACGCGGGCTACGCCGATCTGGTGGCCGCGGTCAAGCCGGCCGTGGTCAATGTCCGGGTCGAGCGCACCGCCGCCGCGGCCGGCCCGATGGCCCAGGGCCCCATGGCCGATCCCGAGATGCGCCGCTTCTTCGAGCGCTTCTTCGGCGAGCCCGGCCAGGGCCAGGGCCCGATGCGCATGCCGCAGCAGCCGCAGCAGCGCGAGCGCGGCGAGGGTTCGGGCTTCATCGTCAGCGCCGACGGCCTGATCGTCACCAACGCCCATGTCGCGGGCGGTGCCGACAAGATCACGATCTCGCTGGACGACGGCAGCGAGCTGCCCGCCACGCTGCAGGGCATCGACGAGAAGACCGACCTGGCCCTGCTCAAGGTCGAGGCCGGCAAGCCCCTGCCCTACGTGACCTTCGGCGACAGCTCCAAGGTCCGCGTCGGCGAGGCGGTGGTCGCCGTCGGCAACCCGTTCGGCCTGGGCGGCACGGTCACCGCGGGCATCGTCTCGGCCACCGGCCGCGAGATCGGCAGCGGGCCCTACGACGACTTCCTGCAGGTCGACGCGCCGATCAACCGCGGCAATTCCGGCGGCCCGACCTTCAACCTCAAGGGCGAGGTCGTCGGCGTGAACTCGGCGATCTTCTCGCCGTCGGGCGGCAGCGTCGGGATCGGCTTCGCGATCTCGTCCAACCTCGCCAAGCAGGTGATCGCCGACCTCCAGGACGACGGCAAGATCGAGCGCGGCTGGCTGGGCGTCCAGATCCAGAACGTCGACGAGGATCTCGCCGCCAATCTCGAGCTGCCCGCCGCCAAGGGTGCCCTGGTCAGCAACGTCCAGGCCGGCACGCCGGCCGCCGCCGCCGGCATCGAGCAGGGCGACGTGATCCTGTCGTTCGCCGGCACGGCGATCGACCAGGTCCGCCAGCTCAGCCGGGCGGTGGCCGCGGTCGAGCCCGGCAAGAGCGCCGACGTGGTGGTCTGGCGCGACGGCAAGGAGGTCACGCTCAAGGCCGAGGTCGGCCGCATGCCCGGGCAGGAACAGGTCGCGGCGGCCGAGCAGGCCGAGCCCGGCGCCGAGCAGCCCCGGCTGGGCCTGGCCCTGGCCGCGATCGCGCCCGAGCAGCGCGAGCAGCTGGGTCTGGACGCCGACCAGCAGGGCGTGCTGATCACCGAGGTGGTCCCCGGCGGCCCGGCCGACGCCAAGGGCCTGCGGGCCGGCGATGTCGTGCTGTCGATCGACCGGCAGCCGGTGGCGCAGCCCACCGACGTCGTCGCGGCCGTGCGCAAGGCGCACGAGAGCGGTGCCAAGTCGGTGCTGCTCTACGTCGCCCGCGAGGGCAACGAGCGCTTCGAGGCGGTGCCGCTCGCCACCTCGTAATCCAACCGCACGGGCCGGGCGGTGCGCTCGCACCCCCGGCCCGCGCTTGTCGACGCGCCCCGATCGGGGCATGTCTGGCGAGACGGGAGCTCGCTGCCGATGCACGTGCTGATCATCGAGGACGACCGCGACGCCGCCGGCTACATGGCCAAGGGCCTCAAGGAGAGCGGCCACAATGTCGAGGTGGTCCACAGCGGCAAGGAAGGCCTGCTGCTGGCCGCCGGGGCCGACTACGACGTCCTGATCGTCGACCGGATGCTGCCCGAGCTGGACGGGCTCAGCCTGGTCAAGACCCTGCGCGCCACCGGCAACCAGACGCCGGTGCTGTTCGTCAGCGCGCTGGGCGAGGTCGACGAGCGGGTCAAGGGCCTGCGCAGCGGCGGCGACGACTATCTCGCCAAGCCTTATGCCTTCTCCGAGCTGCTGGCCCGGCTGGAGTCGGTGGCGCGCCGGCGCGGGGCCGCACCCAGCGCCGTCCCGGAGACGGTGCTGCGCTACCACGACCTTTCCCTCGACCTGCTGGCGCGGCGCGTGATGCGCGGCGGCAGGCCCATCGACCTGCAGCCGCGCGAGTTCAAGCTGCTGGAGGTGCTGATGCGGCATGCCGGGCCAGGTGATGACCCGGACCATGCTGCTCGAGAAGGTCTGGGACTACCGCTTCGATCCGCAGACCAACGTCATCGACGTGCACATCAGCCGGCTGCGGCAGAAGGTCGACCGCGGCTACGCCCACCCGCTGATCCAGACGGTCCGCGGCGCCGGATACAGCCTGCGTGCTCCGGACCAGGCCGCTTAAGACCTCCACCTTCCGGCTGACGCTGGCCTATCTGGGCCTGTTCAGCCTGTCGAGCGCCATGATCCTGGGCATCGTGTACTGGATGAGCGCGCGGTTCAGCGACCAGCAGGTGCGCGCGGTCATCGGCGAGGAGGTGGCGTGGCTGAGCGACCAGCTGCGCGCCGGCGGCCTCCCGGCCCTCAAGCGCTCGGTCGACGAGCGCTCCGCCGTCGAGCCGAACCGCCGCGCGATCTACCTGCTGCTCGATCCCCTGGGCGTCCCGATGGCGGGCAACATCAGCCGCTGGCCGGACGTGGTGCCGGACGGCGACGGCTACGTCAGCTTCCCGATCGAGGTCCACGAGAGCGGCTCCGGTCCGCCCAAGTCGCACCCCGCCACGGCCAAGGTGTTCGCCAACGACGCCGGCTACAGCCTCCTGGTCGGGCGCGACGTCCACGACCTCGTCCAGTCGCAGCAGCAGATCAAGGCGGCGATCCTGCTCGGCATCGGTGCGATCATCGCGCTTGGGCCTCCTGGGCGGGCTGATCCTCAGCCGCTGGATGCTCACGCGGCTGGAGCGGATCAACCGCTCCACCTCGCGGATCATGGCCGGCGAGTTCGGGCGCCGGATCGCCACCCACGGCAACGGCGACGAGTTCGACGACCTCGCCCAGAACCTCAACGCGATGCTCGAGCGGATCGAGCGCCTGCTCGCCGGGATGCGGCAGGTCAGCGAGGACATCGCCCACGACCTGCGCACGCCCTTGAACCGGATGCGCTCGCGCATCGAGGTGGCGCTGATGGGCGCGCCCGACTCGGAGGAGTCCCGGGCGCTGCTCGAGGACACGCTGCGCGACGCCGACGGGCTGATCGAGACCTTCAACGCCCTGCTGGCGATCGCCCGCGCGGAGGCCGGGGCGCAGCATGGCGACTGGGAGCGGCTGGACCTGGCCGAGCTCGCACGCGACGTGGCCGAGCTCTACGAGCCGCTGGCCGAGGAGGCGTCGATCACCTTGCGCCTCGATGCCCGCGACGGCGCGTTCATCCTGGGCCATCGCCAGCTGGTGGCACAGGCGATCGCCAACGTCGCCGACAATGCGATCAAGTACACGCCTGCGGGCGGCACGGTGACGATCTCCACCACCGCGCAGCCGACGCCGGCGGTGACCATCACCGACACCGGGCCCGGCATCCCCGTTGACCAGCGCGAGCGGGCCAAGCAGCGCTTCGTGCGCCTGGACGCGCAGCGCTCGACGCCCGGCAGCGGCCTGGGCCTGAGCCTGGTCGACGCCGTGGCCAAGCTGCACGAGGCCCGGCTGACGCTGGCCGACAACGCCCCGGGTCTCAAGGTCACCTTGAGCTTCAAGCCGGCGCCGGCCGCCCGCGTCGAGGCGGACCGCGCCCGGGCCGCCTGAAGGCCGCCCCACCGCACCCCGATACCGGCACTCGGCGAATCCGGCGGGTTGGCGGCGCGCGTTAGTCGAACATTAACGGCTGGGAAACTATAACGCCGGTGACCAGTCATCCGGTGCGCCGGATCGATGAGGGAGCCAGCGGTGATGATCCGGCCAGCCGAACGATTTGCCGTCAATATCGTGCGCCACGAACCGGCAGCGGCCCCGTTGCGGCGCTCCGGCCTCCTGTCGCTGCCCATGCTGGTGGCCGTGGCCGCCATCGCGGGCATCGGCCTCGGCGGCATCATGCCTGCTGCATGGGGGCCGCCCTCACCGGTCACGGCGGCGCACCACGCCGACCCGGCCGCGATCGAGCCGGCGGCGGGGCCAGGCGCGGTCCTCGAGGTTCCCCGGGCACCCGATCGCAGCTTCTACGCGCCGGTCCTGTTCGACCGCATCCCCGTCACCATGCGGCTCGCCCCCGACCTGCCGCAGTCGCTCCTGACCCCTGGCGATGCCGGCCGGCTCTCGGTCGGCGGCGCCGCCGGCGGTGCGGTGCAGGTGAGCGTGATGGAGCTGGGTCCTGTGCGGCTGGGCCCGGTCCTGCTCCAGCTCGCGCCGGCCGACGCTCCGACCTCGGTGCTGGGCGCCGATCTGCTCGACCGGCTGGCGGTGGTCACGGTGGACGGGGAGCGTCTGCGCCTGGCACCGCGCTGAGCCCCGTCTTGCCTGGACCCGCGCCCGGGTCCATCCTTGGGCGATGACCGCGACCTGCACCGCCCACCGGCGCGCGGCCCCGCCATGAGCACCGGCGACGACCCGCGCCTGCATCGCTTCTACAGCACCGATCTGGCCCCCTGCCCCTACCTGACCGGTCGGCAGGAACGGCGGCTCGTGGCGCTGGTCGAGGGCGAGGGCGGCAACGAGCGCCTCGATCTCTTGACCGAGGCCGGCTTCCGCCGGAGCCAGGGCTATCTCTACAAGCCGGTGTGCCCCGGCTGCCGCGCCTGCGTGCCGGTCCGGATCGTGGTCGAGCAGTTCCGGCCCGGCCGCAGCTTTCGCCGGGTGCTCGCGCGCAACCACGACCTCACCGGCCGCGAGGTCCCCGCCACCGGCACCGACGAGCAGTTCGCCCTGTTCCACCGCTACCTGCGCCAGCGTCACCACGATGGCGGCATGGTCCGCATGGACCGGCAGGCCTACAACGAGATGGTCGAGATGGCGCCGGCCACCACCCGGCTGGTCGAGTTCCGCGACCCTGCCGGCACGCTCACCGCGGTCAGCCTGACCGACCGGCTCCGCTCCGGGCTTTCGGGCGTCTACAAGTTCTACGAGCCGACCGTGCCGCAGCGGTCGCTGGGCAGCTTCATCATCCTGTGGCACGTCGAGCGCGCGCGCGATCTGGGCCTGCCTTACGTCTATCTCGGCTACTGGATCGGCGAGAGCCGCAAGATGGCCTACAAGGCGCGCTTCGCACCGCTGGAGCGGCTCAGCGGTCCAGGCTGGCTGCCGTTCACGGCCGAGGCCGAGACGTCGTCGGACTGACCCGAAGCCCACGGGCTCAGCTTCGCAGCGCCTGCCCGGCCGGCGCCGCCCGGCGCAGCAGCAACTCGACGAACGCCTTGACCGGCGGCGAGTAGGGCCGCCCGCGCTTGGTCGCGACATGGATCGGTCCAGGCTCGGCCAGCTCGACCAGTAAGCAGCCGAACAGGCCGGGCGGGATGCCGAAGCCCGCCTCGCGCAGTCCGATGCAGCCCGATGCCTCGACCAGGGCCGGCACCATGGCCGGGGTCCGGCAGGTCAGGCGGCGGCCCGGCATCTGGTCGGCCCGTGCCAGGCGCTCCTCGATCCGCGGCAGCCAGCGACAGCCGGCCCAGACCGCCAGCGTCTCCTGCGCCAGATCGGCAATCCGGGCGGTGCCGTGGCCGGCGAGCCGGTGGCTGCCCGCGAGCAGCAGCTGGGCCCGGTCCACGCCGATGGCATGGTAGTGCAGATCGTCGATGTCGTGCGGGCGGCCGGCCAGGAAGGCGAGCTCGATCTCGCCGCGGCGGATCGCATCGTGCAGCCGGTCCGGAGTATCCTCCAGGACCGCGATCGCGACCTCGGGATGACCGCGCGCGTAGTCGCGCAGGACAGTGGCGAGGTGGGTCGGCGCCACGCCCGCCGCGACACCCAGCGCCAGCCGGGCTTCGCGCAGGGCGAACAGCGACCTGGCGCGTCCGTGCGCCGCCGCGGCCTGCGCCAGAGCCTCGCGCAGGTGCGGTGCGACGCTGGCACCGAGCTCCGTCAGATGGGTGTTGCCGCGCTCGCGATTGAACAGGGGCCCGCCCAGCTCGAGCTCCAGGAGCTTGATCGCCCGGGTCAGCGACGGCTGGGACACGTGGCAGGCGGTCGCCGCGCGGGTGAAGTTCAACGCCTCGCACACCGCGAGGAAGTAGCGGATCTGGTGCAGCTCCATGTCTGGGGCCGCCCGCCGCCGCTCAGTCCGGCCGCTCCGCCGGCCGGGCCTCCTCGGCCGTGCCGCCGGCGTCCAGGACCAGCCCCTCGAGCAGGTCGAGGGCGGCGGCGTTGACGGCGGCCACGCCCTCCAGCGCCAGCCTCATCTGGGCGAGGCAGGCCTGCAGGGACATCCGCATGCAATAGTTCTGGAATGTGGTCGGCAGCGGCTCGGCTCCGGCATCGAGCGCGCCCGCCCGGCCGAACACGGCGCGCAACGCGTCGGCCTGCTGTCGCGCCAGGACGCCCATGGCGTCGACCAGGATCCGGCTGGCCTCCGTCGATAGCTGCGCCTGCCGCCGCTGCATTTCCAGCAGCCGGTTCCGCTCGCCTAGAGCCTGCCCCGCCTCGTCCCGTTTCGTCACCGCCATCCTGCCGCGCTCCTCCGGCCGCCGCGCGCCATGCCATGTGCCGCGCTCCGACCGGGTCTCGCCCAGCCATGTGTCGCGATCATCCCGCAATTCTCACAAGAGGCTCGCAGACGGCGAACGGCGGCGTGCTCAGCGCGATGTGATCTTCTCGTGAACAAGTCCGGGCAGGTTCCGGCCCGGCGGGCTGTGCAGCCGTCCAGGACCAGCTAGGCTGCGGGCATGAGCGGGGTTGAGGATGCGATGACGGAGCGGAAGATCCTGCTGATCGAGGATTGCGCCGATCTCGCGCACCTGCTGCCGCTCCACCTGCGCGACCTCAACTGCGTCGTGGAGGTCGCCCGCAACGGCATTTCCGGCCTGCAGCGGGCGATGGCGGGCGGCCACGACCTGATCGTGCTCGACCTCATCCTGCCGGGTCTGGGCGGGCTGGAGATCTGCCAGCGCCTGCGGCACCAGCGCCACCACGCGCCGATCCTGATGCTGACCTCGAAGTCCAGCGAGCTCGACCGCGTCCTCGGCCTGGAGCTCGGGGCCGACGACTACCTGACCAAGCCGTTCAGCATCCGCGAGCTCCTGGCCCGCGTGAAGGCCCTCTTGCGCCGGCAGGAGCTGTACGCGCCGGCCAGCGCGCCGGCGGGCCGGCTGCTCGCCGCCGGCCGCCTGCGGATCGCCATCGAGGAACGGACGGTCGAGCTGGACGGCGGGCCGGTCGAGCTCACCGCCAAGGAGTTCGACCTGCTCGCCCACTTCGCCCGCCATCCGGGCCGGGTGTTCACCCGCTCGCAGCTGCTGGACAGCGTCTGGGGCTACCAGCACGACGGCTACGAGCACACCGTCAACTCGCACATCAACCGGCTGCGGGCCAAGATCGAGACCGACCCGAAGCAGCCCGAGTTCGTCCTCACCGTCTGGGGCGTGGGCTACAAGTTCGCCGCTGCGAAGCCCTGATGGCCCGCCGCCCCGGCTTCGCGGCAAAGCTCGTGGCCGCCCTGGCCCTGCCGGTGCTGATCCTGGCCGGGCTCACCCTGGCGCTGACCTTCCTCACCACCCAGCGCCACATGGCCACGGTCGACCAGAGCCTGAACCGCAACCTCGCGGCACGGATCGCCGACGGCTTCGACGGCGCGCCGACCCCCGACCGGGTCGCCGCGATGTTCGACGGGGTGATGGCGATCAATCCCGCGACCGAGGTCTATCTGCTCGACCCGGACGGCATGATCACGGGCCACGCCGCCCCGGCGGGCACGGTGGTGCGCGACCGGGTGGCACTCGGGCCGGTGCGCGCCTTCCTCGACCTGCCGGACGCCCTGCCGGTCTATGGCGACGACCCGCGCGACCCCGGGCACGCCAAGGTGTTCTCCGCGGCACCGCTGCGCGCCGACGGTCGGCTGGTCGGCTACCTCTACGTGGTGCTGGGCGGCGAGGCCTATCGCTCGGTGGTCGCCATGCTCGCGGCCAATCACATGCTGCGGCTCAGCCTGCTGGTGCTCGGCGCGGGCCTGATCCTGGCCGCGCTGATCGGTCTCCTGGCCTCGCGGCTCCTGATGCGGCGCCTGCGCGGGCTCGCGCGCGCCATGGCCCGATTCGAGCACAGCGGCTTTCGCATGCCGCTGCCGCCCGGCCTGCGGCACGGGACGGCGGACGGCGACGCGATCGACCGCATCACCGCCAGCTTCGGCGCCATGGCCGACCGGATCGCCAACCAGTTCACCGCCCTCGAGCGCGTGGACGAGCAGCGCCGCGAGCTGGTCATGCACCTCTCGCACGACCTCAAGACGCCGCTGGCGACCCTGCAGGGCTATCTCGAGACGCTGCTCTTGCGCTGGGACCGCCTGCCGGCAGCCGAGCGCCAGCACTGCCTGCAGTCCGCACTCGGCTTCAGCGAGCGGCTGGGTCAGCTGATCGCCGACCTGTTCGAGCTGGCACGCCTCGATACGGCGGAAGCACCGCTGCGGCCGGAGCCGTTCTCGCTGGACGAGCTGGTGCAGGACGTCTGCCAGAAGCTGGGCCTCGCCGCCGAAAGCGCGGGCGTCGAGCTCGCGGTCGAGGTGCAGGCACCCGGCCGCTTCGTCGAGGCGGACATCGGCCTGATCGAGCGGGCGCTGACCAACCTGGTCGAGAACGCGATCAAGTTCACCCCGCCGGGCGGCCGGGTGGCGGTGCGGGTGGCGACGGCCGGCGGCCAGGCCAGCGTCACGGTCGAGGATACCGGGATCGGCATCCCCGAGGCGGACCAGCCGCACGTCTTCGACCGGTTCTACCGGGTCGAGGCCCGCCCGGCCGAGGCCGCGGGCACCGGCCTGGGGCTGTCCATCGTCAAGCGTGTGGCGGAGCTGCATGGCGGCGCCGTCGATCTCCGCAGCGTGCCCGGCAAGGGTACGGTGGTCCGGCTGCGGCTGCCCCTCGGACGCGCGGGACAGGGCGAGCCCGCCCGGGCTATACCCCCAGCCGGCCGCCGCGACGCGGCCTGAGGCATCGGCGCTGGAGGAGGGGCCATGGCAGACCGGTTCAAGGCGGTGCGGCTGGAGCAGGTGGATGGCGCAACCAGGGCCGAGCTGGCCGAGCTCGCGACCGCGGACCTGCCGGCCGGCGAGGTGCTGGTCGACGTCGCCTTCTCGACCCTGAACTACAAGGACGCGCTGGCGATCACCGGTGCAGGCAAGATCGTGCGCCAGTTCCCGTTCGTGCCCGGGATCGACTTCGCCGGCACGGTCGCCGAATCCGCCGATCCGCGCTTCGCGCCGGGACAGGCGGTCCTGCTCACCGGCTGGGGCGTGGGCGAGCGCCACTGGGGCGGCCTCGCCCAGCGGGCCCGGGTGAAGGCCGACTGGCTGCTGCCGATGCCCGCAGGCCTCAGCATGGCGCAGGCCATGGCGATCGGCACGGCCGGCTTCACGGCCATGCTCTGCGTCATGGCGCTGGAAGAGCAGGGCCTGCGCCCGGCCCGCGGCGAGATCGTGGTCACCGGTGCGGCGGGCGGGGTCGGCAGCATCGCCATCCCGCTGCTCAAGCGGGCGGGCTTTACCGTCGTCGCGTCGAGCGGCCGGCCGGAGCTCGCGGACTATCTGGGCGAACTGGGTGCGGACCGCGTCGTCGACCGCCACCAGCTCAGCGAGGGCTCCAAGGCACCGCTCGATTCCGCGACCTGGGCCGGTGCGGTCGACTCGGTCGGCGGCAGTACCCTGGTCAACCTGCTCAAGGCCACGCAGTACCATGGCGTGGTGGCGGCCTGCGGGCTGGCCGGCGGTGCCGCCTTCAACGGCACCGTCTACCCGTTCATCCTGCGCGGCGTGCGGCTGATCGGCATCGAATCGGCCTACATCCCGACCGAGGAACGCCACGCGGTGTGGGCGCGGCTGGCCCGCGACCTGGACCAGGGCCTGCTCGCGCGCATGACCCGGACCATTCCCCTGGGTGCGGTGCCGGGCGTCGCCCCCGACTTCCTCCAGGGCAAGGTACAGGGCCGGCTGGTGGTCGATACCGCCGGCTGAGGCACCTGTGCCACCCCTGTCGCATTGCGTCATCCGGCCGCTGTGCTATAGCTCGCCGCTCATTGACTGGCGGCCGTCGCTGCACCCGGCCGGATGAGCGGGAGTCCGTTGCCGGAACCTTCCGTCGAGCACTGGTCTGAACGAACGCGGTCCATGAACGCCCCCGGTGTGTTCGCGATGCGTCGCCCGACCGGCTCGGCCACCGAGCGCGCCGTGGCAGGTCCATGGCGCAACGCAGTGCGACGCTGTCCCCGTCGCCATCACTCCATCGCCGCGCCGCGGCGTCCGGGCACGGCCCGGCGCCGGCGTGGGTCCGGACCATAAGCAACAATGCCCAAGGTCGACATCGACACCGCCTACATCGAGAACCTGGCCGAGCTGCTGGCGCGCACCGGCCTCACCGAGATCGAGATCTGCCAGGGCGACGCGCGCATCCGCGTGGCACGCCAGATCTCGACCTCGGTCGAGTATGTCCACGCCGCACCGGCGGTGTCCGCGGCTATGGCGCCGACGGCTGCCGCCTCGGCCGCCGAGGCGGTGCCCGAGGCCGCCCACCCGGGTACGATCACCTCGCCCATGGTCGGCACGGTCTACCTGTCGCCCGAGCCCGGGGCCGCCGCCTACGTGAAGGTCGGCGACCAGGTGAAGGAGGGGCAGACCCTCCTGATCATCGAGGCGATGAAGGTGATGAACTCGATCCGCGCGCCGCAGGCCGGCCGGGTCGCACGGATCCTCGCCAGCAACGGTGCTCCGGTCGAGTATGGCGAGCCGCTCCTGGTGATCGAGTAGCCGCCGGTGTTCAGGAAGGTCCTGATCGCCAATCGTGGCGAGATCGCGCTGCGCATCCTGCGTGCCTGCCGCGAGCTCAACATCGCCGTGGTCGCGGTGCACTCGACCGCCGACGCCCAGGCCATGCATGTCCGGCTCGCCGACGAGAGCGTGTGCATCGGCCCGCCCCGGGCGGCCGACAGCTACCTCAACCCGCTGGCGCTCCTGGCCGCGGCCGAGATCACCGGGGCCGAGGCGATCCATCCCGGCTACGGCTTCCTGTCCGAGAACGCCGACTTCGCCGAGATGGTGGAGGAGCACGGCTTCGTCTTCATCGGCCCCTCGCCCGAGCACATCCGCCTCATGGGCGACAAGATCGTCGCCAAGACCACCGCGCGCGGGCTGGGCATCCCGACGGTACCCGGCAGCGACGGGCCGGTCGGCAGCGAGGCCGAGGCCATCGAGCTCGCCCACCAGATCGGCTTTCCCGTCCTGATCAAGGCCGTGGCCGGCGGCGGCGGGCGCGGCATGACCGTGGTCCGGCACGAGGACGAGCTGGGCGACGCCGTGCGCATGTCGCGCAACGAGGCCCGGGCCGCGTTCGGCGACGACCGGGTCTATGTCGAGCGCTTCCTCGACCATCCGCGCCACATCGAGGTGCAGGTGGTGGGCGACGGCAAGGGCCGCGTGGTCCATCTGGGCGAGCGCGACTGCTCGCTGCAGCGCCGCCACCAGAAGGTGGTCGAGGAGGCCCCCTCCCCGGTCCTGGACCAGGTGCAGCGCGAGCGGCTGGGCGAGACCGTGGCCGCGGCCCTGCGCAAGCTGAACTACCGCAGCCTGGGCACGGTCGAGTTCCTCTACCAGGACGGCGAGTTCTACTTCATCGAGATGAACACCCGGCTCCAGGTCGAGCACCCGGTGACCGAGCTCGTCACCGGCATCGACCTGGTGCGCGAGCAGATCCGGCTGGCCGCGGGCGAGCCCTTGAGCTTCACCCAGAAGGACGTGCGCTTTACCGGCCACGCCATCGAGGTCCGGATCAATGCCGAGGATCCGCGCACGCTGCTGCCCACGCCGGGCAAGGTGCGCGCGTTCCATGCCCCGGGCGGCCCCGGCGTGCGCATGGATTCGGCCCTCTATGCCGGCTACACCGTGCCGCCCTTCTACGACAGCCTGATCGCCAAGCTGATCGTCCACGACGTCGACCGCCGTGCCGCGATCCGCCGGCTCGAGCGCTGCCTCGAGGAGGTGGTCATCGACGGCATCTCGTCGAGCGTGCCGCTGCTGCGCGCGATCCTGGCCACCGACGACGTGCGCGAGTCCGAGTTCGACACCGGCTGGCTCGGCCGCTTCCTGGCCGGCTGGAGCGAGTGAGCGCGCAGCGGATGCCGGGTCCGTGCCGGACGCCCTGACCGCCGATCTCCTGCTGCACGCCTACGCCATCGGCGTCTTTCCCATGGCCGAGAATCCTACGACGAGCCGGCGATCAACTGGTACGAGCCGCGGCGGCGCGGGATCCTCCCGCTCGACGGCTTCCACGTCCCGCGCAGCCTGGCCAAGACGATCCGCCGCGGCGGCTTCGAGATCCGGATCGACCACGATTTCGAGGCGGTCATCCGCGCCTGCGCGGCGCCGACCCCGGATCGGCCCAAGACCTGGCTCAACGAGAAGCTGATCGGCCTCTATGTCGAGCTGGCCCGGGACGGCTTCGCCCACAGCGTCGAGGTGTGGCGCGAGGGCGCATTGGCCGGCGGGCTCTACGGCCTGGCCCTGGGCGGCGCCTTCTTCGGCGAGAGCATGTTCTCGCGGGCGCGCGATTCCAGCAAGATCGCCCTGGTCGAGCTGGTGGCCCGGTTGCGGGCCGGGGGCTTCACCCTGCTGGACGCCCAGTTCCTGACCGCCCACCTCGCGCGCTTCGGCGCGGTCGAGATCAGCCGTGCGGACTATCTGCGCCGCCTGCGCGTGGCACTGAGCCAGGACGCCATGTTCCCGGCGGACGACTATCCGTTGCCGGCGGGTGCGGGCTGGCCGTCGAGCGGCGGGAGCGGCGGCGGCGGCGGCGGATCGGGCTCGAGCGGCTCGGCGCATTCGATCAGCCAGACGTCGTAGACCGGGTGCTCGAGCGCCGACAGAGACGGGCTGGAGGCGAACATCCAGCCCGTGAACGGCGTCTCCGTGGCCCCTCCCGGGTCCGCCTCCTGGATCTCCAGGAACACCGCACTCTCGGGCGGCTCGGTGGGCGGCGTGGTCAGGCAGGCGCGCGCGGTGATGCGCAGCGTGCCGAAGGTGGCGGGCTCGCCCATCGGCAGCCGCAGGGTCGTGGTCCGCGCCGTGATCTTGTCCAGGCCCTGCAGCACCGCCACGAGATGCGGCCGCACCGGGCCGTCCGCCCGGGCCAGCGCCGGCACCAGCAGGACGATGGCGGCCGCGACGCCGGCGAGCCTCATTGGGACGCTTCCGACCCGCCCTGCCCGCTGAAGATGTAGCGGCCGATCAGGTCCTCGAGATTGACCGAGGACTGGGTGAGGGTGATCTCCTCGCCGTCGGCGAGCAGCTTGTCGTCGCCGCCGGGGACCAGCGACAGGTACTTGCCGCCGAGCAGGCCGCTGCTGACGATCGCGGCCGAGCTGTCCGCCGGCAGCTCGATGCCGTTGCGCACGCTGAACACGACCTGCGCCCGGTAGGTGGCGGGGTCGAGCTCCTGCGCCAGGACCTGGCCGACCTTGATGCCCGAGATGCGCACGTCGCCGCCCATGTCGAGCCCGTCGATGCGGTCGAACTTGGCGCGCAGGGTGTAGCCGCCGGGATCGCCGGCATCGCTGCGGCCGTAGGCCCAGGTCAGGAACCCGAGGGCCACCGCCAGCACCACCGCGCCGAGCAGGGTCTCGACAATGTTGCGGGACATGGATCGTCTTTCGCCTTTCTCAGCCGCCCTTGGCGGATTCCAGCCCGAGCAGGGCGCGCGCGAATGCGGTGGCCTCGAACGAGCGCAGGTCCTCGATCGTCTCGCCGACGCCGATGGCGTGGATCGGCAGGCCGAACCGCCGGGCCAGCGCCACCACCACGCCGCCCTTGGCCGTACCGTCGAGCTTGGTCACGATCAAGCCCGTCAGGTCCACCATGTCCTTGAACACCTCGACCTGGTTGTGCGCGTTCTGCCCGGTGGTGGCATCGAGCACGAGCACCACGTCGTGCGGCGCCTCCGGATCGACCTTCTTGAGCACGCGCACGATCTTGCGCAGCTCGTCCATCAGCCCCTGCTTGTTCTGCAGCCGGCCGGCGGTGTCGATCAGCAGGAGGTCGGCACCCTCGGCCCGGGCGCGCTCCAGGGCGTCGAAGGCGAGCCCGGCCGGGTCCGCCCCTTCCTTGCCGCGGATCACCGGCACGCCGTTGCGCCGGCCCCAGACCTCGAGCTGCTCGACCGCGGCGGCACGGAAGGTGTCGCAGGCGGCCAGCACCACCTTGAGCCCGGCGCCCACCGCCTGGTTGGCGAGCTTGCCGATGGTCGTGGTCTTGCCGGTGCCGTTGACGCCGCAGACCAGCACCACCTGCGGCCGGAAGCGGGCCCGGTGCGGCAAGGGCTCGGCCACGGGCTCGAGCTCGCGTGCCACGGCCGCGGCCAGGGCCTCGCGCACCTCGGTGTCGGTGACCTCCTTGCCGAACCGGTCCTTGGCCACCGCCTTGACCAGCACGGCCGAGGTCTCGACGCCGAGGTCCGCCGTGATCAGCGCCTCCTCGAGCTCGTCCAGGGTCTCCTGGTCGAGCCGGCGCCGCGTGACGACGCTGGCGATCTTCTGGGTGAGATCGCCCGAGGAGCGCGACAGCCCCGACTTGAGCCGCGAGAACCAGCCGCCCACCGCCATCAGACCGCCCGCCCCACCAGCTGCCCGTCGGCCACCGCCTCGACCAGGAGCTCGATCCGCCGGCCGGCCGGGGGCACGGGCGCCCCCGGGGCGATGCGGAACGGTGCGAACTGGTCGGTGTGGCCCCCGCCGCCACGCTCCATGAGCGCCGGGCAGCCGCCGGCCGAGCTGGGCCTGCAGGAAGCCGATCGAGCACCTCGGCACCCTGCGCCCGCAGCCGCCCCGCCCGCTCGCTGCCGCACTGCAGGCGGCAGCTGCGGCATGCGCGCGGCCGGGGTGCCGGGCCGGGGCGAGTAGGGAAAGACGTGGAGGAAGGTGAGGCCCGCTTCCTCGACCAGATCGAGGGTGGCCTGGAACATGGAGTCGTCCTCCGTCGGAAAGCCGGCGATCAGGTCGGCGCCGAGCACCAGATCGGGTCGCCGCGCCCGCAGGCCAAGGGCGAGCTCGATCACGTCCCGCCGCCGGTGCCGCCGCTTCATGCGCTTGAGGACGAGATCGTGGCCCGCCTGCACCGAGAGGTGGAGATGCGGCAGGAGCCGGGGCTCGCCGCCGATCAGCTCCCACAGGGCCGCGTCGCAGCCGGCCGGGTCGAGCGAGGACAGGCGCAGGCGTCGCAGCGCCGGCGCGCGACGCAAGAGCGCTGCCAGCATCGCGCCGAGGCTCGGCCCGCCGGGCAGGTCCCGGCCGTAAGAGGCGATGTCGACGCCCGTCACCGTCAGCTCGGCATGGCCGCTCTCCAGGAGCGCCTCGGCCTGCGCCACGATGGCGTCCAGCGGAACGCTGCGGCTCGGACCGCGACCGTAGGGGATGCTGCAGAAGGTGCAGCGGTGGTCGCAGCCCTGCTGCACGACGAGAAAGCCGCGGGTGCGCCGCTCGACGCCGGCGATGGGCATGGCCGCGACCTCGGCCTCGGCCATGATGTCGCCGACCTGCACCCTCGGCGCACCGGCGGCGAGCCCCTGCCAGGTCCGTGGCCGCAGCTTCTCGGCGTTGCCCAGGAGATGGTCGATCTCCGGCATGGCGGCGAAGCCGTCCGGCCGTTGCTGGACGCGCGCAGCCGGTGACCACGATCCGGCTGCCCGGCCGCTCACGGCGCAGTCGGCGGATCGCCTGCCGCGCCTGCCGCTCGGCTTCCGCCGTGACCGCGCAGGTGTGGACCACCACCGTGTCGCCCAGGTCCGCGGCCTGCGCGTGGCGGCGCATCACCTCGGATTCCAGCGTGTTCAGCCGACAACCGAAGGTCAGGACCTCGACCTCAGGCGCCATCGAGCAGCTCCGGCGCCAGCGTGCCCGAGAACACCCGCGCCGTCGGGCCGATCAGCGTGACCGGCCCCGTCCCCGGCCATGCCGACCTCCACCTCGCCGCCGTCGAGGACGAGGTGCACGCGATCGCCGACCAGGCCACGCCGCCGTGCGGCGACCATGGCCGCGCAGGCGCCGCTGCCGCAGGCCAGGGTGAGGCCGGCCCCGCGCTCGAACACGCGCAGCCGCAGGCGGTCCGGGCCAAGGAGCTGGGCGAACCCGATGTTGCCACCCTCGGGCAGGATCGGGTGGCGCTCCAGTTGCGCGCCCAGCCCCGGCACATCGATCGCGGCAAGGTCGGGGACCAGGAAGACCAAGTGCGGGTTGCCCATGTTCACGGCGACGGGCCGCGGCAGACCGGGCACGTCCAGCGGCACCTCGAGCGTGTCGCACGGCCTCGGCGAGCGGGATGTGCCGCCAGTCGAGCTCGGGCTCGCCCATCGCGACCGCGATCCGGCCGTCGGACAGCAGCTCGGCCGCGAGCCGCCGCTCGCCCACGACCAGGCGCAGCCGCGGCGGCGCACCCTCGTCGAACAGCAGCCGCGCCACGCAGCGCGTGCCGTTGCCGCAGGCACCCGGACTCGCTGCCGTCCGAATTGAAGAAGCGCAGCCGGGCGTCGGCCTCGGCGTCGCGCTCGATCAGCAGCAGCTGGTCGAAGCCGACCCCGCGGTGCCGGTCGCCGATCCGCCGCACGGCGGCTCCGTCCAGCGCGATGGGCGCACGCCGTCCGTCCAGCACGACGAAGTCGTTGCCGCAGCCGTGCATCTTGACGAACGGAACGGGCTCCATGCGCCGGGGGGATAGACGCGGCCGGCGCACGGCGCAACCTTCACCGCCTAGAACAGCGCCTTGCCCAGCGAGGCACCCCCGTCGACGTAAAGGGTCTGGCCGGTGACGAAGCCCGCCTCGTCGCCGAGGAAGAAGCCGATCGCCGCGGCGATCTCCTCCGGCTGCCCGAACCGACGCATCGGCACGCCATCGCGATAGCGCGCCTCGCCGGGGCTGCCGGGCGGGTTGTTGGCGCGGAACAGCTCGGTCTCGGTAGGCCCGGGGGCGACCGCGTTGACGGTGACGCCCGTGGTCGCGAGCTCGAGCGCCCAGGAGCGGGTGAAGCTGACCAGCCCGGCCTTGGCGGCGGCGTAGGCGGTGCGCTCGACCACGCCCAGGACGACGAGGCTCGCGACGTTGACCACCCGGCCCCAGCCCGCCTCGCGCATGGCGGGCAGCGCCGCCTGCGTCGCCTGCAGCGCCGGTCGTAGGTTGAGATCGAGGACGGCGGCGAGATCGGCCGTCCCGATCTCGGCCAGCCGCTGCGGCCGGACGAGGCCCACATTGTTGACCACGCCCGAGAGGCGGTGCTCGCGCGCGACCGCGGCGAGCGCCTCCCGGGTCGCCGTCGCGTCGGCAAGGTCGACCGACACCAGCCGGCCCGGGAAGCCGGGGTCGGGCCGACGGGCGAGGCCGACCACCTCGTTGCCGGTCCGGGCCAGAAGCTCGGCGAGCGCCCGGCCGATGCCCCTGGAAGCACCGGTGACCAAAAAGGTCCGGCCGGCCATGGTCTCAGGCAGCCCGGCGGGCAGCGAGCTGGCGGAGCACCGGCAGGAGCTCCTCGGGCTCGGGCCGCCGCGTGTAGTCGGGATTGACCTCGGCGTAGCGCACCACACGGTCCTGGCCG
The DNA here is from genome assembly GCA_963769465.1 of uncultured Alphaproteobacteria bacterium. Taxonomy (GTDB): domain Bacteria; phylum Pseudomonadota; class Alphaproteobacteria; order Geminicoccales; family Geminicoccaceae; genus Benzoatithermus. The sequence continues at coordinate 66,513 of CAVYMA010000021.1, forward strand.
ATCACGAACCGGCCCGGCATCGGCAGCGTCCAGGACCCCTCGCCGTTGAAGGTCGGCAGCTCGTTGCCGAGGCGACGATAGAGACCGACCAGGTAATCCGGCAGCGCGAAGCGCAGGCCGAACGCGGCCGCGACCTCGTTGCCCGGGTCGGACAGGATCGGGAAGCCGAGCCCGTTCTCGCGGCGCGACTTGCGGCTGTTGACCGGGATTTGCGGCGAGATCGCGACGAGACTGCCGCCCAAGCCCTCGACCTCGGCCCGCACGGCCTCAAGGGCCTGCAGCTCCATGTTGCAGTAGGGGCACCAGACGCCGCGATAGAAGCTGACCACGAGTGGCCCCCGCGCCAGCAGGTCGGCCGAGCCCACAGGCTTCCCGTCGGGGTCGGAGAGGGTGAACGGCGGCGCGGCCTCGCCGGCCCTGAGCGCGCGCTCCGCGAGGCCGGAAGCGAGCAGCTCGGCGGTCGCCCGCCGCATCGTCTCGATCACCTCCGCAGGCACCGAGTAGGGCGGTCTGCCGGCCTGGAAGTCGGCCTTGAACGCATCGAGTTCGCGCTTGCAGTGACATGGCGGTTCTCCGGCTGAATTGGTTTCGGGTTGGGCTCAGGCGGCTTGCCGGCGCTTGGCCGGATGCTCCCACACGGTATCGGCCATGAAGGCGTCGAGCGGCGTCCCGGCGAGGTGGTTCGTGTAGTTGCTGATGGTCTTGACCGCGACGCCGAGGATCACCTCGAGGATCTGCGCGCGGCCGTAGCCGGCAGCGAGGAACGCCTCGGTCTCGGCCGCGGGAACCCAGCCGCGCCCGGCGACCACCAGCGAGGTGAAGTGGCGCAGCGCCTCGAGCTTCGCATCCTCGATCGGCCGGCCCTCACGGATCGCCTCGACGGCCTGGGCCGGCACGCCGGCGTGTCGCGCGAGCACGGAGTGGCCCGCCATGCAGTAGCCGCACGCGTTCTCGTAATTCGCGGTCAGGTACACGACCTGCTGCTCGGCCGGGCTCAGGCTGCTGCGGGCGAAGATCTCCCAAATGGCCGCGTAGCCCTCGAGAGCGGCCGGCGCCTCGGCCAGGATCGCGTGCAGGTTCGGCACGAACCCGAACGCCTTGGCCGTTTCCTCCAGGACCGGGCGCGACGCCTCCGGCGCGGTCTGGGTGGTGTGCAGGGTGAAGCTCACGGACATCGTCTCGGCTCCCGGTTCGCGCACCCGATCGGACAGGTGCCGTGGAGCAAAGCTATCCATTCACCGGAAAGCGGATTAGACCGGCATTTCGGATAGGATTGATCCGGATCGCGAATGAGTGACCGTTTCCTCGAACTGCGCGCCTTCGTCCGCGCCGCCGACACCGGCAGCTTCAGCCGTGCCGCGCGTGAGCTCCGGCTGTCCCAGCCTTCGGTTTCGCGGCTGGTGGCGGCGCTCGAGGACCGGCTGGGCGTCCCGCTCCTGCTGCGCACCACGCGCCGGGTGTCACCGACCGAGGCGGGCCTCGCCTACCTCGAACGCATCCGGCCTCTGCTCGCCGACCTCGACGATGCCGATGCGGCCGCGGCGGGCGGCGACCGGCTGCGCGGCACCTTGCGGGTAGCACTCCCGGTCACGCTGGGCAGCCGGGAGATCGTGCCGCGCCTCGCCCCGTTCCTCGCGCGCCACCCTGAGCTCAAGGTCGATCTCGTCATGGACGAGAAGCCGCAGGACCTGGTCGAGGAAGGCGTGGACCTCGCGCTGCGCGTCGGGCGGCCCACGGACTCCGCTTTCGGCCTGCGCCAGATCGCGGTCTCGCCGCGGTGCGCGATCGCCGCCCCCGCCTACCTCGCGCGCCACGGTTCTCCTGCCACGCCCGCGGACCTCGCCGGCCACCGCTGCGTCCTGGGTCCCGGGCAGTCGGACGGACAGGCCTGGGTGTTCCGCCACGCCAGCGGCGCCAGCATCTCGGTCCAGGTCGAGGGCCATCTGCGGGTGGGCGCCGCGCTGGCGGTGACGGCGGCGGTGGCCGCCGGCATCGGCGTCGGGCTCGCCTCGCTGTGGATGTGCCGCCGCGAGCTGGCCGCGGGCGAGGTGGTGGCGATCCTCGGCGATCATGCCCTTGCCCCGGCCGAGCTCTTTGCCCTCCTTCCCGCCGGCCGGCGTACCTCGCTGCGGGCGCGTACGCTCCTGGACCACCTCGCCGAATTGTTCCGCGCCGACCCGGCCTGAGCTGGTCGCTGGACCTCGCACCTCTATATCCCGTCGCCGGAGACAAGGAGTGCTCGCATGTTCAGGCTGATCGTCCTGGGGTCCATGCTGCTGACGGCCGCGCCCGCGCTGGCCGCCGATCGGACGCCCTCGCCCGAGGGGGCGCAGGTCTACATCATCAGCCCGGCGGACGGTGCGACGGTCACCAATCCGGTCACCGTGCGCTTCGGCCTCAAGGGCATGGGCATCGCACCGGCCGGGATCGAGAAGGACAAGACCGGCCACCATCACCTGCTGATCGACGTGGCCGAGCTGCCGCCGCTCGACGAGCCGATCCCGGCCGACGACAGCCACAAGCATTTCGGCGGCGGCCAGACCGAGGTGACCCTGGAGCTGCCGCCCGGCACCCGCACCCTGCAGCTCCTGCTCGGCGACCAGAACCACATCCCGCACGAGCCGCCGGTGATGTCGGAGCGGATCACGATCACGGTCCAGTAGGGTCGCGGCCGCCCGGCGCTTGACTTTCCGGGCTCCCCGCCGCAGAAGCTTCCGGCTTGCGGCTGAGCCGCCGATGCTTACCTGACGGCTCTGGAGACGGAGCGCGCCCGGCACCCCCGGAAAGGCGGTGGTGCGGAGCGCGCGGTATGGCGTTGATGTTCGAGAACCTGACCACCCGCCTCAACGGTGTGCTCGACCGCCTCAAGCGGCGCGGCGCGCTCAGCGAGGACGACGTCATCGAGGCGATGCGGGAGATCCGCATCGCGCTGCTCGAGGCCGACGTCGCGCTGCCGGTGGTCAAGGACCTGGTCGCCCGGGTGCGCGAGCGGGCCGTCGGCCAGGAGGTGATCAAGAGCATCACCCCCGGCCAGATGGTGGTGAAGATCGTCCACGACGAGCTGGTGACGATCCTGGGGGCACGACGACAGCGCGCTCAGCCTGGGCGCACCGCCGGCCGTGGTCCTGATGACCGGCCTGCAGGGCTCGGGCAAGACCACGACCAGCGCCAAGCTCGCCCGCCGGCTGCGGCTCAAGGAGCACAAGAAGGTGCTCCTGGCCTCGCTCGACACGCAGCGCCCGGCCGCCCAGATGCAGCTCGAGGTCCTGGCCCGCCAGTGCGAGGTGGCGAGCCTGCCGATCGTCGCCGGCCAGCAGGCGCTCGAGATCACCCGCCGTGCGCTGGAGACCGCGCGCCGCGAGGGCTACGACGTCCTGATCCTGGACACCGCCGGCCGCCTGAGCATCGACGACGCGCTGATGGCCGAGCTGGCCCAGGTCCGCGACCTCAGCCGGCCGCACGAGACGCTGCTGGTGGCCGACGCGCTGACCGGCCAGGACGCGGTCAACACCGCCCGGATCTTCCACGAGCGGATCGGCGTCTCCGGCATCGTGCTGACCCGCATGGACGGCGACGCGCGCGGCGGTGCGGCACTCAGCATGCGCCACGTCACCGGCCAGCCGATCAAGCTGGTCGGCATGGGCGAGAAGCTCGACGCGCTGGAGCCGTTCCACCCCGACCGTGTCGCCGGCCGCATCCTCGACATGGGCGACGTCGTGTCGCTGGTCGAGCAGGCGGCCGAGATGGTCGACAAGGAGGACGCCGAGAAGCTGGCCCGGAAGATGGCCAAGGGCAGCTTCGACCTCGCCGACCTGCGCGGCCAGCTCATGCAGATGCGCAAGATGGGCGGGATGAAGGGCATTCTCGGCAAGCTGCCGGGCGTGCAGAAGATGCAAAAGCAGCTCGACCAGGCGAACATCGACGAGAAGCTGATCGGCCGGCAGTGTGCGATCATCAATTCGATGACGCCCAAGGAGCGCAGGAACGCCGATCTCATCAACGCCTCGCGCAAGCGGCGCATCGCCGCCGGCTCCGGCACCTCGGTCCAGGACGTCAACCGGCTGCTCAAGCAGCACCGGCAGATGCAGGACATGATGAAGCGGATGAAGAAGGCCGGCGGCATCCAGAACCTGTTCGGCCGTGGCGGCCTCCCGCCCGGCCTCCTGCCGCGCTGAGCGCGGCCGCAACCCGGAGCTAGGAAACCAACATGGCGGTTCGGATTCGTCTGGCGCGCGGCGGCGCCAAGAAGCGCCCCTTCTACCGCATCGTGGCGGCGGACGCGCGCAGCCCGCGCGACGGCAAGTTCCTCGAGAAGCTGGGCAGCTACAACCCGCTCCTGAAGAGCGAGGACGCCAACCGGGTCGTGCTCAACGAGGAGCGGATCCGCTACTGGCTGAGCCAGGGTGCGCAGGTCAGCGACCGCGTCGCCCGCTTCCTCGACAAGTCCGGCATCAAGCCCGGTGCGACCCGCCATCGCGGCACCGGCAAGCGCGCCGCCGAGATCGCGGCCAAGAAGGCCGAGGCCGAGAAGGCCGCCTGATCCCAGGGGCGATGGCGGCGGAAACCGGCAAGGCGATGGTCTGCGTGGCCCAGATCGGGGCTCCCCACGGCGTGCGCGGCGCGTTCCACCTGCGCACGTTCACCGAGGACCCCGCCAACGTCACGGCCTACGGCACGCTGTGCGACGAGCACGGCCGGCCGCTGTTCGACCTGCGTCTGGTCGGCGCCACCAAGGCCGGCCCGATCGCCACGGCACCCGGGATCACCGACCGGAACGCCGCCGAGGCCCTGCGCGGGCAGAGCCTCTGGGTGCCGCGCGAGCGCCTGCCGGCAACCGACGAGGACGAGTACTACCACGAGGATCTGGTCGGGCTCGCCGCGCGCGACCAGGACGGGCGCGAGCTCGGCAAGGTCGTGGCGGTGCTGAACTTCGGCGCCGGCGACATCCTCGAGATCGATCGCGGCGACGGGCGCAGCGAGCTCGTGCCGTTCACCCGCGCCTGCCGTGCCGGCGGTGGATCTCGCCGCCGGGACCCTCCAGGTGGTGCTGCCGTGAGCGCACCCTGGACCGCCACCGTGCTCACCATCTTCCCCGAGATGTTCCCGGGCCCGCTGGGCGTGTCCCTGGCCGGCCGGGGCCTGCAGCGCGACCTGTGGCGGCTCGATGCGGTCGATCTGCGCGGGTTCGCCCAGGACCGCCACCAGACCGTCGACGACACGCCCTTCGGCGGCGGGGCCGGCATGGTGATGCGCCCCGACATCGTCGCCCAGGCGGCAGACGCGGTCGTGGCGCGTGGCGCGCCGGGGCCGCTGGTCTATCTCAGCCCGCGCGGCGAGCCGCTGCGCCAGGCCCGCGTCGCGCGAGCTCGCGGCCGGGCCGGGCGTGGTCCTGCTGTGCGGCCGCTACGAGGGTGTGGACCACCGGGTGATCGAGGCCCGCGGCTTTCTCGAGATCTCCCTGGGCGATTTCGTCTTGTCGGGCGGCGAGCTCGCCGCCATGACCCTGATCGACGCCTGCGTGCGTCTCCTGCCCGGCGTGGTCGGCGATGCCGCCTCGCTGGCCGAGGAGAGCTTCGCCGCCGGCCTGTTGGAATACCCCCACTACACCAGGCCGCAGGTGTGGGAAGGGCGCGCGGTGCCGGACGTGCTTCTGTCCGGGCACCACGCCAGGATCAGCGAGTGGCGCCACGAACAGGCGCTCGCGATCACGAAGTCCCGGCGGCCGGACCTGGTCGGGACCTCTCGGCAATGAAACCGCGGCGTGCTGCCGTCATCGGTGCCCGCCCCAGACAGACGAGGATGCGATGAACCTGATTGCCGAGCTCGAGAAGGAACTGATGGACCGCCTGCTGGCGGAGCGGGGCGTGCCCGACTTCCGCCCCGGCGACACGCTGCGGGTGAACGTGAAGGTGATCGAGGGCACGCGCGAGCGCGTCCAGGCCTTCGAGGGCGTGTGCATCGCGCGCCGCAACCGCGGCATCAACTCCGCCTTCACCGTGCGCAAGATCTCCTACGGCGAGGGCGTGGAGCGCGTGTTCCCGCTGTACAGCCCGCGCATCGACAGCATCGAGGTCGTCCGCCGCGGCCGGGTGCGCCGGGCCAAGCTCTATTACCTGCGCGGCCGCACCGGCAAGTCGGCGCGCATCGCCGAGCGGCGCGACGAGCGCCCGGTGGCGGTGACCGCCGCGGAATAGGCCGGAACGGGATCGGGAGGAGGCAGGAGCCATGACGCAGCCGCGCACGCTGTTCCAGAAGATCTGGGACGCGCATCTGGTCGACGAGCAGCCCGACGGCACCTGCCTCCTCTACATCGACCGCCATCTGGTCCACGAGGTCACCAGCCCGCAGGCCTTCGAGGGCCTGCGGCTGACCGGCCGCAAGGTCCGCCGCCCCGACGCGACCCTGGCCGTGCCCGACCACAACGTCCCGACCAGCGACCGCTCGCTGCCGATCGTCGACGAGATCTCGCGGCTCCAGGTCGACACGCTGACCCGCAACTGCGAGGAGTTCGGCGTCGAGCTGTTCGGCATGCGCGACGTCCGCCAGGGCATCGTGCACGTGATCGGCCCCGAGCAGGGCTTCACCCTGCCCGGCACCACGATCGTCTGCGGCGACAGCCACACCTCGACCCACGGCGCCTTCGGGGCCCTGGCCTTCGGCATCGGCACCTCCGAGGTCGAGCATGTGCTGGCGACCCAGACCCTGGTGCAGAAGAAGCCGAAGACCATGCGGATCAGCGTCGAGGGCGAGCTGCCGCGTCGGCTGCACCGCCAAGGACGTGATCCTCGCCATCATCGGCAAGATCGGCACCGCCGGCGGCACCGGCTACGTGGTCGAGTATGCCGGCAGCGTCATCCGCGGCCTGTCGATGGAAGGCCGGATGACCGTCTGCAACATGTCGATCGAGGCCGGTGCCCGCGCCGGGCTGATCGCGCCCGACGACAAGACGATCGAGTATTTCAAGGGCCGGCCGATGGCGCCCAAGGGTGCGGCCTGGGAGCTGGCCGAGCGCTGGTGGCGCACGCTGCCCTCCGACGAAGGTGCGGTCTACGACACCGAGATCCACCTCGACGCCGCCACCATCGAGCCCCAGGTCACCTGGGGCACCTCGCCCCAGGACGTGGTCCCGATCACCGGCAAGGTACCCGACCCCAAGGCGGCCCCCAGCGAGGACCGCCGCCGCGCCATGGAGCGCTCGCTGGAGTATATGGGCCTGAAGGCCGGCACGCCGATGGAGCAGGTCAAGGTCGACACGGTCTTCATCGGCTCCTGCACCAACGGCCGGATCGAGGACCTGCGCGTCGTCGCCAAGCTGGTCGAGGGCAAGCGGGTGGCCCCGTCGGTCCGCGCCATGATCGTCCCCGGCTCGGGCCTGGTGAAGCATCAGGCCGAGGCCGAGGGCCTCGACGAGATCTTCGAGGCAGCGGGCTTCGAATGGCGCGAGGCCGGCTGCTCGATGTGCCTGGGCATGAACCCCGACCAGCTCAAGCCCGGCGAGCGGTGCGCCAGCACCAGCAACCGGAACTTCGAGGGCCGGCAGGGCAAGGGCGGCAGGACGCATCTGGTGAGCCCGGCCATGGCCGCGGCGGCGGCGCTGACCGGGCGGCTCGCGGATGTGCGCAAGCTCGGCACCTGATCTGGTCTCCCCTATCGCCCTATCCTGTTCGGCTACGATTACTCGCGCTGCTGGTTTCCCATGCGATGGACAGCTGCATGAGCGTCCTCGCGATCTCCAGCCGCGAGTTCGATCAGGATGCCGGCGGCGCCAAGAAGGCTGCCGACAAGGGGCCGGTGACTAAGGCCGTGACCGCCGGAGGTGGCGCGCGGACATAGCAGTGCTCGCAGGTGACCAAACCGATGGCGACCTGCGCCTTGCCGCTAGATGACGGTACCGAACAGCGCGCCAATGCCTGCCGTGAGCGCCATGGCGAGGGCACCCCAGAAGGTCACCCTGATGGTGGCGCGAACGACGTGGGCGCCGCCGGCATGACCGCCGATCGCGCCCAGCAAGGCCAGGAACCCGAGCGACGCCGTCGCTACCACGGGCACCAGCAGGGTCGCCGGCGCCACCAGCACCATCAGCAGCGGCATCGCCGCGCCGACGGTGAAGGTCGCGGCTGAGGTGAGTGCCGCCTGGATCGGGCGTGCGGTGGTCGCGGCGGAGATCCCGAGTTCGTCGCGCGCATGGGCGCCGAGGGCATCCCTGGCCATCAGTTGCAGCGCGACCTGGCGCGCGAGGTCCGGCTCGAGCCCGCGCTGGACGTAGATCTGCGCCAGCTCGGCCCGCTCGGACTCGATGTCCGTGGCCAGTTCCTTGCGCTCCCGCCCGAGATCGGCCTCCTCGGTATCGGACTGCGAGCTGACGGAGACATACTCGCCCGCGGCCATCGACATGGCACCGGCGACCAGGCCCGCGATGCCTGCCAGCAGGATCTCGTTGCGGCCGGCCGCTCCCGCTGCGACGCCGACGATCAGGCTCGCCGTCGAGACGATGCCGTCATTGGCCCCCAGCACGGCCGCGCGCAGCCAGCCGACCCGCTCGACGAGATGACGCTCGCGATGCCACCCTGGGCTCATGTGGATGTCCCCGCCTCTCTGTGCCGCGCCTGCCGCACGACTCAACTGCGCGACCTAACCCGCCTTGTATCGGATCACCCGCGGCAACCACCAGCCTTTGTTGATCTAGATCAAGGAAGGGGTCTGCAGACTGATGTAGGTTAGCCTCAACCTCGTCCGATTAGCTTATGTCGTGATGACGGTCGACTCGCCGGAAGGTCAGCGTGCCGCTGATATCTTTTGCTGGCCACGGCGCGCTGGTCCCGCGCCTATGGGAAGACATCGACGATGCGCCTGTCAACTCTGTCCTTGTTGCTTGTCGTCGCCGCGCTGGACACGCCAGCACTTGCCGCTGATCCGCTGCGGGATCAGGCAACGGAGCTGTTCCTGCCGATCCCCAAGGAGCCGCCGGCGCTTCCCGACAATGCCGCGACGCCGGCGAAGTTGGATCTCGGCCGCATGCTCTACTTCGATCCGCGGCTCTCCCAGAGCCACAACATCAGCTGCAACACCTGTCATCTGGTAGGCCTTGGTGGCGTCGACGGCCGCCCGACCTCGCTTGGCCACAACTGGCAGCTCGGTGGCCGCAACGCGCCGACCGTCCTCAACGCCGTCTTCAACACCGCCCAGTTCTGGGATGGCCGCGCCGCCGATCTGAAGGAGCAGGCGGGTGGGCCGATCGCGAACCCGGTCGAGATGGGCATCACCAAGGAGCATGCGGTCGGCCAGCTCAAGGGCATCCCAGGCTATGTCGAGGCGTTCAAGGCGATCTACCCCGGCGAAGCCGACCCGATCACCTACCCCAACATCGAGGGTGCCATCGCGGTGTTCGAGGCCACGCTGATCACGCCCGCCAGCCCGTTCGACCGCTGGCTGGAAGGCGACGATACGGCGATGGACGCAGCACAGAAGCAGGGCCTCTCGATCTTCATCGAGAAGGGCTGTGCTGCCTGCCACAACGGCATCAACATCGGCGGCGGCATGTACGCGCCGTTCGGCGTCGTGCAGAAGCCCGGCTGGGAGTTCCTGCCGCCGGGCGACCGCGGCCGCTACGAGGTGACCAAGACCGTCGAGGACGACTACGTCTTCAAGGTCCCGAGCCTGCGCAACATCGAGCTGACCGCACCCTACTTCCACACCGGCCACGCCTGGGACCTGCGGCAGGCGGTGGCGGTGATGGGCCAGTCGCAGCTCGGCGAGGATCTCACCGAGCCAGAGATCGACCAGGTGACGGCGTTCCTCCGTGCGCTGACCGGCGAGCAGCCGCGGGTCGAGTTCCCGCTGCTGCCCCCCAGCGTCGCCAGCACGCCGCGACCGGAACCCTGAGCGATCGATCGGCGTGGCGGGGCCGTTCAGGTGGCGTTCAGCTCGGTTCTGCCACGGTCATCTGCGCCGCTCGTGGAGAAGGGAGCATCATCGCTTCCGGTAGGCGACGACAAGACCGCGGCAGCCGTGCCGCCGCGGTACCAGGCAATAAAAGGGGTTCATGGTGAAAGGGTTCGCGCAGGATATCGAGGCGATCGCCATCGCCAACAGCTGACTTTCGTCAGGTTCTCTACACGGCCCGGTTCTGCCAGCTGGTGGTCATGGCGCTGAAGCCCAAGGAGGCCATCGGCGCCGAGGTCCACAAGCTCGACCAGTTCTTCCGGGTGGAGCAGGGCACCGGCGAGGCCGTGCTCGATGGCGTGCGCACCGCGATCCGGGCCGGCTTCGCGGTCGTGGTCCCCGCCGGCACCGAGCACAACATCGTCAACACCGGCGACGTGCCGATGAAGCTCTACACGCTCTACGCGCCGCCCAACCACCGTGACGGTGTCGTCCACCATACCCGTGCGGACGCCGAGGCCGACCACGAGCACTTCGATGGCAAGACGACCGAATAGCGGACCGTAACGCTGTCGACAAACTGATCGACTTGATGCCGAATCAGAATCGGCGGCTGGTGCGGTATCTATACCAGTGACTTTCAGTAAGCTGGGCAGTTGAGTAAAGAAACGATGCCTGCGAGCGCTTTGTCTTTTGACGGCATGGCGCGGCTGGAGCTCGGAGGAAGTTTGCCGTGGACCGAATCTGAACTCTTCGACCGCCGACCCACGCATGAGCGACAGCGACTCGGCCGGAGCTTGATCGATTCGGCGTCGCGACGGTGACCGCGGGGAAGGTCTACGTCTGGGACCTGCCGACCCGCGTGTTCCACTGGCTGTTGGTCGGCAGCGGTGCTCACCTGCCTGCTGACCGGCTTCGTGGCACCCGAGTCCTGGATGGGGGTCCATCTCGCCTCCGGCTATCTGATCGTGGCGCTTCTCGTCTTTCGGCTGATCTGGGGCGTGTTCGGGCCGGAGTACAGCCGGATCGCCAGCATGGTGGCGGCGACCAGACGGCTGCCCGAGCATCTGCGCGGCCTCCTGCTGCTGCGGCCGCCGCATCATCTCGGCCACAACCCTGCCGGCTCGCTGATGATCTTCGCCCTGTTCGGGGTGCTGACGGCGCTGGTCGTCACCGGCCTGCTGGTCCAGGGCGGGGAGGAGAAGCAGGGGCCCCTCGCCGGCATCGCCAGCTACGCCCTCGGCCACGGGGCCAAGGGCATCCACGAGGCCCTGGTGTGGCTGCTCCTGGCCATGATCGCCGGCCACCTGGCAGGCGTGCTGGTCGAGACGTGGCTGCTGCGATCGCCGCTGGTGCGGGCCATGATCACCGGCTGGATCCCGCTGCCCGTCGGCACGCCGTTGCCCGACCACGCGCGCACCGCCCGGCCGGCGGCAGCCGCCGCCTGCCTTGCCGCATTCACCGTCGGCTCCGTCGTCGCCCTGGCCTTGCTGTCGCGGCTCCCGCCGCTGGGGATCCCAGCCATGCCCATGGATCAGGCGTGGGCCGCCGAATGCGGCGACTGCCACCAGGCCTTCCATCCGAGCCTCCTGCCGCGAGCCTCCTGGGCTGCACTGATGGGCGATCTGGGCGACCATTTCGGTGAGGACGCCAGCCTGCCCGAAGCCAAGGCCGCGCAGATCGCGGCCTTCCTCGACCGCTACGCCGCCGAGGCCTGGGACACCGAGGCGGCGCGCCGCTTCGCCGTCGTCTCGCCCGGCGATCCGCTGCGGATCACGGCCACGCCATTCTGGGTGGCCAAGCACGCGGACGTGGCACCCGAGCGGTTCGCTACCGCACCCGTGCGGACCAAGGCCAACTGCGCCGCCTGCCACACCGATGCCGCGAGCGGCCGCTTCGACGACCAGGCCATCCGCGTGCCGCCGCTGACCACCTCCGGAGCCAACCCATGACCCGAATGCTGCCGGTGCTGACCGGCACCGTCCTTGCCCTGATCGCGGCCGACGCGGCGGCCGATCCCGCCCGCGACGCCATCCTCGCCACGCTGGCGGCGGAGGCCAAGCAGGCGGACCCGGCCTTTGCCGGCTTCTCCGCCGCGCAGGGCCAGGCCTTCTGGATCGCCAGCCACACCGGCGGCAAGCCCGACACGCCGTCCTGCACCACCTGCCACACCGCCGACCCCACCAAGGCCGGGCAGACACGCGCCGGCAAGGCGATCGAGCCGATGGCGGTCTCGCTCACGCCCACGCGGTTCACCGATGCCGAGACGGTGGCCAAGTGGTTCACCCGCAACTGCAACAGCGTCCTCGGGCGCGAATGCACCGCCGCCGAGAAAGGCGACGTGATCACCTACCTGTCCAGCAAGTGAGGCCGATCATGAATCGCCTGGCACTGCTCCTCGCCGCGGCCTTGGCCGCACCGATCCTCGTCGGCCATGGCCGAGGAAGGCGACCTACCTGCCGCCGGTCACCGATGCGACCGTGCTCAAGGAGTGCGGCGCCTGCCACATGGTGTTCCCGCCACAGCTCCTGCCGGCACGGTCCTGGCAGAAGCTCATGGCCGACCTCTCGTCGCATTTCGGCGAGGACGCCAGCCTGGGCGCTCCGGCCGGCCAGGCCATCGCGGCCTACCTCGCCGACCATGCCGCCGACGCGCCGCAGACCAAGGGCGGCAAGCGCTTCATGGCCGGGCTGTCGGCCACCGACGCGCCCTTGCGCATCTCGGACACGCCGTTCTGGCAGCGCGCGCACGACGAGCTCTCCGCCGCCGCGTTCGCGACGGCCACCGTGAAGTCTCCCGCCAACTGCATCGCCTGCCACAAGACCGCCGCTCGCGGCGAGTTCACCGAGTCCGACTAAGGAGAAACCCGATGCAATCCTCGACCGCACCCGGCGCCATCGGCGCCACGCCGCAAGCCATGGTGCAGGTGTGGGACCCGCTGGTGCGCGTGTTCCACTGGACCCTCGTGATCGCCTTCACCGTCGCGTATCTGAGCGGCGAGGAGTCGTTGGCCCTGCATGTCTGGTCGGGCTACGCCGTCGGCGGCCTGATCGTCTTGCGCATCCTGTGGGGCTTCATCGGCCCGCAGCATGCTCGTTTCGCCGACTTCGCCTTCGGGCCGTTGGCCGGCCTGCGCTATCTGGGCGATCTCGTCCGCGGCCGCTCCCGCCGCTATGTCGGCCACAGCCCGGCCGGTGCGGCCATGGTGTTCGCCCTGCTGGTCACGCTCGTGCTGCTGGTGGGCTCCGGCCTGCAGCTCTACGCGGTCGAGGACAATGCCGGGCCGTTGGCGGGTCTGACCACGTCGGCCCCCGTCGCCGCCACGTCCGCGCCGGCTGTCGGCGAGGATGACGACGAGGCGGAGGCCGGCGCCGTCGGCGGCACAGGCGGCGGCGAATGGTGGGAGGAGGTCCACGAGGTGCTGGCCAACCTCGTGCTCGCGCTGGTGATCCTGCATATCGTGGGCGTGGTGTTCGCGAGCTTCATACACCACGAGAATTTGGCCCGCGCCATGGTCACCGGCAGCAAGCGTCCGGAGTAGGACGGGCGGCGTCGAATTCTGGGCAGCTCATGACCGCGCCCCAGCTGCTCGCCCGCATCTGCGCGGCACAGCTGCTCCACGCTCACGGCAACGTGGCTTCCATAGGGTACTTGGCTGAATACCGCACAACGTCTGCCGGAAGCATCCATGCCGCACCTGCGTCTTCGCCTCCTTTCGGCTCTCGCAGTCCTGCTGATCGCGGGCGGCGGTGGATATGCCGCATGGCGCTACCATCGGGCCGCCGAGCTGCCCCCGGGCTTCGCGCGGGGCAACGGCCGGATCGAGGCCGAACGGGTGGACATTGCGGCCAAGTTCCCAGGGCGCCTGCGCGAGGTCCTGGTCGACGAGGGTGATTGGGTAGACCGGGGCGCGGTGCTCGCGCGCATCGATTCCGCGGATGTCGAGGCGCAGCTGCGCGAGGCTAAGGCAGCCGTAGGCCAGGCACGCCACCGCTTGACCCAGGCCGCGGGCGAGGTGGCGCAGCGCGAGAGCCAGCTCAAGCTGGCCGACATCGAGCTGCAGCGGGCGATGTTCCTCCTGCAGAAGGGCAACGTGTCGAAGCAGGTGGTCGACGAGCGCACCGCCCAGCGCGACCTGCAGATGGCCGGGCTGGACAGCGACCGGGCCGCGGTCGGCGATGCGGCCGGTGCGATCGAGGCGGCGGTGGCCAGGGTCGAGCGCTTGCAGATCGACCTGCGCGAGTACGCGCTGACGGCACCGCGCGCGGGTCGGGTGCAATACCGGCTGGCACTGCCGGGCGAGATGCTGGCGGCGGGCGGCCGGGTACTGACCGTCCTCGACCTCAGCGACGTCTTCATGGAGATCTTCCTGCCCACCGATCAGGCCGGCCGGCTGCCCATGGGCGCCGAGGCGCGGATCGTCCTCGACGCGGCACCGGAATACGTGATCCCGGCCAGCGTCACCTTCGTCGCCGCCGACGCGCAGTTCACCCCCAAGCAGGTGGAGACCGCGCGCGAGCGCGAGAACCTGATGTTCCGGGTCAAGGTCCAGATCGGCCAGGACCTGCTGGAGCGTTACGCCCGGCTGGTCAAGACCGGGCTGCCGGGCGTCGCCTATGTCAGGACCGACTCCGCTGCCGCCTGGCCGGAATGGCTGGCCGCCCGTCTGCCCGATGCCGGGTGAGGTCCAGCCGGCTGCCCGCCTGATCGGCGTCGGCCACCGCTACGGTGCGAGGGCGGCACTGGAGCGGATCGACCTGGAGGTGCCGGCAGGTCGCGCGTTGGGCGTGATCGGCCCGGACGGCGTCGGCAAGTCGACGCTGCTCGGGCTCATCGCCGGCGTGCGGCGGGTCCAGACGGGCAAGGTCGAGGTGCTGGGCGACGACATCGCCGACCCGGCGCATCGCCAGGCGGTGTGCGCGCACATCGCCTACATGCCGCAGGGACTCGGCCGCAACCTCTACCCTGCCCTCTCGGTGACCGAGAACATCGACTTCTTCGGCCGCCTGTTCGGACAGGGGGCCGCCGAACGGCGCGAGCGAATCGGGCAGCTGCTCGCCGCCACGGGCCTCGACCCCTTCCCGGACCGCCCGGCCGGAAAGCTGTCGGGCGGCATGAAGCAGAAGCTGGGCCTGTGCTGCGCCCTGATCCACGACCCGGACCTCCTGGTACTCGACGAGCCGACGACCGGCGTCGACCCCCTGTCGCGCCGCCAGTTCTGGGAGCTGATCGACCGGGTGCGGGGCCAGCGGCCGGGGATGAGCGTGCTGGTCGCCACCGCCTACATGGAGGAGGCGGAGCGCTTCGACCGGCTGGTCGCCATGGATGGCGGCCGGGTACTGGCCGCAGGTACGCCGGCCGCGCTGAAGGAGCAGACCGGCAGCGCCACGCTCGAGGCCGCGTTCGTGGCCCTGTTGCCCGAGGACAGGCGTCGGGGCCACCGCGCGCTGGTGATCCCGCCTCTGGCCCCGAGCGACGGCCCGCCGGCGATCGAGGCCAAGGGCCTGACCCGGCAGTTCGGCAGCTTCGTCGCCGTCGACCATGTCAGCTTCCGCATCGGCCGCGGCGAGATCTTCGGGTTTCTGGGCTCCAACGGCTGCGGCAAGACCACGACCATGAAGATGCTCACCGGACTCCTGCCGGCGAGCTCGGGCGAGGCCATGCTGCTCGGCCGCCCCGTGGCCGCGGGCGACCTCGAGACGCGCCGGCGCGTCGGCTACATGAGCCAGGGCTTCTCGCTCTATGGCGAGCTCACGGTGCGTCAGAACCTGGTCCTGCACGCGCGCCTGTTCCGGCTCCCGCCCGAGCGGGTCGCCGCCCGCGTGGCCCTGATGCTGGAGCGGTTCGAGCTCGCGGGCGTGGCGGAGGAGCTGCCGGAGAGCCTGCCGCTGGGCATCCGTCAGCGCCTGCAGCTGGCGGTGGCGCTGATCCACGAGCCCGAGGTCCTGATCCTGGACGAGCCGACCTCGGGCGTCGATCCCGTCGCCCGCGACGGCTTCTGGCAGCAGCTGGTGGCGCTGTCGCGCGAGGCGGGGGTCACGATCTTCGTCTCGACCCACTTCATGACCGAGGCGGTGCGCTGCGACCGCATCTCGCTGATGCATGCGGGCAAGGTGCTGGCCGTCGGCACGCCGGAGGCGCTGCGCGTCGCGCGCGGTGCGGCCACCCTGGACGATGCTTTCGTGAGCTATCTGAGCGAGGCCGCGGGCCCGACGAAGGTGCCCGTCGCGGCAGCGCCCGCGGCCGCACCGCGAGCCGCCGAGGGAGCGCCCGCAGCGGGATTGGGCCGGCTTTGGGCCTATGCGCGCCGGGAAGGGCTGGAGCTGCTGCGCGACCCGGTCCGGCTCGCCTTCGCCCTGCTCGGGCCGCTCTGCCTGATGCTGGCGTTCGGCTATGGCATCTCGTTCGACGTCGAGCATCTGCGCTTCGCGGCACTCGATCGCGACCGCTCGGCCGAGAGTCGCGCCCTGCTGCAGGAGTTCGCGGGTTCCCGCTACTTCACCGAGCAGCCGCCGGCCACCGACAGCGCGGAACTCGATGCCAGGCTGCGCAGCGGAGAGCTGGCATTGGCGATCGAGCTGCCGCCGGGCTTCGGCCGCGACCTGGTGCGCGCCCGAAGTCCCGAGGTCGCGGTCACGCTCGACGGCGCCATGCCGTTCCGTGCCGAGACCGCCCGCGGCTACGTCGCCGGCGTGGCGCAGAGCTGGCTGGAGGAGCGGGCGCGGCGTGCCGTCGACCCGGCCGTGGCGGCCAACCCCTACACCGTCGAGATCCGCTATCGCTACAATCAGGGCTTCTTGAGCGTCTACGCGATCGTGCCCGGCGTGGTCATGCTGCTGCTCGCACTGATCCCCTCGATGCTGACCGCGGGCGGCGTCGTCCGCGAGCGCGAGACCGGCTCGATCGCCAACCTCTACGCCTCGCCCACGCGCCGCCTCGAGTTCCTGCTCGGCAAGCAGCTGCCCTATGTCGTCCTGGCCCTGGTGAGTGCAGCGAGCCTGATCGTGATGGCCGTGCTGCTGTTCGGCGTGTCGGTCCGCGGCGACCTCGCCACCCTGCTCCTGGGCGTGCTGCTCTATGTCCTGGCCACCACCGCCTTCGGGCTGGTCGTGTCGACCTTCGTGCGGACCCAGCTGGCGGCGATCTTCGCCTGCGCCATCCTGACGGTGATCCCTGCCGTCAACTTCTCGGGTTTCCTGTCGCCGGCGGCCAGCCTGACCGGGCCGGCGCGGCTGATGGGGGCGGCCTTCCCGGCCAGCTACTTCCAGGCGATCAGTGTGGGCACCTTCACCAAGGGCCTGGGCCTCGCCGAGCTGTACGCCAACCACCTGATCCTGGCCGCCTTCGCGCTGGCGTTCATCGGGCTCAGCCGCCTCCTGCTGCCGGCGCAGGAGCCATGACGCCGCTTGGGCCGATCCTGCGCGACATCTGGTGGCTGGGCCTGAAGGAGCTGAGCAGCCTGCGGCGCGACCCGGTGCTGGTGGTGCTCATCGCCTACACCTTCACCCTGGCGGTCTACAGCGTCGCCGCCGGGGCCAACACCGAGGTGCGCAATGCGGCGGTCGCCATCGTCGACGAGGACGGCTCGGCCCTGTCGCGCCGGCTTGGCGACGCGGTGGCCCCGCCCTGGTTCCAGCCGCCCGTACCGGTCGCCGCGGACGCCGTCGATGCCGCCATGGATGCCGGGCGCTACACCTTCGTGCTCGACGCGCCACCCAGGTTCGAGGCCGATCTCCTGGCCGGCCGCAACCCCACGCTGCAGCTTTCCGTCGATGCCACGGCGGTCACCCAGGCCGCGGTGGGGGCAGGCTACCTTACCCGGATCATCGACGACGAGGTGCAGGACCTGCTGCGGAGCCGTGGCGCCGCGGGTCCGCCCGTCGACCTGATCGTGCGTGCCCGCTTCAACCCGAACCTCGAATCCGCGAGGTTCACGGCGGTGATGCAGGTGATCAACAACATCACCATCCTGGGCATCGTCCTGGTGGGTGCTGCGGTCCTGCGCGAGCGCGAGCACGGCACGCTCGAGCATCTCCTGGCCATGCCGATCCGGCCGGTCGAGATCATGCTGGCCAAGGTCTGGGCCAACGGAGCCGTGATTCTCCTGGCGAGCCTCCTATCGCTCCAGCTCGTGGTGCGGGGCGTGCTGGCGGTCCCGCTCGCGGGCTCGCTCGCCTTCCTCACCCTTGGCCTCGCCGTCTACCTGTTCGCGATCACGGCGCTCGGCATCGCTCTGACCACCTTGGTCCGCTCGATGGCGCAGTTCGGGCTTCTGGCGATCCCGGTGTTCGTCGTCATGACCCTGCTCTCGGGCAGCTCGACTCCGCTCGACTCCATGCCGCGCTGGCTGCAGCTGGCCATGCAGCTCTCTCCCTCGACCCACTTCGTCGCCTTCGCGCAAGGGGTGCTCTACCGCGGCGCCGGCGTCGCCATTCTCTGGCCGCAGCTGCTGGCAATGACCGGCATCGGGATGGCCCTGTTCGCCGTCGCACTCTTGCGCTTCAGACGTGCCCTGGCCGAGGCGGGGTAACCGAGGCGCTTTCGGTCGAACGGCAGGCTGGAGCGGTCCGCGACGACTGCCTGATCAGTCGAATCGGACGGAATTGCCGCCGGCGAGGATCAACTCGATCATGGCGGCCGCGGCCTCGTGTTGCCCATCGTTGGGCGAGAGGGGAATGGCGTTGCGATTGGCGGCGGCCGCATCTTCGAGAATCGACCGCGCCTCGCCCTCGGCGAGAGTTTGGCTCTCGGTCAGCGATAGCAGCAGCGATTCGCAGATGGCGAGCGCCGCGATACCGGCCGCTCCAGCTTTGCGGTCCATGACGTTATCCCTAAAGGTTACGGGGTGCAGCCGTTGGTGGCGGAAGCTATGCGGTCGAAGCCAGTGAATTTAGCAGAGGTCAAGCGCTGACAGACTAATCCAGAGCAGTATGCTAACTTAGAATTGTGGGTCGGACGAGGAGAACAGCCCTTGGCCACATAGGGTGATTTATGTTCAAGGTTATCAACAACATGGCAGGCTTCGACAGCGCACTGGTCCGCAAGCTGACCCGTTACCTGCCCGCTAGGTGAGGATGAACTGGCTGCCATCGGCCGGCTCGAGGCGGATCGCCGGCTCGTCGCGGCCGGCACCGAGCTGGTGCACGAGCAGCAGGTCGGCCACCACGCCTTCATCCTCGAGGACGGCTGGGCCTGCTCCTACAAGCTCCTGCCGGATGGCGGCCGGCAGGTGATCGACTTCCCGATCCCCGGCGACGTCATCGGCCTGCGCAGCGTCCTGTTGCGCGCCTCGGACCACAGCTTCGCCGCGATCACCGACGTCACCGTGGCGGAGGTGTCGGCGCGCCAGCTGGTGGCCGCGTTCGAGCAGCAGCCCCGGCTCGGCGTGGCGTTCCTGTGGGCCGCATCGCGCGACGAGGCGATGGTGGTCGAGCATCTGGTGAACTGCGGCCGGCGCAGCGCAATGGTCCGCACCGCGCATTTCCTGGTCGAGCTCGGCCTGCGCCTGCAGCTCGCCGGTCTCGGCTCCGATACCGGCTTCGCCTGCCCCTTGAACCAGTACCTGCTGGCCGATGCGGTCGGCCTCACCGCGATCCACGTCAACCGCATCCTGCGTCAATTGCGCGAGCGCAAGCTGCTCACCTTCCGCGACGGCCACGTGACTTTCCACGATCTGCCGCGCCTGTGCCAACTCGCCGGCCACCACAGCGGCTATCTCGACCAGGCCAGCGGCCGCCATTGAGGGCCGCACCTCTGTGCGCTCGACGACCGCACCAAGCCGCACGCGCTGTCGTTGACCCAACAGGCCGCGGTCGGGTGTGATGGCAGCGGTGCTGATGAGCTTCCGGCACGTCACGGCCGACGCCGGCTCCCGCATGGTGCAGCGCACAATTTACGTCCCGACGCTAATCCAGATCAGCGTCCCGCAACCGCTGGCATCGCATGGTGCGACAGCCGCAATCTGTAATGCGGCATGGCACGGCGTGTGAGAACGAAAGGGACAATTCATGACTCCCATCGCGACGATGCGCTCCGATCCGGTGGCAGGTTTTCGGCCCGACCATCGTCCCCCCCGACCGCGCCTGGTGCGCACGAACCAAACCACCGAGGTGGAGGTCGGTGAGAACCTGACCCGTCTCTGCGCCGATCTCGCCGACAAATTCGGCCGGGCCGACACCATCGCGGTGACCTGCGCCGCGGCGCGCGATTGGCTGCCACGGACCACGGCAACGCAACTCAACCTGATCGCCGCAGCGCTCCTGGCCGCAGCCTTCAGTGCCTTCGAGGGCAAACGAAGCGGCCGGATCGGGGTCCTCTACGACGCCGGCGAACGCACCTTGCGTCTGACCGTCGAGCACAGCCGCCCGACGCCGCGCGCGGCGAGTTGCCCCAGCGTCGGCCACTCCTGGCTGGCGCGGACGCTCGTCGCCCGAATGGGCGGCCGGATCGAGCACGCGGTCGTGATCGGCGGCACGCGAACCGTGGTGAGCGTGCCGAGGTTCTGAGCGCGCCAATGGCGGAGCCCAGCACGGACGCAGCAGATTCGCCCTGACCAATTGGGAATCGAGATGCGCGATCCGCTTCACGAAGATGTTCAGAGCCGACCGAAGCAGACACCATCAGTCCGACATAGCCTACAAGAACACGAAAACCTCGATTCGACTGATCTGGATCAGCTTCGTCACAAACCACACCGTGCAAATACTGATTCCTAGGTGATGGTCGAGCGTCTGGTCGGCCTCACTTTTCCGGTGCGAAGCCCCTCAGCTTGGCACTTCCGGCCCGGGCGCAACACCCGGTCCGGGTATCTCCACGGTCTTCCCCGGACCGTTCCAGACTTTGCCTCCCTGAAATTGCGGCCGAGCCCCCCAGCTCGGCCGCTTCCTTTTGACCTGCGGCGCTTCAGGCGTCAGGCTGCCGGACGGGACGCGACCGTAGCGAGAAGGTGGCCTCGCGAATGACCGGAACTCCGGTCACCCTGGTGCGGGCGATGGATCACCGTGGCGATGGCATCGACCACCTGCTCCGGCACCGCATGGTGAAGCATGTGCCCGACACCCGGGATCAGTCGCAACTCGCTGCCCGCAATGGCATCGTGGAACCAGGCTGACTGGTGGTCCATGTCGACGATGCGGTCCTCCGTGCCGGCCATGATCGTGATCGGCAGATTCAGCTCACCGTACCGCGCCTTCAGGCCGGCGGCGCCCGGTACCATGGTGGCGGCGTCCTGCCCTTCCGCGCGGATCTGCGACGGGCGCACCGGAAAGCCGTAAGCGAAGTTCTGCCGGAAGGCTTCCGGCACCGCCAGCGGCGCGAACATCGCCTTCAGGGTGAGCGGCAGCGTCGCCGTGCCGAACAGCGGGGAGACGGTGTAGCGCAGCAGATCGCCCAGCACCGGGATGGCCGCGGCCGCCGGCAAGGGCACGTCGACCCGCGCTGTCGGCCGGTAGTAGCCCGACATCAGGACAAGCCCGCCGACCGCGTCTGGATGGTCAAGCGCGAGGCTCAAAGCCACCAGGGTTCCCCAGGAGTGGCCGACCACCACGGGCCGCTCCAACCCGAGCTTGGCGAACGCCTGGCGAAGGTGGCGTGCCTGCGCCGCCGGCGTCCAGAGCTTGCCGCTCGGCCGGTCGCTGTAGCCGTAGCCCGGCCGGTCGAAGGCCACGACCCGATGGTGGCGTGCGGCAGCGTCGAGCACGCCGCTCCAGACATAGTCGTCGGCGCTCACGACATTGCCGTGCAGGAGGACGACGGGTGGTCCGTCCCCGCGCTCGAGATAGTGGACCCGCGACCCCTCGATCTCCAGGAACCGGCCCATTGGGGGATGGTCGCGCTCGGACCAGCGCGCCCGTGCCACATTCGCCAGCGCCGCCGCGGCCAGAGCGGTGGCACCGATCGCAACGGCCCTGCCAGCCTTGCGCGCCGGCAGCGCTGCGCCGATCCGGTCTGCGGTCGCGTGTATAGCTGAAGCCATGAGCATTCTCCTTCAATCAGTGCAGCGGCCGGGGCGAGCCGATCGCCCCGGCCGTGTCCGTGCTCAGCGGGCGCTGTCGGTCGCGGCGTTGCCGCTCGTCGGCATCTTGGCCGCCATGGCGCCGGTGAGCTGCAGGCAGCGCGATGCGGCCTCCGACATCCGGGCGACGTTGCCCGCGATGTAGCTGTTCTGGATGGTCAGGCGCTCCTGCCAGTCACGCGCCGCGGTCAGCTTGCGAAACGCGTCGAGATTGTGCTCGATCTGCGCCTTGATCAGATCCTGCCAGAAGCCGGCCAGATCGCTGACCGGGCCGGGCCGCGACGCCGAGGGTCGCGGAAAGTGACGAGCCATCTGATCCACGGCCGCGGTCGCCTGGGCCGAAGTCTTCTCGGCCAGGTTCACCGCCGTCGCCTGGACCTCGTGGGCCTGATCGCGGACCTTTTCAGTCACGGCGGACGTGGCGTCGGCATTGCGGGCACCCGTCGAGCGAACTTCGGGGGTGGGCTTCTTGTCGTCGGTTCTAGCAATCTGGGGCATGACATCTTCCTGTAAAGACTACGGTGCGTTCATCTATCACTAAATCAAAGTGATATTGCGTTGCAGCATATCATAGTTTTTGCCGCTGGCTAGGGGGAAATGCGAAAATAAATTCGTTTGCGATTTAAGGATATTCGCCGGCCATCAGGCGGAACCCCTCTCCTGGCACTCGGTTTGAAGGCTGTCCAGCGCACCGGCTGGCGCACGATGTACAGGAACGACTTCAGATGCCGGACCCCGTTAGGAAGATCGCCTTAGCTGAAGAGCATGTCGTCGTCACCAAGCAGCTGAAGGCTACCGACGCGGTACGTGTGCACACCGTCGTCCACGCCGAGGACGCGCTGATCACCACGCCGGTGACCAGCGAGGAGATCGAGGTGACGCGGGTTCCGCTCGACCGCTGGGTCGAGGCACCGGTCGCCGAGCGCCAGGAGGGCGATACCACGATCCTCACCCTGCACGCCGAGGTGGCGGTGACCGAAACCCGCCTCAAGGCGATCGAGGAGATCCGCATCACGCGGCGGCGCAGCTCGCACGACACGACCGAGAAGGTCATGCTGCGCCGCGAGGAAGCGGTCCTGGAGAGACTCCCCGCGCCCGCAACAGGCGGCGGGGAGCAAAGCCGGGCGGCAGTCGCGCCACCGGCTCCCGAATCGACGTCACCAACCAGCAAGCATGGAGCTTGAGCTCATGGCCACCACCACCATCATCAGCACGGTCGAGAATTCGCAGGCCGGGACGGCGCTCATCGCCGAACTCGTCGAGGCCGGCATGAACAACAAGGACGTCGAGGTCCTTGGCGGCGACCACGACGCGATCATGTCCGAGATCGTCCGCCGCGGCTTCGACGAGACCGACGCGCGCGGCTACCTCGAGGCCGTCGAAGGCGGCAAGTCGCTGGTCGCCGCCCGGGCCGGCGAGGACCAGATCGAGGGCTTCATGGCGATCATGGAGCGCTACGAGACCGCCCCCGATCAGCAGGATGAAGCCGCCAGTGTCGGCGGCGAGAAGCTGCTCGAGGTCGAGGAGGAACTGGCCATCACCAAGGGCAAGGTCGCCCAGGGCGGCGTGCGGGTCAGCCGCAGCGTCACCGAGCAGCCGGTCGAGGAGACCGTCACCCTGCGGACCGAGACCGTCGGCGTCGAGCGCCAGGACGTCGACCGCAAGCTCGGCAAGGATGAGGCGGTTGCAGCGTTCAAGGACAAGACCATCGAGATGATCGGCACCACCGAAGAGGTCGCCGTCACCAAGGAAGCCCGCGTGGTCGGCGAGGTCTCCCTGAGCAAGCAGGCCAGCGAGCGCGAGCAGAAGGTGCAGGAGACCGTGCGCCGCACCCATGTCGACGTCGAGCAGGTCGGCGCGAAGAGCCCCAAGAAGCAGTAGCAGCGGATCGAGGCCGCGGGTGCCCCACTCACGCCGGGAGCGCTCGCGGCCTCGGACTCCGGAACGTCTCCCGCCGACTGATCCAGGTTAGCCTGGCGCGAGCGGCGGCATTGTAGAGTCGACGGACCAAGCCCCCGACGGCTGCATTGCCGTCGACGGCGGCACCGTCGCCAATTCCATTCCGATAGGAACGACCATGAGCGTGACCACGATCCAGGAGCTGTTCGTCGGCGAGCTGCGCGACATCTATCACGCCGAGAAGCAGCTGGTGAAAGCACTGCCGAAGATGGCCAAGGCCGCGGCGCATCCGCAGCTGAAGGCAGCGTTCACGACCCATCTCGAGGAGACCAAGGGCCAGGTCGGGCGGCTCGAGCAGGTGTTCGAGCTGCTCGACGTCACCAAGCGCGCCAAGCCCTGCGCTGCCATGGAAGGGCTGCTCGAGGAGGCCGCCAGCATGATGGAGGAGGTCGAGGACCCGCAGGTGCTCGATGCCGGCATGATCATCGGCGCGCAGAAGGTCGAGCATTACGAGATCGCGGGCTACGGCGCGCTGGTAGCCCTGGCTACCCAGCTCGGCCACACCGACGTCGCCGAGCTGCTCAGCGAGACCCTGGCCGAGGAGAAGGCGACGGACAGCAAGCTCAACGAGCTGGCGCTCGGCGTCGTCAACAGGGACGCCGCCGATGACGGCGCGGACAGCGCCGTGCCGGCGACGCCGGCCTCCCCAGGCCGGAAGCGTGCCGGCACCAAGGCCGCCTGATCAGCCCCTGCCACGACCGATGCGGAGCACCGGCCGCTTCCGGTGCAATTGGCCCTAAGGCTCGCGAACGACTTGCGGGCCATCCAAGGACAGCTGATGGCAACGGCAACCTATCCGGAGGGTGCGGCAAGCGCTCCCCCCAACGTCACGACGGGCGAGGTACAGAGCCCGTCGGTCAAGCGCATATCCTGGTCGGCGATCCTCGCCGGCGTCACCGTGGCGGTAGCGGCCCAGCTCGTGCTGAGCCTGCTCGGCGCCGGGATCGGCCTCGGCCTGGTCGATCCATTGGCCGGCGACACGCCGGGTGCTGGCAGCTTCGGCATCGGTACCGGACTGTGGTGGCTGGTCAGCAACCTGCTGGCGCTGGCGGCAGGTGGCTACACCGCCGCCTGGCTTGCCGGCAACACGCTGCGCTTCGACGGCATGCTGCATGGGCTCGTCACCTGGGGGGTCACCCTCCTGCTCACCTTCTATCTCCTGACCACCGCCCTTGGCGGCTTGATCGGGGGCGCCTTCACCGTGGTCGGCGGGGTCACGTCGGGTGCGGCATCGGCCGCCGGCGAGGGACTCAGGGCCGCGGCGCCGCAGGTGGCGGCGATGACCAGCGTCACGCCCGAGCAGATCCTCGAGCAGGCCAAGGCCTATCTGCAGCCGGCCAACCCCGACCCGGCCGGCATGACGCCGGAAGTGGCGCAAAGGGAGATCGCCATGGCGATGCCCAAGCTGGCCGCCGGTGGCGAGCAGGCCACCCAGGCCCGCGAGCGGATCGTCGCCATCATGGCGGCGCAGCTGCAGATCAGCCCGGCGGACGCCGCCAGGCGCTTCGACGAAGCGCAGGCGCAGATTGCCGACACCGCGAGGGAAGCGATGCAGACGGCCAAGGTCGCGGCGGACGAGACCGCGAGCGCGGCCTCGAACGCGGCGTTCCTGGGCTTCGTCGCCCTGGTCCTGGGCGGTGCGGCCGCCGTCTTCGGCGGCTCGCTGGCCGTGCAGCGACGGGTTGCCACCGTACAGGTGGTCGGCCGCGGTCGGGTCAGCTGAGATCGGGTGCCGAGGCGGATGGCCCTCGGGCCTTCCCCGCCTCGGCTCTCGCCCATTCGACGCGTGCCCCGTGGGGCCGCAGCTAAAGGACTACCGAAATGTCGATCGTAGCGTGGATCGTGTTGGGCCTGATCGCCGGCTTCATCGCCAGCAAGCTGGTCAACAACACCGGGAACGGGCTCATCCTCGACATCGTGCTCGGCGTGGTGGGTGCCGTCGTCGGCGGCTTCCTGTTCAACCAGCTCGGCGCCGCCGGAGTCACGGGCTTCAACATCTACAGCATGCTCGTTGCGGTCGTCGGCGCCGTGCTGGTGCTCGTGGTCTACCATGCCGTGACGGGGCGCCGCGCGGCCGTCTGAGCTTTTCGCTCGGCTTGATCCGGCGGTTCGATCGAGCCGGGCATACGGCCGCGGCTCACGAGCAGGACTGCTCTCGCCAACACTAACCTGGGTTAGCGCCAGCAGCGGCGCATTCCGGTAGCCGTTTTTCGTCGAGCCGTTCAGCGGCGCCCACCGCCATGGGGCGCGGTACCCGGCGGATCCTGATGATCTGGCTGCGTGAAGAATGAAACCGGGCAGATTCCGCCCCGTTGAGTGAGGTAGTGGAAGGAGAGTGAGATAGCGTCCAAAGGCTCCGATCTGCTGGTGGCGGCGCTCGAGAACGAGGGCGTCGAGTACATCTTCGGCGTGCCCGGCGAGGAGAATCTCGACGTCGTCGAGTCGCTGCGCGGCTCGCGCATCAAGCTCGTCCTCACGCGGCACGAGCAGTCGGCGGCGTTCATGGCGGCCACCCACGGACGGCTGACCGGCCGGCCCGGCGTCTGCATCGCGACGCTCGGCCCCGGCGCGCTGAACCTCGTGACCGGTGCCGCCTACGCGCATCTCGGCGCCATGCCGATGATCCTGATCACCGGCCAGAAGGGGATCATGAGCAGCCGGCAGGCGCGCTTCCAGATCGTCGACATGGTGGCGACCATGCGGCCGCTGACCAAGTCGACCCGCCAGATCGTCAGCACCGCGACCATCCCGACCTTCGTGCGCGATGCGTTCCGGGTGGCGATGGAGGAGCGGCCGGGGCCGGTCCACCTGGAGCTGCCCGAGGACATCGCCGGCGAGGAGGCGCCGGACCTGCCGCATGGTGCCGCCGCACCCGATCGAGCTGCCGGTCGCACCGCCGGCGGCGCTCGATCGCGCGGCCGCGATGATCCTCAAGGCGGAGCGGCCGCTGGTGATGCTGGGTGCCGCCGCCAGCCGGCCGCGCCTGACCGCCGGGCTGACCGAGTTCGTCCGCCGCACCCAGATCCCGTTCTTCAACACGCAGATGGGCAAGGGCACGGTGGCCGGCGGCCACAAGCTCTACCTGGGCACCGCGGCGCTCTCGGAGCGCGACTACGTGCACGAGGCGATCGACCGGGCCGACCTGATCATCGCCATCGGCCACGACACGATCGAGAAGCCGCCGTTCCTGATGGGGCCGGACGGGCCGCAGGTGATCCACATCAGCTTCACGCCGGCCAATGTCGAGCAGGTGTACTTCCCGCATGCCGAGGTGGTGGGCGATGTCGGCCCGAGCCTGGCACTGCTGGCCGACCGGCTCGAGGGCAAGCTCGCGACGGCCTCGGCGCTGGCCGCGCTGCGCGAGGAGATCCTGGCTCGGATCGCGGACCGTGCCACCGAGGATCGCTTCCCGCCGACGCCGCAGCGGATCGTGCACGATGTCCGCAAGGTCATGCCCGAGGACGGCATCGTCGCCCTCGACAACGGCATGTACAAGATCTGGTTCGCCCGCAACTACCGCACCTGGCTGCCCAACACCCTGCTGCTCGACAACGCGCTGGCGACGATGGGGGCGGGGCTGCCCTCGGCGATGATGGCGGCCATGCTCCATCCCGGCCGCCGCGTGCTGGCGGTCTGCGGCGACGGCGGCTTCATGATGAACTCGCAGGAGCTGGAGACCGCGGTCCGGCTGAAGCTGAACCTCGTCGTCCTGATCCTCGACGACAACGGCTACGGCATGATCCGCTGGAAGCAGGCGGTCGACCATTTCCCGGACTGGGGCCTGACCTTCGGCAACCCGGATTTCGTGAAGTACGCCGAGGCGTATGGTGCCAAAGGCTCGCGCGTCGCGACCACCGAGGATCTGGTGCCGACGCTGGAGGCGGCGTTCGCCGGCGGCGGCGTGCACCTCGTCACCGTCCCGATCGACTACTCGGAGAACATGCGGGTGCTGGTCGACGAGCTGAGGGATCGCGTGCCCACCCCGGCATCCGAGGAGACGGAGCCATGAAGACGCGAGCCGCGGTGCTCAGCGCCATGGGCACACCCGGGCCGTACGCCACCTCGAAGCCGCTGACGATCGAGGAGCTGGAGCTCGACCCGCCCGGACCGGGCGAGGTGCTGATCCGGATCAAGGCCGCCGGCCTGTGCCACTCGGACCTGTCGGTGATCAACGGCGACCGGCCGCGGCCCTTGCCGATGGCGCTCGGCCACGAGGCGGCCGGCATCGTCGAGGAGGTCGGCCCGGGGATCGCCGACCTCGCCCGCGGCGACCATGTGGTGTGCGTCTTCGTCCCGTCCTGCGGCCATTGCGGCCCCTGCGCCGAGGGCCGGCCCGGCCCTGTGCGAGCCGGGTGCGGCCGTGAACGGCGCCGGCACGCTGCTCTCGGGCGCCCGCCGGCTGCACCGGGCCGACGGCACGCCGGTGCAGCATCATCTGGGCGTCTCGGGCTTCGCCGAGCGCGCCACGGTCTCGCGCCGCTCGCTGGTCAAGATCGACCCCGAGCTGCCGCTCGACGAGGCCGCCCTGTTCGGCTGCGCCGTGCTCACCGGCGTGGGTGCGGTGGTCAACACCGCGCGGGTCCAGGCCGGCGCCTCGACCGCGGTGATCGGCCTGGGCGGCGTCGGCCTGTGCTCGCTCTTGGGCGCCATCGCCGCCGGGGCGCGCGAGATCGTCGCCATCGACCTCGCCGACGACAAGCTGGCCTTCGCGCGCCAGCTCGGCGCCACGGCGACGTTCAACGCCAAGGACCCGGACTGCGCCGAGCAGGTGCGGAGCGCCACCGGTGGCGGGGTCGAGTTCGCCTTCGAGCTCGCGGGCTCGGTCAAGGCGCTGGAGCTCGCCTACAAGATCACCCGCCGCGGCGGCACCACGGTGACCGCGGGCCTGCCGCCACCGACCGCCACCATGGCCCTGCCGGCGGTCAACCTCGTGGCCGAGGAGCGGACGCTCAAGGGCAGCTACATCGGCACCGCCGTACCGAGCCGCGACATCCCGCGCTTCATCCAGCTCTACCAGCGCGGCCGCCTGCCGGTCGACAGGCTGATGAGCGGGACGTTGACGCTCGACGAGATCAATCTGGGCTTCGACCGCCTGCACGACGGCAGCGCCATCCGCCAGATCGTGACCCTCTAGCGATGGCGTAGGGCAGCCATGTCGGTGCGCGACAAGGTGGTCAGCGCCGCCGAGGCGGTCGCGATCATCCGGCCGGGCGACATGGTCGCCACCTCGGGCTTCGTCGGCGTCGGCACGCCCGACGCGATCTTCGTGGCCCTGGAGGAGCGGTTCCTGGCCACCGGCCAGCCGCGCGACCTCGGGCCTGCTGTTCGCCGCCGCCCCTGGCGACGGCAAGGAGAAGGGGCTCAACCGGCTGGCGCATGACGGGCTGATCCGACGCGCCGTCGGCGGGCATTGGTCGCTGGTGCCCAGGCTCGGCAGGATGGCGGCCGACGGCCTGATCGAGGCCTGGAACCTGCCGCTGGGCTGCATCTCGCAGCTGTTTCGCGAGATCGCCGGCCGGCGGCCCGGCCTGCTCAGCCGGGTCGGCCTCGGCACCTTCGTCGACCCGCGCCAGGGCGGCGGCAAGCTCAACCCGATCAGCACGCAGGGATCTCGTCCGGGTGATGGAGATCGACGGGCGCGAGTGGCTGTTCTACGAGGCCATCCCGGTCGAGGTCGCGATCATCCGCGGCACCACGGCCGACCCCGACGGCAATATCAGCATGGAGCGCGAGGCGCTGATCCTGGACAATCTGGCGATCGCGATGGCGGCCAAGGCCAGCAAGGGCTTCGTGATCGCCCAGGTCGAGCGGCTGGCGGCCGCGGGTGCCCTGCCGGCGCGGCAGGTGGTGGTGCCGGGCGTGCTGGTCGACTGCGTCGTCCTGGCACCGCCCGAGCACCATGCCCAGACCTACGCCACCGCCTACAGCCCGGCCTTCTCGGGCCAGCTGCGGGTGCCGCTCGACCGCATCCCGCCCCTGCCGCTGGACGAGCGCAAGATCATCGCGCGGCGCTGCGCCATGGAGCTGCCGATGGGCGGCGTGGTCAATCTCGGCATCGGCATGCCCGAGGCCGTGGCCGCGGTGGCCAGGGAGGAGAACCTGCTCGAGCAGGTCACGCTCACCGCCGAGCCCGGGATCTTCGGTGGCCTGCCGCAGGGCGGGCTCGACTTCGGCGCGGCGATCAACCACTCGGCGCATCATCGCCCAGAACCAGCAGTTCGACTTCTACGACGGCGGCGGGCTCGACCTCGCCTGCCTCGGCATGGCGCAGGCCGACGGCCAGGGCAACGTCAATGTCAGCCGGTTCGGCGGCCGCTTCGCCGGTGCCGGCGGCTTCATCAACATCACCCAGAACGCCCGAGCGCTGGTCTTCGCCGGCACGTTCACCGCCGGCGGGCTGCGCATCGACGCGGGCGAGGGCAAGCTGCGCATCGCGCAGGAAGGGCGCAGCCGCAAGTTCGTGGCCACGGTCGAGGAGGTGACCTTCAATGGCAGCCTGGCGGCGGCCGCGGGGCAGCGGGTGCTCTTCGTTACCGAGCGCTGCGTGTTCCAGCTGACAGCCGGCGGGCCTCGCTCTGGTCGAGGTGGCGCCGGGCATCGACCTGGAGCGCGACATCCTGGCGCTGATGGATTTCCGCCCGCTGGTGGCCGACCCCAAGCCCATGGACGATCGGCTGTTCCGGACGGAGGCGATGGGCCTCGAGGCCATGCTGCTCGACCGCCCGCTCGCCGATCGCTTCAGCCTCGACCCCGCCCGCTCGATGCTGTTCATCGACTATGCCGGCTACCGGGTGCGCCATCCGGCGCAGGTCGAGGCGGTGCGTGAGCTGATCCGCTCCCTGGTCGAGCCGCTCGGGCGCAAGGTCGAGGCGGTGATCGACTATGACGGCTGCCACATCAGCGCCACCATCGCCGAGGC
The DNA here is from genome assembly GCA_963769465.1 of uncultured Alphaproteobacteria bacterium. GTDB lineage: Bacteria > Pseudomonadota > Alphaproteobacteria > Geminicoccales > Geminicoccaceae > Benzoatithermus. The sequence goes on from CAVYMA010000021.1 coordinate 97,286, forward strand.
TTGGTTCGACATGGCGCGCGACGTGCAGACCAGCTTCTACGTCAGGGCCTCGCGCTACACCACCAGCGCCTTCATGCGGCTGAAGCTCGGCGACGCGCTGCAGCGGCGCGAGATGGCCCCGCACGTCTTCGAGTCCGCGGCCCATGCCGCCGGGATCCGGCGCGCCGCCGAGTGACGCCTCGCCTCGTCAGCTATCTCGGCCTGTCGCTCGGCGGGTTTCATCGCCTGGCCTACTGGGAATGGGGCCCGCGGGAGGCGGAGCGCACCCTGGTCTGCGTGCACGGCCTGACCCGCCAGGGCCGCGACTTCGACATCCTGGCACGGGCGTTCGCCCGCCAGGGCTGGCGCGTGGTCTGCCCCGACCTGGTCGGCCGCGGCCAGAGCGGCTGGCTGACCCAGCCCGCGGGCTACACGCTGCGTCCAGTACGGTGCCGACATGAACGCGCTGCTCGCCCGGCTCGACGTCGAGGAGGTCGACTGGCTCGGCAACAGCCTGGGCGGCCTGGTCGGCATGATGCTGGCGGCCCAGCCCGAAACGCCGATCCGGCGGCTGGTGCTCAACGATATCGGCCCGTTCATCCCGGGCACGGCGCTGCGCCGTCTCGGCCTCTACCTCAACGCCCCGCCGCCGCGCTTTGCCGATCTCGCCGCCGCCGAGCGCTACGTCCGCACCACCCTGGCGCCCTTCGGGCAGCTGAACGACGACCAGTGGCGCCACCTCACCGAGCACAGCGTGCGCCCCGACGGCAATGGCGGCCTCCTGCGCCACCACGACCCCGAGATCGCCGAGGCCTACCGCCCCTGGCGGCTGGGCAGCATCGCGATGTGGTATCTGTGGGACGAGGTCCGCTGCCCGATCCTGCTCCTGCGCGGCGCCGACTCCGACCTGCTGCCCGCCGACACCGCCCGGGAGATGACCAGGCGCGGCCCCCGGGCCGAGCTGATCGAGTTCGAGGGCATCGGCCATCTGCCGGCACTGATGACGCAGGATCAGATCGAGCCGATCCTCAACTTCCTCACGACAGGGTAAGGGGACGCCATGCAAGCCGGCTATCGCCGCAAGGATAGGACCGAGCAGGCAGGGAGTCGGGCCTGGGAGCGGCGGCGCCGCTTCGCTTGGTTCGCGATGATGGCCAGCTGGCAGCGGCCCATCATGGTTCACCAATTTGCTTTCGGGCCGGATCCGCGCACAATGCGATGGTTTCTATGGGCCAACTACATCGGGCAGGCGTGAACCAGCTTGCGGAACGGTATCGTGTGGTCGAGGCGGGACTACGCGTTGCAAAGGGCGGAGGAAGCACCATGGTCACAAAGAACACTCCACCTGGGAGGTCGCGCGGCGACACAGGTCAGGACAATGCTGGAACACCGCCCGAAGCAGCGCTGGGACTTTGGCTGTCGTGGGTAAGGAGCCAGGTGGGTGCGGTCCCAGGGCCGGAGGTTGACACCCACTCCTTGCCGCCATGGCTGGTGCCGCCTGGTTCATTGACGGGCGGTGCGGCGACGGCGCCGCTCGATCGGTTCCAGGACTTTCTGGCCACCGACCCGATGCTGAGCTCGATCGATCGGGCGTGGAACGCCAACCCGCTGCATGAGGTGATCCCTGTCGACTGGGCGGAGGTCGTGCGCGCCCTGCGCACGGTCTGGCTTCGACGCCTCGCCGATCCGGGTCGCATGCTGACGACGATGACCGACTTGAACCTGCGGATGGTAAAGTCGGCCGTCGACGCCTGGAACGATGCCGCTACCCGCTGGTGGGGCCTGGCGGGCGCCAAGTCACAGCCCGCCCAGGGCGCCAGCGACAAGCGCTTCGACGCCCCGGAATGGCATGCCAACCCGGCGTATCGCACGCTCAAGGACCTGTACCTGCTCGCGTCGGACTTCCTGCTGAAGGAGAGCGAGGCGGAGGATCTCGAGCCCGCCGAGCGCGAGCGGTTACGCTTCCACCTTGAGCAGTTCGTCAACGCGACCAGCCCGACGCTGTTGCTCTTCGCCAACCCGGCAGCACTGCGCCGGGCGATGGAGACCGGCGGTGCCAGCCTCGCCGATGGGACGCGCAACCTCCTGCACGATCTCAAGGAGGGCCGTCTCACCATGGTCGACGCCCAGGCGTTCGCGCCGGGGCGCAACCTCGCCGTCACGCCGGGCAAGGTGGTCTATCGCAATCGGCTGATCGAGCTGATCCAGTACACGCCCCAGACCGAACAGGTCCACCAGGTGCCGCTCCTGTTCCTGCCGCCCTGGATCAACAAGTATTACATCCTCGACATGCAGCCGAAGAACAGCTTCGTGCGGTGGCTGGTCGAGCAGGGCTTCACCGTGTTCATAGTCAGCTGGAAGAATCCCAATTCCTCGATGGAGGAGATCACCTTCGAGGACTACATGCGCGACGGTCCGCTCGCCGCCGCCGGCGTCGCCAAGGAGATCACCGGCAGCCCGACGGTGAACCCCGTGGGCTACTGCATCGGCGGCACCCTCCTGGCCATAACCTTGGCCTATCTGGCCGCCAAAGGGCAGCAGGAGGACCTGTTCGGTACGGCGACCTTCATGGTGTCCTTGCAGGACTTCGCCCACGTCGGCGAAAGTTCGCTGTTCATGGGAGAATCGTCGATCGACTTCATCGAGCAGCAGATGATGGAGCGCGGCTATCTCGACAGCCGCGAGATGTCCGCGATGTTCAACCTGCTGCGCTCGAACGACTTGATCTGGGCCAACGTGGTCAACAACTATCTGATGGGCAACCCGCCGCCGGCATTCGACCTCTTGTATTGGAACAGCGACGGCACGCGCATGGCCCGCGCGGCGCACAGCTGGTACCTGCGCAACACCTATGTGGAGAACAACCTGATCAAGCCCGGTCAGGTGACGCTCATGGGCGCGCCGATCGACCTCGGCCGGATCGAGCAGGACATCTATGCCGTCGGGGCCGAGAAGGACCATATCGTGCCCTGGTACGCGGCGTGGCGGATCACCCAGCTGACCGGCGGTCGGGTGCGCTTCGTCAGGGCTTCGAGCGGCCATATCGCCGGCGTGATCAACCACCCGGGCCCGAAGAAGGGCGCGTTCTGGGTCAACGAGGAGCCGGCGACGTCGTCTCAAGCATGGCTGGATGCCGCCACCAAGCACGAGGGCAGCTGGTGGACCGACTGGGTCGCCTGGCTGGCTGAGCGCTCGGGCAAGAAGGTGAGCCCACCTTCGGTCGGCAGCAAGAAGCACCCGCCGCTCGCCGATGCCCCGGGGGCGTACGTGCTGGAGAAGTAACTCTCGCCGTAGTTGCATGCATGGGCCGCAGTCGGCCCTCGCCGCGGTTGGTCTGGCTTTCCTGTTGGCGGTGGACGGCCGGTGGAGTTGACCGGCCCCCCAAGCGCAGTCCGGACCTGCGACCTCAGTGCTTCTTCTTCGGCGCGATCAGATCGGTGATCGTGCCTTCGAACATCTCGGCCGCCATGCCGATGGTTTCCGACAGGGTCGGATGGGGTGGATGGTCAGACCGATGTCGCTGGCGTCGGCACCCATCTCGATCGCGAGGCGCCGCCTCGGCGATGAGGTCGCCGGCATTGGGCCCGACGATGCCGCAGCCGAGGATGCGGTCGGTGGCCTCGTCGAACAGGAGCTTGGTCGAGCCCTCGTCGCGCCCGAGCGACAGCGAGCGGCCGGACGCCGCCCAGGGGAACACGCCCTTGCCGTACTTGATGCCCTTGGCCTTGGCCTCGTTCTCGGTGAGCCCGACCCAGGCGACTTCGGGATCGGTGTAGGCGACCGACGGGATCACGGTGGCGTCGAAGAAGCTCTTCAGGCCGGAAGCCGCCTCGGCCGCGACCTTGCCCTCGTGGACCGCCTTGTGGGCGAGCATGGGCTGGCCGACCACGTCGCCGATGGCGAAGATGTGGGCCACGTTGGTGCGCATCTGCTTGTCGACCGGGACGAAGCCGCGCTCGTCGACGATCACGCCGGCGTTCTCGGCCCCGATCAGCTTGCCGTTGGGCTTCCGCCCGACCGCCACCAGGATCTGGTCGAAGGTGTCGGTGGCCGGGGCGCTGCCGCCCTCGAAGCTGACCACGAGGCCCTCGGGTCGCGCCTCGACCCTGGTGACCTTGGCCTTCAGGAAGATGTTCTCGTACTGCTTGGCGATCCGCTTGTGGAGCGGCGTGACCAGGTCCTTGTCGGCGCCGGGAATGATCTGGTCCATCAGCTCGACGATGGTCACCTTGGCGCCCAGGGCATGGTAGACCGTGGCCATCTCCAGCCCGATGATCCCGCCGCCCACCACGAGCAGCCGCTTCGGGAATGCCGCCCAGCTCCAGGGCACCGGTGCGAGTCGATCACCCGCGGGTCGTCGTGCGGGATGAACGGCAGCTGCACCGGCTCGGAGCCGGCCGCGATGATCGCCTGCTCGAAGGTCACGGTCTTGCGCCCGCCGTCGGGCTGCTCGACCTCGAGCTGGTTGAGCGAGGTGAAGCGGCCGGTGCCCTGGACGACGGTGACCTTGCGCTGCTTGGCAAGCCCGGACAGGCCGCCGGTCAGCTTCTTGACCACGCCGTCCTTCCAGCCGCGCAGGGCGTCGAGGTCGATCGTGGGCGCGGCGAAGGTCAGGCCGTGCGCAGCCCATCTCCTGGGTTTCGGCGATCACCTTGGCCGCGTGCAGCAGCGCCTTGGACGGGATGCAGCCGACGTTGAGGCAGACCCCGCCCAGGCTCGGCCAGCGCTCGACCAGGACGACCTGCCGGCCGAGGTCGGCGGCGCGGAACGCGGCGGTGTAGCCGCCGGGGCCGGCGCCCAGCACCAGCACCTCGGCATGGTAGTCGCCCTTGCCGCCCGTGGCGGGCTTGGGCGTCGGTGCGGTCGCCGGCGCGGCTGGCGCGGCGGCCACCGTGGCCGCGCCTGCGGGCTTGGCCGCACCGGTCTCGAGCAGCAGGATCAGCGTGCCCTCGCCCACCCGGTCGCCGACCTTGACCTTGAGCCCGCGCACGGTGCCCGCCGCCGGCGAGGGCACGTCCATCGTGGCCTTGTCGGACTCCAGCGTCAGCAGCGGGTCCTCGGCCTTGACCGTGGCGCCCTCGGCGACGTGCACCTCGATCACCGGCACGTCCTTGAAGTCGCCGATGTCGGGGACCTTGACCTCGATCGTCTCGTAGGCGCCGGCACTGGAGCCGTAGGTCGCCGGCTCCCCGGACCCCGGCGCGCCGCCGCCCTTGACCTTCTCCTTGGGCGGCGTGGCGGCCGCCCCTTCCGGCTCGAGCAGGAGGATGACGCTGCCCTCGCCGACCCGGTCGCCGACCGCCACCTTCAGCTCGGTCACCGTGCCGGCCTGAGGGGCCGGAACGTCCAGCGTCGCCTTGTCGCTCTCCAGCGTCAGCAGCGGGTCTTCGGCCTGCACCCGCGCCCCGGCCTGGACGTGGATCTCGATGATCGGCACGTCCTTGAAGTCGCCGATGTCGGGAACCTTGACTTCGATCGCTCATGGGGCCGGTCTCCGCTCACAGGACCAGCCGGCGCACGTCCTCGAGGACGTGGCACAGATGGCGGGTGAAGCGGGCGGCGAGCGCACCGTCGATCACGCGATGGTCGTAGGACACGTAGAGCGGCAGCATCAGCCGCGGCTCGAACTCCTTGCCGTTCCACACCGGCGCCATCTTCGAGCGCACCACGCCCAGGATCGCCACCTCGGGCGCGTTGACGATCGGCGTGAAGCCGGTGCCGCCGATGCCGCCGAGGCAGGAGATGGTGAAGGTGCCGCCCTGCATGTCGGCGGGGCCCAGCTTGCCGTCGCGCGCCTTCTTCGAGACCGCGCCCAGCTCCTTGCTGAGCTCGACGATGCCCTTGCGGTCGACGTCCTTGACCACCGGCACGACCAGCCCGTCGGGCGTGTCGACGGCGATGCCGATGTTGTAGTAGTTCTTGAGGATCAGCGCGTCCTTGTCGGGCGACAGCGAGCTGTTGAACTCCGGGAACGCCTTCAACGCCGAGACGCTGGCCTTCATCAGGAACGCCAGCAGCGTGACGCGGTAGCCCTTGCTCCTTGGCGGCGGCGTCGAGTTCCTTGCGGTAGGCGTCGATGCTCGGTGATGTCGGCCTCGTCGCTGTGGGTGACGTGCGGGACGTTGAGCCAGGCGCGGTGCAGGTACGGCCCGGACAGCCGCTTGATGCGCGCCAGCGGCTTGGTCTCGATCGGGCCGAACTTCGGAGAAGTCCTGGGCCGGGATCTCGGGGATGCCCATGCCACCCGAAGGTGCCGCGGCCGCCGCCGGGGCCGGAGCCGCCGGACCGCGCAGGAACGCCTTCACGTCGTCCTTGGTGATCCGGCCCTTCTCGCCGGTGCCCTTGACCTTGGCCAGGTCGACCTCGAGCTCGCGGGCCAGCCGGCGGACGCTCGGGCTCGCGTGCACCGCGCCGGCACCAGCGGCGGCCGGCAGCGGCCGCGGGCTGGGCTGGCAGGAGCCGCGGTCGGCTTGGGTGCGGGCGCCGGCTCCTGCTGGGCGATCACCGAGGGCGGCGGGGTCACCGGCGCCTCGCCGTCGGCGGCCTTGAGCGTGAGGATCGCGCGTGCCCTCGCTGACCTGGTCGCCGACCTTGACCAGCACCGCCTCGACCGTGCCGTCCCGGTCGGCGGGCACGTCCATGGTCGCCTTGTCGGACTCCAGCGTCAGCAGCGGGTCCTCGGCCTTGATCGTGTCGCCCGGCTTGACGTGGATCTCGATGACCGGGACGTCCTTGAAGTCGCCGATGTCGGGAACCTTGACCTCGATCGCCATCGGCGGTTCCTCCCCCTGCCCGGCCGCGCTGCGCCGGGGCTGATCCCATTACCTACGGTTCGGTCGGCCTCAGACCCGGGCCGGGTTCGGCTTCTCCGGGTCGATGCCGTACTTGGCGATCGCCTCGGCCACCTTGCCGGCCGGCAGCACGCCGTCGCGCGGCCAGGCTCTCGAGGGCGGCCAGCGGTCACCCAGTGGCGGTCGACCTCGAAGAAGTGGCGCAGCTTCCTGCGGTAGTCGGAGCGGCCGAAGCCGTCGGTGCCCAGCACCCGGTAGCGCTGGCGGCACATAGGGCCGGATCTGGTCGGCGAACACGCGCATGTAGTCGGTGGCGGCCACCACCGGGCCCTCGCTCGCACCGCAGGCACTGCTCGACCCAGCTGCGCCGCGGCGTCTCGGTCGGGTGCAGCAGGTTCCAGCGCTCGACGTCGCTGCGCGTCGCGGCCGAGCTCGGTGAAGCTGGGCACGCTCCAGATGTCGGCGTCGACGCCCCAGTCGTCGCGCCAGCAGCTCGGCGGCCGCGATCACCTCGCGCAGGATGGCGCCGCAGCCCAGCAGCTGGACACGCGGCCGCGCCTTCCCCTTGGCCTTCTCGGCGGCCCGGAACAGGTACATCCCCTTGCGGATGCCCTCCTCGGCCCCTTCCGGCATGGCCGGGTGCTCGTAGTTCTCGTTCAAGGTCGTCAGGTAGTAGAAGACGTCCTCCTGCTCGGCATACATCCGCCGCAGGCCGTCCTGCACGATCACCGCGACCTCGTAGGCGAAGGTCGGGTCGTAGGAGACGCAGTTCGGGATCGTCGCCGACATGATGTGGCTGTGGCCGTCCTCGTGCTGCAGGCCCTCGCCGTTGAGCGTGGTCCGCCCCGAGGTGCCGCCGACCAGGAAGCCGCGGGCGCGCATGTCGCCGGCGGCCCAGGCGAGGTCGCCGATGCGCTGGAAGCCGAACATCGAGTAGTAGATGTAGAACGGGATCATCGGCACGTCGTTGGTGCTGTAGGACGTGGCCGCCGCGATCCAGGACGCCATCGCACCGGCCTCGTTGATGCCCTCCTGCAGGATCTGGCCGCTCTTGTCCTCCTTGTAGAACATGAGCTGGTCGGCGTCCTGCGGGCCGGTAGAGCTGGCCCACCTGGGTGAAGATGCCGAACTGGCGGAACATGCCCTCCATGCCGAAGGTGCGCGATTCGTCGGGCACGATCGGCACCACGTGCTTGCCGATCTTCTTGTCGCGCAGCAGCGTGTTCAGGATCCGCACGAACGCCATCGTGGTCGAGATCGTCGCGGTCGCCGGTGGCCGTCGAGCTGGGCCGCGAAGGCCGAGAGCGGCGGCACCTCGAGCGCTCGCCGACTTCTGCCGCCGCGCCGGCAGGTAGCCGCCCAGCGCCTTGCGCCGGCGTCGCGCAGATAGTCGATGCTCCGGGCGAGCCCTCGGCGAAGCGTCAGGAACGGGATCGTCGTGGATCTGCTCGTCGGTCAGCGGCAGGCCGAAGCGGTCGCGGAACTCGTGCAGGTGCGATCTCGCCCATCTTCTTCTGCTGATGGGTGATGTTCTGGCCCTCGCCGGCCTCGCCCATGCCGTAGCCCTTGACGGTCTTGGCCAGGATCACGGTCGGCTGGCCCTTGTGGTGCTGCGGCCGCGTTGTAGGCGGCGTAGACCTTGAACGGATCGTGGCCGCCGCGGACCAGGGCCCAGATCTGGTCGTCGGTCCAGTCGGCGACCATGGCGGCGAGCTCGGGATACTTGCCGAAGAAGTGCTCGCGGACGTAGGCGCCGTTCTTGGACTTGAAGTCCTGGTACTCGCCGTCGACGCACTCCTCCATGCGCTTGAGCAGGATGCCGGTGGTGTCGGCGGCGATCAGCTGGTCCCAGCCCGAGCCCCACACGACCTTGATCGACGTTCCAGCCGGCGCCGCGGAAGATGCCCTCCAGCTCCTGGATGATCTTGCCGTTGCCGCGCACCGGCCCGTCGAGGCGCTGCAGGTTGCAGTTGATGACGAAGATCAGATTGTCGAGCTTCTCGCGCCCGCCCAGCGAGATCGCGCCCAGGCTCTCGGGCTCGTCCATCTCGCCGTCGCCCAGGAACGCCCAGACCTTGCGGTTGGCGGTGTCGGCCAGGCCGCGGCCCTGCAGGTACTTGAGGAAGCGGGCCTGGTAGATCGCCATCAGCGGGCCGAGGCCCATCGAGACCGTCGGGAACTGCCAGTAGTCCGGCATCAGCCAGGGGTGCGGGTAGGAGCAGAGCCCCTCGCCGTCGACCTCCTGGCGGAAGTTGAGCAGCTGCTCCTCGGTCAGCCGGCCCTCGAGGAAGCTGCGGGCGTAGATGCCGGGCGAGCAGTGGCCCTGGACGTAGATCAGGTCGCCGCCATGGTTCTCGGTCGGCGCGTGCCAGAAGTGCATGAAGCCGGTGTCGTAGAGCAGTGCGGCGGACTGGAAGCTGGCGATGTGCCCGCCCAGCTCGGAGCTCTCCTTGTTGGCGCGCAGCACGATCGCCAGGGCGTTCCAGCGGATGTAGCGAGCGGATCTTGTGCTCGATCGCCCGGTCGCCCGGATGCGGCGGCTCGCGGTCGGGCGGGATGGTGTTCAGGTAGGGCGTGTTGGCCGAGTACGGCACCGGCGCGCCCTTGCGACGCGCCTCGTACATCAGCTCGCCCAGCAGGAAGTGCGCGCGCTCCGCCCCCTCGAACGCGAGGACCGAGTCCAGCGCGTCACGCCACTCTCGGGTCTCGACGGGATCGCTGTCCGCAATTCGGTCCATCGTACCTCCCCTTTTCCGTCACCCCGGAACGCCCGCCGGCGCGCCGCGACCCAAGCACCCGACCCCTACACCGGGGCAATGCGGCTGTCACCCGAGCGGTCCGGTGGCGCGCTCCGCTGACACACCTGCAGGGAATAGTGACGGACACACGGTGCGCTACGCGAAGGGAAACGGATTTGCAAACATCGTGGCAGAGTGTCGTCGCGTGCCCTACATCTACGCCGAGTTGTCCGCTTGTTCCCCCCGCCAGCAACTGTCCGGAAGCATGCGTCTCCCAGTCGTTGTACTCGCCGCCTTTCTGCTCGTTCCGGGCGCCCTCGGCACCACCGGGGCAATGGCCGCCAACGAGCTGGCCCGCGCCGCCGGCCGGGACGGCGACCCCACGCTGAACGCGCTCTACGCCACGCGCGGCTTCGCACCCTTGTGGACTGCGGGCCGGGCGGCCGAGCAGCGCCGCCAGACCCTCCTGGCCCTGCTGCGCGCGGAAGCGGCAGCCGATCCGGCGGCGGCGGCGCCGGCTGCCCTGGAAGTCAGCGCCGCGGCGGGGACGGGAACCGAGGCGATCGAGATCGCCACGACGCGCGCCGCGCTGGCGCTTCTCGCCCGGCGCGCGGGCAGCGACGTGGTCGACGCCAAGGCGGCCCTGGAGGCCATGCGCTGGCTGGACCGGCCGCCGCCGGAGAGCGCGCTGGAATTGGCCCTTCTCGAACTCGAGATCGTCCGCGAGCTCGGTGGCTGGCGCAAGGTCGGCACCGTGCCCGGGCCTTTGCCCACCGTGCCACCGCGCCAGCTCACCAGCCCGGAGACCGACATCGCCCCGCGCCTGCCGGCGCGCCAGACCCTGCCCGAGCCGGTCTCGCTGCGTCGGCGCCTCGTGCAGTCGGGCGACCTGCCGGCGAGCCAGCTCGACCTTCCGGGGATGGACGACGAGCTCGTTGCCGCGGTCCAGCGGTTCCAGGAGCGCCACGGCCTGCTCGCGGACGGTGTGGTCGGCTCGCGCACCCTGGCGGCACTCAACGCCCCGGTGCAGCGGCAGATCGACCAGGTCCGCCTGAACATCGCGCGCGGGACGCCGGACCGGACGCATCTGGACCGCTTCGTCGAGGTGAATGTCCCCGGCTTCGAGCTCAAGGTGGTCGACCGCGGCCAGGTGGTGCTGCGCTCGCGCGTGATCGTCGGCGAGAAGGACAACGAGACCCCGATCTTCGACGACTGGATCCGCTACATCGAGATCAATCCGTCCTGGTACGTCCCGGCGAGCATCGTGCCGGAACTGCTGGAGAAGGAGGCGGCGCGACCCGGCTACCTCGCGAGCAGCGGCTTCACCTGGCGCGGTGCCAGCGGGCAGTCGCTGGTGCAGAAGCCGGGGCCCAAGAATGCGCTGGGCCGGATCAAGTTCCTGTTCCCCAACCATCATGCCGTCTATCTCCACGACACGCCGCAGCGCACCCTGTTCGGCCGCAGCCAGCGCAGCCTGAGCCATGGCTGCGTGCGGGTGGAGAAGCCCAACGATCTCGCCATCGCGCTGCTCGGCGAGCAGGGCTGGACCAGAAAGCGGCTCGACGCGGCCTACGCCTCGAGCAAGACGCAGCGGGTCGAACTCGCGGAGCCCGTGCCGGTATTCCTGGACTACCGCACCGCCTTCATCGGCGAGGACGGCCGGCTGCAGCTGCGGCCGGATCTGTACGGGCACGACCGGAACGGTGTGACCGTCTTCGCCGAAAAGGGCCTGCCGCCCCTGGTACCGCCGACCCCGGAGGCACCGCCGCTCGCCAAGACGCAGCCGCCCGTCGACGGGGCGCGCGCCACGGCCATGGGCGAGATGCCGGCACCGCTCTGAGCGGGACTAGGTGGCGGACTGGGTCGGCGCCAGGAGTTTGAACCATGCCGGCGCCTCTACGGCCCGCCGTCGCCTGACTCACGCCGGCCGCGCGTTACCTCTGACCCCAAGCCGCATCCCTAATTGAAACTGCCCGGGTATAGTGGAAGACCATTGAATACGTGATATGTTCTATTCGAAAATTCGGAACATGAAGCTTGGGGGTCGTAGCTCGGCGTGGGCCAAAGGCCGCTCACAACGAAGCAACGCGGACCCTGTTCGTGCGAGATAGGCGACGAGAATATCTTCTGCCTCGTGATGCCCTCCAGCGTCCCGGTGATCACGGCTCCTCTGGCGAGCCGCGGCACCTTGAAGATCTGCCACTTGCCCTTCAGCAGGCGATCACCGAACACGTCCTTTCGCTCCCCATTGAGCTCATAGACTAGCCGCGCGCTGGCGACATATGCACCATCGTTGAGGAACGCGACCTCCATGTCCTCGTCGGGTTTGACGCAACTGCCGCCGTAGCGCACGAGAGGCTTGGGGCAGGCATTGGCAGGATCAATGCGGTCGCAACCGGTGCTCGTGTGTTGCGAGCCGTCGGGGCAACGCAGGTACATGTGGGGGTCACCGGGTCCGAACACTGCGAGCCGACTTGGAGACGGCGCATCGAACGCGATCGACACGCCCCCCGGATCCCGCGGCACCCCCAGTTGTTGTGCGAGATCGACCGAACGCAGCACGCCGGACAGCGACAGCTCGATGTCAGCACTTCCAGCACCTTTCAGGGTCAGCAGCCGGGCCTCCCGGAAGCGCCGCTCGAACTCTCCGGCTCCGTACGGAGCGACGATTTCAGCCGTGTCGCCGCGGCGGTCGTGCATCGCCGGGGTGGCGGCGGCGATCACCGCGGCAATTGCGGCCTGAATGGCGGTGTTCGCCCCGGCAACCCTGGCCTGAACGGCGGCGCTGGACGACGAATCCTGTCCAGGGTCTGACCGGAGCAAGGCCCATCGCAGATAGCTCTCCCCGTCGGCGGCGCTGAGCTGCCGTGCGGGGCAGGCCATGTCTTCGAAGGCTGGATAGTAGTCGCCGCAGGACAATGCGTTGCCGACGCTGACACAGTCGCGCTTCTCGCCGGTCTTGATCCGGCAGAGGGTCGGCGACATCGCCAGAGGGCCACAGCAGGCGGTCGCGGAAGGCTGACCGATCCGTGGATCGGCGCTCGGAGCGACGGACAGGCCGATCTGGTCGATGTCGGCGCCGCCAGCATCGACGAGGAACAGGACCGGGAGTACCGGCGTCGCCTGCTGCTTGCCGGCATCGCGCCCGGCTGCGGCAGGCGCCCCTCCAGGTGCCGACAACTTCGCGAATGTTGACAACGGAACGCTCTTCACCGGCGTCAGGTCGACGTTGCCGCCATTTCGCGTCTTTCCGTAGATGACCAGATCGCCGACCTGCATGAGGTCGTTGCAGGCTCTTGCGTCGCCGCGGCAGCCGATCTCTTCGACATCGAGGCCTGTAGGCCTGCAGGACCGGGCGCCCGGCCTGACGGGTTCTCGTCGCGGCGTTCAGTTTCGCGGCTATGGCCTCCTGCACCCGGCGTCGCAGGTCGACGGCTGACGGCCGGGTCGGTGAAGAACGGCGGCCCCAGCAGGCCGTCGAGCAGGCGCAGGTCCAGAAAGACCGGCACGAGGAGCGAGTTGCGCTCGATCCCGTGCTCGCAGTTGCCGCCCGCGCCCCCGACGCAGTGCCAGCCCGTCGTCGTGATCTCGCTGCCGCTCTGCTGGCGGGTCGAGCCTTCGCTGCGCTCGTCCGAAGTCCGGCCGCCCTTGACGCCGCTACCGGTCAGGGGGTCCTCCTTCGCACCCGTCTTCTCAAAACCGATGTGCAGCGCCTGTTTGAACTCGGTGCTTTCCACGAGCTGGGTCTCGATCGACCGCCGCGAATAGGTCGTGACATTGCGCCCCCACCCACCGTAGGTGATGGAATGGGCGTAGTGCGTCCCATACAGGCCGAGAAACGCCTCGACCGTCAGGGGTTGCTTCACGTCCTCGGGGCAATCGTCCTTGCGCCCGATGCTGCGGTCCACCGCCGCCGTCAGGTCTTCGGCGCTGTCGAACTCGGCCTCGTTCCGGTAGTACGAAGGCGGCTTCGCCCCTGGCGCCATCCGCATGACCCGCTTGATGAAGCAGTGGTGCAGCAGCACCTCTCCGGGCTCCAGCACGATCGTGTGGCTGGTCCCGATGCTCTGTTGGATCTTGCCCATGTGGCTGTTCTGCAGCAACTGCCGGGCTTGGTCGCTCTGGATGCTGGACTGGGAGCTTTCGATCGTAAGGCCCGCGAGACTCCCCTTCCAATCGGACCCTTGCATGTTCGAGAGCGCGTCCGTGACCTCGGATGCACTTTCCACTAGCGACGTGAACTCCGTACCGTAGACGTGACTGAAGACTTCATAGCTCCAGCCGAAGGGGATGATCTGGCCCGGCTCGCCGCCCGGCCGGAAGCCTGCCGATGTCTTCGGGGGCATCGCGAAGAGCGGCGCATTGCACCCGGTCCTCGTGAAGTCGCTCCGATCCATGCGCAGCAGGTCGTAACAGGCGTCGATCGAGAAATAGAAGTTCGACGGCGCGTGTTGCGCGAACACGCTGCCCAGCTGGACCTCGCCGGGTGCGGCCTTGGGATAGGGCTTCTCCGCACTGCTGACGATGTGATGGTACCTCGCGCCGTTGGTCAGCAGCGGCTCGGCGGGCCGATAGCTCTCCGACACGTCGGACGCTGTGAAGTAGCCATCGTTCGACGGATCGAAGGTGATGGCTCCGGCCCAGGCGAAGCGGGGATCGGCCGGCACATAGCGTCCCGGCGCCGTCGCATCGGGTACCAGCGGGAGAAAGCCGCCCCAGTCGAATACCAGCCCAAGCGCGCCCTCCCTCTCGACGAGCGCGAAGTAGCGAAAGCTCGGACGGACGATTTCGCTCGTTCCTGAGGCGCCATACTCCTTTACGGCGTCGCTGCGGCGATAGAGGCCGAGCCGCGGCCCTGCAGCAGTCGCGACGCCGCCCTGGCCCGGCTTCAGCACGCCGTCGCCCTGCAGGACGAGGGTTTCGCCGCCTTTCAGCGCGACGGTCAGCGACTGGACCGTACCGACGAGCCCGACCTCACCGAGGGCCAGATCGAGCTGCGCCGGGCGCGCAGGATCAAGCTCTTCGGCGCCTACGGCCTCCGAGGCACTGTCATTGATGCTGACCTGCCAGCCCGTGGGCGCCCGGGAAAGCACCAGCCTGAACGGCTCGGCCGGCGCGAGCTTGGGTCCGATGGCGCGCGGATCGGGCCTAGGCGCAGAGTTCAGGGTGACGTGCCCGGTCGTGGCGTCGAAGCTCGCCATGAAGACGGTCGCGCCGCCGGAAAGCATGAAGAGGGTTGCGGCTGGTCCTTTGATCCGGCCGATCGCCACGTCGAGCGTCAGGCGCTCAAGATCGCCTGCGGTGAAACGCTGCGCCGACGACACCTCCACCGTGTCTTGGGTCCCATCGAAGCGTAGCGCCTCGGCGGCGAAGCCGGCCGAGGCGCCGCAGAGCGACAGCCAAGCCGGAAGTAGGGCGCGCCACGCAAGGCGGTTAAGCCTGATCCATGTCAGCCGAGGCCCCGCGACGCCGATCGACGTCATGGCGCTTCCTCACTTTCGACTTCGGTTCCGTCGGGTTCTTCGGTTCGATTAGGATCATCAAGGACTTCGTCGGGAAATGCGGCTGCGATCGCGGCGTCGATTTTATCATCCGTTTCTTGATCTACCCCAACCTCATGCGTCGCAGCAGCTTGTGCATCCAAGAATTCTTGTCTTGTCGACCAAGCTTCTTCGATGGAATAATTTATGATTCCCGTGTGATCGTCATCGGTTACCGGAGCAATAAGCTTTTTGTGCTTCACATTCAAATCATTAAGTTCTATTGCCTCAGCTTGGCTTAATTTCTTTTTGGCGTTCAGTTTTTCTCGTCGACCCAGGGTTTCGTTCACGCCAAGAGCTGCACTTTTGAAGAATTCCAGGATGTTCTCTGTATTGATGATCTTGACAGTAGGATTGTTGGGATCATCCAAGTTGGGTGTAATGTCCGCATTTCTTTCATATCGTAGGGCGAAATACTTCATCTCCCAAGCTAAATCAACAAGAGTATACGCCTGTCCGTTATTTACATTTCCTGTTGCTAATTCATTATTCTGAGTGAGCACATCGCTCAAATCATTGAGATCATCGTAGATTTCATCGCCGCGCATACCGCCGTACTCTACCGACAGCTTCTTAACATATTCAATGTTGTCGCTGATGCGTAGTGCTTCGCCGCTCAGTTGCGCCACTTGGTTGTTGATGTGGTTGCGCACGATGCTGGTCTGACCGTGTATCGTGTTGTACGACACGATTGCTGCTGGAACATCGATCATGGCCCGACCGCTCACGCCAGCACCAGCGGCAGCGTTTGGTTCTTTCACCAGCGCCCAGAGTTGGGCGCGCAGCAGCGAGTCGAACTGGTGGTTTGCTGAGGAGGCGGGCGGATTTGCCGATTTTTTTATGGAACCCTCGTAGCTTTCACGAACGCTTGCCAAGAATTTGGCGTCGTCGGCGATCGTGATTTCCTGCGCCGTGGCGTGCAGGGCTGTCGTGAGAACGAGCCCCGCTACGAGGATGAACCATCCGAGCATCGCCACTCTCCTGTGCGGCGGAGCAAGACCGCCCGTGGGACCATTCTAGACGGCTGCATCGAGGTCATTCGGGAATTCCGGCTTCACCGATGCTGCCGTCGGGGGTGACAAAATCGGCCTTCCGATCGAGGTCGATGTCGTTGTCGTTGTCGTCGTCCTGTGACCGGTCGCGTAGCTTCTTGTCGCGATCCGCCGGCTTCGATGCTCCCACACCCATGCTTGTTCCCCACGGCCGCGGTGCCGGCTCAGGCGAGATAGCCAAAGCTCCACCAACGCGCGAACGACACTAGGTGGCATGTTACGGTCGCGCAATGAAGTCAGCTTCTTTGCGCGATCTCGGCTCAAGTCTTGTCGATCTAATACGCGAAGTATCAGCCCAGCACCGAGAAGCTGCTGTCGCGATTGACTGGACGAAGTCGTGAAAAGAAGCCCAGGTCGATCTCGAACCCGGTATGGCGGCCCCTGACCTTCAGCGGTTCGCGGTCGTGGTCGCGGCCGGCCTCGCAGGCCAGGATCAGCTCGGCCATGAGCTCGCCCGCGAGCGGGGCGTTCTTGAACTGGTTGCCGCTGGTCCCGACCGCCATGTAGAAGCCCGGCAGGCTCGAGCGGTCGTAGATCGGGATCCAGTCGTCCGACACGTCGTAGAGGGCCGCGATGCCGGTCGCCTGCTGGGGGATCGGCAGGGTCGGGATGCGCAGGGCCGTACGGTAGACCTGCGCGGTCCACTGCTCGGTCAGCTCGCGGTTCCAGTCGTCGGCGTCGGTCCATTCCAGGGGATCGCAGGCGGGCTCCAGGCCGCCGATCAGGAGCTTGTTGCCGGTGTCGGATCGCCAGTAGCAGCCGACGTCGCCGTCGGCGCAGATCAGTGGCCGCCGGCCGAAATCCACCCCGGGCGGGGCCGGCACCCAGGCCACCTCCTGGCGCAGCGGCCGCGTGCCGACGGCCATCTCGTCCGCGACGCCGGCCATGCGGTTGACGACCGACGAGTGCGGACCGGCGACGTTGACCACCACGGGTGCCGCGATCTCGGTGCCGTCGGCCAGCACCACGCCGGCGACGCGGCCCTCCTCGCTGCGGATCGCGGCGACGGTGGCGTTGAAGCGGAAGGACGCGCCGTGCCGCTCCGCCGCGTGCTGCAGGTTGCGCGCGGCGAGCTGCGGATCGTCGACGTAGCCGCAGGTCGGGAAGAACACGGCACCGGCGATCTCCCCGTCGCTCTCGCCGAACCGGTCATCGTCCGGCCGGCGCGGCGGCGCGTAGCGCTGCGTGTCGTAGAAGGGCAGCTCGCGGCGCAGCCGTGCCGCGTCCCAGTCCTCGAACGGGATCGCCAGCGCGGCCATGAGCGCGCAGGCGGGCCGCAACTGCTGGTTCTCCTCGGTCTTGATCACGACCGCGCCGCATTCGTGGAAGCGTGCAAGGCCGCCGTCGTCGGGGAGGCCCAGATGCTCGGCCCAGCGCTTCCAGTAGTGGTAGCCCTCGTAGGCCAGCGCGGTGCCGTGCAGGGTGGAGTAATAGACGCGGATCACGGCCGCGGAGCCGCTGGTCGAGCCGTAGCCGGCGGCGGGAAGCGCGTCGACGTTCAAGGTCCGCCGGCCGCGCCGCGCCAGCTCCAGGCCGACCGCGGCACCGATCACGCCGGCACCGATGATCACCGCGTCGAAGCGCATCGCCATGCAGCCCTCGCCTTTTTTGCTACGATTGCGTCCAGGTTTGCCGCTACTGTCGGAATCACGCAACGTCCGGGGCGCAGAGCGCTCCCGGGTAGTGCAGTTGCGTTGACGTGCGGCGGCCCCGTCATCATGTTGCGCCGCGGCAAGTACCCTCGAGGAGCTTTGTGGAATGGGCGCTTTCAAGGACGCGCACGGTGGCCAGTTGCGCAACCTGTACCTCGACGCAGCGGCGGCCGAGGCGGTCAAGCGCGGCGCCGGCAGCCGCAAGTCCTGGGATCTGACGGAGCGGCAGCTCTGCGACCTGGAGCTCCTGATGAACGGCGGGTTCTCGCCGCTCGAGGGTTTCATGAGCCAGGCCGACTACGAGTCGGTGCTGACCGACATGCGGCTGGCCAGCGGCGTGCTGTGGCCGATTCCGATCACGCTCGACGTGTCGCCGGCCTTCGCCGAGAAGCTCGAGATCGGTGAGACCATCGACCTGCGCGACCGCGAGGGCGTGCTCAACGCCACCATGACGATCACCGACCGCTGGTCGCCGGACAAGCGGGCCGAGGCGGTCGCGGTCTACGGTGCCGACGACAAGGCCCATCCGGCCGTGCGCTACCTGCACGACCATGCGGGCAGCGTCTACCTGGGCGGCACGGTGCAGGGCATCGAGGCGCCCATGCACTACGACTTCAAGCACCTGCGCGACACGCCGCAGGAGCTGCGCGACCGGTTCAAGAAGCTGGGCTGGCGGCGCGTGATCGCGTTCCAGACCCGCAACCCGATGCATCGCGCCCACCAGGAGCTGACCTTCCGCGCCGCGCAGTCGGCCGAGGCCAACCTCCTGATCCACCCCGTCGTCGGCATGACCAAGCCCGGCGACGTCGACCACTTCACCCGCGTGCGCTGCTACGAGAAGCTGATCGGCCACTATCCCGAGCAGACCACGACCCTGAGCCTGCTGCCGCTGGCCATGCGCATGGCCGGCCCGCGCGAGGCGGTGTGGCACGCGATCATCCGCAAGAACTACGGCTGCACCCACCTGATCGTCGGCCGCGACCATGCCGGCCCGGGCAACAACAGCGCCGGCAAGCCGTTCTACGGCCCCTACGAGGCCCAGGAGCTGTTCGCGCAGCACCAGGAAGAGCTCGACATCACCATGGTGCCGTTCCCGAACCTGGTCTACTCGGAGAGCCGGGTGCAGTACGTGCCCGAGGACAAGGTCGAGCCGGGCGAGAAGGTGCTCTCGCTCTCCGGCACCGAGCTGCGCCGCCGGCTGCAGGAAGGCCTGGACATCCCGGAGTGGTTCTCGTTCCCCGAGGTGGTCGAGGAGCTGCGCCGCACCCACCCGCCGCGCCACAAGCAGGGCTTCACGGTGTTCTTCACCGGGCTCTCGGGCTCGGGCAAGTCGACCATCGCCAACGCGCTGCTGGTCAAGCTCCTGGAGCTGGGCGGCCGTCCGGTCACGCTGCTCGACGGCGACCATGTCCGCAAGAACCTCTCCAGCGAGCTCGGCTTCTCGCGCGAGCACCGCGACCTCAACATCCTGCGGATCGCCTACGTCGCCAGCGAGATCACCAAGAACGGCGGCATCGCCATCTGCGCGCCGATCGCACCCTATGCCTCCACCCGGCAGAAGGTGCGCGACATGATCGAGCCCCAGGGCGGCTTCCTCGAGGTCCACGTCGCGACCTCGATCGAGGTCTGCGAGAGCCGCGACCGCAAGGGCCTCTACGCCAAGGCCCGTGCGGGGATCATCAAGGAGTTCACCGGCATCTCCGACCCCTACGAGGCGCCGGAGAACCCCGAGATGCGCATCGACACCGGCGAGCTCACGCCCGACCTCGCCGCCCACCGCATCCTGATCAAGCTGGAAAGCCTGGGCTTCATCCGCTGAGGCAAAGGATCGTCGCAGCTGGCCGGAGCCCACGGGCTCCGGTCAGCCGGCGAGCTTGAGCAACCCGATCCCGCCCGCGACGATGCAGGCGGCCGTCATGCGCTCGCGGCCGAAGGGCTCGCCCATCAGCCGGGTGCCGATGATCGTGGCCAGGATGACGCTGGTCTCGCGCAGGCCCGAGACATAGGCCATGGGCGTGCTGCGCATGGCCCAGATGACCAGGCCATAGGCGAGGAACGACAGCGCCCCGCCGCCGATCGCCGGCAGGAGTACCGGCGGCAGGGCCGCGCGCAGGCTGCGCCGGCGCAGCCACAGCACGCCCAGGCCGAACGGCAGGCCGTCGATGAAGAAGAACCAGACGATGTATTCGAGCGTGCCCTGGGCTGCTCGGATCCCCAGCCCGTCGCAGATGGTGTAGGCGGCGATGCAGGTGCCGCAGAGTGCCGCCAACAGGAGATGGTGCCCGCCCTGCCCCGCCGAGCGCCGGCCGAAGGCGATGGCGAGGATGCCCAGCGAGATGAGCCCGACCGCGGCGAGACCGGTCCAGCTCGGCGACTCGCCCACCGCCAGCCAGGCCAGCAACGCGACCAGCGGCGGTGCCACGCCACGCGCCACCGGATAGACCTGGCTCAGGTCGCCCAGGCGGTAGGCCAGGCACAAGGACGAGCAGTAGCCGATATGGATGGCGACCGAGGCCAGGAGCCAGGGCCAGGCCGCGGCCACCGGAGGATCGACGAACGGCAGGAACGGCAGGCAGATCGCCGAGCCGGTGAGGTTGACCACGGCGAGGCGCAGGAACGGGTCGCCGCCATGCTTGACCAGAGCGTTCCATGCGGCATGCAGCACCGCCGCACCAAGCACGACCGAGAACACGAGAGGCGACACGGGGAGCGATCCACGGAGCGGCGACGGTCACCGAACCGTCACAGGGTGGCAACCCTTAGCCCCGGCGCACCGCGAATGCACCCGTTCTTGCGGACCTAGCCGCGCCGGGGCACCACGAACTGGTGCGGATGTCCCCGCTCCACCCCGTCGAACAGGACCAACAGCTCGAGCGTGTCGTCACCGGCCTCGAGCACCAGCAGGCCTTCCGCCTTGGCGTCGCGGCCGTGGGCGAAGGTACCCAGACGCACCAGCTTGCGACGTCCGCCCCAGCGCCAGAGGGTGAACGGCGCCGGGTCGTCGTCGGTGGAGGGCCCGGCCAGGATCAGGACACCATCGGGAAGGGCCGCGAGATCGCGGATGCCGGCACCCGGACCCAGCGGCAGCGCGTAGCGTTCGGCCGTCTGCTGCCGATTGCCCTTGCGCCCGAACAGCGTCTCGACAGCCACCGCGAGCAGGAAGGCCTGACCGTCGAGCGACGGGCTGCGCAGGCCGATCAGCAAGCGATCGCCGGGGACGCAGGCGATGCCCTCGATGTCGACGCCCCGCTCCGCCGCGTTGAGGCGCCGCCGGTAGTGTCCGGCCAGGAGGCCGTCGTTGGCGAGCAGCGGCTCCAGCCCGTGGGAGATCTCGTGCCGGAGCTGCCCGTCCTCGAGCCAGAGCCGGTAGAGGTGATGCCGCGAGGGCTGATGGTCCGGCGTGTTGCGACCGAGCGCGTGCGAACCGACGGCATAGAAGCGCTCACCGTCGCAGCACAGGCCCTCCAGGTCCGCCTCCTCGCCAGCGCGCAGGAGCATCAGGCCCGGATGCTCCATCTGCAGGCAGCGCGCCGCACGGTCGAGCCGGAACGGCTGGACCAGCGAGCCCTCGTCGGTCACCAGCAGGCCGTAGCCGTCGGGTAGGCAGGCGATCCCGCTCAGATCGGCATGCTCCTCGACCTCGCCGTCGATCTGCCACGGCGTGCCCGTGACGGTCCGGCCGTCTTCGAGCCGCAATGTCGGTTCGACCGGATCGCGTTCCTGCTCGGGCATGCGCCTCGCTCCACCATGACGGTTGCCTTTGTCGACGGCAGTGGAGCGCTGTCCGTGCCATTTTGTCACATCACGGACTGGCCGGCCGGCATGGGCTCCGCCATGCTCCCCGAAGGGCCGCAACGGAGGGCACAGGCATGAGAATCGTGTTGGTCGGCGCGTCGGGCACCATCGGGCAGGCGGTGATCAACGAATTGGGCGGACGCCACGAGATCGTCACGGCCGGCAGCAAGTCGGGCGATGTCCGGCTCGATCTGACCGACGCCGGCTCGATCCGTGCGGCCCTGGCCAAGGTCGGAGCATTCGATGCGCTGGTCTCGACCGCCGGCAAGGTCAAGTTCGCGCCGCTGCAGGACATGACCGAGGCCGACTACGCCATCGGCCTCAAGGACAAGCTGATGGGTCAGGTGAACCTCGTCCTGGTCGGACGCGAGTTCATCGCGGACGGCGGCTCGTTCACGCTGACCAGCGGCGTGCTCACCCACGACCCGGTCCGCTTCGGCAGCTCCGCCTCGATGGTCAACGGCGCCATCGAGGCGTTCGTCCGCGCCGCCGCGATCGAGCTGCCGCGCGGCCTGCGCATCAACGCGGTCAGCCCGGGCGTGCTGGTCGAATCACTGCCGGCATTCGGGCCGTTCTTTCGCGGCCACGAGGCGGTGCCGGGTCACCGCGTGGCTCTCGCCTACGCCAAGAGTGTCGAGGGTGCCCGCAGCGGCCAGGTGTTCGAGGTGCTGTAGTTCAGCCGGGACCTGCGACCGCGACGGCGACCTCGTTGCGGCGCAGGAAGGGCAGCGTCCAGGGCGGGTCGTAGAACTGGGCCACCGGCTCGCCTTGCGGCTGCCAGGACGAGCCCGCGAGAATGCGCGAGAGCTCCGCCTCGCGGGCGGTCACCGCGGCGCGGCCGGTCGAGCCGGAAAAGCGCAGCACGGCCAGGGTCTCCTCCGGCACGGAGACGATCCGGATCGCCGGATCGAGCGGCTCGGGCAGCGTGTCCAGCGTGTAGCTGGCCGGCATGAAGAAGCGCATGGTCAGGCTGTCGTCGCGCGCCTGGGTCGCCACCGGCGCGGTCATGGCGATCGTGGACGGTCCGGCCTCGAGCTGGACCGGTGCGGTCATCGCCACCTTGGCCTGCGCCCGGTTCGCCCCGAAGATGAAGTCCGCGAGCCGGCGGAAGGCCTGGCTGCGGCCGGCCTGCCCGTCGGCCGTGGCGACCGTGGTCTCGGCCGCGAGCCGAGGCGCGTAGCGCCGGATCTCCACCCCGCCCTCGAGGCGGTCGACCACCTGGTAGGCCGGCTGCTCGGTGCCCGAGCGGACGCCCACGACCGAGCAGGCTCCCACCAGCAGTCCGCCCATCACGATACCGAGCCCGCGGATCATCCCAATTCTCCAGATGCCGATGACCGGTACGCGCCGGCGACGGCGCGCGATCACCGCCGGGCGACGCCGCGCGTCGGCCGGCTATCGCCGCGCCCCCGCCCGCGCTAGGGTGTCAAGGTCAGGTCAGGAAGCGCTGCGGATACGCCCATGCAACAGATCGACACCACGCCCGGACCCACCGATCTCACCGAGCCGGTCCCCAGCGTCAGCATCTGGCGCCGCCTGGGCGTCTACATCTTCATGGTGGTGTGGGCGGTCGGGGGGCTGGCCTACACCGACGTCAACCCGACCAGGAGCGTGGGCTTCTGGCAGCTGACGACCGTCCTGTTCGCGATCATCGCCATCATCCACGTCGTCCGCTCCGACGCGACGAACCGGACCGTGCTCGCCTTGAAGCAGCTCGCCCACTGGGGGGCGTTCCTGGCCGCGATGGCCTTGCTGCACTCGCACTACGTCACCGATCTCGTCACCGGCGATCCTCTGGGCGTGGTCACCCTGGTGCTGCTCGCCCTCGCCGTCTTCCTGGATGGCGTCTACGTCGATTGGCGGTTCTGCGTCGTCGGGCTGGTCCTCGCCGCCGGCGTGGTGATGGTGGCCTGGCTCGACGATTGGGCGCTGGGCCTGTTCCTGGTGGCGCTGGTCATCACGGCGCTGGCGATCCTCTACCTGTTGCGGCACTTCTCCGCCAAGCACGAGCATCCCGTCTAACCGCGATCGGCGACCGTGCGGCGGGGATCGGCGCTGCGCACATAGGTGCCGACCGCCAGCGCCAGCACCGCGGCCAGGAACAGGAACAGGGCCCGCCAGGGCGCGGCGGTGCTGCCGCCGGCTTGGCCGAGCTCGACGACGAGCCCGCTTACCGCCTGCACCGTGGCCGCACCGGCAAAGCAGGCGGCGTTGAGCAGGGTCAGCCCCCTGCCGATCTCCTGCTCGGCGAGAAAGCGGCGTCCTTGCGCCATGAGCAGGGCGTAGGTCATGCCCATGGCGCCGATGACCACGAGCGCGGCCACGGACAGTATGGCCGAGGTGGTCGGCAGGGCGGCGAGCACGACGAGTGCGGCGATCACGCCGGCGGCGCCGGTCACGACCAGTGGCCGACGGCGGTCGAGCCGGCGCTCGAGCATGCCGTAGGTGAGATTGCCCAGGATCATCGCCACCGACATCGCCAGCAGCGCGTTGCCGCGCGCGACGGCCGAGAAGCCGAAGATCTCGGCGAGGTACGGACCCGCCCAGAGGCCACGGACGGTGATCAGGACGGCATAGCCGGCAAAGCACATCGGCACGATGGCCAGGATGCGCCGGTTGGTGAGCACCTGCCGGACGCCGCGCAGGGCCGCGGCCAGGGATTCGCTCGTCACCGGAGCGGGCGCACCCGGAGGCCGGTCGCGCACCACCAGGGCCACCAGCAGTGCCACCAGTACCACCGCCGCAGCCATGCCCAGGAATGCACCGCGCCAGCCGATGGCACCTGCCACCATGGCCAGCGGCGTCGTGCCGGCCAGCGTGCCGACGGTGCCTACCGCCAGCAGGATCGAGGAGATCTGGGCGAAGAGCTGCGGCGGGTAGAAGCGGGAGAGGACGACCAGCACGCCCATGAACACGGGCGCGCAGCCGATGCCGATCAGGATCTGGCCGACGACCGCCGCACCCAGGCTGCCGGCGAGGGCGAAAACGAGGCATCCCAGCCCGGCGGCGCAGAACAGCGTGGCTACCGTGCGGCGGGGTCCCCAGCGATCCAGCGCCACGCCGATCGGGATCTGGGCCGCCGCGAAGGCCCAGAACCATGCCGAGGACAGGATGCCCAGGCGGGCGGGGTCGAGGCCCAGATCGGCGGCGATCTCCGGCGCCACCACGGCAAGGGCGGTGCGGAAGAACTGGCTCAGGACGTAGGCGGCGGCGAGCACCGCCAGCGTGGGCAGGGCCGCCCAGCGCGACGGCATCAGGCCAGCCCGAGACCCCGCGCGAGGCACAGGAGTGCGGCCAGCGCCAGCATGTTGGTGGTGAGGACCATGCCCACGACCCGCGATGGCTCGCGCAGTTCTGCCACCGAGAACGACCAGGCGTGCGACACGCGCCCGACGACGAGCATGCAGCCAAGGAGGTGCGCGACCCAGAGGGGCCAGCCGCCGGCCTCCACGAGCAGGAGTAGCAGGAGCCCGATCGGGGCATACTCGGCGAAGTTGGCATGCGCCCGGATGTAGCGCTGCAGCAGCGGATCGCCGGCGTCGCCCATGTCGACGCGACGCCCCCGGCGCACGCGAATGACGCGAAAGGTCAGGTAGAGGTAGAGCAGCGCCAGTAGCCCGGCGTAGAGGGCCGTTGCGGTCATGTGGCCCACCTCAACTACCGGCATTGGGAATCTTCAGGATCTGACCGCAGGCCTTGCAGTAGACCGCGTCGACGTCGTGCTCGAGCAGGGCGCAGGTCGGGCAGGTGTGCTCCACCTTGCGCGGCCGGAACACCGCGCTCACCAGGTTCAAGAACAGCGAGATGCCGACGATCATCACCACGGTCGCGAGCAGGCGGCCATACTTGCCTTCGAGGGTGATGTCGCCGAACCCGGTCGTCGTGAGGGTCGCCACGGTGAAATAGAATGCGTCCAGATAGTCGGTGATGTCGGGATTGATGGTGCGCTGCTGGACGTAGACGATGGCGCTGACCAGGAACACGAACACGCCGAGGTTCACCCCGGCGCGGATCACCCGGAGATTCCGCCGGACGAACGGGGCCTCGGTCTCCAGGACGAGTAGGACATTGTAGGACCGCACCAGCCGGACCGCGCGCAGCAGCCGCAGGAAGCCCAGATTCGGCGCCAGGGCCGGCAGCAGGAGCGACACGAGGACCACGAGATCGATGATCGCGAAGGGCTGCCGCAGATATTGCAGCGGCCGCGGCGAGATGTAGAGGCGCGCGGCGAAGTCCAGACCCAGGCCGAACGCGATGACCATGTCGGCAGCCAGGATCCACTCGGAATAGGGCAGGAACGTGGTCACCAGGAAGAAGGTGACCGTGACGAGGTCGAAGGCGAGCAGGGCCAGCTGGAACCGCGTCGCACGGCGGTCACCGCCGAAGTAGAGATCGCGCAGCAGGCTGCGCAGCGAGAAGGGCGTCGGAGCGTCCCCGCCTTGCGCAACCGCCGCGTGTTGCAGAATCGGTCATGACCGCCGGAAGCAATCCCACCCGTCGCCACAGCTAGCGGCCGGATCGCCCCGACCGCAAGCGGAACCGTTGGCGTCGGCAGCTTGCCGCCGAGGAAGGCAGCGGGTCACACGT
Organism: uncultured Alphaproteobacteria bacterium; assembly: GCA_963769465.1. GTDB lineage: Bacteria > Pseudomonadota > Alphaproteobacteria > Geminicoccales > Geminicoccaceae > Benzoatithermus. Next base: position 123,420 of record CAVYMA010000021.1, read on the forward strand.
TGAAGTAGCGCGCCTGCGGGTGATGCAGGACGATGGCGCTGGTGCTCTGCTCGGGCCAGAGCTGGTCGCCCTCGGACAGCTCGATGCCGATCCGCTCCGCGCCCAGCAGCTGCAGCAGGGCGGCCTGGTCGGCGAGGTTCGGGCAGGCCGGGTAGCCGAAGCTGTAGCGCGAGCCGCGATAGCCCTGCTTGAGCAGCTCGCGCATCTCGCGCGCATCCTGATGGCCGAAGCCCAGCTCGGCGCGGATGCGGCCATGGACGTACTCCGCCAGCGCCTCGGCCAGCTCGACGCCGAGCCCGTGCAGGCGGACATAGTCCTGGTAGCGGTCGGCGGCGAACCAGTCGCGCGCGACTTCCGAGGCACGCTGACCGACCGTGACCACCTGCAGCCCGAGCACGTCGCGCTCCGGCTGGTCGATGTCGCGCAGGAAGTCGGCGATGCACAGGCCGCCGTCCTTGTCCTGCCGCGGCAGGGCGAAGCGCGCCAGCTCGCGGCTCCCGGTCTCGTCGAACAGGACGACCTCGTTGCCCTCGCCCGCCGCCTTGAAGTAGCCGTAGGCCGCCTGGGGCGTGAAGATGCGCTCCGCCTCGGCCTCGGCCACCAGTCCCGCCAGGACGGGCCGCAGCTCCTTGGCCGCCCAGTCCAGGAACTCGTCCAGGCGACGGCCCTGCTTCTCGTAGCCCCAGTGGAATTGGTAGAGCATCTGCTCGTTGAGGTAGGGCAGCAATGCGCTTGACCGGCACCTGCTCGATGGTCCGCGCACCCCAGAAGGGCGGCGAGGGAATCGTCGATGCCGCGGCTCAGCTCGTGGCGCTTGAGCCGGATCTCCTCCACCTCGACCGGGCGCAGGAGCGGCGCCGCGTTGCCGTTGGCATAGTCGAGCGTGCGGGGCTTCTTGGCACTGCGCTGCGCCGCCTTGGCGACCCGCTCGGCGACATAGGCCGGGAACGCGCCGTTGACCACCTTGTCCATCAGCATCAGGCCGTCGAAGGCGTCCCTGGCATAGGCGACCGGACCCTCGCCATAGGCCTTCCAGCAATCGTCCTCGACATAGGCGCGGGTCAGCGCGGCCCCGCCCAGCAGCACCGGGACGCGCAGGCCCTGGCGGCGCATCTCCTCCAGGTTCTCGCGCATGATCACGGTCGACTTGACCAGCAGGCCCGACATGCCGATGGCGTCGGCCCGGTGCTCCGTCGCCGCGTCCAGGATCGAGGACAGCGGCTGCTTGATGCCGAGATTGACCACCCGGTAGCCGTTGTTGGTCAGGATGATGTCGACCAGGTTCTTGCCGATGTCGTGCACGTCGCCCTTGACCGTGGCGAGCACGATCGTGCCCTTCTCCTGGCCCTCGACCCGCTCCATCATCGGCTCGAGATAGGCCACGGCCTTCTTCATGGTCTCGGCCGACTGCAGCACGAAGGGCAGCTGCATCTTGCCGGCGCCGAACAGCTCGCCCACGATCTTCATGCCGTCGAGCAGGATGTCGTTGATGATGGCGAGCGGCGGCATAGCGCTGCAGCGCCTCGTCGAGTTCGGCCTCCAGGCCCTGCTTGTCGCCGTCGACGATCCGCAGCTTCAGCCGTTCCTCGACGCTCTCGGGGCGCACCTTGACGGCGCCGGCATCGGCCTTGCGGTCGGCGAACAGCGCGATGAACGCCTGCAGCGGGTCGTAGCCCTCGCACGCCGGTCGAAGATCAGGTCCTCGGCCGCCTTGACCTCCTCGGGCGGGATCTTGTGCAGCGGCATGATCTTGCTGCCGTGGACGATGGCACCGGTCAGGCCGCGGCGCATGGCATGGTCGAGCATGACCGAGTTGAGCACGTGCCGGGCGGCCGGATTGAGGCCGAACGAGACGTTGGACAGGCCCAGGATCATCTGCAGCTCGGGGAACTCGCGGCCGATCGCCTCGATCGCCTCCAGCGTCCAGAGGGCCAGCTTCCGGTCGTCCTCGTTGCCGGTGCAGATGGTGAAGGTCAGCGGGTCGAGCAGCAGGTCCGACTGCGGCAGGCCGAACCGGCCGCAGGCGAACTCGACCAGGCGGCGGGTGACGCGGAGCTTGTCCTCGCACGTCTTGGCCATGCCCTCCTCGTCGATGGTCAGCGCGATCACGGCCGCACCGAACTTGCGGGCCAGCGTCATCCGGGCGGTGGCCGGCTCCTCGCCGTCCTCGAAGTTGATCGAGTTCAGCACGGCCTTGCCGCCATAGAGCTCGAGCGCCGCCTCCAGCACGGGCAGCTCGGTCGAATCGATCACCAGCGGGCTGTCGACCTGGCCGCGCATGCGCTCGACCACGTCGTTCATCTCGGCCACCTCGTCGCGGCCGACGAAGGCGGTGCAGACGTCGAGCGCGTTGCTGCCCTCGCGCACCTGCTCGCGGCCCATGGCGACGCAGCCGTCCCAGTCCCCGGCCTCCTGCAGCTCGCGGAATTTCTTCGAGCCGTTGGCGTTGCAGCGCTCGCCGATGGCCAGGATAGGCGTTCTCCTGGCGCAGCGGCACCGCCGTGAACAGGGAGGCCAGCGACGGCACGTGCTGCGGGCGGCGCACCTTCACCCGCGGCCGGAAGCCGTCCTCGGCCGTCCGGCGCAGCATGGCGTCGAGCGCGGCGATGTGCTCGGCCGTGGTGCCGCAGCAGCCGCCGACGATGTTGATGCCGTCCTCGGCGATGAAGCGCTCGATCCAGCCGGCGAGCTCGTCCGGGCTCAGCGGGTAGTGGGTGTGGCCGCAGCGCAGCTCGGGCAGGCCGGCGTTGGGCAGGCACGGAGATCAGGCCGCGCCAGATCTGCGACAGCTGGCGCACATGCTCGGCCATCTCCTTGGGGCCGGTGGCGCAGTTGAGGCCCATCACCGGCACGCCCAGCGCATCGACGATGGCGATGGCCGCAGCGATGTCGGTGCCGACCAGCATGGTGCCGGTGGTCTCGATGGTCACCTGGACCATGATCGGCAGCTCGCGCCCGTGGCGGACGAAGGCATGGCGGCAGCCGTTGACCGCGGCCTTGATCTGCAGCGGGTCCTGGCAGGTCTCGATCAGCAGCGCGTCGACGCCGCCGGCGATCAGGCCCTCGGCCTGGACGGCGAACGCGTCCTCCAGCTCGCGGTAGCCGATGTGCCCCAGGCTGGGCAGCTTGGTGCCGGGACCGATGGCGCCGACGACGAAGCGCTCCCGGCCGTCGCCGGCGAAGGACTTCGACCGCCTCGCGGGCCAGCTCGCGCGGCGCGCCGGTTGATCTCGAGCGCCTGCGCCGCGAGGCCGAACTCGCCCAGGGTGATGGGCGAGCCGCCGAAGCTGTTGGTCTCGACGGCATCGGCACCGGCCTCGAGATAGCCGACGATGGATGTCGCGGATCAGGTCGGGCCGGCTGAGATTGAGGATCTCGGAGCAGTTCTCCTGGCCCCGATAGTCGTCGAGCGTGAGCTCGCGGGCCTGGAGCTGGCTGCCCATGGCGCCGTCCAGCAGCAGGACGCGCCGACGGGCGAAGGCGAGGAAATCGGTCATGGCTGCGGCTCCGCTCAGGCGGCGGCCGGCACCTCGTGCGGCGGCCAGCAGATGGCGGATGGCGAGCGGCAGCTCGGCGCGGTTGAGCGCGTAGACGTGCATGCGCGTCAGGCCCTCGGCGGCGAGGCGGCGGCACTGCTCGCTGGCGACGCTGGCCGCGATCATCCCGTGCATGCGGCGAGCTCTCGTCCACCCCGTCGAACAGCCGCTCCAGCCAGGCCGGGATGCCGGCGCCGCAGCCCAGCGAGAAGCGCCGGATCTGGGTGAAGTTGTGGATCGGCATGATGCCCGGCACGTACTCGGCCGCGATCCCGGCGGCGACCAGGCGGTCGCGGAAGCGCAGGATCTGGTCGGTGTCGAAGCAGTATTGGGTGATCAGCCGGGTAGCGCCGGCCTCGACCTTGCGGTGCAGATTGTCCAGGTCGCTCGTCCGCGCTCGGCGCTTCGGGATGGACTTCCGGATAGCAGCCGGCGCTGATCTCGAAGTCGGCCACCGCCTTCAGGCCGGCGATCAGGTCGGCGGCATAGGCGTAGCCGTCCGGACGGGGCGCGTAGCCCTGCGAGCCCTTGGGCGGATCGCCGCGCAGCGCCACGATGCGGCGGATGCCGCGCGCCCAATAGGTGCGGGCGAGCTCGTCGATCTCCGCGCGCGACGACCAGGCGCAGGTCAGGTGGGCCGCGACCGGCACGCCGAAGCGCTCCTGGATGCCGCAGACCAGCGGCAGAGTGCCGTCGACGCCCGACCCGCCGGCACCGCAGGTGACCGAGATGAAGCGGGGGCGCATGGCCACGAACTGCTCGACATTGGCCCACAGCCGGGCCGCGGCGTCGGGGCCCTTGGGCGGGAAGACCTCGATCGACAGCTCGACCGGCGGCAGCGGCTCGTCCAGCCAGGCATGCGGCGGAGCGGGATGGGCATCGGCCATGGCCAGGATCATGCGGCGCTCCTGCGCGGAAATGGTGTCGTCTCGATGTCGGCGGGCGGCCGGCGGGCGGTCCAGATCACCACCGTCCAGCTCCGGGCCGGCCAGGCGCCGCTGCTCGCCCGGAACGAGGCCGAGCTCCGCGAACCAGCGGGCGATTTCCTCGTCGGCGAAGCCGAGGCGGCGATGGCCGCTCTGCTCGCGCAACCGTTCGACGTCGTGATGGGCGAGGTCGACGACGACCAGCCGCCCGCCGGGCGCCAGCACGCGCACCGCCTCGGCCAGGGCCGCGAACGGATCGTCGGCATAGTGCAGCACCTGGTGCAGGGTCGCGGCGGCAAAGGCGCCGTCGGGCAGCGGCAGCTGGTACATGTCGCCGTGCCGGACCTGGCAGTTGCGCGCCTCGCGCTGGTCGAGGTTGGCGCGGGCGACGGCCAGCATGTCGTGGCTGAGGTCGATGCCCAGCCCGAAGCCGACCTGCCCCGCCAGGACCTGCAGGATCCGGCCGGTCCCGGTGCCGATGTCGAGCAGGTTCGCCGGCCGCTCCTGCGCGAACAGCTCGCTCAGCGCCGCCTCGACCATGGCCGGATCGACCGCCAGATCGCGCTCGCGGTCCCAGGCATCGGCGCGGGCGTCGAAGAACCGCTCCGCCTGCCGCCGGCGGGCCTCGCGCACCGCCTCCAGCCGCCGCTGGTCCTGGCCCATGGCCGTGTCGTCGCCCGGCAGGAGGCGGCAGAGCGAGCGCGCCAGCCGAGCACCCTCGCCGCTCTGGGCCCGACGGTAGAACACCCAGCTGCCCTCGCGGAAACGGTCGAGCAGCCCGGCCTCGGCCAGGATCTTGAGGTGACGGGAGATGCGCGGCTGGCTCTGGCCCAGGATCTGCACGAGCTCGCTCACGGTCCATTCGCCCTGCGAGCAGATGGCGAGCAGGCGCAGCCGCGACGGGTCCGCGGCGGCGCGGATGCCGTCCAGCAGGGTGTCGAGGGAACCCGTCTCCTGCAGCATTGGCCCGTCTGCAAATTGGATCTGATGGATATATAGATATCTTTATATCCACGAGTCAAGCATTGCGCCGATGCCGTACCGGGGCAGCCTCGCTTGCCAGTCCAGACGACACCATTTATGAGCGCCAGGGCTCTGGACGCGGCCGGTGCACGGCCCCTTGGTGGCAAGAAGGCGAGCAGCGATGACCTCGGCCGCGCACATCGCGCAGCGCGAACCCCTGGATCGGACCCGGCGTCCCTTCCTGCCTGCGCTGGTCATGGCCGTCTGCCTCGCTGGCTGCGCCACGACCCAGGGGCCTGCGTCCAGCCAGGACGTCGCGGACCCGATCGAGCCGGTCAACCGGGCGGTCTTCAGCTTCAACATGTTCGTCGACCGGTGGCTGCTCGAGCCGGTCGCCCGCGCCTACCGCTTCGTCACGCCCGAACAGGCGCGCCGCTCCGTCGCCAACTTCCTGGCCAACCTGCGCTCGCCGGTCATCTTCGCCAACGACGCGCTGCAGGGCGAGCGCGAGCGGGCCGGGGTCACGCTCGGGCGGTTCATGATCAACACGACCATGGGCGTCGCCGGCCTGTTCGATCCCGCTACCGCGCTCGGCTACCCGCGCCACGACGAGGATTTCGGCCAGACGCTGGGTGTCTGGGGCGTGCCGAGCGGCCCCTACCTGATGCTGCCGCTGCTCGGCCCGTCCAACGGACGCGACACCGTGGGCCGCGTCGGCGACTACTTCATCAATCCGCTCAACCAGTGCTGCATCACGCAGGACGAGCGGATCGGTCTGTTCGTGTACCGGCGGCGTGAGCGAGCGGGAGGCCAACATCGAGCTGCTGGACGATCTGCGCGCCAACAGCATCGACCTCTACGCCACCATCCGCACCATCTACACGCAAAAGCGCGCCGCCGACATCCGCAACGGCAGGGCGCCGACCGATCAGGAGGGCTACGACGACATCTTCAAGGAAGAGGATCCGGAGCCATGACAGCCATCCCGGCGCACGGCACTGCTCGGCATCGGCCTTGCCGCCCTGATGGCGCGGGCCGCATCCGCGGACATCGGCAGTGCGCGAACAGTTCATCCAGGATCTGGGCAACCGCACGCTCGCCGTGCTCGAACAGCCGCTCGAAGCACCAGCGAAGCTGAACCAGCTCAAGCAGCTCCTGGACAAGTCGACCGATCTCGAGCTGGTCGCCCGGCTGGTGCTGGGCCGCTACTGGCGCCAGGCCACGCCCGAGCAGCAGGCCGAGTTCGTCGGGCTGTTCAACGAGCTGGTCATGCAGACCATGGCCGAGCGGATGAGCTGGTACAACGGCCAGACGTTCGAGATCACCGGCGCCAAGCCGGTCGACGAGCGCGACACCATGGTCTCCACCCGGATCCTGCGCCCGTCGGGCAAGCCGCCGATCCTGGTCGACTGGCGGGTGCGCGAGGAGCGACGGCAGCTTCCTGCTGATCGACATCCTGGCCGAGGGGGTGAGCCTCGTGGTGACCCAGCGCGCCGAGGCGGCCGAGGTGATCGGCCGCGACGGCCTCGACGGGCTCCTGGGGCAGATGCGCACGCGCCTGGAGCAGCGCACCACCCCCAGCTGACGCCGCCTCAGGCCGCGGCCTTGGTCGCCTGCGACCGCGGCGGGCAGGAAAAAGCAGATCGCCGCACCGCCGAGTGCCGCGTCCTCGGCCCAGATCCGGCCGCCGAAATGCTCGACGATCTGCCGGCAGATGGTGAGGCCGAGCCCGGTGCCCTTCGGCTTGTCCTTGATCAGCGCTGCCGCTGACCTGGCGGAACTTCTCGAAGATCGCCTCGCGGTAGGGCTGCGGCACGCCCGGGCCATTGTCCTCGACCCGCACGAGGTAGCCCTCGCCCTCGGCGGCGCAGCTCGATCCGCACCTGGCCCTGCCCCGCCGGCACGAACTTGCAGGCGTTGGAGAGCAGGTTGATCATCACCTGGACCATGCGGTCCCTGTCGCACAGGACCGGCGGCGCTGCCGGGCGGGAGATCCTGGACCAGCGCCACCCGCCGGTCGGCGAACAGCCCGTGCGTGGCCTGCCCGGCCTCGTCGACGATCGCCCGCAGCTCGCACTCGGCCACCTGCCATTCCATCTTGCCGGACTCGATCTTGGACAGGTCGAGGAAGTCGTTGATCAGCCGGGTCAGCCGCTCGGATTCCCGCACGATGATCTGCAGGAACTCGGCCCGCTCCTCGGGTGCCAGATCGGGCGTGTCCAGCAGGATCTCGGAGAACGAGCGGATCGAGGTCAGTGGCGTCCGCAGCTCGTGGCTGACCGTCGCCAGGAAGTCGTCCTTGAGCTGGTCGAGCTGACGCAGCCGCTCGTTGGCTTCGCGCAGCTCGGCGGTCGCCTGCTCGAGCGCCGCCGACTTGTGCTCCAGCCGCTGGCTGTACTCGATCGCCTGCGCTGGTCTCGTCGAGGATCTGCATCAGGTCCTCGGGCCCGATCACCTCGCCGCGCACCACCGAGCCCACCATCACCCGAGCGCTGGCCGACCCGATCGCACGCGCCAGCTGGCGCTCGGCGAGCTGCACCAGCGCCGCGTCGGCGGCGGCGTCGGGTGCCAGGATCCGGCCGCGCCGGCGCAGGTCGAGGGCGAAGACGGTATCGGCGCGCTCCTGGCCGAGAAAGCGGATGAGCAGGCCGCGCAGGGCCGCGACGCTGGCCTCGCCGCGCCACAGCTCGCCCACGCCGCGATGCTGGCCGACCTCGACGAACTGCACGGCCTGCAGGCGCTCGAGGCTGCTCTGCCGGCCCAGCAGCCCGCACAGCACGACGACACAGAAATTGACGCCGAGGCTCCAGACGACGGCGTGGCTGACGGTGCCGAGGCCCTGCAGACCCAGGAGCGCCTCCGGCCGCAGCAGCGCGATGCCGAACGGCCCGGCGGTGACGATCGAGGGATCGGCGAGGCCCGCCGCGGCCAGGGTCGGCAGCACCAGGGTGTAGAGCCACAACGGCGACGCCGGCGCACAGGCCCAGGACCGCACCCGTCAGGTTGGCGTCCTTCCAGTACAGGCCGGCCAGGATCGAGGGCGCGAACTGGGCGACGCCGCAGAACGAGATCAGGCCGATGCTGACCAGGGGAAAGCCTTCGCCGACCAGGCGGAAGAACACGTAGCCCAGCACCAGCAGCAGCAGGATCGCCGCACGGCGAATGACCAGGATCAGCCGCGGCAGGTCGCGGCGCTCGCTGATCCCCAGGAACCGGACGCGCAGCAGCACCGGCATGACGAGGTCGTTGGAGATCATCGTGCTCGAGCGCGACGGTCGCGACGATGATCATGGCCGAGGCCGCCGAGAGCCCGCCCAGATAGGCCACCAGGGCCAGCCATTCGTTGCCCGACGCCATGGGCAGGAGCAGCACGAACAGGTCGCCCTCGCCCAGCCCGCGCAGCACGCCGGCCAGGGCGATCGGCAGGACGAACAGGTTGATGAGCAGGAGATAGCCCGGCAGCAGCCAGCTCGCCGTGCGCAGGTGCGTCTCGTCGACGTTCTCGATCACCGCCACCTGGAACTGGCGGTCGAGGAACAGGAAGGCGAGACCCGAAAGCGCCGTGATGCAGCAACCAGTCCGCGTGGCTGGCCGCCCCGCCGGCAACGGTCAGCGGAGGCCCGTCCGGCAGGCGTCGCCGCCTGGCCGAGCAGGTCGCCGAAGCCGTCGAACATCACGTAGGTGACGTAGACGCCGACGATCAGGAAGGCGGCGAGCTTGACCAGGCTCTCGAACGCCACCGCCAGCACCATGCCCTCGTGGTGCTCGGTGGCGTCGATGTGCCGGGTGCCGAACAGGACGCTGAACAGGGCGATCAGCAGGGGACGAGGAGCGCCGTGTCGGCGCCGCCCGCCGGCATCGCCCGTCCCGCCGATCAGCGACGTCGACGCTGGCCGCCACGGCCTTGAGCTGCAGCGCGATGTAGGGGATGGCGCTCGCGCACCGCCACGACCGTGACCAGCCCGGCCAGGAGCGCGCTCTTGCCGTAGCGCGCGGCGATGAAGTCGGCGATCGAGGTGATGCCCTGCGCCTTGGTGATGCGCAGCATCTTCTGGACCAGGAAGCCGAACAGCAGGGCTGCCAGGGTCGGTCCGAGGTAGACCGGCAGGAAGGCCAGGCCCTGGCGCGCGGCCAGGCCGACGCTGCCGTAGAAGGTCCAGGCGGTGCAGTAGACGCCCAAGGACAGGGTGTAGACGTAGGGGCTGCGGATCAGGCTCCGGCCCTGGTCGGCGCGACGATCACCAAAGGAAGCGATGGCGAACAGCACGCCCAGATAGAGCAGCGACACCAGGAGGACGATGCTCGCATTGAGCATCAGCGGCCGGTCCCCGCGGCGGCCCGCGATCGCCGCGGTGAGCAGGATCAGGCCCAGCCAGACGGCGAACAGGTAGAGCGGCGTGAGCGGCACGCCGCCGGGCAGCCGGATGGCGTCGACCAGGCCGAGCAGCGGAAAGTTCAGCGCCAGGAGCCCGCCCAGGAACACGGCGAGCTGCCGGTAGCGCCGGCGCTGGTCGACCACGGCGCGCGCCCTATGCCACGTCCAGCATGCGCTTGACCTGCTCGACGAGGTCGCGGGTCGAGAACGGCTTGGTGACGTAGGCATCGGCACCCAGCGCCAGCCCGCGCTCGCGCTCGACCTCGCGGCCGCGGGCGGTGAGCATGACGATCTTGGTGGCGTTCCATTCGGGCCGTGCGCGGATCCGCTCGCACACCTCGTAGCCGTCGAACTCGGGCATCATCACGTCGAGCAGCAGGAGATCCGGCGGCGTCCCGTCCAGCGCGTCCAGGGCCTCGCGCCCGTTGCGTGCCACGGCCACCTCGAAGCCGGCGCGCCGCATCAGGAACTCCAGGGACATGACGATGTTCGGCTCGTCGTCGACCACCAGCACGCGTTTGCTCATCGCCCCCTCCCTGGTGGCGCCGGCCCGCACGGCGCCCATCGCCTGTAGCACGCCAGCTTAGGCCAAGGAACTTTGGCCGCCCAAGATACCATTTGTCTCACGGCACGGGAGCGATGACACCGTGGCCGCCGCCATGCTAGGCAGCGCCCATCGGCGAACCCACCCCACCCACGTGCAGCAAGAGCCCGGCGCGACGCGTCGGACCCGGAACGAGCGAGCATGGCCGCATACCAGTACATCTACGTGATGAAGAACGTCTCCAAGATCTTTCCCGGCGGCCGGGAGGTCATGAAGAACATCACGCTGGCGTTCCTGCCGGGAGCCAAGATCGGCGTGCTCGGCATCAATGGCGCCGGCAAGTCGACCCTGCTCAAGATCATGGCCGGCATCGACCAGGACATCAACGGCGAGGCCTGGGCCGCCAACGGCGTGAAGGTCGGCTACCTGGCGCAGGAGCCGCAGCTCGATCCGGCCAAGGACGTGCTGGGCAACGTCATGGAGGGCGTGGGCCCGGCCAAGGCGCTGCTCGACCGGTTCAACGAGGTCTCCAACCAGTTCGCCGATCCCGACGCCGACATGGATGCGCTGCTGACCGAGCAGGCCGAGCTGCAGGAGAAGATCGACGCCTGCAACGGCTGGGAGCTGGAGCGCACCATCGACATCGCGATGGACGCGCTGCGCTGCCCGCCCGGCGACGCCGACGTCACCAAGCTCTCCGGCGGCGAGCGCCGCCGCGTGGCACTGTGCCGGCTGCTGCTCTCCAAGCCCGACATGCTGCTGCTCGACGAGCCGACCAACCATCTCGACGCCGAATCGGTGGCCTGGCTCGAGCGCTTCCTCGCCGAGTACAAGAGCACCGTCGTGGCCGTGACCCACGACCGCTACTTCCTGGACAATGTCGCGGGCTGGATCCTGGAGCTCGATCGCGGCCGGGGCATTCCCTACGAGGGCAACTACACCGGCTGGCTGGAGCAGAAGAAGAAGCGGCTGGAGCAGGAGGAGCGCGAGGAGCGCGGCCGGCAGCGGACCCTGGCGCGCGAGCAGGAATGGATCGGCCAGAGCCCGCAGGCGCGGCGCGCCAAGTCCAAGGCCCGCATCTCGGCCTATGAGGATCTGCTGACCCAGGCCGGCGAGAAGGCGCCGGAGACCGGCCAGATCGTCATCCCGCCCGGCCCGCGCCTGGGCGACCTCGTGATCGAGGCCGAGGGCCTGACCAAGGGCTACGGCGACCGTCTGCTGATCGAGAATCTGAGCTTCAAGCTGCCGCCCGGCGGCATCGTCGGCGATCATCGGCCCGAACGGCGCCGGCAAGACCACGCTGTTTCGCATGATCATCGGCCAGGAGACAGCCCGATTCCGGCAGCGATCCGGGTCGGCGACACGGTCAAGCTCGGCTATGTCGACCAGAGCCGCGACTCGCTGGCCGCCAACAAGACGGTGTTCGAGGAGATCTCCGGCGGCGTCGAGCAGATCGAGGTCGGCAAGCGCACGCTGCCGGCGCGCGCCTATGTCGGCGCCTTCAACTTCAAGGGCTCCGACCAGCAGAAGAAGGTCGGCCAGCTCTCCGGCGGCGAGCGCAACCGCGTGCATCTCGCCAAGCTGCTCAAGTCCGGCGCCAACGTGATCCTGCTCGACGAGCCGACCAACGATCTCGACGTCGACACGCTGCGGGCGCTCGAGGATGCGCTGCTCGACTTCGCCGGCTGTGCCCTCGTCATCAGCCACGACCGCTGGTTCCTCGACCGCATCTGCACCCACATCCTGGCGTTCGAGGGCGACTCGCAGGTGATCTGGTTCGAGGGCAACTACCAGGACTACGAGGCCGACCGGCACAAGCGCCTCGGCACCGACGCCGACCAGCCGCACCGCATCAAGTACAAGCCGCTCAAGGTGGCCTGAACCCCGACCCGGGAAGCCCGGGGATGCATCTCGACGAGCTCCTGACCGCGGCCGTGCTGCTGCTCGGCGCCAGTGCCGCCGCCATCGTGCTGTTCCAGCGCGCCGGCTTCGGCTCGGTGCTGGGGCTGCTCGTGGTCGGCGTGATCCTGGGCCCGCACACGGTCGGACCGGTGGTCAACATCGGCCCGATCGCGGCCGCAGCCGAGCTCGGCGTGGTGTTCCTGCTGTTCGTGATCGGGCTCGAGCTCGAGCCCGCGCGCATCTGGGCCATGCGCCGCACGCTGTTCGGGCTGGGCACGCTGCAGGTCGTGATCACCGGGCTGGCGCTCGCCGCCGTCGCGTTGGCGATCGGCCGCCCCTGGCCGGCCGCCTTGGTGCTCGGCTTCGGCCTCGCCCTGTCGTCGACGGCCTTCGTGCTGCAGCTGCTGGCGGAGCGCGACGAGCTCGCCACCGAGCCGGGCCGCGCCGCCTTGGCGATCCTCCTGCTCCAGGACATGGCGGTCATCCCGCTGCTGGCGATGGTGCCGCTACTGGCGCCCGGCTCGGACGAGCCGGATGCCGCCTCGATCGGCTGGCGGCTGCTCACCATCGCGTCGACGCTGGCCGCGATCATCGCCCTCGGCCGGCTGGTGCTGCCGCGCGCCTTCGCCGCGATCGCCCGCCAGCGCAACGCCGAGGCGTTCGCCATCGTCGCCGTCCTGGCCGTGCTCACCGCGGCCTGGCTCGCGGCGCACGCCGAGCTGTCGCCGGCCCTGGGCGCCTTCGTGGTCGGCGTGCTGCTCTCGGGCTCGCCCTTCCATCACCAGATCGCGGCCGAGGTCACGCCCTTCAAGGGCCTGCTGCTCGGCCTGTTCTTCATCTCGGTCGGCATGTCGATCGACCTCTCGGTCCTGACCGCAGCGATGGTTCGAGATCATCTCGCTCGTCGTGGCGCTGATCCTGCTCAAGGGCCTCGTCATCTTTGGGCTTTGCCGTCTGTTCGCCCTGTCCAACGCCGCGGCCCTGCGCACCTCGCTCCTCCTCACCCAGGGCGGCGAGTTCGGCTTCGTTCTGTTCGGGGCCGCCGCGGGCATGGGGGTCATGGGAAGCGCAGCTGCAGACCACCGCACTGCTGGTGATCTCGCTGTCCATGGCGGCGACCCCGTTCCTGGTCCGCCTGGGCGACCGGCTCATCGCCGAGGCCTCGGGCGAGCAGCCCGAGCCCCTGACCGCCGTCGAGAGCGGCCTGCGCCAGCACGTCATCGTCGCCGGCTACGGTCGCGTCGGGCGGGCGATCGCCGAGATGCTCGAGGAGACCGGCATCCCGTTCGTCGTCCTGGAGCAGGATCCGCGGCGGGTGCCGCAGGCCCGCGCGAGCACCGCAAGGTGTTCTACGGCGACGGCAGCGACCCACGGGTGCTGCGCAGCGTGGCGGCCGACCAGGCGGCGGCTCTGGTGATCACGCTCGACCGGCCGGCCGCGGCCGAGCGCCTGGTGGCTACCGCCCGCCCGCTCTATCCCGACCTCGCCATCGTCGCGCGCGGCCACGATGCCGACGTCAGCGCGCGGCTGCGCGCGCTACGGCGCCTCGGTCGTGGTGCCCGAAACCCTGGAACTCAGCCTGATCATCGCCGAGGCGGTGCTGCGCCGGCTGGCGGTGCCCGAGGACGTGGTCGAGGACGCGGCCGAACTGGTGCGCCGCTACCATAGCCGGGAGAGCGGCTGAGCGCCGGGCACCGCGGCCGCTTGCCTGCCGACCCGGGCGGCCTTACCAGTCGCGCATGTCCGGTGGAGTGTCAGCCATGGCCTGCGCGCGCAAGCGACTGCTACCGTTGCTCGGGGCGGCTGCCGCCCTGGCCCTGGGCGGCTGCGTCGACATGTTCACGAGCGTGCCTCCGCCCGATGCCGTCTCCTGGCGCGGCACCACCTCGGCTGGCAACCCGGAGTTCGCCGAGTGCGGCTCGTTCGCCTTCGAGCTCGGCCAGTACCGCCGCCCGCCTTCATGTGGAACACGGTCAGCGGCCGCGCCTGGCCCACGGCGGTCCCGGAGACGCAGTTGGACAAGGTGGCCGCGATGTCGCGGCAATGGTGGCTCGAGGGCTACGTGACGCCGGCCAACTTCGTCGAGTTCGAGACCAAGCTGCAGCAGCCGATCTACTTTCGCGCCCGGCCCTACTCGGTCTGGCGCGGCACCATCGCCGAGGATCGGATGGTGCTGATCGAGTCGGGCTCGCCGTGCAACCGCGAGGTCGTGCTCGTCCGCGGCTGAGCGGGCCCCCGCACCGGCCATGGCGCTGACGCCGGTGCCCGCCCCGAGCTGGCGTGCCCGCGCCTACGAGCTGCTCGAGGACGAGGAGTGGCCGCACCCGGCCAGCCGCTGGGTCAACCGCATCCTCGTCGGCCCTGATCCTCGTCAGCGTCGTCGCGACCGTGCTCGAATCGGTGCCGGAGATCGCCCGCGACTGGGACGGCGTCCTGGGGGCGATCGAGATCGTCTGCGTCGGCCTGTTCACGGTCGAGTACGGGCTGCGGGTCTGGGTCTCGGTCGAGGACCGTGCCGGACGCTACGAGCAGCCCTTCTGGGGTCGTCTGCGCTACATGGCGACGCCGATGGCGCTGATCGACCTGCTGGCCATCCTGCCGACCTGGCTCGCCTTCGTGCTGCCGGGCGACTTTCTCCTGCTGCGCACCCTGCGTATCCTGCGGGTACTCAAGATCACCCGCTACTCGCCGGCCCTGGCCACCTTCGAGATCGTCCTGGTCAACGAGCGCCGCTCGCTGGTCGCGGCGGCGACCATCCTGGCCGTCGCACTGCTCCTCGCCGCGGGCACGCTGCACCACCTGGAAGGCGAGGTGCAGCCCGAGGCGTTCGGCTCGATCCCGGCCGCCATGTGGTGGGCCATCGTGACCCTGACCACGGTGGGTTACGGCGACGTGGTCCCGGTCACGACCGCCGGCCGGATCGCCGGCGGGCTGACGGCGGTGATCGGGCTGGGCATGTTCGCCCTGCCGACCGCCATCCTCGGTGCCGGCTTCGCCCACGAGGTGCAGAAGCGGAGCTTCGTGGCCACCGCCGCCATGGTCGCCCGCGTGCCGCTGTTCCGCCACCTGCCGCCGTCGCAGCTCGCCGAGCTCACCACCCTCCTGCGACCGCGCATGCTGCCGTCGCGCTACACCGTCATCCGTCGCGGCGAGCACCCCGACGCCGTCTACTTCATCGACGAGGGCCGCGTCGTGATCCGCTACAAGGACCGGCGCATCGTCCTGGGCACGGGCGCCTTCTTCGGCGAGATGGCGCTTCTGGAGGGGCGGCCGGGCCAGGTCAGCATCATCACGCTCACCTCCTGCCGGCTGCTCGAGCTGCGTGCCGGCGACTTCCACCGCCTGCTCGTCGGCGATCCCCAGCTGCGGCACACGATCCTGGAAGAGGTGCGCCGCCGCAGCGAGTTCGGGGACGCACCCACGCCGGCGGAACCGACCGTCTGAGCAGGATCAGAGCGCTGCCCAGGGATCAGGCGAAGAAGGCCTGGAACGCGGCCAGCGTCGCCTCGGGGCATTCCTCCGGCAGGTAGTGCCCGCAGGGCAGCGCATGCCCCTGCACCGTCCCTGACGCCTTCTCGCGCCAGGTTGCCAGCACGTCGAAGCTCCGGTGCATCAGCCCGCGCTCGCCCCACAGGACCAGGAGCGGGCAGGCGATCCTGCGCTCGGCATCGGCGGCGTCGTGGGCGAGGTCGATGGTGGCCGCCGCGCGATAGTCCTCGCAGCTTGCGTGGATGGTGGCCGGATCGGCAAAGCAGCGCTCGTACTCGGCCAGGGCCGGCGGATCGACCCAGCCGACGTCCTTGCCGCCCGACCACTGCCCGAGCTTGCTGTGCAGGTAGAACAAAGGATCGGCACCGATCAGCCGCTCCGGGAGAGGCGCTGGCTGGCTCAGGAAGAACCAGTGGTAGTAGCCCGTGGCCAGCGCCTGGTCGGTGGCGGCGAACAGGGTGCGCGTCGGCACGATGTCGAGCACCGCTGCCCGCACCACCCGGTCGGGGTGGTCGAGGCAGAGGCGATGCGTCACCCGGCCGCCGCGGTCGTGGCCGGCGACGGCGAAGCGGTCGATGACCCAGCGCCGCCATGACCTCGACCATGTCCTGCGCCATGGCGCGCTTGGCATAGGCCGCATGGTCGGGGCCGCCATCGGGCTTGGCGCTGTCGCCATAGCCGCGCAGGTCGGCGCAGACGACGGTGAACCGCTCGGCCAGCGCCGGCGCCACCCGGTGCCAGATCGCCGTGGGTCTGCGGGTAGCCGTGCAGGAGCAGCAGGGGCGGCCCCTGCCCGTGCGTGCGCAGGTGGATCTCGGCACCCGAGGTCGCGATCCGCCGCCGTGCGAAGCCATCGAACATGACGCCACTGCTAGGGGTTCGCGGCCGTCGCAGTCGAGGGGGAGTAGGACCGGCGGCGGTGTGACCCAGGTGCCGCGCCACGCCCCACGGATTGTTACCGAACTGCTACCAGATCATCCGCGACGAACACGAAAGGGCGAGAAACCGTTCATTTTCAAGCATTGCTGCAATGCAAAATCGCCGCTTCTCCTGGGGCATGGAAACAACATATAAGCTGCATCGCATAAACGCCCTCTGCCGAAACGAGCGGGGGCTGAGCCAAACGGTGCAACCATGACGACCTTGACCAACACCTACCGGGGCCTCGGCGCCTCGGCGACGCGCAGCAATGCGGCTGACGCCAATCTCGGCCTGCTCGGCGGTATCGTGATGCGGCTGAACGGCTGGTTCGGTGAGCAGCGTCGCTATCGCCAGACCATGAACGAGCTGTCGGCGCTGACCGACCGCGAGCTCGAGGACATCGGCATCAGCCGCGGCGACATCGAGAACGTCGCCGAGCGCTGCGCACGCGGCCGGTGACCTTCCGGCGATGACGCCGACCCCACCGCTACCGGCCGCCTCAGGGCGGCCGGTTTGCTTTCGGGGCGGGAGTCGCGCCGGTTCCTTCCTTACACCTGAGCTGGCGGCCGATGCTCCTGCCCGCCGGCGACGCTTTCGTAGAGCTCGTCCTCCTGCGCGAAGTGCAGCCGCAGGATGGCCTCCAGCGCATAGAGGATCCGCCGCAGCTCGGTGATCTCCGCCGGGTCCGGGCCATCCTCGCCCAGCTCCGCCACCAGCCGCGCATAACGCCGGCCCAGATGCGCGATCTCGCGATGGGCGCGCGACATCGCCGCCATCGGATCATGGCCACCGACCAGGACCGCAAGCTGCGGAAGCAGTTCGTTCTCGTCCGCGCGCTCGTGCGACAGCACCGCCTGCAGGTCCCCGGCAAGAGCCACGAGCTCCCGCTTCAGACCGGGGCCGTCGCCGTCCGCAGCCAGAGCGTCGCCCAGGGTCCGCATCCGGTCGAGCACGCCCGTCAAGCTGCCATGCTCGGCGTGCAGCGACCGCACCTTGGACGGCGGTAGCGTGCCGCGGCGCGACGCGCCATCCGCCAGCGCACGCAGCGCGTTGAGGATGACAGCTACGTCAATGGCCTCCTGCATGACCGCGCCGGCCAGGGGCGGCAGGTAGCCGGCAGCCGCGACGAGCATCCCCAGTGTGGACAGCGCCAAGCCGGCCAGCACGCTCTGCAGGGCGATCCGACGCGCGCGGCGGCTGACCCGGATGGCCGTCGCCAGCGGGTCGAGCCGGTCGACCAGCAGCACCACGTCGGCGGCCTCGCTGGCCGCGCCGGCACCCCGGACACCCATGGCGACACCGACGTCGGCGGCCGCCAGGGCCGGCGCGTCGTTGAGCCCGTCGCCGACCATCACCGTCACGCCGTCGGCGCGCTCCGCGCGCACCGCGTCGACCTTGTCCTGCGGCGAGCGGTCGGCCAGGACGCTGTCGACCCCCAACGCCGCCGCCACCGTCTCGGCCACGTCCTGGCGGTCGCCCGACAGCATCACGATCCGCCTGATCCCGGCCCGGTGCAGCGCCCGCAGCGCTCGGGGCGTATCCGGCCTGATCTGATCGGCGAGCAACAGGGCACCGGACAAGCGCCCGTCGACCGCAAGGAACACGCTGGAGTAGCCATCCAGCCGCGCGCGGCGCGTGAGCGCCTCGGCCCAGGGCGGTGGAGGTGCCGGCCACACCCAGTCCAGCCCACCAAGGCGCACCTGACGGCCGCCGACCGAACCCTCGATGCCCGCACCAGGGGCCTCGCGCACGCCCTCGGGCAGGAGCGTGGACAGGCCGCGCTCGGCGGCAGCCTCGGTGATCGACGCCGCCAGGACGTGCGGCGACACCTGCTCCAGCGAAGCGGCGAGCTGCAGCAGCTCCGCGGCCGCCAGCTCGCCCGGCGCCTCGACGGCGACCACGCGGGCCTTGCCCGTGGTGAGGGTGCCGGTCTTGTCGAACATCACCGTCCGCGCGCGCGCCAGCGTCTCGAGGGCGCCACCCCCCTTCACCAGCACACCGTGCCGGGCCGCGGCGGAGATGCCGGCCACGATCGCCACCGGTACCGCGAGGATGAGCGGGCACGGCGTCGCCACCACCAGCACCGCCAGCGCGCGGACAGGATCGCCGGACACGAGGTAGGCCAGCGAGGCCACGGCCAGGGTGAGGGCAAGGAAGGCCAGCGACCAGCGGTCGGCGAGCCGGACGAACGGCGCCTTCTCACTCTGTGCCGCCTCGACCAGGCGCACGATGTCGGCATAGGTGCTTTCGGCGGCGGTGGCGTCGGCGCGCAGGCGCAAGGGACCGCCCGCATTGACCGTACCGCTGCGCAGCGCGGCGCCGCGCGCGAACGTCACCGGCAGCGCCTCGCCGGTCAGCGCCGCCTCGTCCACGATCGCGGCCGCATCGAGCAGCTTGCCGTCGACCGGCAGCACCTCGCCGCTCTTGACGACCAGCACGTCGCCGGGGCGGACGGCCTCGACCGGCAGATCCTCGATCGTGGCGCCGAGCTCGCGATGCGCCGTGCGGGGACGGCGGGCGAGGAGGGCGGTGAGCTCCCGACCGGCGCGATCCTGGGCGAACGTTTCGAGCACGTTGCCGCCGGTGAACATCAGGGCGATGACCACCCCGGCCAGGTTCTCGCCCAGCGCCAGGGCACCGCCCATGGCGAGGCCGGCGATGATGTCGACGCCCGGCTCGCGGCGGAGCAGCTCGCGGGCGATCTCGACCAGCAGCACGGCCAGCGCCGGCGCCACACCGGCGGCCCAGAAGGCGGATGCGAGGGCTGCGCCGCCGCTCAGCCAGGCCGCGATGCCGGCGAGCAGCGCCAGACCGGCCAATAGCATCGCGATGCCGTGCGGCGTGGTCCAACTCGTCCGCATGGCGCTGGCCGGCCCCCTCGGTTCTGGCCATACGCTCCCATGGCGGCACCGCCGGCGCAACGCCAGCCGATGTCGCGGCCGTGCCTAGAGCAGCGACCCGGTAAGGTCGGCGCGCAGGCGCGCGCGCAGCTCGTTGATGGCCCGCAGGCCGTCCTTGAGCAGGCCGCGCTCACGCTCCGTGAGCTGTCGCGGGTCGACGAAGTTGCCGATCGGCACGCCCGCGCGATAGTCGGCGATCTGCTGCTTGAGCTGCAGCCCGGTCAGGAGGGCGAAGGCGCTTCGCAGCTGGTCGGCATCGTCGGCACCGACCACGCCCTGGTCCCGGAGCGCCTCGAGCCGGGCAATAGTCCCGGTGGCCGCGACGCCGTGGGCGAGTGCGAGCAGTCGGACCGCCTCGACCAACGGGAACGTGCCGTGCAGCTTGAGGTCGAGCTGACCCTGGTGCGCGCCCGGGCGCGCGGACGGTCAAGAGCCGGCCGAACAGCCCGATGCCGGCCCGATGCTCCGCCCCGAGACCCAGCATCAGCAGATGAAAGGCCCGGTCCCGTGCCGCCGCCGCGGTGATGTCGGCGCGCAGGGCGTCGGCCAGCTCGGGCGCGCCATGCACGCGGCGGAAGTCGAACAGGATCTCGCAGTTGAGCAGCACCGCCGGCACACGGCCGCGCATCCAGATCTGGGCCTGCTGGCGCCACTGGGGCAGGGTCTTGCGCCACAGCGGGTTGCTCGCCATCACCCCACCGTCGCAGAGCGGGAAATGGAGCTCCGCCAGGGCGGCAGCCAGAGCGTGTGGCCAGCTCGACGAACCACGGATCGATCGCGTCGTGACGATCGTCCGGATAGTCGGCGAGGATGAAGCCGTGATCCTGGTCGGGGAACAGCAGGCTCTCGCCGCGACCGCCCGAGCCCATGACGATGCAGGCATAGGACACGGGCGGCGGACCCCTGCCCTCGTCCGCGAGCTCCACCTCCAGAAGCCGCAGCACGCGGGCATGGATGTCGTTGTTGATGTCGGCGATCAGGCCCTGGATCTCGGGTGCCGGCACGCCGTCGGCGAACAGGCGCTCGGCGAGCTGGACCTGTGCCGCCTTCACCTCGGCCAGGCCCTCGAGGCTGTCCTCGCGGGTCAGCCGGTCGATGTCGGACACGAGCGGTCCTGCCGCCACGGCCAGAGCGTCGTGCAGGTCGAGCATCCCGACCAACGCGCCGGACCCGTCGACCACCGGCATGTGGCGCAGCCGGTGCCGACGCATGAACCCGACCGCCTCGAACAGGTGGTCCGCCACGCCGACGCTCAGCACCGGCATGGTCATGATGGCGCGGGCCGGCTGGTCGGCACCGGTGAAGCGCCGGACCACGTCCTGCTCCGTGGCGATCGCGAGCGGTCGCCCGGCTGCGTCCACCGCAACCGCGGCGGACGCCCGATCCGTCGCCATGCGTCGCACCACCGCCGTCGCCGGCTCGTCCAGCGTCACCCTGACCGGCGGCGGTGCCATGTGGTCGCCGACGATGTGGCGAAAGACGGCGGTCTGCGACGTGGCCATGGCCTAGGCTCCGTTTGCGGCATCCTAGACCGCCGCGCCGGCACGCCAATCGGGCGCGGGCGCGCAGGCCCCCGGGCCGCTACTTCTCCAGGACCTTGGGCCAGTTCCCGTCGCCCTTGGCGATGTTGCCCGGGACGTCCTGCTCCCAGGTCTTCTTCACGTCCAGATCGTAGTTCAGGTACAGCTTGCCATCGACGATCTTCCAGGCCTGGGGATCGGTCGAGGCGGTGTAGCCCTGGCTGACCGCCCAGGCGCAGTAGCCGCCGAACTGGGGCGCATACCTGGCCGGGTCGGCCGTGAACGTGTCGAGATTGGCCTGCGAGGCAAAGCGCCAGACGGCACCGTTCCAGGTGTAGCTGTAGTCGCCGCTGCCTTCGACCGGCCGGCCCTCGGTGAAGTAGGCCACCGGGTCGTAGCCGCTGACGGCGAGATCGCTCAACGTGCCGGTATAGACCGGATCCTGGGCCGCTTGCGCCGGACCGGCAGCAGCGAGGATCAGCGCCAGCAGGCTGGCGGGCAGAAAGTGAGACATGGGCGGCGCTCCTCGATCAGGTCGGCGCAGCATGCCCGCGTCGGTGCCCGCGCGTCAGGACCCTCGCGGGTCGGTCGCCATCCCGTGACCGGCCGTGACGGCCGCGGCCACGGCGGCGATGTGCGCCGGACCGAGCCCGCAGCAGCCGCCGACCACGCGCACGCCCCGCCTGACCCAGTCGCACGCGGCGGCGGCCAGCGCGGCCGGCTCGACCTCCGTGAACTGCCAGTCGGGCGAGCGGAAATAGCCGGCTTCCGGGTAGGCCATCACCGGCATCGCGGCCTGGTCGAGCAGGATGCCCAGGGCATCCTCGGTGTCGGGCAGCGAGGTGTGCATCACGCCCAACGCACCGATCGGCTGGGCCGCATAGTGCCGGACCAGGGTGGCGAAGGTGGGTCCATCGTCGCGAAAGCTCATCAGCTCGCCGTCGCGCCGGCGGGCGCTCAGCCCGACCCACACCGGCAGGCCCGTGGCCAGCGCCGCCTCGAGTGCCAGGCCACCATGCTCGAGATCGCTCATCATCTCGAGCAGCAGGAGATCGGCACCCGCCTCGGCCTGCAACTCGGCAGCCTCGCGCAGGTTGGCGGCCCAGGGAATGGTGGCGAGGTCGACACCCGGATCGCGCTGGTCGGTGCCCTTGCCGACCGGCCGCATGGTCGAGAGCGACCCGGCCACGGCGATGGGCCGCCCGACCTCGTCGCCCGCACGGGCGGCCGCCTCGCGCGCCACGCGCACGGCCAGCCGGTTGAGCTCGGCCGTGCGCTCGCCGATGCCGGCGCGCTCGAGCAGGTGCCGGGCCGAAGCGAAGGTGTTGGCGGTGACGATGTCGGCTCCGGCGCGGACATAGTCCTCGTGGATCGCGCGCAGCAACCCGGGGTGGGTGGCGGTGGCGACGGCGCACCAGGCGCCATCGTCCATGGGCGCACCCCGTTTCTGCAGCTCGGTGCCGGTAGCACCGTCCAGGACGATCGTGTCGCCGTCCGCCAGCTTGCGGGCCAAGGCCGCCATCGCGTCCGTCATGCCGCTACTTTCGTTGTGTCCGTCACGTCGCCGGCGCCGGCTGGATGCGGGCTGCGGGCCGGCCTGCCACCAGCACGCCCGCAGCACCGATCAGCGCCAACCCGACCACCGCCACGGCATCCGGCCGCTCCGCGAACAGCACGTAGCCCCACACCACGGCGAAGACCACGTAGGTATAGTCGAAGGTGCCGACCAGCGCTGCCGGAGCGACCTGATAGGCCTTGGCCACGCCGGTGGCGAAGGCCACCATCAGCAGTGCCAGGAAGGCAATGAGCGCCCATTGCTCCGCCCCCATCCCCGACCAGACCCCGAACAGGAACGGGTGCGCGGCCGCCACGTCCGCAGCCGGCGGGATCAGAACCAGGGCACCGCTCACGATCAGACCCGCCGCGAGCAGACCGAGATTGAGGCCCAGCGCCAGCACGAGCGGGCGTTCCTCGGCGCACTTCGCCCGCGTGACGATGGCGGACAGGGCGTAGAGGAAGGCCGCGAGCACCGGCAGGAGTACGGCGGGCGAGAAGGTGTCGCCGCCGGGGCGCAGGACGACCAGGACCCCGACGAAGCCCAGCACGATCCCGAGCCAGCGCGCCGGGCCCACCTGCTCGCCGGTCAGCGACCGCGACAGGAGGGCGATGAACAAAGGTGCGGTGTAGAAGGCGACGGCCGCGGCGGAAAGGCTGATCAGCGGCAGCGCCGCATAGTAGGCGATCCACATCAGGACCATCAGCAGGCTGCGCAGCCCGACCCACCGTAGCGAGCGCGGCCTCAGCGGCTCGCCCGGGCCGAACAGCACCATCAGCCCGAGCAGGACCGGAACCGTGATCGTCGAGCGCAGCGCGAACACCTGCCAGGCGGTGAAGTTGGCGCTGTGATACTTGATGACCGCGTCGCCGAACGACATCAGGAACACCGAGCCGACGATCAGGGCCACGCCCAGGACGGGCTGCGCAGGGCGCATGTCGGTGGCCTCCACTTCTCGGCTTGGCCGGGACGCCCGCAGCGCCGCTCCAACCTGCGCGGCTTGCTATCAGGCGGTGGCGATCACGCGCAATACCCGGTTCGCGCACTGTATAACAGTACCTAGATTGTATAAATTGCCGTCGCTTGACTTTCTTGTGTGAAAACCCGATCTTCCGAGGTGTGGCCGTGATATGGCCTTTTCCACATGATCTCTGTGTGTTGGGCCGCCGATGCGCTTCTTCCCCGTCTTTCTGGACCTTGATCACCAGCCTGTGCTGGTCGTCGGCGGCGGCGAGCAGGCTGCGCAGAAGATCCGCCTGCTGCTCAAGACCAAGGCGAGGATCCGGGTCCTGGCGTCGCAGCCCTGTGCCGAGGTGCGGGACCTCGCCTCTTCCGGCCGCATCCGTCTCGAGGAAGGGCCGCTGAGCGCCCGTGATCTCGCCGGCGTGCGCTTGGCCTATGTGGCGCTCGAGGACGATGCGGAGGCAGCGCGCGCGGTGGCCATGGCCCGGGCCGCCGGCGTGCCGGTCAACGCGGTCGACCGGCAGGAGCTGTGCGACTTCATCACGCCGGCCATCGTCGACCGCGATCCGGTGATCGTGGCGATCGGCACCGAGGGCACCGCCCCGGTTCTGGCCCGCCAGATCAAGGCGCGCCTCGAGGCGATGCTGCCCGCACGCCTGGGCGGCCTTGCCCGCTGGGCCGCCAGCCTGCGCCAGCGCGCGTCCGACGCGGTCGCCCGAGGCGCGGCACGGCGCCGCTTCTGGGACGGCTTCTTCGACGGCCCGGTGGCCAGGGCCTACCTCGCCGATGATTTCGAGGCGGCGGCGGAGCTGGTCGAGCGCGAGCTCGGTGGTGGGGTACCCGAAGTCGGCCGCGTCACTTTGGTGGGCGCAGGTCCTGGCGATCCCGACCTGCTCACCTTCAAGGCCATGCGCGCCCTCCAGGAGGCCGACGTGATCGTGGCCGACCGGCTGGTGTCGCCGGCGATCCTCGACCGCGCGCGCCGGGATGCCGAGCGGATCATGGTCGGCAAGACCCCGGGCCAGCCGTCGCCGAGCCAGGACCAGATCAACGCCATCCTGCTGCGCGAGGCTGCGGCGGGGCGCCATGTGGTGCGGCTCAAGGGCGGCGATCCGTTCGTCTTCGGCCGCGGCGGCGAGGAGCTCGCCGCCTTGCGCGCGGCCGGCGTGCCGGTGGTGATCGTGCCCGGCATCACGGCTGCCATGGGCTGCGCCGCGGCCATCGGCCTGCCGCTGACCGAGCGCGAGGAGCGCCGCAGCCTGACCCTGCTCACCGGCCATGCCAGCGATGGCCCGGCGGAGCATGACTGGGCGGCCCTGGCGCGGCCCGGCCAGATGCTCGCGGTCTACATGGGCGTGGGAGCGGCCGGCCATCTCCAGGGTCGGCTCCTGGCCGCCGGCATGGCACCCGTGACGCCGGTGACCGTGGTCGAGAACGGCACGCTGCCTGGCCAGAAGGTGGCGACCGGCACGCTCGGACCGGCTGGTCGAGGTGCTGATCGAGGCCTCGATCAAGGGGCCGGCCATGATCTTCGTCGGCGCCCATCCCGAGGCCGCCGCCTGCCACCAGCCCGTGCCGGCGCCCGATCTGCGGCGCCGGCCTTCCGAGACGCATTATCGCGGGGAGTTGGCCGCATGACGCCACAGGTGATGACCGCCAACCGGCTTCTCGACGGCGAGGTGGTGTTCCTGGCCGCGCATGGCTGGGTCGAGACGATCGACCGCGCCACCGTCGCCGTCGACGGCCGAGCAGGCCAACGCCCTGGACGCGCTGGGCAGGCAGGCGATGGCGGTGAACGAGGTCGTGGACGCCTACCTCATCGAGGTGGCCGACCTGGAAGGGCGGCTGCGCCCGCTCAAGCTGCGCGAGTATCTGCGCACGCTCGGCCCGTCGGTACGCACCGATCTGGGCAAGCAGGCACGGAGCCAGGGGGATCGCCATGTATCGCTATGACGAGTTCGACCGGCAGTTCGTCCTGCAGCGGATCGCGCAGTTCGCGCGACCAGGTGCAGCGCCGGCTGGCCGGCGAGCTGACCGAGGACGAGTTCAAGCCGCTGCGGCTGATGAACGGCCTCTATCTGCAGCTGCACGCCTACATGCTGCGGATCGCCATCCCCTACGGCACGCTGAGCTCGCGGCAGCTGCGCCAGCTCGCCGATATCGCCGACACCTACGACCGCGGCTACGGCCATTTCACCACGCGGCAGAACCTCCAGTTCAACTGGACCAAGCTCAAGGACGTGCCGGACATCCTCGACGAGCTCGCCGATGTCGAGATGCATGCCATCCAGACCTCCGGCAATTGCATCCGCAACGTCACCGCCGACCACTTCGCCGGCGTCGCCGCCGACGAGGTCGTCGATCCGCGCCCCTGGTGCCGAGCTGATCCGGCAGTGGTCGACCCTGCACCCGGAGTTCAGCTACCTGCCGCGCAAGTTCAAGATCGCGGTCACCGGCGCGCGCCGACGACCGCGCGGCGGTGCGCGCGCACGATATCGGGCTGCATGCTGAAGAAGAATGCCGCGGGCGAGATCGGCTTCGAGGTGCTGGTCGGCGGCGGCCTCGGCCGCACGCCGATGATCGGCAAGACGGTGCGCGACTTCCTGCCGGAGGACGAGCTGCTCGCCTATCTGCGAGGCGATCATGCGCGTCTACAACCGCTACGGCCGGCGCGACAACAAGTACAAGGCGCGGATCAAGATCCTGGTCCACGAGACTCGGCATCGACGAGTTCACGCGCGGGTCGAGGCGGAGTTCGCGGCCGGCGACCATGCCGAGGGCATCGCCCTGGCCGGCCGCGAGCTCGACGCGCATCGCCGCCTACTTCGCGCCGCCGGCCTTCGAGCGCTGGCCGACCGCGACGCCGCTCGCACGACCAGCGGCCCTGGCGGTACCGGAATTCGCGCGCTGGGTGCGGCAGCAACGTCGGCGCGCCACAAGGTGCCGGGCTATGCCATCGTCACCATCTCGCTGAAGCCGATCGGCGGCATGCCCGGGCGACGCGACCTCGCGAGCAGATGGACGCCGTCGCCGATCTCGCCGACGAGTTCAGCCTCGGCGAGATCCGCGTCACCCACGAGCAGAACCTGGTGCTGCCGCACGTGCGGCAGGGCGACCTGCTCGCGCTCTGGCACGGCTCGAGGACGCCGGGCTGGCGACCGCCAACATCGGCCTGATCACCGACATCATCGCCTGCCCGGGCCTGGACTACTGCGCGCTGGCGACCGCCCGCTCGATCCCGATCGCGCAGGCGATCGCAAGCGCTTCGCCGACACTGGAGCGGCAGACGCGAGATCGGCGAGCTGAAGATCAAGATCTCCGGCTGCATCAATGCCTGCGGCCACCACCATGTCGGCCATATCGGCATTCTCGGCGTCGACAAGCAGGGCGAGGAATTCTACCAGATCACGCTCGGCGGCGACGCCGACCGAGAACGGCCGCGATCGGCGAGATCCTCGGCCCCGGCTTCTCGGCCGAGCGAGGTGCCGGATGCGATCGAGCGGATCGTCGAGACCTATCTCGAGCTGCGCGCCAGCGACGACGAGCCGTTCATCGACACCTACCGCCGCCTCGGCGTCGCGCCGTTCAAGGAGGCGCTCTATGCCGCTGCTTGAGGCGGGCCGCTCGTCGCCGACGACTGGCGAGCTCGGCGGAAGACGAGGCGATCCCGGCGGACGGCAAGATCGTCGTGCCGCTGGCCCGCCTGCTTGCGGAGCGCGAAGCGTTCCAGGCGTTCGCCGGCGAACTCGGCGTGCGGATCGAGCCCGGCCAGCCGGTCGAGCAGGTCGAGCCCTGGCTGCGCCCGGCTGGCGCTGGTGGCGCTGAGCTTTCCCACCTTCGCCGACGGCCGGGCGTTCAGCACCGCCCGCCTCCTGCGCCAGCGCTACGGTTTCGCCGGCGAGATCCGGGCGATCGGCGACGTCCGATCCGACCGCTACCAGTTCATGCGCCAGTGCGGCTTCGACGCGTTCGAGATCCCGACCCGAGCGGGCGGACACGAAGTGGGCCCGGGCCCAGATCGAGATGAGCCTGACCTATCAGCCGGATTATGCCGAGCCGCGTGGTGCGGAGGCGGTCTGGCACGCCCGGCGGGTGCAGACCGCCCTGGCCGCGGAGTAGCCTGCCGTCGCCCGTGAGCCCTCGGCCTGGCGGCGGGCCTCGCGCTGCCGCTGTCCCGCCTGCGGCCGCGGTCGCCTTTTCACGGGCTACTTGAAGCTCCGCTCACCCTGCGAGACGTGCGGCGCCAACTGACGGCCTTCGATCACGACGACGGGCCCGCAGCGTTCCTGATCCTCATCGTCGGATTCGTGAACGTGTTCGGCGCGCTGATCGTGGAGGCCCGCTACGCGCCGCCGGCCTGGGTTCATTTCTCGATCTGGCTGCCGTTCACGCTGGTGGCGGTGCTCACCCTGCTGCGCCCCTTCAAGGGCGTGCGGGTAGCCCTGCAGTACAAGAACCGGCCCGTGGACTCAGTCGGGGGCGACGTCGCGGATCACGTCCGCCAGCCGTGACACGCCCTGGGAGATCTCCTCGGCCGGGAGTTCAGCGAGTAGCTGAGGCGGAGCGCATGGCGCACCGACCGGTCGGGGAAGAAGGCGGCGCCCGGGACGAAGGCGACGTCGCCTTGGCGATCGCGCGCTCGAGCAGCACGGCGGTGTCGAGCTCCCCGGGCAGGTCGAGCCAGACGAACATGCCGCCCGCCGGCCGGGTCCAGGTCACGCCTGCCGGCATGCGAGGCTTCCAGCGCCGCCAGCATGGCGTCGCGCCGCTGGCGGTAGACCGCGCGGATGCCTCCGTATGGTGGGGCACGATCGCGCGCGCGACCTCGAGCATCGCCATCTGGTTCAGGGGGCTGGTGTGCAGGTCGCTCGCCTGCTTGATCAGCACCAGCTTCTCGATCACCGGCTGCGGCGCCACGATCCAGCCGATCCGCAGACCCGGCACCACCGACTTGGAGAAGGTGCCGCAGTAGATCACCCGGCCGGCGTCGATGCCTGCCGCCGGCACCGTCCAGCGCCAGCAGCGACGGCAGCGGCGCGCGTCGAAGTACAGCTGCTCGTAGGCCGCGTCCTCGATCACCGGCAGGTCAGGCGTCCGCGGCCGTCGCCAGCGCCGCCTCGCGCTCCGCCAGGCTCAGGGTCCGGCCGCTCGGGTTGGCGAAGTCCGGCATCAGGTAGGCGAGCTTGCGCATCCGCTGGCGCCGAGCCGGGCTCGCCGCCGCAGGCCGGGATAAGGCGCTCGTAGCCGGCCTCGTAGGCGGAGAACGCCTGCAAGGCGCCCAGGTAGGTCGGCCTGCCGCCAGCACGCTGTCGCCAGGGGCGACGAACAGCTTGGCCAGGAAGTCGAGCGCCTGCTGCGAGCCGTTGGTGATCAGGATGTGTCGCCGGGCGGCAGGCCACGCCGAGCCGCGCCCATGTGCCGCACCATCCACTCGCGCAGCGGCAGATAGCCTTCGCTGACGGCATATTGCAGCGCTGCCGCGCCGTCGCCGGGTCCCCAGGATCGGCGCAACGCGGCCGCGACTGCCTCGGCCGGGAACAGCGCCGGGTCGGGAATGCCGCCGGCGAACGAGATGATGCCCGGCCGGTCCAGGAGCTTGAGCAGCTCGCGGATCTCGGAGGCCGTGATGCGTCCGGCGCGCGCGGCGTAGCGGCTGGTCCAGTCGATCATGGTTGCATCGGCCCGGCATCGGTTCAGGCCGCCGCCCAACGCAAAGGGGGCGCCGCGCGCCCCCTTCTCGCGACGCCCCGCCGGCGTCAGGCGGCGAGCTCCGGGTCTCGGCCTCGTCGTGGACCTCGACCGGGCCGCTGTCCTTGCCCTTGGCGTCGACGTCGCGGTCGACCAGCTCGATCACCGCCATGGGCGCGTTGTCGCCATGGCGGAAGCCGGCCTTCATGCATCGCGGACGTAG
The DNA here is from genome assembly GCA_963769465.1 of uncultured Alphaproteobacteria bacterium. Taxonomy (GTDB): domain Bacteria; phylum Pseudomonadota; class Alphaproteobacteria; order Geminicoccales; family Geminicoccaceae; genus Benzoatithermus. The sequence continues at coordinate 152,925 of CAVYMA010000021.1, forward strand.
CCGCCCGGCCGCTCCTCGTAGCGCACGCCCAGCACGTCGATCAGCTTGGCGGCCGTGACCTCGCGCGGGTGCGGGCGATCAGCAGGCGGCGGGCATGCAGGTCGCCGCGCTTGCCCAGGGTGATCAGCTTCTCGACCACCGGCCGCAGGTCCTTGGCCTTGGGCAGGGTGGTCACGATCTGCTCGTGCTTGACCAGGGCCTGGGCCATGTTGGCGAACATGGCCTTGCGGTGCGATGCGGTGCGGTTGAACTTCCGGCCGCGTCTTGGCGTGACGCATGGTGCTACTCCCAAGACCGGCCGCCGCACGCGCACGGCGCCGGCCGCGATTATCGTTGCCTCAGTAGGGCTCCTCGACCTTACGGGCGAGCTCCTCGATGTTCTCCGGCGGCCAGCCCGGCACTTCCATGCCGAGATGCAGCCCCATCTGCGTCAGCACCTCCTTGATCTCGTTCAAGGACTTGCGGCCGAAGTTCGGCGTGCGCAGCATCTCGGCCTCGGTCTTCTGCACCAGATCGCCGATATAGACGATGTTGTCGTTCTTCAGGCAGTTGGCCGAGCGGACCGACAGCTCGAGCTCGTCGACCTTGCGCAGCAGGTTCGGGTTGAACGGCAGCTCCGGCCGCCGCTCCTGCGGCACGCGCGTGATGCGGCTCCTCGAAGTTGACGAACAGCTGCAGCTGGTCCTGCAGGATGCGGGCGGCCAGGCCGACCGCATCGTCCGGCATCACCGAGCCGTCGGTCTCGACCTGCATGGTCAGCCGGTCATAGTCGGTCTGCTGGCCGACGCGGGAATTGTCGACCTTGTAGGCGACCTTGCGCACCGGGCTGTAGATCGCGTCGATCGCGATCAGGCCGATCGGCGCGTCCTCGGCCTTGTTCAGCGAGGCCGGCACGTAGCCCTTGCCCGACTGCACGGTCATCTCGATCGCGAGCTTGCCACCCTTGTCGACGTGGCAGATGACGTGATCGGGGTCCATGATCTCGATGTCGTGCGCCGACCTCGATCATGCCGGCGGTGACGATGCCGGGCCCTCGACCTTGAGGTGCATGCGCTTGGCGGTGTCGCTGTGCATCCGCAGCCCGAGGGCCTTGAGATTAAGCACGATGTCGGTCACGTCCTCGCGCACGCCGGCGATCGACGAGAACTCGTGCAGCACGCCGTCGATCTGAATCTGGGTGATGGCCGCACCCTGCAGCGACGACAGCAGCACCCGGCGCAGGGCGTTGCCGAGGGTGATGCCGAAGCCCCGCTCGAGCGGCTCGACGATGATGGTGGCCTCACGATCGGGCCGGCGCCCGGGCTGCACGTCCAGGCGCTGCGGCTTGATCAGGTCTTGCCAATTCTTCTGGATCACGGAACTACCTCGCTATCGCCAGCGACTAAAATCAAGCTCGGCGGCGTTAAACGGAACGAGGCCCGCAAGTGCTGGCGCACCCGAGGCCTCGTCCCCGAACCGACAGGGGCGCCGGGGCACCCCGGCGCTTAGACGCGGCGCCGCTTGCGCGGACGGCACCCATTGTGCGGGATCGGCGTCACATCCCGGATCGACGTGATCGTGAAGCCCACCGACTGCAGCGCGCGCAGCGCCGACTCGCGACCCGAACCGGGGCCGCGCACCTGGACCTCGAGCGACTTCATGCCGTGCTCGGCGGCCTTCTTGCCGGCCTGCTCGCCGGCGATCTGGGCGGCGAACGGGGTGCTCTTGCGCGAGCCCTTGAAGCCCTGCGAGCCGGAGCTCGACCACGCGATCACGTTGCCCTGCGCGTCGGCAATGGTGATCATCGTGTTGTTGAACGTCGCGTTGACGTGCGCCACGCCCGACGTGATGTTCTTCCGCTCGCGCCGCTTCAGGCGCTGCGATGTGTCGGTAGCCATTACTTCTTGGTCGCCTTCTTCTTACCGGCGATCGCGCGGGCCGGGCCCTTGCGCGTGCGCGCGTTGTGTGCGTGCGCTGACCACGCACCGGCAGGCCCTTGCGGTGCCGCAGGCCACGGTAGCAGCCGAGATCCATCAGCCGCTTGATGTTCATCGCGACTTCGCGCCGCAGATCGCCCTCGACCTTGTGCTCACGGTCGAT
>CAVYMA010000022.1:0-65639 GCA_963769465.1 uncultured Alphaproteobacteria bacterium
CGCTGGTGCTGGCCGTGTCGCTCGCCCTCATGGTCACCGCCCAACTGCTCCTGCGCGACCGCCGCCGCTGAGGCGATGGACCGGCCCTTGCCGACCCGGCATGGTGGAGGCCGCAGACAGGGAGGAGCGAGAACATGGCCAAGGTGCTGCTGGTCACCGGCGGCTCGCGCGGAATCGGCGCGGCGATCTGCCGGCTGGGTGCGCGCGAGGGCTACGACGTCGCCGTCAACTATGCCGGGCGCGCGGATGCTGCGGAGGAGGTGGCGCAGGCCGTCCGCGCGGCAGGGCGGCGGGCGGTCACCATCCAGGGCGACGTCGCCGACGAGCATGCGGTGGCCGCGATGTTCGACCGGACGGCGGCCGAGCTCGGCCCGGTCGACGCCTTCGTCAGCAATGCCGGGGTGATCCACAAGGCGGCACCCCTGGCCGACATCCCGATCGCCGAGATCCGGCGCATCGTCGAGGTCGACCTCACCGCGCACCTGATCTGCTGCCGCGAGGCGGTCCGGCGCATGTCCAACAAGCGGGGCGGCAAGGGCGGGGCCATCGTCCTGATCTCCTCGATGGCCTCCGAGCTCTACGGCCTGGGCGGCTTCATCCCCTACGGCGCCGCCAAGGGCGGCATCGACGTCCTGACCATCGGCCTCGGCAAGGAGGTGGCGGGCGAGGGCATCCGGGTGACCGGGCTGCGTCCCGGGCTGATCGACACCGACATCCAGGTGGAGACCGGCATCGAGAACCGGATCGCGCGCTTCGGGCCGACCGTGCCGCTCGGGCGCTCGGGCACGGCCGACGAGGTCGCCGAGGCCGCCTTGTGGCTGCTCTCGGACCGGGCCTCCTACGTGACCGCGACCCTGTTCAACATCTCCGGCGGGCGCTGAGGGGATGACCGCGATGGACGAGTATCTGAGCGTCGCCGCGACCCTGCCGGCGGATGGCTGCGCCGGCACCCTGGTCGGCCGCGTCTGGCTGCCCGGCGCGCCGGCCGGACCGGCGGTGGTCGCGATCCGCGCCGACGGCGTCTACGACCTGACGCCGCTGGTGCCGACCATGAGCGAGCTGTGCAACGCGGCCGACCCGGTGGCGCTGGCCCGCTCGGCCGGGGCCGCGCGGATCGGCGACCTGGCGCCGATCCTCGCCAACAGCCGCTGGGACCGGCGCGATCCCGGCCCTGCCCTGGCTGCTGGCGCCGGTCGACCTGCAGGCACTCAAGGCGGCCGGCGTCACCTTCGCCCGCAGCATGCTCGAGCGCGTGGTCGAGGAGCAGGTCAAGGGCGATCCCGGCAAGGCCGCCGGCGATCCGCGACGCGGATCGAGGAGCTGGTCGGCGCCGACCTGCGGGCGGTCAAGCCCGGCTCCGAGGCGGCCGCGCGGCTCAAGGCGCATCTGGTGGCCCAGGGCGCCTGGTCGCAATATCTCGAGGTCGGGATCGGGCCGGACGCCGAGATCTTCACCAAGTCGCAGCCGATGTCGGCGGTCGGCCATGGCAGCGAGGCCGGCATCCACCCCAAGTCGCACTGGAACAATCCCGAGCCCGAGCTGGTGCTCGTGGTCAGCGCCGCCGGGCGCATCGTCGGCGCCACGCTGGGCAACGACGTCAACCTGCGCGACGTCGAGGGCCGCAGTGCCCTGCTGCTCGGCAAGGCCAAGGACAACAACGCGTCCTGCGCGCTGGGCCCGTTCATCCGCCTGGTCGACGACGACCTTCGGCCTCGACGCGATGCGCGCCGCCGAGGTCGAGCTGACGGTCACGGGCGAGGACGGCTTCACCTTGCGCGCCACGAGCTCGATGGGCGAGATCAGCCGCGACATCGAGGAGCTGGTGGCGCACGCGATCGGCCCGCACCACGCCTACCCCGACGGCTTCGTCCTGTTCTGCGGCACGATGTTCGCGCCGGTCGTCGATCGCGACGCGACCGGGCCTGGGCTTCACCCACCATCCCGGCGACATGGTGGCGATCGCCACGGCGACGCTGGGCACCCTGGCCAACCGCATCGACGACTGCACGCGGATCGCGCCTTGGAGCTTCGGCGCCAGCGCACCTGCTGCGCAACCTGTCCGAGCGCGGGCTGATCTAGGGTCGGATCCAGCCCGGGTAAGGAAACGGGGCCGAAGCGGCCCCGTCTTGGCGTCTGCTAGGCGGGGACCGGCTGTCATCCCGCGAAACTCCGGACCGTGGCGGAGACGCTCGATCTCCTCCTTGATCCGCAGCTTTTCCTTCTTCATGCGCACGAGATGAGCCCTGATCGGGCATCGGCCTGTGCAACTCCTCGTCGATGAGGTGCTCGAGGTGAGCATGCTTGTTGCGCAGGCTGTCGACGTGCTCCTGAACGGACATGGGCTAGAAACCCTCCCAAAAGCCATACGACCGACCATGACACCGTAGTGACAAGTCGAGGGCATTTCCACCCTAAATTGGTTGCCGGCCACTTACGGTCCCGCGAGCCCCGCGGCGGCTGCGGTACGCAGGAGCGTCTCGAGCTCCGGCGCGTCCAGGAGCCGGCCCAGTCCCAGGGCGGCGAGATTGGCGCGCATCGCCGCGGCGTCGGCCGGGGCACGGCTCGACCGTCCCCACCGCCGCCTCGAGCAGCAGCTGCTCGACCTGCTCCAGGCCAGCTCGATCCTCGGCGCAGTCGGCGCGCCAGGCGGCCACGGGCTCGGGCCAGGGCAGGTCGGCGCGCCGCTTCAGGTGGCGCCGTACGGCGCGCAGCGGCGCTACGACCGGTCCTGCCAGCCGCGCGCCAGCCTGGCCAGCTCGCCGGCCCGGCCCGGCGCCCAGACGATGGCCCTGCCGCCCCAGCCACAGGGCCAGGAGCACCAGGTTCACGTCGGCGCCGCTGCGATCCTGGAGGGCGAGGCAGGCCTCGGCCACGCCGGGCCGGGCGTAGAACTCGACCGAGAACCGCCAGAACGCGCCGTCCGGCAGCCCGTTCACCGGCCTCAGTCGCCGAGCCGGTAGTGCGCCGCCCCGGTCAGCCCGGTGTCGCCGCGCAGCACGAGCCAGGTCGGGATCGGCTCGAGGAAGGTGCCGCATGCGGCCCTTGTCGAGCGAACCGCCGGCGGAACGCGCCGCGGTCGAACAGGGTGCCCAGGCGCAGGCAGACCCCGCCGGCGACGTAGACGCCGCCGCGGGCACCGATGGTCAGCGCCAGATCGCCGGCGGCGGCCCCGAGCAGCGCGCTGAACATCGCCACCGCCTCGACGCAGGCGGGGCAGCTGGCGCTGCGGGCGGACTCGGTCACCTCCTCGGCCGTGCCCGGCCTGGGTGGTGCGCCCGTCGATCGCCGCCAGCGACTGGGCGAGATTGAGCAGGCCCTGGCCCGACAGCAGGCGCTCGTTGGAGACGTGCCCGAGCCGGGCGCGCAGCACCGCCAGCACCCGGTCCTCGCGCTCGTTGCCGGGCGCGAACGAGACATGCCCGCCCTCGGTCGGCAGGGCGGTCCAGCCCAGCCGGCCGGGCACCAGCGCCGACACGCCGAGCCCGGTGCCGGCGCCCAGCACGCCCACCGCGCGCCCGGGCAGCGGCCGTGCCATCGCCCATCTGCTCCAGCTCGCCGCCGGCGAGCTGCGGCATGGCCAGCGCCTGGGCGACGAAATCGTTGATCACCGCCAGGTCGCCGCAGGCCCAGGCGCGCCTTGAGGCCTGAGATCGAGAACCGCCACGGGCTGTTGGTGAAGCGGATCTCGTCGGTCTCGACGGGCGTGGCCACCGCGATCACCGCCTCGGCGACGCGCTGGCCGCCGAGATAGGCCTCGGCCGCCGCGGCCAGGTCCGGGTAGTCGCGCACGAGCAGGTAGCGCTCGTTCGCCACGGCCCCGTCCGTGCCCGACCAGGGCGAACCGCGCGTTGGTGCCGCCGATGTCGCCGACCAGCCTGGTCATGAGCCTCGCCTCCGCGCCCGCGGCGCCTGCTCCTGTCGGAAAGTGGTCCCGTCCGCTCGCCCTGTGCTATAGCTTGCCGGCCCGCTCGACAATGGCGTCAAAGAATGGATGAGGCTCCGCCCCGGACCGAGATCGACACGCGCCTCGACACGCTGCGCGCGGCGCACCGGGCGTTCGATCAGCGCATCGCCCAGCTGGCGGCGGAAGGCAGCCGCGACGAGGTCGAGCTGCAGCGGCTGAAGAAGCAGAAGCTGGCGCTCAAGGACCGCATCGCCCATCTCGAGAGCGACCGGATCCCCGACATCATCGCCTGAGCCGGGTCACATGGCCCATCTTGCGGCCGGGCCGGGCCTCCCGCTTGCCGTAGAGATGCAGCCGGGCGCCGGGCTCGGCCAGCAGCTCGGGCCAGCGCGTCCACCTCGTCGCCGATCAGGTTGGTCATCTCCGCGTCGGCGAACCGCGCCGGATCGCCGAGCGGCAGGCCGCAGACCGCGCGCACCTGCTGCTCGAACTGGCTGACCGCGCAGGCATCGATGGTCCAGTGCCCCGAATTGTGCGGCCGCGGCGCCAGCTCGTTGACCAGCAGGCGGCCGTCGCGGGCGAGGAACATCTCGACCGCGAGCAGGCCCTCGAGGTCCAGGGCCTCGCGCGATCCGCTCGGCCATGGCCACGGCCCGCGCCGCGGTCTCGGCTGCGATCGCGGCCGGGGCCATGGTCACGTCCAGGATGTGGTGGCGGTGCCGGTTCTCGACCGGCACGTAGCTCGCCACCTCGCCGTCGCGGGCTGCGCGCCGTCACCACCGACAGCTCGAGCGCGAAATCGACCCAGGCCTCGTGGATCAGCACCGCCTGGCCGCAGGCCGGCCACCGCGCGCCGCGAGGTCGCTGCCGGCATCGACCCGGACCTGGCCCTTGCCGTCATAGCCCAGGCGCGTGGTCTTGAGCACGCCGGGGCCCAGCTCGGCCACGCGCCCGGCGCAGGTCGGCGGCGGAGTCGACGCGCGCATAGGCCGGTGACCGGGATGCCCAGGCCGGCGACGAAGTCCTTCTCGGCCAGGCGGTCCTGGGTCACCGCGCAGCACGGCCGCGCTCGGTCGCACCGGCCGCAGCGCGGCGAGGAGCTCGAGCGCCGCCACCGGCACGTTCTCGAACTCGAGCGTGACCACGTCGACGCGCCGCGGCGAAGCCGCGCAGCGCCGCCTCGTCGTCGTAGTCGGCGCAGGTGAACGCCGCCGCCACGTCGGCGGCCGGGCTGTCCGCCTCGGGTGCGAGCACGTGGCAGCGATAGCCCAGCCGTGCCGCGGCCATGGCGGTCATCCGGCCGAGCTGGCCGCCGCCCAGGATGCCGATCACCGACGCCCGGCGGGATCGGGCTCACGGCGCCGGCGCCGCTCGGTGTCGCCGCCACCGCCTCGGTCTGGCGCTGGCGCCAGGCGGCCAGCGCTAGCCTCCAGGTCCGGGTCGCTCAGCGCCAGGATCGAGGCCGCCAGCAAGGCCGGCATTGATGGCCCCGGCCTTGCCGATCGCCAGCGTGCCGACCGGCACGCCCGCCGGGCATCTGGACGATGGAGTAGAGGCTGTCGAGGCCGGCCAGTGCCTTGCTCTCGACCGGGACGCCCAGCACCGGCAGGGTGGTCAGGGACGGCGATCATGCCGGGCAGGTGGGCGGCGCCGCCGGCGCCGGCGACGATCACCTGCAAGCCTGCCGCCCGCGCGCCGCGCGCGAAGGCGAACAGGCGCTCGGGCGTGCGGTGCGCGGAGACGATCCGCGCCGCGTGCTCGCCACGCCCAGCTCGTCCAGCACCGCGCACGGCGTGGCGCATCGTCGCCCAGTCGGAGCTGGCTGCCCATGACCACGGCCACGCGGGGCCGCTGCGGCGTCGCCGTCATGCCCCGGCCGGGCGGGCGAGCAGGCTCGCCGCACTGCGCGCCGCGTCCTCGTTGCCCGCACGGATCTGCAGGAAGACCTCCTCGCGCAGCACCGACACGTCGGGCGGGAAGGTGAAGCCCAGGCGGACCGTCCTGCCGCGCACCTCGACCACCCGCACCTCGATCGCATTGTTGAGGATCACGGCCTCGCCCGCGCGGCGGTTCAGATAGAGCATGACGGCACTCCTGCTGGCGTCCGGCCAGCATGGCCGCCAAGGCTTAAGGCTCTGTTAACCCTACCGCGGCGATACTGCAATCCGCGCCGACCCGACGCAGCCGGACCCGAAGCAGGCCTCGCGATGCCGACCCGCACCAACCTGTTCGACCTGATCTCCGCCCGCTCGGCCTGGCTCGGCCAGCGGCAGGCGGTCCTCGGCCAGAACGTCGCCCATGCCGACACGCCGGGCTACCTGCCGCGCGACCTGGAGCCGTTCACGCTGCGACGGCGCTGGCCGCACGCGGGGCCGCCGCTCCTGCCCGAGCCGCACCGCCACCGGCCACCATCGGCGCCGCCGCCCGTCGCGGTCGGCGCCTACCGCGACCGGGTCGACGAGGAGGTCGCCGTCAAGCCGTCCGGCAACGGCGTCGACCTGCCCGACCAGCTGCGCCAGATGACCACGACCGAGCTCGACCATCAGCTGACCACCAGCCTGTACCGCCGCTATGTCGGCATGCTGCGCACCGCCATCGGCGTGCCGCAGGCCTGACCGCGCGGCACGCGAGCGGAGGACGCCGGCATGGACCTGACCAGCGCCATGAGCATCGCCGCCGCCGGCATGCAGGCCCAGTCCGCCCGCCTGCAGGTGACGGCCGAGAATCTCGCCAACGCCGAATCGACCGGCCTGGTGCCCGGCGACGACCCGTTCCGGCGCAAGACCGTCAGCTTCGCCGCCGACCGCGACCGCGCGAGCGGCCTCGAGCTGGTGGACGTCCGCGGCTATCGGCGTGGACCGCCGGCACGTTCGAGCTGCGCTACCAGCCCGGGCATCCGGCGGCCGATGCCGGCCGGCTACGTCAAGTATCCGAACGTCAACCCGCTGATCGAGCTGGTCGACATGCGCGAGGCGCAGCGCAGCTACGAGGCCAATCTCAACGCGCTGCAGCTGGCGCGGACCATGCTCGGGCGCACCCTCGACCTGCTGCGCTAGGGGGAGCCGCGATGACGGTTGAGGTGCGCCGATGACCATCGCCAGCGTCGGCCAGGCGCTCAAGGCCTACGGTGCCGCCCTGCGAGCGCGGCGCAGCCGACGCCCAGGCGGCGCCGCGGCGGAACGGCGGCGGCTTCGCCGGCCTGGTGCGCGGCGGGCCTCGACGGTGCCCGCGCCGATCTGCGCGCCGGCGAGGCCAAGGCGGTCGAGGCGCTCTCCGGCCGCGCCAGCCTGCAGGACGTGGTCGAGGCGGTGACCGAGGCCGAGCTCAGCCTGCAGAAGATGACCGCCGTCCGCGACCGGGTGATCTCCGCCTACCAGGAGATCATGCGGATGCCGATCTGAGCCGCGCAGGTCCGGATGACCCCCGAGGCCGTGCTCGGCCCTCGCCCGCGAGATCCTTGTGGGTGACGATCGCCGTCGGAGCGCCCGGCCCTGCTCGCCGCGCTGGTCGTCGGCGTCGCGATCTCGCTGGTCCAGGCGCTGACCCAGATCCAGGAGAACACGCTCTCCTTCCTGCCCAAGCTCGTGGCGATCCTCCTGGTCCAGCTCCTGACGCTGCCGTTCGCGCTCACCATGCTGGGCGACTTCACCCGCACCGCTGTTCGGCCGGATCGCCGGCCTGGGCGCCCCGTGACGGCCGATCGGGGCCGGCGCATGCTGGCTGACCTGCTCGTCGGCGAGGTCGGCTCGCGTGCTTCTGGTCTTCGCCCGGCTCGGCGCGGCGCTGATGGTCGTGCCCGGGCTTCGGCGAGCACTACGTCCTGCCGCGCCTGCGCCTGCTGCTCGCCCTGGCCTTCAGCCTGCTGGTGGCAGCCCGGCGCTGCCCGGCCCGCCTGCCGGCGCTGCCCGAGGAGCCGCTGGCGCTGGCGGCCCTGCTGGCGCCGGAGATCCTGATCGGGCTGCTGCTCGGCTTCGCCGCCCGTCTGGCGCTGGCCGCCATCCATGTCGGCGGCTCGCTGATCGCGACCCAGTCCGGCCTGTCGGCCGCCGCGATGTTCGATCCCAACGAGGCCACGCCCGGCACCCTGCCGGGCACCTTCCTCACGGTGGCAGCGCTCACGATCCTGTTCGCGGCCGATTTCCACCACCTGCTGCTGCGCGCGGCGGCGCGCAGCTACGCCGTCCTGCCGGTGGCGGCGCCGATCGATCTGGCTGCCGCCGCCGAGCTCCTGGTCGGCCTGTCGCGGCGGCTGCCATCGCCACCGGGGCCCGGATCGCGGCACCCATGATCCTGGCCGCGCGTCCTGGTCAATCTGGGCCTGGGTGCGCTGGGCCGGATGGTGCCCTCGCTGCCCGCCCTGTTCGTCGCCCTGCCGCTGCAGCTGCTCCTGGCACTGGTCATGCTCGAGCTCGCGCTGCCCGCGGCCATGCGCCTGTTCGCCGAGACGCTCGTCCGCGGCGTCGGCTGGCTGGACCCGGCCGGCTGAGCATGGCCGAGGAGCAGGACGACTCCCAGAAAACCGAGGCGCCATCCCAGCGCCGGCTCGAGGAGGCGCGCGCCAAGGGGCAGCTCGTCGTCTCGCGCGAGGTCGCGACCCTGTTGCTGTTCGGCGCGGCGGCGCTGCTGGCGCTGGCAGCACCGGGCATGGGCCGCGGCCATCGCCGTCGCCGGGCGGGCGCTCCTGGCCGACGCGCATCTGACGGCCGACCGACGGCCCCGGCCTCGCCCGGCTGACCCTGGCGCTGGCTCGGCGAGCTCGGCTGGCCGCTGGCTGCTGCCGTTCCTGGCGCTGTTGCTGGCGCCGATCGCCGCGCGCCGCTGCTGCAGAACGCCGTCGTCTGGACCGCGCAGCCCTGCAGCCGAAGCTGGAGCGGATCTCGCCGCTCGCCGGCATCAAGCGGCTGTTCTCGACGCGCGCGCTGATCGAGCTCGGCAAGAGCGTGCTCAAGCTGGTGCTGGTCAGTGGCGCCCTGGCCTGGCTGCTGCTGGCCCGAGCTGCCGCGGCATCGTGGCCGCCAGCGCGCTCGCGGCCGGGCCCGTTCCTGGCCTACCTCGCGGATCTGATCGGGCGGACCCTGATGGTGCTGGCGGTGGCGGCCGCGGTGGTGGCCGCCGCCGACTATGCCCACCAGCATGTCGACTTCATGCGGCAGATGCGGATGTCGCGCCAGGAGCTGCTGGACGAGCTCAAGCAGAGCGACGGCGATCCGCACGTCAAGCAGCGCCTGCGCGCCCTGCGCCTGCAGCGTGCCCGCCGGCGCATGATCGCGGACGTGCCCCGCGCCACGGTCGTGGTCACCAACCCGACCCACTTCGCCGTGGCGCTGCGCTACGTCGCCGGCGAGACGGCCGCCCCCGAGGTGCTGGCCAAGGGGGTCGACACGCTGGCGCTCAAGATCCGCAAGATCGCGGCCGAGAACGGCATCCCCGTGATCGAGAACGCCGCCGCTGGCCCGCGCCCTGCACGCCGCCTGCGACATCGGCGACGCGATCCCGGCGGCCCACTACCAGGCGGTGGCCGAGATCATCTCCTACGTGCTGCGGCTGGGCGAGCAGCGCCCGCGAGGCTAGCCGTACCGAGGTGTGACGGCCTGCCATCGGCCGGAATCCCGGAAGGTTTCGTTCACCAGGCGTCCCGCACTCTCGCCTCCATGCAAACGCCTCGGGCCGGTCGGCGACCGCCCAAGCATGGAGCGCCCAACTTGCGCAGGCTCGCTCAGGCCGTCCTCGTGGCGGCGGTCGGCGTCGCGGCCCATCCCGTCGCGGCGGCCCCGGTCCCCCTGTTCGGCACCGCCGAGTTCCGGGTCGAAAGCCTGGCCGAGCTGCCGCAATGGCAGCGGGTGCTGCGCCGCGCCGAGGCCGAGGAGGGGGCCGTGCGCGCCTGCGCCGAGCGGGCCGACCGCTGCCCGAACCGGGCGACGCGGGCCTGGGCCGCCCTCCTGCGCGACATCGCACTGCCTGCCGCCGCGGACGCAGGTCGAGGCGGTCCACCGCTTCGTCAACAGCGGCAAGTACCGGGCCGATTCCGACAATTACGGCCGCAGCGACTACTGGGCGACGCCGCTGGAGTTCTTCCGCCGCTCCGGCGACTGCGAGGACTACGTCATCGCCAAGTACCGCTCGCTGCGGCTGCTCGGCATGCCGGCCGACCGGCTGCGGATGGTGGTCGTCCAGGACGTGGTCCGCGACCTGCCGCATGCCGTGCTCGCGGTCTATCTCGACGGTGAGGTCCTGATCCTGGACAATCTGAGCGACGCCGGTGCTCACCGCAGGACCGGGTCGGCCACTACGTGCCCTACTACTCGGTCAACGAGCAGGCGCGCTGGGTGCACACGCCGCCCGACGCCGCCGTGACCGCGGCCGTGCTCGGCGGCGTGCAGCCGGCCCGCCCCTGAGGGGCCAGGGGCGTCGCGGTTGACAAGCTGCGGTGCAGCGCGTTTCGTCCCGCCACGCGCCGAACCCCCACCGCCCGCAAGAGATCGCCGCCGCGATGGCCAGTCCGCCCGACCTGGAGCTCGAGGAACTGCGCCGCGAGGTCGATCGTCTCGACCGGTCGATGGTCGAGCTGCTGGCCGACCGCCTGCGCGTCGTGCGCGAGATCGCGCGCATCAAGCGCACCGCCGCCACCGGCCAGCCGGCGATCCGCCCGGGCCGCGAGGCCGTGATCCTGCGCCGCCTGGTCGAGCAGGCCGGCGAGCGCTTTCCGGCCGGGACGCTGGTGCGCATGTGGCGCGAGCTGCTCGCCGCCACCACCCGCGCCCAGGCGCCGCTCGCGGTCGCCGCCTGCGTGCCGTCCGACCAGCCGGAGCTGTGGGATCTGGCCCGCGACCATTTCGGCGCCACGGTGCCGATCCAGCGCACGGCCGCCTGGTCGACAGGCCCTGCGCCTGCTGGCCGACGGTGCCGCCGACCTCGCGGTCCTGCCGCTGCCGGGAGCCCGACGCCGCCTGGTGGGCGCATCTGCCGGACACCCCGGACCGGCCGCTGCGGGTCGTGGCCCGGCTGCCGTTCGGCCCCGCCGGCCCGCAGCTCGAGGGTGCGGGCGCCATGGTCGTGGGCGCCATCGCGCCCGAGCCTTCCGGCGCCGACTGCACCCTGGTCGCGATCGCCACGGCAGCGGAAGCCTCCCGGCCGGTCATCGTCGCCGCCCTGGCCGCTGCCGGCCTTGCGCCGCGGGTCCTGGCCATGGCGCACGATCGCCAGGCCGAACCCGCGCTGCACCTGATCGAGCTCGACGGCTTCCTTACGCCCGCCGACCCCCCGCTGGCCGACGTCCTCCGGGAACTCGGGCCGCTGGTCTTGCGCAGCACGTGGCTCGGCGGCTATGCCCGTCCCCTCGCTGCGGTCGCGTGACCCGCGGCCCCACCGTCGCGCTTGCGACCGAGGTAGTGAGATGACGTCCCCCAGGCCGCGTCCCGGCATCCTGGAGATCGTGCCCTATGTCGGCGGCAAGTCGGCAGCGACCGGCAGCGCGGCCGGTCGCGAAGCTGTCCTCCAACGAGAGCCCGCTCGGCCCGAGCCCGACCGCGGCCGCGGTCTACCGCGAACTCGCGGGCGAGCTGCACCGCTACCCCGAGGGCGGCAGCGTGCAGCTGCGCCAGGCGATCGCGCGCCGCCACAATCTCGACGCCGAGCGCATCGTCTGCGGCGCCGGCTCGGACGAGCTGATCGGGCTCCTGGTCCGCGCCTACGCCGGCCCCGGCGACGAGGTGCTCTACAGCCGGCACGGCTTTCTCATGTACCCGCTGGCCGCGCTGGCGGCCGGCGCCCATCCGGTGGCCGCACCGGAGACGGAGCTCACGGGCCGACGTCGACGCGCTGCTCGCGCAGGTCACCTCGCGCACGCGCCTCGTCTTCCTCGCCAACCCGAACAACCCGACCGGCAGCTACCTGACCGGGGCGGAGCTGCGCCGCCTGCGCGACGGCGCTGCCGGCCGACGTGCTCCTGGTGATCGACGCGGCCTACGCCGAGTATGCCGAGGCGCCGGACTATGACAGCGGGCTCGAGCTCGCCGGCAGCACGGCCAACACCGTGGCCCTGCGCACCTTCTCCAAGCTCTACGGCCTGGCGGCGCTGCGCCTGGGCTGGCTGACCGCCGGCACCGAGATCGTCGACGTGATGAACCGCGTGCGCGGCCCCTTCAACGTCTCCCTGCCGGCGCAGGCGGCGGGCGTGGCCGCACTGGCCGACGAGGCGCATGCCGAGAAGGCGCGGGCGCACAACCGGACCTGGCTGCCCTGGCTCGAGCGCGAGCTCGCCGCCCTGGGGCTGCGTACCTACCCCAGCCTCGGCAACTTCCTGCTGGTCGAGTTCCCGGGCGGTGCTGGCCGCAACGCCGCGGCCGCCAACGCCTACCTCGAGGCCGAAGGCGTGATTCCGCGCCAGATGGGCGCCTATGGCCTGCCCGACTGCCTGCGGATCAGCATCGGGCTGGAGGAGGAGAACCGGCGGCTGGTCGAGGCGCTCAAGGGCTTCGTCGCCGGACGGCCGCACGCATGACCCCGTTTCGCCGCGTGGCGATGCTGGGCATCGGCCTGATCAACGGCTCGCTCGCCGCCGTGCTGCGGCGCGAGGCGGCGGCCGGCGAGATCGTCGCCTGGGCGCGGCAGGAGGGCACCCGCGCCCGTGCGCGCGAGCTCGGCCTGTGCGACCGCGCCGAAGCCGACCCGGCCCAGGCCGTGCGCGGGTGCCGATCTCGTCGTCCTGGGCGTGCCGCCGGCCGCCGTGGGTGCCGTTGGCCGCGGCCATGCGGCCCGGGCCTGCCCGCGGACGCGATCGTCACCGACGTCAGCTCGATCAAGGCGCAGGTCGTGCGCGACGTGGTCCCGCATCTGCCCACGCCCAGCCTGTTCGTGCCCGGCCATCCGGTGGCCGGCACCGAGCATTCCGGGCCGGACGCGGCGTTCGCCACCCTGTTCGAGCGCCGCCGCTGCATCCTGACCCCGATCGAGGACACCGATCCGCTGGCGGTCGAGCGGGTGCGGGCGCTGTGGGAGCTCGCGGGCTCGACCGTCGACCTGATGACGCCCGAGCACCACGACCGCGTGCTCGCGATCACCTCGCATCTGCCGCACCTGATCGCCTACACGATCGTCGGCACGGTGGCCGACCTCGAGGACGAGGCGCGGACCGAGGTGTTCAAGTACGCCGCCGGCGGCTTCACCGACTTCACCCGCATCGCCGCCTCCGACCCCACCATGTGGCGCGACGTGCTGCTCGGCAACCGCGAGGCGGTGCTCGAGATGCTGGGCCGGTTCACCGAGGACATGGTGGCCCTGCAGCGTGCGATCCGCTGGGGCGAGGGCCAGACCCTGTTCGACCTGTTCGAGCGCACGCGCGCGATCCGCCGCGGCGTCATCCAGGCCGGCCAGGCCTACGAGCGCCAGCCGCAGCCGCTCCGAGAAGCCCTGAGCCGGGGCGATGCGCCCGGATCTCGTCTGGTACTTCGGCTACGGCTCGCTGATGTGGCACCCCGGCATCGCGCACGAGGCGTTCGAGCCGGCACGGCTCGACGGCTGGAGCCGTGCCTTGTGCGTCTACTCCACCCACTATCGCGGCACCGCGGCCCGACCGGGCCTCGTGCTCGGCCTGCGGCCGGGCGGCAGCTGCATCGGCCGGGCGATCGGCGTCGCACCCGAGCGCGAGCCCGAGGTCACGGCCTATCTCGACGCCCGCGAACTGCTCGACGTCTACGTCTACGAGCGGCGCCGGCTGCCGCTCCGGCTGCTCGCGGACGGCGCCGAGGTGGCGGCCTGGTGCTACGTGGCACGCCCGGAGCACGAGCACTACGCCGGCGGCCTGGACGAGGCCGCCGTGCTCGCCTGCGTGCGGCGCGGCCACGGGCTGGCGGGCTCGTGCGCCGACTATGTCCGCAACACCGTGGCCCATCTGCGCGAGATGCGCATCGCCGAGCCCGCGCTCGAGCGGATCGTGGCGGCCCTCGGCGAGTAGTCCGGGCCGGAGAAACCGATTGCCCCGGCGCGTCGCCGACCTATCCTCATGCGCAACCAAACAACGGCTCAGGGAGAGCACCCAGCCATGTGTCGGATCTATGCCGGCACGGCCCCGTCGGAGTACCAGCCGGTCAGCCGTTCGCTGCGCCTCCACGGCGCGGTCACCAGCATCCGCCTCGAAGCCCGGTTCTGGGCGATCCTCGACGAGATGGCCGATTCCGAGGGCCTGACCACGCCCAAGTTCATCGCCAAGCTCCACGACGAGGTCCTGGACGAGCATGGCGACGTGCGCAACTTCACCTCGCTGCTGCGGGTGGTGTGCGCGATCTATCTCGGCCGCGCCGACCGCGATCCGACCCGCGCGCCCAACGGCGACCCAGGCGGCACTCGAAGCCTTCGCCTGAGAACGTCGGCTAAGTGTGAATTAGCCCCTGGCGTGAACATTGCCAGCTTGTTAGCTTCATCGCGCTCGGCCGGGGGAACCGGCGGCGGGTGATCGCCGATGCCACGGTATCGGCGCACCCGTCCAAGAACGAGGCGAGGAGGTCGCATGGCACGCCCTGGTTGGTGGCGTTGTGGTCTGTCCGCCCTGGTCGGCTCGGCCTGGCTGGTCGGCGTGGCCCAGGCCCAGGTTCCGGAGGGTGCCGCGCTCGGCACCCAGGAGGACCACCCGACGCTGGTGCTGCCGGAGGCGAGCCCGCACTGGGTCTACATCCTGGAGCCGGTGTTTCCGCATCTGGTCGCCTCCAAGGTGTGGATCGTCGACGGCGACACCCTGCAGTTCAAGGGCATGGCGAGCGCCGGCTACACGGCCAACCTCGTGCTCAGCCACGACAAGAGCGCCTTCTACGTCACCGAGACCTACTGGTCGCGCGGCAGCCGCGGCGACCGCACGGACGTGGTCACCACCTACGACGCGAAGACCCTCAACCCGACCGGCGAGATCATCCTGCCCAACGGCCGCTTCCTGGTCGTGCCCAAGAAGTACAACGCGCAGATCAGCAACGACGGGCGCTACCTCTATTCCTTCAACATGGATCCCGCCTTCGGTCTCAGCCTCGTCGACCTGAAGGAGAACCGCTACGTCGGCGAGATCGAGACCGGCGGGTGCAGCCTGGCGTTTCCGACCGGCGACACCAGCGTGGCGTCGATCTGCCCCGACGGCTCGTTCGCGCACATCACCATCGACGCCGCCGGTGCTGCCACGGTCGAGGGCAGCCCGCCCTTCTTCGATGCCGAGAACGACCCGGTGTTCGAGCATGCCGCCGTGTCCCGCCCGGCCAAGAAGGCGTTCTTCGTGTCGTACGAGGGCTGGGTCTATCCCGTGGCCCTCGACGGCAAGCCCGTGGTCGGCGAGCGCTGGAAGCTCCAGGGCGAGGGCGATGCCGCCTGGCGGCCCGGCGGCTGGCAGAATCGCGGCCTATCACGCTGGCACCAACCGCCTGTTCGTCCTGATGCACGAGGGCGGCATCTGGACCCACAAGCAGGCCGGCACCGAGGTCTGGGTGTTCGACGCCGCCACCGGCCAGCGCGTGCAGCGGGTGCCGCTCGAGCATCCGTCGCATCTCCCTGACCGTCAGCACCGACGATCAGCCGCTGCTGTTCGCGCTCAGCGAGACCGCCTCGATCCAGGTCTACGACGCGACCAGCTATGCCCATAAGGGCACCAAGGAAGGCATCGGCATCTCGCCCTACCTGCTTTCGACCTACGGCGAGTGAGCGCCGGAATCGTCGGCCCGGACATGCCGCTCGACCCCGCCCTCGCGCTGACCACCGCACTCCTGCTCGCCGCGATCTTCGGCGTCGCCGGTGCCGCGAAGCTGCGCGCCGGCGACGGGTTCGCCGGGGTCGTGGAGAACTACCGCCTGCTGCCTCAGGGTCTGGTGCGACCGGTGGCCCTGGTCCTGCCGGTGGCCGAACTCCTCCTGGCACCGGCCCTGCTGGTGCCGGCGCTGCGCGCACCCGCCGCGGCCATCGCGGCACTGCTCCTTCTCGCCTTCGCCGGCGCCATGGCGATCAACCTCCGGCGCGGCCGCAGCGGGATCGACTGCGGGTGCGCCATCGGGCTGCTGAAGGAGCGCATCAGCTGGCCGATGGTGGCGCGCAACCTCGTGCTGGCGGCCGCCGCCGCGAGCGTGGCCGTTGCCGCGCCGGCGCTGCGCCCGCTGGCATGGCTGGACTGGTTCAGCATCGCCGCCGCCACCGGCTGCGGCCTCCTGCTCTACGCGGCGGTCGGCCGGCTGTTCGGCCTGGCACCGGCAACCCTGAAGGGAGCGACCTGAGCGATGGAGGCCCTGGTCGTCTCCCAGATCCTGCTCTGGATCCTGGTCGTCGTGCTGGCCCTGGTCGTGCTGGGCCTCGCCCGGCAGATCGGCGTGCTGCACGAGCGCGTGGCACCGCTCGGCGCGCTGACCACCCGTACGGCCGTCGGCGTCGGCGACCCGGCGCCGGTGTTCGATCTCGCCGACCTCGCCGGCGCGCAAGGTCCATCTCGGCGGACGCCGTCAGGACCGGCGCAACCAGCTGCTGCTGTTCGTGTCGCCCACCTGTCCGATGTGCAAGAAGCTCCTGCCGGTGGCGCGCTCGTTCGCCCAGAGCGAGCGGGGCGGCCTCGACGTCGTCCTCATGGGCGACGGCGACCGGCCCTCGCACGAGGCCATGGTTGCCGAGCACCGGCTGCAGGAGCTGCCGCTGATCCTCTCGCCCATCGTCGGGATCACGCTCGGCATCGGCAAGCTGCCGCATGCGGTGCTCATCGACGCCGAGGGCGTGATCCGCTCCTCGGGCATCGTCAACAGCCGCGAGCACCTGGAGAGCCTGCTGGTGGCACAGGAAACCGGCTGGGCGTCGATGCAGGACTATCTCTTGGGTACGCGGCCGGCGCCCGCGAACGGTGCCGCAGGTGCGCCGGAAGAAGCACGGAGGGTATCGGCATGATCCTCGACGCGTTCGACCGCATGATGGAGAGCACCGCGCGGCTGATCGCCCAGCGCAGCTCGCGGCGCAGCGTGCTCGCACGGCTGGGCACGGTGCTGGTCGGCGGCGTGGTACTGCCGATGCTGCCGGTCGACCGGACCGGGCGGACCAAGATGGCGCATGCCAACGAGTTCGCGAAGACCGCCCAGACCAGCGACCCGACCCAGTGCAACTACTGGCGGAACTGCTCGTCGGACGGCTATCTGTGCTCCTGCTGCGGCGGCACCTACAACGAGTGCCCGCCGGGCTCGATCGCCTCGCCGACGAGCTGGATCGGCACCTGCGTGAACCCCGACGACTCGCAGGCCTACCTGATCGCCTACCAGGACTGCTGCGGCAAGGATTCCTGCGGCCAGTGCCCGTGCCTGGGCACCGAGGGCGAGATGCCGAGCTACCGGCCCGAGCTCAACAACGACATCATCTGGTGCTTCGGCGCGCCCACCATGGTCTATCACTGCTCGAGCCAGGTGGTGATCGGCAAGGCGTGAGGCTGGCCGGCTACGTCCTGCTTCTCGGCCTGGGCCTCGCCCCAGCGGCCCTGTCCGCCGACTACCTGCCGGGAGCACCGCTGCAGCAGCTCACCGGTGCCCGCGCGGACTTCGCGCTGCGCTGCCGCGGCTGCCACGGCTTCGCGGGCGAGGGCACGCCCGGCCATGTGCCCCGCCTGGACGGCTTCGTCGGGCTCTTCACCCAGGTGCCGGGCGGGCGCGACTACCTGATGCGCGTGCCCGGCGTGGCGCGCTCGGCACTCGACGACGCCCGGCTCGCGGCGGTCTTGAACTTCATGCTCGCGACCTATGGCGGGGATGGAGCCGATCCGGGCTTCGCCCCGTACACGGCCGCCGAGGTCGGCGCGGCGCGCCGCCAGGTCCTCCTGGACCGCAAGGCCGTGCGCGCGCGCCTGGTGGCGGAACTGCGGACGCGGGGCCTGGTCGCGGCGGACGAGGACGGGCTCGGCCGCTCGCCCGAGCGCCGCGGCTGACCGGTCAGGCCTCGACCTCGATCACCCCCATCATCCCGGCATCGCCGTGCTCGGCGATGTGGCAGTGGAACACGCTGCGGCCGGCGAAGCGGCGGAACGGGATCAGGATCTCGACCTGCTCCCCGGGCCGCAGGTTGATGGTGTCGCGCCATGCCCGGTAGGGCGGCTCCCGCCCGTCGACGCGCCAGACCTGGAACGGCCAAGTGTGGAGATGGAACACGTGGTCCTGGGTGTCGACATTGGTGATCTCCCAGGCTTCCAGGTCGCCCAGGCGGGCGCGCAGCGGCTCGAGATGGCCGCCGCCCTCCGCGTGCAGGAAGGCCATGGCCATCTTGAGGCGCCGGCGGCGCACCACGGCCGAGGGGTCGAGCGGCTCGATCGTGGCGAGGCGGGGGACGGGTGCCGGGCCCGGCTCCGGTGGCGGCAGCAGCGTGAACAGCTCCTCCTCCACCGGCGGCTCGCGGCGCGCACCGCGGTTGTAGGGCCGGTGGACCAGGCGCACCGGCGCGCCGTCCGTGAACGGAACCACGAGATCGATGCGCTGGGCAGGCGTGACCAGGACCTCGGGCAGCGGCTGCGCGGTCTCGAGCAGGTGGCCGTCGCGGGCTACCACCGACAGCGGGCGGCCGTCGCCGCGGGCCAGCAGGAGCGCACGCCCGTTGCAGGCATTGATCAGCCGGACCCAGGCCGGGCCCGCCCTGGTCGTCAGGTGCGGCCGCTGGCGGCCATTGACCAGGACGAGGCTGCCGCTCTTGCCGCGCGCCCAGTCGGCGGTGAGGTGGGGGGCGGGGTGTCCGTCCTCGATGGTCAGGTCCTTGACCAGCACGACCTGCTCGGCGGCGGCGGTCAGCCCCAGGGCGGGGTCTCCCGGCCGGTCGAGGATCAGCGGCCCGGCAAGCCCGCGCCAGAGCTGCCGGGCCAGCCGGTGATGGGCATGGGGATGGTACCAGAAGGTGCCGCCATGGCCCTGGGGCACGGCCAGCTCGTAGAGGAAGCGCCCGCCGGGCGGGACCGAGACGAAGACATTGTCGCTGTTGGCCCCGGGCGAGACGTGCAGGCCGTGGAAATGCAGGTTGGTCGGCTCGTCCAGGCGGTTGACGAGCTCGATCCGCAGGAGGCCGCCCTCGGGTGCCCGCACCAGGGGCCCGGGGAACTGGCCGTTGTAGGTGAGCAGGGACACCGGCTGGCCGGCGACCTCGAGCTCGGTCGGCGCCGCCTCCAGCCGTACCGCCGGTGCCGTGGCGCTGTCGGCGGGTGCGCGGCGCTGCCACGGCACGGCAGCCGCCGCGAGCCCGCCGGCCAGGAGCCGTCGGCGCGACGCCGAGGGTCGCCGGGCGGGCGGCGGGTCGCCGGTCACGGGCGCCTTGTCCTCCGGTAGTAGGCACGTACTACCCGGGCCATCCGGGCGCCTGTTAGGGTCTTCCGGGCTAGCAGGGAGCGCAGGCATGGCCAAGGCCATTCACATGATGGTCCGGGTGCTCGACCTCGACCGGTCGATCGCCTTCTATCGCACGTCCCTCGGTCTCGACGTCGCCGACCGGTTCGATTTCGACAGCTTCACCCTGGTCTATCTGCGCAACGCCGAGGCCGATTTCGAGGTCGAGCTGACCCTCAACAAGGGGCGCACCGAGCCTTATGCGCTGGGCGAGGCCTACGGGCACGTGGCGTTCTGCGTCGACGACCTCGACGCCGAGCATCGCCGCCTGACCGAGGCCGGGATCGGGCCGCAGCCGATCAAGGAGTTCTTCCGCGACGGCGGGCTGATGGCGCGCTTCTTCTTCATCGCCGATCCCGACGGGTACAAGATCGAGGTGCTGCAGCGGCACGGCCGCTACCGCTGACAGGGAGCCAAGAATGAGCAAGCACATCCTCGACCGGCGGGAGTTTCTGCGAACCGCCGGTGCCACCGCCGCCGCCGTCGTGGCGGTGTCGGGTGCGACCACCATCCTCGCCGCGCAACCGCGCCTGGGCGATGACGCTGGGCGCCTTCGGCCCGCACGAGGCCGAGGTGCTGCTGCGGATGACGCGGCAGCTCTACCCGCACGACGGCCTGGGCGACATCTACTACGCCGAGGTGGTCGAGGCGCTGGACGCGAAGGCCCAGGCCACGCCCGAGCTGGTCGAGCTGGTCAAGAACGGGGTCGCCGCGCTGGACAAGGCCAAGGGCGTGCCCTTCCTCGCAGCTCTCGGACGGCTACCAGACCGAGGTGCTGGCCGGCATGGAGGCCGAGCCCTTCTTCCAGACCGTGCGCGGCCACACGGTGGTGGCGCTCTACAACAACCAGGTCGTGTGGGACCAGTTCGGCTACCAGGGCAGCTCCTGGCAGGACGGCGGCTACCTGCAGCGCGGCTTCCAGGACATCGGCTGGACCATGCAGCCCGATGCCGAGGCCAGCCCGCCGCCGTTCCTGGGTTGAGGGAGGAATAACGTCATGGCGACTTTCGAACGCGGCGACAATTCGGTGGTGGTGATCGTCGGCTCGGGCGCCGGCGGCGGTACGCTGGGCAACGAGCTGGCGCAGAAGGGCATCAAGGTGGTGATGCTCGAGGCCGGCAAGCAGGAGAGCATCGACAGCTTCGTCAACGACGAGTGGTCGAGCTTCCTGCAGATCTCCTGGCTGGACAAGCGCACGACCTCCGGCACCTGGCGGGTGGCGCGCGACTTCCCGAACCTGCCGGCCTGGATCTGCAAGACCGTGGGCGGCACCACCACCCACTGGGCCGGCGCTTCGCTCCGGTTCCAGGAGCACGAGTTCAAGACCAAGACGGTCTATGGCGAGGTCCCGGGCGCCAACCTGCTCGACTGGCCGATCACCCTGGCCGATCTCGCGCCCTACTATGCCAAGGCCGAGGACAAGATGGGGGTCACCCGGACCAACGGGATCCCCGGCCTGCCCGGCAACAACAACTTCAAGGTGTTCTACACCGGTGCCAAGCGGCTGGGCTATCAGCACGTCAACACCGGCCACATGGCGATCAACAGCCATCCCCGCGCCGACCGGCCGTCCTGCCAGCAGATCGGCTTCTGCTTCCAGGGCTGCAAGTCGTCGGCCAAGTGGTCGACCCTCTACACCGAGATCCCGGCGGCCCTGGCCACCGGCAATCTCGAGCTGCGGCCCGAATGCACCGCGCTCCAGGTCCAGCACGACGATTCCGGCAAGGTCACCGGCGTGCTCTACGCCGACAAGGACGGCCAGCAGCACGTGCAGAAGGCGCGGCTGGTCTGCGTCGCCGGCAACACGATCGAGAGCCCGCGCCTGCTCTTGAACTCGGCCTCGGCCAAGTACCCGGACGGGCTGGCCAACTCCTCGGGCCAGGTCGGCCGGAACTACATGCGGCACATGACCGGCTCGGTCTATGCCGCCTTCGACCGGCCGGTGCACATGTTCCGCGGCACCACCATGGCCGGGGTGATCCAGGACGAGTCGCGCTACGACCCGTCGCGCGGCTTCGTCGGCGGCTACGAGATGGAGACCCTCTCGCTGGGCCTGCCGTTCATGGCCGCGTTCCTCGATCCCGGCGCCTGGGGCCGGGGCTTCACCCGCAAGATGGAAACCTACCCCAACATGGCCGGCATGTGGCTGGTCGGCGAGGACATGCCGCAGGAGACCAACCGCGTCACCCTCCACGCCAGCGAGAAGGACGCCCACGGGCTGCCGATCCCCAACGTCCACTTCGACGACCATCCCAACGACGTGGCCATGCGCAGCCACGCCTTCCGCCAGGGGACGGCGGTCTACCAGGCGGCCGGTGCCCGCGAGGTCTACGAGACCCCGCCCTATCCCAGCACCCACAATCTCGGCACCAACCGGATGAGCGAGAGCCCGCGCGACGGCGTGGTCAACAGGTGGGGCCAGACCCACGACATCAAGAACCTGTTCGTCTCCGACGGCAGCCAGTTCACCACCGGTGCCGCCGAGAACCCGACGCTCACCATCGTGGCCCTGGCCATCCGCCAGGCGGACTTCATCGCCGACCAGATGGCCAAGAAGGAGCTCTGACCCAGCGCCGGAGCCTGTCCGGGCGTTCCCGGGCAGGCTCGTACCGCCACGGCGCCGCGCCCATCGGGCCGGTTGCCAGGGATGCGGCCACCTGACGGCGGCGAGCCGGGCGTTCGGATCGCGATGGACGGCGGCTGCGGAGCGTGCAGCCTGCGCGCCGTGACGGGCCACAAGGACGAAGCCGCCCGGCTTGCAGTGCGTGCGCCCGGGATCCGCCGCGCCTGGGTGCCGGTTGACTGCCCGAGTCCTTGCGGCGCCGGCACCGTTCTCGCTCCGCTCGCGCAACGCCATCCTGGCGTCGGTCATCCTCATTGCCGGCCGGTCGGGCGTGGCGACGCGAGCGTTGATCGAAGCCTGGCGACGACCGCCTCCGGCAACCTTTGGCGTGCTCCGCCACGCCAAAGGCCGCGCGCACCGCCGCCTGCATCGCGCCCCGAAGAGAGGACCCCGAGCGCCGGGACGAGATCCGGCCAGCGTGTGGGTCAGCCGAGATGAGCCAAGCACACAGGAGCGCCCTTCACGCGTGGCTACCCCGTGTCGGCCACGCGATGGTGTTGGCCGTTGCGGCCGCCGCCGGCTGCCCCGGACAACCGTGACACACGCTCTGCGGCCGGACCAGCGGAACCCGGCACCGGGGTCGTGGTGCCTGGCGGCACGCACCCCGCCACCGCCGCGCAGCGCCAGTCGACCGGCGTCGATCGCGGGCGGCTACTTGCTCAGATTGTCGTACACGTCGATCATCGCCGGTCCGACCAGGACGATGAACAGGGTCGGCAGGATGAACATGATCATCGGCACGGTGAGCGTCGCCGGAAGACGCGCCGCCTTCTCCTCGGCGCGCAGCATCCGCTGTTCGCGGAACTCCGCCGACAGCACGCGCAGCGACTGCGCCAGCGGGGTGCCGTAGCGTTCGGTCTGGATCAGCGTGTTGACGACGCCGCGGATCGCCGGCAGGTCGACGCGTCGGGCCAGGTTGGCAAGCGCCATGCGCCGCTCGGGCAGGAAGTTCAGCTCGACTCCGGTGAGCGCCAGCTCGTCGGCAAGCTCCGGTGCGGACACCGCCATCTCCTCGGCGACCCGGTTCAGGGCCGTGTCCAGGCTGAGGCCGGCCTCGGCACAGATCACCAGGAGGTCGATGCCGTCCGGGAGCGCCTTCTGCAGCGCCTGTCGGCGCTTGGCAGCCGCGTTGGCGAGGTGAAGGTCGGGGCCCGCGAACCCGATCAGGACGGCCACGACGAGCGCCAAGGGCCGATAGGCGGGCGGAACGTTGCCCAGATGCACGCCGTAGACCAGCATGAAGGCGACGAGTCCGCCCAGGACCGGTCCGGCGAACTTGGCGCCCGCATAGATGCCCACGGCCTCGCGCGAGCGGAAACCGGCGCGCATCAGCTTGTCGCGGATCTTCTCGAGCTGGCTTGCCTGGAGCCGGTGCAGGCGGCGCATCAGGATGGGCACCAGCCCTGGTGGCAGTTGTGTCCGGTGCCGACGCCGCTCCACGCCGGTGGCCGCGGCCTGCAGCTCCTGCCGGCGCTGGGTGACCGCGCGAATCCGGGCAGCGGCCGGCCGGTGCTCGAGCAGGGCGCGCCAGGCCGCCATCACGCTGGCGAACGTCACCAGGCCGATCGCATAGGCCAGCAGGGTCTCGAGCGTCAGCCCGAGCGGCAGGTAGGCATCGAGCCGGCTCATATCTCGAACCTGATCATCTTGGCCATGATCCCCAGGCCGAGGCTGAGGCTGGTCAGGCCGCCCGCCAGCAGCATCCAGCCGCGCGGGTCGGTGAACAGCTTCATCACGTAATCGGGGTCGATCAGGTAGATCACCCCGAACATGATGAACGGCAGCGAGCCGATGATCATGGCGGAAGCGCGCGCTTCGGACGACATCGCCTTGATCTTGAGCTTCACCTGCTCGCGCCGGCGCATCAGAGCACCCAGGTTCTGCAGGATCTCGCCGAGATTGCCACCGGTCTCCTGCTGGATGGTCAGGCTGATCATGAAGAACTTGAACTCCTGCACCTCGAGCGTGCGCGAGGCCATGACCAGCGATTCGTCGAGCGTCTTGCCGAGCTTCACGTTGCCGGTGACCTCGCGAAACAGGCTTCCGACCTGGTTCGGCAACTCCTGGCCCGCGGCCTGCAGCGCCTCCGCGACCGGCAGGCCCGATCGGACGCCGCGCACGATCAGGTCGATGGCGTCGGGGAACTGGCTCAAGAACAGGCGCTTGCGCCGGCCGATCCGGCGCTCCAGCAGCAGGTGCGGCAGACCGCTGGCGGCGATCAGGCCGATGCCCCCGGCAATCGACCATGGCGCTCCGGCGCCGAAATGGCTGGCCGACATGGCGAGCAGGCCGACCAGCAGGCTCAAGGCCACGTAGTCCGCCGCATTGAGCGGCAGCCCGGCCAGCGCCAGACGTCGGCGCAGCGCGTCGGATCGTGGCAGAAGCCGGGCGAGGTCGCCGCCCTTCTGGCCCAGCAGCGTGCCTACGTCCCGGCGCCGCACGCTGGCCGAGGCCTGCGGGTCGCGTACGGCTCGGGCGGCCCCGGCACCGGTCCTGGTCCGGGCGATCCGCTCCTTCAGGCGCCGCGACGAGCTGGCGGGTGCGGTGGCGAGCCCCACGAGGCAGACGGCCAGCGCCGTCGCCAGCGCCGCGGCGATGGCGAGGCCGCCGTCTCCCGACAGGTCCGCCAGGGTCATGCCTGCATGGCCGCCAGGAGCGCGCGATCGAGCCCGTAATAGGCGGCACGCTTGATGAAGTATGGCCGCACCGGCGCCGGCTTGAACGTGCCGATCAGCAGGCCGTCCCGACCCTCGCCCTGATACTCGTAGGTGAACAGGTCCTGCATCGTCACCACCTCGCCCTCCATCCCGACCACCTCCGTCACGTGGGTGACGCGCCGGACGCCGTCGCGCATGCGCGAGACCTGCAGCAGCAGGTGGACCGCGCCGACGATCTGGGTGCGGATCGCCTTGGCCGGCAGATTGGCCGAGGCCATGCCGACCATGTTCTCGATGCGGGTGATCGCTTCGCGCGGGCTGTTGGCGTGGAGCGTGCACATCGAACCGTCATGACCGGTGTTCATCGCCTGCAGCATGTCCATGGCTTCCGGGCCGCGAACCTCGCCGCAGATGATCCGGTCCGGCCGCATGCGCAGCGCGTTCTTGACCAGATCACGCATGGTGATCTCGCCCTGGCCCTCGAGATTGGCCGGCCGGGTCTCAAGTCGCACGACGTGGGGCTGCTGCAGCTGGAGCTCGGCCGCGTCCTCGATCGTCACCACGCGCTCGCCGGTATCGATCAGCTGCGACATGGCGTTGAGCATCGTGGTCTTGCCCGAGCCGGTGCCCCCGGAGATCACGATGTTCAGCCGGCACGCCGAGGCGATCTTCAAGAGCCTGGCTACGCCCTCGCCGATGTTCTGCTGACGTGCCATCACGTCGAGGGTGATGCTCTTCTTGGAGAACTTGCGGATCGAGATCGAGCAGCCGTCGATCGCCAAAGGCGGGGCGATGATGTTCACCCGGCTGCCGTCCTCCAGCCGGGCGTCGCAGATCGGGCAGGTCTCGTCCACCCGGCGTCCGATCCGCGTCACGATGCGCTGCGCCACGTTCATGACGTGCTGATTGTCGCGGAACTTGACGTCGGTCAGCTCGAGCTTGCCCTTTCGCTCGACATAGATCTGGTCGTAGCCGTTCACCATGATGTCGGTGACCGTCTCGTCCCGCAGCAGCGGTTCGAGGGGACCCAGGCCGACCATGTTGTCCACGATCGTGGCGCCGAGCAGTTCCTGTTCGCGGCCATGCAGGCTGAGCCGCTGCTCGGCCACGACCTCTCCGATCAGCTCGAGGATCTGCCGATGGAGTTCGTCGCGCGGCAGCTTGATCGCGGCGGTGGGATCGATCCGGTCGTAGAGGGCCGCCTGGATGCGGGCATGCGTGCTCTTCAGCGCCTCCGCACGCCGGTCGGTCATGCCCGTCGCGCGGGCGGTGTTCTGCCCCGCCGGCGGTGACGCCGCGGGTGCTGGCGGGGCCGCCGGCTCCACGAGCCGCTCGGCCTGCACCGTGGCCACCGCCTCCGGCTCGGCGGAGGTGAGCGGTCGCCGCCCGAACATGCTCATCTCTTGCCCAGCGGCCACAGCCGCAGGCGCTTGCCGGCGGAGCCTGCGGCCGGATTGCCGGCGATGCGATCGGTCACCTGCTGGATCGCTTCCGCTACCTTGCCGCGGCCCTCCACGACCGGCCGCCCGACATTGGTTGCCGCGGCGACCGCCCGGGCGTCGAACGGGATGACGAAGTCGATCGGCCGCCCGATCGCGGCCTCGAACTCCTTGCGGGCAATCTCCCCCTCCCGATACTCGCCGACGCGGTTGGCGACGACGGTGATCTGGCAGGCGGCATTGGCGACCGGCAGCAAGGAGAGCTGCCGCAGCGTGTCGCGCATCCCGGCCAGGGACAGATCCGTGACCAGCACGAGGTTGCTCGCGCTCTGGGCGATGTATTGGGTCGCCAGGGAGACTTGTCGCGGGAGGTCCACGACCACGTAGTGGAACTTGTTGCGCAGCTCCTTGAGCAGGATGTCCAGGGACGAGGTGTCGGCGGTCACCGGATCGCCCAGCAATTCCTCGCCGCTCAGGACGTAGAGCGTGTCCGACTGCCGTACCATCGCCCGGTCGATGAACAGGGCGTCGATCCGGCCCGGATGCTCGAGCGCCTCGCGCAGGCCAGGCGAGGGCTCGAGGTCCAGCGCGAGCGCGACGGTGCCGAACTGCAGGTCGA
The DNA here is from genome assembly GCA_963769465.1 of uncultured Alphaproteobacteria bacterium. Taxonomy (GTDB): domain Bacteria; phylum Pseudomonadota; class Alphaproteobacteria; order Geminicoccales; family Geminicoccaceae; genus Benzoatithermus. The sequence continues at coordinate 26,590 of CAVYMA010000022.1, forward strand.
GGTCGACCAGCGCCACGCGGCGGCGCCGCCGGTTGGCGATCGACCAGGAGATGCCGGTCGCGAGCATGGTCGCACCGACGCCGCCGCGAGCCCCGCTGACGGCCACCAGCCTGCCGCGACGGTCGGTCTGCTTGCCCTGGGTGGCGCTCTCGACGACGTTCAGCAGGGACTTTTGGATCAGCGCCGGCGCGATCGGCTTGACCAGATAGTCGCTGACGCCGTTGTTGATCAGGTCACGGAACAGACCGACGTCGTTGCGGTCGCCGATGGCGATGACGGTGACGCCCGGCTCGCACACCTCGGCGAGTTCGTTGATGGCGGACAGCGGCAAGTCGGTCCCGGACAGGTCGACGACCAGCAGGCGCGGCGAACGCTGCTCGCCCAGGAGTTGTGTGGCCTCACGGATGCCTCCCTTGTGCACGGAGGCATTGGGGATCGCGAGTTCGCCCACGACCTGGTCCATCACCTTGCGGGTCGCGTCATCCTGGATGAAGGCGCGAAACTGGCGCTGCTCCTGGGCAGTGGCGGTGTCCGACTGGGCCATGGCTTTGATCACTGGATGATGTCCGCTTGGAGCTGCTTCACCTTGTCGGTTCGATAGCGCACGATCGCCTCGGCCTCCCGGGCACCGTCGGCGGGCGAGGTGGGGTGACCCGCGGCGAGATCGGTCGGATCGGCCACCATCAGGCCCAGGTTGACCGCGTTGGCGCAGCCGAGGTTGCTCAGGGGCAGGTTCAAGGGATCGAACCCGGGATCGCGGGTCCAGTTCGGGCATCCGGGCAGGACGACCTCGTCGCCCGCGATCACGATCTCCACCTCGCGGTCGCGCGCCATGCCCCGGACGTCGCCGATGGCCGCTTCGGCCATGGTCTCGCCCATGGGCAGCACGGTCACCTCCACCGGATCGACGCCGGCCTCCTGCAGCACGCGGGCGACGGTGGCGGCGCGACGCCGCGACAGGTCGATATTGTAGGCATCCCCCGCACGCCGGTCGGCATGGCCGATGACCCTGGCGGCGGCCCTGCCGCTCTCCGGCAGTGCGGCCAGGAACCGTGCCAGGTCGCGCGACTGCTGGGCGGACAAGGCCGCCGAGTCGGTGGCGAAGTACACCGAATGGGCGCGCTCGACCGCGGCCAGCGTCGGCCGGGGCAAAGGCTGGCTCGGGGGCGGATCCAGCGGCGCGCACGCCGCGAGCACGGGTAGCAGCCACAGGGCGGCGCGGCCGCGGACGGAAGCCGGACGGGTCTGACGGGTCATCGATCCCTCCTCAATCCAGCATGAAGCCGGCCGGGCCGACCAGACGCCGCCGCCCGGCGGCGAGGGCTGGCTCGGCGCCCGGTTGCGCATAAGTCCGTGCCAGCCGACCCTCGATCAGGCGCTGCAGGTCGCTCGGGTCCTCAAGGCCGTCGCGTGGGGTCGCCAGCTGGGCACCGCCCACGGGAGCCACGAGGTACGGGGTGACGATGATCACCAGTTCCGACTCGCTGCGCTGAAACCGGGTCGAGCGGAACAGGGGTCCCAGCACCGGCAGGTCGCCGAGCCCGGGTACCTTGTCCAGATTGTTGCGGGTGCTGTTGGAGATCAGGCCGCCGATCGCGAAGCTCTGGCCGCTGCCAAGCTCGACCGTGGTTTCGGCCCGTCGGGTGGAGAGGGCCGGGATGACCAGGTCGTCGAGCTTGATCGCCCCCTTCTCGCTCAGATCGCTGACCTCGGGCCGGACCCGCATGCTGATGCGGCCGGCATTCAGCACGGTCGGGGTGAAGGCGAGGCTGACGCCGAATTCCTTGAACTGGATGGTGATGCTGTTGTCGTCGTCCTGGCCGACGGGGACCGGGAACTCGCCGCCTGCGAGAAAGCTCGCCGTCTCGCCCGAGAGCGCCGTGAGGTTGGGCTCCGCCAGTACGTTGACCAGACCTTCGCGCTCCAGCGCATCGATGATGCCGTTCACGCTGACATCGCCGCTGGTGTAGTTGCCGAAGAAGCTGTTGCCGACGCCGCCGGCATCGGTCGCACGCAGGAACGGGAAGCCGCCGCCGGAGCTGAACGCGCGCCCCGTGGCGAGCCCGAACAGGAAGTCGCCGGGGCTGAAGATCCCTTCCCAGTTGATCCCGAACAGCTTGGTGACCTCGCGCGAGACCTCGGCCACCCGCACACGCAGATTCACCTGGGTCGGTGCTGCCACAACAAGCCGATTGATCAGGGTTTCGTTCTCGCCCAGGTAGCGGCCTGCGATCTCCCGCAGTTCCTGGGCCTTGACCGCGTCGCGGACGGCGCCGTCCAGGATGATGCCGCCGTCGACCGAGCGGACCTCGATCCGGCTGTCGGGTGCTACCTCGTGGATCACGGCCTGCAAGGACGAGAGATGGTGTTCGACCACGACTTCGCGTCGCAGCAGGACGTCCTCGTTCTCGTCGACCGCGTAGAGGGTCGTAGCACCGCTGCGGCGGCCGAAGACGTAGACCAGCGTCGGCGAATGGGCCTGCACGTCGGCGACCTCGGGATCGGCCACGAACACGGCGGCGGCGGGCCGCGGCAGGCGCAGGAGCTGGCCCTTGCGGATCTCGAGCACCAGTTCGGTGGGTCGCGGCCCCTCACCCTGCGCCACCGCGGCCTGCGGGAACGCGAGCGCTGCCAGGCCGATGGCGACGGCGAGGCATCCGGCCAGCCGGCGGCCGAGCGTCCGGGAAGCTCCGATGATCATGACCCTGCTCCGCGGCGGGTGCTGACGGTCTCCAGCTTGTCGCCGCGGATCACGGCGAGGCTGGATCTTGGCTGGTTCTCGGGGCGCAGCGCCGGGCTGGCATCGGCATCCCAGGTGAGGCCGCGGCCCTTGGCGGGACCATCCGCGACCGGATCCTGCGCCAGGCTGCGCAGGCTCAGTGCAAGCTTGCCCAGTTCCGCCACGAGCGCGATCTTCTCCGCCGCCTCTGGGGAGGCCTCCAGCGTCGCGGTGCGCGCCTGCTGGCCACCGGATCCGTCCTCGCCACCTCCGAGCCGCCGGCCCATGGCGATGACGCGCAGGTTTTCCAGAACCGTCTCGCTGACCCGCCTGCTGCCGGCGGGATCGCCGTCGGCGCTGAGCGTCTGGGTCAGGATCAGATCGACCCGGTCGCCGGGAAACACGAGGCCGGCATTGCCGGCCGCCTCGTCCACGGGCACGGAGATCGCCCGCATGCCGGGCTCGAGCACGGCGGCCAGGAAGCCACGCTCGCCGGGCTTGACCACGTTCGCGGCGGTGATCGGCTGGCCCGCAACGAGCGGTTGCCGCACGACGGCGCCCACGAACTGTGCCTCGTCGCCAAGGCCCCGCACGAGGTAGGCCTCAGGCGTCGCCACGTCGGGCCAGTCCTGCCAGCGCACCGAGTCGGGCTGCACGAAGGCGCCCACGGCGAGGTCGCCGGCGGCCACGAGGACGGCCTTGCGCGGCACCGGCGCCGGCTCCGCCGCGACCGGCGACACCTCGCGACGCTCCAGCCAGGTGCGGACGGCGAAGGTGGCCGTGCCGGCGAGGAGGAGGGCGACGATGGGGAGCAGCAGACGGCGCATGGCGAGCCTTTCCGATGCGGCTAGGCGAGAAGCAGGTGGACGAGCCAGCCGCCGCCGCATGCGACGGCGAGGCCGTAGGGCAGCGAACTCGCGGGTCCCGGCGAAGCCGCGGGCATGACCGGGCCTGCGGCAGGAAGGAGGCGGGCGGCGTGCAGGCGGAGGAACAGGATCAGTGGCGATGCGCCGGCGCGACCTGCGAACACCATGCCCAGCGCCAGGAACCCGCCGGCAAGCGTGGTGGCGAGCAGCAGCGAAGCGACGTGGTCGGGTCCAGCCCACAAGCCCAGTGCCGCCAGCAGCTTGACGTCCCCGCCGCCGAGCCAGCCGCGGCTCCAGATCGCGATTCCGGCCACCAGCATGAGCAGGGCAACCAGAGCATGCTGCCACAACGCCGCCGGTGCGGTCGCGGCCAACGCAACCACGCCCAGCAAGCCCACCGCGGCAGCGACCCAGTTGGGTATGCGCCGCTGCCGCAGATCGAGCAGCGCCGCGATCGCAAGCAGCGGCACCAGGCCCAGGAGGAATGGCACGCTCATGATGACCGGCAATCCGAAAGATCAGGAGGCGCGGGCGTCAGCATGCGGGCCCGATTTCCCGCCGGATCGAAATCGAACCGGCGGGAAACCGGGCAAACCGCTGACTACTGGCAACTGTCCGGATCGGCGAGACAGTCATTGATGGAGGTGAAGGTGGTGGTGAGATTGTCGCCGAGCGTGGCGACCGCGGTGATGATCACCACCGACACCAGCGCCGCGATCAGGCCGTACTCGATGGCCGTGGCACCGCGCTCGTCCTTGAGGAAACGGTAGAGCATCTGCATCTCGGAACTCCCGGGAGGTTGGTCTTCACGGCCCAGCATTCCCCAGAAGAATGAAGTTTTGCTTAAGCGCGCGGCATCGGGCCGGGTCGGCCGAGTCCCAGCCCCACCCCGGCGCGGCAGATCGGTCACAGGAGGCCTGCCTGCCGCGCTCTCGTGCCGCTGTCTGCTGGAGGCTACGCCGGCTTGCCCGCAAGCTTCGGGTGTCGCACGCATGGCCGGTACGGCAGTGGATCGCGAATTGGCCGGATTGATCGTGGCGGGATGCGAGCGGGCGCCACCCCGGCTGGGGCCCCGCCCGCTGGCCTTCTACCTGCAGCTGGCGACTACTGCCGCGCCCGCGCAGGCGGTGCGCTTCCTGGCCGGCGTGCGCGCCTACTGGGCGCATCCCTACCGCCGCCGGGCCATGCCGAGGCCGGTGCTGTGGCAGGAAGGTGGCGCGCGCCTGCTCGACTTCGGTGGGGCGGGGCAGCCGATCCTGGTCGTGCCCTCGCTGATCAACCGCGCGGACGTGCTCGACCTCCTGCCCCGGCGCTCGCTGCTCGGCCATCTGGGCGATGCCGGCTTTCGTCCCCTGCTCCTGGACTGGGGCGTCCCGCAAGCGACCGAGCTCGGCTTCACCATGACCCGGCAGATCCACGGCCGGGCACGGGCGGCCCTCGATGCCGCCCTCCACGTCACCGGCGAGCCGCCGGTGCTGCTGGGCTACTGCCTGGGCGGCCTGATCGCGGCCGGCCTCGCCGCAGCCCGTGGCCGCGATCTCGCGGGCCTGGCCCTGCTGGCGACGCCGTGGGACTTCCACGCCGGCGGCACGAGCACGCGCCCGTCGGCGGACGCGATGCCGCAGCTGACGGCGGCGATCGCGACGCTGGGCCACGCCCCGGTCGACCTGCTGCAGGGCTTCTTCGCGTCGCTCGACCCGCTGGCGGTCATCGCCAAGTATGCACGCTTCGCGGCACTAGCACCGGATGCGCCCAGGGCGGAGCTGTTCGTGGCGATCGAGGACTGGCTGAACGACGGCGTGCCCCTGGCCGGCCCCGTGGCCCAGGAATGCCTGCTCGACTGGTACGGCCGCAACCTGCCGGGCAAAGGCCTGTGGGCGCCGGGCGGCATCGTGGTCGAGCCAGCACGGCTCGAGCTGCCGGTGTTCGTGGCCGTCCCCGAACGGGACCGCATCGTGCCCACGGCCTCGGCCGAGGCGATCCTGCGCGGCCTGCCGCACGCCACGCTGGCACGCCCCGCCGCGGGCCATGTCAGCATGATCGTCGGCGATAATGCCGAGCGCGAGCTGTGGCGGCCGCTCGTCCAGTGGCTGCGGCGAATCGCGCCTAGTCGCCCGGCCACGAGCGTGCCAGCAGCATCGGCCACCGCGTGAGCCCCATGCGGCGCCCACGGTCATTGCCGCCCGGGCGCGCCACCGGTAGGCTCGGGCAAATGCATTCGTATCCTTGGGGGGTCAACAGATGACCGACGTCGTGATCGTCAGCGCCACGCGAACGCCAGTCGGCTCGTTCAGCGGCGCCTTGAGCAGCGTGCCGGCCCACTATCTCGGCCAGACCGTCGTCAAGGCCGCCCTCGAGCGCGCCAAGGTCGACCCGGCCGAGGTCTCCGAGGTGATCCTCGGCCAGATCCTGACCGCCAACCAGGGCCAGAACCCCGCGCGCCAGGCCTCCATCCATGCCGGCGTGCCCAAGGAGGTCCCGGCCTACGGTGTCAACATCCTGTGCGGCTCCGGCCTCAAGTCGGTGGCGCTGGGCTACCAGGCGATCCTCAACGGCGATTCGTCGATCGTCGTCGCCGGCGGCCAGGAAAGCATGAGCATGGCGCCGCACTGCGCCTATCTGCGCCAGGGCCAGAAGATGGGCAGCGTCGAGTTCCTCGACACCATGCTGCGCGACGGCCTGATGGATGCGTTCCAGAACTACCACATGGGCACCACGGCCGAGAACGTGGCGCAGAAGTGGCAGATCACCCGCGACGACCAGGACCGGTTCGCGGTCGCCTCGCAGAACAAGGCCGAGGCTGCCGTCAAGGGCGGCCGTTTCAAGGACGAGATCACCCCGGTCACCATCCAGAGCCGCAAGGGCGACGTGGTCGTCGACACCGACGAGTATCCGCGCTTCGGTGCCACCGTAGACGGCATGGCCAAGCTGCGCCCGGCCTTCAGCAAGGACGGCACGGTCACCGCGGGCAACGCGTCGGGCATCAACGACGGTGCTGCGGCCGTGGTCCTGATGTCGGCCGACGAGGCCAAGCGCCGCGGCCTGACGCCGCTGGCGCGTATCGTCTCCTGGGCTCAGGTCGGCGTCGACCCCGCCATCATGGGCACCGGCCCGATCCCGGCCTCGCGCAAGGCGCTGGAGAAGGCCGGCTGGACGGTCGACGATCTCGACCTGGTCGAGGCCAACGAGGCCTTCGCGGCCCAGGCGATCGCCGTCAACAAGGACATGGGCTGGAACACCGAGAAGGTGAACGTGAATGGCGGCGCCATCGCGCTCGGCCATCCGATCGGCGCTTCGGGCGGCCGCGTCCTGGTGACGCTGCTCCACGAGATGCAAAAGCGCGACGCCAAGAAGGGCCTCGTCACCTTGTGCATCGGCGGCGGCATGGGCATCGCCATGTGCGTCGAGCGCTGACGCTCGACCATTCTCGGGCCACGGGGCGGCAGCGTCCGCGCCCGTGGCGAACTCGGCACGATCAGGGAAGGATGACGTAATGGCACGGGTTGCGTTGGTCACGGGCGGCAGCCGCGGCATCGGTGCGGCCGTCTCGAAGGCGCTGCAGGCGGCGGGCTACAAGGTGGCCGCGAACTATGCCGGCAACGACGAGGCCGCCCAGACCTTCAAGAGCGAGACCGGCATCCCGGTCTTCAAGTGGAGCGTCGCCGACTACGACGCCTGCGCCCAGGGCATCAAGCAGGTCGAGGCCGAGGTCGGGCCGATCGACGTGCTGGTCAACAATGCCGGCATCACCCGTGACGCCATGTTCCACCGGATGACCCGCGAGCAGTGGCAGGAGGTCATCTCCACCAACCTCAACGGCATCTTCAACATGACCCACCCGGTCTGGCCGGGCATGCGCGACCGCAAGTTCGGCCGGATCATCAACATCTCGTCGGTCAACGGCCAGAAGGGGCAGGCCGGTCAGGTCAACTACTCGGCGGCCAAGGCCGGCGACATCGGCTTCACCAAGGCGCTGGCCCAGGAAGGTGCGCGCATCGGCATCACGGTCAACGCGATCTGCCCGGGCTACATCGGCACCGAGATGGTCCGTGCCATCGACGAGAAGGTCCTGAACGAGCGGATCCTGCCGCAGATTCCGGTCGGCCGCCTGGGCGAGCCCGAGGAGGTGGCGCGCTGCGTCCTGTTCCTCGCCAGCGACGAGGCCGGCTTCATCACCGGCTCGACCCTGACGGCGAACGGCGGCCAGTACCTGGCCTGACCTCAGGCGACGGCGCGGAGCCGTCGCACGTCGGCGAACAGGCGCGAGAGGCGCTGGGCCGGTGTCCCGCGTGCCGGCAGCGCCTCCGCCCGCACCAGCAGCGGCCAGCGTTCCGGGCCGGCGACGACGGCCTGGAGCCGCCGGCACAGCCGATCGAGACGGCCGGCGTCCTGGATCGGCACGGCGACCGCGAAGCGGCCGCCGCCGAGATGGGCCGCGAGATCGTGCGCCCGGATCTGCCGCTGCAGCGCGCGGCCGAGTTGCGCCAGGGTCCGGTTGCCGGCGGCATAGCCGGACTGCTCGTTGATCGCTTCGAGATGCTCGTGCTCGATCCCGATCAGCGCGCAGTCCGGGCCAGCGGCCCGGAGATAGTCGAGAAAGGCCCCCTGATTGTAGAGGTCGGTCAGGGCATCCAGCAGCAGCGGGGCGGCAGCACCGAGCGGCGGTGACCGCAGCCAGCGGCGCTGGGCAGCACTCCGCAGCGCCAGCGCGAGGCGGGCGCGCGCCACCGGCATCGGCGCCGGCAGGCTCAGCAGGTCGATCTGCGGCGGCAGCTCGAGCGCCCAGGGCGGTCCGGCATGGGCGGCCAGGAGGAACGGTGGCTCCTGGTCGGAGGCCTCCACCGCCTCGAGCGCGGCCGCGAGCAGATCGGGCTGCGTCACGAGCAGGAGGTCGATGCCGCCGGAGCGCAGGGCCATGTCCAGGTGGCGCGGACCCTCGAGATAGGCGAGGCTCGCGGGGGGCAGGGCTGCCGTCAACTGCGCCTGGGCCGCGTCCGAACGCCCGAGCAGCGCCACGCCCGGCACGCGTCCGCGTACGGCCCGGGCGGGATCGAGTCCGTCATGATAGGGCGCGAACAGCCGGTCGCGCGCCGTCCGCTCCGCGGTCAGTGCCACAAGGCTGGCCAGGATCTGCAGGCGGCGGACGAGCTCGATCGGGTCGAACGGCCAGGCCAGCAGGTCGTCGCAGCCGAAGGCGGCCGCGCGCGCGAGGCCGCGGGCGTCGTCGGCCGGGCACAAGGCCAGCGTGGCGCCGCCGGCCCGGGCATGCGCCGCCACCAGCGGTGCCGCGGCGTCCGCGGGCCCGCCGCGCAACTCGATGACCAGCAGCTCGCCCGGCGCCAGCGGGGTCTCGGTGGCGCCGCCCCCGAGCAGCCGGCACGCGAAGCGCCAGCCCTCGAGGCAGCGGCGGACCTCGTCGAGGCTGCCGGCCTCGGCCTCGTACAACGCGCACCCGACACCCTGCCGCATCGCCGTCTCCCGCTCGGGACGACGGCAGTTAAGCGGCTGCCGCTTACGGCGAGGTTAACGCTTCCCGCTCAGCGCGTGCCGTAGATGCGGTCGCCGGCATCGCCCAGGCCCGGCAGGATGTAGCCGTGATCGTTGAGCCGCTCGTCGAGCGCTGCGGTGTAGACGGTCACGTCCGGATGGGCGGCGGTCATGCGGGCGATGCCCTCGGGTGCTGCCAGAAGGCAGGCGAGCTTGATGTCGGTGACCCCGTCGCGCTTGACCCGGTCCACCGCGGCCACCGCCGAGTTGGCGGTGGCGAGCATGGGATCGACGATGATCACCGGACGCTCGGCCACGTCGGTCGGCACCTTGTAGTAGTACTCGACCGGGCGCAGCGTGGCCGGATCGCGGTACAGCCCGATATGGCCGACCCGTGCCGAGGGCATCAGGTCGAGCATGCCGTCGAGCAGCCCGTTGCCGGCGCGCAGGATCGAGACCAGGCAGACCTTCTTGCCCGCGAGCAGGGGTGCCCGCATCGGCTGCAGCGGCGTCTCGATGTCGGTCGTCACCAGCGGCAGGTCGCGGGTGATCTCGTAGCCGAGCAGCAGCGCCACCTCGCGGACGAGGCGCCGGAACTCGGCGACCGGGGTCTGCTTCATCCGCATCAGCGTCAGCTTGTGCTGGACGAGCGGATGGGCGACCACGACGAGGTTGGACATGCGGAACCACCGTTGTGCTGCTGCGGCGAAGCAGGCTTAAAGGAGCGGCAACGCGCTGACAATCGCCGCCCCGGGGCGGCCTGGGAGAAGGGCAGGGTGCGCACCCGCGTCAAGGTCTGCTGCATCACCAACCCGGAGGCGGCGTCGCTTGCCGTCCGCCATGGCGCGGACGCGCTGGGGCTGGTCGGGCCGATGCCGAGCGGGACCGGGATCATCGACCTCGCCACGGCCGCGAGGCTGGCGGCCGCCGTGCCCCCGCCCGTCGCCAGCTTCCTGCTCAGCTCGGCCGTCGAGCCGGAGGAGCTGCTGGCGCAGTGCCGGCAGGTGGCGCCGACGGCACTCCAGATCGTCGATGCGGTCGATCCCGCGGCCTACGCCCTGCTGCGGCGCGAGCTGCCGGCACTGCGCCTCGTGCAGGTGATCCACGTGACCGGTGAGCGCACGGTGGCCGAGGCGCTGGCCGTGGCCACCCTGGTCGACGCCCTGCTCCTGGACAGCGGCAACCCGGACGCGCCCGTCCGGCTCCTGGGCGGGACGGGCAAGGTCCACGACTGGAGCATCAGCCGGAAGATCGTCGATGCCTCGCCGATCCCTGTGTTCCTGGCTGGCGGCCTGACCCCGGCCAACGTCGCCGACGCCATCCGGGCCGTCCGCCCCTTCGGCGTCGACCTGTGCACGGGGCTGCGGACCGAGGGTGCCCTCGACGAGAGCAAGCTCGAGGCGTTCATGCGGGCGGTGGCCTCGGCCTGAGCGGCCCTACAGCCGCTCCAGGGCGCGCCGCTGCTCGTGCATCAGCAGGAAGGCACGGTAGTCGCGGTCGAAGCCCGCCCGCCGCGCCGGGTCCGGCGCGCGCGTGGCGGCGCTGCGGCTCATCGCGGCCGCGGCCGCGGCCAGCGAGGGCTGGAGGCCCGCCGCGACCGCGCCGGTCATCGCCGCCCCGAGCAGCACCGCGTCCTCCGCGGGCTCGACCACCCGGCAGCCGGTGGCGTCGGCGTAGAGCTCCATCAGCAGCGGGTTCTTGGTGTGGCCGCCGGCGACGTGCAGCGTGTCGATCCGCCAGCCTTTGGCGTTCAGCGCGTCCAGGATGTGGCGCGTGCCCAAGGCGATCGCGACCGCGGTGCGGTAGTAGACGCGCGCCAGCGCATCCACCGAGCTGTCCAGGGTCAGGCCGCTGATGACGCCGGTCGCATGCGGGTCGGCCAAAGGCGAGCGGTTGCCGTGGAAGTCGGGCAGGACGTGCAGCCCGCGCGCGAACGCCTCGCCCTCGGCCGCGCGCAGCTCGGCGATGCGCGCCACGAGGGCCGCGTGGGGGTTGCCCTGCAGCGTGGCCGACGCCGCATGCAGCGCCACGACATGGTCGAGCAGCGCGCCCGAGGCCGATTGGCCCGCCTCCTCCAGCCACAGCCCGGGCAGGACCGCACCGAGATAGGGCCCCCAGACGCCCGGCACCGGGCGCGCCTCGGCCGACAGCGCCATGTGGCAGGTGGAGGTGCCGGCGATCATGGCGATCTGCCGGTCGAGCGCACCCGGGCCCTCCGCTGCCGCGGCACCGAGGACGCCCAGCGCCCCGGCATGGGCGTCGATCAGGCCCATCGCCACCCGGCAGCCCGTGGTCAGGCCCAGCTCCTGCGCGGCTCGGACGGTCAGGGGGCCCAGATCGCCGCCGATCGGCGTCGCGCGCTCGGGCAGCCCGCCCTGCTCGACCAGATCACCGATGCCGCGTGCCGCCAGGAAGTCGCGCTGCCAGCCCTGGCGCTCGTGGGCGAGGTAGGTCCACTTGCAGGTCAGGGTGCACTCCGAGCGCGCGGTGCTGCCGCTGGCACGCCAGGTCAGGTAGTCGGCGAGGTCGAGGAACAGGCCGGCCCGCGCCCAGGCCTGCGGCAGGTTCCGCTTCAGCCACATCAGCTTGGGGATCTCCATCTCGGGCGACATGGTGCCGCCGACATGGTCCAGGACGCGATGGCCGCTGGCGGTGCATTCCTCCGCTTCCGCCACCGCCCGGTGGTCGAGCCAGACGATCGTGTCCCAGCGTGGGTCGCCGGTGGTCGAGACCGACACGGATCCCCCGTCCCGGTCGCGCACCACCAGCGAGCAGGTGGCGTCGAAGCCGATCCCGACGACTGCCCCGGGCTCGTGGCCCGACAGCGCCACCGCCTCGCGCACCGAGGCGCAGACGGCCTCCCAGATATCCTGCGAGCTGTGCTCGGCATGGTCCGGCTGCGGCCGGTTGAGCAGGATCCGGCGCTCCGCCCGACCCACGCACCGACCCGCCCGATCGAACACGCCGGCACGGGCGCTGCCGGTGCCGACGTCCACGCCGATGACCAGCTGGTCCATTCTTTCCTCCCGATCTCCGCCCGTCAGGGCAGCTCGCACAAGGTGCGGCCGCGCCTCGGGTCCGCGTCCGCCGTCAGGATGAGACGGCAGGGATCGTAGCCCTCCTCCCGCAGCCGCTCACGCAGCGCCAGGAGCGTGGCGTCGTCCAGCTGCGGCTCGCGCGCCAGGATCCAGGCATAGCCGCGTGACGGATGGCCGACCAGCGACCAGCGATAGTCGGGATCCAGCGCCATCACCTGGTAGGCGCCGCTGATCGGCCAGACCCAGTGCCCGCCGAACTCGAGGAAGGTCACCTCGAGCCTGCCTTCGTTGGGGGGTGCGGTGAACCGCGCCCGGCCGAGCGCGGTGTCGAGCTTCCCGTCGCCGCGCCGGCAGCTGTTCGCGACCCCGATCTCGCCGGCCGCGGCGACCGCGGAGTAGACCGCCTCGGTGTCGCTGGCGCATTGGCGCTGGAACCAGGCCGGGATCGCCGCGATCTGCGTGCCAGGTGCCGAGATAGCGCTGGGCGTCGAAATCGGCGACGGTCCGCAACGGCGGATCGCTGCTGCAGGCGGCGAGCAGCAAGAGGACGATCAGGCGCCAGGGTCCCATCAGAACGTCCTCGTTTCCGCCAGGGGGATGGCGCCGTCGCCCCATTCGGCCGTGCGCTGGACCGCCGCGGCCAAGGGGATCGCGGCGCCGGACCGGGCATAGAGCGGGAACCGCTCCAGCGCCATCACCTCTTCCAGTCGGCAGGGCCCGACGTGACGGGCGCCGGTGTGCCAGTCGTGCCAGACGCCCTCGGGCAGGTAGACGGTGACCCGCCCGCCGGGAAACAGCACCGGTGCCACCAGGAGATCGGGGCCGAACAGGTACTGGGTGTCGAAGGCATGGGCCTCCCGCGCGCGCGGGAATGCCAGCGCCATCGGCCGGCACAGCGGCATGCCGGTGGTGCAGGTCTCGGCAAGGCAGCGCTCGATGTAGGGGATGAGCGCGTAGCGCAGCTCCAGCGCCTTGCGCACATGGCCCAGGGCCGCCTCGCCGAACAGCCATGGCTCCCGGTCGCCGATGCCGTGGAAGCGCATGTGCGAGGCGAACACCGCCGCCTGGCACCAGCGCACGAACAGCTCGGCATCGGGCTGGTCGCCGTAGAAGCCGCCGATGTCGGTGGCGTACCAGGGGTTGCCCGACGCGGCCCAGGACAGCATGCCCCGGATCGAGGCCGCGAGCCCGCCCCAGTCGGCCTGCGGGTCGCCGCCCCATTGCACCGGGTAGCGCTGCGAGCCGGCCCAGCCCGCCCGCGCGAAGACCAGACCCTGGCCAAGATGCCGCTCGCGGGCCTCGAACACGCAGCGGTTGTAGAGCAGCGCGTAGACATTGTGCAGGCGCGGGCCGCGATCGCCGTTGAACGCGACGCAGTGCACATCGTCCGGGACCTGCTCGCCGAAATCCGACTTGATCACGTCGACGCCGACGGCGAACAGGCCGGCATGCTGGTCGCGCCACCAGGCGTAGGCGGCGGGGTTGGTGAAGTCGACGATGCCCGAGACCGGCAGGGGCGTCAGCACGCTCCCGAACGGGGCGGGGTCCCAGCGATGCTCCCAGGGCAGGCCGGTGCGCGCGTCCATGAGCAGGAAACCCTGCCGCGCCAGCTCGCCGAACAGCGGGTTGTGGAGCGAGACCAGCGGATACTCCCAGCAGCAGACCCGAAAGCCGAGATCCCGCACCTCGGCCAGCACGCGGCCGGGCTCCGGATAGCGGCCCGCATCCCACTGGAAGGCGAAGCGGGTGTCCGTGTCCTGCCACGCGCGCCCGTCGAGCGTGATCGTGTCCATGGGCAGGCCCAGGGCCCGGACGTTGCGCGCGGCCGCCACGAATTCGCCCGAGTCGCGGTAGTAGGCCTTGGAGAGCCAGGCGCCCAGGCTCCAGCGCGGCACCGGCGCCGGTCGCCCGGTGAGCCAGGTGAACCGCTCGATCACGCCGGCCGGGTCCGCCGCCGCGATCAGGAACAGGTCCAGCCGCTCGTCTTCGACCTCCAGCGTGTAGGAGCGGTGCGAGAACGGTGCGAAGCCGACCCCGTGCACCACCCGCCCCGGCGTGTGCACGAACAGCCCCCAGCCGCGCGGCGACCAGGCGAACGGGCAGTTCTTGTAGGAGGCCTCGGCGTTGACCCCGAGCGCGTCCTCGTTCCAGGACGTGAGCAGCTGGCCGCGATGGTCGAGGCGGCTCCATTTCTCGCCATGCCCATAGACCGGCTCGCCCTCGGCGAGGTCGATGGCGCAGAAGAAGCCGCGCTCGGTGGCGGCGAACCGCGGGAGCCGGTAGCGACGCCGGAAATGCGCGTCCGTCGGCGGCCCGAGCAGGGTCGTGCCCTCGCGGGCCAGGGTGACCAGGAAGTCCTCGGCCGTGACCGAGGCATGCAGGTCGCCGGCGCGCAGGTCGACCCTGCCATCGGCCAAGACCGCGTCCACCGGCGGCGGGTCTTCTGGCGCGGCCAGGAGCGCATAGTCCGGCAGCGTGGCGTCGCCGATGGTCAGCCGCACGATGCCGGGAGCGTAGACCGCGAGCCGGAACGGCCCGCGCTCGGTATCGCCGAGCGCCGCCGGGCCGGCTGCCAGTCCGAGGCCGCTCAAGCTCGAGGCGCGCCGGCGTCACGAGGCGGGAACCTAGCCCGATCCAACATGGCCCGCATCCGCCGCTCGCCGCTTGCGGCCGAGGATCTGATCGCGGTCTGGCGTTGGATCGCTGCCGAGGATGCGGCTGCCGCCGATCGGATGCTCGACCTGATCGAGGCCAAGCTCCGCTTGCTCGCCGACAACCCCGGCCTGGGTCCGGCTCGTCCCGACATCGCGCCCGACCTCCGCCTGTTTCCCATCCGCCGCTATGTCGTCCTTTACCGCTCGCTGCCCGACGGCATCGAGCTCGTGCGTGTCGTCCATGGCATGCGAGACCTCTCCGACCTCGCCCGACCCTGACATCAGGCCCTGTTTCACCCCTTCAGCCCGCCCTGGGTCAACCCGCTGACCACCTTCTCCTGGAACGCCACGATCAGCACCGCGATCGGCACCAGCGCCACGATCAGGGCTGCCGACATCAGCGGCCAGGGGAAGGCGTACTCGCCCTGGTAGAGGGTGATGCCGACCGCCACGGTGCGCATCTCGTGGCTGCTCATGAAGGACAGCGCCAGCAGGAACTCGTCCCAGGCATTGACGAAGGCGAGGATGGCGGCGGTGAACACCCCCGGTGCCGCCAGCGGCATGACGATCCGCCACAGCGCCCCCAGCCGGGTGCAGCCGTCGAGGCGGGCGGCGTTCTCCAGGTCCTGCGGGATGCTCGCGAAGAAGCTCACCAGGACCAGGGTGCAGACCGGCAGGTTCAGCACGGCGTAGGGCAGGACCAGGGCGGCGTAGGTGTTGAGCAGGCCCAGGCCGCGCATGATCTGGAACAAGGGCACCATCAGCGTGATCAGGGGAAAGGTCGAGACGGCGACCAGGGCACCCAGGATCAGGTTGCGCCCGCGCACCTTCAGCCGCGCCAGCGCATAGGCCGCAAGCGCCGCCACCAGGATCGAGAGGGCGGTGGCGAGGGCCGCCACGATCAGCGAGTTGAGCACGAACAGGGCCAGCGGCTGCTCGGCGAAGGCGCGCAGATAGTTGGCGAGCGTCGGATCGGCCGGCAGCCAGGTGATCGGCCGCCGGGTCAGCTCGGCCTCGCTCTTGAGCGAGGTCAGGAAGATCCACAGGATCGGAAAGGTCCCGTTGAGGATGACGACCAGCGCCGCGAGGCGCAGCCACATGGCCGGCGGCGGGGTCATTCGGCGACGCCGCGGATGTGGCGCAGGTACCAGGCGGTGGTCAGCATCGAGACCAGGAACATGACCACGGCGAGCGCGCTGCCGTAGCCGAAGTCCAGGAAATCCAGGGTGGTGGTGTGGATGTACATGGCCAGCGTCTCGGTCGTGTTGCCGGGGCCACCGCGGGTCATGGCGTAGGGAATGTCGAAGGTCTGGATCGCGGTCACGGTGCGGAAGATCAGCGCCACCATGATCGAGGCCTTCAGCAGCGGCAGGGTGACGTGACGGAACCGCTGCCAGCGCGTGGCGCCGTCGATCCGCGCGGCCTCGTAGAGGCTGTCGGGGATCGTCTGGAGCCCGGCCAGCAGGATCAGGGCGCAGAACGACGAGGTCTTCCAGACGATGGCGAGGCAGATGGCGGCCGTGGCCGTCCACGGGCCGCTGAGCCAGATCGGCCCCTCGACGCCCAGCCGGGCGAGCACGTCGTTGACCAGCCCGTAGGAGCTGTCGAAGAACCAGGCGAAGATCAGGCCCGAGAACACCAGCGGCAGGGCCCAGGGCAGCAGCAGCGCAAGCCGCGTCGGCCAGCGCCGCCGGAACGGCAGGTTCGCCAGCAGCGCCAGCCCCAGGCCGACCAGGAGCGCGCCGGGCACGGTGATCAGTGCGATCAGCGCGGTGTTGGCCAGGCTGTCCCAGAACCGCGGGTCGGCCCAGAGGTCGCGGTAGTTGAGCAACCCCACGAAGGGCTGGCCGGCCCACGGCTCGGACAGCCGCAGCGTGTGGAACGACAGCCAGATCAGGCGGCCGATCGGGAACAGCACGATCAGGCCCAGCAGGGCCAGGGCGGGTGCGAGCAGGAGGACGGCGAGGGTGGTCTCCCCGACCTCCCCGTCGCGGCGGCGCCTCACCGCAGGGTGCGGGCCAGGCGCGCCTGCATCTCGGCGATCGCGTCCTTGGGCTCCTTCACCCCGGCCAGCACGGCGTTGACGTTGGTGCGGATGGTCTCCGACACCTCCGGGTAGCGCGGGCTCTTCGGCCGCGCGCGCGCACTCTCGACCACGGCCTTGGCGTCCGCGAACCAGGGATTGGCGGCCAGGATCTCGGGATCGGCGTAGAGCGCCGGGAGCACCGGCAGGTTGGAGGCAGCCAGCGCCAGGTGACGCACGCCCTCCGGCCCGGCCAGGAAGCGGACCAGCTTGGCCGCCTCGTCCTTGGCGTCGGAGAAGGCCGACACGGCCCACTGCCAGCCGCCGATGCAGGTGGCGGACTCGCCGCCGGCGAAAGACGGCAGCCGCACCACGCCGACCTTGTCCTTCACCGCGCTGTCGGCATCGTTCTGGAAGTGGCTCCAGCCATAGGCCCAGAGCATGGCGAACACCGCCTTGCCGGCCTGGAACTCCTTGCGCGTGTCGTCGGTCGCGACCTCGGCCACGTTCTTCTTCGCCACCCCGTCGGCGATCATCTGCCGCCACAGCCCGAACGACCGCTCGGCCGCCGCCTCGTCGAAGGCGAAGGCGCCGTCGGGCGTCGTCAGCGAGCCGCCGGCACCCCAGTAGGGCACCAGGAAGGTGCACACCGCACCCTCGATCGGCTTGCCCTGGAACGACAGCCCCTGCAGCTCGGGATCGCCCTCCGCCGCCTGGATCTGCTTGGCCGCCGCGCTCAGCTCGTCCCAGGTCGTGGGCGGCGTCAGGCCGTGTTTCTCCAGCAGGTCCTTGCGGTAGTAGAGGAACATGGCGTCGGCGAAGGCGGGCATGGCGATCAGCTTGCCGTCGACCTGGTTCGCCTCGGCATAGACCGGGAGGTACTCGTCGAGCACCGCGTCGCGCTGGTCGCCGAGATAGGCATCCAGCGGCTCGGCCCACCCCGCGGCCGCGTACTGGGCCTGGCGGACCACGTCGATCAGCAGGACGTCGATCGCCGGGTCCTGCGCCGTCAGCACGGTTGTCAGGTACTGCTGCTGCAGGTCGGAGGTGGCACCGCCGACCTCGAGCTCGACCGTGACGCCTGGATTGGCGGCCTGATAGCGGTCGAGCAGGGGCCGGACCACGTCGGGCCGCTGCTGCCCGCCGATGAACACGCGCAGCTCGGTGGCACCGGCCACGGGCGCCAAGCCCGCCAGGACCAGCGCCAGTGCGGCCAATCGGCCGATCCGTAACGTCATGGACGAGCCTCCCGATCCTTCATGTGAGCCGGACCACCGGTATGCCCATGCCCGCCGCGACCTCGGCGAGGCCCTGGCGCACATCGCCATAGGCGAGGCTCAAGTGATGCTCGAGCCCGAAGCCCATGATCGCCTCCAGCACCTCGCCCGCCGGACGGTCGAAGCGGATGACGCCCGAGGTGCCGGCAAAGCTCTTCGGTGCCGCCAGCATCTCGCCGCCCGCGACCACGAGCGTGGTGCGGTTGTGCGCCTGGCTGAGCCGCGCCAGCGTCACCCGGCCGGGCTTGAGCGCGAACGCCGCCAGGAGCGGCAATTTGCGGTTGGAGTGGACATCGGCGCGGGGTGGCGTGGCCGGATCGGCCATGCCCAGCGGTGCGAGCCCGCAGTGCCAGACCACCCCGGTGTCGCCGTCGCGATCCAGGTCGACCAGGTCCACGAGCCACGCCGGCTCGCCCGCCAGGGATTGCAGGAGCAGGCTGCTGGCAGCGCCGTACACGTCGGCCTCGCAGGCGCTGGCGATCCCGTCCTCGGTCAGCATGCCCATGGGCCGGCAGGCAGCACAGCCATACTCGGTGAACGGCTCCGGCCAGCAGCGCACCGCCATCGCCGGCGAGACCGTGCGCCGCGGCCATGTCGCGCAGCGCCGCGTAGAGGCGCAGGCTCTTGTCCGTGGCCGCCGCGTCCACCTCGTCCAGCCCGGCGAGCTCGCGCTGCGCCCGGGCCGCGACCGGCGCCAGCACCGCGGGCTCGACCGCACGCGCCCGGTCGAACAGGTCGGTCTGGGTGAACTTCTCGATCCCGATGCCGAGCAGGTTCTCCAGCTCGGACGGATCGAACCGGCAGGTGTCGAACCCGTCCGGATGCCGGCCCACGAGCCCGATCCGCTTGCCCCGCAGCGGCCCCGCCGCCGCCGCATGACCTTCGCCGGTGGGTTCCGGCTCCGGGGCGAGCGGCCAGCCCTCCCCGCGGGCGAACGCGGCCAGACGGTCGGCCACGGCCGGATCGTCGGCGGCGGCGTAGAGATAGCGGCAGCCGATCTCGGCCCGGCCCAGCGCATGGGCGGCGAGGTTGATGCCGCACAGCGCATTCAGCCGCAGCCGGCCGCCGGTCCGCGGCTCCGGGAAGCCCCACAGCACGACCGGCGCGCCGACCGCGTGGGCCAGGCGCACCGTCAGCGCCGCGTCGGTGAAGGTGAGCTGGAGGAACAGCAGCAGGTCGAGCCGCGAGCCGGCCAGCGACTGTGCCGCCCGCATGGCGCCGGCCGTGTCGACCATCAGCCCGCGCGGGCCGGTGAGCGTGGCACCCATGGCCTCCAGCGTCGCCCAGGCCTTGCCGCGCATCTCCTCGGCCAGGTCCAGGTCGAAGGTCGGCCGTACCAGGGGGATCACGCCGATCCGTGGCGGGTTCATGCCATGCCGCCATAGCGCTGGGGGAAGTCGAGCCCGGCCGCTGCCAGTTCGATCGGCCCCTCGCGCCAGGGCCGGCCGTGCATCGCGGTCAGTGCCTGCAGGCGCTCCATGTAGGGCAGGGCGTCCGCGCGCAGGGCCCCGGCCATCGCGTCCAGATCGGGGTAGTGCTGGAAGGCCTGCCACCAGATAGCACGCCCGGCCAGGAACCCGCTGGCCCCGGCCCGCGCGGCGAAGGTCAGGGTCCGGGCGAACGCCTCGGCGGTGGCGCCGGCCGACAGCAGGACCCAAGGCCGCCCGGCCAGACGACCGAGATCGTCGAAGTGCCGCTGGATTGCTCCGGCACCCGCACCGTCGGGGTCGGGCACCAGGGCCGCCGGGATCGGGCTTTCCAGCTTGAAGACGTCCACGCCGTAGGCCGGGTCGGCGAAGGTCCGCACGCTGTCCAGCACCAGCGCGGCATGCCTGTCCGGGTCGTCGAGCTGGTCCGGCGCCCGGCCCTGGAGGGGGTAGACCAGGAGCTCGAACACGAAGGGCAGGTCGAACCGCCGGCAGTCCTCCCCGACCCCGCGCACGAAGTCCTGCTGATGCGCGTTCACGTCCGGATCGGCGTCCGGCCGGTAGTGCGCCAGGACCTTCACCCCGTCCGCGCCCATCCGCTTGATCTTCTCGACCGACCAGCCCGGGATCGCCGTCGCGCGCCGTCCGCCCGGCGTGTCCTCGAAGCGATGATCCTCGAGCGTCACGATGAGGCCCTGGTTAGGGGCCACCAGCTCGGGCGCGAACGGATAGGCCCAGACCGGATCGCACAGCACGGCCGAAGCACCCGGCCCCAGGTTCCGCAGGAGCGTCCGCTTGACGGCGGTGACCGCGGCGTCCGGCGCGTCGCCCTGGACCGACCGGAGATGGTTCATGATCGGCGGCCGCTGGTCGACCGCCAGCATGGTGAAGAAGCCGCGCGCATCGGCCAGGCGCAGGAGTCCGCGCAGCTTGCCCGCGCTGATGGCGCTCACCGTCCCTGCTCCATCAGCCGCTCGACCTCCTGCCGGGTCGGGAACGAGCCGCGACCGCTCGGGCGGCTGCACTTCACCGCCGCCGCCGCGGCGGCGAACGACAGCGCCATCTCCCAAGACTGCCTCTCGCCCAGTGCCAGGGTGAGCGCGCCATGGAACACGTCGCCGGCGCCCAGCGTGTCGACGGCCTTGACCTTGAACGCGGGCACCCGGCGCAGGGTTGCGCCGTCCTGCCAGACCACGCCCTCGCCACCGAGCGTCACCGCGAGGCGGCCGGGGACGAGCCGGCGGGCCTCGGCGATCCCCGCCTCCAGCCCGTCGATCCCGAGGCAGTTGGCGAGCCCGTCGCGGCTGAACACGACGTGGCTGGCACTGCCCAGCGTGGGCGTCAGCCATTCGGCCTCGATCGCATGGTCGACATCGGCGATCCCCGGCACGCCGCGCGCGGCCGCCAGACGCAGGCCCGGCGGCGCCGGCGGCTGGCCAGCGGGTATCGTCGAGCACGGCGTCGAACTGGCCGTAGGCCTGGTCGGGCGGTGCTGCGGCTTCGAGCAGGAGGCGGCGGTCCTGGTGGTTGAACAGCATCCGCTCGCCATCGTCGTCGACCGCCACGCCGGACAGCGAGGTGGGCACACCGCGGACATGCTCGACCGCCCGCAGGTCGAGGCCGTGCCATTGCAGCTCGGCCAGCGCGAAGGCGCCGTTCGGGTCCGCGCCGACGCGGCTCATCAGTGCCGCGTCGGCACCGAGTCTGGTCGCGGCCACCGCGGCGTTGGCCGCCATCCCGCCCACCACGGGGTGCATGTCCTGCGCGATGTGCTTGCCCGGGCCGCGCGGCAGCTCGCGGTACCGGAACACGAAGTCCACCACCGCGATACCGATGCACAGGATTTTGGTCATGGCGTGCCCGTGTTGCTTGCCATGACTGTGGCATGGCCCAGGCCCGCGGTCCATCGCGGGCGGCCCGATCCTGACCATGTGGCAGCGACGCACCATGCCCGGCACGAAGGACACAGGGCCCGTGGCCGGCGCTTGCATCGTCACGTCCGTGAACGGAACTATGGTCGGTACTCGGATGACCCTGGTGAAACGACGATGAAGATCTCCCCGCTCCTCCTCCTGGCCGCCCTTGCCGCCACGCCGGCTGCCCTGGCCCAGGAGGCGCCCGTGACCGACCTCAGCACCGGCGAGGCCGCAGACGCCGGTACCCGCTGGACCCTCGGGCTCGGTGCCGTGGCCTTTCCCGACTACCAGGGCTCACAGGACTACACCGCCGCACCCTTGTGGAACATCCGGGCCCAGAACCTCTACCACCCCGACACCTACGCTCAGCTCTTCGGCCCGATCTTCACCTCGAACCTGATCCCCGATTCGCATTTCCGGCTCGGGCCGATGGCCCAGTACATCCGCAAGCGCGGCAATGTGCAGAACGACGAAGTCGACGACATGCAGAACGTCGACCCGTCCTTCATGCTGGGTGCGATCGTGGGCTATGACTTCAAGCTGGGCGAGCAGCGCAACCTCGCGCTCGACTTCCTCGGCCGCCAGGACGTGGCCAACGACAATGGTTTCCTCGGCACGCTGCAGGCGACCTACCGCATGCCCCTGGGCGAGCGCTGGCGGTCGTCGCTGGGCGTCGAGACGACCTGGGCCAGCTCCGACTACATGAGCTCCTACTTCGGCGTCGACGCGGACGATGCCGCGCGCAGCGGCCTCGACGAGTACGATACCGACAGCGGCTTCAAGGACGTCGGCGCCAACGCGTCCTTGAGCTACCTGATCACGCCGCACTGGGACGTGACCGGCATCGCCGCCTACCGGCGCCTGGTCGACGATGCCGAGGACAGCCCGGTGACCAAGGAGGGCTCGGCGAACCAGTGGTACGGCGGGCTGCTGTTCAACTACCACTTCTGAGGCATGGCCGAGGTCGTCGTCGCCGAGTTCATGGATGAGGCGGCGGTCGACGAGCTGCGCGCCGGCTTCCAGGTCCACTACGACCCCACCCTGGTCGACCGCCAGGACGAGCTGATCGCGGCCCTTGCCGACGCCCGCGGGCTGATCGTGCGCAACCGCACCCAGGTCCGCGGCGCGCTCCTGGCGGCGGCCACGCGGCTGGAGGCGGTGGGCCGGCTCGGCGTCGGTCTCGACAATATCGACCTCGACGCGTGCCGGGCGCGCGGCATCGCGGTCCTCCCCGCCACGGGCGCCAATGCCGTGGCGGTCGCCGAATACGTGCTCGCGGCCGCGCTGACCCTGCTGCGCCCCGTGTTCGCTGCCGGCGACGAGGTGCTCGCCGGCGCTTGGCCGCGCGAGCGTCTGATCGGCCGTGAGCTCGCGGGGCGCCGCCTCGGTCTTCTCGGGTACGGTGCGGTAGCCCGTGAGCTGGCGCGGCGGGCGCAGGCGCTCGGCATGACCGTGGCCGCGCATGATCCGTTCGTGCCGGCCGACGATCCCGCCTGGAGCCAAGGTCGAGCGCCGCCCGGACCTCGAGGCGCTGCTGGCGGCCGCCGACGTGCTGAGCCTGCACGTCCCGCTCACCGAGGCCACCCGTGGTCTGCTGGATGCGAGCGCCCTGGCGCGACTGCCCCCCGGTGCTGTCGTCATCAACACCTCGCGCGGCGGCATCGTCGACGAGGCCGCCCTGGCGCGGCGCTTGCGCGTCCGGCGCCCTCGGCGGTGCCGCGCTCGACGTCTTTGCCGACGAGCCGCTGACGGCCGAGGCCGGCGCGCTGTTCGCCGGCTGCCCGAACCTGCTCCTGACCCCGCACATCGCCGGCGTGACCGAGGAGAGCAACGAGCGCGTGTCGCTGTTGACCGCGCGGAATCTCGTTGCCGGCTGATCCTAGACGACCTGTCGACCATCCTCGCCGACGAAAAGCACGCGCGGCTGCGCGACGAGAGCTTCGCCCTGGTCAATGCCCATCCCAACATCGAGATCCGTCTGTTCAACACCTGGCGCCGAAGGAGTATCGCCGGGAGGGCCATCGAGACGCTCGAACGGATGGAGCGCATCAACCATCGCATGCACAACAAGCTGCTGATCGCCGACAACCGGGCCACGATCATCGGCGGGCGCAACGTCGGCAACGAGTATTTCGGGCTGTCGCCCGAGTTCAACTTCCTCGACCTCGACGTGCTGGGTATCGGCTCGGTGGCGCGCCAGGCTTCTGCCGTCTTCGACCAGTTCTGGAACAGCGACTGGGTCATTCCCGCTGCCGACCTGGACATCCGCGCGACCCGGGAAGAGCTGCTGGACGCGACCGGTTCCATGCGCATCAGGCTGGAAGAGGCGCGGTCCCTGGACCGCCTGGCGCTCGACCCACAGGACTGGGCCCCGGCCCTGACCGCAGCGGTCGACCGCATGGAAGCCGGGACGAGCGCCGTGCACTCGAACTCGCCCGATCCCGGGAGTGCTCGTCCATCACATGCCGGACAGCGATCCGTGACCTGATCGGCAGCGCGCGCGAGGAGGTGCTGATCGTCAACGCCTACATCATTCCCAGACCAGGCTTCGGTCGACATGCTGGCCGCCATGACCCGGCGCGGCGTGCGGGTCCGGATCCTCACCAACTCGCTGGCGTCGCACGACGTGCCGGCGGTCAACAGCCACTACAAGCGCTGGCGCAAGCCCTTGGTCGAGAGCGGGGTCGAGCTGTTCGAGATCCGCCACGACGCCGCGGTACAGGCGGATCTCGCGGATACCCCGCCGACGGAGGCCGAGTTCATGGGCCTGCACGTCAAGTCCCTGATCGTCGATCGGCAGCGCGTGTTCATCGGCTCGATGAACCTCGATCCGCGCTCGACCACGCTCAACAGCGAGATGGGCGTCATCATCTTCAGCCCGGGGCTCGCCCAGACGCTGGCGGGATCTTTCGAGCGCGCCATGAGCCCGGACAATGCCTGGCAGGTGAGCCTCGCCGCGGACGGCACGCTGCGCTGGACGGCGGGGGACCAGGTGCTGGACCAACAGCCCGCGCGCAGCGCGTGGCAGCGCGTCGAGGATTGGATCTTCATGGCGTTCCCGCGCGATCTTTACTGAGGTCCCCCGGCGCGCGCGGTTCGGTGGCCAGCGTCGCCGCCACGACCTCGATCGCTCCGGCGACCAGGGCGGTTCGGGGCACGTCGTCCTCGACCAGGAAGCCCAGGGCCGGGATCGCCTCGCTCACCGCCGAGGCGATGCCCCAGTGGTCGGCGTTGACGTAGCCCAGCAGGCCGCTGCCCGGGACGATCTGGTCGTACCAGATCAGGCGCCCGTCGTTGCGCGGCTCGATCTCCGCCAGGCGGCGGTACAGGGACCGCGCCGCGGGCGAGATGCGCTCGGGCTCGGGTGCCGCCACCAGCGTGAAGACCGGGATCGTGATGCCGGTCGCGATGGCGGCGCCACCAGTCGATCCGGACGTCGCGGCGCAGCTCCTCGATCTCGTTGCCGTCGCCGGCTTCGCAGCCCGGCAGCGGCAGGCCGGCGACCCAGCGCCGGTAGAGGGCCGCCAGCGAATCGGCCAGTGGGCTGCCGTTGGCCGCACCGGCGACGCTGACGATGGCGGCGATCTGCTTGGCCTCATCCGGGAAGCTGACCGCGAGCTCGAGCAGTCGACCAGGAGACCGTGAAGCACGCGCCTTGCCTCGCTCACCACACCAGCCGCGGCACCACCCATTGCGGCCGGGCGCCGAAGCGCTGGCTGAGGTCGGCGAGCCTGGCCTCCCGCTCGGCACCCGTGACCTCGGGCGGGAACTCGTCCTGGTGGATGCCCCCGGTCACGAAGCAGGCGTCGACCCCGACCCCGTTCGCACCCCGGATGTCGTGCTCGACCGAATCGCCGACCGCCACGATCTCGGACGGCTCCAGGCCATCCAGGGCGTCCAGGCACGCCCCGTAGATCGGCGCGTGCGGCTTGCCGACATAGAGAACGGTGCCGCCCATCTGCTCGTACATGGCGGCCACCGTGCCGGGTGCGGTGATCAGCTTGCCCTGGGACGGTGCGACCCGGTCGGGATTGGAGCAGACCATCGGCAGCCGCCGCGCCATCGCGCGCTCGAGCACCGCGCGGTAGTCGTCGAGCGTGCGCGGTGGGATCTCGAGGCCGGTGTTGAACAGGAAATCGGCATCGTCGGCGCGCTCGACCACCTCGATCCCGAGATCATCGAGCACCGCCTGGTCGCCGCCGATGGTGAACAGGACGCAGCGCCGGCCGAGATCCTTGAAGCCGGGCTGCGTCCGGTGGCGCAGCAGGTTCCAGGCGGCCTCGCCGGAGGTGACCACGGCGTCGAACATGGCGACGTTGAGGCCCATCTCGGCGAGGCGGCGCCGGTTCAGGGCAGCGCGGCGGCCGGAGTTGGAGAGAACGACCAGCCGCTTGTTGCGGCGCTTGAGTTCGGTCAGCGCCGCCACGGCCTCGGGCAGCGCCTTGCGGCCGTCGTGGATCACGCCCCACTGGTCGAGCAGGAAGCCCTCGTAGCGATCGGCGAACGCGCCGATGCCGTCGACGAAGCGGGGCGTGGTCATGACGACTCCTGCCTTGCGCGGCGGTTGCGGATCCGCGCTGGCTAGGTAGGACAGGAGCGACGGGGCGGCAATCCGACCCGTTCGGGGAGGGGCGATGGCGGCGATCGATCTCGGGCTGGAGGGCAGCCGCGTGCTGGTGACCGGCGCCAGCCGCGGCATCGGGGCGGCGGCCGCGCGCGCCTTCGCCGAGGCCGGTGCTCGCGTCGCGGCCCACTGGCACCGCGAGCCCGCCGAAGCCGCCGGCATCCCGGGAGCCGTGCAACTGCAGGGCGACTTCGCCGACATGGCCGCGGTGCGCCGGGTGGTGGCCGAGGCCGAGAAGGCGCTGGGCGGCCTTGACGTGCTCGTGAACAATGCCGGCCACATGCTCGGCCGCGTGCCGCTGGCCGAGATGGACGATGCCGCGATCGACCGGGTGTTCGACCTCAACGCCCGCTCGGTCGTGGCCGCCTGCCGCGCCGCCCTGCCGGCGCTCACCGCCAGCCGTGGCTGCATCGTCAACGTGACCTCGATCTCGGCCCGCAGCGGCGGCAGCCCCGGCTCGGCCCTCTACAGTGCTGCCAAGGCCTTCGTCTCGACCTTCACCCGGGCACTCGCCACCGAGCTGGCGCCTGCGGGCATCCGGGTCAACGCGGTCTCGCCGGGTACCGTCATGACCCGCTTCCACGAGGTCTACTCCTCGCCGGCGAAGCTCGAAGGCACGCGCCAGAAGATCCCCCTGCAGCGCCTGGGCACGGCCGAGGACTGCGCCGGCGCCTTCCTCTACCTCGCCTCGCCCAGGCTCGGCGGCTACGTCACCGGTCAGGTGATCGAGGTCAATGGCGGCCAGCTGATGCCCTGAGCTAGCCGCGATGGGCCACCAGGATGGCGCCGGCCGCGATCAGCCCGACGCCCAGCCAGTTGGCCGGCGACAGCCGCTCCCCCAGGAACAGCACGCCGATGACCGCCACCAGGACCACGCTCAGCTTGTCGATCGGCGCCACGCGCGCCGCGTCGCCGAGCTTGAGCGCCCGGAAGTAACAGACCCACGAGGCGCCCGTGGCCAGGCCCGACAGTGCCAGGAACAGATAGCTGCGGCCGGAGACCGATGCCGCGCCCCGCCACTGCCCGGTCGCGGCGACGATCGCGCCCAGGACCAGCAGGATCACCACCGTCCGCACCCAGGTCGCATAGTCGGGTGCTACGTCGGCCACCCCGACCTTCGCCAGGATGGCCGTGAGGGCGGCGAAGACGGCCGACGCCAGTGCCCAGAACTGCCAGGTCGAAAGCGCGCTCATCATCGGCTAGCGATAGACGAACGCTGCGTCGGCGAGGTCGATCGCCGGGAACGCGTCCTTCTCGCTCCAGTAATCCTGGGTGTGCATCCACTCGGGCTTGTCGCCGCGTCTGGGCAAGAGGTGCAGGCCGCGCATGAGATACCCCGGATTGAAGTCCTCGGGATCGGTCCAGGGCAGGAGCGCCATGTCCCGGTCCTCCGGCCGCAGAGCCACCTCGACGCTGCGGGCGCCCAGCGTCCGCATGTGCTGCAGCAGACGGCAGACGAAGTCGCAGACCAGGTCCGCGCGCAGCGTCCAGCCGGCGCGGAAGTAGCCGAACACCCAGACCATGTTCGGGATCCCGGTGAACATCATGCCGCGATAGGTGACGGTATCGTGGAAGGCCAAGGGCGCGCCGTCGATGGTGAAGGCGATGTCGCCCAGCACGTTGAGCTCGAAGCCCGTGGCCGTGACGATGATGTCCGCGGCGAGCTGCCGGCCCGACTTCAGCGCGAGCCCGTCCGCGGTGAAATGCGCGATCTCGTCGGTCACCACCGCCGCCTTGCCGCCGGCGATGGCCCGCAGCAGGTCGCCGTCGGGAATGAAGGCGATCCGCTGCTGCCAGGGGCGGTAGCGGGGCGTGAAATGGGTGGCGATGTCGAAGCCGTCGCCCAGATAGGCGCGCACGCCCGCCAGGAGCTCGTCCTTCACCTTGTCCGGCTCGGTGAAGGTGCGGCGCGTGAACTTGGCGGTTTCGTAAAGGATCTTGCGGCGGACGATCTCGTGGATCCAGGTCTCGTCGACCTGCAGCTGCCGCAGCTCGTCGGCGATCTCGATGGCGTTGCGCCCGGTGCGGAAGTAGGTCGGCGAGCGCTGCAGCATGGTGACGCGGGCGCAGTCCGCGGCCATCGCCGGCACGATCGTGGCGGCCGTGGCGCCGGAGCCGATCACCACGACCTCCTTGCCGCGGTAGTCGAGATCCTCGGGCCAGGTCTGCGGGTGCACGATGCGCCCCAGGAATCGCTCCATCCCCGGCCATCGCGGGGTGTAGCCCTCCGCGTGCCGGTAGTAGCCCTGGCACATCCACAGGAAGTCCGCGGTGAAGCTTACCTGCTCGCCCGTCTCCGTCCGGGTCGCCGCGATGGTCCAGCGCTGCGCGTCGCTCGACCAGGCGGCGCGCTCGACCCGATGTCCGTAGCGGATGTGCCGTTCGAGCCCGTCCTCGGCGATCACCTCGCCGAGATATCTGTTGATCTCCGCCGCGGTCGCGATCGGCGGTCCGGTCCACGGCTTGAACCGGTAGCCGAAGGTGTAGAGGTCGGTGTCGGAGCGGATGCCCGGGAAACGATGGGTGCGCCAGGTGCCGCCGAAGCCGGCCTGCGCCTCGAGGATGACGAAGCTGGTGCCGGGGCACCGATGGGTCAGGTGATGGCCGGCGCCGATCCCGGAGATGCCCGCACCGACGATCAGGACGTCGACATGCTGCAGTCTGCCCGCGTCGGACGGGGCCTGCGGCGCGGGCTCGGGATCGCTGCGCATGATGGGCCAGCATGATTTCGTATCGCCGCCATGGCGACAATCGTTTTCCCGCGTCGATCGCCATGCGGGCGGCATCCTGCGCGGGGCCGGCACGTTGGTGGCGCAGCGCTGGCCGCGCCCGCTACTCGACCCGGTCCGAATCACGCTAGAACGGGCCCGGCAAGGTCGTGATCGAGATCGCGGCCCGGGCATCTCCAGGAGGACACGCCATGGACCTGCAGCTCGGCGGCAAGCTCGCCCTCGTCACCGGCTCCACCGCCGGCATCGGCTTTGCCATCGCCAAAGCACTCGCCGCCGAAGGTGCCCGGGTCGTGGTCAACGGCCGCACCGAGGCCCGGGTCGCCGAGGCGTCGGCCGCGATCGCCGAGGCCTGCCCGGAAGCACAGCTCGAGGGGCTGGCCGCCGATCTGGGCACCGCCGCCGGTGCCGAGCTGGCGCTCGAGCGCTTCCCCGACCTCGCGATCCTGGTCAACAATGTCGGGATCTTCGAGCCGCGCCCGTTCGAGGAGATCCGCGACGACGAGTGGCAGAAGATGATCGAGGTCAACTTCATGAGCGGCGTGCGCCTGTCGCGCCACCACCTGCCGCGGATGAAGGCCCGGAACTGGGGCCGGATCATCTTCATCGCCTCGGAATCGGCGGTGAACATCCCGGTCGAGATGATCCACTACGGGGTCACCAAGACCATGCAGGTGGCCCTGGCCCGCGGCCTCGCCGAGACCACGGTCGGCACCGGCGTGACCGTGAACTCGATCCTGCCCGGTCCCGACGCGGTCCGAGGGTGTGGGCCAGTTCGTCAAGGACCTGGCCAGATCGCAGGGCAAGACCGAGGAGGAGATGGAGCGCGCCTTCTTCGAGACCGCCCGGCCGAGCTCGCTCCTGCGCCGGTTCGAGACCACGGACGAGATCGCGGCCCTGGTGGCCTTCGTCGCGAGCCCCATGTCTTCGGCCACCAACGGAGCAGCACTCCGCGCCGACGGCGGCCTGCTCCGCTCGATCCTGTGAGTGTCGCCGCGCCACGGTGCTGCTAGCCTGCGGCGCGGCAAGGAAGAGGTAGGCAGGTGGTGCAGCTGCGCGAGGTCGCCCTCGACGACAAGTACACGGTGGGTGCCGGCCGGATCTTCGTGACCGGGATCCAGGCCCTGGTGCGGCTGCCGCTGGTCCAGCGCCAGCGCGACCTCGCCGCCGGGCTGAACACGGCCGGCTTCGTCACCGGCTACCGCGGCTCGCCGCTCGGCGCCTACGACCAGCAGCTCGAGCGGGCACGGGCGCATCTCGACGCCCACCACATCGTCCACCGCCCCGCCGTCAACGAGGACCTCGCCGCCACCGCCTGCTCCGGCACGCAGCAGGTCGGGCTCGACGGCGAGACCCGCTACGACGGCGTGTTCGCGATCTGGTACGCCAAGGGCCCGGGCGTCGACCGCTCGGGCGACGCGATCCGCCACGGCAACCTGTTCGGCACCGCCGCGCACGGCGGCGTGCTGATGCTGCTCGGCGACGATCACATCTGCGAATCCAGCACCACCGCGCACCAGAGCGAGTACGCGATGGTCGACGCGCTGGTGCCGACCCTGAACCCCGCCGGCGTGCAGGAGATCCTGGAATACGGCCTCATCGGCATCGCCATGTCGCGCTTCACCGGCGGCTGGGTGGCGCTCAAATGCGTCCACGACACGGTGGAGAGCACGGCCTCGATCCCGGTCGACCCGGCGCTGCCCGAGATCCGTCTCCCGGCGGACTTCACGCCCCCGCCGGGCGGGCTCAACATCCGCTGGCCCGACAACGGGCTCGGCCAGCGCATGGCCCTGGCGCAGGAAGCCCGCGTCCACACCCACAAGCTCGACGCCGCCCGCGCCTTCGCCCGGGCCAACCGCCTCGACCGGGTCGTGGTCGGCGGCGAGGGCGCCTGGTTGGGCATCGTCACCACCGGCAAGTCCTGGCTCGACGTGATCGCCGCCCTGGACGATCTGGGCCTCGACGAGGCCCGCGCCCGGGAGCTCGGGCTCCTGGTCTACAAGGTCGGGATGGTCTGGCCCCTGGAGCCGCAGGGCCTGACGGCGGCCCTGGGCGGCCTCGACCGGGTGCTGGTGGTCGAGGAGAAGCGCGGCCTGATCGAGAGCCAGGCCAAGGAGCTGCTCTACCATCTCCCCCGCCGGCCGGTGATCGAGGGCAAGCACGACGAGGCGGGCGCCACCCTCCTGCCCAGCCACGGCAACCTCTCCTCCAACCAGGTCGCGATCGCCATCGCCGAGCGCCTGCTCGCACGCCGCGACGACGCCCGGCTACGCACCCGCCTCGAAGAGCTGCGCCGCGCCGAGCAGGCCGCCGCCGGCTACGTCCCGGCCCTGGCGCGGCTGCCCTATTTCTGCCCCGGCTGCCCGCACAGCAGCTCGACCCACGTGCCCGAGGGCTCCAAGGCGCTGGCCGGGATCGGCTGCCACTTCATGGTCCAGTGGATGGACCGCGACACGCGCCGCTTCACCCAGATGGGCGGCGAGGGGGCCTCCTGGCTGGGCGAGGCGCCGTTCACCACCCGGCCGCACATCTTCCAGAACGTCGGCGACGGCACCTTCTACCATTCCGGCTCGCTCGCCATCCGTGCCGCCAAGGCGTCCGGGGCCAACATCACCTTCAAGATCCTCTACAACGACGCCGTCGCCATGACCGGCGGCCAGAAGATGGAGACCGGCAACCTCGACGTGCCGGCGATCACCCGGCTGCTCGAGGCGGAGGGCGTGTCGGACATCGCCGTGGTCACCGACGACCCCGACCGCTATCCGCTGGGTGCCTCGTTCGCGCCCGGCGTGCGCGTCCATCCGCGCGACGAGCTGGACGCCGTGCAGCGGCGCCTGCGCGAGGTGCCGGGCATCTCCGCCCTGGTCTACGACCAGACCTGTGCCGCCGAGAAGCGCCGCCGCCGCAAGCACGGCGGCTATCCCGACCCCGACGAGCGCGTGGTGATCAACGAGCTGGTCTGCGAGGGCTGCGGCGATTGCGGTGTGGCCAGCAACTGCGTGGCCATCCAGCCCGTGGAGACCGAGCTCGGCCGCAAGCGGCGGATCGACCAGTCGGCCTGCAACAAGGACTTCAGCTGCCTCAAGGGCTTCTGCCCGAGCTTCGTCACGGTCAAGGGCGGCCGGCTGCGCAAGGCCACGGCCCCGGGCGACGTGCCGTTCCCGGTCCTGCCCGAGCCCGCGCTGCCCGCCCTCGACGGGGCCTATGGCATCCTGGTGACCGGCGTCGGCGGCACCGGCGTGATCACCGTCGCCGCCCTGCTCGGCATGGCCGCCCACCTCGAGGGCAAGGGCGTGGCAGCGCTGGACATGATCGGCATGGCCCAGAAGGGCGGTGCGGTCCTCACCCACCTGAAGCTCGCCCCGACCCAGGACGAGATCGGTGCCCCGCGCGTCGCCGCCGGTGGTGCGAAGCTGATCCTGGGCTGCGACCTCGTCGTCGCCGCCGGCGCCCAGGCGGTGCCGACCATGCGCCGCGGCGTCACCGCCGCCGTGGTCAACCTGGAAGCCGCGATGACCGGCGACTTCACCCGTGCGCCGGACCTCGCCTTTCCCGCCGACCGGCTGCGCCGTGCCATCGAGGACGGCGTCGGCCCCGCCAACGCCAGCTTCCTCGACGCCGGCCGCCTCGCCCGGGCGCTCGTCGGCGACGCCATCGGCGCCAATCTGCTCCTGGTCGGCTATGCGTGGCAGAAGGGTCTGATCCCGCTCTCCCGCGACGCCATCGAGCGCGCCATCCTGATCAACGGCGTCCAGACCGACTTCAACCGCCGCGCCTTCCTCTGGGGTCGCCGCGCCGCCCACGACCTCGCCGCGGTCGAGGCGGTGATCGGTACCGCCCCGAAGCCCACGGCGGTGCCTGGCCTCGACGACCTCATCGCCCGGCGCGTCGAGTTCCTGACCGCCTACCAGGACGAGGCCTACGCCCGCCGCTACCGCGAGCGCGTCGCACGCGTCCGCGACGCCGAGGCCCGCCGGGTCCCCGGCCGCACCGACCTCGCCGAGGCCGTGGCCCGCAACCTGTTCAAGCTCATGGCGATCAAGGACGAGTACGAGGTCGCGAGGCTCTGGACCGACGGCTCGTTCCTGCGCCAGCTGGGTGCTGAGTTCGAGCGCTGGGACGCGCTCGAGGTCCACCTCGCCCCGCCGCTCCTCGCCGAGCAGGACACGAAGGGCCACCTCAAGAAGCGCCGCTACGGCCCCTGGATGCTCCGGGCGATGCGCGTCGTCGCGGGCCTGAAACGGCTGCGCGGCACGGCGATCGACCCGTTCGGCCGCACGGCCGAGCGCCGGATGGAGCGCCGCCTGCTCGCCGACTACGAGACGCTGCTCGACGAGTTGCTGGAGCGCCTCGACGCCGACAACCACGCCACCGCGGTCGAGCTCGCCCGCGTCCCGGCGCAGATCCGCGGCTTCGGCCACGTCAAGGAGGCGAACGTCCAGCGCGCCAAGGCGGCCGAGGCGGCGCTGCTGGAGCGCTGGCGGTCGCCGCCGGCCGTCCTGCAGGCGGCGGAGTAGCGCAGCTCAGCAGGGGGCCGCGGGCGTCGGGATCGCCGCGGCCCGATGCGCCAGCTCCAGGAGCGGGTCGACCACGTCGAGCCGGCGCACCAGCCGATGTGGCACGGCCTCGATCCCGTGCCACGCTCCGTAGAGCTGGCCGGCGATCGACGCCGTCGAATTGCTGTCGCCGTCGTGGTTGGCGCCGCGCCGCAACGCATCCAGCAAGTCCTCGGCGCCCAAGGCCGCCCACAGCCCGATCGCCAGCGCCTCCTCGCCGACCCAACCTTCGCCCAAGGCCGCGAACGCCGTATCCGCGGGCGCATCCTCCCGCGCCAGCGCGCAGGCGCGCCGCGTCAGGTCGAGGCTGCGCCAGGGTGCCCTGATGGTCCCGGTCGGATCGCCCAGATCCATGGCCCGGGTTGCCGCGCCCGCGAGGTCACGGCCGGCCACGAGCTCGCGCACCATCGCGGCGAGCAGCGCCCCGGACGACCAGCCCTCCACATGACCGTGGGTCAGCGCTCCCGCTCGGGCGGCCAGGGTGTAGGCGACCTCGGGCGGGACCGGGAGCAGCCCGAGCGGTGCCGTCCGCATCACCGCGCCGCAGCCTTTGGAATCGTTGATGGGCCGCTCGATCGATCCTTGGCCCCCCGCATCGAGCGCGGACAGGCAAGTGCCTCCCGGCGCCCGCTGCGCGCGCAGGGCCGGGACGCTCGCGAGACCGCCGGCCAAGCCACGGTCCGGGCTGCCGTGGCCCTGCGTCGCCAGCCAGTCGAGATAGGCCTCGCGCACCTCCTCGATCAGCGCGTCCGGTTCGAACGTGCCGTCCGGCCGGACCGCGCGCAGCACGCCCTCCAGCGTGAACAGGGTCATCTGCGTGTCGTCGCTGACGATGAGCCGGCCGCCCTGCAGGACGGGCTCGACGATCCCCTGGGCGCCGAACCGCTGGCGGATCGCCGGCAGCCGCAGGAACTCGACCGCGTAGCCGAACGCGTCGCCGACGGCGCCGCCCAGCAGGCAGCCGAGCAGCCGGTCGACGAACGGCTCGGCAACACTGACCGAGGTGCGGCCCAGAACGTAGCGCTCCTGCACCGCGGTCTCGACCGCACCTGGCCGCGCCTGCCGGATGGCCGCGAGCGCCGCCGCCGGCTCCCAGCCCAGCTCGATCAGCAGCCGGGCCGCGACCGTGCCGGTCCGCCCGAGGCCGCCCAGGCAGTGCACCAGCACACGCCCGCCGCCGCCAAGGCGTCGCCGGAGCCGCAGCCCCGCGTAGGTCCAGCCGGCCTCGAACGCCGCGTCCGGCACCGTCCGGTCGGCGATCGGCAGGTGGTACCACTCCATGCCGCGGGCCTCGGTCGCATCGCCGAGCTCCGCCGCCGCCTCGTGGGGCTCGGTCAGCGTCACGACGTCGGCCGCACCCCAGGCCCGGATCGCGTCCAGATCCGCGCCCAAGGGACCTCGGGCGCCCGGGCAGGCAGCCAGCCCCAGCCGCCCGCCGCCGGCAAGCGGCACCTCGTCGATCCGAAGCACCGTCGAGCTTCCGCCGCTCACCCCCGCGCGAACTCCCGCATCAGATGCTGGGCCAGCCCGCCGCGGTAGGCGTGCTCGCGGCCGACCGGGCAGGCCATGCGCGCCTGGCAGCCCTGGATCATGCAGGGCTGGCCCGAGAGCGTGTGCAGGTAGGAGCGGCAGGCGACCGTGTCGTAGCCCTTGGCCGTGAACGCGCCGACCGGGCAGGTGCGCAGGCAGGGCTTGGCCGTGCAGGCGTCGCAGGGGCTGGCCTGGGCGAGCGCCGCCGGCAATTCCAGCCGCTCGCGATAGAGCAGCGCACCGCGCAGGGCGTGCCACAGGCCGAACTCGGGATGGATCAGGATGCCGAGCGGCGAGGGCGAGAGGCTCGGGTCGGCGCGGCGGGCCCAGCGCTGGAAGGGATGGTGCGGCGGGCCGCCGAAGGGGAACAGGACGCCGTCGGCAAGCCCTCCCAGCACGCGCGCCGTCCAGCGGTCGATCGGGTCCGGGCCCTTGCCCTCGGGCGCACCCTGGATCTCGCTCCAGAAGCGCTGGCCGACATTGCCGACCATCGCCACCGTACCCGGTGCTGCGCCGTCGGCGAGCGGCGGCACCTCGTCCCCGGGCTCGGGGTGGAAGGCGCCGCGCGGGACCAGACCGGTCGGTGCCAGCCGCGTCGCGAGGTCGGCGAGCCAGTCGGGCTGGGTCAGGCGTGCTCTCCGCTCAGGCGGCGGAGCGCTGCGCCTCCGCCGGGTTGTCGGGCCGCAGGACCAGGAGGCTGACGCCGTCGCCCATGAAGGTCCGCCGTGCGATGGTAGCGAGACCGGCGGCCGACAGGTAGCGCTCCGTGGTGGCGTCGAAGGTGGCGGCGAAGGCCCACTTCAGCCAGGGCTTCAGGCACTGGCGCAGGAGGCGCAGCCCGGCCTTGGGCGAGCGGCGGTAGTCGAGGATCAGGATCCGGCCGTCCGGCCTGGTCACCCGCCGCAGCTCCTTCAGCGCCTGCTCCTGCAGTTCGTCCGGCAGGCAGAGCAGGACGAAGGTGCAGCTCACCGTGTCGAAGCTGGCATCGGGAAAGTCGAGCGAGAGCAGGTTCATCGGCCGCAGCGTCATCGGCCGGCCGAGCTCGCGCGCACGGTCGCGGGCCCGGTCCAGCATCCGCTCGCTCATGTCGATCCCGACCACCTTCGAGCCCTCGGGGTAGAACGGGATGTTGCAGCCCGTGCCGACGCCGACGTCGAGGATCCGGCCGTGCGCGTGGGCGAACAGGGCCGCGCGCAGCCGCCGCTTCCAGGCATGCTCGTAGATGCCGTCGAGCAGGTCGTAGAGCGGGGCGATCCGGTCGTAGGTGCGCGCCGTCTCGCGCAGGTGGTCGGCAGGGGCGTCGGTCATGGCCGGTCCTCGGAGGTCATGGGGAAGCCGCGGCTGAGCGGCATGGGACCGCGCAGCTGCCGCCACGGTGTCAGCAGGTAGCTGCCGGCGAAGTCCACGCCGTCGCGGGCGAAGGCGCCGGGCAGGGCCGTCCAGGGCAGGTTGGGGTGCCGGTGGTGCGTGCCGTGGAGGTTGGTGTTCAGCACCAACCGGGCCAGCGGGCGCGGCAGGCGCAGATCGTAGCCCTGGTCGGGCTCGGCCAGCGCACCGTCATAGTGCGGGGCGTTGTCCAGGAAGGAGACCAGGAACGCCCGGCCGAGCAGCGCCAGCAGCAGGAGCGGCCAGTGCGGGCCGTAGAGCCAGAAGGCCGTGCCCAGCAGCACGAGGATCAGTAGGGCATCCCGGCGCATCCGGCCGAGGACATCGGGCGCCAGCAGCACCCGCTCCGCGCGGTCGGCCATGTGCGCCGCGTCGGGCGTGCCGTCGTAGAACACCCAGCGCACGATCGGCCGCAGCACGCGGCGCGGCAGGAGGGCGAGCGGGCCGCTCGCGACCTCCAGGAGGTAGACCCCGCACAGCAGGCGGGCATAGAACGCGGCCGCCGCCCGCCAGCCCGAACGCTCCGCCGGGTCGTAGAACTCCGGCCGCTCGCTCGGCCGCGCGTTCAGCGCATGGTGCGAGAGGTGGCCGAAGCGCAGGCCGTCGAACGGGGCCAGGAACAGGATCGCCAGGACCCGGCCCGCCGCCTCGTTGACGCCGCGCCGCGGGTGGCAGTGGCCGTGCACGCATTCGTGGATCAGCGCCCAGTGCGGCACGGTGGCCAGCACGAACGGCACGAGCAGCCACGCCACGGGCGCGTGCCCCGCGGCCAGTGCCACGGGCACGCCGAGTGAATGCCCACCAGGGCCAGGCCGGCGAGCAGGCCGGCGTAGCCGAGATTAGTCGGCCCGGCATGGCCCGGGCGGCCACGGCATCGCCGCTCATGCGCTCGTCTCGCCGTCGTCCGACTGAGGTCCTCGAGAGTGCGCTGACTATGCGGAACTCCGCGACAGGACGATGCGCGTGACGCGACAAGCGCGTGAGCGTGCGGCCCTCAGCCGCCGAGGTGGCGGGCGATGCCGGCGCAGGCCTCCTCGATCGCCTCGGTCGAGGCGGCGTAGGAAAAGCGCAGATAGCCCTCGCCGTGGATGCCGAAGCTGGTCCCGCTGATCGTGGCGACCCCAGCCTCCACCAGCAGCTCCTCCTGCAGCGCCCGCGAGCTGCGGCCGGTGCCCTCGATGTTGGGGAAGGCGTAGAAGGCGCCGCCGGGGGTGACGCAGCGGAAGCCCGGCAGGTCGTTCAGCGCGGCGACGATCACCGCACGCCGCTCGCTCGAAGGTCGCCACCATCTGCGCCACCGCGTCCTGCGGCCCGGTCAGGGCGGCGATGCCGGCCCATTGGGCCGAGGCGTTGACGCAGGAATGGGTGTTGATCGCCAGCCGGGTCGCATGCTCGACCAGATCCTCCGGCCAGACGCCCCAGCCCAGCCGCCAGCCGGTCATGGCGTAGGTCTTGGACCAGCCGTCGAGCAGGATCAGCCGGTCGGCGATCTCGGGATACGCGGTGCAGCGAGGCGTGCGGCACGCCGTCGTCGCGCATGCGGGCATAGATCTCGTCCGACATCACCGCGACCTGCGGGTGCCGGGCGAGGCCCGCCACCAGCCGGTCGAGCTCGACCTGCGGCACCACCCCGCCCGTGGGGTTGGCGGGGCTGTTGACGATCATCAGCCGGGTGCGCGGCGTGATCTGCGCCAGCACCTCCTCGGCCGAGAAGGCGAAGCCGCGGCTCTCGTGCAGCGCCATCGGCACCGCCTTGGCCCCGGTCCACTCGATCAGCGAGCGGTAGATCGGAAAGCCCGGGTCCGGATACATGATCTCGGTGCCGGGTTCGCCGAACATCGCGATCGCCATGAACATGGTGACCTTGCCGCCCGGCACGATCACCACCCGGTCGGGATGCACCTCGAAGCCACGGCGCAGCGCCATGTCGGCGGCCACGGCCTCGCGCAAGGGGAGGATGCCGTTGGCGGGCGTGTAGCCGTGATGGCCGTCGCGCAGCGCCTTGACCGCTGCCTCGACGATGTGCGGCGGGGTCGGGAAGTCGGGCTGGCCGATGCCGAGGTTGATGATCCTGCGGCCTTCCTGCTGCAGGCGGGTCGCGCGCGCCAGCACCTCGAATGCGCTCTCGGTGCCGAGGCGGCCCATGGCCGCGGCGAGTTGCATGAACGTTGGCCTCCCGGTTACGAAGGGCGCCATGTTTGCCACCGGCCCGATCGGCCGGCAATCGCTGCCGAGGACGTGCGCGCATGGAGTGGTTCGAGGAAACCCTGCACGCCGGCTGGCGCCGGGGATCAAGGTCAAGGAGCGGCTTCTTCCGGGAGCGCACCCCGCATCAGGACCTGGTGATCTTCGAGAGCTGGGACTGGGGCCGGGTTCTGGCACTCGACGGTGTGGTCCAGACCACGACCGGCGACGAGTTCTGCTACCACGAGATGATCGTCCACGTGCCGATCCTGGCCCACGGGAACGCGCGCGAGATCCTGATCGTCGGTGGCGGCGACGGCGGCTGCCTGCGCGAGGCGCTCAAGCATTCTGCACGTCCAGGGCGTCACCCAGGTCGAGATCGACGCCGGCGTGGTCGAGCTCAGCCGACGCTGGCTGCCGACCCTGAGCGACGGCGCCTTCGATCATCCCAAGGCACGCGTGGTGATCGCCGACGGTGCGCGTTTCGCTGCGGAATGCGCGGACCGCTTCGACGTGGTGATCGTCGATTCCACCGACCCGCAAGGCCCCGGTGCGGTCCTGTTCACCACGCCGTTCTACCGCGACGTCCGTGCGCTGCTGAACCCGGGCGGCATCGTGGTCACCCAGTGCGGCA
>CAVYMA010000023.1:0-159243 GCA_963769465.1 uncultured Alphaproteobacteria bacterium
CGCGGTGCAGGCCTTGGGCCCGGCGTTGATGACGCCGCCGCCGACATAGAAGATCGGCCGCTCGGCCCGGGCCAGGAGTTCGGCGGCCTCCTCGATGCGCCCCTGGTGTTGGGCCTGGTGTGCGGGCGGTAGGTACGGTGCTGGACCGCGTCCTTGCCGTGGTAGGGTGCCTTGGCCATCTGGATGTTCTCGGGCAGGTCCGACGACGCCGCCGGGGCGTCCGGAGCGCGCGACGTGAAACGCCTCGTGCATCACGCGGGCGAGATCCTCGGCCCGCTTCACCAGATAGTTGTGCTTGGTGCAGGGCCGGGTGATGCCGACCGTGTCCGCCTCCTGGAAGGCGTCGTTGCCGATCATGTGGGTCGGCACCTGGCCGGTGAGGCAGACGATCGGCACCGAATCGATCAGCGCGTCGGTCAGCCCGGTGACCGTTGGTGGCACCGGGGCCGGACGTCACCAGGACCACGCCGACCTTGCCGGTGACCGGGCATAGCCTTCGGCGGCGTGGACCGCGGCCTGCTCGTGGCGGACCAGGATGTGGCGGATCTTGTCCTGCTGGAACAGGGCATCGTAGAGCGGCAGCACGGCACCGCCCGGATAGCCGAAGATCACCTCCACGCCCTGATCGACCAGCGCCTGATGCACCACCTGGGCGCCGGTCATCGCCTGGGCGGCGGTGGGCGTGGCGGTCTGGATCGTGCGGCGGTCATCGGATGCTCCTGGGTGCCCGAGCCCGTTCTACTTGAGGTTGACTTGACGGGGATCCCGGCAGGGGTCGGACGCCGGGGCGACGGACACTAGTCGGCCGCCCCGGCATGGTCAACGCCAGAAGAGCGCCGGAACTGAGCCCGCCGGGTGCGGGTGCGGCTCGTCCTTGCCGGTCCGCCACAGGCTGAACAGCACGCCGCCGAGGAGCAGGGTGAGGGTCACCGAGAGCGAGAAGGCGGGCGGGATCTTGCCGATGATGTTGACCAGGAAGATCTTGCCGCCGATGAACACGAGCACCAGCGCCAGCGCGTACTTCAGGTAGCGGAAGCGGTGGATCATCGCGGCCAGCGCGAAGTAGAGCGCGCGCAGGCCGAGCACGGCGAAGATGTTCGAGGTGTAGACGATGAACGGGTCCTGGGTGATGGCGAAGATCGCCGGCACCGAAGTCGACCGCGAAGATGAGGTCGGCGATCTCGATCAGCACCAGGGCCAGGAACAGCGGCGTGCATCCAGAGCAGCGGCCGGCCGGTGGCGGGATCGGGCAGGCGGACGAAGAAGCGCTCGCCGTGCAGCTGCGTCGGTCACGCGCAGGCGGCGGCGCAGGAAGCGCCAGACAGCGCGTTGTCGTCGAGGCTGCGGCTCCTTGTCCGCGACCAGCGAGCATCTTGACGCCGGTCACGACCAGGAAGGCGCCGAACAGGTAGAGGATCCACTGGAACTCGGTGATCAGGGCCGCGCCCAGGCCGATCATGATCGCGCGCAGGACGATGACGCCGAGGATGCCCCAGAACAGGACGAAGTGGTGGTACTGCCGGGGGATCGCGAAGTAGCCCGAGGATCATGGCGATGACGAACACGTTGTCCATCGCCAGGCTCTTCTCGACCAGGAACCCGGTGAGGTAGGCCATGCCGGCCTCGTCGCCGAGGCGTGCCAGACCCAGAAACCGAACAGGAGGGCGACGCCGATGTAGAGCGGCGCTGAGCACCAGGCTCTCGCCGACCTCGATCTCGCGGGAGTTGCGGTGGAGCACGCCGAGGTCGAAGGCCAGCAGCAGCACGACGATCCCGATGAAGCCCAGCCACATCCAGCCCGGGCGGCCGAACAGCTCGCCGTAGAGGATCGGGTCGAGCCCGGCCGTCGAGCGCGGCGAGCGTGGCGATCACCGCCTCCCAGGCGGGTGCGGCGGATGCGTCGACGAAAGCGTGGGATCGTGCGACGGCGTCGAAGAACAGCTGTCTTACAGCGTCCATGTGGGCCCCTCGGCTCATGGTGTGACACTTGGCGAAGGTGCCGACATCGCAGCCGCGGAGGGCTGTGAGAGGGGCCCGGTCAACCTCGACGTCGAAGAGCTGTGAAATCCGGCCGGATTTCAAGGAGCCTGACGCGATTCACCGGCGATCAGGCCGCGGACCGCCGCGAGCGCCTCCGGGCCGTCGCCCACCGCCGGGATCGGCCGCGAGCTCCGGCAGCCGGTGGCGGAACCAGGTGCGCTGGCGCTTCGCGTACTGACGGATCTGGGCGGCGACGCTCGCCCGGGCCGCTTCGCACCGGCAGCGCGTCCGCGCAGACGGCGGCGAGCTCGCGCAGCCCGTGGACCTTGGCGATCGGCAGGGTCGGTCGCGTCGGGCATGACGGCTCCAGAGAGCTCGCGGACCTCGTCCAGTGCACCCGCTCCGAGCATCGCCTCGAGCCGCGCCTCGATCCGCGGGTTGACGATGGCGGCCGGCGGGACCAGGGCCATCCCGCGCGCAGCAGGGGCGGCAGCGGCAGCCGGACCGGCGGATCGGCCTGCCAGGCGCGCAGCGAGCGACCGGTCGCCTCGATCACCTCGAGCGCGCGCAGGATGCGTTGGCGGTCGCCGGGCTGCAGCCGCGCCGGCCATCTCGGGATCGCACGCGGCGAGCCGCGCATGCAGCTCGGCCGACGGCCGCGTCGCCGGCCCACGCGCGCAGTGCCGCCGCGCAGCGCCGCCGGGATCTCCGGCATCGCGGGCAGGCCGTGCAGCAGGGCGTGGAGGTAGAGGCCGGTGCCGCCGACGACGATGGCCGGGCGCCCGGCGGCCCGCACCTCGGCGAGGACCGGCTCGACCAGCGCCAGCCAGCGGGCGACCGAGGGCTGCTCGTCGGCGGCGAGCACGCCGTAGAGCCGGTGCGGCGCCGCGCCTCGTCCGCCGGCGCACGGGCCGGGCGGTCAGGATCGGCAGGTCGGCGAACAGCTGCTGGCTGTCGGCGTTGACGACGACGCCGCCCAGCTCGCCGGGCCAGCGTCAGCGCCAGGGCCGACTTGCCGCTGGCGGTGCTGCCGCCTATGACGACCAGCGCCTCGATCGCCCGCCTCCCGACCGCCCATCCGGAGCAGCCATGCCGGCCGTCGCCTGCCTGATCGCCGACCCCGAGCGGCAGCCGCTCGATCCCGGCTCGTGGCCGAGGCGGCGCGTGCCGTCGCGCGGCGAGGCGCGCTGGCTCGGCGGAGGCCGAGGCGGTGGAGATCGTCAGCCGAGCCTCGACCCGCGACCGGTGGCCGACCGGCTGCGAGGCGCTGGTCGGCGGGCGCGCCGGTCGACCGAGCGGTGCTGCCGGCGGCCGACCGCCGCAAGCGGCTGCTGCTGTGCGACATGGACAGCACCATCATCACCATCGAGTGCATCGACGAGCTGGCCGACTTCGCCGGGATCAAGGCGCAGATCGCGGCGGTCACGCGGCGGGCGATGAACGGCGAGCTCGACTTCGCCGCCGCACTGCGCGAGCGGGTGGCGCTGCTGGCCGGGCTGCCGACAGCGGCGATCGACCGGGTGATCGCGCGAGCGGCTGCGGCTGATGCCGGGCGCCGCGACGCTGGTGCGGACGATGCGGGCGCACGTGGCGCGCGCACCGGGCTGGTCTCGGGCGGCTTCACCGCGTTCACGCGCCACGTCCAGGCGCTGTGCGGCTTCGACCTCGAGGAAGCCAACGAGCTGGAGATCGCCGACGGCATGCTGACCGGCCGCCTCGTCGGCGAGCTGCGCGGTGCCGAGGCCAAGCTCGCCGCGCTGGTGCGGCTGCGGGACGAGCTCGGGCCTCGCCCGACGGCGAGACGCTGGCCGTGGGCGACGGCGCCAACGACCTGCCGATGCTGCGCGGCGGCCGGGCTGGGCGTCGCCTTCCGCGCCCACGAGCGGGTCGCGCGCCGCAGCACCGGTGCGCGGATCGAGCACGGCGATCTCACCGCGCTGCTCTACCTGCAGGGCTACCGCGCGCGACGAGTTCGTCGCCGGCTGAGCGCGCTAGTCCTTGAACCGCAGCGCCACGAAGCGCAGGTCGCCCTGGCGGTCGATCAGCAGCAGGATCGACTTCTTGCCCTCCTGCTTGGCCTGATTGACCTTGCGCCGTGACCTCGGGCGGCGAGCTCGACCTCCTCCTGGCCGACCTCGACGATCAGGTCGCCGGGCTTGAGGCTCTCCTCGGCCGCGGTCGAGCCTTCGGCGACCTCGGTGATCACCACGCCCTTGGCGTCCTCGGGCAGGCTGAACTGCGTGCGCTGCTCCGGCCTCGAGGTCGGCGATGGTGATCCCCAGCGTCGTCGATCGTGGCGTCGGCCGTCGGCGACGGTGCCTCGGGTGCCGTGGCCGAGCTCGGCCAGCTGCTCGTCCTCGGGCAGCTCGCCCAGGACGACGTCGAGGGTCATCTCCTCGCCCTTGCGCCACAGCTTGACCGTCGACCTCCTTGCCGATCGCGGTCTCGGCCACGAGCCGCGGCAGGGAGCGCATCTTGTCGATCGTCTTGCCGTCGAACTCGAGGATCACGTCGCCGGCCTGGATCTGCGCGTTCGGCGGCCGGGCCGCCCGGGGTGACGCTGGCGACCAGCGCGCCCTCGGTCTCGGGCAGGCCCAGGCTCTCGGCGATCTCGTCGGTGACGCTCTGGATGCGCACGCCGAGCCAGCCGCGCGCGACCTTGCCCGAGCTTCATCAGGCTGTCGATCACCGGCTTGGCGAGGTTGGACGGGATGGCGAAGCCGATGCCGACATTGCCGCCCGAGGGCGAGAAGATCGCGGTGTTGACGCCGAACACCTTGCCGTCGATGGTGAAGCTCGGGCCGCCGGAGTTGCCGCGGTTGATCGCCGCGTCGACCTGGAAGAAGTCGTCGTAGGGCCCGGCGCGGATGTCGCGGCCGCGCGCCGAGACGATGCCGGCGGTGACGGTGGAGCCGAGGCCGAACGGGTTGCCGATCGCGATCATCCAGTCGCCGACCCGCACCTCGTCGCTGTCCGCCCACTCCACGAACGGGAACGGCTCCGGCGCGCTCGATCTTGAGCAGCGCCAGATCGGTCTTGGTGTCGGTGCCGATCAGCTTGGCCGGGTACTCGCTGTCGTCGCTGAAGATGACGGTGATCTCGTCGGCGTCGGCGATGACGTGGTTGTTGGTGACGACGAAGCCCGGCGGGATCGATCGACGAAGCCCGAGCCGAGCGAGAAGCTGCGCCGCGGCTGCTGCTCCTGCTGCTGCCGGTCGCGGTCGAAGAACTCCTTGAAGAACTCCTCGAACGGCGAGCCCGGCGGGAACTGCGGCATCGGCGGCGCATCGGGCGGCGCCTGCGGTGGCCACGTCCTTGCGCGTCGAGATGTTGACCACCGCCGGCGCGATCTGGCTCGACGAGGTCGCCGAAGCCCTCGACCGGCGCCGCGCTGCTGCGCCCAGCCGGCGCACCCGCGCGCACGGCCAGCACAGCGCCAGCGAGCAGCGCCGGCGACGCGCCGGCAGCCGCCC
Organism: uncultured Alphaproteobacteria bacterium; assembly: GCA_963769465.1. Taxonomy (GTDB): domain Bacteria; phylum Pseudomonadota; class Alphaproteobacteria; order Geminicoccales; family Geminicoccaceae; genus Benzoatithermus. The sequence continues at coordinate 5,454 of CAVYMA010000023.1, forward strand.
GGCAGCCGCACCGCCGCGGAATCGTCCCGCGCGGGCTGAGCGCACTGCGCATCATCGATCTCCTCAATTGTCGCGGCCGAGCCGCGACGCGGCGCCACCGGCGCGGTCGAGCGCGGCGCGCTCCGCTCTGTCCGTTGTCGCGGCCGAGAACCAGCCAGCTCATCGGATCATCGTCGAGCGCCGCCGCCGAAGCAAGCGCTGATCCCGCCGACCCGCGCCGCTCACCCGCGGATCAGCCAGACCAGCAGCACGCCGACGCCGGCGAAGGCGAGCCCGCCCAGACGCAGCGATCCGCGGCTCGATCAGCATCGCCCGCGCCGCGGCCTGCTTCATCCGCTCGGGAAACAGCGCCCAGAGCACGCCCTCGATCACGAGGACGAGCGCCAGCGCCGTGCCGAGGTCCGCCATCGGATCGGCTCGCCGCCGATCGCCGCTCGGCTCAGGGCGCGGCCGCCGCGGCCGTGCGCCGGCGGCGTCGCCGGCGGCGAGATCCGCGCCCGGACCCGCCGGCTGGCGCCGGCAGGTGCCACCGGCCGGCCGTTGAAGAAGCGGAAGAACTCGCTGTCGGGCGAGAGCACGAAGGTCTGGTCGAGCCGTCGCCCAGCGCCTCGCGATAGGCCTGCAGCGAGCGGTAGAAGTCGAAGAACTCCGGGTTCTGGCCGAAGCCCTCGGCGAAGATGCGGATCGCCTCGGCGTCGCCCTGGCCGCGCAGGATCTCGGACTCGCGCTGCGGCCTCGGCGATCAGCACGCGGCGCTCGCGATCGGCACGGGCGCGGATGCGCTGCCCGACCTCGGCACCCTGCGCGCGCAGCTCCTTGGCCTCGCGCTCGCGCTCGGTCTGCATCCGGCGGAAGACGGCCTGGCTGTTCTCGGGCGGCAGGTCGGCGCGCTTGATGCGCACGTCGACCAGCTCGACGCCGAACCCGGCCAGCGACTTGTTGGCCTCGCCCTTGATCCGGTTCATCAGCTGGGTGCGGTCCTGCGACAGGATCGTGAACAGCGGCGCCTCGCCCAGCACGCTGCGCAGGCTCGAGAAGACGATCGGCTCGAGCCGGCCGCGGAACGCCGCCTCGTTGCCGACCGACTGGCGGAAGCGCAGCGCGATCGGTGATCCGGTAGCGGGCGAAGGCGTCGACCACGAGCCGCTTCTGGTCGCCCAGGACCAGCTCGACCGAGGGCGCGTCGAAGTCGAGCACGCGCTTCTCGAAATAGTCGACCTGCTGGATGAACGGCACCTTCAAGTGCAGCCCGGGCTCGCTGCACGATGCGCACCGGGTTGCCGAACTGCAGCACCAGCGCCTGCTGGGTCTGGTGGACGGTGAACAGCGCGTTCAGCAGCAGGAACAGCGCCGACGACCACGCCGCCGACGGCCACGACACCGATGACGCGGGTTCATTGCGCGGCTCCCTGCACGCCGTCGAGCTGGGACGGCGCGTTGCTCGGCCGCGGCTCGCGCGCCCGGCGCTCGCAGCTCGGGCAGCGGCAGGTAGGGCACCACGCCGTTGGCGCCCTGCCTTGCCGTCGATGATCACCTTGTTCACGCCCTTGAGCACCTGCTCCATGGTCTCGAGATAGAGCCGGCGCGAGGTCACGTCCTCGGCCTTGAGGTAGGCGGCGAGGATCGACTTGAAGCGCTCGCGCTTCACCGGTGGCGCGGGCGGTGGCCTCCTGCCGGTAGGCCTGCGCCTCCTGCAGCAGCCGCTCCGCCTCGCCGCGGGCGCGCGGGATGATGTCGTTGGCGAACGCCTCGGCCTCGTTCTGCGCCCGCTCGCGGTCGGCCTGGGCCCGCTGCACGTCGCGGAACGAGTCGATGACCTCGGCCGGCGGATCGGCCTTCTGCAGCTGGACCTCGTCGATCAGGATGCCGGTGCCGTACTCGATCATCAGCGCCTGCAGCTGCTCGCGCGCCTTGCAGCTCGATGGCGCGGCGGCCCTCGGTGGTGGCCTCGACGATCGGCGTCTGGCCGATGATCTCGCGCATCACGCTCTCGGCCGCGGCCTTCACCGTGTTCTCGGGGTCGCGGACGTTGAAGCGGAAGTCGGCGCCGCTGCCGATCTTCCACAGCACGACGAAGTTGATGTCGATGATGTTCTCGTCGCCGGTCAGCATCAGCGCCTCGTCGGTCACGTCGCGCGCGGTGCCGACGGTCCGCGTGCCGGTGGCGGGCTGGCCGGCCGAGCGGAAGCCGATCTCGATCCGGTTGACGCGGGTGACCGGCACCTTCTCGACCGCCTCGATCGGCGTCGGCAGATGGTACTTCAGGCCGGGCGAGCTGACGCGGTTGAGCTGGCCGAACCGGGTCACCAGACCCTGCTCGTCCGGCTGGACGGTGTAGATGCCGCTGGCCAGCCACAGGCCGAGGATGGCCAGGCCGACCAGGACGAGACCCTTGCGGCCGATGCTCGACGGACCGCCGCCGGGAAACAGGCTCTTGACCTTCTCCTGGCTGCGCCGGAGCAGTTCCTCCAGGTCGGGCGGCTGCTGGCCGCCGCCGGGGCGGCCGCCCCAGGGACCGGGGCCACCTCCACCTTGCCAGCCCCCACCACCTTGACTGTTCCAGGGCATCCGAAAAATCCTTGCCTATGCTGATGGCGGCGACGGGGCGCACGTGCCGTCCGGCTGGGCTGCCGCACTCGATCCGCTCGAACTTCCGTGTATATCGGTCGCAGGCGTTGAGGGATCAACCATGAACGAGATAACCAGCGAGCAGGTGCTCGCGGCGCTGCGCCGCGTCCGCCACCCGCACCGGGACGACGACCTCGTCGAGCCTGGGCATGATTTCCGGCGTGGTGGTCAAGAGCGGCAATGTCGGCTTCGCGATCGAGGTCGCACCCGGCGGAGGCCGCGACCCTCGAGCCGGTGCGCAAGGCGTGCGAGCAGGCGGTGCGCGCCCTGCCGGGCGTGCTCTCCTGCGCTGCCGTGCTGACCGCCGAGCGCGCACCCGGCGGCCGGGCGGGCGCCGGCCCCGCCCCGACGCTGGGCGAGGCAGCCACGGCCGGCGCAGGCGCCGCTGGTCCCGGGGGTCAAGTCGATCATCGCCGTGGCCTCCGGCAAGGGCGGCGTCGGCAAGTCGACCACGGCGATCAACCTCGCCATGGGCCTGGCCGCGATCGGCCAGCGCGTCGGCCTGCTCGACGCCGACATCTACGGCCCCTCCCTGCCCCGCATGGCCGGCATCACCGGCCGGCCGCAGCGCCACGGACGGCAAGAAGCTGCGGCCGATGGAGAGCTACGGCGTCAAGGTGATGTCGATGGGCTTCCTGGTCGACGAGGACGCGCCGATGATCTGGCGCGGGCCGATGGTGCAGAGCGCCCTGCAGCAGATGCTGGGCGACGTGCTGTGGGGCGAGCTCGACGTGCTGGTGGTCGACATGCCGCCCGGCACGGGCGACGCGCAGCTCACCATGGCGCAGCGCGTGCCGCTCGCCGGTGCCGTGATCGTGAGCACGCCGCAGGACATCGCCCTGCTCGATGCCCGGAAGGCGATCAACATGTTCCGCAAGGTCGACGTGCCGGTGCTCGGCATCGTCGAGAACATGTCCTATTTCTGCTGCCCCAATTGCGGCCACCGCAGCGAGATCTTCGCCCATGGCGGCGCGCGGGCCTGTGCGGCCCAGTTCGGCGTCGACTTCCTGGCCGAGATCCCGCTGGAGCTGGAGGTGCGCGAGACCAGCGACGCCGGCCGGCCGATCGTGATCAGCCAGCCGCGCCATCCGATGGCCGAGGCCTATCGCGAGCTGGCGCTGACGGTGCGGGACAAGCTCGCGGCCGCGCAGGGTGCGACCACGCGGAAGTTCCCGAAGATCGTCTACAGCTGAAGGGCTAGGCGGCCTCGGCCGCCTCGACCCGGGCACGGGCGACCACGACCGCCTGCTCCAGGCGCTCGCGCTCGAGGTCGGACTTGGCGTCGCCGAGGTCCTCCTCGGCGTTGCGCAGGTCCTGGCGCGCCGACTCGATCGCGATCTCGTCGACGCGGCTCGGCGCGCTCGGCCAGGACCGTGCAGCCCTTCTCGTTGACCTCGGCGAAGCCGCCGCCGACGAACAGGCGCTGGTCGACCTTGTCGCCCTGGTAGACCGAGATCACGCCCGGACGCAGCAGCGACATCAGGGGCGCGTGGTTGGGCAGGACGCCGAAGTCGCCCTCGGCACCCGGGATCACCACCATGTCCGCAGTCGATGCTGGCGAGCAGCCGCTCGGGTGCCACCAGCTCGAACGCCACCTTGCCGTCGGCCATCGCAGGGCCCTCAGTCGGCCGCCAGCTTCTTGGCCTTGTCGACCGCCTCCTCGATGCCGCCGACCATGTAGAACGCGGCCTCGGGCAGGTGGTCGTACTCGCCGGCGACGATGCCCTTGAAGCCCTTGATCGTGTCCTCGACCGCCACGAGCTTGCCGGGCGAGCCGGTGAACACCTCGGCGACGTGGAAGGGCTGGCTGAGGAAGCGCTGGATCTTGCGCGCGCGCGCCACCACCAGCTTGTCCTCCTCCGAGAGCTCGTCCATGCCCAGGATGGCGATGATGTCCTGGAGCGCCTTGTAGCGCTGCAGGGTCTCCTGGACCGAGCGGGCGACCTCGTAATGCTCCTTGCCGACCACGGCCGGGTCGAGGATGCGCGAGGTCGAGTCGAGCGGGTCCACGGCCGGGTAGATGCCGAGCTCGGCGATCTGCCGCGACAGCACGGTCGTGGCGTCGAGATGGGCGAAGGTCGTGGCCGGCGCCGGGTCGGTCAGGTCGTCGGCCGGCACGTAGACGGCCTGCACCGAGGTGATCGAGCCCTTGTTGGTCGAGGTGATCCGCTCCTGCAGCGTGCCCATGTCGGTGGCCAGCGTGGGCTGGTAGCCCACGGCCGAGGGGATGCGGCCGAGCAGGGCCGACACCTCGGCGCCCGCCTGGGTGAAGCGGAAGATGTTGTCGACGAAGAACAGCACGTCCTGGCCTTCCTGGTCGCGGAAATACTCCGCGACGGTGAGGCCGGTCAGCGCCACGCGCGAGCGGGCGCCGGGCGGCTCGTTCATCTGGCCGTAGACCAGCGACACCTTGGACTTGAGCGGGTCCTCGAGGTTGATGACCCCGGACTCGATCATCTCGTGATAGAGGTCGTTGCCCTCGCGGGTCCGCTCGCCGACGCCGGCGAACACCGACACGCCGCCATGCGCCTTGGCGATGTTGTTGATCAGCTCCATGATCAGCACGGTCTTGCCGACGCCGGCACCGCCGAACAGGCCGATCTTGCCGCCCTTCAGGTAGGGCGTGAGCAGGTCGACGACCTTGATGCCGGTGACCAGCACCTCGGCCTCGGTCGACTGGTCGACGAAGTCGGGGGCCGGCGCGTGGATCGGCGCGGTGACCTTGCCGTCGACGGGCCCCGTCTCGTCGACCGGCTCGCCGATGACGTTGAGGATCCGCCCCAGCGTCGCCTTGCCGACCGGGATCGAGATCGGCGCACCGGTGTCCAGCACCTCGCGGCCGCGGGTCAGCCCGTCGGTGGAGTCCATGGAGACGGTGCGGACCGTGAACTCGCCCAGCTGCTGCGCCACCTCGAGCACCAGCCGGCGGCCGCCGACATCGGTCGTCAGCGCGTTCAGGATCGGCGGCAGCGACTTCTCGTCCTGGAACTGCACGTCGACGACGGAGCCCAGCACCTGGGTGACCCGGCCGGCCGCCACGTTCTGCTTCACACTGGCCTCGTTCATCATCTCGCTCCCAAGCAGGCTCGCTGTCGACCTAGAGGGCCTCGGCACCGGAGATGATTTCCATCAGCTCCTTGGTGATCTGCGCCTGCCGCTGCCGGTTGTAGCTGAGCGTCAGCTTGTTGATCATGTCGCCCGCGTTGCGGGTGGCGCTGTCCATGGCGGCCATGCGCGCACCCTGCTCGCTGGCCGCGTTCTCGAGCAGCGCGCCGAAGAGCTGCACCGCCAGGTTGCGCGGCAGCAGCTCGCCCAGGATGCGCTCCTCGTCCGGCTCGAACTCGTAGAGGGCGCCGCTCTCGCTGGTCTCGCCGGCGCCTCGCCCTCGGCCGCGGTGCGGCCTGGACCGGCACCAGCTGCTGGAAGGTGAGGATCTGCGTCACGGCCGACTTGAACTTGTTGTAGACCAGCGTGCAGACGTCGAACTCGCCGGCTGCGTAGAGCTCGAGCACGCGCTCGGTGACCCGCTGCGCGTCGACGATACTCGATCCGCGCTTGCCGACGATGCCGTCGAAGAACTCGATGATCCGCTCGCGCTGGTCGCGGCGCAGCATGTCGCGGCCCTTCTTGCCGACGACGATGAGCTTGACCTGCTTGCCGGCCGCCAGCAGCTCCTGGATGCGGCGCCGCGCGCCGCGCACGATCGTGCTGTTGAAGCCGCCGCACAGGCCGCGATCGGCGGTGGCGACGATCAGCAGGTGCACCTCGTCCTTGCCGGTGCCGGCGAGCAGCGGCGGCGCGCCGGGCATGCCCGGCCACGCCCGCGGCGAGGTTCTGCAGCATCGCCGTCATGCGCTGCGGCGAACGGGCCGCGACGCCTCGGCCTGATCCTGCGCGCGCCGCAGCTTGGAGGCCGCGACCAGCTTCATCGCACTGGTGATCTTGCGGGTCTGGCGCACGGAGTTCATCCGTGCGCGCATGTCCTTGAGGCTGGGCATCGACGGGGCTCTTAGGCGAAGCGCTCGAGGAACTTGTCGAGCATGCCCTTGAGCTTCTTCTCCGTGTCGCCGTCGAGCTGGCCGCTGCTCTGGATCGCGTCGAGGATGTCCTTGCCGCTGGTGCGCAGCTCGGCCAGGATGCCCTGCTCGAAGCGGCCGACGTCCGACGACCTTGAGCGTGTCGAGATAGCCGTTCACGCCGGCATAGAGGACCGCCACCTCCTCGGCCATCGGCATCGGCTGGTACTGCGGCTGCTTGAGCAGCTCGGTCAGCCGGGCGCCGCGGTTGAGCAGGCGCTGGGTCGAGGCGTCGAGGTCGGAGGCGAACTGGGCGAACGCCGCCATCTCGCGATACTGCGCCAGCTCCAGCTTGATCGAGCCCGCGACCTTCTTCATGGCCTTGGTCTGCGCCGCCGAGCCCACCCGGCTGACCGACAGGCCGACGTTCACCGCCGGGCGGATGCCCTGGTAGAACAGCGTGGTCTCGAGGAAGATCTGGCCGTCGGTGATCGAGATCACGTTGGTCGGGATGTAGGCCGACACGTCGTTGGCCTGGGTCTCGACCACCGGCAGGGCGGTCAGCGAGCCGCCGCCATGGTCCTTGTTCATCTTGGCCGCGCGCTCGAGCAGGCGGCTGTGCAGGTAGAACACGTCGCCCGGATAGGCCTCGCGGCCCGGCGGGCGGCGCAGCAGCAGCGACATCTGGCGGTAGGCGACGGCCTGCTTGGACAGGTCGTCGTAGACGATCACGGCGTGCATGCCGTTGTCGCGGAAATACTCGCCCATGGCGCAGGCCGTGTAGGGGGCGAGGTACTGCATCGGCGCCGGGTCGGACGCGGTGGCGGCGACGATGATGGTGTAGTCCAGCGCACCGTTGTCCTGGAGCGTCTTGACCAGGCGCGCCACCGAGGAGCGCTTCTGGCCGACGGCGACGTAGATGCAGTAGAGCTTCTTGCTCTCGTCGTCGCCGGCGGCCTCGTTGATCCGCTTCTGGTTGATGAAGCAGTCGATCGCGATCGCGGTCTTGCCGGTCTGGCGGTCGCCGATGATCAGCTCGCGCTGGCCGCGGCCGATCGGGATCAGCGAATCGATCGCCTTCAGCCCGGTCAGCATCGGCTCGTTGACCGACTGGCGCGGGATGATGCCCGGCGCCTTGACGTCGACCATGCGCCGCTCGGTGGTCTTGATCGGGCCCTTGCCGTCGATCGGGTCGCCCAGGCCGTCGACCACGCGGCCGAGCAGGCCCATGCCCACCGCCACGTCGACGATGGCCTTGGTCCGCTTGACCGTGGAGCCCTCGCTGATGGCCCGATCGCTGCCGAAGATGACGACGCCGACATTGTCGGCTTCGAGGTTGAGCGCCAGGCCACGGGTGCCGTCCTCGAACTCGACCATCTCGCCGGACTCGACCTCGTCGAGCCCATAGACGCGGGCGATGCCGTCACCGACCGAGAGCACGCGGCCGACCTCGGCCATCTCGGCCTCGGCGCCGAAGTTGGCGATCTGCTCCTTGAGGACCGCGGAGATTTCGGCCGCGCGGATGTCCATCAGCGAATCCCCCTCATGGAGAGCTCGAGATTGTGCAGTTTGGTCTTGAGCGAGGCGTCGACCATGCGCGAGCCGATGCGCACGACCATCCCGCCGAGCAGTGCCGGATCGACCGCGGCGGTGAGCTGGACCGGGCGACCGACATAGCCGGCGACCGCTTCCCGGACCTCGCCGAGCTGCGCCTCGTCCAGCGGCACGGCCGAGGTGACCTCGGCGGTCTCCTCGCCGCGATGCGCCGCCAGCAGGCGCGCGAACTCGGCGATGATCGCCGGCAGCGCCGCCATCCGCCGCTGCGCGGCGAGCACGCCCAGAAAGCTCCGCACGGTGGCGGACGCACCCAGCCGCTCGCCGAGGGCGTCGGCGGCACGGGCGTGCTCCTCGCGGCTGACCACCGGGCTGCGGAGCAGCCGTGCCAGAGTCGTCGCTCTCGGTCACCGCCTGCTGCAGCGACGCGAGATCGGCGCCGGCCTGCTCAAGCCCGCCGCGCTCCTGCGCAAGGTCGAACAGGGCGTTGGCGTAGCGGCTGGCCACCCCCGATGCCGTGGTGCTGGCAGGCACTCGATGCTTCCCCGACTTGCTGCGCGAAACGGGAACATATTCTGTTGCGGGGCCGCGACGGTCAGTCCCTCGCCCGCAAGGCGGCGTCGCAGATAACACACGCCCCCAGGCCGGACAAGCAGCCTGCCGACCGCGTCGTAAGACGGTTTGCCGCAGTGCGGCAAAGCCTTGCCGGCCTTTGTGCCCCGGCCGCAGAGGGCGTGCAACCACGCCACATCGCTGGTACTCCGCGAGCGGCTCTTGGTGGCGACGAGCGCGGGGACGATCGAGGATGCGGTCGCGGATAGCGTGGCGCGTGGCGCTGGCCTGTCTCCTTCTCCTGCTGCGTGCGGCACCGTCGCCCGCACAGGACACGGCACCGGCCGCGGCGCCGCCCGAGAAGGTCGGGGAGCTGCTGCAGCTCATGGACGACCCCGAGGTTCGCCGGTGGCTCGGCGAACGGCGGGCCGCCGCACCCGCCGAAGCGCCGGGCAGCACGGGGTGGCGGCGATGGCGGCCGACATGACCGCACCCGCGCTGGCCGTGCGCCAGCACATCCTGGCCTCCATCGCCGCCGTGCCGACGGTGCGGCCGGAGGTGGCGCGGATCTGGGGTGCGCTGCGCGCGGAGATCGGTGCCTACGGCGTCGGGTCGACCCTGCTGCCTGGTGGCCGTGTTCCTCGGCCTCGGCCTGCTGGCCGAGCGCGCTCTACTGGCGGGCCACCACCGGCTACCGCCAGCGCCTGATCGCGATGCAGCTCGACAGCGTGCAGACGCGGCTCGCCGCGGTCGGGCGCCGCCTCGCGTTCGGCCTCGGCTGGATCGGCTCCTTCGCGATCGGCTCGCTCGGCGCCTTCCTGCTGTTCGACTGGCCGCCGCTGCTGCACGCCCTGATCGCGCGGCTGCTGCTGGCGGTGATCGTGATCTGGCTGACCTCGGTCCTGCTGCGCTTCGTCCTGGCACCGGGTGCGGAACGGTTCCGCATCCTGCCGATGAGCACGGCCTCGGCCCGGCACTGGCACGTCTGGCTGACCGCGGCGGTCGGCTGGTACACCTTCGCCCACCTGCTCCACGGCTTCCTCGCCGAGCTGGGCCTCGGGCTGCCGGTGCAGACCCTGCTGGCGGACGTCCTGTCCCTGGTCTGGCTGGGCATCCTGCTGCTCGCGGTGTGGCGGCGGCCGGGCGACGCCGACGGCGCCACCCTACGCTCGACCAACGTCTCGATCTCGACCGGCCTCGTGCTGCTGTGGCTGCTCGTGCCGCTGGGTGCCGTGCAGCTGTTCTACACCCTGCTCGTGCTGGTCTCCCTGGCGGCCCTGGTGCGGATCACCGATCGGTCGGTCGCGCACATCCTCCGCCCGCCGGGCTCGGACACGGCCGAGGCCGCACCGCCGCTGACCGCCGTCCTGCTCGATCGCGGCCTGCGCGCCGCCATCCTGATCGGCGGCGCGCTCCTGCTCGCCTGGCTGTGGGAGCTCGACTTCGACCGCATGGGCGGCGACACGACCCTGTCGCGGCTGCTCCAGGGCGTCCTGCACGCGGCGGTCATCCTGCTGGTGGTCGAGCTGCTCTGGCACGCGCTGCGCAGCTGGATCGACCGCAGCCTCGCGCAGAGTGCCACACCGGGCGCCGACGAGACGCCCGAGGCCCGGTTCCGACGGGCACGGATCCGCACCCTCCTGCCGATCGCGCGCAACGTCCTGTTCGTGGTGCTGTGCGTGATGGCGGCGCTGATGGCGCTCTCGGCACTGGGCGTCGCAGGTCGGGCCGCTGATCGCCGGTGCCGGCGTGGTCGGCGTGGCGGTCGGCTTCGGCGCCCAGACGGTGGTCAAGGACGTCATCTCGGGCGTGTTCTTCCTGCTCGACGATGCCTTCCGGGTCGGCGAGTACATCGAGAGCGGCAGCATCCGCGGCACGGTCGAGGGCTTCTCGCTGCGCTCGATCAAGCTGCGCCACCACCGCGGCCAGCTGCACACGGTGCCGTTCGGCTCGCTCGACAAGATCACCAACTATTCGCGCGACTGGGTGATCGACAAGGTCACGCTGGGCCTGACCTACGACACCGACCTGGAGAAGGTGAAGCGGATCATCAAGCAGATCGGCAAGGCGCTGCTCGCCGATCCCGACCTCGCCCCGCACATCATCGAGACCCTGAAGATGCAGGGTGTCGAGGAGTATGGCGACTTCGCGATCAAGGTCCGCCTCAAGCTGACCTGCAAGCCCGGCGAGCAGTTCGTCATCCGCCGGCGCGCCTACGGGATGATCAAGAAGGCGTTCGACGAGAACGGCATCAAGTTCGCCTTCCCCACCGTCCAGGTCGCCGGTGGCGAAGTCGCCCCGGCGGCGGCGCAGCTGGCGGTCGAGGGGCTCAACCAGCCCGCGCCGTAACCGCTTGTCGACCGTTGATCTCTTGCGGTCTTCCCCGTAGCTGATGCCCGGCGGGGAAGACTGCGGCAGCAACGAAGGCGGGGCCTCATGCGCACGAAAATGCTCGCGATCATCGGGGCCCTGGCCCTGATGTCTGGCGTGCTGCCGGCCTTGGCGCAGGCCCCGGCCACGCCGCCAGAGGTCCAGCAGCTCGTCGACCTCCTGCGCAAGCCCGCCGTCCAGGAATGGCTGGCCAAGGGTGCGCCGGCGGCCGGGACGGACGCGGCAGCGCCGAGCCCGGCGCCGACGGAGTCGCTCGCGGCGGAGGTCAAGGCCGAGGAGGCCAACCTCGCCCGCGACTTCCGGCGCTGGGTTGCGGGGATCCGCACCCATGTCGCCGGGGTCCGCGACGCCGCCGTGCGGCTTCCGGTCGAGATGACCTGGATCGGCCAGAGCCTCGCCACGGAGATCAAGGCCAAGGGCTTCTGGCAGATCCTCCTGTTCGCGGTCGGCCTTCTGGTCCTCGGCTATGGCTGCCAGCAGGCCTACTGGTCCGGCACCCGCGCCTGGCGCAAGCACGTGCTGGGGATCCCGCTCGACACGGTCGGCAACCGGCTCAAGGTCGTGGGCCAACGCCTCGCCTACAATCTGCTCTGGCTGCTCAGCTTCGCCATCGGCAGCCTGGGGGCGCTCCTGCTGTTCAGCTGGCCGCCCTACCTCAAGGGTGTGCTGACCGGGACCTTCCTGATCATCATCACGGTTCTGCTGTGGGGCGCGCTGGCCCGCTTCATCCTGTCGCCGAACAACGCGAAGCTCCGCGTCTTCCCGATCTCCGACGCCTCGGCCCGCCATTGGAGCCGCTGGTGGGTGATCCTGCTCGGCTGGCTGTTCGGCGGCACCATCGCCATGCAGGTCCTCCAGGACTTCGACATCGACCGGCCGGAGCGGCTGCCGCTGGCCTACGCGCTGGGCCTGATCCTGTTCGTCCTGGCGATGATGGCCTTGTGGCGCCGGCCGGTCCTGTCCAGCCCGGATCCCGAGCGTCGCGAGCGCGCCTTCAACATCACCGTCGCCGTATCCGTGCTGTTCGCGGCCTTCTGGCTGCTCTGGGTGTTCGGCCTGACCACGGCCTTCTGGGTGCTCCTGGTGGCAACCGCCCTGCCGACCGCGATCAGCGTGGTCGACCGCTCGGTGGACCACATCCTGACGCCGCCGGGCACCGAGGAGGAGGTCCGCGGCCCGCCCAGCGTCATCGCCGCCGCGATCGAGCGCGGTACCCGCGCCTTCCTGATCATCGGCGCCATCTGGCTGCTGTCCTGGGTGTTCGGCGTCAACCTCGACTCCCTGACCGCCGGCGAGACCATGACCACCCGCGTGACCCGCGGGGTGCTGAACGCGATCATCATCCTGCTCGTGGCCGACTTCGCCTGGCACGTGATCCGCACGCTGATCGACAAGCACCTCCACGCCAGCGCGGCCGCCAACCACGATGACGACCCGACCGAGGCCAGCCGTCGCGCGCGATTGCGCACGCTGCTGCCGATCCTGCGCAACATCCTGTTCATCGTGTTCGTGGTGATGGCCGTGCTCATGGCGCTCTCGGCCATGGGCGTGCAGATCGGACCGCTGATCGCCGGTGCGGGCGTGGTCGGCGTGGCGATCGGCTTCGGCGCGCAGACGCTGGTCAAGGACGTGATCTCGGGGATCTTCTACCTGCTCGACGACGCGTTCCGGGTCGGCGAGTACATCGTCAGCGGCAGCTACAAGGGTACCGTCGAGAGCTTTTCCCTGCGCTCGATCAAGCTGCGCCACCACCGCGGCTACCTCTACACGGTGCCGTTCGGCTCGCTGGGTGCCGTACAGAACATGAGCCGCGACTGGGTGATCGACAAAGTCACCCTGGGCCTGACCTACGACACCGACCTCGACAAGGTGAAGAGGATCATCAAGCAGGTCGGCAAGGATCTCCTGGCCGATCCCGAGCTGGCGCCCAACATCATCCAGACCCTCAAGATGCAGGGGGTGGTGGAGTACGCCGACTACGCGATCAAGGTCGGCCTGAAGATGATGTGCAAGCCGGGCGAGCAGTTCGTGGTCCGCCGCCGCGCCTACGCCATGATCAAGAAGGCGTTCGCCGAGAACGGGATCAGGTTCGCCTTCCCGACGTTCCAGATGGCGGAGGCCGAAACCGCCCCGGCGGCGGCGATGATGCAGGCCAAGGCCGCCGCCACGCCGGAGGCCTAAGGGCGCTCAGCTCGCCTCGAGCTCGAAGGTGAAGTAGCGGCGGCGGATCGCATCGAAGGTGCCGTTCTCGCGGATTTCCTGCAACGCGCGGTCGAGCGCGTCGCGCAGGCGGTCGTCGCCCTTGCGCACCGCGATGCCGATGCCATCGCCGAACCAGGCGGGATCGGCCAGCCGCGGCCCGGTGAGCTCGAAATCGGCGCCCAGCTCGACGTCGAGGAACTGAACCCGGCTCGCGACCTCCTCGGCGAGGATGGTGTCCAGGCGCCCGAGCGCGAGATCGATGAACAGCTCCTGCAGGCTGCTGTAGCGGCGGATCTTGGCCTCGCCAAAGCCGGCCGTGACGAAGCGGTCCTGGACCGTTCCGCGCCGCACGCCCAGGATCTTTCCGGCGAGGCCGGCGGGCGACACCTCGAGCTGGGTGCCGCGCCGGACGATGAAGCGGTTGGGCGCGATGTAGTACGGGCGGGTGAAGTCCGCGACACCCCGGCGGGCCTCGGTGATCGACAGCCCGGGCACGAAATCGACCACGCGGCTCTGCAGCTTCTGAGCAAACTCCGGGATCTGCGACGGCACGAAGGTGCACGTGACGCCCATGCGGACGCAGAGGGCCCGGGACAGGTCCGCGTTGAACCCGTCGAACTCGCCGACATTGTTGATGAAGGCGAAGGGCTGTGCCGCCGTTTCCAGGCCCACCCGGAGCTCGGTCGCGGCGGCGGGTCCGATGGCGCCGAAGGCGAGGAGGAGCAGGCCGATCAGCGCACGGAGCATGTCAGCTCGCCCGCCCGCCGGACCCGGCGCCGAGCCGCTCGAGCAATTTCTGGAGCAGCGCCAGCTCGGCCTGGGGCTCGGCCGTCCGCTCGAGAATCCGGTGCACGGCGGCGGCGAACTCGGCGCTGATCCTCGGATAGCTGCGGCCGGCCTGATTGAATGGTCGGAGCACCGCGGACTCGAACGCCTGTCGCAGCTCGGCATAGTCCGGTCGCAGCCGGAGCAGCTCGGGGTCGTCGTAGAGGGCCGAGTGGGTGGGATCACCCTGGAGCGCCAGCGCCCGAGACCGTTGGGCCTCCGCGGAGGTCAGCCAGCGGATGAGATCGAGTGCGAGATCCGGCTGCTGCGAATGGCGTGACACGGCAAGGCCGAAGCCGCCGAGAACGGAGGCGTAGCGCCCGTCGGCATCGTCGCCGGCCGGCAGCATTGCCGCGGCGACACGCCCGCTGACCGGGCTGTCCACGGTGCGGAAGGTTGTGGAGCCTAGCGACCAGTAGCGGAGGAAGGCGGCCTCGCCCGCCATGAACCGCCGCACGGCCTCGCGGTCGTCCATCTCCAGGACCTCGCCGGGCGAGATCGTGCCGACCCACGACGCCGCCTGGCTCAGCGCGACGCCCACTCTCCGGTCGCTCACCGTGGGGGTACCGTTTGGCGCCAGGAGCGGCGCCACGCCTCGACTGGCCGTCCACTCGATGGCGTCCACGGTCAGCGACTCGCTGACGCGGCCCGGCCAGATGAAGCCCCAAAAGCCGTCGTTCCCCGCGGCGCGTTCCGCCTCCTGGATGGATCGTGCAACGGCCGCGAGCTCCTCCCAGGTCTTGGGCACCGGAAGGGCGTGCCATGCCAGGAGATCGGCGCGATAGAACAGCCGGCCCACCCCGATGAACCAGGGTGCCGCGAACACCTCGCCGTCGCGCGTGAAGCTCAAGACGGCGGTCGCGAAGTTCTCGCTGATGTCGCGCCCGAGGCGGGGCTCGAGGTCGACCAGATGCGACTGGATCGTGCTGATCCAGGCCGCCTCGACTTCCACGACGTCCAGCTGGCGGTCGCCAATGTCGAGCAGCTGCGCGAGCGTGGCGCGGTTCTGGGGGACGGTGCCGCCGTAGCGCAGGACCTTCACCTCGTGCCCCCGCGCCGCGGCCCAGGCCTCGCTGCCGCTGCGGCAGGGCTCGTAGGACTCGGCGATGGCACCGCAGACGATGGTGACGACCGCAGAATGGGCCGGCGAAGCACAAGGCACCAAGGCGACCGACAGACAGGCCGCGAACACAAATGCCCGCAAGGTTCTCATCTCCCCGCTTGTCGGGGGTTGAGTAACAGGCGAACGCGTGGATTGATAGCGGGAGCCACTGCGCATCAAGACAGGGCGGACGGGGACTGGATTGCGCCAAAGATCGAGAGCGGCGTCGGTGCCGGGCGTCTTCGCGCTGGCAATAACGGCCTTCCTGGGCTCGGCCGGCGTCGGCCAGGCGACCTACGTGCCGGAACTGGTCGGGATCGCCCGGGCGATCGATGTCCAGGAAGAGCTCAACACGGAACTTGCGACCGCCCTGCCGCGGCTTGCCCGCGAAGCCGAGGACGACGAGCGCGAACTGGATCGGCAGGAAGCCGATCAGGAATCCGTGCCGAGCCTCGCCCAGCTGCGCGAGGCAAGGTTCGAGGTGGATGGGCGGCGCACGCGCCTCAGCGCGACCGGGATCCGGATCGACGGACTGCGGGCGCAGCAGCGGGATCTCGCCGCCCGGATAGCCGAGCTCGAGCAGGCCACCGACGCCGACGACAGTCTCGAGGGCTACGCGGCCAACGTCGAGCTCGGGCTGCTCAAGCGGCTGGACCAGCTCGTCCAGGACTCGATCGACCGATCGCAGGAGGTCCAGAGGCTTCAGGCGCAGCGGCTCGAGACTCTCCAGGCGACCGTGGCGCTCCTGGAGACGCGGGTGCGCTTCGATCGGGGCGCCTTTTCGGACGGGAGTGCCGATCCGCGTGTCGATGCCCTGCGCCAACTCGTCGCCAACATGGACCGCGAAAGCGTTCGCCTCGCCAATGCCGTGGGACTCTTGCGCCGCGTACGGCGGCCGAGCAGCTGCAACGGCGCCGCGCTGAGCTCGAGGCCGACCATGCGGCCCTGCGCAGCACGCTGCGTGCGAACGACATCCAGTTGCTGGCGATCGAGCGGCAGCTCGCCTTTCTCGGGGAGACGGCGGACAGCTATGGCGACCTGCCACCTCGTGTCGTCGAGGACGGCCTCGCCGATGCCGCCGAGATGGAAGCTCGCCTGCGTGGGTTCGACGACGCGATCGCCGCGGCACGGCAACGCCTCGCGGATCAGCGCGCCGTGCTGCCCGCGCCGACGTCGGCCACCGCGAGCCAGGTCGAGGCCATGAACGCGATGATCGACGATGTCGCGAGCGTCCTCGATGGCCAGGCGGAGACCGTGGCCAGGCTCGAATCGCGACGCGCCGACATTTCCACCGAGTACGCCCGCCTCGCGGACAGCGCCGGGAACGAGGAGCTGCTGGCGCGCGATCCGCTGCCGTCGGGCAGCGCGGCGTGGGCCCGCGTGGGTCGGGCAACGCTCCGTCTGCCGCACGAGATCGCCACCGCCACCGCGGCCGCGCTCCGCGACGTGACGGCGAAGTTCGCGGCAGCATCCGCACCCTTGCGGCTGTTGGCGGCCCTTACCGCCGCGGCGGTGGTGTGCGGACTGCTCCTGATGCGCTGGCTGCTCCGCTCACGGTTCGCCGCCAACCCGGACAACACGCTGGCCGCTCCCATCGCCGCCTTGGGCGACAGCATCGTCAGCCTGCTCCCGGCGGCGATCTGGTGGGCGGTGGCATCGGTGCTCGGCTTCGAGCGCGAGGCCAAGCTGCTCATCGGGAGCGTGCTGCTGATCTGGCCGCTGGTCGCGGTGGTGCTGCGCTTCGCCGGCCACGTGCTGTTCGACGGCGACGCGGACCGCAAGAGCCTGCGGGTGCGGCGCCAGTTCTTCCGGCGGCTGTGCTGGAGCACGATCCTGGGCGGACTCCTCGCCGCGATCCTGACGCTGACGGCCACGGTCGAGCTGACCCCGGCCATGGACAACCTGATCGCCCGCGGCGCGATGGTCTGCGTGCTCCTGATCGCACTGCCGGCTTTGCAGCTGCGGTCGCTGATCCTGGCCATGGCCGGGCAGGAGGCGGGGTTCGGCGTGCGGGTGCTGGCATGGCTGAGCCTGCTCGTGCCCACGGTCCTCGCCGGTGCCGCGGTGATCGGGCTCGCCGGCTACCTCAACCTCGCCTGGACGATCATCAGCCACTTCCTCTGGCTCGTGCTGATCGGGGTGGCGCTGATGCTGGCCCTGGGCGTCGTCGACGATCTGCGCGACGCGTTCGCCCGCCGGGTCGAGGAGCGTAACCCGGCGGTCGGGTCGTTCTGGGTCGAGAACTTCGTCGATCCGGCGCACCGGATGCTGCAGCTGGCGTTCGCCCTGGCAGCCGGCTGGCTGCTGGTGTGGATCTATGGCTGGGACTGGGACACGCCGGTGATCCGCGAGGCGGTCGCGATCGGCCAGATCCCGATCCTGACGCTCGGCGAGTCCTCGCTGCGGCTGACCGACCTGGCGAGTGCGGTCGTCCTCGTGGCGCTGGCGTTCTGGGTCGGCGGCTGGAGCCGGCAGGTCAGCTACAACCTGGCGCTGACCCGCGTGCGCGACCAGGGTATCCGGCAGAGCCTGTCGACCTTCATCCAGTACGTGGTGATCGTGTCGGGGCTCCTCCTGACGCTGAAGGTGATCGGGCTCGACCTGACCGCGCTCACCGTGTTCGCGGCCAGCGTCGGCGTCGGCATCGGCTTCGGCATGCAGACGGTGGTCAACAACTTCGTCAGCGGCATCCTGCTCCTGGTCGAGCGGCCGCTGAAGGTCACCGACGTGGTGACGATCGGCGGCGAGACCGGCGAGGTGAGCCGGATCGGCATCCGCTCACTCACCGTCCAGATGTTCGACCGCAAGGAGCTGATCATCCCGAACTCGGAGGTGATCGGCGGCACCTTCACCAACTGGACCCGGGTCGACGACGTGCTGCGCGAGGTCCTGCTGTTCACGATCAGCTACCACGACGACCCGGCGCTGGCGGTGCGGCTGGTGGAGGAGATCGCGCGCGGCACGACCGGGGTGATGGCACATCCAGCACCCAAGGCGACGACCTACGAGTTCACCGAGCGCGGGATCACGGTCCGGCTGCAATACTACGTGCACCAGCGCGGCAGCGTCGGCGGCCTCGACATCCGCTCCGCGATCCTGGAGCGGACGCACGCGGCCTTCGCCCGGGCGGGCTTCACCGTGCCGGCGGCGAACGGCGACGTCGCCCTGACGGCCGGGACCGCGCCGGTGGCGCTCGCGGCGCCGGCCTGACGGCGGTCGTTCAGTCCGAGCCGAGCCAGAGCTCCAGGCAGCGGGCGATGCCGGCAAGGTCGTGGTGGAACCGCATCCCCCCGAGCCCGGGGACCGGGAGCGCAGCGACGGCCGGCATCTGGCCCGCCCCCACCTCGAGAAAGGCCCTGCCCCTCCTCTCCAAGAGGCCGGGCAGGCCCGGCAGGATGGCGCGGTAGGCGTCGAGGCCGTCGGCGCCGCCGTCCAGCGCCGCGCGCGGCTCGAACTCGCGGACCTCGGGTGCCAGCCCGTCGATCTCGGCCGAGGGAATGTAGGGCGGGTTCGCCAGGACGATGTCGAAGGTGCCGGGAACGCCTTCACGCCAGTCGAGCGAGGCGCAGGTCGGCGCGCGCGTCCAGGCCCAGCGCCTCGGCGTTGGCGCGCGCGTAGGCCAGGGCCTGCTCGCTCGAGTCGACGCCGAGCCCGCTCGCATTGACGAAATGGTGGAGAACGCTGAGCAGCAGGCAGCCCGAGCCGACGCCGAGGTCGAGCACGCGCAAGGGCGCCGCGCGGTCGGGGAAGGCGCGGATGACGGCCTCGATCAGCGTCTCGGAATCGGCGCGCGGGACCAGCACGCCGGGACCGACCCGGAAGGTCAGACTCCAGAACTCGACCCGGCCGAGGATGTAGGCGAGCGGGCTCGCGGGCGGCGCGGCGGGCGATCCAGCCGCGGAAGCGCTCCGCGTCACCGTTCTCGACCGGCTGCTCCGGGTGGGCGAGAAGCCGTGAGCGGGAGGTACCAGCCGCGGCTTCCAGGAAGAGGCGGGCCTCCGCCCGCGGCCGCTCCACGCCGGCGACCGCCAGGGCCGCGGCGGCCTCGTGCAGCAGGGCCGCGACCGTGCTCAACCCGCCTCGGCCAGCAGCGCCGCCTGCTCCTCGTTGATCAAGGGCTCGATCACCTCGTCCAGCGCGTCGCCGGCGACGACCTGGTCGAGCTTGTAGAGGGTGAGGTTGATGCGGTGGTCGGTGAGCCGGTTCTGCGGGAAATTGTAGGTGCGGATGCGCTCGGACCGGTCGCCCGAGCCCACCTGGCCCTTGCGGTCGGCGGCGCGCTCGGAGGCCTTGGCCGCGCGCTCCTGCTCGTAGAGCCGGGCCTTGCAGGATCTTGAGCGCCTTGGCCTTGTTCTTGTGCTGGGACTTCTCGTCCTGGATCGCGACCACCAGCCCGCTCGGCAGGTGGGTGATGCGCACCGCACTCTCGGTCCGGTTGACGTGCTGCCCGCCCGCACCGCTGGCGCGGTAGACGTCGATCCGCAGGTCCTTGTCGTCGATGGTGACGTCGACGTCCTCGGCCTCGGGCAGGACCGCCACGGTGGCCGCGGAGGTGTGGATCCGCCCACTGCCCTCGGTGACCGGCACGCGCTGCACCCGGTGCACGCCGGCCTCGTACTTGAGCCGGGCGAACACGCCCTGCCCCGAGATGTCGGCCACGACCTCCTTGAGCCCGCCGAGATCGCTCTCGCTGAGCGACAGGACCTCGCAGCGCCAGCCCTTCAGGTCGGCGTAGCGCTGGTACATGCGAAACAGGTCGCCCGCGAACAGGGCCGCCTCGTCGCCCCCGGTGCCGGCGCGGATCTCGAGGATGGCACTCTTCTCGTCGTCGGCGTCCTTGGGCAGCAGGAGTAGCCGGACCTGACGTTCCAGGTCGGGCAGCCTGGCCTCGAGCGCGCGCCGCTCCTGATCCGCCAGCTCGCGCATCTCCGGGTCCTGGGCGAGCTGGTCGAGGTCGCGCCAGCTCGGCCTGGGCCGCGCGGTAGGCCTCGATGGTCTCGACCACCGGCCCAAGATCGGAGAACTCCTTGGCGAGCCTCGCATACTCGCTGGGCTGGACCTCGGCCAGCAGCGCCTGCAGCTCGTCGCGCCGGGCCAGGATCTGCCCAAGCCGGTCGTCGAAGGCCGCCATCTCAGGCCCCCAGCCGGGCCGCGACCGCGTCCGGCGCCAGCTCCTCCTCGGCACCCGCTGTCGAGGTCGCGCAGGCGGACCACGCCGCGCGCGAGCTCGTCGCTGCCGAGCGAGACGGACCAGCGGGCACCGATCCGGTCGGCCCGCTTCATGCGCTGGCCGGGCTTGCCCTTGAAGGCGAGGTCGACCGCGATGCCGGCCCGGCGCAGCTCGTGCGCCAGGATCTGGGCGCGCTCCTCGGCCTCGGGCCCGATCGGCACGATCGCCACCGGCCGAGGTGCGGCGGGAGTCTCGGCCAGCAGCATGGCCAAGCGCTCCATGCCGGCGGCCCAGCCGACGCCCGGCACGTCGGGGCCGCCCATCTCGCGCATCAGCCCGTCGTAGCGCCCGCCGGCCATGACGGCACCCTGGGCGCCGAGGGCGGTCGTCGTGAACTCGAAAGCGGTGTGGGTGTAGTAGTCGAGGCCGCGCACGAGCCGGGGGCTCACCTGCGAGGCGACCTCGAGCCGGGCGAGGCCCTCCTGCACCCGGGCGAAGAAGTCGCGGCTCGCCTGGTTCAGATGATCGTGGAGCAGGGGCGCCTCGGCCACGACCGCCCGGTCGCCCTCGTCCTTGCTGTCCAGGATGCGCATCGGGTTGCGCTCGAGCCGCACCAGGCTGTCGGCGGACAGCCGGTCCTTGTGGCCCTCGAGGTAGGCCACGAGCACCTCACGGTAGGCCAGCCGGCTCTCCCGGTCGCCCAGCGTGTTGATCTCGAGCACCGTGTGCGGCAGCACGCCCAGCCGGTCGAGAATGTCCGCACCCACCGCGATCACCTCGACGTCGGCCAGGTGCTCCGGCGCGCCGATCAGCTCGACGCCGATCTGGTGGAACTGGCGCAGACGCCCCTTCTGCGGCCGCTCGTAGCGGAACATCGGGCCGGCATAGAAGAAGCGCAGCGGCAGGTCCTGGGTCAGGCCGCCGGTCATGACGGCGCGGACCACGCCCGCGGTGTTCTCCGGCCGAAGCGTGATCCGGTCGCCGCCGCGGTCCTCGAAGGTGTACATCTCCTTGGTGACGATGTCCGAGGTCTCGCCGAGCGTGCGCTGGAACACCTCGGTGAACTCGAAGATCGGCGTCGCGATCTCGCCATAGCCGTAGCGGCCGGCGACGGCGCGCGCGGTGTCGGCGACGTGGCGATGCCGGCGCGCATCCTCGCCGAGAAGATCGTGGGTCCCGCGCGGCGGGCGCAGCTGGCTCATGATTCGGGTCTGCCGGATGACAAGGCTTCAGGCGTCGACGGCGACCTTGCCGTAGCGACGCTCGACATAGTCGGCGACGATCGCCTGGAAATCCTGGGCGATCCGCTCGCCGCGGAGCGTATGCGCCTTCTTGCCGTCGATGAACACCGGCGCGGTGGGGCTCTCGCCGGTGCCGGGCAGGCTGATGCCGATGTCGGCGTGCTTGCTCTCGCCCGGGCCGTTGACGATGCAGCCCATGACCGCGACGTTCATGCTCTCCACGCCCGGGTAGCGCCGCTGCCATGGCGGCATCTGGTCGCGCAGCCAGGTCTGGATGCTCAGCGCCAGCTCCTGGAACAGGGTGCTGGTGGTGCGGCCGCAGCCCGGGCAGGCGGCGACCTGCGGCGTGAACGAGCGCAGGCCCAGCGCCTGCAGCACCTCCTGGCAGGCCACGACCTCGTTGGTGCGCGGCTCGTCGGGGCGCGGCGTCAGCGAGGCGCGGATGGTGTCGCCGATGCCGTCCTGGAGCAGGAGTGCCAAGCCCGCCGCCGTGGCGGCGATGCCCTTGATGCCCATGCCGGCCTCGGTCAGGCCGACATGCAGCGCGTACTGCGAGCGGCGGGCGAGCTCGCGGTAGACCGCGACCAGGTCCTGCAGCCGGCTCACCTTGGCCGAGATCACGATGCGGTCGGCACCCAGCCCGAGCCGCTCGGCGTAGGCCGCACTGTCCAGGGCGGAGCGGATCAGCGCCTCGCGCAGGACGAAATCGGCCGATTGCGGCTGGGCCGACTGGGCGTTGAGGTCCATGAGCCGGGTGGCCAGGTCCTGGTCCAGGCTGCCCCAGTTGACGCCGATCCGCACCGGCCGCGCGTAGCGGAGCGCCGCCTCGACCATCTGCTCGAACTGCCGGTCGCGCTTCTCGCCGAAGCCGACATTGCCCGGGTTGATGCGGAACTTGGCCAGGGCCCGCGCCATGTCCGGATACTCGGCGAGCAGGCGGTGGCCGTTGTAGTGGAAGTCGCCCACCAGCGGCACGCCGTGGCCGAGGACGTCGAGGCGCTCGCGGATCGGCCGGCACGGCACGGGCCGCGTCGTCGTTGTTGACCGTGATGCGGACGATCTCGGAGCCGGCGCGGGCGAGCTCGATCACCTGCCCGACCGTGGCGGTCACGTCGGCGGTGTCGGTGTTGGTCATGGACTGGACGACGACCGGCTCGCCGCCACCGATGATGACGCTGCCGACGCGCACGGCGTGGGTCCGATGTCGTGTCCGTTCCTGCAGAGCCACCATGACGCGTTCGAACCCGCCTCCTCGCAACAGGCGGGGTATGGCCCAGCCGACGGCCGGCCGCAAGCCTCAGCGGGCCCCGGCCGGGGCCGGTCCGGGTCCCTCGGCCGGCAGCGGCAGGTCGCGCACGGCCGCGCCGGCCATGCCGGCCGGACCGAGGCTGGCGCCGTCGAGCAGCACCTCGACGCTGCCGCCGTCGCTGGCCGACAGCAGCAGGTCCGGGCGCTGCGGCAGCCCCAGCCGCTGGCCGGCCGCCAGCGTCCCCGACCGGACGAAGCTGCGGTCGCCGCTGCGCAGCTGGATCCAGCCATCCGCGCGGCCCAGCAGCGTGACGCGGCTGCCCGGCGGCGGCGAGCGTGCCGAGGATGGCATCCTCGCCGTCGCGCGCGGCCAGCACGGCCAGTGCCGCCGGCTCGGCCGCCGCCGCGCTGGCGACGTCCACGGGGTCGGCGGTCGGGCGGCGCAGGCTCGGCAGCGACAGGCGCCGGCGCTTGCGCCTCGACCGGCGGCAAGCCGGGCGGCGCGGGCGCCACGGCACGGTAGGCCGCGAGCGATGCGCCGGCCAAAAGCAGGACGGCCAGGGCTGCCGCGTAGGCACCCCGGCCGGCGCGCGCAGGCGCAGCCGGGGGTGCGGCGCGCCAGGAAGCCCGCCTTGAGGCGGGCCACCAGCAGACCGCCGTCCAGCGCCAGATGATCGCCGTAGCTGCGCAGGAAGCCGAAGGCGTAGGCGCGGCCCGGGATGCCGGCGAGGTCGCCGTTCTCGAGCGCGGCCAGGTGGTCGGGCCGGATGCGCAGGAAGGCCGCGATGTCGCGCAGCTGCCTCGCCTCGGGCGAGCCGCGCCTCCCGCAGCTCCCGGCCGATCTGCCGGAACGCGGCTACCGCCTCGTCCGGCACGCGCGTGAGCTCACTTGCCATGGTCAGCCTCGGTCCGACAGGCCGCGGGTGCGCGACACTGGTCCCTGACCGAGTACATTAGCAGAAGTTATTTCAACTGTAGAGCACAACCACGCGACAAATCTGCGCGCGCAGGTGCGATCAGAAGGGCTGGTAGACGTTCGGCGGCAACACGACGCCATGATCCAGCGCGTAGGCCTGCAGCCGGCCGCGCAGGCTGTGGTCGGGCAGCTCGAGCAGGCCGCGCAGGTAGTGGCCGAGCCGCGCGGCGTCGAGGCTGCGCAGCATGGCCTTGACCGGGCCGACCTCGCTGGGCGTCAGCGACAGGCGGTGCACGCCGAGCCCGATCAGGGCCATGGCCTCGAGCGGGCGGCTGGCCATCTCGCCGCAGACGGCGAGCCGCACGCCGGCGCCGCGGCAGCGCTGGACCATGTCGTGGAAGAAGCTCAGCGCCGGCGGCGACAGGACGTCGTAGCGGTCGACCAGCGCCGGGTTGCCGCGGTCGCAGGCGAACAGGAACTGGAACAGGTCGTTGCTGCCGATCGACAGGAAGTCGACGCGCTTGAGCAGTGCGGTGAGCTGCCAGTAGAGCGACGGCACCTCGACCATCGCACCGACCTCGATCCGCGTCGGCAGCGCGATGCCCTTGGCCTCGGCCCTGGCCAGCTCCATGTCGAGGAGCCGCCGCGCCGCCTCGAGCTCGGCCACCTCGGCCACCATCGGGAACATGACCTGGAGGTGCCGGCCCGAGGCCGCCAGCAGCAGCGCCCGCAGCTGGCCGCGCAGGATGGTCGGCCGGTCCAGCACCATGCGCAGCGCACGCCAGCCCATGGCCGGGTTGTCCTCGGGCGGCAGGCGCCAGTAGGGCAGATGCTTGTCGCTGCCGACGTCCAGGGTGCGGAACGTCACCGGCCGTGTCGCCCGCCGTGTCCAGGACGTCGCGGTAGTGGGCAGCCTGGGTGTGGACGTCGGGGTAGCGGCTCCGGGTCATGAAGGCGAACTCGGTGCGGAACAGCCCGCAGCCGTCGGCACCCACCGCCTCCATCTCGGCCAGGTCGATCAGGAACGCGGCGTTGATCGACAGCGTGATCGGGATGCCGTCGGCGGTGACCGACGGCAGGGTGCGGATCTGGTCGAAGTAGCGCTTGCGCTCGGCGCGCGCACGCACGGCGTTGTGGAAGGCCTGGACGATCTCGTCGTTCGGCCGGACGTAGACATGGCCGTTGTCGCCGTCGAGGACGACGGGGTTGCCCGGGTCGAGGGCGGCCATGACGCCCTCGATCCGCCCGACCATCGGGATGCCGATCGCGCGCGCCACGATGGTGACGTGCGCGGTCTTGGAGCCCTCCTCGAGGACGACGCCGCGCAGCTTGCGGCGGTCGTACTCGAGCAGGTCCGCGGCGCCGAGGTTGCGCGCGACCAGGATCGTGTCCTCGGGCAGGCCCGCCGGGTCGTGGCTCAGCGCCTTGCCGACGAGGTGGCGCAGGAGCCGGTTGGCGATGTCGTCGAGATCGATCAGCCGCTCGCGCAGGTAGGGATCGCTGGCGTGGCCGATGCGGACCCGGGTCTCCTCCTGCACCCGGCGCACCGCCGCCTCGGCCGAGAGCCCGGTGCCGATCGCCTCGCGGATGCGGCGCAGCCAGCCGGTGTCGTGCGCGAACATCCGGTAGGCCTCGAGCACCTCGCGCTGCTCGCCGCCGACCAGGTCGCTGGTCGCCAGCATCTGGTCGAGCGCCGCGCGCAGCTCGCCGATCGCCCGATCCAGCCGCACCAGCTCGGCCTGCGGGCTCTCGGCGAGCAGGCGGGTGACCTCGACCCGGGGCTCGTGCAGCCAGGCACGGCCGATGGCGACGCCCTTCGACCAGGCGCGCACCGTCCAGACGGCGCATCAGCGCGGCGTCGGCGGTGACGTCGGCGTACTTGCTCTGGTCGATCAGCTCGCCCGAGGCGAACATCTCGGCCAGGATCGAGGCGATGATCTGCATCGCCTCGATGTCGTCCTCGGCATAGGCCTTGCGCGCGCGGTTCTGCACCGTCAGCACGCCGACGACCTTGCCGACGCGCAGGATCGGCACGCCCAGGAACGAGTGGTAGATCTCCTCGCGGGTCTCCGGGAAGTAGCGGAAGTTCGGGTGGCTCTGGGCGTCGGCGGTGTTGATCACCTTGCCCTGCGCCGCGATCGTGCCGACCAGGCCCTCGCCGACGCCGCATCCGGGTCCGGTGCACCGCCTCGGCGGCGAGACCGACCGTGGCGAACAGCTCCAGCATCTCGCCGGCGCGGTTGAAGTAGACCGAGCACACCTCGGCCACGAGGTTGGCGGCGATCAGCTCGACGATGCGGTCGAGGCGCTGCTGCGGGCTGATCGGCTCGGCCACGACCTCGACCAGCCGCCGCAGCAGCATGCGCGAAGCCGAGAACTCGACGTTGCGCCGCGGCTCGCCGCCGCTCTCCAAGCCGGTCCGGCCGCCCGTCACGGTCATCAGCGGTCAGGCGAAAGCGAGGGCGGGCCCTGCGCGCGGCGGGCCAGCGCGCGCTCGGCCTGCTCCAGCATCTCCGCCAGGATCGCGGCCACGGGCTGGATCTTGCGCACGAGGCCCACGCTCTGGCCGGCCATCAGCGAGCCGTTCTCGACGTCGCCGTCGACCACGGCCCGGCGCAGGGCACCGGCCCAGTAGTGCTCGATCGCCAGCGAGGCCTCCTCGTAGGTCATCTCGCCGCGGCGGAAGCGGCCGATCACCTCGATCTGGGTCTCGGTGAAGCGGCGCGTCCCGTTGTTGGCGAGGGCGCGGACCGGGAATCACCTTGAACTCGGGGTCGATCTGGACCGACGGCACGGCATCGCGGGCGGCGGCACGGATGAAGGCCTGCTTGAAGGCGGGATGCGCGGTCGACTCCTCGGCACAGACGAAGACCGTGCCCATCTGCACGCCGGCGGCACCCATCTGCAGGTAGGCCGCGATCATCTCGCCATGGCCGATGCCACCGGCGACGAACACCGGCACCTCGTCCAGGAAGGGCAGGATCTCCTGGGCCAGGACCGAGGTCGAGACCGGGCCGATATGGCCGCCGGCCTCCATGCCCTCGATCACCAGCGCGTCCGCGCCGCGAGCGGACCAGCTTCTTGGCGAGCGCCAGCGACGGCGCGAAGCAGACCACCTTGGTCCCGCCCGCCTTGAGCAGCTGCATCGTCTCGCGCGGCGGCAGGCCGCCGGCCAGCACGACGTGGCCGACGCGATGGTCGAGGCAGGTCTGCGGCCAGCTGCAGCGAGCTGCGGGTGCATGACGATGAGGTTGACGCCGAACGGACGGTCGGTGAGCGCGGCGGTGGCGGCGATCTCGGCGGCCAGCAGCTCGGGGTTCATCGAGCCGCAGGCCAGGACGCCGAAGCCGCCGGCATTGCTGATCGCCGCGACCAGGTGGCGCTCGGACACCCAGGTCATGGCACCGCCCAGGATCGCGAGCTCGCTGCCCAGGAAGCCGCGGCCGCGCTGCCAGAGCGCGTCGACCGACGTGGATAGCGGCGTCACCGCGTCAGTCCTTGTCGAGGCCGTAGGCCGAGTGCAGCGCCCGCAGGGCCAGCTCGGTGTACTCCTCGCCGATCAGCACGCTGACCTTGATCTCGGAGGTCGCGATGGCGTGGATGTTGATGCCCTTGGCGGCCAGCGTCGCGAACATCTGGTGGGCGATGCCGGCATGGCTGCGCATGCCCACGCCGACCACCGAGACCTTGCACACGTCGGCGTCGGCGACGAGCTCGCTCGTAGCCGATCTCGCCCTTGGCACGCTCGAGCACGGCCAGCGCCCGCGGCAGGTCGGCCCGGCTGACGGTGAAGGTGAGGTTGGCGTACACGCCGTCGCGGCTCACCGACTGCACGATCATGTCGACGTTGATGCCGTGCTCGGCCAGCGGCCCGAAGATGCGGCGGCCACGCCCGGACGGTCGTGCACGCCCAGCACGGTGACCCGCGCCTCGTCCCGGCTGTAGGCGATCCCGCTGACGATCTGGCTTTCCACGATCTCTTCCTCATCAACGACCAGCGTGCCGGGCAGGTCCTCGAAGCTGGAGAGCACCTGCACCCGGACCCGGTGCTGCATCGCCAGCGCCACCGAGCGCGTCTGCAGCACCTTGGCCCCGAGCGAGGCCATCTCGAGCATCTCCTCGTAGGTGATGCGGTCGAGCTTGCGCGCCTTGGCCACGATGCGCGGGTCGGTGGTGTAGACGCCGTCGACATCGGTGAAGATGTCGCAGCGCTCGGCCTGCAGCGCCGCGGCCAGCGCCACGGCCGAGGTGTCCGAGCCGCCGCGTCCCAGCGTGGTCACCCGGCCGTCCGGGCTCAGGCCCTGGAAGCCCGCCACGACCGCGACCTCGCCGGCCGTCGAGGCAGCCGCGGACGGGCTCGGGATCGATCTCCATGATCCGCGCCTTGCCGTAGGCGAGGTCGGTCTCGAAGCCGGCCTGCCAGCCGAGGAAGGAGCGGGCCGGCACGCCCATGGTCTGCAGCGCGATCGCCAGCAGCCCGACCGTGACCTGCTCGCCGCTGGCGACCACCTGGTCGTACTCGGCCGTGTCGTAGCCGGCGGCGTCGAGGCCGTGCACCCAGCTCACCAGCTGGTTGGTCGTGCCGGCCATGGCGGAGACGACGACCGCCACCTGGTCGCCGGCCTGGACCTGGCGCTTGACCCGCGCGGCGACGTTGCGGATGCGGTCTAGATCGGCGACCGATGTGCCGCCATATTTCTGCACGACCAGCGTCACGGGAAAGCTCGCATTCCGCGAAACGGCACCACAACGCCCCTGCGAGCACGCGCGCCGAACCTGATTGACGGATGCGCGTCTTCTAATCACGCCGCCACGACTCGGCAAGGTACGACAAGGAAGGCTCAACCATGACGGGTGCCGCCACCGCGGGCGACATCACCACCGATCCCGGCGAACTCGCCAAGTTCGCGACGCTGGGCCGCGAATGGTGGGACCCCACCGGCGCCATGGCGCCCTTGCACAAGCTCAACCCGGTGCGGGTGGCCTACATCCGCGACCGCGCCTGCGAACGCTTCGGCCGCGAGCCCAAGCGGCCGGCACCGCTGGCGGGCCTGCGGGTCCTCGATGTCGGCTGCGGCGGCGGCCTGCTGGCCGAGCCCCTGGCACGGCTGGGCGGTACGGTCACCGGGATCGATCCGCTGGCCGGCAACATCGAGGCGGCGGCCTGGCACGCCGAGGAGGCCGGGGTCGCCGTCGACTACCGCGCGGTCGGCGTCGAGGTGCTGGCGGCGGACGGGCCGGCCTTCGACCTGGTGATCGCCTCGGAGGTCGTCGAGCACGTGGCCGACGTGCCGGAGTTCCTGGCGGCCCTGGCCGCCGTGGCCCGCCCCGGCGGGCTGGTCGTGCTCTCGACGCTGAGCCGCACCGCCGCGAGCTTCGTCAAGGCGGTGGTCGGTGCGGAGTACCTGCTGGGCTGGCTGCCGCGCGGCACCCACGACTGGCGCCGCTTCATCACCCCGGCCGAGCTCGGCCGGCTGCTGCGGGCATGCGGGCTGCGCCCGGTCCACGTCGCCGGCGTGCAGTATCGCGGCGCCGACGACAGCTTCGTCCTCGCCCGCGACACGAGCGTGAACTACCTGCTGGCCGCCACGCGGGACTGATCCTGCCGGCGGGTCGGCTCGACCCTCCGCCGCTGGACATCGCCCGCCGCCGCCCCAGGATCATGGGCCGGGATCCCCGATTGGTGGGAGCGTGCCATGCGGCGGAAGGGTTGGGATTTGGATCGGCGCGGGGCCCTGCGGCTGTCGCTGGGCTTGGGAGCGGCCACGACGCTGGCCGGGAGGCCGGCGTCCGCCCAGCCGCTTCTGCGGCGCATTCCGGCGACCGGGGAGCTGGTCCCGGTGGTCGGCATGGGTTCCTGGATCACCTTCAACGTCGGGCAGGACCTCGAGCTGCGCGCGCAGCGGGCGGAGGTGCTGCAGGCGTTCTTCGCGGGCGGCGGCACCGTGATCGACTCCTCGCCGATGTACGGCTCCTCGGAGGAGGTGATCGGCTGGGGCCTGGAACGGCTGGGCGAGCGGCCGGTGTTCGCGGCGACCAAGGTCTGGACGCCGCTCGCCATGCTGGGGCCGCGGCAGATGGAGCGCTCGCGCGAGCTCTGGGGCGTCGAGCGCTTCGACCTCATGCAGATCCACAACCTGGTCGCCTGGGAAGGGCATCTCGAGACGCTGCTGGCGGACAAGGCCGCCGGGCGGGTGCGGCTGGTCGGCATGACCACCTCGCACGGCCTGCGCCACGACGACCTCGCGGCGGTGATGGCGGGCGGATCGCTGGACGCGGTGCAGTTCAGCTACAGCATCACCGTGCGGGAAGCGGAGCAGCGGCTCCTGCCGCTGGCGGCCGAGCGGGGCCTCGCCGTGCTGATCAACCGGCCGTTCAATCAGGGCGGCCTGCTCCGCTCGCTGGCCGGCAAGCCGCTGCCGCCGTTCGCGGGCGAGATCGACTGCACGAGCTGGGCCCAGTTCTGCCTGAAGTTCGTGATCTCGCACCCGGCCGTGACCTGTGCCATCCCCGCCACCACGCGGGTCGACCACATGCGCGAGAACATGGGCACGATGGCGGGAACGCTGCCCGACGCTGCGATGCGCGAGCGCATGGCCCGGTACGTGCAGGATCTGTGACGCCGTGCTTCCCTTCGACGCCGGCGCGATGTTCGCCGCCCTCGCCCACTATCACGCGACCTTCTGGCCGCTGCAGTGGCTGGCCCTGGCCTGGGGCGTGGCGACCTTGGGAGCGGCGTCGTCCGGCTTTTCCAGGACGGCGCTCCTGCTGCTCGCGGCGGCCTGGATCTGGGTCGGCGCCGCCTGGCACATCGCGACCTTCGCCCAGCTCAACTTCGCCGCGCCGATCTATGGGGCGCTGTTCGTCGTCGAGGGTGCGGTGCTCGCCTGGGTGGCGGCGCGTGGCCGGGTGGCCCTTCGGTTCCGGCGCAGGGCGCGCGACTGGGTCGGGCTCGGCTTCGCCGTGGCGGCACTGGTCGGCTACCCGCTGGTCGACCGACTGAGCGGCGTCCCATGGCCGGCGGTACGGCTGCCCGGCGCCGCACCATGTCCGACCGCGCTGTTCACGCTCGGCATCCTGCTCCTCGCCGGCGGACGGTCCGCGGCGGGTCCGATGGTGCTGCCCGCGCTGTGGACCGTGGCCGCTGGCGCCACCGGCTGGGTGCTGGCGATCGGGCACGACCAGCTGTTGCCCATCGCCGGGGTGGCGGCGCTGGCCCTGGCGCTGTGGCCGGAGCCCCGCGTCAGAGACGCTAGCCGGAGGCGGCCAGGACGTCCGCGGTGCGGCTGGGAAACGCGGCGGCGACGAGGCAACAGGTGATCCGCATGGCCTCGGCGTTCTCCACGCCGTCCGGGTCGAGATGCATGCGGATCCACAAGCCGTCGGTCAGCGAATCGAGGGCGACCGCAAGACTTCTCCGGGGTCCAGACCTTCGCGTCGAGCAGATCCGACGCCGCCTCGCACTGCTCGTGCAGAGCCGCGGCCCGCTCCCGGTCGAAGCCTTCGGAGATCTCCGCGAACAGGGGCCGTGCGGTCGCCTCGCCCCAGAAGGCGTGCCACAGGGTGAGCATGCGGCGGTTGCAGACGGCCGGGTCGAAATCTGCCCGGACCAGGGCCAGGATGCGCGCGACCGGGTCGGCGGGAGCGGCGGCGAGGGCCGCGCGCCAGACATTGCGGTACTCCTCGTACTGCCAGCGCAGGGCCTCGGCGAGCAGGGCCTGCTTGGACTTGAAGTAGAAGACCGTGACCCCCTGCGACAGGCCCGCCGCCTCCGCCACGGTGGCCAGCGTGGTCGCCGACAGGCCGTGGCGGACGATCAATTCGATCGTGGCGTCGAGGATCTGGGCGCGGCGGCGGGCGGCGTTGTCGGCACGCTCGCGGCGCGGGCGCCGTTCCTGCAGCAGGGTGGTCATGCCGGTCAGAAGCCCGCCTTGATCTGCTCGAACTCGGCGATCATGCGCTGGCGCAGCTCGGGCGGCATCGGCGCCTGGAACAGGGTCTTGTCCTTGAACCGCTCGACGTCGGCATAGCCCTTGGCCTCGAGGATCGCGGGATCGACCGCGGCCATGCCGTCCAGGTTGGCGTGGCCGTAGCCCCACGCCTCGACCATGTACGGTGCCACCCGCGCGTCGGCGACGGCGTTGAGGAAGTCGTAGCCCTCGTCCGCCGAACCCTCGGCACCCTTGAGCCGGACATAGCCGCAGACCCAGCTGGACAGGCCCTCCGCGGTGTCCTTGTTCATGGCCACCGGGTGGCCGTCGGCGGCCAGCGTGGTCGGCGTCTCGTTCCAGGTCCAGGCGATGAGCACCTCGCCATTGGCCATGGCCTGCGAGATGTCGGCATTGTCGGTCCAGTAGAGCCGGACGTTCTGGTGCACCTTGCGCAGGAAGTCCGAGGCCTGGACGAACTGCTCGTCGGTCATCTGCGTCCAGTCCTTGAGACCGATCGCGAGCGAGGCCAGGGCGTAGGCGTCGTCGACGCTGTCGCCGATCGAGACCTTGCCCTCGTATTTCGGGTCGGCGAACACCTGCAGCGACTGGACGTCCTCCGGCCGGCACCTCGTCGGTGCGGTAGGTGAGGCCGGTGTTGCCCCACTCGAACGGCACCCAGTAGGGCTGCCCCTCATGGACGAAGCCCGGCAGGTCGCGCAGCTGCGGGTTGAGCTTGTCCCAGTTGGGGATGCGCGCGGGATCGATCGGCTCGAGCAGGCCGGCCTCGCGCCAGCGCGGCACGGACTGCGAGCAGGGATGGGCGAGATCGGCCTTGAAGCCGGCGCGCAGCTTCTGGAACCCTTCCTCCTCGTCGGCGAAGTAGGCGAAGTTGGGCGAGAAGCCGTGCTTCTCGGTGAAGGCCTCGTGGAACGCCGGGTCCTCGTATCCCGACCAGTCGAACACGGTGATGGTCGAATCGGCCCGTGCGGCCGC
This sequence comes from uncultured Alphaproteobacteria bacterium, assembly GCA_963769465.1. Lineage (GTDB taxonomy): Bacteria > Pseudomonadota > Alphaproteobacteria > Geminicoccales > Geminicoccaceae > Benzoatithermus. Next base: position 38,223 of record CAVYMA010000023.1, read on the forward strand.
CGGCAGGAGGGCACAGGCGGCGGCGAGGAGGATGGGCCTGAGGCCGGGTCCGAGCGTCATCACGTGTCTCCCTGAGGCTGGTCGCTGCGGCAGGCTCATCCCTGCCATCCTTGAAGGTCCTCCGCCACCTGTCCGATGGCGGTGTCGAGGATGTCGAACATGGCGTCGATCTGGTCCTCGGTGATGATCAGGGGCGGCGAGAACACGCACATGTTCACCAGCGGCCGGACGATCAGGCCCAGCTCCTCGCACACCCGATCCACCCGGCTGCCGAACTCGAGGTCGCGCGCGAAGCGGTCGCCGGAGCCGCGCGGGCGGCCCTCGACGCAGCCGACGAGGCCGACCCCGCGCGTGTCGCCCACGATCGGATGCCGGCGCAGGGCGTGCAGCCGCGCCTGGAAATGCGGTGCTATCGCCCGCACATGCTCGAGGAGCCCCTCCTCCTCGATGATGCGGATGTTCTCGAGCGCCGCGGCGCAGCAGACCGGATGGCCGGAATAGGTGTAGCCGTTGGAGAACAGGATCTGCTCCTGGTCCTCGCCGGTGATCCCGGCCATCAGCCGGTCGGAGATCAGGCAGGCGCCGAGCGGCAGGTAGCCCGAGGTCAGGCCCTTGGCGCAGGTGATCAGGTCCGGCTCGATCCCGAACACGTCCTTGACTGGCGAACCAGTGGCCGAGCCGGCCGAAGGCGGTGACGACCTCGTCCGAGATGTAGAGCACGTCGTGGCGGCGGCAGACCTCGAGGCAGCGGGCGTGGTAGCCCGGGGCCGGGACGACCACACCGCCCGAGGCCAGGATCGGCTCGGCGATGAAGGCGGCGACCCGGTCCGCACCGAGGTGGCGGATGGCGTCCTCGAGGTCCTGCGCCTTGGCGGCGGCCCAATCGTCCAGGGTCGTGCCCGCGGGGCGGAGATTGGGGCTGACGTCCGGCAGGAAGTGAACGCCGCGCGTCGCGGTCGAACCAGCTCGCGAACCGCTCCTTGCCCGAAGCACTGGCGGAGAGATAGGTCGAGCCGTGGTAGGAGCGCTCGCGCGAGATCACGACCTTCTTGTCCGGCCGGCCCAGCCGGTTGTTGTAGAAGTGGGTGAAGCGCAAGGCGGTGTCGACCGCGGTCGAGCCGCCCGTGGTGAACATGACGGTGTTGAGGTCGCCGGGCGCCAGCTCGGCGAGCTTGCGCGCGAGGCGAGCGGCCGGCTCGTTGGCGAACCCCCAGGGCGAGTTGTACGACAGGCGCATGGCCTGCTCGGCGATGACGGCGGCCATCTCGCGGCGGCCATGGCCGATCTGCACGCACCACATGCCCCCCGGCCCGTCGATCAGGCGGCGGCCGCGGTCGTCGTAGAGGTGGATGCCCTCGCCGCGCACGGTCACGGTGCGGTCCGCCGACCCGAACGACCACATCGCATCCCAGGGATGCAGATGGTGGCGGTTGTCCCAGTCGCGGATGTCGGCGGCGGACATCAAGATCTCCCCGGTGGCGTGGCGGTGCGGCGCGGATGGCGGAAGAACGGACGCTCGACGATGCGGGCCGGGGCCATGGTCCGCTCCCACTTGCCCTCCTTGTCGCGGTAGATCTCGACCCACAGGTCGGCGGCAGCGCTCACGCCGTGGGGGGCCTTGAGCATGGCCAGGGCCAGGTTGCGCTTGCAGGTCGGCGACCAGTCGGCCGACGTCACATGGCCGACCTCGGCCTTGCGCCGATGGTAGACGAGCGCGTTGTGCGCGGGCTTGCTGCCGGCGATGTCGAGGCCGACCAGGGCGTAGCGCGGGCCTTTGGCCGCGTGGCGCAGGAGGGCCCGGCGGCCGTTGAAATGGTCCTTCTTCAGGTCGACCAGGGCGCCGTAGCCCAGCTCGAACGGCGTGCGGCCGCGGGTCGGGCGGGCGGCGTGATGGATCGAGACATAGTCGCGGCCGGCCAGGACGAAGCCGGCCTCGAGCCGGGCGAGGTCGAGGGCGGCGTAGCCGATGGGGCGCAGCCCGTGGAGCCGGCCGGCCGCCATGAGCCGGTCCCACAAGGCCAGCGCACCCTCGGGCGGGACCCACAGCTCGTAGCCGAGATCGCCGGTAAAGCCCGTGCGCGAGATCAGGATGCCGTCGAAGGTGGCGAGATCGAAGGGCTTCAGCGCGGCGGCCTCGCCCAGGCCGGCCGCCTCCAGGACCGCGAAGCTGGTCGGCCCCTGGAGCGACAGGCCGGCCACGGCCTCGCTCTCCTCCTCGACGGTGACGTCGAAGCCCCAGGCGACGTCGAGCAGCCAGCCATACTGCGGCTCCTGGCAGCACAGGCGGAAATCGTCCTCGCCCAGCCGGAACACGGTGCCGTCGTCGATCACCATGCCGTCCTCGTCGCACCACAGGGCGTAGGCGACGCGGCCGGGCCGCAGCTTGCGCAGGTCGCGGGTGACCAGGCGGTTCATGACCCGCAAGGCGTCGGGGCCGCGCACGCGGAACTTGCGCATGGCCGAGACGTCGAACAGCGTCGCCTGGTTGCGGATGGCGAAATACTCGGCCTCGACCGACTCGAAGCGCTCGGCGGTGGCGTAGCCGGCCCAGGGCTGCCAGGCGCGCGACAGGTTCAAGGGTGCGGTACGGGCGTCGAACGGCGTCGGCACCAGGCCGCGCGGCACCATGGCGGGCGCGTCGCTCATGCCTGGCCTCCGCCGTTCATCGCCGCCAGGGCGGCGTTGCGGCCGGCCACGCCCATGACGTCGCCGCCGGGATGGGCCGCCGCACCGCACAGGAACAGGCCGGGCACGCCGGTGGCGTAGTGGCCCATGCCGTTGACCGGGCGCAGCATCAGCATCTGGTCGACCGCAAGCTCGCCATGATGCCAGTGGCCGCCGGTGGCCCCGGTGAGGCGCTCGATGTCGACGGGCGTCAGCACCTGCCGCGCGGTGACCAGCCGGCGCAGGCCCGGGGCGTAGGGCTCCAGCGCCCCCAGGACGGTGTCGGCCAGGCGGTCGCGGGCCGCCTCGTCCCAGCCGCCGGCCAGCGCGTAGGGGGCGTACTGCACGACGACCGAGAGCACGTGGCCGCCCTCGTCGGCGAGCGAGGGGTCGGCCAGCGTGGGGATGGTGAGGTCGAGGACGGGGGCCGGCGACAGCTCGCCATACTTGGCCGGGTTGAAGGCCTCCTCGACATGGCGCAGCGAGGGTGCCAGCAGGATGCGCCCGCGGTGTGCGGCCTCGTCGAGGCCGGCAAAGCGCGGTGCCGCAGAGAGTGCCAGGTTGAGCTTGGCCGTGACGCCCTTGGCGCGGACATGGCGGATGCGGCGGACCATCTCCGCGTCGAAATGCTCCGGCCCGACCAGGCGCAGGAGCGCGCCGGCGTCGGCGTTGCAGAGCACCAGAGGGGCATGCAGCGTCTCGCCCGACGCCAGGACCACGCCCGTGGCGGCATCGTTCGCGACCAGGATCCGCTGCACGGGCGCACCCGTGCGGATCACCGCACCGGCGGACGTGGCCGCCCGGGCGAGTGCCGCAACCAGGCCGCCCATGCCGCCCTTGGGCACGGACAGGGTGCCGCCATGGGCCAGGCGGTACATCAGGCTCAAGACGGTGCCCGGCGAGCGCGGGCCGACATGGCCGCCCAGGACCGCGTCGACGGCGAGCGCGCCGGCCAGCGGGCCGTCAGGGATCTCGTCGCCGATCGCGTCGCTGGCGTTGCACAGGAGGAGGCGCAGGAACTCGCGCAGCTCGGGCTTGCCCATCAGGCGCAGGCGCAGGGCCAGCCGGCCGAGCACCGGCGCCTGGCCCCAGCCGCCATCGGCCAGCCGCGGCGGAGGTGCCAGCAGCATGGGCGCCAGCACCGCGGCGAAGCGGGTCAGGCGCTCGCGCAGGGCGGCGTAGGCGGCGGCATCGGGATGCGGCCGGCCGTCGGCGAGCCGGACCCGGCCGCCCGCGACGATGCAGTGGCGGCCGTCGGGCGCGAGCGCCACCGTGGGCAGGTCGGTGGCGGCGAAGGCGAGGCCGTGGTCGGCGAGCTTGAGTTCCTCGCACCACCGTGGGGCTGAGATTGTGCAGCAGATGGGCGAGCTGCGGCACCCGCAGGCCCGGCGCCACGTGGACCGTGCGCGCGGCACCGCCCACCGAATCGGCCTGCTCGACCACCAGGACCTTGCGCCCGGCCTTGGCCAGCGTGGCCGCGGCCACCAGGCCGTTGTGGCCGGCGCCGACGACGATGGCGTCGAGGCGGCTCATGCCGCCCTCCCGGTGCGCGGCTTGCCCAGGTCGCGCAGGATCTCGCGCGCGGCGTTCGCACCCGGGGCCGCCATGACGCCGCCGCCCGGATGGTTGGAGGAGCCGCACATGTAGAGGCCCCGGATCGGCGAGCGGTACTGCGCCCAGCCGGGGACCGGGCGGTTGAACAGGAGCTGGTCGAAGGTGAGCTCGCCCTGGAAGATGTTGCCCTCGGTCAGGCCGACCTCGTTCTCGATGTCGAGCGGGGTCCTGACCTCCTTGTGGACGATCAGCTCGCGGAAGTTCGGGCTGGCCCGGCCGATCTTGGCCAGCACCGTGTCGGCGAAGGCCGCGCGCGTCTGGTCGTTCCAGCTCCGTCCGTCGCTCAGCTCGTAGGGTGCGTACTGGACGAACACGGTGGCCATGTGCTTGCCGGGCGGGGCCATGGTGGGGTCGATCTGGCTCGGGATCAGCAGGTCGAAATAGGGGTCGGCCGACCAGCGCCCCGCCTTCCAGTCGTCGTAGGCGCGCTCCAGGCTCGCCAGCGAATCCGAGCAGTGCAGATCGCCCTTGAGGAAGGGCGCACCCTTCGGTGCTGCCGGGAAGTCGGGCATGGCGTCGAGTGCGATGTTGAGCTTGCCCGAGGAGCCGCGGATCTTGAACCGGCGCACGCCCTTGAGGAACTCCTCGGGCAGGAGGCCGGGATCGAGGTGGCGCAGGAAGGTGCGCTTGACGTCCAGGTTGGAGACGACGATCGGGGCCTGGAACTCGTCGCCGTTCTCCAGGGCCACGCCGGTGACCAGGTCGTTGCGGACCAGGAAGCGCTCGACGCCGGAGCCGGTGCGGATCTCGCCGCCGGCCGCCTCGAACGCACCGCCGAGCGCGCGGCTGACCGCACCCATGCCGCCGCGGGCGAAGCCCCAGGCACCGATCGAGCCGTCGACGTCGCCCATGTAGTGGTGGAGCAGCACGTAGGCGGTGCCCGGCGAGTAGACGCCCAGGCCGGTGCCGATGATGCCGCTGCCGGCGAGGTGCGCCTTGATCACCGGCGTCTCGAAGAACTGGTCGAGGAAGTCGCCGATCGACATGGTCCAGAAGCGGATGGCCTCGCCCATCTCGCGCTGGCCCAGGTCGTGGAAGCGGCGGCCGAGGAACAGGAGCTCGCCCACGTCGCGGGCGCGCAGGGCCACCGGATCGGGCGGCGTGCGCAAGAGCAGCGGCCGGATGAACCGGCACTGGCGCATCACCGCCTGGGCGTAGCGCTCGTAATTGTCGGCGTCCCGGTACGAGAAGCGCCGCATCTCGCGCCGCAGCGCCTCGTGCTCGCCATAGTAGGCGAAATAGCCGCCGTCGGCGGTGAAGGTGGCCCCGCTCTCGTAGGGGATCACCTGCAGGCCGAAGCGCGGCAGGTCGAGGTCGCGCACGATCTCGGGCCGCAGCAGGCTGCAGACATAGGAGCAGTTGGAGTAGGTCCAGCCCGGCTGCAGCTCGCGGCTGACCGCGGCCCCGCCGATCCAGGGCGCCTTCTCGACCACGAGCGTGCGCAGCCCGGCGCGGGCGAGGTAGCAGGCGGTCGTCAGGCCGTTGTGCCCGGCGCCGACGACGATGGCGTCGTACCGCCCGCCCATGTGACGCGCCTCCATCGGGGTGCTGATCCGCGAAGGCTAGCGCACCCGGTGCGGAGGCGCAAATTAATTTGAGCGCTTGAACAAATTTCTACCGCCCAAAGGGTCGGACCGCGGCCGCGGGCGGTTCAGCGCCCGAGCTCGGCGACCTGGCGCTCGGCGGCGGCGAAGGTGTCGCGCAAGGCGGCGTAGACATCCTCGTGGCCGTGGTCCTTGGCACCATGGCTGACCACGACGTCCCGACCCGGGCGATGCAGGACGAGCCCGATGCGGAACAGGTTGCCCTTGAGGTGGGTGCGGCTCTCCTTGGTCACCGTCACCCGACAGCCGGTCAGCTCCGGGCAGCGGCGCTCGAGCTGGGCGTACCGGTCGCGGATCTTGGCCTCGAGAGCCGTCGAGGTCTCCATGCCCTGGAAGCAGATTTGCAGCCTGTCGTCCATGCCGCCCGCACTCCCTGTCGACGCATCGCGGCCGGCGGCGCGCCGGGCAGTAGCCGCACCCGGTGCGCGCAAGGCCGTTCGGGCATCATAACCACAACGCTGGCGCGGTCGAACCGGCAATCAGCGGCTGGCGACCTTCACCGTGCCGGCCTGGATCACCATGCAGTCCTGCTTTTTCTGCTTGAGCCGCTTGCACGCCGCCTCGGCATCGCTGCGCGAGAGGCCGACCAGGGTGGCCTTGAACAGCGGCTGGTTGCGGACCTTCTGCGCACCCACGCTGGCGAAGGTCCCGCGCAGCAGGTCGGGTGCCGACTTCATCGCCCGCTGCATGGCGGCACGTGCCTGCGGTGCAGCCCGGAACGCCCCCACCTGGACGCCGTAGGCGGACTTGGCGGAGGCCTTGGCCGCGACCTTCGTCGACGGCTTGGCCTTGGTCTTGGCCTGGACGGCCGCCTTCTTCGACGGCTTGGCCTTGGCCTGCTTGGCCGACGTCTTGGCCGCCGGCTTCGTGGCCCGCTCGGGGCGCGCGGACGGCACGGCGATCACGGCGTCGGAAGCCGTGGTCGCGAGGCTCGCCACCACGATCTCCTTTTCCTTCACGGCGGGTGTCGCCGGCTGCCGCTCGGCCACGACCGGGGCAGCGTCGGACGGGGCCGGCGCGCGGTCGAAGCCACGGTCGAGCAGGGCCACCATCGTGGCGTCGCGGGAAGCGGCCGAGCGGCCTCCGATCACGACCGCCACCAGCCGCCGACCGTCGCGCACGGCGGAAGCGGCGAGATTGAACCCCGACGCGCGGGTGTAGCCGGTCTTCAGCCCGTCCATGCCGCGATAGACGCCGAGCAGCCGGTTGTGGTTGGCATAGTTGCGGCCGCGATAAGAAAAGCTGCCCGTGGAGAAGTAACGGTAATAGCCCGGATAGTCGCGGATGAGGCTCGTCGCCAGCTTGGCAAGATCACGCGCCGTCGAGCGCTGCTCGCCATTGGGCAGGCCGGAGGCGTTGCGGAACACGGTGCGGGTCATGCCGAGCTTGCGGGCCGTGCGGGTCATCGCGATGGCGAAGCGGTCCTCGCTGCCGCCCAGGGCTTCGGCCAGCACCGACGCGGCGTCGTTGGCCGAGCGGGTCACCAGCCCCAGGACCGCATCCTCGACGCGGATCGTGTCGCCGGCGCGCAGGCCGAGCTTGGTCGGCGGCATGCCCGCGGCCCGGCTCGAGACCTTGATCCGCGACGACAGGTCGAGCTGGCCCGCGGTCAGCGCACGGAAGGTCATGTAGAGCGTCATCATCTTGGTGAGCGAGGCCGGGATGACGGGTTCGTCGGCGTTGCGCGCGGCCAGCACGGCACCGGTCCGGTAGTCCAGGAGGATGGAGGCCTCGTCCCGGGCGGCGGCCGATCCCGCCCCAACCACCGCGAGCAGCAGCAGTCCAAGGATGGGCAGGAGAATCCGGCCGCAACTGCGCATGGTGTCGATCCCGTGCCCATGGCCCCTAAGGCGTCGGCTTACCCTGTGGGGCATACATCTAATGGCGTATCTTAACAGACTGGGTTAACAAATCACTTAAACGAAGAGCCGCGCGCAATGAAGCGAAAAATGCACGGCCATGACACCGTGGGTTGATCAGCCGAGGCTGAATCCAAGCGTATGCCGCGTGACGGCGGCTCAGGGCGGCGCGGGATTGCCGGCGGCGACCGGCTCCAGCCAGCGCCGATAGACGTAGCCGCGCCTGCCGTCGGCCATCTGCAGCTCGAGCCAGCCCAGACGCTCGCTCAGCACCCGGACCGTGGCGCCACGCCCCAGGGTGGCGATGCGCGGCTCATCGTTGCCCGGCCCCTGCCGGACGTTGACGTCCTGCAGGGAGCGGTAGAGCTGGCCGGTCCCGCCGGCGGCGGGTGCGACCGCCGTGGACACGACGGGTCGCGCCGGCCGGCCGCCGGGCGGATCGATCGAGTAGTCGTCCGCGCGCGGTGCGGCCGTGGTCGCGGTCGCCGGGCCTGCCGCGGGAGCGGGAGCCGGAGCCGGTGCGGCGATCGCGGGGGGCGGCGGCGCAGCGGGCGGTGCGGCGGCAGCCGGGGGCTCGGGCGGCGGAGCGGGCGGGACGGCGGCAGCCGGGGGCTGCCGCTCCGCATCGGCCAGCTGCGCCGCGATGTCGGCGTTGCCCGGATCGAGCTCCTTGGCCTTGGTGAGGTCGGCGATGGCCGCGTCCCGGTCGCCACGCTCCAGCGCCAGCTGCCCACGCCGCAGATAGGCCAGGGGATGGTCCGGCTCCAGCGCGATGGCGCGGTCATAGTCCGCCTGGGCGGCGGTGCGGTCGCCCAGGCGGGCAGCGGCCGCGGCGCGGCGGACATGGGCGATGCGCAGGTTGCGGATCGAGGTGGCGTCGCCGGGTGCGAGCGTCAGCGCCTGGCCATAGTCGGCGATCGCGCGGTCATAGTCGCCGAGCTCGCTGTAGGCGACGCCACGGTTGTTGAAGGTCACCGCCAGCGAGGCCGGGTCGAGATCGCCGGCCAGGATCGCCCGCGTGAAGGCCTCGACCGCGGCCTCGTAGCGGCCGTCGCCGAAGGCCGCGTTGCCGGTGCGGACGTCGCCGACACCGTCGGCACGGGCGGGCGCGGCAGCCGCCGCCACGGCCAGGGCCAGGGCGAAGGCGAGTCCCCGCATGCGGGCCGAGGACCGCCCGCCGGACCCGATCGCGTGCCCCCGCTCAGCCATGCTTCTTGCGACGCAGCCGCTCGCGCAGCAGTTCGGCGCGCTGCGCGTGGGTGTCCTGGCGCGCCCGGGCGATGGCGAAGCCGTCGGCCGGCACGTCCTGGGTGATCGTGCTGCCGGCGGCCACGATCGCTCCGTCGCCCACGGTCACCGGGGCCACCAGGGCGGTGTTGGAGCCGATGAACGCGCCGGCGCCGATCCGGGTCGGGTACTTGCCGAAGCCGTCATAGTTGCAGGTGATGGTGCCGGCACCGATGTTGGCCGCGGCGCCGACCACGGTGTCGCCGAGATAGCTCAGATGGCTGGCCTTGGCCCCAGGCTCGAGGCGGGTGTTCTTGGTCTCGACGAAATTGCCGACCTTCGCCCGCGACCCGATGTCCGAGCCCGGCCGCAGCCGCGCGAACGGGCCGACCTCGGCATGATCGCCCACGGTCGAGCGCTCGAGGTAGGAGAAGCTGTGGATCACCGCACCGGCGCCGATCCGCACGCCCGGGCCCAGCACGACATAGGGCTCGATCACCGCTCCCGGGCCGATCTCGGTATCGGCGCAGAGCTGGAGCGTCTCGGGCGCCTCCAGGATCACCCCGCCCTCGAGCAGCCGCTGCCGCAGCCGCGCCTGGAGCGCGTTGCGCGCCTCGACCAGCTGCTGCTGCGAGTTCACCCCCAGGCCCTCCTCGGCCGGCCCCTCGACCGCGACGCAGGTCCAGCCGCGCGCCACCGCCTGCGCCACCGTGTCGGTCAGGTAGTACTCGCCCTTGTCGCCGTGCAGCGTCAGGGCGTCCAGGAGCGCCGGCAGCCGATCCGCGGCGAACGCCATGACCCCCGAATTGCACGCGGCCTCGGCCTTGAGCGCCGCGTCGGCGTCGCGGTCCTCGACGATCGCCACGAGGCGCCCGTCGGCCACGGCGAGCCGGCCGTAGCCGGCGGGATCCGCCGGCCGCATCCCCAGGACCGCCACGGCCGCATCGGCCGCCTCGCGGGCGGCCAGCAGGGCCGAGAGCGTCGCGGCACCGAGCAGCGGCGTGTCGCCGAACAGCACCAGCACCGTGCCGGACCGCGGCATGGCGTCCCGGGCCACCTTGAGGGCGTGGCCGGTGCCGAGCTGCGGCTCCTGGGTGACGATCTCCGGTGCCAGCGGCGAACGGGCCACCACGGCGGCGACATCGGCCATGTCCGCGCGCGAGGATGACGATGGTCCGCGTCGGCGCGAGCTCGCCGGCCGTGGCCAGCACATGCTCGATCAGCGTCCTGCCTGCCAGCGGATGCAGCACCTTGGGGAGGTCGTTGCGCATCCGTGTGCCCTTGCCGGCGGCAAGGACGGTCACGCATAAGGAAGCGGCCATGCCGGTGGGCTTCTCCGTCGGGCAATGTCGAGTTGGCTCCACCGCCGCGACTTTAGCGATTTCCCCCGTCCGCTCAACCCGGAGCCTGCTCACTTGGCCGACACTGCCCGCGCCGTGGTCTTCGACCTGGACGGCACGCTCGTCGAAACCGCAGCCGACATCCATGCCGTGCTGGCCGAGATCTTCGCCGAGGCCGGGCTCGCGGCACCGCCCCTGCCCGCCGTGCGCGGCATGATCGGCGACGGGGCGCGCGTGCTGATCGAGCGCGCGCTCGCGCGCCGCCGGGGCCGCAGCCGACCTCGACCGGCTCCACGCGCGCTTCGTCGCCCGCTATGCCGAGGAACCCTGCCGGCACAGCAGGCCCTACGACGGTGCGCACGAGCTCCTGGCCGACCTGCGCGGCGCGGGCTGGCGGCTGGGCCTGTGCACGAACAAGCCGCAGGCGCCGACCGAGGCGCTGCTCCAAGTCCTGGGGCTGGGCACCGCCTTCGACGCGGTGATCGGCGGCGACCGCCTGCCCGGGATCCGCAAGCCGGATCCGCGGCACCTGGCGGCGGTCCTGGCCGGGCTGGCAGTGGCACCGGCGGCAGCGGTGATGGTGGGCGACAGCCGCAACGACCTGCTCACCGCCAGGGCGCTGTCGCGTTCCCTGCATCCTGGTCAGCTTCGGCTACACGCCCGTGCCGGCCCGCGAGCTCGGGGCGGACGCGGTCGTCGATTCGCTGCGGCTGGTGCCGGCGCTGCTGGCGGACCTCGCCTGACGCTCAGGCGACCTCGACCACCGCCTCGATCTCGACCGTGATGTTGCGCGGCAGGCCGCCCATGCCCACGGCCGAGCGGGCATGGCGCCCCCGCTCGCCGAACACCTCGACGAACAGGTCCGAGCAGCCGTTGATCACCTCGGGCTGCTGCCCGAAGCCGGGAGCACCGTTGACCATGCCCAGGACCTTCACGATCCGCACGACGCGGTCGAGATCGCCCAGCTCCGCCTTCATGGTGGCGATCAGCTGCAGCCCGGTGAGCCGGGCGTGGCGGTAGGCCTCCTCGACGGTGACCTCCTGCCCGACGATGCCGGTGTGCAGCGTTCCGTCCGGGCCGAGCGGCCCGCGGCCGGAGAGGAACAGCAGATTGCCGGTCCGAACGGCGCCGACATAGTTGGCCACCGGGGTCTGCGCGGTCGGCAGGTCGATGCCGAGCTCGGCCAGGCGCTGCTCGATCAGCATGTCGATTCTCCCATCAGGCCGCGGCCGCAGCACTCTCGCCGACCGCCCAGCGTGCGAGCTCGCCCCCGTCGATCCGGCCGGTGGCGGCCGCGGCCAGCCGCTCGCCCATCACCGCGCCGAACTTGAACATCTGCCCCGAGCAGCCGGTGGCGTAGGCCAGCCGGCCGTCGGCCAGCGTGCCGGCCATGAACCGCTCGTCGGGGCTGAAGCAGTACATGCACACGCGGTGATCGACGAAGCGGTAGCGGTCCAGGTCGCGGATGTAGGGCCGCAGGCCGACCAGCAGGCGCTCCGGCTCGTCCGGGCGCAGGGCGCGGGGCGCGTCCGGGTCTTCGGGGTAGCTGGTCGAGCCGTCGCCGAACTTGAGCGGCATGCCGTCCATGGGCGGGAACAGGTAGAGGTCGCCCGCCCCGGCGAAGTCCAGGAAGCAGGGCGCACCCCGCCAGCCGGCGGCGAGGTCGGGGGGCGGCTCCAGGTAGATGACGATGGCACGTTTGGGCTGCAGGTCGGGTGCCAGCCCCGGCAGCAGCTTGCCCGTCCAGCCGCCGGCGGCCACCACCACGGCATCCGCGGTCAGCCGCTCGCCGTCGGCGAGGGTCACGGCCCCGCGCTCGGCGTCGATCGCGGCGACGCGGCAGCCGGGGCGCAGCTCGACGCCGCGGCGCGCCAGCAGGTCCGCGAGGTCGGTCACGATGCGGTCGGCGAACAGGGCTCCACCGCGGGCGGTGAACAGCGCCCAGTCCTCGTCGGTAAGCGCGAGATAGGGGCAGCGCCGGCCGAGCTCGGCCCGGTCCCAGATCTCGTACGCGGTCCCGTTGCGGTCGAACGCCGCCTTGCAGCTCGCCGCCCAGTGCGAGGGATCGCGCGCCGTCATGACGATGCCGGTCTCGGCATAGTGGCTGCGGCCGAGATCGGCCCAGAGGCGGTCCCAGGCGGCATAGGCCTCGTGGATGATCAGGTTGCGGCCGTCGCCGTCGCTGTGGGCCAGGCGGATCAGGCGGTGCCGGTCGTGGGAGGCGGAGAGCGGGTTGGGAATGGCACCCTGGTCGAGCACGACCGGCACGTGCCCGGCCCGGCTCAGCGCCCACGCCGCGGACAGGCCGACCACGCCGGCACCCACCACGATCACCCGCATCGGATGCGTCTCCCGACGATGCAGCCCCAACACGACGGCGGCCGGATCGCAACCGTGCCGGTCCGCGAGCGTTGTGTTGCCTCGCCCGCCCGGTATCAAGCCGACGGGGCGACAGGACAGGAGCAGCAATTCGGTGTGCCCGGCAAGAGTGAGCGACAGCGGCGAGCGCGGATTCATCATTCCGATCGGCGGCGCCGAGGCGCGGCTGCGTGACGGCGCCATCCTGCGCCGGTTCCTGGCCCATGCCGGCGGGCCGGAAGCCAGGGTGGCGGTGATCCCGACCGCCTCGCGCCGGCCGGAGGCCGGCCAGGAGTACGAGACGCTGTTTCGCGCCATGGGTGCCGCGTCCGTTCACGTGCTCCGGCTGGACGAGCGGGCGCAGGCGGAGGACGGGGCGGCGCTCGCGGCCATCGCCGAAGCCACGGGCGTGTTCCTCACCGGCGGCGATCAGCTCCGGCTGTCGACCACGCTGGGCGGGACCGGGGTGGCCCGGCTGCTGCGGCGGCGCAACGCCGCAGGAGTCCCCGTGGCCGGCACCTCGGCCGGCGCCTCGTTCCTGTCCGAGCACATGATCGCGCGCGGCCAGGAAGGCTCGACCCCGCGCGCGGACATGGTGTCCCTGGCCCCCGGCCTGGGCCTGACCAACCGGATGATCATCGACCAGCATTTCCGGCAGCGCGACCGGCTGGGCCGCCTCCTGACCGCGCTGGCCTACAACCCCTTCGCCATCGGCATCGGGCTGGACGAGGACACCGCGGCGTTCTTCGGCCCGGACGACCGGATCGAGGTGGTCGGCAGCGGGGCCATCACCGTGGTCGATCCCGCGGGCCTCGCGCACTCCTCGATGGACCGGGCACGCGGGCATGAACCGGTGAGCCTCATCGGAATCCGGTTGCACATTCTGGTCAACGGCGATTTGTTCGACACCGAGACGCGCGAGGCACGCGCCGGGAGCCCCGCCGACTGATCGACCCTCGGCCCAGCGGCCCCGGGCTTGTGTCGGGGGGTGGGCTGTGGGGAGATCGCTTTGAAGATCCTGAACTCTCAGGTCTATGTCGGCCCCAACCTCTATGCCCTGTTCCCGGTGATCCGGCTGACGCTGGACCTGGGCAAGCTCGAGGAATGGCCGACCGACCGCCTGGGTGCCGCCTTCGTCGACCGCCTGATCGGTGCGCTGCCGGGCCTGGACCAGCATGGCTGCTCCTACGGCGAGCCCGGCGGCTTCATCCGCCGGCTGCACGAAGGCGAAGGCACCTGGCTCGGGCACGTGCTCGAGCATGTCGCGATCGAGCTGCAGAACATCGCCGGCACGCCGGTCACCTTCGGCAAGACGCGGGGTACCGGTGCCCCCGGCGAGTACTTCGTGGTCTACGAGTACGAGCAGTCGGAGGTCGGCCTGGAGGCGGGCCAGCTCGGCCTGCAGCTGATCCAGTCGCTCCTGCCGGCCGAGCTGCGGTCGGAGGAGTTCGACGCCGAGCATTTCGACTTCGCGCGCCGCCGCGACCGCTTCATCCGCTTCGCGCAGAGCAAGGCCCTGGGCCCGAGCACGGCGTCGCTGGTGGCGGCAGCGGTGAAGCGCGGCATCCCCTGGCTGCGGCTCAACGGCCAGAGCCTGATCCAGCTCGGCCACGGCCGGTTCCAGAAGCGGGTGCAGGCCACCATCACCAGCTCGACCCCGCACATCGCGGTGGAGCTGGCCTCCGACAAGGAGGAGACCGTCCGGCTGCTCGGCGATCTCGGCCTGCCCGTGCCCAAGCAGCGCATGGTCTACGATCCCGACGAGGCGGCCTCGGCCGCGCGCCGCATCGGCTTTCCGGTGGTGGTCAAGCCGCTCAACGCCAACCATGGCCGCGGCGTCACCATCCGGCTGATGGACGAGGACCAGGTCAAGGCGGCCTTCATCACCGCCCGCGAGCACAGCCGCGCGGTGCTGGTCGAGAGCTTCCTGGAAGGCCTCGACCACCGGCTCCTGGTGGTCAATGGCGAGCTGATCGCGGCCTCCAAGCGCATGCCCGGCCACGTCGTCGGCGACGGCGAGCGCACCGTCGAAGAGCTGGTCGAGATCGTGAACCAGGACCCGCGCCGCGGCGTCGGCCACGAGAAGGTGCTCACCCGGCTCGAGTTCGACGAGCAGGCCGAGCGCATGCTGGCCAAGAAGGGCTACGACAAGGACACCGTCCCGGCACCGGGCGAGATCGTGTTCCTGCGCGCCACCGCCAACCTGTCGACCGGCGGCACGGCCATCGACGTGACCGACGTCATCCACCCCGACAACCGCCAGATGGCGGTGCGCGCCATCCGCGCCATCGGCCTGGACGTGGGCGGCGTCGACTTCCTCACGCCCGACATCACCCAGTCCTACAAGGACGTCGGCGGCGGCATCTGCGAGGTCAACGCGGCCCCGGGCTTCCGCATGCACGTCGCCCCCAGCGAGGGCACGCCGCGCGACGCGGCAGGGCCGGTGATGGACATGCTGTTCCCGCCGGGCAGCCAGTCGCGGATCCCGATCTGTGCCATCACCGGCACCAACGGCAAGACCACCACCTCGCGCATGGTGGCGCACATCATGAAGCTCGCCGGCCACCGGGTCGGGCTGGCCAGCACCGACGGCGTCTACATCGACGGCGATCTGACGGTGAAGGGCGACATGACCGGGCCGGTGGCGGCGCAGATGATCCTGCACGACCCGACGGTCGACGCGGCGGTGCTCGAGACCGCGCGCGGCGGCTTGGTGCGCCGAGGCATGGCCTACCGCGAATGCGACGTGGGGGCGGTGATCAACGTCTCGGGCGACCATCTGGGCCTGGGCGGCATCGACACGCTCGAGCAGCTGGCCGAGGTCAAGCGGATCGTGGTCGAGGTCGCGACCGACACGGCCGTGCTCAACGCCGACGACGAGCTGTGCCTGAAGATGGCCGACTACACGACGGCCAAGCATCTCTGCTACGTCACCATGAACCCGCGCCATCCGCTGGTGCGCGAGCACATCCGCGCCGGGGCCCGCGCCGTGGTGCTGGAGGAGGGCCTGAACGGCCAGCAGATCGTCCTCTACGACAATGGCCGCCACATCCCGCTGCTCTGGACCCACCTGATCCCGGCCACCATGGAGGGCCGCGCGATCCACAACGTCCAGAACGCGATGGTGGCGACCGCCGTCGCCTACAGCATGGGCAAGAAGCTCGAGGACATCCGCCACGGCCTGCGGACCTTCGACACCTCGTTCTTCCAGGCGCCGGGCCGGATGAACGTGTTCAACGAGCACCCGTTCAAGGTGATCCTCGACTACGGGCACAATCCGGCGGCGGTGCGCGCCATGTGCCAGCTGGTCGAGCGCACGCCGGTGCGCGGCCGCAGGCTGGTGGCCCTGACCATGCCTGGCGACCGCCGCGACGAGGACATCACCGAGGTGGCGAAGATCGCCGCGGCGACGAAGTTCGACCACTATGTGCTCAAGCGCGACGACAATCCGCGCGGCCGCAAGCCGGACGAGGTGCCCAAGATGCTGGAGGCGGGGCTGCTCGCCAACGGCGTCAGGCCGGACCAGATCACGATCATTCCCGACGAGCAGGAGGCCGTGCAGGCGGTGATGGAGATGGCCGAGGCCAACGACCTCGTCCTGGTCTTCGCCGACAACGTCACCCGCTGCTGGAAGCAGATCATCTATTTCGGCCGCGACCCGTCGACCGCGCCGGCGATGCCGGTGGCACCCGCCGAGCCCCTGCCGCCCGACGACCTGCCGCCGCTCGAGGATCTGGGCCAGCTGCCGGCCGGGGCCACGCTGATCCGCGACGAGCGCGGCGTGCGGCTGGCCCGCGGCCCCGAGGAATCCGACTAGCGCCGCCATGGCCGAGGCGCCGCCCCAGGTGACGTGGCGGGACTCCCGCCGCCTCACCGGCCCCAGCCTTCTGCTCGACGGGCCGGGTGCTGTCCTGGAGGCGAACTGCCCGCCCGGCCGCGAGCAGGCGCTGATCGAGGCCTGGCACGGCCAGATGCGCACGATCCTGGCTGCGGTGGGTTGGCCGGACGCAGCACTGGCGACCCGCCGCTTCGTGGGCGGTGCCAGCCTCGCCCTTTCGGCCCCAGCCGACGCCCTGTTCGCCGCGACGCTGGTCAACGAATGGGCGTGCGAGGCGGCGGCGGCCGAGCTAGCCGGCGGCCCGCTGCCGCCGCTGGAATCGGCGGCCGCCAGCATCCGGCGCGAGATCGCCGACGATCGCGATCCGGCGTTCATGGCCCTGGCGGCCGAGGCCGCGCGGCGCGGCGTCGCCTGTATCCAGGGTGACCGGCGGGTGTCGCTCGGCCTCGGTGCCGGCTCGCAGCGCTGGTACCATGACGAGCTGCCGGCGCCGGACGAGGTCGACTGGCCCGCCATCCACGACGTGCCCGTGATCCTGGTAACCGGGACCAACGGCAAGTCGACCACGGTGCGCCTGCTGGCCGCCATCGCCCGGGCCGCCGGCAAGGTCGCCGGCCTCAGCTCCAGCGACTGGGTGCGCGTCGGCGACGAGATCCTGGACAAGGGCGACTATTCCGGCCCCGGCGGGGCGCGGCTGGCCCTGCGCGACCGCCGGGTCGAGCTCGCCGTGCTGGAGCTGGCCCGGGGCGGCATCCTGCGCCGCGGCCTGCCGGTGACGCGCGCGGACGCCGCCATCGTCACCAACATCGCTGCCGACCATCTGGGCGAGTACGGGATCCAGGACGCGGACGGCATCGCGGACGCCAAGCTCGTGGTCGCCAAGGCGCTGCAGGGCGGGCCGCTGATCCTCAACGCCGACGACCCGCGGCTGGTGGAACGCGCGGCGGCCGTGGCGACGCCTGTCCACTGGTTCACCATGGCCCCCGCCCACGGCATTGCGAACGGTGCCGCACTCGAGAACGGCATGCTGGTCCTGCGCCGCAACGGCAGCTCGGTGCCCGTGCTGCCGGCGGCCGAGGTCCGGATCGCCATGGGCGGTGCGGCCCGGCACAACCTCGCCAACGCCCTGGCCGCCCTGGCCGGCGCTTCCGCGCTGGGCCTGCCCGTGCCGGCGATGACGCAGGCTTTGCGCAGCTTCGGCGCCGACGAGGCCGACAATCCCGGCCGCGGCGTCCTGCGGGAGGTCGGCGGGGTCAAGGTCCTGGTCGACTTCGCCCACAACCCGCACGGCGTGGCAGCACTGGCCCAGCTCGTCGCCGCCATCCCGGCGAAGCGCCGCCTCATTCTGCTGGGCCAGGCCGGCGACCGTACCGACGCCGAGATGCGGGCACTCGCGGCCGCGGTCTGGGCGATGCGGCCCGACCGGATCGTGATCAAGGAGATGGAAAGCTACCTGCGCGGCCGTGAGCCGGGCGAGATCCCTGCCCTGCTGCGCGCGGAGCTTGCCCGGCTGGGTGCTCCGGCCGAGGCCGTCGCGGTCGAGGACAGCGAGACGGCCGGGGTGCGCAGCGCCTTCCGCTGGGCGCAGGCGGGTGACCTGCTCGTGCTCCTGAGCCATGCGGCGCGGGCGCGGACGCTGGCGTTCCTGGACAGCCTCGCGGCCATCGACTGGCATCCCGGCGGGGATCTGCCCGCAAGCTGAGCCCGGGGCGGCTACAGCCGCGCCACGAACTCCTCTGTCGTGTTCGTCCTGGGAAACGGCACCTCCGGCACCGCCACGCCCAGGAACGCGCACAGCGGCTCCCAGCCCTGCTTGACCTCGTAGACCAGCAGCCGCTCGGCCGGGATCGTGCGCCTGACCTCCTCGTTGTGCATCTCGAGCACGCCGGTCGCCAACGCCTCGTCGGCGGTGCTGCCGCCGAAGGTCTGCTGCAGGATCATCTTGCGGATCAGCCGCCACTGGGCCTGGGCCGTCGGATCGTCCCCGGGCTTCTCGCGCATGACGCGAAAGATCGTGTCCGACGCGCTGCGGTACCATCCCTTGGGGTCGCGTACGGTTAGGATCACCTTGGCCGCCGGGTAGCGCTGCGTGAGGTCGCGCCAGAAATGGCAGCCGGGCCAGTCGACGATCGAGTGGTAGTCCGCGAGCAGCCCCTCCCAATCCACGGCCGCCCCGTCGGTCGCCTCGTCCCAGACTGGGATCTGCTCGGGATGCTTGAACAGGTCCACCATGTGGTGGCACGGGCCGAGGCCCAGCTGCTCGAGGGCAGACTTGAGCGACAGCGTGCCGGTCCGGCCGAAGCCGGCTCCGATGACCATCAGTGGCATGCCGGGCTCCCGTGTGAGGCCGTTCCGGTCGATGCAGGCTGGACCCCGCGGTCCCATGCGTCAACGCCGGCGATTGTCGCCAGGAGCGCAACAATCCCTTTCCGCGCGGCAGGCTGGCGCCTCGCGCCGAAAGGGCTAAGTCTTCCCTTGCGCCACCACGACAGGAGGAGTGTCCGCGTGACCAAGGTTCTCGTGCTCTACTACAGCAGCTACGGCCACATCGAGCAGATGGCCCATGCCGCCGCCGAGGGTGCCGCGGAGGTCGCCGGCGTCGAGGTGACGGTCAAGCGCGTGCCCGAGACGGTGCCCGAGGAGGTCGCCAAGCAGTCGCATTTCAAGCTCGATCAGACTGCCCCGGTGGCCACGCCGGCCGAGCTCGCCGACTACGACGCCGTGATCGTCGGCTGCCCCACCCGCTATGGCGGCATGGCCTCGCAGATGCGCGCCTTCTGGGACCAGACCGGCGGCCTGTGGATGAAGGGTGCGCTGGTCGGCAAGGTGGCCTCCATGATCGCCAGCTCGGCCACCCAGCATGGCGGCAACGAGACCACGATCGTCACCGGCATCCCCCTCTTCCTGCACCACGGCATGGTCTATGTCGGCCTGCCCTACGCCTGCCAGGCGCAGATGGGCCTGGAGGAGATCAAGGGCGGCTCCCCCTACGGTGCCACCACCATCGCCGGCGGCCAGGGCGAGCGGCAGCCCTCCGAGCAGGAGAAGGGCATGGCGCGCTTCCAGGGCAGGCACGTCGCCGAGATCGCGGCGAAGCTGAAGGGCTGAGCCGGCGGGCGGTTCCGGGAGGGCCGGCGTCTCAGCCCGGCGGTGCGTCGGGGATGGGCGGTTCTAGGCTCTGGCGCGGCTGCCCCGACCTGTCAAAGCGGGGATCGTTGAGGCGAAGCCTGCCGTCGACGATGGTCCAGGCCTCGGGATCGATGTCGTCCAGTGGCCCAAGTGCGGGCGCGAGGCCGCAGAAGCGGGAATAGCTGGGCCGATAGGCCTCGGGGTCGGCCGCGAAGAGCGCCAGATGGGTGGCGTCCGCAAACTGCCAGCGGACGCCCTCCCAGACGTGGGACCATTCCGGCGAGCCGCGCCTCGGCTCGCCGTCGGTGAAGTAGGCGACCGGGTCGTAGCCCTCGATGGCAAGGCCCGGCTGGGTCGCGCGGACGAACTGCGCGGCGACGGCGACGCCAAGCGCGACCATCACGCCGCACGCCACGCTGAGGCCGATGCTCGGCCAGGACCGAAAAGCCACCTTCCCGTACTCCGCGAACCGAACGTGCCAATGCCAGATGGAGACGGCTCATGGGACTTCTAGTCGACGGCACCTGGCAGGACCAGTGGTACGACACCTCCGGTACCGCGGGACGGTTCGTCCGCAAGGACTCGCAGTTCCGCAACTGGGTGACCCCGGACGGGGCCCCTGGACCCTCGGGTGAGGGCGGCTTTCGGGCCGAGCCCGGACGGTATCACCTCTACGTCTCGCTGGCCTGTCCCTGGGCGCACCGCACGCTGATCTTCCGGCAGCTCAAGGGACTGCAGGACGTGGTCGGGGTGTCGGTGGTCCATTGGCTGATGCGCGAGCATGGCTGGACCTTCGCCGAGACGCCTGGAGCGCACCGGCGACCTGCTGCACGGCGCCCGGTTCCTGCATGAGGTCTACAGCCGCGCCGAGCCCGGCTACTCCGGCCGCGTGACCGTGCCCGTGCTCTGGGACCGGCACACCGGCCGGATCGTCAGCAACGAGTCGTCCGAGATCATCCGGATGCTCAACTCGGCCTTCGACGGCGTCGGCGCCGCGCCCGGCGACTACTATCCCGAGCCGCTGCGGCCGGAGATCGACCGGATCAACGCGCGGGTCTACGCGACCGTGAACAACGGCGTCTACCGTGCGGGCTTCGCCACCACCCAGGCCGCCTACGACGAGGCCGTGACCGAGCTGTTCGCGAGCCTGGACTGGCTGGAGGATCTCCTGGGGCGCCGGCGCTATCTCGCCGGCGACCGGGTGACCGAGGCCGACTGGCGCCTGTTCACGACGCTACTGCGCTTCGATCCCGTCTATCACGGCCACTTCAAGTGCAACCTGCGCCGTCTGGTCGACTACCCGAACCTGTGGGGGCACACGCGCGAGCTCTACCAGTGGCCGGGTGTGGCCGAGACCGTCGACTTCGCGCACATCAAGGGCCACTACTACGCCAGCCATGGCACCATCAATCCGACCGGCATCGTGCCTTTGGGCCCGATCCTCGACTTCACGGCACCGCACGGCCGCGAGCGCCTCAAGGCCGCCTAGCCTCGCCCTGGCCGCCGCGTTCCTGCCGCTTCTCGGCTGCGAGCCGCAGAGCGACCGGCCGGCGTTGGCCGCCCCCGCGCCCGTGGCCGCCATCGACGCGGCGTTGCTCGCCGGGACCTGGCGCTGCCGCGACCTCAACCCCTATCCGGGCCAGCCCCCGCAGGTCGTCACGACCACCTACGCCGCCGACGGCGGCTTCCTCAGCGAGTCGGAACTGCCCGGGCGGGGGCCGGTCGGGCCGATTGCCGTGGCGCAGCGCGGCCGCTGGTCGGTGGAGGGCGACCGCCTGGTCACCCGCGACGTGACCACCGCCGCGCGCGCCCTCGACGGCAACACCGAGACCGACGCGCTGGCCAAGGCCAGTGCGGAGATGCTCGACCTGGTCGGCGGCAAGGCACCGCTCGCGAGCGAGATCCTGCGCCTCGACGCGCGGCGGCTGAACCTGCGCCCGGTCGGCGTCACCGATCCGCCGGTGATCGGCTGCACCCGCTGAGCGGCGGGCTTGCGGGTCCGCGCGGCTACACCTACGAGGTGCTACACGACAATCATCGGGGGAAGCTGACGATGCGTCCGGTCGCGGGATTGCTACTGATGGGCGCCTCGGGCTTGCTGGCAAGCTGCGCCGGAATGGCCGGTCCGCCGCCGGCTCGGCCACCGGTCCAGGTCAGCGATCAGGTGCAGCAGGTGGATCGCGGTGCGGTCGTCGGCACCTGGAACTGCAGGGAGCTCAATCCCTATGCGGAGGTACCGGCGCAGAACAGCACCGTCACCTACGCCGCCGACGGGACCTTCATCGCCAAGGCACACTACGACGCCGGCGCCGCACCGCCTTTCGGCGGCATGTCCGTCCTGACCACCGGCAAGTGGTCGGTCGAGAACGACCGGATCGTCACCAGCGACGTGAACACGCAGGCCAGCTCGCCGGACGCCTTCACCAACGTCATCGCCGGTGTCGCGTCCACCTTCGCCAACAACATGTCGGCCCAGCAGCAGGGCTCGGGCGACGTGCTGAAGCTGACCAGGACCGAGCTGACGCTGCGCCCCGACGGCGTCGAGGACCCGCCGGTGATCGGCTGCACCCGCTAGGGCTGGCCGCTCCGCAGCGGGTAGCTGCCCGACAGGAACATGTCCCAGATGCCGTAGACGACCACGCCCACGGCCAGCCAGAACCACATCCCGCCGGGCTCGTAGTAGCCCTCGAACGCCATCCACCCCACCGCCAGCGCCATGACCGCGACGCGGCGGTGGAGTGGCATCAGCCAGGGGTGCGGCTCGCGCGCCGCCATGCGCTCAGGCCGCCAGCGGCATGGCGCCGAGGCTGTCGTCGAGCCCCGCCCGCAGCCGGTCGAACAGGAGGTCGATCTCGGGCTCGGTGATGATCATCGGCGGGCAGATGCCGATCGAGTCGTTGGGCAGCGGCCGCAGCAGGAGGCCGTGCGCCTGGCACTTGGCGGTGATCTGGGCGTTGGCCTTCAGCGCGGGCTCGAACTGCTCGCGCGTCGCCTTGTTGCGGACGATCTCGACCGCACCGATCAGGCCGATGCCGCGCGCCTCGCCCACCAGCGGATGGGCCTCGAGCTGCTTGAGGCGCCGCAGGAAGTGGGGCGACACGTCCCGGACATGCTCGAAGGTGCCCTCCTCCTCGTAGATCTTGAGGGTCTCGAGTGCCACGGCGGCCGAGACCGGGTGGCCGCCATAGGTGTAGCCCATGCCGAGCGTGCCCAGCTTCTCGCTCTGGTCGGCCAGCACCTGGTAGAAGGCGTCGCTCATGAGCAGTGCTGCGATCGGCAGGTAGGCCGAGGACAGCTGCTTGGCGCAGGTCAGGAGGTCGGGACGGATGCCGAAGGTCTCGCAGCCCCAGGCGGTGCCGGTGCGGCCGAAGCCGCAGATGACCTCGTCGGCCACGAACAGGATGTCGTGCCGCTTCAGGATCTCCTGGACCCGCGCGAAATAGCCCTTGGGCGGCACCAGCACGCCGCCGGCACCCTGCACCGGCTCGGCGAAGAAGGCGGCGATGGTCTCGGGCCCCTCGGCCACGATCAGATCCTCGAGCTCCTGGGCCAGCCGGTCGACGAACTGTGCCTCGGTCTCGCCGGGCAGGCCGTAGCGGTAGAGGTTGGGTGCGGTCACGTGCCGGAAGCGGTCCATCATCGGCAGGTCGAACCCGCCGCTGGTGTAGGCCAGAGAGCCGGTCAGGTGGCCGGCCGCCACGGTGATCCCGTGATAGGCGCGCTGGCGCGCGATCAGCTTCTTCTTCTCCGGCAGGCCGCGGGCGTTCTGGTAGTACCAGATCAGCTTGATCGCGGTGTCGATCGCCTCGGAGCCCGAGTTGACGAAGTAGGCCTTGGCCAGCGGTGCCGGCGCCATCCCGATCAGCTTCTCCGACAGCTCGATCAGGGGGTTGGACGAGCGGTGGGCGAAATTGTGGATGTAGGGCAGCTGCTCCATCTGCCGCTTGGCGGCCTCGGCCAGCCGCTTCTCGCTGAAGCCCAGGCCGGTGCACCACAGGCCGGCCAGGCCCTCGAGGTAGCGCTTGCCGTCGTCGTCGATGACGAACACCCCGTCCCCGCCGGTGATCACCAGCGGACCCTGGCGCTCGTGCTGGCGCAGGTTGGTGTAGGGGTGGACCATGTAGGCGATGTCGCGCGCCTGCAGCGAGTTGGGCGCCAGGGTCATGAGTTGCTCCTCGAGGGCGCGCGCGGCCGTTCTCGCGCCAACCATCCGTTCAGGCGACCAGTCTAGCGATGGCGGTGGCGGGCAGCAATCCGCGGCCGCGCAGCCGAGCCATCCCGAATCAGCCGGGCGGGCCGCGCAGGAGTGCCTGGATGACGTTGCGCGCGATCGGCACCGCCGGCCGTTCCGGCTGGCCGGTGGCGCGGTCGATCGAGCGCGTGTTGACGAAGGCCACCACCGCCAGGCCCTCGGCCGGCATCAGCATGAGCTCGGTCGAGAAGCCGTCGATCCCCCCGTTCTTGGCCAGGACCGCCGGCTGGCCGTTGGCCGGGTCGGCTGGCTCCACCTCCCAGGCGAGGCCGGAACGGGTCTGGAAGGCGGGACAGGTGGCGAGCGCGGGGGCACCGGCACCACAGGCATAGGCACGCTGGGCGATGGCGAAGCCCGCGCTCAGGGTGGGCGGCACCTTGCGACCCTCGACCTGCCGCTCGCCGAGGGCGGCGGTGGCAAAGCGCGCCATGTCGCGCAAGGTGGAGCTGAGGGCACCGGCGGGCCCCCAGATCGGCACGGCGTTCACCGCGGCGTCCCCTGGGGCGATGGCGATGCTGAGCGGTGGGAGATAGCCCGCACCCGGCGTGTCCACCTGGACATGGACCACCTGGCCGTTGGCGATCAGGGCCGTGGCAGTGGCGTCGGCGCCGCCCGCGGTCCTGCCGCCCGCGATCGTCACCTGCGGGGTGCGGAAGTAGCCGGCGCCGCCGTCGATCACCGCGACGGCGGCCACCCGGCCCGCCTCGATCCGGGCCACCGCCTTCGCTTCCGTGGTGGCACCGGCACCGCTGAAGGCGACCGTGGCCGGTGCGGCGTAGCCGCTGCCGGCGGCGGCGATCGTCAGGCCGGACACAGCACCGTCGGAAACACTGGCGGTGATCGCGGCACCGGTGCCGCCGCCGCCGCGAACCTGGACCAGCGGTGCCCCGGCATAGAGCCCGCCGGGGCTGGCCAGGGTCACGCCTGCGATCTGGCCGGCGACGACCTGAGCACCAACCAGGGCGGTCTCGTAGCCGCGCGCGACATCGCGCGTCCCGTGCGGCAGGCGCAGGAAGGTGCGCCGCATCCCCAGCGGCCGCAGCAGCCGCCGGTCAAGCTCGGCCTGCCAGCCGCGCAAGGCGGCGTTGGTCAGCCGCTCGCCAGGTGCCGCGCCGAGCAGCAGCCCGATCAGCCCGGTGCTGAAGTCCGAGTAGAAATAGGGTGCGGGTAGCGCCGCCGCCGGCTGCGGCGGAACCACGTCGTAGTCGGTCGGCAGGGTGGCGCGGAAGAAGGCCGCGAAGGCTTGCGCCGGATAGTCCCCTGGCGTCGGCCGCGGCGACGGGAGGCATCCCGGCACCGCTTCCTGGAGACACAAGGGCGCCAGGTCGGCCATGCCGCCGGTGAAGGAGCCGAGCTGCGCCAGGGTCACCGCACCGGTCATGGGCTGAAGCGGCCCGAGCTGGCGGCGGAACGTGGCCAGGGGCTGGTTCAGCCGCCAGCGTCCTTCCCGCACCGCCTGGCCCAGCAGGTTGGTGGTGAACACCTTGGTCACCGAGCCGATCTGGAACAGCGTGTCGGGCGTGAACGGACGGCTGCCCGTGTCGGTCAGCGCGGCGGCGCCGTAGGTGAAGTACCGGGTCGGACGCCCGGCCCGGATCACGGCCACACCGACGCCGACCGCCGCTCCGCTCGTGACCAGGGGCTGGGCCAGGGGCCGGACCAGCCGGTCCAGGCCATCCGCACGCGCGAGGCCCCCTCCGGCCAGCAGCAAGGCGAGCGCGCGGGCCAGTGTTCCGACCATCCTGCTCCGCATGCGCCCCCCGGGTCGATATGGTGCGGCAGTATCTCGACTCGCCTCGGTGACCGCCAGCGGATAGTCTTGGAGCGGTGCGCGTTTGCTGGATGCGGCGCACGGGCGTGTGTCCCGCCTTGCCGCACGCGGGTCCGTCTCTATCTGACCTGCGTCGAGCATTGGTGGTGGGAAAAGCCGGATGGCGCGAGCGCGCAAGCTCATGGTGCAGGAGCTCATGGCGAACGTCCGCGAGGCGTTCTCGGCCACGGGTCCCCTGCCCGCCGGTCATCCCGAGGTCCAGCCCAACCGCATCGGCGTCGTGCTGATGAACCTCGGCACGCCCGACGCCACCGACTACTGGTCGATGCGACGCTACCTGTCGGAGTTCCTCTCCGACAAGCGGGTGATCGACTACCCGTCCTGGCTCTGGCAGCCGCTCCTGCAGCTGGTGATCCTGAGCAAGCGCCCGGCCGCCAAGGGCCGCGACTACGACACGATCTGGAACAAGGAACTCAACGAGAGCCCGCTCAAGACCGTGACCCGCAGCCAGGCGCAGAAGCTGGCCGCACGCCTGGAACGGCGCTCGCCCCTGCTCATGGTCGACTGGGCCATGCGCTACGGCAATCCGAGCGTGAAGAGCGTGCTCGACCGGATGGTGGCGCAAGGCTGCTCGCGCGTGCTGCTGATGGCGCTTTATCCCGCAGTATGCGGCGCCCACCACGGCCACCGCCTACGACAAGGCCTTCGACGCGCTCAAGGAGATGCGCTGGCAGCCGGCCGTGCGCACGATGGGCTCCTATCACGACCATCCGGGCTACATCGCCGCCCTGGCGCAGAGCATCGAGACGCATCTCGCCGGCCTCGACTGGCAGCCCGACCTGGTCGTGTTCTCCTATCACGGCACGCCCAAGCGGCTCCTGCTCAGCGGCGACCCCTACCATTGCCATTGCCAGAAGACGACGCGGCTGGTCCGCGAGCAGCTGGGCTGGCCGGCCGAGAAGACCATGGTCTGCTTCCAGTCGCGCTTCGGCAGCGAGGAATGGCTGCAGCCCTATCTCGACAAGACCATGGAGGAGCTGCCGGGCCGGGGTGTGAAGAAGATCGCCGTGGTCTCGCCGGCCTTCGTCACCGACTGCCTGGAGACGCTCGAGGAGATCCAGGGCGAGAACCGCGAGATCTTCGAGCACGCCGGCGGCGAGAAGTTCAGCTACATCCCGTGCCTCAACGACAGCGAGGCCCACATCGCGTTCCTCGAGGAACTGGCCCTGGGCGAGCTGCAGGGCTGGCTCTGACGCCGCCGACGCGGCCGTGCTGACGGTCGAGCCGCCAGGGTGCCGCTCCCGCTGCGGTCACCGGCAACCTGATGGCACTCGCGAGCACCGTGCTCTGGTCGAGCGCCTTCCCGGCCACCGAATTCCTGCTGCGCGGCTGGGACCCGGTCGTGCTGTGCGTGGGCCGGCTCGCCGGTGCCGCCCTGGCCATCCTGCTGCTCACCGCACTGGCGGGTCAGGCGAGGCAACTGGCCCGCGCACCCTGGCGCGACGTCTGGCTGCTGGGTGCGTGCGGCGTGGCTGCACCGGTGTTCCTGCTCGTGGCGGGCCAGGGCCGGGCGGATGCGGTCACCGTCGCCATCATCAGCACCACCCTGCCCCTGATCTCGGCCCTGATGAGCTGGTTCCTCGACGGCCGGCGGCCCGGGGCACTGGTCGCCGCCGGCATCCTTCTGGCCATCGCCGGGGGCAGCCTCGCCTCGGTCGCCGACCCCGGCGGGCCGCAGGGACCGCGCGGCGGCGAGCTGCTGGTGCTGGGCTCGATGATCGCCTGGATCTGGTACTCGCGCGCCGCCCTGCACCGGCTGGCCGGCTTCGGCGATCTGGCGCTGAGCGGTCTGACCTTCGCCGCCGGTGCTCTGGTCGCGGCCGCGGCGCTGGCGGTGGCACTGGGCCTCGGCTTGGCCGAGCCTCGTCTGGAGGTCGACGCGCCCAACCTCGCGGCCATGGCCTGGATGAGCATGGTGGCGATCGGCCTCTCGGTACCTTTGTGGTTCACCAGCGCGCGCCTCTTGGGCATCACCATCGCCGCGATCCACACCAACCTGGCGCCGTTCTACGTCATGCTGATCGCCCTGGCCTTCGGCGGGACGGTCTCGGGCCGGCAGTTCGCCGGCGCGCTCCTGGTCGCCGCCGGAGCACTCCTGGCCCAGCTCGCCGCCGCGCGCCGCCCTGCGGCCTGAGCGCGCGTAGACCCGCGGGCCGCCGATCCGCTAAAGCTCGCGCCCGTTCTACCGGCCGGGGCCGACATGCCGCTCGAGCGCTACCGCTCCCTGATCCAGAATGGCGAGATCCGTCTCGACCCGCTGCAGGAGGCCGCGGCCGCACGGCTCGACCGCCTCGCCCGCGAGCTGGAGGCGGCACCGGCCCCGCCCGCCCCGAGCGGCGGCGGGCTGTTCGCCCGGCTGGGCTTCGGCCGCGAGCGCGAGCCGGCGCCCGCACCGCGCGGGATCTATCTCCACGGCGGGGTCGGCCGCGGCAAGTCGATGCTCATGGACCTGTTCGCGAGCGCGGTGCGGGACGTGCCCAGGCGGCGCGTCCACTTCCACGAGTTCATGCTCGAGGTCCAGCACCGCCTGCACGACCTGCGCGAGGCCGGCCCCGCCGAGGATCCCCTGCAGACCCTGGCCGTCGAGATCGCCAGGGACTGCCGGCTGCTCTGCTTCGACGAGTTCCACGTCGTCGACATCGCCGACGCCATGATCCTGGGCCGGCTGTTCGAGGGCCTGTTCGAGCGCGGGGTCGTCATGGTCGCCACGTCCAACTGGCCGCCCGACCGGCTCTACGAGAACGGCCTCAACCGCGACCGCTTCCTGCCGTTCATCGCCCTGCTCAAGACCAAGGTCGACGTGGTGGCGCTGGACGGGTCCGTCGACTACCGGCTGGAGCGCCTGCGCGACCTGCCGGTCTACCACGAGCCCCTGGGGCCCGAGGCCGACGCGGCGCTGGACGCCGCGTTCGCGGCCCTGACCGATGGCGCAGCCCCGCGCACCGGTCGACGTCGCCGTCGGCAGCCGGACGCTGCACGTGCCGTGCGCCGCGGGCCGGGTGGCCCGGTTCAGCTTCGCCGATCTGTGCAACCGGCCGCTGGGGGCGGCCGACTACCTGGCACTCACCGAGCGCTTCCACACGCTGTTCCTCGACGGCGTGCCGGTGCTGGCCCCCAACCGCCGCAACGAGGCCAGGCGGTTCATGACGCTGGTCGACGCGCTCTACGAGCGCCGGATGATGCTGTTCCTGTCGGCGGCGGCACCGGCGGAGCGGCTCTACCCGACCGGCGACGGCGCGTTCGAGTTCCAGCGCACGGTGAGCCGGCTGCTCGAGATGCAGTCGCGCGACTGGCTCGCGCGCCTGCCGCGAGCGCCGCCCCGAGGAGCTGCCCACGACCTTCGCACCCTACGCGCTCACCAGCGACCTCAACTGAGATGTTCAGAGGAACGCGGCGCGTGCGCGGGGACCATACCCCAAGCCTCGATTCCCTGTTAATCAGGGGCCACATGGCGCTCGCGGCCGAGCGATGCTGCCAGTTCAACGCGACGGAGTGACCGCCTTGATCGTCCGCGAGATCATGAACATCAACGTCACGCGCATCCTGATCGGCGCCACCCTGCGGCAGGCAGCCGAGGTGTCGGCCATCTCGAGCGCCGCCGACCTCGCGGTGGTGGACGAGGCCAACACCTTCGTGGGCACCCTGTCCGAGGGCGACCTGATGCGCGCGGCGCTGCCCAGCCTCAGCGACACCATGGCGGGCGGCGAGACCCTCAAGGGCAACTACGACCTGATCGAGGAGAAGGCGCACGAGATCGCCGGCAACCCGATCGATCCCTACGTCATCCGCGACCCGATCACCCTGTCGCCGAACGATCCGGTCCACAAGGCGGCGGCCCTGATGTCGGCCAAGCAGATCCGCCGGCTGCCGGTGGTCGAGGGCGGCAAGCTGGTCGGCACGGTGGCCCGTGCGGACATCTGCCGGGCGGTGTTCCGCTGAGCCCTGCGGCTTGACACGCGCCCGGCCCACGCCTAATTGCGGGCGCTCCGGGCGCTTAGCTCAGCGGTAGAGCACCGTCTTCACACGGCGGGGGTCGCAAGTTCAAACCTTGCAGCGCCCACCACCCGGCCTTCCCCATGGCGCGCCGTCAGGGCTGCGTAGTCTGCCCGCCCTGCTGCGGCTGAACCGTTCCCTGCGGGCCGGTCGTGGTTCCGACGCTACCCTGGTCATCCGGACAGCCCTGCGCCGTGCGCAGCGTGTCCTGCTGGTGCGTCGTCGCCGGCATGGCGGTTTCGCAGGGCCCACCCGGAGCGGCCGCCGCGGCGGCATCGGCCGCAGGCGATGCGGCGTCGTTGCCCTGGGCCTGCCCGGCCTCCCCCGCACGCCCCTGCATGTCGGGCGCGGGTTGCAGCACCTCCTGCTGATGCTGGGTGCTCGGCATGTCGGTCCCGACCGGGGGCTGCTGGCCCGCGGTCTGGGCCTGCGCACCGGTGGCAGCCAGAAGGCCGACGGCGCACAGACTGCCGGCCAGCATATGGCGGATCTCGTTCATCCCAATCTCCTCGAGGAAAGCTTCAGACCGGTTGGCCCTGAAGCGAGGCGTGCAGCGCCCGCCAGTCCCGCCCGACCGCAACCACGCAGGCCCGTCCGTCGGGCTGCACGTTGACCATGGTCCAGGTGTCCGCACTGGCGGAGGCGAACAGCTCGATCACCGTGCCGTCCCCGGCGCGCCGGCTGGAAGCCGGCCGCTCGCCGAACTGGGCGGCCAGCATGGCCCGCAGGTCGGCGTAGGGTCCGCAGACCTCGGGGTCGACCGCCTGGAGCGGCGCCCCAGCGCCGCTGCCCATGGTGATCGCGACGATTGCCGCGCCTGCCAAGCCGACCATGCCGCCTCCCGGATCTCGCCGGACCGGCAGGCCGAGAATGGTGCCGGTCGCTGTCAGGTCTGGCGGATCAACGACCCGTTCGCCCGGCCGGTTCCCGGCGCAGGCGCCAGACCAGCAGCCCCAGTCCGGCGCAGGCGGCGACGTACAGCCAGGGCTTGGCCGTGCGCAGCAGCGGCAGCAGGCCGCCGACATGCTCGTCGATCAGCAGCGTCGCCCCGATCCAGGCCGCGGCCCACAGGCACGCCGCCACCGCGTTGGCCGCCGTGAACCGCCACCAGTCCATGCCCAGCATGCCGGCGGCCAAGGCGTTGAGCTGGCGCACGCCGTCGAGGAAGGGTGCGACCAGAACGAGCCGGGTGCCCCAGCGCGCGTAGCGGGCCTCGACGGCCGCCAGGCGCGCCGGTGCGATCGGCAGGCGGCGCAGCAGGGCCCGGCCGCCCCAGCGGCCGAGGCCGAAGCCGACCTGGCTGCCCAGGATCATCGCACCGACCGCGAGCCCGGCCACGACGGGCAGGCGCAGGTCGCCCCGGGTTGAGGCGACCGTCGCCGCCACCAGCATGGTGTCGGCGGGCAATGGCACGCCCACATAGTCCAGCGCCACGACGCCGCCCACCGCCGGGTAGCCCCAGCGCCGCAGGGTCGGCTCGATCTCCGCGACGGCCGCCTGCAGCCGACCTTCGGCCCAGCTCTCGGGCGTGGCCGCCACGGGCGCGACGGCGGCCACGCCCAGGACGGCGCCGAGGAGAAGTGCTGCTGCTCTCACGACTCGTCGAACAGCGCCGTCGACAGGTAGCGCTCGGCGAACGAGGGCAGGATCGCCACCACGGTCCGGCCCGCCATCTCCGGGCGCTTGGCCACGGTGATCGCCGCGTCGAGGATGGCACCGGACGAGATCCCGCCCGGAATGCCCTCGAGCCGTGCCAGCAGCTTTGCGCGGGCGAAGGCGGCGTCGTTGCTGACCCGGATCACCTCGTCGATCACGGCACGGTCGAGGATGTCGGGCACGAACCCGGCGCCGATGCCCTGCAGCGGGTGCGGCCCGGGCTGGCCGCCCGAGAGCACGGGGCTGGCCTCGGGCTCGACCGCGACCATGAGCAGGCCCGGCTTGCGTGGCTTGAGCACCTGGCCGCAGCCGGTGACGGTGCCGCCGGTACCCACGCCGGCCACCACGGCGTCGACCGCACCCTCGGTGTCGGCCCAGATCTCCTCGGCGGTGGTCAGGCGGTGGATCTCGGGGTTGGCGGGGTTGCCGAACTGGTTCGGCGAGATCGCACCCGGATGCTGGTCCAAGAGCTCGTCCGCCTTGGCGATCGCCCCCTTCATGCCCTGCTCGCGCGGCGTCAGGACCACCTCCGCACCCAGGAAGGTCAGCATCTTGCGGCGCTCGATCGAGACCGATTCCGGCATGGTCAGGATCAGCCGGATGCCGCGGGCGGCGCAGACGAAGGCGAGACCGATGCCGGTGTTGCCGGACGTCGGCTCGACCAGGATGGTGTCGGCGCCGATGCGCCCGGCACCGGCCAGCGCCTCGATCATCGCCACGCCGATCCGGTCCTTGACGCTGGCGATCGGGTTGAAGAACTCGAGCTTGAGCAGGAGATCGGCGGCGATCCCCTCATCGCGGCACAGGCGGGGCACGCGCACCAGCGGCGTGTTGCCGATGGTCTCGGCGATGCTGTCGTACACCCGACGCCGCAGCGGCCGATCGAGCTGCAGGCTGCCGAGCGTGATGCGGTCGGTCATGGACGGGTTCCTCCGGTTGGCTCCAGGGCGCCGCTTCCATTGTGCCCTGCCGCCGAGCCCGGGCACAGGCATAAGGGCTACCGGCCCGGCGGTCGATGCGCCGCGTTGCGGCGCCGGTGCCTTCGTGGCAGGGATGCTTCGCAGCCGGGTGGCATGCGGGCAGAGCGGGCGGAGCGACGGATGACGACGGAGGAGTTCCTGCTGGTCGATGACCGCGAGGTGGTGATCACGGATGCCATGCATGTCCGCTGCGACGGCGGCGGCGGCCCGCTCGGCCACCCGATGGAGTTCATGACCCTGGAGCGCGACGGCGAGGTCGTCTGCAAGTATTGCGGGCGGCGCTACGTCCATGTCAGCAACGCCGAAGCCGAGAGGATCCGCGCCGCCAGCCGGCCGTTCGCCGCCTGAGCCGTTACCAGCCGACGTAGAGGCCGACCTCGCCCAGCCCGCCGTCGGGATAGTTCAGGATCTGGGCGCGGATCTTGTAGCCCTGGGGCTGCAGGTACTCGACATAGGCCGCATAGACCTTGGCCGCGAACCCGTTCAGGGTCGCGGGCCAGTCCTCCTCGAAATTGTTGATCGCCCGGCCATGGTCCGAGCAGTACTGCGAGGGGAAGCGCAGGATCTGGATCTCGCTGTGCCCCTGTTCGGCCGCGCGTCGCACCCACGTGTTGAAGCGCTCGATGCCTTCCGGCTTGACGTCGCGCTCCATGAAGTCCTGGCGGGCGCGATGCTCCTCGTCGTCCTCCTTGCGGCGGCGCTCCAGGATTTCGCGGAGCTTCGCCGTCTCCTTCTCGTCGGCGATGCGCTTCAGCTCCTGGGCGCTCAGGACGGCGCCGGCGGGCGTCTCGGTCATCTCCAAGGTCCTCGCAGGTGATCTGAGCCTATGTGCCCCGTGGACGGCTTTCTTTTCAAGGCTGCAGCACGTAGCTGCCGGGTGCCGCCAGGAGAGACGGGTAGCCCCGCTCCGCGGCCCCCATGGCGGGCGGCGGCCCCGGTGCGTCGCTGTGCCGGGCAAGCCATTCGGCCCAGGCCGGCCACCACGAGCCCTCGCGCTGCGGCGTCGCCAGCGCCCACGGCTCGGGCGCCGCGTAGGGGGTGTCGGCCGCCGCGGTGGCCGTGCGGTACGCACAGCCGGGCCGGCCGGGCGGGGCGACGATGCCGGCATTGTGGCCACCGCTGGCCAGGACGAAGGTGACCTCGGTGTCGGTCAGCAGGCGGATCTTGTAGACCGACTGCCAGGGGGCGATGTGGTCACGCTCGGTGCCGACGGCGAAGATCGGCACGCGGATGTCGGTGAGCGCCACCGGCCGGCCGTCCACGGCGTAGCGGCCGCGGCTGAGCCGGTTCTCGAGGAACAGGGCGCTCAGATACTCGCTGTGCATGCGCGCCGGCATCCGCGTGGCATCGGCGTTCCAGGCCATGAGGTCGCTGACCTCCTCCCGGTCGCCGAGGAGATACTGGCGCACCATCCGCGACCAGAGCAGGTCCTGCGCGCGCAGCAGGAGGAACGCGCCCGCCATCTGCGCGGTGTCGAGGTAGCCCTGCTCCCACATCATGTCCTCGAGAAAGGCGAGCTCGCTGTGGTCGATGAACAGCATGAGCTCGCCGGCCTCGGCGAAATCGGTCTGCGCCGCCAGCAGCGTCAGCGAGGCGAGGCGCTGGTCCCCGTCGCGCGCCATCTGTGCTGCGGCGATCGCCAGCAGCGTGCCGCCCAGGCAGTAGCCGCAGGCATGGACCTTGCGGCCCGGAACGATCGCGCCCACGGCAGCGAGTGCCGCGGCCACGCCCTGGCGACGATAGTCGTCGAGTGCGAGGTCGCGGTCCTCGGCCGTCGGGTTCTTCCAGGAGATCGCGAACACGGTGAAGCCCTGGCCGACCAGCCAGCGGATCAGCGAGTTCTCCGGGCGCAGGTCGAGGATGTAGTATTTCATGATCCAGGCCGGGACGATCAGGACCGGCTCCGGCCGCACCTCTTCGGTGCTCGGCCGGTACTGGATCAGCTCGATCAGGTCGTTGCGCAGCACGACCTCGCCCGGCGTGACGGCGAGGTCGCGGCCCACCACCCAGCGCTCCGCACCGGCCGGCGGCTGTCCGGTGAGATGCCGCTCCAGGTCCTCCCGCCAGTAGCCGAAGCCGCGCACCAGGTTGGCGCCACCCTCGGCCAGGGTCCGCCGCAGCACCTCGGGGTTGGTCCAGGGCAGGTTGGCCGGCGAGAAGTGGTCGAGCCATTGCCGGGTCAGGAACCGCACCTGGCGCTCATGCTGCGCGGTCACCCCGCGCGGGCCCGTGGTGGCGGCATCCCACCACGCTTCCGCCGCCAGGAAGCCCTGGGCCATGAGATTGTAGGGAAAGCCGCGCCAGTCGGGCCCGCTGAAGCGCCGGTCGTCAGGCTGCGGTGCGAAGGGCACTGGTGTTTCCGGGTCCTGCAGGGCAGTGCCGGCGTACAGGGCCAGCCGCCCGGCATCGAGCAGCGCCGCCTGGGCCAGCCCGAGCTGCCGGCCGGGGGCGTTGCCCAGGTGGACGAGCCAGTCCATGCGCGCCGCGGTCACGGCCGCGAGCGAGACCCCTCCGGTGAGGCGGGCCTGGAAGGCGTGCAGCAGCCGGTCGAGATTGTCGTACGTCCCGACCGGCGCCACCCGATCAGCCGGCGTCGCTGCCTCCCGCGACGCTCAGGCGGCGCTTTGGCGCCGCCGACGGCTTGGCGGGCTTGGGCTCGCCCGACGCATCGAAGATCCCGGCCACCTCGCTCAGGCGGCGCTCGAACTCGGGCACCAACGGCCCGCCGGCCGCCAGCACGCCGCGCAGCAGTTCGAAGGCCTTGGGCGCGTCGTCCTCGCGACCGGCAAGGAGCGCCGGCAGGCTGCCGACCGCCCGCTCCGGATCGAGCAGCACCATCATGAACTGGTCGCGGAACTTGGCCTTGAAGTCGGCGAGGCTCAGGTCCTTGGCGTACTCGTCGCGCAGCCGCTGCAGCATGTTGAAGCTGCGCTCGTCGGCGGCCAGCTGGGGCAGCCGGACGTAGATCAGGGCGCGGATGAACGCCTCGCGCAGCCCGCCCTCGCTCATCCTGGCGAGCAGTAACGCGCTTGTGCTCCTGGACGAACGCCAGCTCCTCGGGCGCGTGGCCGGGACGGGCGCGCGGCGGTGCGTCCGACGCCCGCAGCCCCAGCATCGCCTGCACCATGGGCGAGCCGTAGAAGGCGTGGAATGCGGCCTCACCGGCCGCGTCGCGCAGATCGCGGTAGGTGTCCAGCGCCGCCACGATCTGCTCGGACCACATGTCCTGGAACGCGAGGAACGGGTTGTCCGCCGGCACGGGCTGCCGGTTGCCGCGCACCTCCTCCGCCATCCCGGCCAACGGTGCCAGGAGCGGGTTCTCGTCCGAGATCAGCTCATACTGCAGCCGCGACGGGCTGAGCTGCCGCCGTCCGGCCGCGCGCTCCGGCGTGACCAGGGCGCGGATCCAGGGCTGCAGCAAGGTGCGGTAGAGCCCGAGATTGATCTCCGACAGGCGCGCCACCGCGGCGAAGCTGCGCTCGTCCTCGAGATCGTTGGTGCCCAGCGCCCGGATCGCGTCCAGCGAGCGGTGCTCGAAGCGCACCACGTAGTCGCCGACCACGAGGCCGTCCCGGTTCTCCTTGGCGTCGACCGGCGTCAGCACCGCCTCGTAGAGGCCGGGCGGCAGGCAGTCGATGAAGTCGATGTTGGTGGCGAACTCGGCGTGCTCCTTCTTGGCCACGCCGCCCGAGACGAAGATGCCCAGATGCCCGATCTTGTCGTGCACGCAGTAGACGATGGTCTGGCCGTTGGCGCGGATGTCCGCCACGTCCTGGTAGAGGTCGAGGATCCAGCCCAGGGCCTGCTGCGGCGGGGTGATGTCGTCGCCCTGCGAGCAGAAGCAGATGATCGGGCCCTTGATGTTGCGCAGGTCGAGCCGCCGCCCGTCGCTGGTGACGATCTCGGCGGTGGCCAGCTTGTTGCCGACGAACAGATTGTCGACGATCCACTGCATCTCCTCGGCGTTGAGGAGGACGTGACCGCCCCACCAGCGCTCGAAACCGAGATAGCGTGGGCCCTCGGTGTCGACGTTGGCGTAGAGATTGTACTGCTTGGACCAGAGCGTGTTCGAGGGGTTCATGTTCTCGAAGTTCTGGACCAGGTAGGCGCCGTCGAAGATGCCGCCGCCGAGGTCGCCGGTCAGGGCGGTGAGCCAGCTCCCGCCGTTGAGGCCGCCGGCGTAGCGCATCGGGTTGCGGCCGCGCACGCCGTTCCAGTAGGCCAAGGGTGCCCCCGCCACGATGACCGGCCCGCACAGCTCGGGATAGGCGGCGGCCACCATCATGGCGGCCCAGCCGCCCTGGCAGTTGCCGATCACCACGGGCTTGCCGTCCGAATCGGGGTGCAGCTCGCCCACCTTGCGCAGGAACGCCGCCTCGGCGTTCATCACGTCCTCGATCGTCTGCCCGGGCATCGGATTGGGCAGAAAGCCGACGAAGTAGCAGGGATGTCCCGCGGCGAGCGCCACGCCGATCTCGCTGTCGGCCTTGAACCCGCCGATCCCGGGGCCGTGCCCCGCGCGCGGATCGATGACGACGAACGGCCGCTTGCGCTCCTCGACGGTCACACCCGGCGGGGGCGTGATCCGTACCAGGCCGTAGTTCACCGGCCGAGGCAGCGTCCGGCCGTCGACGATGAGATCGGCCGCGAACTGCAGCACGTTGGGCGCCTGCTGCGCCATGTGCTCGCGGTACTGGTTGCCGCGCTGGCGCAGCACGTCCCAGAACAGGACCGTGCGCTGGGCGGCGTCGACGAGGTAGGCACTCAACGGGTCGAGCGCCGGGCGCACGGGCGACTTCGTTCTGGCGTCGCCATCCGGGCGAAGGGTCTCGCGGGCGCGCATGGTTCCCTCACTGCACTGACGTCGGCCACCGCCCCGTCACCTGGAGCAGTGCCGTCGTGTTGCTGCTGATGTGGCGATGACACGGGTCGGTTGCAGCTTCGCGACCGGACGGTCGTCCGCGACACAAGCGCCGGTGGCGGTGTATCCATGGCGCGGGCAGGTCGATCGGGAGGCAGGCATGCAGACAATGTTCACCGCGCAACAGCTCGAGGACCCGGCGAACCGGGCCAGCGAGAAGGTCCTGCGCACCTGCGTGCATTGCGGCTTCTGCACCGCCACCTGCCCGACCTACGTCCTGCTCGGCGACGAGCTCGACAGCCCGCGCGGCCGGATCTACCTGATGAAGCAGATGCTGGAGAGCGGCCAGCCGCCCACGGCCGACACGGTCAAGCACATCGACCGCTGCCTCTCCTGCCTGTCCTGCATGACCACCTGCCCGTCGGGCGTGCATTACATGCACCTCGTGGATCACGGCCGCGCCTACATCGAGGAGCACTACCGGCGCCCGCTCCCCGAACGGCTGACGCGGTGGGTCCTGCAACGCACCATACCCTACCCCTTCCTGTTCCGTTTGTCGCTGCTCGGTGCCGCCCTCGCCCGGCCGTTCGCCGGCCTGCTGCCGCAGCGGCTGCGGACCATGGTGTCGCTGGCACCGCGCGACCTCGCCGCCCCGTCATCGGTCGACCGCCCGCAGGTCTTCACGGCACAAGGCCCGCGCCGGGCCCGGATGGCTCTGCTCACCGGCTGCGCCCAGCAGGTGCTGGCCCCGCAGATCAACGAGGCCACGATCCGCCTGCTCACCCGCCTGGGCGTCGAGGTCGTGGTGCCCAAGGGCATGGGCTGCTGCGGGGCGCTCACCCACCACATGGGCAAGGAGCATGCGGCCCTGGCCTTCGCCAAGGCCAACATCGACGCCTGGACGCGCGAGCTGGAGCAGGGCGGGCTCGATGCCGTGGTGATCAACGCCTCGGGCTGCGGCACGACGGTCAAGGACTATGGCTTCATGCTGCGCGAGGATCCGGCCTATGCCGCGAAGGCGGCCACGATCGCGGCACTGACCAAGGACGTCACCGAGGCGGTAGCCTCGCTCGGCCTGCCACCCGCCACGAACGACACCGACCTGATCGTCGCCTACCATTCGGCCTGCTCGCTGCAGCACGGCCAGAAGATCACCGGCTTGCCGAAGCAGCTCCTGACCCAGGCCGGCTTCACCGTGAAGGATCCGCCCGAAGGCCATCTCTGCTGCGGCTCGGCCGGCACCTACAACCTGCTCCAGCCGGAGATCGCCGGCCAGCTGCGCGACCGCAAGGTCGCCAACATCGAGAGCACGGCACCGCAGGTGATCGCGGCCGGCAACATCGGCTGCATGACCCAGATCGCGTCCGGCACGGCCATTCCCGTCGTCCACACCGTGGAGCTCCTCGACTGGGCCACCGGCGGCCCCCGCCCGGCGGCACTCGCCGCCAGTCTGTGATCCCCGTCACAATCGCCGGAGATGGCAGCCATGCCGGGCCAC
Organism: uncultured Alphaproteobacteria bacterium; assembly: GCA_963769465.1. Taxonomy (GTDB): domain Bacteria; phylum Pseudomonadota; class Alphaproteobacteria; order Geminicoccales; family Geminicoccaceae; genus Benzoatithermus. The sequence goes on from CAVYMA010000023.1 coordinate 76,927, forward strand.
CGGCCGCGATCAGGTTGACGCCGACCCGGTAACCGTCCACGTGCTGCACTGCGAAGTCAGACCGATACGACCGGAGGCAGGCCGGATGGTGGAGGATCGATCGCTGGTGGGTGGCATGCGCGGTACGTTGGCGACCATGGCGCTGCTGCTGCTCGCCGGCTGCGACGCTGCGGAGGACGGCTCGGCCAAGGCCGATGCGCCACCGCCGCCGCCCGAGGTCACCGTGTCCAAGCCCCTCGTGCAGCGGCTGACCGAGTGGGACGAGTTCACCGGCCGCTTCGAGCCGATCCAGCAGGTGGAGATCCGCGCCCGGGTCGCCGGCTACCTGCAGGAGATCGGCTTCGAGGACGGTGCCGTCGTCGAGGCCGGGCAGACCCTGTTCGTGATCGACCCGCGCCCCTACCAGGCCGCCGTCGACCGGGCCAAGGCGCAGATCGACATGCAGCGCGCCCAGCTGACGCTGGCCGAGCTCGACCAGGAGCGGACCAGCCGGCTGGTCACGACCTCGGCGGCCGCCCGCGCCACGCTCGACGACCGCAACGCGCAGCTGGCCGAGGCCAGCGCCAGCCTGGCCGGCAGCGAGGCGGAGCTGCGCCAGGCGGAGCTGGACCTGGGCTTCACCCGGGTGACGGCACCGTTCGCCGGCCGGGTCTCCGACCGCCGGGTCGACGTCGGCAATCTGGTCAGCGACCAGACCCTGCTCACGACCATCGTCCAGCTCGACCCGATCTACCTCAGCTTCGACATGTCGGAGTCCGACTTCCTCGCCTACCAGCGGGCCTCGGCGCGCGGCGAGCTGCCTTCCACGCGCGACAACCGGACCATCGTCCAGGCGCACCTGGTCGACGAGGAGGGCTGGCCGCACGAGGGCACCATGAGCTTCGTCGACAATGTCGTCGACGAGGGCAGCGGCACCATCCGTGGCCGGGCCACCTTCCCCAACCCGCAAGGCCTGATCACGCCCGGCCAGTTCGGCCGCATCCGCATCCCCGGCTCGCCCGAGTACGACGCCTTCCTGATCCCGGATTCGGCGATCGTCACCGACCAGTCGCGCAAGGTGGTGCTGACGGTGGGCGAGGACGGGCTGGTCACGCCCAAGATCATCCGGCCCGGCCCGAGCCAGCCGGGCGGGCTGCGGATCGTGCGGCGCGGTCTCTCGCCCGACGACCGCATCGTCATCAACGGCCTGATCCGCGCCCGCCCCGGCGCCAAGGTCACGCCCAAGGAAGGGGTGATCGCACCCGAGCCCACCGAGCCGGCGGCCGGCTGAGATGAAGCTGTCGCACTTCTTCGTCGACCGGCCGATCTTCGCGGCCGTGGTCTCGATCGTGATCACGCTGATCGGCGGGCTCGCCTACTTCGCCCTGCCGGTGGCACAGTATCCCGAAGTCGCACCGCCCACGGTCGTGGTGTCGGCGAGCTACCCCGGTGCCTCGGCCGAGACCGTGGCCGAGACCGTGGCGACGCCGCTCGAGCAGCAGATCAACGGCGTCGAGAACATGCTCTACATGGTCTCGCAGGCGACCGGCGACGGCAACGTCCAGATCACCATCACCTTCGCGCTCGGCACCGACCTCGACCAGGCGCAGGTGCTGGTCCAGAACCGGGTGTCGATCGCCGAGCCGCAGCTGCCCGAGGAGGTGCGCCGGCAGGGCGTGACCACGCGCAAGAACTCGCCCGACCTGATGATGGTGATCCACCTCAACTCGCCGGACGGGTCGCTCGACCAGCTCTACATCTCCAACTACGCCACCTTGCAGATCAAGGACGTGCTCGCACGCCTGCACGGCGTCGGCGACATCCAGGTGTTCGGTGCCCGCGACTACGCGATGCGCATCTGGCTGAACCCGGACCGGCTGGCCGAGCTCGGCCTGACCGCCTCGGACGTGGTGGCGGCGGTCGAGGGGCAGAACATCCAGGTCGCCTCGGGCAGCCTCAACCAGCTGCCCGTACCCTCGCCCGGGGCGTTCCAGCTCGCCATCGAGACGCTGGGCCGGCTCGAGGACGTGCGCGAGTTCGAGAACATCGTCGTCAAGACCGACGCCGACGGCCGGGTGACCCGCGTGCGCGACGTGGCCCGGGTCGAGCTGGGTGCGCAGGACTATCTGCGCAACGCCTACCTCGACGACCGCACCGCGACCGCACTGGGCATCTTCCAGCTGCCGGGCTCCAATGCGCTGGAAACCGCGGCCAAGATCAAGACGACCATGGCCGAGCTCGCCAAGGGCTTCCCGGCCGGCCTGTCCTACGAGATCATCTACAACCCGACCGAGTTCATCCAGCAGTCGGTCGACGAGGTCATCAAGACCATCTTCGAGGCGGTGGCCCTGGTCGTGGTCGTGGTGATCCTGTTCCTGCAGACCTGGCGGGCGGCGATCATCCCGATCGTGGCGATCCCGATCTCGCTGATCGGCACCTTCGCCGTCATGGCCGCACTGGGCTTCAGCCTCAACAACCTCTCGCTGTTCGGCCTGGTGCTGGCCATCGGCATCGTGGTCGACGACGCCATCGTCGTGGTCGAGAACGTCGAGCGCAACCTGCGCCAGGGCCTCTCGCCCAAGGAGGCCGCGCACCGGACCATGGACGAGGTCGGCGGGGCGCTGATCGGCATCGCGCTCGTGCTGTCCGCTGTGTTCATCCCGGCCGCATTGATCGCGGGCATCCAGGGCCAGTTCTATCGCCAGTTCGCGGTCACCATCGCGGCCTCGACCCTGATCTCCTGCCTGGTCTCGCTCACCCTCTCGCCGGCCCTGTGCGCGCTCCTGCTCAGGCCGCACGAGGAACACGCCTCCGGCTCGCGCCTCACCGCCCCGATCCGCTGGTTCTTCGCCGGCTTCAACCGCCTGTTCGAGCGCCTGTCGCTCGGCTATGGCGCGCTGACCCGGCGTCTGGTGCGCTTCAGCGTGCTGGTGCTCGTTGTCTACGGCGGGCTGATCGGGCTCGCGGTCTACCAGTTCCAGCGCGCGCCCACGGGCTTCATCCCGGAGCAGGACCAGGGCTACCTCATCGTCGTCGTCCAGCTGCCGCCGGGCTCCGCCCTGGACCGCACCGACCAGGTGGTGCGCAACGCCACCAAGCTTGCCCTGTCGGTGCCGGGCACCGCGCACACGGCGGGCTTCGCCGGCTTCGACGCGGCCACGGGCTCGAACGCGCCCAATGCCGGGGCGATCTTCGTCACGTTGCAGCCTTTCGCCGACCGGCTCGCCAAGGGCATCACCAAGGAGGACATCCTGGCCGGGCTGCGCACCACGCTGGGCACGATGCAAGAAGCGTTCGTGCTGGTGATCAGCCCGCCGCCGGTGCGCGGCATCGGCACGGGCGGCGGCTTCAAGCTCTATGTCGAGGACCGGCGCGGCCGTGGGCCGGAGGCCCTCGAGGCCGTGACCAACGAGCTGGTCGCCCGCGCCAACCAGGAACCGGGCCTGACCTCGGTCTTCACCCTGTTCAACACCCGCACGCCCAAGATCTTCGCCGACATCGACCGGGTGAAGGCCGAGATGCTGGGCGTGCCGGTCAACAACGTGTTCGACACGCTCAACATTTACCTGGGCTCGGCCTACGTCAACGACTTCAACTATCTCGGCCGCACCTACCGCGTGCAGGCGCAGGCGGATGGCGAGTTCCGCCGCGAGGTGCGCGACATCTCCAACCTGAAGACCCGCAACGCCCGCGGCGACATGGTGCCCCTGGGCTCGGTCGCCACCTTCGAGGACCTGACCGGCGCCTACCGCGTGCCGCACAACAACCTCTACCCCGCGGCCGAGGTCCAGGGCAGCACGCTGCCGGGCTTCTCCACCGGCCAGGCGATCGCGGTGATGGAGCGCCTCGCCGCGGAGGTGCTGCCCGAGGGCTTCGCCTTCTCCTGGACCGAGCTCGCCTACCAGGAGAAGCTGGCCGGCAACACCGCGATCTACGTCTTCATCGCCTCGGTGGTGTTCGTGTTCCTGTTCCTGGCCGCCCAGTACGAAAGCTGGCTCCTGCCGCTGGCCGTGATCCTGATCGTGCCGATGTGCCTGCTCGCCGCGATCACCGGCGTGGTGTTCCGCGGGCTCGACAACAACATCCTGGTCCAGATCGGCCTGATCGTGCTCGTGGGCCTCGCGGCCAAGAACGCGATCCTGATCGTCGAGTTCGCGCGCCAGCGCGAGGCCGAGGGCGAGCATCCCGGCACCGCCGCCGAGGATGCCGCGCGCACCCGCCTGCGCCCGATCCTGATGACCTCGTTCGCCTTCATCCTGGGCGTCGTGCCGCTGGTCATCGCCTCCGGTGCGGGTGCGGAGATGCGTCAGTCCCTGGGCACGGCGGTGTTCTCGGGCATGCTCGGCGTCACCCTGTTCGGCCTGCTGTTCACGCCCGTGTTCTACGTCGTCGCCCGCTGGATCGGCGGCGCCGGTCGGCGCAAGGCCACGGCGGCCGCCGAGCCGCAACCCCATTGAGGCTCGATCGCCGGGCGGTGGTGACCGCACTGGCTGCGGCGGCACCGCTGTCCCTGGCGGTCGCGTCGGGCAGCGCACCGGATGGCAACGAGCGCTATCGCCTGGCCTACGCCGCCGCGGAGGCCACGCGCGGGCCCGGTCGCGAACGGCCGCCGCGCCTGCCCGAGGCCCTGGCCGAGCGCCTGCGCGGCGGTCAGGTCATCTTCGTCGGCGGCCTCTTGAAGCGGTTCGCGGAAGCCATCTCGTCGGTCCTGACGCAGCCCATCGGCTTCGGCGGCTATTTCGACGAGCAGCGTGCGGCGCTGGAGCTGCAGGGGATCGCCACCATCGAGCTCGACATCCCGTCCGAGGCCGGCATCGCCGCCAACGCCGCCGCCATCGCGGCGGCGATCCGCGCCTCGCCGGTGCCGGTGACCCTGGTCACCCACAGCAAGGGCAGCCTGGACCTTCTGGCGGCACTCATCGCCGAGCCCGACCTGTGCCGGCCGGGGCGCGTGCAGGCCTGGGTTGCCCTGCAGGCGCCGTTCTACGGCTCGCCGCTGGCGGACATCAACACCAGCGACCCGATCCTGCGCGCGATCACCGGCTACCTGCTGGAGAAGGGCTTCGGCGGGTCGCCCGACACCCTGCTCGAGCTGCGGGTCAGCAGCCGCCGGGTCTACCAGAGGGTCCATGCCGCCGCGATCCGCTCGGTGGTCGAGGCGGTGCCCACCGTCTGCTACGGCAGCCAGATCGCATCGGGCCAGCCCTCCCTGTTCCGGGTGACCTGGCTCGTCTGCAGGCTCGCCGGCGAGCCCGACAATGACGGCCTCGTCAGCATCCATTCCGCGCTGCTGCCCGGTGCAATCGGCGTGGTCGAGGACGGCGTGGACCACGCGATGGCGGTGATCAAGGTCCCCGGCAGTGGCCCCTTCGATCCCGCCACCTGCCTGACCGCACTCCTCGACCTCGCCCTGACCTAGCCTGGTCTCGGCCCCGCAGCCCCGCGGGTCAAATCACGGTGCTGCGGCGTTCTCGCGGGTCCGGCAGCTGGCGCCCGCGCAGGTGGCGAGCGCGGTGGCGAGCGCGTCCAGCTGGGTCAGCAAGGCTGGGGTCGCGGTCTGGTCGAGGTTGACGAGCTGGTCGGGATCGCTGACCACGTCGTAGACGCTGCGCACGCCCGGAAACGCCGGATAGCGGGCATAGGAGTAGCGCAGCGTGCGCACCCCGACGAAGTCCTGCAGGATCCGATCCGGCGAGTCGCCGCCATTGTTCCAGTGGGCGATCGCCAGCGATTGGCGCCAGGTGCCCGGTGCAGCGGTGCCCAGGACCGGGACCAGCGACCGGCCATCGACCACGCTGGCGGGGGTCACGCCCGCCCAGGCCGCGATGGTCGGCGCGAGGTCCGCGTCGCTGACCAGCTCGCGCACGACCTTGCCGGCCGGGATGCCGGGTCCGCTCGCGAGCAGCGGCATCCGGATATCCTCGTCGAAACTGGTCTCCTTGCCGCCGGGCAGGCGATGCTGCCCGAGATGGAAGCCGTTGTCGGAGGTGAACACGAAGTAGGTGTTGTCGAGCTGCCCCAGGCTGGCGATGCGGCCATGGATCGCGAGCACCGCCTCGTCGACCGCCTGCAGGGTCCGCAGCCGATTGCGGTACTCCTTGTCGAGGCCGAAGATCCGACCGTCGCCCATGAGCGGCAGGCGCAGGAAGGGCGGCTTGTCGCGGACGTCGGCCTCGTTGAAGCTCGCCGTCCTCGGCGCGATCGCGTTGGCGAACAGGCGCGCATGCCGCGACGCCGGCTTGGTGCCCGGGTGCGGAGCCAGCGGGTTGAGCATCACGAGAAAGGGGCGGCCGGCGCGACTTGCCTGGTCGATGAACTCGACCGATCGCCGGGCTAGGTAGTCCGTGACGTAGCCTACCGAACCGATGTTGGGCAGGGCGACCCAGGTCGACCAGCCGGGCGGCACGTAGTTGCTGGCTGCACCGTCCGGGAAGTTGTTGATGTACTTGCCGAACAGTCCGGTATCGTAGCCGGCCGCGCGCAGCCAGGTGGCGATGGTCGAGCTCTCGCCGCCATTGGCGCGGAACGCGACGAACCCACCGTCCGGCGCCTCGTTGTTGAGGACCTTGGTGTTCTGCGCGTAGCGCCCCGTCAGGATCGTGGCGCGCGTCGGCGCGCACAAGGGGACGTTGAAGAAGGCGTTGGCGAAGGTGGCGCCGGCGTCGCCGATGAGCCGGAGCAGGTTCGGCATGATCGCCGGCCGCACGTCGAGCGTGGCGCGATCCAGATCGTCGGTGACGATGAGCACGAAGTTGGGCTTTGGCGCCGCCGTGACCCGGTCCGGCAGCCCGCCGACCAACAGCGTCACCCCGACCAGAGCAATGGCGACCCTGCGCAGGACGGGAAAGCCAGCCGATCGACCGAGCCGGCCCGCCATCTTGCGACGCCGTCGCGCTGCGGGAGCGTTGGGCGAATGTTCCAAGACTGCGGCCATAACGAGGTTCTCCCCGTTGCCATGAGCATTCCGCAGGTTGTTCGGGCGTCCAGCTTGGCCCAATCCGGCTCGGGATCGGACATTGGCGACCGTGCGCCCTTGTGAAAGAAGGAGGGCATGGCAAGCAAGAGCGTAGTCATCATCGGCGGCGGTGCGATCGGCAGTGCCGTGGCCTACTGGCTCACCGCCGCGCCGGGCTTTTCCGGCGAGGTCGTCGTGGTCGAGCGCGACCCGACCTACCGCCAGGCCAGCTCGGCCCTCTCGGCGAGCTCGATCCGCCAGCAGTTCTCGACCCCGGTCAACATCGCCATCGGAAGGTTCGGCATCGAGTTCCTCCGCGACGTCGGTACCAGGCTCGCGGTGGCCGGCGAGCGGCCGGAGATCGGCCTGGTGGAGCCCGGCTACCTGTTCCTCGCGACGCCGCCCGGCATGGCCGTCCTGCGCGCCAACCACGAGATCCAGCGCGCGCACGGCGCCGACGTCGAGCTGCTGACGCCCGCGGAGCTGCAGCGGCGCTATCCCTGGCTCGCGGTCGACGACCTCGCCGGCGCCTCGCTGGGCCGCACCGGGGAGGGCTGGTTCGACGGCTACGGCCTGCTGCGGGCGTTCCGGGCCAAAGCACTCGCCCAGGGCGCGCGCTACCTGCCCAGGGAAGCGGTGGGCCTCGCGGTCGACGGCGGTGCCGTCCGGGCCGTGCGACTGGCGGACGGCGAGAGCCTGGCCTGCGACGCCGTGGTCAATGCCGCGGGCCCCTGGGCCGCGCGCGTCGCCGCCATGGCCGATATCGACCTGCCGGTGCGGGCACGGGCGCGCTCGGTCTTCGTCCTGGCGAGCCCGGCCGAGCTGCCCGGCTGCCCGCTGGTCATCGACCCGTCCGGCTTCTGGGTCCGCACCGAGGGCCGCCACTTCATCACCGGAGCACCACCGCCACCCGGCGCGGACCGCGGACGACCTGCCGCTCGAGCCCGACCATGCACTGTTCGAGGAGGTGATCTGGCCGGCACTGGCCGCCCGCATCCCGGCCTTCGAGCAGCTGCGGGTGACCAACGCCTGGGCCGGCTACTACGAGTACAACACCATCGACCAGAACGGCATCGTCGGGCCGCACCCGCAGATCGGCAACCTCTACTTCGCCAACGGCTTTTCCGGGCATGGCATCCAGCAGGCGCCGGCCGTGGGCCGCGGGCTCGCCGAGCTGATCCTCCACGGGCGCTACCGCACGCTGGACCTGACACCGCTCGGCTTCGAGCGGTTCGCGGCCGGCCGGCCGCTGATCGAGCGCAACGTGATCTGAGGAGCCGTTCGGCCCCAAGCAGTCAGTTGAACGTGTGCAGCCGAAGTTTCAGGCTGCCGTCCGGCTGGCTCAGGAAAACGTGGGTGGCGATGCCGTCGAAGGTCGCCGCATTCCCGTCGGCGTCCTTGCCGTGCACCGTCCACTTCGCGGCACTGGCAATCATGCTGACGTCGGCGTGGGTGGTGATGAGCTCGAATTTGTGCCCGGTGAGGCCGTCGGCAAACAGTCCCGCGAAGAAGCGCTCGATGGCGGCTGGCCCCTCGATCACCTGGTGGGTGGCCGGCAGGAACGTCGCATCCGCCACGTAGAGGGCGGCGACGGCCTTGGCGTCCTGCGCGTTGAAGGCCGCGTCCCAGGCCGCGTAGGCCGCCTCGATCCGATCGCGCTCGCTACTCGTCCCCACGGCTCATCCCCCCGATGTCTGGCACGCCAGCGCCGCCCGACAATCCATTCCATCGGGCCGGTGCTCGCGAACGGTCAATCCTGGAGCCGCACGGTCGGGCGCGGCGGATCGCCGGCACCCTGCACGGACTGGTCGAAGTCGACCAGAGCCCCGCTCATCGGGTGGCTCTCGGCCGAGAGCAGGAACGCGGTGGCGCGTGCGACCTCCAGAGGGTCGAGCAGCCGGCCCAGCGGCAGCCCCTGCCCCGCCTTGTCCAGCCAGTCCGGCGGCGCGTCGTGGGCGGTCTTCTGGATGGCGTGCTCGCCCGGCGTGTTCATCCAGCCGATGTTGAGCCCGTTGACCCGGATGCCGTCGCGCATCAGCGCGTAGGCGGCGTTGCGCGTGAGGATCGCCAGGGCACCCTTGGACGAGGAGTAGGCGGCGAGGAAGTGCTGCCCGCCATAGCTCGAGGTCGAGAGGATGTTGACGATCGTGCCGCCGGCACCGCCCTGGCGCATGATCCGCGCGGCGTCCTGGATCAGGAAGAACGGCGCGCGGACGTTGATCGCGTACATCCGGTCGAACAGCTCGGGCGAGGTGTCGAGGATCGAGCCGCGCTCGGTGATCGCCGCCGCGTTGACCAGGCAATCGACGCGGCCGAAGGTCTGGTTGGCCTCCGCCACGATCCGGCGCACCTGCTCGAGGTCGCCGAGGTCGGCGGGCACGAACAGGGCCTGGGCACCGGCGGCTTCCAGCTCGGCCCGAACCAGCTCGCCCCGAGCAGCGTTGCGGCCGGTGACGACGATGCCGGCAGCACCCCGGGCCACCAGAAGCCGGGCGATCGTCTCGCCCAGGCCCTGCGTGCCGCCGGTCACGACCGCGACCTTGCCCGTGAACTGCCCTGGCTCGAGAGCCATCGCCGCCTCCTTCTTGTGTACGGATCAGCCTAGCCCGTGCTGGCGGTCGCGCTCAACCGCGGCCGTGGGGCTTGCCGGGTCGCGGCCGACGTGCTGAGGACGACCGCCGCCCATCCCGGCCGACAGGGGACGCGCCATGACCAACCCACCCAACGTCACGCCCGAGATGCTGGAGCTGCTCGAGCGGCGCCTGGCCGACAATGTCGGCGACCGGGTCGAGCGGACGCTCAAGGTGCGCTATGCGGGGATCGTGGCCGCGGTCCTGTTCGTGCTGGGCCTCGCCGGCTACAGCTGGATCGAGAACCTGGTGGTCAAGGCGATCGGCCCGGTCTCGAAGGACGCCGAGCGGACCATCACCGAGATGAACTTCCAGCTCGAGCTCGCGCGCGAGAACAAGCGCAAGCTCGACGCGCTGGTCGACCAGATCACCACCGACGCCGACACGGCACAGCGCCGGATCGAGAGCTTCCAGACCCGGCTGGGCAAGCAGCAGGAGCAGTTCGACGCCGCCCTTGCCAGCCTCAACGACCAGCTCGGCGCCGTGGTGGTCCGCCGGCGCGAGCTGGAGGCCGACCTGCAGCAGAACCGCACCAGCGTGGTGGCCGGCCTCGCCGCCACCCGTGCGGACGTCGCCAACCTGGCAGGGCTGACGGCCGAGCTCGCCGACCTCGCCGGGGCCGGCCGGCCCGAGGTCGCCGAGCGGGTGACCAAGCTGCAGACCATGTCGGCGGCACTGGTCGAGCGCATGGAGCGCGAGGCCGCCGGCGAGGTGCTGGCCACCGTGTTCGTCCAGTATGGCAGCAGTGTCCCGCCGGAGCTGGCGCAGTCGCTGGGCCAGGCGCTCAAGGGCGAGGGCTACATCGTGCCCAGCGAGGACCGGATGCCCAACGACGCCCGCGAGGTGCGGTTCTTCCACGTCCAGGACCGCGACGCCGCCAATGCGCTCGCGGCCAGGGCCACGGCGGGGCTGGCGGCCCTGGGCTTTCCCGACCTCGCCGTGGCGGTCCAGGACTTCACCGGCTGGAACAAGGCCCGACCCCGAGCCGGCACGCTCGAGCTGTGGCTGGCGCTGCCCGAAGCCAAGGCTGGGTAAATCAGGGCGGCGGCGCCGCCCCCGAAGCAACGGTTGCCGGTCGCCGCAGGGCGGAGACCAGCACCCAGCCCCAGACCAGGAGGTTGGCGAGCCCGAGCACGGCGGCCACGGGCCGGGCGAAGAAGCCGGCCAGATGCCCGTCGGCCTTCATCATCGAGGTCAGGAAGTTGGCCTCGATCATGCCGCCCAGGACCAGCCCCAGGATCGCCGGCGCGATCGGGAAGCCGTTCTCCTCCATGAGGTAGCCGACCACGCCCATCGCCAGCATCAGGCCCACGCCGAACACGCTGTTGTTGATCGCGAACGAGCCCACGACGCAGAAGATCAGGATCAGGGGCATCAGCACCTCGCGCGGCACGGCGAGGATCAGGCCGAACAGGCGGATCGCGGCGTAGCCCAGCGGCAGGAGCAGGAGGTTGGCGACGATGAAGGTGATGAAGATCGCATAGAGCAGCTCCGGCCGCTCCAGCATGATCATCGGCCCCGGGTTCATCCCCTTCATGTAGAGGACGCCGATGACGATGGCGGTGATCGAATCGCCGGGAATGCCGAAGACCAGGGCCGGAATCCACGCACCGCCGAGGCTGGCATTGTTGGCGGTGCTGGGGGCGGTGACGCCCTCGATGTAGCCGGTGCCGAACTTCTCCGGCGTCTTGGAGAGCTTCTTCTCGGTGGCGTAGGTGACCCAGGCCGCGATGTCGGCCCCCGCCCCGGGGAGCGCGCCGATGCCGGTGCCGATCACCGCACTGCGCAGCGTGCTGCGCCAGTAGCGGCGCAGGAGCCCGAGCTGGCCGCGAAACACGTTGCCGACCTGGCGGACGCCCGCGGTCAGCACGGCGCGCGAGCTGGTCACCCAGCGCAGGATCTCGCTGACCGCGAACATGCCGATCATGGTCGGAATCAGGCTGACGCCGCCCAGGAGCTCGACATTGCCGAAGGTGAAGCGCGGATGGCCGGCGGTCGGGTCGATGCCGACCGTGCCGAGGAACAGCCCGAGCAGGACCGAGACGATGCCCTTGACGGGCGAGCCGGTCGAGATGAACACCGCGCAGGACAGGCCGAGCAGGGCCAGCCAGAAATACTCGAACGAGCTGAAATTGAGCGCGAACTCGGCGATGACGGGTGCGGCGAGCGCCAGGACCACCGAGCCGAAGATCCCGCCGATGACCGAGAAGACGAGGCCGGCGCCGAGCACGGTCGCGGCCTCGCCGCGCAGGGTCATCCGGTAGGAGTCCTCGACGTAGGCGGCCGAGGCGGGCGTGCCGGGGATGCGGACCAGCGCACCCGGGATGTCGCCGGCATAGATCGCCATGGCGGTGGCGGTGACGATGGCGGCGATCGCCGGCTCCGGCGCCATGAAGAAGGTGACCGGCACCAGGAGGGCCGTGGCCATGGTCGCGGTGAGGCCGGGCATGGCGCCGACGAACAGGCCGAACGAGCCGGCGAGGAGCATCACCAGCAGGTTGTAGGGATCGAAGACGAGGGCCAGCGCCTCGCCGAGCGTCGTCACCAGACGATCCCGGTCAGGGGCCCGAGCGGCAGCGGCACCAGGAGCAGCCGGCGGAAGATCCAGTCGATGACCAGGACGGCCACCAACGCACCCGCGAACGAGCTCAGGACGTGGCCGCCACGGAACCGGGCCATGAGGCTAGCGGTGAACAGGGTCGCGAGCGGAATGAACCCGACCCGGTCCCAGAGGAGGATGACCAGGGTCAGCCCGCCGATCACGAGTCCGACGTCGAGGATGTGGCCGCCGCTGCGCGCCCACTCGCCGAGCTGGACCACGCCCGGGAAGGACGGCCGGCGCAGGCCGCCCCAGATCAGGGCGAGCCCGCACAGGCCGAACCCGCCGGCGATGACGTTGGGGAACAGCGACGGCCCGAAGCTCTGGCCCGGCATCCCCGGAAAGCCCGACGCCACCACGGCGATCGCGATCCCCGCGAGCACCAGGGCGGCGCCGAACACCGCGTCGTTGAACTGCATCGCCGGTGCCGCGCCCGCTCAGCCGGCGAGGCCGAGGCCCTTCATCACCGCACCCAGGCTCTCGTCGCGCGCGGCCATGAACGTCTCGAACTCCGCCGGCGCCGCGTAGACCGTGCCGAAGCCGCGGCCGCTCATGAAGTCCTTGAACTCCTGGCTCTCGTAGACCTTGGCCAGCGCGGGCACGAGGACTGCCCGTCACCTCGGCCGGCAGGCCCTTGGGACCGGCAAAGCCCCGCCAGGCGCCGAGCGTCCAGTCCAGGCCGGCCGCCTCCTTCAGCGTCGGCACGTCCGGGAACGCGGCGTTGCGCTGCGGCGACATGACGGCGAGGCTGCGCACCTTGCCGGCGTCCAGGAGCGACTTCGCCTCGGGAACCGAGCAGGTCACCATCTCGACCCCACCAGCGACGAGATCCTGCAGCCCGGGTGCCGCACCCTGGCTCGGCACCCATTGCACCTGGTCGGGGGCAGTCCCGGCGGCCTGGAGCATGCCGGCGAGTGCCAGATGCCAGATGCCGCCCTGCCCCGTCCCGGAGGCCTTGAGCGCACCCTTGTCGCCGCTGCGCACCGCGTCGAGCAACGCCTTCGCATCGGCGTAGGGCGCCTCGGCCCGCACCTGCAGGCCGGCCGCATCCTCGTTCATCAAGCCCAGAGCCGTGTAGTCCTTGTAGGTGAGCTCGGTCAGTCCCTGCCAGTGCATCATCCCGATCTCGACCGTGATGATGCCCAGCGTGTAGCCGTCGGGTGCGGCGGTCGCGATCGCCGAGTGGCCGACCACGCCCGAGCCGCCGGTGCGGTTCACGACGTTGACCGGCACGCCCAGGTCGCGCTCGAGGATGCTCGCCACGATGCGCGCGGTCGCATCCGTGCCACCGCCCGCACCCCACGGGCAGATGATGGTGATCGGGCGCTCCGGGTAGCCGGCGGCACGCGCGCCACTGCCCAGTGCGAGCGCCGCGGCCGCCGTCGTCCCCAACATCGTGCGACGTTGCATGTCTGCCTCCCTGTTGGCGGTCCGGCGCGATCGCAATCCGCGCCGGCCGCTGATTGTACAGACGTGGATGCTATCCATCCCGGTGCAGCTTGTCACCACCGGCCGGACACGTGGCCGGCGTCTAGAACAGCGAGGCCTGGCGAGCGGCGGCGGCTGCCCGCGTCGGCGGTCCGGCGTCGATCTGGCGCAGCTCGTCCACGAAGCGGCGATACTCGGCCGCCTGCGCGTCGCTCGTCGGGGACGCCGCAGCAGGTAGGACGGGTGGACGGTCACGAACAGGTGGCGGTCGGGCGGGTAGGGCTGGAAGCGCCCGCGCTCCTTGCCGATGGTCACGGTACGCCCCATGAGCGATTGGGCGGCCGTGGCCCCGAGTGCCACCACGGTCGGCGCGGACACGGTCGCGAGCTCGCGCTCCAGCCACGGCCGGCAGGCGAGCACCTCCTTGTAGTCCGGCTTCTGGTGGATCCGCCGCTTGCCGCGCGGCTCGAACTTGAAGTGCTTGACCGCATTGGTGACGTAGACCGCGCCACGATCGATGCCGGCCTCGGCCAGGGCGCGATCGAACAGCTGCCCGGCCGGGCCGACGAAGGGCCGGCCCTTCAGGTCCTCCTGGTCGCCCGGCTGCTCGCCGACGAACAGGATGGCGGCGTCCGCCGGGCCCTCCCCGAACACGGTCTGCGTGGCGTTGGCCCACAGGTGGCAGTTGCGGCAGTCAAGCGCCGCTTCCCTCAGCTCCGCCAACGACGCGGCCATCATCCGCTCCCGACCGGTTGCTTCCGGCCGAGGGAAGTAAACGCCGGCACCGGAGGTTCCAGTGCCGGCGTCGCCCGGTCAGGCCGCGGCGCTGGCGTCGCTGATCGCCTTCTTCAACGCTTCTTCCTGCTCGTTGGTGAGCGAGGTCTGCAGGACGTGGCCGGAAAAGCCGTCGGCCTTCAGGCGCTCGAGCACCTTGTCCGCGGTAACCTTGCGGATCTGCAGGAACAGGGCCGAGCTGTTGGGCTGGATCTTGCTGCCCAGCTCCTTGATGAACTCGTCGTTGATGCCGAAGTCCGACAGCTTGCCGGCGAGCGCGCCCGAGGCGGCGCCGACGCCGGCGCCGATCGCCATGCCGGCCAGCGGATTGAGGAACAGCAGCCCGACCAGAGCACCCCACAAGGCCCCCGACGACCCGCCGCTCATGGCCCCGATCTTGGTCAGCGGCACCATCTGCTTGAGCTGGGGCTCGCCCTCGGCCGGCCGGATCACGACGCAGGCATCCTGCAGCTCGATCAGCTGCTCCTTGCTCATCGCGGTCAGGGCGTTCAGCACCTTGTCGGCGGTATCCGGATGATCGAACGCCACGCACACCAGATCGGCCATCTCATTGCTCCCTCGTTACGTGCCGGGATCGGCCCGGCCCTTCTTCTCGCCGGCTCATATGCCCGTGGTTCCCATGGCCGGCAAGCTTCACGCGGCCAGAGCCATCTGCGGCACCTCGTCCGGAATCAGCAGCCGCGCCTCGGTCGCCGCCATGATCTGCTCGACCGTCACGCCCGGCGCGCGCTCGCGCAGCACCAGCCCCTCGGGCACGGGCTCGATCACCGCGAGTTCGGTGACGACCAGGCTGACCGGGCGGGCGGAGGTCAGCGGCAGGCCGCAGGTGCGCACGATCTTGGCCGCACCCTTGGCGGTGTGGGTCATGGCCACCACCACGCGCTTGGCGCCGGAGACCAGGTCCATGGCCCCGCCCATGCCGGGCACCATCTTGCCGGGGATCATCCAGTTGGCGAGCAGGCCGCGCTCGTCGACCTGCAGCCCGCCCAGCACGGTCATGTCGAGATGGCCGCCGCGGATCAGGCCGAAGGAGAAGGCGCTGTCGAAGGCGGCGGCACCCGGCAGGGCCGAGATCGGCGAGCCGCCGGCGTCGCTCAGATAGCGGTCGTCCATGCCCTCGGGCGGGCGCTCGCCCATGCCGATGATGCCGTTCTCGGACTGGAAGAAGACCTGCATGCCCTTGGGCACGTGGTTGGCGACCTCCGTCGGCATGCCGATGCCGAGATTGACCAGCATCCCGTCGCGGAGCTCCAGGGCGACCCGCTTGACGATGATCGTCTTGGTGTCGAGCTCGGCCATGTCAGGCGCTCCGCTGCACGAGGTGGTCGACCAGCACGCCGGGGGTGCCGACGACGTCCGGCGAGATCATGCCCACCGGCACGATGAAATCCGGCTCGGCGATCACGCATTCCGCCGCCAGCGCCATGAGCGGATTGAAGTTGTGGGCGGTCAGCGAGTAGTGGAGGTTGCCGTAATAGTCGGCCTCCTTGGCCATGATCAGCGCCACGTCGGCCCGCAGCGGCCTTTCCAGCAGGAACGCGCGGCCGTCGACCTCGATCACCGGCTTGCCCTCGGCCGCCAGCGTGCCGATCGCGGTCGGCGTCAGCACGCCGCCCAGGCCGTAGCCGCCGGCGCGGACCCGCTCGGCCAGGGTGCCCTGCGGCACCAGCTCCACCTCGAGCTCGCCGGCGATCATCTGCCTTTGGGTCTCGGGGTTGGTCCCGATGTGGGAGACGATGACCTTGCGGCAGCGGCCGGCGGAGATCAGCTTGCCGATCCCGACACCCGGCCGCGCGGTGTCGTTGGCGATCACCGTGAACCCGCCGCGTGCCCTGACGCACCAGGGCGTCGATGATCCGCTCGGGCGTGCCCACACCCATGAAGCCGCCGATCATCACGACGGCACCCTCCTCGACGAGGGCTGCCGCCTCGTCCGGCTTGATCGCCTTGCGCATGACCTTGTTTGCTCCGACCGCAGCGTTCCGTGGCGGCGATCCTGCCGCACGACCGTGACAGGATGAGGCGCGCGGGGCCCGGACGGTCAAGCCGCGGCGCGGCTAGCCGGGCGGCTGGAGCGGCAGGGACGCCACCGGGCTCTCGCGGCGCTGGAGGAAGAAGAACTCGTCCTGCGGCGTGTAGTCGGTGATGGTCACGGTCACCGTCACCACCTCGCCCGGCCGGACCATGCCGTCGCTGAACACCATCGCGTCCAAGGGCTCGTCGGTCATCTGCACGCGGCCGTAGCGGTCGTTGGTGAAGGGCCGCGGCATGGCCAGGGCCTGGCCGAACGACAGGCCGTCCTCGTAGCTGCTGGTGCGCTCGAACGTCTCGCGCAGCTCCAGCTCGAAGACCATCCAGTCGTGGGTCGTGGCGTTGGTGACGATCTTGCGCACCACCATGCCGTGCTGGAAGCGCCCGTCCGGCGCATCGCCCAGGCGCGACTTCATGCCCCGCACCACCAGCACCGCCGGCCCGTCCTCGGTGATCTCCTCGACCAGGGTGAACGGATCGTCGGTCGTGCCGGAGCCCCAGCCGTCGTGCAGGACGACCCCGCCCAGCTCGTCGCTGAAGGTGATGCCGGCCAGCGTGACCGGCCGTGCCCAGGCCGCGAGCCGGCAGCAGCAGCGGCACCAGCGCCGCCAAGGCCAAGCGAGCGCGCATCCCACCCCTCCCCGCTGCCACCGGAACCACCCGACCATGACCCAGTTAGGGCGCGAGAGGCGCTTTCCCACGGGCGCCCGCTTCCATGAGGGACCTCACCATGGCGACCAGCAAGCGCGACACATTGATCGTCGGCCTCCGCAACGCCTACGCGCTCGAGGGGCAGGCGCTCTCGACCATGACCAACGTGCGCGACCGGCTCGAGCACTACCCGGAGCTCAAGGCCGTCGTGGCGCAGCACATCCAGGAGACGCAGCGCCAGCAGCAGATGGTCGAGCAGTGCCTCGGCCGCTTCGGCGAGGAGCCGTCCGCGCTCAAGGACGCGGCGCTGAAGCTCATGGGCAACCTGCAGGCCATGGCCCACGGGATGGCCAGCGACGAGGTGCTCAAGAACCTGTTCGCGCTCTACGCCTTCGAGCATTTCGAGATCGCCAGCTACAAGTCGCTGATCGCCCTGGCGGATGACAGCGGCGAGCGCGAGGTGGGCGAGGTCTGCCGCCAGATCCTGGCGCAGGAGGAGGCCGCCGGGCGCAAGCTCGAGCACCTGATCGAGCCCGTCACCCGCGCCTACGCCCAGCGCGAGGCGGCCGACATGGCGGCGGCGCGCTGACCTCCCCGTCGGGCCCGGTCGCGGCGGAGGCCGTCCGGGCCCACGCCCCGGCACGGGCCTGCCGCGACCGGACGAACGCCTCGGCCGCAGGGCCGGTGCTGGGTCCGTCGTAGCCGCCGGCCGCGCGCTCGGCCGTGAAGTAGCCCTCGCCGGGCAGGCCGTCGCTCTTGCGCACGACCAGGCAGGCGAGGTCGGGCCAGCCCTGGCCGGCGCGCCGCTCCTCGACCCGGCCGAGGTCGCGGCACAAGGCGCCCACCGTCACCTGGGTCACCTTCCAGCCGAAATAGGCCAGCACCTGGCCGTAGGTGACCGGCCGGCCCTCGCGCGCGGCCTGGACCAGGACGCGCTCGAGCCGGTCGAGGTCGATCACGGCACGGCTTCGGCCGGGTGGTGCTGCCACCAGATCCGCTCGACCGCCGGGCGCTGCCGCACCAGCCGGACCAGCTCGGCCAGGCGGGGATGGCGTGCGCAGCGCGGCCACGGCCTCGGGGTGCCACCAGACCAGCATGAACAGATAGAGGTCGACGGCCGAGAACCGCTCGCCCAGGGCATGAGGGCCCTCGATCAGGTCCTCGGCGATCGCCAGCAGGCGGTCCATGCGGTCCAGGGCCGCGGCGCGCACGCCCTCGGCGGCGGCCGGGTCGGCGGTGTAGCGGTCGGCGTAGTAGTAGCGCAGGTCGCTCTCGTAGAGGCCGGTCGCCAGCCAGAACAGCCAGCGATAGGCCACCCCGCGCGCACTGGTGCCGGGCGGCGGCAGCAGGCCGGCCTCGGGGGCGAGGTCGCACAGATGCACGACCATGGCCGCCGATTCGGTGAGCACGGTGCCGTCGGGCAGCCGCAGCACCGGCACCTGGGCCATCGGGTTGAGGGCCACGAAGTCGGGGCGGAGATGCTCGCCCCTGGCGGTCGCGACCTCCTCCTTCCGGTAGGGCAGCCCCAGCTCCTCCAGCACCGCCTGGACCACGAAGGCGCCGCTGTCGGCCGACCAGTAGAGCGTGCAGGCGTCGGGTTGCTCCGGCATGGCGTCAGCTGCTCACGCACTTGGTCAGGAACGAGGTGCGCGCGGCCCCGGCGAGCTTCTTCGCGTCGGCCTGGGTCGTGCAGGCCTGCTCCTTGGCCGAGGCCTTGGCGGTGGTGCCGCCGCCCGAGCCCTTGAGGCAGTCGCTCATGAAGGACTGGCGCGCATCGCCCTTCATCCCGCCGGCGGAGGCGGCGGCGTTGCAGTCGGCCATGCGCTGCTGCGGCGAGGCCTGGCTGCCCTTGGCCGGGGCCATGGCCTCGGGCCCCTTGCTCAGGCATTCGGACATGAACGACTTGCGGGCGTCGCCGGACAGCCCGCGCTCGCCGGCCCCGGCGTTGCAGGCGGCCATCCGGTTCTGCTGCGAGGACTGGGCGAACGCGGCACCGGCCATGAGCACGGTGCCGGCGAGGGCCAGGGCGAAGACGAATTTGTTCATGGCGTTTCCTGCTCCCCGGACACCGGCAGCGGACGCGCGGCGCCGTCCCGGCCGTCCTAGCACGGCGGGCCCCGGGGGCCGAGAGGGAGGAAAGCGCGCGGCTGGTGGCGGCCGGGGGCCTCAGGGTGCCCGCGCCCGGCGCGGTGCCCGGGCCGGATCGGCGGGGGCCGCGGTGGCACGGGCGGGCTCGAACGGGTGCCGGGTGCCGCCGGACGGAGCCAGCGGCGGGGCGGCATCATGGGGGATGGCGGGAGCGGCGGCAGCACGGCGCAGGGCCAGCGCGCGCTCGGCGGCGGCACGGGTGGCGGCGGCACCGACGGGGACGGGGTCGCGCGCGGCCGCGGCGGCCCGCCGGCCGATCCGGTGCAGCGCTTCCTCGACCTCCACGTCGTCGCGCAGCCGGGCGGTGCCGCGGTGGATCAGGCGGCGCAGAGGCTCGTGCGCGCGCGGGGCGGCCGGCGGTGCCGCGGGTGCGGGTTCCGGCTCGGGCTCGGGCTCCGGCTCGGCGAGCATGGCCGCCGAGGCCAGCGCACGGCTGCGGCAGCGCAGGATGCTGTCGACCAGGGTGGCGCAGGGGTCGCGGCCGCGCGCGTCCTCCTCGAGCACGAACAGGGCCGCACCGACATCGTCGCAGGCCAGCGCACGCTCGAGCGCCTGGCGGGCCATGAACACGAGATCGCGGCGGTAGCTCCTCGGCCGGGACGGCGCGCTCCTCCTCGGCCGCGGCCACGAGCTCGCGGAAATCCTCCAGCGCCAGGAGCTCGCCCACGAGTGCCTCGTCCCCGCCCTCGGGCAGGGCCGCCACGGCCGGCGGCACGCCCCCGGCCAGCCGGTCGGCGATGCGCAGCCAGTGCTGCCCCCACTGCAGTGGGCGCCGACGACGGCCGGAGAGCGCGACGGCCATCAGGGCGGGTGCGCCGGGGCTCATGGCGCGGAGGCAGTGGAGGGTCATGCGGAGAAGTATAGAGGAATATTATCCTGGCGACAAGAGTTTCGTGACCGGCGAAACGTCATGACGGATGGCTGCTTGGCCAGCAGGGCCGAAGCTGCCGTGAGCTCGCATGTGCTCAAGGCAGCGACTGAGTTAGCGAGGTTAATCGTGCGGCGTGAAGCTCTACCTTGTCCCGTATGTGGTTGGCAGAATCTCCAACCGCCGATCTATGAGATCTCCATTGAAGGTAGTCGCTTGTCATGCCCAATCTGTGGAGATTTCGGCATTGAGTAGAGATGTCTATAGCGACTATTTTGCACGTGAATCTGAAGGTGCGAGTAAGTTGACGCCCGTGGTTCGCGCGGTGCTATCGCACCGACTACGTACAGCACATTCAACAAAAGAGATGCCTTTTCCGATTATACGCGGGGATACGGTAGATCGATTGATTCAAGAGAATCCCTCGCTCCCTTCGGTTGGACTGCAGTGCACTCGAATGATCAGCTATATTGGCGATCACTTGAGACGTAAAGGTACACCGCTTAAAGATTTGTCACCAGGCATTAGCTCAGTTGTCGGAGCGCTGAATGTGAAATCACTGATGAAGTTCCGCCTTAGAGATGAATGAGAATGGCTGGATTAAGGGTGACCTTTCAAATGACAAGAAGTCCATTAGTAATATAGACCTTACCATTACAGGATGGGAACGATATGAAAAGGAAGCGAGAGGTGGGTTTGCTGGCCGAACAGGATTTCTAGCAATGAAAGATATGGAGATACTGCTTTAGAAAATCTTGCAAACAATCTAATCAAACCCAGCATTATGCATGAGATTGGTTACCAGGTTATTGACCTTAGGGACAAAGCCCAAGCGGGTGTAATTGATAACCTACTTAGGCAGAGATTGAGATAGCGCATTTGTTCTAGCAGATCTCACGCATGACAATTCTGGCGCATATTGGGAGGCAGGCTACGCTGAAGGACTTGGCAAGCCGGTGATATATTTGTGCGAAGAGGGAAAATTTCGAGAAAAGAAAACTCACTTTGATACCAATCATTGCACGACCGTCCTATGGTCAACAGGTGACAATGAGAACTTTAGGCTACAACTTATCGCGACCATTAGAAGATCGCTAAACATTTTCTGACTTGTTTCGAACCCGTCTCTCAACGGCACCAAATCCCACTGAGCGGAGGAGAGATTTGAAAGCAATCAATGTTACCTGGCACACGAGTTCGGCCAGTATATGGTCAATGTCATCACAGGGTAAATCAAGGACTGCTGGAATTTACCCTGAGAGAACGCCGCCGATACTCGACTGTAATATCACTCATCTGCGGCGGTGAATAATCATGTCAGATGCCTTGGAGAAAGCATTGGACTCAACTATGCATAATATATATAAGAGAGCGAAAACTGAAGCACACTACAATGCAACAATATTTTTGAAGATGTTGTACGAGAGAGGCGGCCTTGGCACGGCTAGATATCTGATAAATGCGGAAAAGCCTTCAGATGGATATACGGCTCTCTATCAGCGTAAGAGGCTCGACCTGACGGTTGAGGCCGTTGTCATTGAAAACGAAATGTGGCATCCTCTCTTCACACCCGAGGAGCTGGAGAAGGCCATGCGGCGCTTAGACGACTACGGGTATCAAGTCAAGAAGCGCCCATAGTTGGGCGTTCACGGGGACTCCCAACGGAGTTAACCTTCTCGGCTCCGGGGACAGCCAACGCGGGGCTCCGTACCAGGTACCATTAACGATTGCTTAGCGTGGTCTGGGAACGTTCGGGGTCAGACCCGTTATGGACCCGTCGACGCCGCTAAGGAACTCGCTGCCCCACCGGTCTGCCACGGATTCAGCCAACCCACGCCGAAAGGCGCGAAGTCGCGAACGTTGCGCGTGGCGACCGTCAGGCCGTGGGCCAGGGCCACGGCCGCGATCTCGGCGTCGCGGACGGCGGGCGGCCGGCCGGCACGGCGGCCCTCGGCCATCAGGCGGCCCCAGATGCGGGCGGCGGCGGCGTCGAAGGGGAGGATGCGGTCGGCGAAGCCGTCCTCAAGCAAGGCCGCGAGCCAAGCGGCGAGCGCGGTGCGACGGGCGCCCTCGGGCTTCAGCTCGATGCCGTACCAGAGCTCGGCGACGACGGTGGCGGTGAGATGGAGGTCGTCGGCGGCCTGGGCCGGCGAACCATGCCAGGACGGCGGGATCGGGTGCCGGGCGCTCCAGCTCGGCCAGGACGTCGGTGTCGAGGACGAAGCCGTCAGCCATCGAGGTCGGCGGGCCGGCCGGTCTCGGCCGAGCGGACGGAATCCGGGTCGAGGTCCAGGCCTGGGCCGGAGCGGATCAGCGCCAGCAGGTCGCGGCCGGTGCGACGCGCGGCACTGGTGAGGGGCGAACTGTAGGTGAGCCGCAGCGACCAAGCTGATGAGGCGGTAAGCGGCCGTTAATGGTACCCTGGTACCCAGCGCTCCGCCGCGAAGTGCCAGTCAGGCGATGACTGCCTTGCAGAGCCTGCCAGCGCCCAGCCATAATCCGACCAGCGGTCCGTTGCCGAAGGCTGCAGCCATGCGACTGACGAGTATTGCGATGAAGCCCTGCGGGCTCGTGATGGCGCTTGGGGTCGTGCTCAGCGTGGGGATCACGACGGCGAAGTCGCAGACGCCGTATGAGGTGCCGGCTGTCCTGCCCGCGGCGGAAATCATGCCGCCGGAACTGCTGCAAAGCCCCTTCTTCCAGATCGACGAATGGATCTCGACGGACGGCCTGCTCACCAAGACCGTCTTGCGCTCGGCGCTGGGCGATTTCGAGGCCGAGGGCCCGGGCATGGTGGCGGTGCGCGCCGCCGAGATCCAGGCCCTCGACGTGCTGTCCAAGGCCGAGACCCTCGACATCTTCCAAAAGGCGCTGCAAGCGGCGTTGGGTCGGACCGGCCAATCACTGAGGGCCGTGGCGGCCCATCCCGTGGACACGATCAGTGGCGTGCCCGCCGGGATCGGACGCTTCTTCCAGCGCGTGACGCGCGACGTCACGACCGGCGTGCAGAAGATCGGTGACGCGGCGCGGCAGAGGCAGGCCCAGAACGCGGCCGGCCAACCGGACTCCGACATCACCGAGGCAGCCCTGGAGGGTGCTGCCACCGTCGCGCGGAGCCTCGTCGGGTACGACGATTCGCGCCGCCGTCTCGCCAGGTACCTCGGTGTGGATCCCTACACCACCAACCCCATCCTGGCCCAGAAGATGGATGAGGCCACGTGGGTGGTGTGGGGTGGCGAGTTCGGCCCCGAACAACTCGTCGGGCTGGTTCCGGGCGGCTCGGCCGTCAAGTTCACGCGGGACTGGGTGAGCGACCTGGTGTGGGTCATGACGCCCGGCGATCTGCGGGTCGCGATGCAGCAGCAACTGACGGCACTCGGGGTGGAGCAGGAGCCGATCGACCGCTTCCTCCGCCAGAAATGGTTCACGGACAGCATCCGGCTGGCCCTGGTGGAAAGCATGGTGGCACTCGGGGCCGGCCCCGGTCGGCCCGACATCATCGACTGGGCGCTCACCGCCGACTCCGAGACCCAGGCCCGGTTCATGGCCGGTTCGGTCGCGATCCTGGCGCGCAGCCACCTGACGGCGGCACCGGTCACCCGGCTGAGCGTGGCGGGAACTCTTCTCGGCGAAACCGCCGATGGTACGGTCGTGGTGCCGGCGGCGGTGGACTACGTTTCCTGGACGGAGCGCGTGGCAGACTTCGTCGGACGGCCCGATCTGGCAAGCGCCAAGGCGCGACGGCTGTACCTGGCCGGAACCCTGTCGCCGCGAACGCGGCAAGAGCTGACGGCGCGGGATTGGATCGTCGAGGAACGCTTGTCCATCGTACCACCCGCCAGCCACGGGCCGCCGCCGGGCTAAGGAGCGCGCCGGCGTCGGCGCGCGCTGACCGGCCGCCAGCGTCTGCAGATAGACCACGAAGTCGTGCTGGGGTTACCGCGTCAGCGCCACTTTCGACCGCGTGCCCACCTACGCAGGAACACCGGGCGGCGGGAGCCGGTTACCGCGCGGGACCTGCCGGGCATGGGGTGGCACGATGACGGAATCCACGGAGAAGCGGCTGCTGCAGCCGGCCGACGCGGCCGACCGGGCGGGCCTGGCCTGCCTGTTGCGGCTGCGCAGCCTGGGCAGGTCGCGCGAGGAGATCGCGCACGGCCTGCGGGCCGAGACCGGGCTCGTCCTGACGCCCGAGGCGGTCGACCGGGTGCTGCAGGAGATCGCGGGGCCGGTGCCGCGGGACGAGGGCGGCGATCCGGCCTACTTCACCGGCTATCTCGGCGGCGGCTGACGGCCCCGGCGGCAGTGACGAGCGACGAGGGGCTTACCGGGTCGGGTCCCGTTTCGGGCAGGAGCCACCATACCTCCGCTCAGCCTGTCGTCGCCGTGCCCGCCTGCCACGGGTCGAACCAGGCCACCCCGAAGGTCGTGCCGATCGCCACCCTGGGCGCCGGTGACACCCCGACGGCCACGCCCGCCCCCAGCCCGGTCAGCAGGTCGACCGCAAGATGCCGCGCGCGGGCGGCGCGCGCTTGGCCAGGATGCGCTGGAGGGTGCGCCGGTGCATGCCCAGGAGGCGGGCGGCACTGCTGACGTTGCGGTCGCACTGCTCGTACACGCGCTGGGTGTGTTCCCAGGAGATGCGGACCAGGGCGATCGGCGTGTCGGGCACCGGCGGCTGCGCCGGGCCGCGCCCGATCAGCGCGTCGATCAGCTCGTCCGCGACGACGGGCTTGGAGAGATAGTCGACGGCCCCGGCGCGCAGGGCCAGGATCACCGAGGCGAAGCTGTCGAAGCCGGTGACCACGACGATCCGCATCTTCGGGTCCATGGCGCGCAGCTGGGCGATCAGCCCGAGGCCGCTGTCGCGGCCGATGCGCAGCTCGACCACGGCGTGGCTGAACCGGCTCTCGGCGGCCGCATGCAGCGCCTCCAGGGCACTGGCGACGCCGGTGACCGCAAAGCCCGTGGTCGTCAGCCGGCGGGTGAGGCGGGTACGGCTGTAGGCCTCGTCGTCGACCAGCAGCAGTGCACCGGCATGGTGCTGTGCCAATGGCGGGCCCCGGTCCAGGGCGTCGTCCAAGGGGCGGCTGCGCAGGGTGCGCGCACCGGCATCGGTGTGGAGATAGGCCATGGCAACCCTCGGCATCGGCACGGTCCGGGCGCGTCGCTCGTCCTGCCCGTCGGTGCCCGGGGACAGCCGCCGATCATCGGCCCACATCGTCCGGTGCGCACTAACCTGGATCAGCGGCCGCCAACGACCGGGCTGCCGCGCTGGCCGCCGATCACGCGCGGCCAGGTAGTGGATCGCAGCTTTCCGGCCTCGCGACCTGGCCGGCCGGCAACTCGTGAAAGTTTTCGGCTGCCATTGCGGCGGTTTTTATTAGAGGACTTCCCGTCAATTTCTATTGCCAGTTCGCAGATCGTACTCCACTGTAGGTAAATCGCACCGAGTGCGAGCGCCCGAGGAGGGCAAATCCATGACAATGCATGACGAATATGCCGACAAGATGGCCGCCACGCTGAAGCAGTGGTCGACCCAGCTCGGCGAGCTCCAGGCGAAGGCGCACGACACCGGAACGGAGCAGAAGGCCAGGTTCACGGCGGTGGTCAACGCCCTGCAGCTCCAGCAGACGGCCTATCAGGAGCAGATGGCCAAGGTCCGCACGGCCAGCGGGGCCGCGTTCGCCGATCTGCGCAGCGGCTCGGAACGCATGGCCGAGGAGTTCGGCAAGGCCTACACGCAGGCTGCCGGCCGCTTCGTCAGCTGACCCGATGACCGTCGGGTGCCGGGGACCAAGGTCCAGGGTGCCCGACGTCCGGCAGGTGCCCCTGCCCGCCCGGACCGTTGAGCTCGGCGGAGCGAGCGGACGAGAGTGATGCTGATCGCGACGTCGCGGCCGCGGGCGATCAGGGTGCGGGGGCTTGGCGGGTCACCCCCCGTTCCTGCCTACCCGAACGGGAGCCGGCGCCAGCGCCGGCTCCCGTCCACCGTCCCTACAGCAGTGCCGCAACATCCCGGACCGGGGCGTTGAGGCCGCGCACGCGGGCGCTGCCCAGGATCTCCCCGCCGATCACGTCGATGGTGAGCAGCCGGTTGCCGGTGACGATCAGGCCGGTGTTGCGGCCGTTGCTGTTGACGAAGATGTCGAAGCCCAAGCGGGCTGCCCAGCGTGCCGCCGGTCACCCGCCCGATGGCGTTCAACGTGCCGGAGTTGGCCGGGACCTGCAGGTAGAGCGCCTGCGGGTTGGCGTCGATGTCGACCAGCTGCGTCGCCGTCGTCCCGGGGACGTTGGCGCCGGGGATGGTGTTGGTGTAGGCGACGCCCACCACGTCGGGGGCGGTGTCGCCGAACGGGTTCGGCGGTGCCGGGGGCGCCGGGAAGTTCAGCGCCGTGTCGGCAAAGGTCGTGCCGGTGGCGAAGGCGTGCCGCAGGTTGCTGCCGTCGGTGCCGACGATGCGGATCGCGTCCGCGACCGGGTTGATGTCGACGCTGAGCTGTACTCCGGGCAGTGGCAGGGTGAGGTTCCCGCTGGCGGTCGCGGCCCCGGTGCGCCGGTCGATGGTCACGATCTGGCCGTCCGTGGTGACACCGTAGAGCAGGCCGTCGGCGGCGCGCGAATCGATGCCGGCCAGCGGTGCGGCGGTACCCACCTCGAGCCGCCGCAGCACGCGCGGCGCGTTCGGCCCGACGGTGGTGATCACGACCAGCGACCGATCGCCGGTGAGTGCTGCCAGCTGGGCGGCAGCCGCGTCCGGGCTTGCCGCGAGCGAGCCCGCAGCGAGGGCGCCGGTCAGGGCGAGAGCCTTGAGTGGTCGGTTCATGGCAAGTTCCTCCCTGCGGGCGGCAGGTGATCGCGCAACGGAATTGCCGCCCAGTATGACCATGCTCCCCAACCGCCATCCGGTCAAATCGTGCCACGCCTTGTGGACAAGAGATCGGGCGGGCGGCATCGCGCGCCGGCTTGCCCACGGGCGACCCCTGCCCTTACGCTGGGTTCCATGACCGGATACGTCCTCGACCACCACCTCTCGGGCGAGCGTGCGCGCCTGGCGCTGATGTCGCGGCTGCTCGATCCGATGCACCGCCGCCACCTGGAGGCGCTGGGGGTGCGGCCGGGGATGCGGGCGGTGGAGGTGGGTGCGGGGAACGGGACGGTGTCGGCCTGGCTGGCCGAGCGGGTCGGGCCGGCGGGCCAGGTGGTGGCGGTCGATCTCGATCTGTCGCTGATCGAGGTGCGCGCCCCCAATCTCGAGCTGCGCCAGGGCGACATCTGCGCCGGGCCGGTCGAGCGGGGCGGGTTCGATCTCGTGACCGCACGGGCGGTGCTGCACCACGTGGCCGACCGCGAGGCGGCGATCCGCAACCTGGTGGCCAGCCTGGCGCCGGGCGGGGCGATCCTGCTTGATCGAGCCGGACTTCCTGCCGGTGAGCGTGGCCGAGCCCGCGCGCGTGAAGGCGTTCTGGGACGGGTGGCTCGCCTGGGCCGAAGCCCAGGGCATCGACTACCATGTCGGCCGCAAGCTGGCGCCGCGGCTGGCGGCGCTGGGGGTCGCGGAGCTGGCGGGGACGGCCGAGACCGCGGTCTACAATGGCGGCTCGCCCTGGGCTTCCTACTGGGTCGACACGGTGGCCGAGCTGAAGGACCGGCTGGTGGGGTCGGGCAAGCTCGACGCCGGGTTGGTCGACGGGTTCCTGGCGCAGTGCCGGGACCCGGGCTGGTGGACCGAGACGATCGCGTTCACGGCCGTGCACGGGCGGATGCCCGGGAGCCGGTAGGGCGCCGCGCTTGCCGGCACGCCGATGGTTGCCCCGGTTCGGCACATCGGCGCATAAGTGCGGCGGGTTCATACCATCGGCGGAAGGCGATCCGGCTGGCCATGGGACACGCAGTCGGTACTGCTGCAACGGTCTCGGCCGATCGTCACCCGGCGATCGCCTGGCTTGCACACCGCTTGGCCGCGCTGCCCGCGGTCGAGCGCGTGATCCTGTTCGGGTCGCGGGCGCGCGGCGATCACGGACAGCGGTCGGACATCGATCTCGCGGTCGAGGCGCCCGGCGCCACGCTCGCCGACCGGGCACGCATGGCCGAGCTCGTCGAGGATGCGCCGGCCCTGGTCGGGATCGACCTGGTTCGGCTGGACGCGGCCGACCCGGCACTGCGGCGGGAGATCGAGGCCGAGGGAATCATGCTGCATGAGCGCGGCTAAGCGGGCGCGCGCTCGACAGCTTCACGCGGGCGCTGACGGCGCTCGAGGCGGCACTGGCCGAGGAGGGCGTGGAGGCGGCCTACCCCAAGGAGGCGTTTCGGCAGGCGTTCCGGGCAGGATGGCTCGACGCTGAGGCGCCGTGGCTGGCGATGATCGAGGACCGCAACCTGATTGCCCACACCTACAACGAGCGCACCGCAGAGCAGGTGCGCGCGCATGTGGATGCGGCGGCAGGTCCGCTGTGCGCAGTCCGGGCGGTGCCCGCCGGGCGTATGGGGGCAGCCGGGATGGCGTCGTAGGAGCCTACGCCTTGGACCTGCTGTTCCTGGGCGTCTGACGCGCCCATCACGGCGTCATGGGGGTGATCGTGCCTGGACCTTGCCGGGCCAAGCTCTCGAGTGCGTGCTGAATGCCGGTGTGGGCCGGCTCGTTGCGGCGGACCATGAGTGCCGTGGCCGCCGCGGGCGCCTTGTCGGGGTGGCCGGAATCGAAAGGCGGCGCCGGGTCGTACTCGATCCCGACCTGGATCGCCTGGGCCACCTCCGGTCCGGCGAGTTCGGCGACGACGTGGAAGGCGAAGTCGATGCCCGACGTGACGCCGCCCGCCGTGACGACATGGCCGTCGCGCACGACCCGCCCCTTCTCGCTGGTCGCACCGACCAGGGGCAACAGGTCGACATAGGCCCAATGCGTCGTGGCCCGACGCCCCCGCAGCAACCCGGCGGCACCGAGAAGAAAGGCGCCCATGCAGACCGAGGTGACGTACCGTGCGTGCTCGCCCTGACGGCGTATGAAGTCGACCGTCTCGCCATCGGCCAGCGCCTCAACGACGCCTGGGCCACCGGGCACGCAGATCAGATCGAGTGGGGGGCAGGTCTGGAACGTGCAGTCGGGCAAGATGCGCAGAGCGCGGTCGCTCGACACCGGCAGCATGGTCTTCGCGACAATGTTGGTGCGCGCTTGCGGGAACTTGCTCGGAACCGACAGCGAGGGCGGCGTTGCAAGTCGGCTCAAGACCTCGAATGGGCCAGTGAAGTCCAGTTGGGTGATGCCTGGGAAGATCACGAAGCCGATGTTGAACTCGGACATGCCGCATTCACCTCCCGACACCCCGAGCGGCAGCCCAGGGCATCGGAGATCATCGCACTCTGTGAAGAGACCCGCAACGGGTCTGGGCGTGCCTCAGGACATGTTCCTGCGCTGTCCGAGGAAGAACGAATCGTTGAGAAGCTTGGTTGCGAACTGATCGAGTTCGGACCCCACGAAGTCTAGGCCCTGAACGTGATCAGCTGTGCATGACAGGTGTTCGCTACGGATAGCAGACGCGCCCGACCCGCAGCTTTGCCAAGCCATGGAAGTGGACCGGGCCTCACCGCGAGCGCGCCCGCGGTCACCCCTCACCCCAGCCCAGGAACCACACCGCGACAGGCCCAAGCCACCGCCGCGAAGGAGCGCGGTCCGTCGGGCTGCGTGGCTTCGTAGGCGGCTCTGACCGCCTCGTCGGCTTTGGCGCGGCGCGCGGGGTCGAGCCCTGCAACGTATTTGCCGAGCGGCCCCTCGCCGGCGGCGATCGGCTCCCAATAGTCCGCGAAGCTTTCGTACTCCATCCGGATCAGGAGCGAGGTCTGCTCCACATTCACGAGGCCCTGTGCGACGAAGCTCTGCCGCATCTCGTCGGGCCGCATCATCGGCTGGAAGCAATAGAAGCCACGCAGCTTTCGCCCCTCCTCGTCCTGCGCTGCTACGGTGTCCCACATCATGCGCGTCGCCGGCATCCCGCCCAGGTGATCCCACACGGCCGCCCCCACCACGCCGCCCGGCCGCACCACGCGGCACATCTCGGCAACCGCCTGGGCGGCCTGCGGCACGAAATGGAGCACGAGCATCGACAGGGCACGATCGAAGCGACCGTCCGGGAAGGGGATGGCGCAAGCATCGCCCTGGATGATGGTGATCCGTGGATCGGTGTTCCGGCGTCGGGCTTCCTCGACGAAGACGGGCGCATAGTCGATCGCCGCCACCTCGCTTAGCATCGGCCGCCTGCGGCAACGCGAACGTCAGGCTGCCGGTGCCGCACCCGACGTCGAGGATCCGCTCGCCGTCCGCCACGCCGACGAAATCGAGGAACGGACCAGCCAGCCTGCGGCTCCAACGGCCCATGAGCTGTTCGTAGCCGTCGGCGCTGCGAACGGTGAAACTCGATGTCATGATGCCCTTCTCTTTTCTGGCTTGGCGTTCCTTCCCAGGCCACGCCGCGGGAACGCCGTTCGCTGCGATAGCGTATGAACCTCGCCGCCAGCAGTATCGTACGAAATTTGGTTGCCTTTCAGCCCGTAACGGCCCTAGTTGCAGTTTGGCTGGTTTAGTTCAAGTCCGTAGTCCAGCCACCGCCCCTACCCCTGCCCCGTCACCTCGTCGGCCCAGACCTGGAAGCTCTGCAGCGTGTTCGGGCCGAAGGTCATGCTGATGGCGACGTCGGCGGCGTCGCGGCCGCGGGCGATCAGGGTGCGGCCGATGCGGGGCGTGTTGAAGCGGGCGTCGAAGGTGTGCCAGCGGCCGCCGAGCCAGGCCTCGAACCAGCCGCTGAAGTCCATGGGTGCGTCGCTCACCGGCACGCCGATGTCGGGCAGGTAGCCGGTGCAGTAGCGGGCGGGGATGTTCATGCAGCGGCACAGGGCGACGGCGAGGTGGGCGTAGTCGCGGCAGACGCCGCGGCGCTCGTTGAAGGTCTCCCAGGCGGTGCGGGTGGGCCTGGCATGCTCGTAGCCGAAGGTGACGTGGTTGTGGACGAAGTCGCAGATCGCCTGGACGCGGCCCCAGCCCAAGAGGTGCGGTGCCGAACAGCTGCCAGGCGGCCTCGGTCAAATGGTCGGTGTCGCAGTAGCGGCTGCCCAGGAGGTAGACCAGGGTCTCGTCGGGCAGGTCCTGGACCGCGTGCTGGACGGCCCCCGGCTCGACCGGGTCGGGGGTGCCGGGATCGCGGATCACGGCATCCGCACGAAAGCGGGTGGGGCCGGCCGGGGCCACCAGCCGGCTGCACCAGTTGCCGAAGCCGTCGCGGTAGGCGGTGACCGGCAAGGGCGGGTCGGTGACCAGGTGGTCGGGGCGCTCGAGGTCGGAGATGCGCGAATAGTGCACGTGCAGGGTGAGGATCATCGGCGTCGGCTGCGGGCAGTCGTAGACGATGTCGAAGCCGACGCGGATCCGCATGACCGTTCCCATCCTGGTACCGCGCCTGCGACCGGGGGTCCGGGCGGCTGCGGCAGGATGGACCTTAGAGGGTCCGGGTGCCGAGCGATGCCCCCGATCGCCGCGGCCGCGCACGATCGGGGGGAAAAGCGGTGCCGGTCATCGCCGCGGCCTGGGTGGCTGGAGCGGCTTGAGCTGCACGACGTCGAGCCTGGCGTCGCGCAGGTTCACCACGACGGTGCCGCGCTCGGCGAAGCGGACCCGCGCCAGGGCCCCGTCGACCTTGCGCAGCCGGCCGACCCCCCAGTCGGGCCGGGCGCCGAGATGGACGTAGACCCGGTGGTGCCGCAGCAGCTTCTTCAGGCGCTGGCTGCCCGGTGCCGCGCCGAGCAGGCTGCCGCTGCCGCCGCGGCAGTAGGTCTGGTAGGTCGAGGCGGTGGGCAGGGGCGTCTGGGTCGGGTTCTCGAGGCCTTTGGCACCGGCGATGGTGATGACGATGCCGGTGCCCGGCAGGCTCTTGAACGCCACCGCGTCGTCGATCGAGAAGGCGTAGGCGTTCGAGGCCAGCGTCCGGTGGATCAGTGCGACATAGGGGTTGAAGACGTCGCTGGCCGGCACGGTCGGGTCGAAGAAGTTGTACTGGAGCGCGCAGTAGGTGCTGATGGTCGCGTCGTAGTCCGGGATCTTGACCAGCGGCGTGGCGCAGCCGGGAAACTGCACCCAGCCATAGACCACCTGCAGGTAGTCGGGCGTGTCCGGCAGCGGCTTGCCCGGGAAGCACTGGGCGAAGGCGCTCTTGAAGAAGGCGTCGACCTCCTGGATCTTGCCGCAGGTCCGGGTCGCCGGGGCACCCGCCGCGGTGCACTTGGTCCACAGGTCGAGGGTACCCTGGGCCACCGTACCCAGGACCCCGCGCCCGGCCGGGGTGTCGGAGGACAGGACCGGAGGTGCGGGGGCGGGAACGCGGAAGGATTCGGCGTAGACCGTGTCGGCCGAGGGCAGCTGCGGCTGGGGATAGGGCTGCGCGCCCGGGGGTGGTGAGGTCAGCGGGATCGTCGGTGCGGACGGCGCGAAATAGGCCGGGACGTAGAACGGCCACTGGTCGCCGTCGGCGGTGAACGTGGCGAGGGCGGCGCGGAACGGGACCAGGTCCTGGGTGGTGCCCAGCCAGGTGTTGCGCGGGGTGGCGTTGCCGCTGGCCCCGATCGCGGCCGGCAGGTAGACCTGATCCACCGCCGAGATGTTGAAGTTGACGATGCTCGTGTCGATGCCGAGCACCGGGTTGAGCGGCGGGCCCTGCGCGGCGGCGAAGGTGTACTCGATCAGCTGCGCCGGCACGGAGGGCGGAAAGCCGTTGACGTAGGCCTTGATCGCCAGCGGCTCGCAGGTCGTGCTGGTCGAGGCGCAGGTCGGCAGGGCGGCACCGGGGACGGGGTTGACCGGGATCGGCGGGATCACCTGCCCGGTGCGGTTCACGCTGTAGAGATAGGCGGCGTCGGCGGCGTCCTTGCCGTCGAACACGAACACCCGCATCGCGTTCCACCAGTCGATGAACTGGTCGTCGACCCGGCCGAGATTGGCCGGCGTGGTCGGCAGGAGCTGGGTGTAGAACGGCAGGGTGAGCGTGACCGAGGTACCCGGCGGCACGCCGGCGTCGCGGTTGACGAAGATCCGGTAGAGCAGCGTGGTGTTGAAGATCTGGGTGGTGACGTCGCCGACCTGGAACTGCGCCTGCAGCCACAGGTCGCGGACATCGGCACCGTTCTGGATCGGCGCCTGGATCACCGGGTAGAGCGTGCGGTCGGTCGAGTTGTTGTAGAAGGTGATGGTCTTGGTCGGCACCGCCTGCGCGCTCGCCGCAGCCATGCCGCCAAGAAGCAGTGCCAGCGTCGTCAAGCAAAGCCGCAGCAACACCACCTTCGTTTCCTCCCGCCGTCCTGCCGCCAGCGACGATAATCGCGCGCCCGGGCCGGCGCAAATCACGCCGTGCTGCCCGATGATGCAAATCATGGGCGCACGGCCCCTGCCATGCGATCCTGAGCGCTTGCCGCGACAGCATCGTCGTGAGCTGGAGCAGCGCAGGTGGTTCAATGACGGGACATGGCTCGAAGGTCCTCGCGATCGGCTTCGTCCTGGCCGATCTGCTGACGGCGGGCGGCGCCCTGGCCGGGGGCATGCGCTGCTTCGACAATCTCCCGGTCACGGACGAGGTCCGCCAGGGCCAGGGCGAGGCGCTGATCGCCGCCGGCTATCATCGACGTGACCCGAGCACCGTACCGGGCCGACCGGACCGGCACCGGCGACGCGGCCCCGGCGATCCAGCGGGCGATCACGGACGGGTACGAGCAGAACCTGGTCGTCTACCTGCCCAAGGGCACCTACCTGATCGGCGCGCCGCTGGTGGCGCGCCAGATCGAGAACTTCGCCGGCTGCGGCCTGAGCAACCGCAAGCACGGCAACATCATCATCGGCGACGCCACGGGCGGCAGCTACCCGATCCTCAAGGCCAAGGCCGGTGCCTTCGTCGGCACCACGCTGCTCACCATGCGGTTCGAGGGCAGCCTGGGTGCGGCCCGGCACTACGTGTCGCTGGTGCGCGGCCTGACCATCGACATGGGCAGCAACCCGCTGGGCCACGGCCTTTCGCTCGAGGGCGCGCAGCTGTGCTCGATCGAGGACATCCTGATCCGGGGCAGCTTCGACGTCGGGATCACCGGGCTGCCCGGCTCGGGCGGCTCGCTGACCAACGTGACGGTGATCGGCGGCAATGTCGGCATCCGCCAGGGCGGCTACCGGCCGACCCCGTCGCTCCAGGGCGTCGAGCTGCGGGCGCAGAAGAAGTACGGGATCGAGCTCGCCGACGCGCGCGGCGGGCTGATCGTCCTCGGCTTCAAGATCGAGGGCAGCGGGCTGGCGGGGGTACGGATCACCGGTGCGGACAGCACCAGCCTGCCGCGGCGTGGCCTGGTCATGGCCGACGGCCGCTTCAAGCTCGCGGCACCCGCGATCAGCGGCTCGGGCAACGTCATCTACCTGCGCAACGTCTACGCGATGGCGCCGATCATCGTCAGCAATGCCGGCAAGGGTGCCCTGGCCGGCAAGGCCGCCGCCTGGACCCGGGTCGGCGAGTTCGCCGCTACCAGCGGCCCGCCGCTGCTCGTCGACGGAAGGCCGCTCGCCACCCAGCATGCCGAGGGCATCGCCACGGTGAGCACGGCCCCCACCAGCCTCGCCGGGCTGCATGCCTGGAAGCCGGCACTGGTGCCGAGCTGGTTCAACACCGCCACGCTCGACATCCGCGCCTACGGGGCCACTCCGGACCGGCACGAGGACGACGACGCGCCGGCCATCAACCGGGCGCTCCAGGACTCGGCCGTCCGGGGCCAGCCGGTCTTCGTCCCGCGCGGGCGGTTCAACGTGCGCCGGACGATCGAGGTGCCGGCGGGTGCGGCGATGATCGGCTCGTCCTACACCAACTCGATCATCTACGCCGACGAGGGCTGGCGCCCGGCCACGCCGACCGCGCTCCTGCGCACCGAAGACGCGGTCGGCGACGTCTTCCTGATGGACTTCGCCGTGAGCGGCCACGAGCCGGCACCGCAGAACGGCCAGAGCGCCAACCTCATGCACCTGTTCCATGGCCGCACCAGCAACATGCTGCTGCGCGACGTGCAGATCACGCGCCGGGAATGGTGGCGGGACCAGGAGTTCGGCCAGACGGTGGCCCTGTTCTCCGGCCATGCTGGCGGGCGGCTCTACCATCTCGCCTTCGACTTTCACGAGAACGAGACGACCAGCCTCCCGCACCACATGCTCCGCATCGACGGGACGAGCCATCCGCTCGCGATCTACCAGCCCGATGTCGAGGGCACGGGCAACGATCCGCAGGCGCTGATCACGAACGCCGCCAACGTGACCTGGTACGGCCTCAAGTACGAGAACACGGCGGGCGACCGCGAGCTGCTGCATGTCGTGGACTCGCGGAACATCGCGATCCTGGGCGGCTCCGGCAACTATGCCGGCGCGCAGCCCTTCGTCACGGTCGACCGCTCGCGCGACGTCACGATCGCGGTGCTGGCGCGCCAGGGCACGGTCACCGGCGACCTGGTCCGCGAGGACGGGATGACGCGCCTCGGCCCGGGCAACCGGATCGCCCTGTACAAGAAGGGTAGCGCGCGCCCGTTCGGCGAACTGCGGCCACCTGGGTTTCCCTACCCGCAGCCGCGTTAG
Organism: uncultured Alphaproteobacteria bacterium; assembly: GCA_963769465.1. Taxonomy (GTDB): domain Bacteria; phylum Pseudomonadota; class Alphaproteobacteria; order Geminicoccales; family Geminicoccaceae; genus Benzoatithermus. Next base: position 112,642 of record CAVYMA010000023.1, read on the forward strand.
CGGGCGACGGACCAAGCGAACGCCGAGCGCGGCGTCAGCTGTACGGGTCGGCCGCGTCGCGCAGGCCGTCGCCCATGAAGTTGAAGGCCAGCACGACGATGATCACCGGGACCACGGGCAGCATCAGCCAGGGGTAGAGGGCGATCACGTTGACGTTCTGGGCGTCGTTGAGCAGCACGCCCCAGCTGGTCATGGGTGCCCGCACGCCGAGGCCCAGGAAGGAGAGTGCGGTCTCGCCCAGGATCATGCCGGGGATCGAGAGCGTGGCGCTGGCGATCAGGTGGCTCATGAAGGAGGGGATGAGGTGGCGGCCGATGATGCGCGACGGCCCGGCGCCCATCAGGCGGGCGGCCTGGGCGAACTCCTCCTCGCGCAGGGCCAGGACCTTGGAGCGGACCGAGCGGGCGAGCCCGGTCCAGTCGACCAGGCCCAGGATCAGGGTGATGCCGAAGAACACCCACAAGGGATCCCAGGTGACCGGCAGCGCTGCCGACAGCGACAGCCACAAGGGGATCATCGGGAAGGAGCGGATGATCTCGATCAGGCGCTGGATCAGGTTGTCGATCCACCCGCCATAGTAGCCGGAGATGCCGCCCAGGATGATGCCGAGGACGAAGCTGACCGAGATGCCGACCAGGCCCACGGTGAGCGAGACGCGGCTCCCGTAGAGGACGCGCGAGAACAGGTCGCGCCCCAGCCGGTCGGTACCCCAGAGGAAGAAGGTGCCGCCCTCGGCCGGGCAGACCAGATGGAGGTTGCCCTCCCACTGGCCCCAGAACTTGTACTTGTCGCCGCGGCAGAAGAAGCGCAGCGGCTGCGGCTTGGTCGGGTCCGGCTCGTAGACGCGCTTGAGCGTGTCCATGTCGAGCCGGTAGTTGTAGCCCAGCACGTGCGGGCCGATGAACCGGCCCTCGTTGAACAGGTGGACCGACTGCGGCGGGGCGTAGATGAACTTGGCGTTGCGGGTGTGCGCGGCGTAGGGGGCCAGGAACTCGACGACGACGATCGCCGCGTAGAACAGGAGCAGGATCGCCGCCGACACCACGGCCAGATGGTGGCTTCTTGAACTTCCACCACATCAGCCGCCATTGCGAGGCGGTGTAGAACCGCTCCTGCTCGGGCGTGAGCTGCTCGACGTCGTAGGGATCGAAGGCCTCGGCGTCGACGTAGCGCTGCGGCAGCGGGCGAAGATCGGGTGCGCCACTCATCGGGCCTGTCCTCCGCCGAAGCGGATGCGCGGATCGAGCCAGGCCAGCAGCAGGTCGGAGACCAGCACGCCGATCACGACCAGGAAGGACTCCAGCATCAGGAACGAGCCGGCGAGGTACATGTCCTGGGTCTGCAGGGCGCGGACCAGGATCGGCCCGGTGGTCGGCAGCGACAGCACCACCGAGACCAGGGCCGAGCCGGAGATGAACTCGGGCAGCAGGCTGCCGATGTCGGCGATGAACGGGTTCAGGGACATGCGCAAGGGGTACTTGGCCAGCGCCCGCCAGGGCGGCAGACCCTTGGCCTTGGCGGTGACGTAGTAGGGCTTCTGCAGCTCGTCGAGCAGGTTGGCGCGCAGGCGGCGGATCATGGCGGCAGTACCGGCCGTGCCGATCACCACCACCGGCACCCACAGATGCTCGAGCACGGAGACGAACTTGCCCCAGCTCATCGGCTGGTCGAGATATTGCGGGTCGACCAGGCCGCCGATCGAGGTGCCGAACCAGACGTTGGCGACGTAGAGCAGGACCAGGGCCAGGAGGAAGTTGGGCGTGGCGAGGCCGAGGAAGCCCACGAAGGTGAGCGTGTGGTCGGCCCAGCTGTATTTGTGGGTGGCCGAGTAGATCGCGATCGGGAACGACACGATCCAGGTGAACAGGATCGTGGCGAAGGAGATGACGAAGGTCAGGAAGATCCGGTCGCCGATCACCTCGGAGACCGGCCGGTCATACTCGAACGAGTAGCCGAGATCGCCGTGCAGCAGGCCCCAGGCCCAGTACAGATATTGCTGCCACATCGGCCGGTCGAGGCCGTAGAGCTCGCGCAGATAGTCGATCTTGGCCTGCTGGGCCCCCTCGCCCTGCGACTGCAGCTCGGCCAGCATGGTGGTGAGGTAGTCGCCGGGCGGCAGCTGGATGATGATGAACACGATCATGCTGATCGCGACCAGCGTCGGCACCATGACCAGCAGCCGATGCACCAGATAGCGCAGCACGTTACCCCCTCGCCCGCAGCGGTTGCACCCTAGCGGCGATTCTGGACGCTCGTCAGCCCGAAGCTCGCCGCTCGGCGCCATCGCGGCGACCTGCGCCAAAACGGCGCGGCACAGGGCGGCGTCGGGGGTGGCACCGCCGCTCTTGCAGCGCAGCTCGGCCGCCTGCAGCAGGGCCAGCGCGGCGGCCAGCCGGTCGGGCGACCAGCGGCGCAGCATGTCCTTGAACTGGTCCTTCTGCTTCCAGAAGATCGGCGGCCGCGCCCCGGCCAGCGCCGCGTCGACCGACGCGGTGGCGGCGACGCGCACTCAGGCGCAGGAGGCGCAGAGTGGTGCGGGCGGCGGCACCGATCAGGCGGACCGGGGCCTCGCCCTCGGCCAGCAGCCGGTCGAGCGGCGCGGTCGAGCTCGCGGCGCCGGCCGAGCAGGCTGGCGTTGATCGCATCGTCGATGCCCAGGGCCGAGCTGTCGCCGACGACCGCGGCCACGTCGGCGAGGCCGACGCGGGCACCGGGCCGGTCGGCGAGGTAGAGGGCGAGCTTGGCGATCTCGGCGCGGGTGACCGCCCGGTCGCCGCCGAGATGGCTCTCGAGATGCGCGATCGCGTCCGGGGCGGCGGCGAGCCCGTGCTCGGCCAAGAGCGCGCGCACGAACCCGCCGAGATCGCGGGCCTCCTCGCGGTAGCAGGGCAGCGCCGCGGCACCGGCCGCGTCCTCGACCGCCTGCGCAGGCTGGAGCTGCCCGGCAGGTCGCCGGCCTCGATCACCACGAACCCCTCCTGGGCCGGCAGGGCCAGGAGGTCGCGCACGGCGACGGTGGCGAGGTCGCCGGCGTCGCGCACCCGCACCAGCCGCCGCCCGCCCATGAGGCACATGGCCTGCGCCTCCTCGACCAGGCGCCCGGACCGCTCGCGCAGGTCGTCGGCGGTGAGCTCGCTGACCCGGAACGGGTCGCGCAGGTCCTCGACGATCCGGGCGGCGAGGCGGCGGGCACGCTCGGCCACCAGCCCGGCGTCGGGCCCGTAGAGCAGGACGGTGGCGATGCGCGGGTCGGGGCGGGCGAGGAAGCCCTCGACCTGCGCCGGCTTCAGCTTCACGCGGGCGGGTTCGCGAAGTAGAGCGAGAGGATGGTGCGGATCTGGCGGGCGACCTCGCGCGCCGCGCGCCGCTCGGCGTCCTGCTCGGTGATCAGGGTGGCGAACGGATCGGAGCGGATGTTGTAGCTCACCACGCGGCGGACCGCGGAATCGTAGAGGACGGCCGCCGTCCGAGCGGCGGGTGAGGGTGAAGACCGGCACCCAGCACCAGGTTGGCGCGGGTCGGCGTGTTGTCGAGCTGGATCGCCAGCGTGTTCGATTCCTGGCGCAGCACGATGTCGAGCTGGTAGGCCGGCGGCACCGTGATGCCCTTGGGGTTGAACTCGTCGAGCAGATAGTCGCGCAGATACTGGCCGCGCCGGCCATAGAGCTGGGTGACGTCGATGGCGGCGAGGTCCGGCACGACCGCCGCACCCTCCTGGCCGCGATAGATCGGCTTCAGGTCGCAGCCGGCCAGCACCAGGGCGAGCGCCAGCCCCAGGAGCCGGACGGGGCGAGCGGCGCGCGTCAGACCACGACATTCACGATCTTGTCCGGCACCACGACCACCCGGCGCGGCGGCTTGCCTTCCATGGCCCGCTGGACCGCGGCGTCGGCCAGCGCCAGGGCCTCGACCCGGGCGGGGTCGGCGCCGCGCGGCAGCTCGAGCTCGGCGCGGCGCTTGCCGTTCACCTGGACCGGCACGATCACCGAGTCGGCGACCAGCCAGGCGGCGTCGGCCACCGGCCACGGCGTCTCGACCAGCAGACGCGTCGTGCCCGAGCAGCTGCCACAGCTCCTCGGCCAGATGGGGCACCATGGGCCCGAGCAGGAGGACGATGGTCTCCAGCGCCTCGCGCAGCAGGCTCCGCTCCGCCTCGCTTGCGGGCGCGAACGCCTCGACGGCGTTCGAGAGCTCGCGGACCAGGGCCACGGCCTTGTTGAAGTGGAGCCGCTCGAGCTCGGCGGTGACCTGGGCGATGGTCCGGTGCACCGAGCCGCTTGAGGGCCTTGCCCTCGGCGCCCAGCTCGCCGGCGGCACCGGCGGGCAGGCCCGGCGCGCGCTCGGCGACCAGGCGCCACAGCCGGTTCAGGTAGCGCCACGCACCGTCCACCCCGGCGTCGGTCCATTCCAGGTCGCGGTCGGGCGGGCTGTCGGAGAGCATGAACAGGCGCGCGGTGTCGGCCCCGTAGCCCTCGATGATCGCGGCCGGGTCGACCGTGTTGCGCTTGGACTTGCTCATCTTCTCGACGCGGCCGGCCGTCGACCGGCCGCCGGCCCGCGATGGTCACCCAGGCGCCCGCCTCGTCGCGCGCGACCTCGCCGGGCTCCAGCCAGTTGCCGGCCTCGTCCTTGAAGGTGAGGTGCGTGATCATGCCCTGGGTGAACAGGCCGGCGAACGGCTCCTCCAGCTCCAGGTAGCCGCAGTCCGACATCGCCCGCGTGTAGAAGCGGGAATAGAGCAGGTGCAGCACGGCATGCTCGACGCCGCCGATATACTGGTCGACCGGCAGCCAGTAGGCGGCCTCGTCGCGGCCGAAGGGCCGGTCGGCGGCGTGGGCGTCGGCGAAGCGCGCGAAGTACCAGGAGCTCTCCATGAAGGTGTCGAAGGTGTCGGTCTCGCGCCGCGCCGGCCCGCCGCAGCGCGGGCAGTCGACACGGGCCAGGTCGGATGCCGCTCGAGCGGGTTGCCCGGGCGCGAGAAGTCGACGTCCTCGCGGCAGCTCGACCGGCAGCTGGCCCGCGGCACCGGGACGACGCCGCAGCCGGGGCAGTGGATCACCGGGATCGGGCAGCCCCAGTAGCGTTGCCGCGAGACGCCCCAGTCGCGCAGGCGCCAGGTGGTCTCGCCCCGGCCCGCGTCCAGCCGCTCGAGCTCCGCGATCACCCGCCGCTTGCCGCTCTCGACGTCGAGCCCGTCGAGGAAGGCCGAGTGGTAGAGCCGGCCGTCGCCGACATAGGCCTCGGCACCGATGGTGAAGCTGGCGGGATCGGCGTCGGGCGGCAGCACCACCGGCACGACCGGCAGGTCGTACTTGCGGGCGAAGTCCAGGTCGCGCTGGTCGTGCGCCGGGCAGCCGAAGATGGCGCCGGTGCCGTAGTCCATGAGCACGAAGTTGGCGACGTAGACCGGCACCAGCCGCTCGGGATCGAGCGGGTGGCGGCAGGCGAGCCCGGTGGCGAAGCCGCGCTTCTCCTGGGTCTCGAGCTCGGCCTCGCTGGTCCCGCCGCGCAGGCAGTCGGCGGCGAAGGCGGCCAGTTGCGGGTTCTCGCGGGCGAGTGCCGCGGCCAGCGGGTGATCGGGTGCGATCGCGACGAAGGAGGCGCCGAACAGCGTGTCCGGGCGGGTGGTGAAGACCTCGATCGCCTCCGCCCGGCCGGCGAGCGGGAAGCGGACCCGTGCGCCGGTCGACTTGCCGATCCAGTTGCGCTGCATCAGCCGGACCTTCTCCGGCCAGCGCTCGAGCCCGTCCAGCGCGCCGACCAGGTCCTCGGCGTAGGCGGTGATCCGGAAGAACCACTGCGACAGCTTGCGGCGCTCGACCACGGCCCCGCTGCGCCAGCCGCGGCCGTCGATCACCTGCTCGTTGGCGAGCACGGTCTGGTCGACCGGGTCCCAGTTGACCCAGCTCTCCTTGCGGTAGACCAGGCCGCGCTCGAGCATGTCGAGGAACATCGCCTGCTCGTGGCGGTAGTAGGCCGGATCGCAGGTGGCGATCTCGCGCGACCAGTCGAGCGAGCAGCCGATCGCCTTCATCTGCTCGCGCATCTCGGCGATGTTGGCGTAGGTCCAGGCGGCCGGGTGCACGCCCTTGGCGATGGCGGCGTTCTCGGCCGGCAGGCCGAAGGCGTCCCAGCCCATCGGGTGGAGCACGTTGAAGCCCTGCGCCCGCTTCAGCCGGGCCACCACGTCGCCCATGGTGTAGTTGCGCACGTGACCCATGTGGATGCGCCCCGACGGATAGGGGAACATCTCGAGCACGTAGTATTTCGGCCGCGACGGATCGATCGCCGCCTCGAAGCAGCGGCGCTCCTCCCAGACCTGCTGCCACTTCGCCTCGGTGGCGCGGAACGGATAGCGGGACATCAAACCTCGACGGTGCGAGCCGACAACGCTAGCGGCCTGCCACGCATGCCGCGGTCAGGCAAGGAGCATCGCCGCCCGGACGAGCGGGTGCGGCGCAGCGAAGCTCAGCCGGTGGTCTCGAGCCCGGCGATGCGCAGCTCGCGGGCCTTGGTCAGGATCTTGTCCTCGAGCTCGCCGACGGTCTTGGTGTCCACCGGCTCGTCGACCCAGTCGCCGCGCGCGTCGCGCAGCTGCCGGAACACCGCGACCTGGACACCGTCGGCGCGCAGGCTGCGGTCGAGGATCAGCACATGGACCTTGAGCCGCTCGTCGGCGCAGCCCGGCCGGCTGGTACCAGTCGGTGATGATCAGGCCGCCGAACGGATCGGCCGAGGCCAGCGGCATGAAGTTGATGGTCTCGAGCGCCCCGCGCCAGAGATAGGCGTTGACCCCGATCCCGCCGCTGCCGGCGGCGGCGGCCGCGGCCTGCTGCGACGCGGCGCTGTTGCCGGTGCCGAAGATGGTGATGCCGTCGCGGCCGGTGAACGTGCCGGAGCGGTCACGCTGGCGCTGCTCCCTCGGGTCGAACACGGTGAACTCGGGCATCGAGCTCTGGGTGGCGCAGCCGGCGACGCCCATTCCGGCCAGAACGACCATCCCGAGGGCGCGAAGGCGTAGCTTGTGCGTCATTGGCTTGGTCCACTGAGCGGCCCCGGGCAAGCGCGACCGGCCTCTTGCTGTTCAGCGGTACTTAGCACAGCGAGGCCGGGACGCCACTCCCGCCAGGGACTAGAAGTTCAGGCGCAGGCCGAAGCGACCCGCGGCCACCGGCTCGCGGTTGCCGTCGCGCTGGCCGTCCACCGCCTCGGTGCGCGACCCGACCGCCAGATCGCTTTCCAGGGTCAGCCACGACCAAGCCGCGAGATCCGTGCTCAGCATCAGCACGTCGCGGGGTGCTCCCTCGACGGATTCCGACTGGCCGTAGGCCAGCTCGGCGGTCAGCGGCCCGTAGCCGAGGCTCGCGGCCATCAGGTCGACATCCTCGCCGAGCATCTGGGCCCGGCCGAGACCGCCGCCGACGCTCCAGTCGGACCAGCGCATCGCACCGCCCACCGTGAGCGCCGCGGGTGCCGCCGGCCCGCTCGCGCGCAAGGCGTCGCGCGAGGTGCCGAGCCCGAAGCGATCGAGCCGGCTCGCGGTCTCGCCGTGCACCGTGAGATCGAAGCGCAGCCCGGCCGCCGGCTCGTCCGCGTCGGGGCGCGCCCACAGCGCGCCGCCACCGCGGGGCGTGAACTCGAGGGCGAAGGTGGGGGCGTCGAGGCTGCCGCCGAGGGCGACCGTGTCGTCGGACGAACCCGCCTGCTCGGGCGGGACGGCACCATAGCCGCCGGGCACCAGCTCCAGTGCCAGGACGACAGAGGGCAGCGACACCGACAACTGCCGCCGCCAGGATACCGCCAAGGGTCCGCTTCACCGAATTACACCCGCCCGCTCACGTGGAGAACATATAACAGCGGACCGTCAGGTATGCGAGTTGCAACGCTGCAACGCCGCAAGAATCAGCGGACGGCGGGGCAAGCCCCGCCGTCCGGTCGGGTAGGGTGGCGAAGGTGGCTCAGAAGGACAGGCGGAAGCTGCCGACCGCCGCCCAGCCGGTGTCGCCGGTGCCGGAGTCGGCCGCACCGGTCTGGTCGTTGTCGAACGAGCTCACGTCACCGGCCAGCACCAGGCCGGGTGCGATCGCGACGTCGGCCGAGACCACCAGGTTGTAGGCCGAGTCGCCGATCCCGTTGCCGCCCTCGAACTCGCAGTTGGTGTCGAGATCTGGCCGTAGGTCACCGAGGTGTTCACCGGACCAAGCGCCGCGCCGATGCCGGCGGTGAAGAACTGCGTTCTCGGCTCGCCGACGCTCGTTGCGGCCGAAGCTGCCGGCGAGCTTGAAGCCGAACAGGTCGACCGAGGCACCGGCCTGCACGCCCTACCACTCGTCGTCGCCGAACGTCGTCCTCGCCGCCGTTGATCAGCTCGCCGTAGAGGCCGACCACCGAGGCCAGGACGCCCACGCCGCCGAACTCGCCGTCGTAGACCAGGCCGCCTTCGACCACGTTCTGGCCTTCCATCGCCGCCACGCCGTCCTTGCGGGCGAAGAAGTTGCCGTTGTTGGCGCCGCCGCCGATGTCTTCCTGGGTCGGGGTGTAGGACACGCCGACGCTGAAGCCGCCGAAGGACGGCGTGTAGTAGCGGATCTTGGTCGCGTCGCTGGTGTTGGTGATGTAGACGACCGGCGCCGCCGAGATCACCGCGTCCGAACCGTCGATACCACCCGTGCCGGCGGCGATGGTCTGGGCACCGACCGCACTGTTGTCGGCGACACCGTCCTCGTCGCCCATCCGGACCTCGCCCCAGCCGCCGCGCAGGAACAGCCAGGTCTCGTCGGTGTTCAGCGACTGGTTGGTGTCGGTCTCGAACTCGATCGTGGCACCGTATTCGAGGCCGGTCTGCTCGCTCTTGCCGCGGGCGAGGACGTGGACCTCGCTGTCGTTGCGGAAGTCGAGGCCGCGGGACAGCGTGTCGTCGAGCGCACGGTCGTCCTGCTCGCCGCCGAACGCCTCGAACCGCATGAAGCCGGTCAGCGTCAGGTCGAGAGCGCCACCCGGCGTCACCTCGGCGGCCTGGGAAGCCGTCGGCAGGGCGGCCGCAAGCAGGCCGGCGCCGACCATCGCGCTCGTACCAAGCAGGATCTTTCGCAGCATCATTGGTCATCTCCTGTTCGTAGCCGGTGCGGGCAATCGAAGACCGGCTTCGGTCGATCGGCGTCAAGTCGAGACGAACTGCCGTGCACGACCGCCAACCTTCGTACCGACCTATCCCAACCCGGCCCTACACAGTGCAACCGGCCTCACCGCCCCTGAGGCTTTCCTGCATCAACACTGTGCCCCAAACGCTACAAAATTCGACCCCAAACGCAAAGCGGCGGGGCCGAGGCCCCGCCGCTCCGTCGCGATGCGGTGTGGCTCAGAAGGACAGGCGGAAGCTGCCGACCGCCGCCCAGCCCGTGTCGCCCGTGCCGGTGTCGGCGTCGCCAGTCTGGTCGTTGTCGAACGAGGCGACGTCGCCGGCCAGCACCAGGCCGGGTGCCAGGGCATAGTCCGCCGAGACCACCAGGTTGTAGGCGGAGTCGCCGATGCCCGTGGCGTCCTCGAACTCGCTGTTGGTGTCGATGCATCTGGCCGTAGGTGATCGACGTGTTCACCGGACCGAAGCCGTAGCCGATACCGGCGGTGACGAACTCGTTCTTCGGCTCGCCGACGTCGTTGTAGCCGTAGCTGCCGGCCAGCTTGAAGCCGAACAGGTCGACCGAGGCGCCGGCCTGCACGCCCTACCACTTGTCGTCGCCGAACGTGTCCTCGCCGCCGTTGATCAGCTCGCCGTAGAGGCCGACCACCGAGGCCAGGATCGCCCACGCCGCCGAACTCGCCGTCGTAGACCAGGCCGCCTTCGACCACGTTCTGGCCTTCCATCGCCGCCACGCCGTCCTTGCGGGCGAAGAAGTTGCCGTTGTTGGCGCCGCTGCCGATGTCTTCCTGGGTCGGGGTGTAGGACACGCCGGCGCTGAAGCCGCCGAAGGACGGCGTGTAGTAGCGGATCTTGGTCGCGTCGCTGGTGTTGGTGATGTAGACGACCGGGGCCGCCGAGATCACCGCGTCCGAACCGTCGATACCACCCGTGCCGGCGGCGATGGTCTGGGCACCGACCGCACTGTTGTCGGCGACACCGTCCTCGTCGCCCATCCGGATCTCGCCCCACCCGCCGCGCAGGAACAGCCAGGTCTCGTCGGTGTTCAGCGACTGGTTGGTGTCGGTCTCGAACTCGATCGTGGCACCGTATTCGAGGCCGCTCTGCTCGTCCTTGCCGCGGGCGAGGACGTGGACCTCGCTGTCGTTGCGGAAGTCGAGGCCGCGCGCCAGGGTGTCGTCGAGCGCACGGTCGTCCTGCTCGCCGCCGAACGCCTCGAACCGCATGAAGCCGGTCAGCGTCAGGTCGAGAGCGCCACCCGGCGTCACCTCGGCGGCCGAAGCGGGAACCGCAGCCAAGCCCAGCATGGCAACACCGGCCAGCGCCGACGTGCCCAAAACGAGATTCTTGAGTTTCATTGTCCGGTCTCTGCCTTGCCAGGGTGCCTTGTTGTCGTTGCCGACAGGCGCCCTGAGCGCCTGGAAGACCATCGGTCGGCACCATGCGCCGATGGCCATTCGATGCCGGTCTTGTTTCAAGCATTGCCGCCCAAGGCAATCAGCGACGTACGCCTTCCCGGCGTTACAACGGATGTTGTCGCGTGTTTGCCACAGTAATCCCGGGCCTCAGGCGGGCTCCACCAGGGCCATCCGGTGCAGGTCGCCGAGGAGCTTGTCGAGCGTCGCCTGGCCGGCATCGGGGAACGCCGCGGCCAGCTCGCCCTTGACGAATCCGTCCCGGTCGAGGACCCAGGCCACCTGCCGGTGGATGGCGGCGGGCACCTCCACCGCCTGGCGCGTGCCCTCCTTGACCAGACCGTGCCGCCCGCCCTGGGAGACGAGCCGCAGCCCGGCGCGGCGCACCCGGTAGGACGGGTCGGCACGCTCGATCACGCCGGGGAGGTCGTAGCGCTCGCGTCCCGCACCGCTGTTGGCCCAGCTGCGCGACAGGTCCTCGAGTGCCTGCGGCTCGCTCAGCCGGCGGGCGATGATCTGGCCGATCTCGGCCAGCCGCGCCTGCAGGGCCGCCCGGTCGCGCGGCAGGTTGGCCCGGCCGACCGCCTCGCCGACCATGCGCTCGAAGGCGTAGCTCACCACGTCCATGCCGACCGGGTAGGTGACGCCCCAGGCGATGTGCACGCAGGGGCCGTCGTCGGCCAGCGCGTAGTGGTACTGGCCGCGCGGCAGGTAGAGCAGGTCGCCGGGCTTGAGGGTCACCTCGCGCCACAGCTCGCCCTTGTGCTGGTCGTGGCGCTCGCGCGTCCAGCCCTCGAACATCGGGTGCTGGATCGGCCATTCGCACCGGCCCTTGAACACGGTCCAGGTCTTCTCGCCCATGACGTGCATGGCGAACACGTCATGAAAGTCGAAATGGGCGTTGAAGCCCTGCTTGCGCTTGGAGGACAGGTAGAGGTTGGCCTGCACCTTGCCGCCCAGGGCCACCTCGAGCGAGCGGGCGAAGGCCGAGAGCTCGGGCGTGAGCTGGTCGATGAAGTTGAGCACCATGGTGGCGCCGCGCGCGAGGTACTGCTGGACCCGGACCGGATCGGGCCGGAACTCGGTGCCGGAACTGCGCGCGGGCATGGGCGAGGTGTAGGCCGCCACCGGCACGGTCTCGCGGTCCAGGATCAGCAGCATGGTCTGGTTGGTCCAGACCGTGGTCGTGCCGAGCAGGCGGTTCAGCACGTCCCAGTTCATCACGTCGTGGAACTTGTCGGGCGAGCCTTGCAGGTGCAGCGGCTGCTGCCACAGATAGTCGCGGGTGAACGTCTCCGCCCCCAGCGGAGCCATGATGTCGTCGAAGGTCATCCGGGTCTCCCGACGATGCAGCGCCAGCGGTGGAGCTACTAAGCCATGACGGAGCCGGGTCAACAGGGCGAGGTGGCGGCGAACCTCGCCGAGGTGCAGGCACGCATCGCCGCCGCGGCCGCGGCGGCCGGCCGGCCGCCGGATGCGGTGACGCTGATCGCGGTCGTCGAAGTCGCAGCCCGAGGCCAGGATCGAGGAAGCGCTGGCCGCCGGCCAGCGCGTGTTCGGCGAGAACTACGTGCAGGAGGCGCAGGGCCGCTGGCCAGCGCTGCGCGAGCGCTGGCCCGAGCGTCGAGCTGCACCTGATCGGCGGCCTGCAGAGCAACAAGGCCGCGGCCGCCGTGGCCTTGTTCGACGTGATCCAGACGCTCGACCGGCCGAAGCTCGCGCGCGAGATCGCCAAGGAGATGGCGCGGCAGGGCCGGGCACCGCGGCTCCTGGTCCAGGTCAACACCGGCGAGGAGCCGCAGAAGTCCGGGGTCACGCCGCCCGAGCTCGACGGGTTCGTGGCGTTGTGTCGCAACGAGCTCGGCCTGCGGCCGGAAGGGCTGATGGCGATCCCGCCCGAGGACGAGGACGTGGCCCTGCATGCGGCCCTCCTGGCCAAGCTCGCGGCCCGCAACGGGCTGCCGCTGGTCAGCATCGGCATGAGCGGCGACTACGAGACCGCGATCCGATTCGGCGCCACCCACGTAAGAGTGGGCACCGCGATCTTCGGCGCGCGGGCGCGGCCCCCCGCCTGAGACCGCTTGCCTTCGCCGGCGGTTGCGGCTTGTGTGTGGCGCCGCGGCGCCGGGCGGAACCGACCGGTGCCCGACCGTCTTCCGTCTTCTACCGTCGCAATGCCCATGGGAGGCAGGATGCTCAAGCCTTTGGTGTTAGGGTTCGCCCTTACGGTCGGTGTCGCCGGTGCCGCTTCGGCACAGGACGCGGCCGCGGGTGAGAAGGTGTTCGCCAAGTGCAAGGCGTGCCACGTCATCGACGCGCCGACCAACCGCGTCGGGCCCAGCCTGCACGGCGTGATCGGCCGGACCGCCGGCACGGTCGAGGGGTTCAAGTACTCCGAGTCGATGATCCAGCACGGCAAGGACGGCCTGGTCTGGAACAACGAGAACCTCGACAAGTACCTGGCCGATCCCAAGGGGTTCATCCCCAAGAACAAGATGGCGTATCCGGGCCTGAAGAATGCCGACGACCGGGCGAACGTGATCGCCTACATCGACCAGGCGTCCAAGTAGCTCAGACCACCCGGGCGAGCTCCTCGTAGAGCCCCCGCGCCTCGACCGCGGGTCCGCGCCGCTCACCGAGCGCACGGACCCGCAGGACGCGCACCTCGCGCTGGTCGGTCAGGGTGATGACGTCGCCCGGCCGCACCAGCTGGTGCGTCTTGCCCACGATCTTCTCGTTCAAGCGCACGCGCCGCGCCGCGACCAAAGCCTCGGCGAGGCGACGGTTGTGGATGAACCGCGCCTGGAACAGCCACTTGTCGAGCCGCAGGGCGTCGCTCATGCGCGCGGGCCCGGCCGGAGGCCCGCCAGCACCGCGAACGGCGAGTGGGCCGGCCCGGCACTGGCGGCACGGCGCGGGGCGGTGCCGTCGCGCCGCCGCGATGCCGGGCGGCTGTAGGCGATCACGCCCGCCTCCTCCGTCCCGGGACGGAAGCCCAGGGCCTCCACCAGCACGGCGAGCTCGCGCCGGGTCAGGCCCGCCTCGGCGGCCATGGTCGGCGGCACGCTGAACGACTCGCTGTCCCGCGCCCTGGCGCGGACCTGTGCCGCGATCCGTTCGAGCATGTCGACCCGGACCGCGAACCCGTCGAACACCGCGAACCCCACCGACAGCATGGCGTCTCCCTGCACCGGAAAGGGCGAGCGCAGCACGGTCCGCCCGGGCGGCGGCAGCGGCTGCGGTCGACCGTGGAAGATGCGCATCAGCCGCGTGCGCGCCTCGCTCGCGGCGGGCTTGAGCAGATCGGGAACGATAGACGTGGTGGCGCCCGAACCGCACGCCCAGGCGCGCCAGGGCGCGCCGGTCGGCGTGGACCAGGTCGTGGATCAGGCTGTCGGCCTCGGCCCGGCGCATCGCACCCTGCAGCTCGACCAGCCGGTAGGCGATGCCGCGGCCGGCCCCGGTCAGCGCGTCGCCGGCGGCGGCCGCGCGCAGGCGCTCGAGGGCACCCAGCCGCGCGCCGATCCAGCCCTGCAGCCAGCGGCCGAGGCGCCCGCGCACCCGATCGTGCAGCACCGCGTCGAGCGTCGGGTCGAGCTCCAGCTGCAGCCGGGGTGCGAGCACCGCCGGACCCGGCCGCAACCGCGCCACGATCGCCTCGCGCCAGCGCAGCGTGTCGTCCTCGGCCAGGGCCAGGGCCGCGTCCTCGGCGGCGACGAGCTCGCCCGCCCGGCGGCGCAGCACCGGCAGCGCGGTGCGCCGGGCGGCGGCGGTCAGGAGGCGGCGGTCGGCCTCCAGCCCGGCGTCGACGATGGTGAGGTTGAGGCCCTCGATCCGTCCCACCACGTGGCCGTCGACCGCGATCTCGCCGCCGGCGTCGACCACGGCGGCGTGGTCGTCGCGGTCGCGCAGCGAGCGCATCAGGGCCGAGGTGCGGCGGTCGACGAAGCGCTGGGTCAGCCGCTCGTGGAGCGCGTCCGACAGGCGGTCCTCGACCTCGCGCGCCCGCTCCTGCCAGTGCGCGGCGTCGATCAGCCAGCTCGCGCGGTGCGACATGTAGGTCCAGGTGCGGACATGCGCGATCCGGCTGACCAGGGCGTCGATGTCGCCGTCGAAGCGCTCGAGCTGGGCGATCATGTTGCCGACCCAGTCGTTGGGCAGCACACCCTTCTTGCCGGTCAGGTGCTTGTAGACCGTGGCCAGCAGGTGGAGGTGGGCGTCGGTCAGCGTCTTGCGGAAGTCGGGGATCTGGCAGACCTGCCACAGCAGGCGCACGCGCTCCTCGCTGGAGGCGGCGTGGCGGATCTCGTCGCGGCGCGAGAGGAAGATCAGGCTGCGATGGTCGATGGCGTCGCGCACCTTGACCAGGCAGTCCAGGTGCGGCGCCTGGTCGAGGCTGGCCGAGAGCGCTTCGACGTCGGCGAAGTCGAGCTCGCTGTTGCGCCAGCGCAGGCTCTTGAGCGGCGGGAAGGCGTGGCCCTCGATCGCCTCGATCTCGCGCGGCTCGAACGGCTCGCAGCCGTTGGTGGCGCCGAAGGTGCCGTTGGCCATGTGGCGGCCGGCGCGGCCCGCGATCTGCGCCATCTCGGGTGCGCCGCAGCCGGCGATGCTCGGTGCCGTCGAACTTGGAGAGCTGGGCGAAGGCGACGTGGGCCACGTCCATGTTCAGGCCCATGCCGATGGCGTCGGTGGCCACCAGATGCTCGACCTCGCCCGCCTGGTACATGGCGACCTGGGCGTTGCGGGTGCGCGGCGAGAGGGCGCCCAGCACCACCGCGGCCCCGCCCTTCTGGCGCCGGATCACCTCGGCCAGGCTGTAGACCTCGGCGGCCGAGAACGCGACCACCGCACTGCGGCGCGGCAGGCGGTGCAGCTTGCTGTCGCCGGCGTAGGAGAGGATCGAGAAGCGCGGGCGGCTGATCACCTCGGCCTCGGGCACCAGGCGCCGCAGGATCGGGCGGATCGTGTCCGAGCCCAGGAACATGGTCTCCTCGGTGCCGCGGGCGTGGAGGAGACGGTCGGTGAAGACGTGGCCGCGCTCGTGGTCGGCGGCGAGCTGGATCTCGTCGATGGCGAGGAAGGCCACCTGCCGCTGCATCGGCATCGCCTCGACCGTGCAGACCAGATAGGCGGCATCCTCGCCGCCCAGCTTCTCCTCGCCGGTGATCAGGGCGCAGGCGGCCCGGCCCTTGATGGCGACGATGCGGTCGTAGATCTCGCGGGCGAGGAGGCGGAGCGGGAAGCCGATCATGCCCGAGCGGTGGGCGAGCATGCGTTCGACGGCGAAGTGCGTCTTGCCGGTGTTGGTCGGCCCGAGGACCGCCACCACTCGACCATGGAACGCAGGCTGCAGAACCATGAGGGGAAGATCGCGGCTGTCCGCGCCGTTGACAAGGGCTATCGCAGCGAAAGTGCCAGATGGGGTGCCGCCACCCAACATCTTGTGGCGGCGACCCCTCACCCGGTCACGAAGCGGTCTCAGAACCGCAACGCGGCCGCCACGCCGGCATGATCGGACGGCCACAAGCGCGGCCTGCCGGCCCGTGGCGGCGTGCGGTCGGCAGGAGCCTCGCCCAGGCGCTCGATCCCGCGGACCCCGGCAGTACCGTCGGCGAACAGGACGAGGTCGATGCGGCGCGTGAGGAGGGAGCGGCCATTGCGCAGGTCGGCGGCCTGGCAACAGGTGAAGCCGGCGGCCGCACCCCTGAACGCCGGCCAGGCATCGGCGAAGCCGGCCGCGGCGAACAGCTGGTAGGGCGGAACGATGCCGCCACCCGGCGAGACGTCGTCCGGCGAGGAGTTCAGGTCGCCGACCAGCACGAGGTCGCGGCCGCGGAGCGGAGCTGCGGCAAGGGCTGCGATGAGCTCACCGGCCTGCGCCGACTGGACGAACATCGATGCCGGGTTGCCGGGCTGGGGCTCCTCGACCTCGAGGTGGGTGTTGACGAAGCGGTAGCGTCGGCCGCGGACCTGGGCGTCCACGCCGACGAAGCCGCGCTTGTACTCGACGCTGACGCCGGGAAGGGCCGGGATCGGGACGACCAGGCTGGTGGCGAACAGGCAGCCGTCGACCGAGACCCGACATCCCGGGAACGCCACCGGCCGGGCGTCGATGCCGGGCCGGGCCAGGATGACGTCGCGGTCCTGTGCGAGGAGCAGTCCGTTCTTGCCCCCGATCGTGAACGGCAGGCCCCGCAGCTCACCCCCGCCGACGGGCAGCACGATGTCGGCGGTATCGAAGTTCCGCACCACCGCCGCCACCCGGTAGCGCAGGCCCGCGGCCCTGAGCGCGTCCAAGGCGATGCTCAGCTGGTCGACGAATGCGCCGCGCAGGGCGGGGTCGGCACAGGCACCGGGTGCCGGCGGCAGGTCCTGACACTGATAGTGCCACACTTCCTGCAGGCCGATCAGGTCCGGCTTGGCGGCGGCGAGCAGCCGGGCCTGCGCACGGGCACGATCGGGAAACCGGTTCGCGGCGACCTGTCCCAGCACGTCCAGCAGGGCCGCGTTGAACCGGTCGGCGGGAGCCGCGAGCAATGGTGCGAGGTCGGCGCCGAGATACTGATTGTAGGTGGCGACCCGCAGATCCCGGCCGCTGAACTCCGCACCGTCGGCATGGGCGGCGGCTCCGGCCGCCATGACGGCCGCCAGCAAGCACGCGGCCACGCAGCGCCAGATCTTCGGCATCGATTCCCCTTTCGCCTCGGCGTTCTGTCCTCCGCTCACTCCATGCGCCGCAAACGCGGCCGATCCGTGACAGGCCGGGGTCCGGCCAGCTACCCTCACCGGGCCTCGGCGCAGGAGGCAGCGGGAGAATACGTGCCATGGCCGGCACCCAGGGTCGGACCTTCACCTACGACTTCGGCGGGCCGCTGCCTGCCGTCTGGAGCGCCATGGCCGACACCGCCCGCTACAACTCGGCGGCCGCCCTGCCCAAACAGACGATCACGGAGGTCACCGGACCCGACGGCGAGATCAGGTTCATGGCCCAGGCCAAGGTCGGCGGCATGGCGGTCGAATGGGAGGACCTGCCGTGCAACTGGGTGCGCGAGCACTGGTTCGAGCACCGCCGCCGCTTCACCCGCGGGCCCCTGGCGCTGCTCGACGCGCGGCTCGAACTCACGCCGGCACCCGGCGGCTGCCGCGGCACCTACCGGCTGGACGTGGCACCCAGCGGGCTGGTGGGGCGCGCGATCGTGGCCGGGGGATTCCTGAACTCGGCGGAAAAGATGTTCCTGGGCCTGGCCGAGCAGGCCGACCGCTTCGCGCGCGGCCAGCGCGCGGTGCCGTTCGTCCCGCCCGCGGTGCCGGTGACCGGGGCCGCCCGCGCCCGCCTGGACGGTCTCGGCCAGAAGCTGGCCGCGAGCCCCTACGGCCACGGGCTGGCCGAGCGGCTGGTCGATCTCGTCGGCGACGGGCTCGAGGTCGACGTGGAACGCATCCGGCCGCTGCCGCTCGCCCGCCGCTGGGGCGCGCCCGAGCGCCACGTGATCGAGGCCTGCCTGGAGGCCACGCGCCTGGGCATGCTGGAGCTGCGCTGGGACCTGCTGTGCCCGCGCTGCCGCGGCGCCAAGGCCTCCGCCGGCACGCTGGAGCAGATCCCCGAGGGTGCCCACTGCGGCACCTGCAACATCAGCTATGCGCGCAACTTCTCGCGCAACGTCGAGCTGGTGTTCCGCCCCGCGCCCGGGATCCGGCCGATCGAGGTCGGCGAGTTCTGCCTCCTGGGGCCGATGAGCACGCCGCACATCTGGGTGCACGTGACGGTCGAGCCGGGCGAGCAGCGCGACATCGAGATCAGGCTGAAGCCCTCGGCCTACCGCCTGCGCACGCTGGAGATCGGGCCCGAGGCCGACATCGAGTACGAGGGCGGCCCGTTCCCGGCGATCGTGGTCACCGACGGCTGGGTGATGGCGGGCCCGCCCTCGCCCGACGGCATGATCACGCTGCGCAACCGCTCCGCGCGCCGCCGCACCTTCGTGGTCGAGGAGCGGCGCTGGATCCAGGACGCGCTCACCGCCGACCGCATGGCGACGCTGCAGGCGTTCCGCGACCTGTTCTCGGCCCAGGTGCTGCGCCCCGGCGACGAGGTCGCGATCGGGCGCGTGACCCTCTTGTTCTCCGACCTCAAGGGCAGCACCGCCATGTACGAGGCGGTGGGGGACGCCGCCGCCTACCGGCTGGTCCGCGCGCACTTCGCCTATCTGGCGGCGATCATCCGCGAGCATGACGGGGCGATCGTGAAGACCATCGGCGACGCGGTGATGGCGGCCTTCCACGAGCCCTTGCAGGGCCTGCGCGCCGCGATCGCGATGCAGGAGCGGGTCGCCAGCTTCAACGCCGCCAACCCGCAGCCGATCGTCCTCAAGCTGGGCCTGCACGAGGGGCCGTGCATCGCCGTCACCCTCAACGACCGCCTCGACTATTTCGGCCAGACCGTGAACATCGCGGCACGCCTCCAGGGCGAGAGCGAGGGCGGCGACGTCGTGGTCTCCGGCCCGCTGGCCGAGATGGAGGGGGCCGCACCGCTGCTGGGGCGGCATCGCCCCGTCGCCGAGAGTGCTATCCTGCGCGGCGTCTCCGAGCCGGTCGGGTTCGTGCGTCTGTTCGTGGACTCCAACTGAGCGGGAGCGGCCGATGCGCGTGGTCATGTTCAGCACGCAGCCCTACGACCGCCGCAGCTTCGAGGCCGCGAACGGTCCATTCGACCACCGCCTGCACTACCGCGAGCCGCGGCTCGGGCCCGACACCGCGGCACTGGCCCAGGGCTTTCCCGCCGTGTGCCTGTTCGTCAACGACGTCTGCGACGCCGAGGTCCTGGCGACACTGGCCGCCGGCGGGACGCGGCTGGTGGCCCTGCGCTGCGCCGGCTTCAACAATGTCGACCTCCCCGCCGCGGCCGCACTCGGCATCCCGGTGGTGCGCGTGCCGGCCTACTCGCCGCACGCCGTGGCCGAGTTCACGGTCGGCATGATCCTGACCCTGAACCGGCAGATCCACCGCGCCTACAACCGCACCCGCGAGAACAATTTCGCCCTCGACGGCCTCCTGGGCTTCGACCTGTTCGGCAAGACCGTGGGCGTGGTCGGCACCGGCAAGATCGGTGCGCTGGTCGCGCGCACGCTGCGGGCGGGCTTCGGCTGCGAGGTGCTGGCCCACGACCTCACGGCCGATCCCGAGCTCCTGGCGCTGGGCGTGCGCTACCTGCCGCTCGACGAGGTCGCGGCCGCGGCCGACATCCTCACCCTGCACTGCCCGCTCACCCCGCAGACCCGGCATCTGGTCGGCCCGCGCCTGCTCGAGCTGGTCAAGCCGGGCGTCATGCTGGTCAACACCAGCCGCGGGGCGCTGGTCGACGTCGAGGCGGTGGTCGAGGGCCTGAAGTCGGGCCGGATCGGCTACCTGGCGATCGACGTCTACGAGCAGGAGGCCGACCTGTTCTTCCAGGACCTGTCCAGCGAGATCATCCAGGACGACGCCTTCCAGCGCCTGCTCACCTTCCCCAACGTCCTGGTCACCGGCCACCAGGCCTTCTTCACGCGCGAGGCGCTGGGCGCGATCGCCGCGACGACGCTGGCCAACATCACGGCGTTCGAGCGCGGCGAGCCGCTCGCGAACGCGGTGGGTGCGGAGCACGTGAAGCCGCGCTGAGGCGTCAGAGGCCGGTGTTGCGGTAGAGCGCGTCGAGGTCGACGCGATCGCCCAGCGTCTCGCTGGCGAACGAGGCGTCGCCTCGCAGCGGCAGCGTGACGATCCAGGCATTCTCGGTCCGCTGCCAGACCTGCACCCACCGCTCGCGGCTGTCGACCAGCCAGATCTCGCGCACGGACGGCAGCTCGAATGTAGCGCTGCAGCTTCGAGCCGATGTCCTCGCGCCACGTGCCTTCGGACAGGACCTCGACGATCAGGAAGGGCGCCTCGACATAGGGGCTGCGTCGAGGCTCGCTGCACGTCGCCGCCACGTCGGCCTTGTAGTGGTTCCTGTCGTCGACTTGGATGCCCGCCTCGACGACGGCCCGACAAGGCGGACGCTGGCGGAGGCGGTTGTCGATCTCGCCCCAGGCGTTGCCGGCAATGCTGCCATGCGGGTCCGACGGGGGCGCCATGGCCACGACGTCACCGTCCACCAGCTCGTAGCGGGTGTCGGTTCCGTCGTCCCAGGTCATGAACTCGTCGGCCGTCATCGACCGCCGCGCCGGCTCAGCCATCTTCGACCCCTAACTGGTCGACCCAGTCTAGCACGCCCCGGCACCCCGTTGAACGCCCGCGTCCCCATCCCCAAATGGCCGCCCACGTAAGGACATAACCCCAAGGCAAGGGACCTGCTCACCGCCATGACCGAGAGCGTGCAGCCGTTCGAGGCCGATGTCAGCCGTGTGCTCGATCTGGTCATCAACTCGCTCTACAAGGAGCGCGAGATCTTCCTGCGCGAGCTGATCAGCAACGCGTCCGACGCGTGCGACAAGCTCCGCTACCAGTCCCTGAGCCAGCCCGAGCTGCTGGGCGACGACCCGGAGCTCAAGATCCGCATCCTGGCCGACGAGGCCGAGGGGCTGCTCACGGTCACCGACAACGGCATCGGCATGAGCCGGGAGGACCTGGTCGAGAACCTGGGCACCATCGCGCGCTCGGGCACCGGGCGGTTCCTCGAGCAGCTCTCGGGCGAGCAGGACCACGACATCAAGCTGATCGGCCAGTTCGGCGTCGGCTTCTACTCGGTGTTCATGGTGGCCGATAAGGTCGTCGTGCAGACCAGGAAGGCCGGCGAGGAGCAGGGCTGGCTCTGGGCCTCGGACGGGCGCAGCGGCTACACGGTGCAGGAGGCGGCGAGCCCCTTGCCGCGCGGCACGGCGGTGACGCTGCACCTCAAGGCCGACGCCAAGGAGTATCTGGACGCCTGGAAGATCCGCCAGGTGGTGCGGACCTATTCGGACCATATCGGCATCCCGATCATCCTCGAGCACCGCCCCAAGGCCGGCGACACCAAGACCAATCTCGGCGAGCCGCAGCAGATCAACGAGGCCAGTGCGATCTGGACGCGGCCCAAGGGCGAGATCACCGACGAGCAGTACAAGGAGTTCTACCACCACGTCGCCCACGCCTTCGACGACCCGTTCGCGCGGGTGCATTTCACCGCCGAGGGCACGCTCTCCTACACGGCGCTCCTGTTCGTCCCGAGCTCGCGCCCGTTCGACCTGCACGACCCCAAGCGCCGCCACGGCGTGAAGCTCTATGTCCGTCGGGTGTTCATCACCGAGGATCTCGACAGCCTGATGCCGCGCTACCTGCGCTTCGTCTCGGGCGTGGTCGATTCGGAGGACCTGCAGCTCAACGTCAGCCGCGAGACGCTGCAGCACGGGGCCGTCATCGCCAAGATGAGGAAGGCCCTGGTCCGCCGCCTGCTGGACGAGCTGGCCGCCAAGGCCAAGCCCGCCCCGGCCGCCGAGGGCGAGAGCGAGACCGGCACCGAGGCCTACGACAAGTGGTGGGGCGAATTCGGGGCGGTGCTGAAGGAAGGCCTCTACGAGGACGCCGACAACCGGCCGAAGCTGCTCGAGCTCGCCCGCTTCCGCAGCACCCACGGCCAGGGCTGGACCAGCCTCGCCGACTATGTGGCGCGGATGAAGGAGGGCCAGGAGGCCATCTTCTACATCAGCGGCGAGAGCCACACCGCCCTGCGCACCAGCCCGCAGCTCGAGCAGGCGCTGGCCAAGGGCGTGGAGGTGCTGCTGCTCGACGACCCGGTGGACGAGTTCTGGCTGCAGGAGGTCAAGAGCTACCAGAACCACGACCTGCGCTCGCTGACCCGCGGCGACGTCGACCTGTCCGAGATCAAGGGGGGTGCCGAGCCGCCCGCGGCGGAGGATGCCCTGGGCGACACGGAGCTCAAGCGCCTGATCGCCCGGCTCAAGGCCTCCCTGGGCGAGGAGGTCACCGACATCCGTGCCTCGAAGCGGCTCAAGGACAGCGCCGTGTGCCTGGTCGCCGAGGACCATGGCATGGACCTGCGGCTCGAGCGGTTCCTCAAGCAGCACAGCCAGATCGACAAGCTCTCGCGCCGCGTGCTGGAGATCAACGGCCAGCACGAGCTGACCCGGCGCATGGCCGCCATGGCCACCGACGAGGCGAGCGGGATCCAGTTCGACGAGCTGGCGCGGCTCCTGCTCGACCAGGCGCGCATCGTCGAGGGCGAGCCGATCCCCGACCCGGGCGCCTTTTCGCGCCGGATGTCGTCCTTCCTGGCCAAGGGGCTCGCGGCCTGAGGCGATCGGGCGCAGGCGGCGCTTTACTGCACTCGCGCCTGTGATATCCCTGCCCCCGTGGCGCCGACGGGGGGCCATCGAGGCGAAGCCTGGACGAACCAGCGGCCTCCGGCAATTCAGGGAAAGGCTACATAATGTCACGAGCGCTAATCGCCTCGCTGCTGGCATCGGCGTTGGCCATGCCGGCGATCGCGGCGGACTGGCCCGCCACGCCCGCCGACGTGGCCCAGCCCGGTGGCAAGCTGCCGGGCTCGCCCAAGATCGCGCTGGTCAAGGTGGCCGGCGGGTTCAGCGACCCGGTGAACGCGGCCTCCGCGAACGACGGCTCGGGCCGGATCTTCGTGGTCGAGCGCGTCGGCCGCATCAAGGTCGTCAACAAGGACGGCTCGGTCCAGGACGAGCCGTTCCTCGACCTCACCAACATCAACCCGCTCGGCAGCGACGTGCAGACCGGCTTCGTCGAGCAGGGCCTCTACTCGGTGGCGTTCCATCCGAAGTTCAAGGAGAACGGCTACTTCTTCGTCCACTACGCCTCGCTGCCCTTCAACGGCGACGGCATGATCGTCCGCTTCCAGGTCGATCCGGCGAGCCCCAACGCGCTCACCCCCGAGCGGACCAATGCTACCGCCAAGGTGCTGATGCGGATCGAGCAGCCCTGGTACAACCACAATGGCGGCCAGATCGAGTTCGGCCCGGACGGCTTTCTCTACATCGGCAGCGGCGACGGCGGCTGGGAAGGCGACCCGTACGAGGCCGGCCAGGACCTGACCACGCCTTTGGCCAAGCTGCTGCGGATCGACGTCGACGTCGAGGACCCCCAGCCCTACGGCATCCCGGCCGGCAATCCGTTCGCGACCGCGGCCAAGGAACAGCTGATGTCGCTGTTCGGGATCACCGAGGAGCAGTTCAGCAAGATCAAGACCCGCGCCCTGCCGGAGATCTTCGCCTACGGCCTGCGCAATCCTTATGAGTTCTCGTTCGACCGCAAGACCGGCGACATCTACATCGCCGACGTCGGCCAGAACCATTGGGAGGAGATCGACTGGATCCCGGCCGGCAGCGCCGGCGGCCAGAACTTCGGCTGGCCGCGGATGAACGCCAACAAGTGCCACCCGATGACCGGGCCGGACGACCAGTGCGGGATCGTCGGCAAGCTGCCGATCGCCCAGTATCCCCACCAGGAGCCCTATCCGGGTGCCGCCAAGCTGGACAAGGACTGGGGCTGCTCGGTCCAGGGCCTGGGCGTGGCCAACTATCTGGGCGACGCGTCGATCTTCCTGACCGGCGACTGGTGCTCGGGCCGCGTGTTCGGCACCGCCTGGGACGGCAGCAAGTGGCAGATGGAAGAGCTGCTGCAGACCAACCTGCAGTTCACCGCCGGCGGCTATGACGAGGACGGCAACGTCCTGGCCGTGAACGCCAACAACTTCTACCTGGCCGACCAGGGCCCGACCGCCAACCCGCCGGGCGAGCTGTGGCGCGTCATGCCCGCCGACAAGGTGCCGGCCGGGGCCGAGGTCGCCAAGGTGGCGTCCAACTAGGCGACCGACAGCGGCTTCGTTCGCATCGGCAAGCGGCCCGCCTCACCAAGGGGCGGGCCGCGAGCTTGTCCAGACCCCCTATCTCCCCGAGGATCTCATGCCCGGAGCCGTGCGCATCCGCTCCCTGCTGCCGTTCGCTCTCGCCGTTCTCTGCCTCGGCCCCGCCGCGTGGACCGGGGCTGCCGCCCAGGAGGCGCCGGCACCGGAGCGCAAGGCCGACGGCACCATCCAGTTCCGCCTGGCGCTGGACAACAGCCCGATCGAGCTCGACCTGCGGCCGGACCAGACGCTCACGCCGGCGGTCGTGGAATTCCAGAAGACCGGCCAGAACCCCTATCGCGGCGACGCCACGGCGATCGCGGCGGGCAAGGCGGTCTGGCAGAAATGGTGCCGCGCCTGCCATCTCGACGACGGCACCGGCCGGATCGGGCCCAACCTCGTCGACGACAAGGTGCAGCACAAACGCGTCGCCACCGATGTCGGCCAGTTCGAGGTGATCTATGCCGGCGGTGCTGGCGCCATGCAGGCGTTCGGCAAGCGCGTCGACCAGGACACGATCCTGGCGGTCATGGCCTATCTGGCCGAGCTGCAGGCCGCGGCCAAGAAGTAGCCGGTGCCGCCGCGCCGACCGCCAGCCCGACGAGGAGCGGCAGCTTGGCCATCTCTCCCTATCTCCGTTCGCTCCGCGAGCGCATCGGCCACGAGCTGGTCCTGATGCCGTCGGTCGCGGTGATGGTTCGCGACGCCGCGGGCCGCCTGCTCCTGGTCCGCGACCGCGACACCGGCCTGTGGCAGACCGTGGGCGGCGGGATGGACCCGGGCGAGCAGCCGGCCGATGCGGCCGTGCGCGAGGCGTTCGAGGAGACGGGGCTCCTGGTCGAGCCGGTCCGCATCCTGGGCGTGCACGCCGGCGACCTGTTCACGCCTCACCTACCCGAACGGCGACGTGGTCGCCTATGTCGGGATCTCGTTCGCGGCCCGGGTGGTGGGCGGCACCGAGCGACCCTGCCACGACGAGGTCGACCGGCTGGGCTGGTTCGCGGAGGCCGAGGCCCTGGCCCTGCCGATCGCAGCGCACACGCGCGTGCTGATCGAGGAAGCCTTCCGCGACGCGCCCGAGGCGGGGTTCGTGGCACCGGCGCACCACCCGGCGGGTTAGTTGGCCAGAGCCGCAGTCGGGACTATAGAGGCCGCAACGTGACGACGGGCCGCGCGAACCGGCCCAGCCAATGGGACAAGGGCATCATGGCAACCGCACTCAAGGATCCGCGCATCCAGCTTTCCGACCAGCGCCTGTTCCGCGAGCAGTGCTACGTCGACGGCCAGTGGATCGCGGCCGACGACGGCAAGACGATCAAGGTGACCGATCCGGCCAATGGCGAGACCATCGGCACCGTGCCCAGCGTCGGCGTGGCCGAGACCCGCCGTGCCATCGAGGCGGCCGAGCGGGCGCTGCCGGCCTGGCGGGCCAAGACCGCCAAGGAGCGGGCGGCGATCCTGCGCAAGTGGTTCGAGCTGGTGATGGCGAACGCCGACGACCTGGCGTTCCTGATGACCCGCGAGCAGGGCAAGCCGCTGGCCGAGGCCAAGGGCGAGGTCGGCTACGGCGCCTCGTTCCTGGAATGGTTCGCCGAAGAGGCCAAGCGGGTCTATGGCGACGTGATCCCGCAGACCGTGGCCTCGCGCCGGATCCTGGTCCTCAAGCAGCCCGTGGGCGTGTGTGCCGCGATCACGCCCTGGAACTTCCCCAACGCCATGATCGCCCGCAAGGTCGGCCCTGCCCTCGCCGCCGGGTGCACCATGGTGGTCAAGCCCGCCTCGGCCACGCCCTATTCGGCGCTGGCCATGGCCGAGCTCGCCGAGCGGGCGGGCGTGCCGGCGGGCGTGTTCAGCGTGATCACCGGCAGTGCCGGGCCGATCGGCACCGAGCTCTGCACCAACAAGACCGTGCGCAAGGTCTCGTTCACCGGCTCCACCGAGATCGGCAAGATCCTGCTCAAGCAGTGCGCCGACACGGTCAAGCGGGTGTCGATGGAGCTGGGCGGCTTGGCACCCTTCATCGTCTTCGACGACGCCGATCTCGACAAGGCGGTCGAGGGGGCCATCGCCTGCAAGTTCAGGAACTGCGGCCAGACCTGCGTCTGCACCAACCGCATCTACGTCCAGGCCGGCGTCTACGACGCGTTCGCCGAGAAGTTCGCGGCCGCCGCCGCCAAGCTGCGGGTCGGCCCCGGCACGGCCAAGGACGTGTTCATCGGCCCGATGATCGACATGAACGCGGTCGAGAAGGTCGAGGAGCATATCGGCGACGCCACGGCCAAGGGGGCGTCGGTGATGCTGGGCGGCAAGCGCCACCAGCTGGGCGGCCAGTTCTTCGAGCCCACCGTGCTCGCCAACTGCAACGAGAGCATGAAGGTGGCCTCGGAGGAGACCTTCGGGCCGCTCGCACCCCTGTTCCGCTTCGAGACCGAGGAGGACGTGATCCGCCAGGCCAACGCCGCCGACGTGGGCCTCGCCGGCTACTTCTACGCCCGCGACATCGGCCGCATCTTCCGCGTCGCCGAGGCGCTGGAGGTGGGCCTGGTGGGCGTCAACGACGGCGTGATCTCGGTCGAGGTCGCACCCTTCGGCGGCGTCAAGGAAAGCGGCATGGGCCGCGAGGGCAGCAAGTACGGGATCGAGGACTATCTCGAGATCAAGTATGTGAGCCTCGGCGGCATCGGCTGAAGCTACGCGTGGGCTGATCCGAATTGCGCAAGGTCGTGCTGGGGCCTCGGACCAGGGTAGTGCAAGCGGCCACGACCCTGGTCCTTCGGGCAGCCGACTGAGTGGAACTTGGAATCATCGGCCAAAGGGCGTGCTTCGACGATCACGCGAAGCCGAGCACCAGCAGGAGCGACCGCTCGACCGCCTGCATGGCGGTGCGGTCCAGGCTGCCGATGACGTCCCGCAACCGGGAGCGCGCGACCCCGGCGAGCTTCTCGACCATGACCTCGGACGGTCCACGCAGTCCGTTCTCTGCGGTCGGCGCGACGGCCACGCGAAAGCTGGTCGTGCCGGTCAACGTCGTCGTCAGCGGGCAGACGACGACGCTGCCGCAGTCCTCGGCGCTCAGCTGGTCGGCCTGCACGACGAGCGCAGGGCGGGGTTTGCCGTAGTCGCCGGGCAGGGCCACCAGGACCAGATCCCCGCGCTTCAACCCTGCCAGCCTTCGATGTCTGCAAGCGCCGCATCGACGAAAGCGTCACCCTCGGACGTGCTGGCGTGCCCGCGAACGATCGCGGCATCGGTCGCCAAGCGGGCACGTACCGACGCGTCGCGCAGGTCGGCCACCCAGAGCTGCACCGGCCGGAGCCCGCGCCCGCGCAGCCGGCGTCGATACTCCGCCATCCTCCGCGCCGTCGACTCAGACATGATCAGCACCCCAGATTAGACGTAACATGTTACCGTGCCGATTGGTTCGACGCAAACATCTCAGTATAGCGACGAGGAACGGCTCGCGCCGAGCGAGGGCGGGTCGTCTTGCGGTGGCCCCTTAACCTGAGGCGGCCCGCCCAGCCGGCCATGTCCTTCTCACGAAGGCGCCATACCCGACACGGCCCGCCGCCAGCCAAACGGCTCGAGTAGGGCGTCGCGGCGGCCGGACAGGAGTTCCTGGGCGGCGAACAGGCCGACCGCGGCGGCGAGCGTCACGCCGGAGTGCATGACCGCGACGTAGACGCCCGGGCACGCCGGCGGCCGGCCGATCACGGGCAGGCCGTCGGCGGGGGTCGGGCGGTGGCCGATGGTGAAGCGGTCGAGCTCGACGGTGTCCCCGCCGTCGAGCATGCGCTTCGCACCGGCGAGGAGGTCCGAAGCGGTGGCCGCGGCGTCGTGCGCCGGGGTCGGCACCGCCGAAGTCGGAGCCGATCACGATCCGGCCCTCGTCGGTCTGGCGCATGTGCAGCTCGGGTGCCAGGACGATGCCCTGGAGCAGGCGGGCGTGCGGCCGCGTGTGGACGAGCAGACCGGGTGGCGTGTCGAGGTTCAAGGCGACGCCCACACCGGCCAGCAGCGCGGCGGTGCCGGCGCCGGCCGCCACCACGACCTCGTCGGCGGCGAGGTAGCCGTCGGGCGTGTCGACACCGACCACCCGGCCCGCCTCCTGCCGGAGCCCGAGCACGCGGCTGTGTGCGCGCAATCGGGCACCGTGCGCTTCGGCGTCACGCAGGAGCGCCAGGGCACCGCGCGCCGGCTCCACCGCACCCTCGTCCGCGACGTGGACGGCGAGCTCGGGAGGCGACGCAAGTCTCGGCTCGATGCGGGCGATCCCGGCGCGGTCGACGGTGCGCACGCCGTAGCCCAGGGCCGCCTGCTCGCGCGCGAAGGCGAGAAGGCGCTCGGGCGGCAGGTCCCACAGCAGGCCGCCGGTCCAGCGCACCGGCAGGTCGGGCACCTGCCCGGCGAGGCGGCGCCATTCGGCCATGCTGCGCATGCGCAGGCGGACATAGAAGTCGGGGTTGCCCCAGCTCGCGTTGACCCAGGCGAAGGACGCCGCGGTGGCGATGCCGCCGGGCCCGGCCGCGTCGAGCACGGTGACCTCGGCTCCTTGCGCGGCGAGATGCCAGGCGATGGAGGCGCCGACGATCCCCGCCCCGACCACGACAATTCTCGGCTTCTCCGCCATGCGATCCTGCCTCCGCGGGGCTCGCCCCGTCCGGTCATTGGCCATAAGCTCCGGCCTACAAGCAACATCGACAAGACCTTCGGGAGCAGCACCGATGCAGACCCAGCTTCTGATCAACGGCCGGTTCGTCGACGGCGAGGGCGCGGCCGAGGCGATCCTCGACCCGGCCACGGGCGAGCAGATCGCGAGCGTGCCGGAGGCGTCGCTGTCGCAGGTCGAGGAGGCCGTGGCCGCGGCCGATGCGGCGTTCCCGGCCTGGGCGCGGACGACGCCGCAGGAGCGGTCGCTTGAAGCTCCTGCAGGTGGCCGATGCGATCGAGAAGCACGCCGAGGCGTTCGCGGCGCTGGAGTCGCGCAACACCGGCAAGCCGCCGGCCAGGGCGCTGGGCGACGAGATGCCGGCGATCGTCGACTGCTTCCGCTTCTTCGCCGGTGCCGCGCGCTGCGTGCCGGGGGTGGCCGCGGGCGAGTACCTGCCGGGCCTGACCAGCATGATCCGGCGCGATCCGGTGGGCGTGGTCGGCGCAGGTGGCGCCCTGGAACTACCCGCTGATGATGGCGGCCTGGAAGCTGGCCCCGGCGCTGGCGGCGGGCAACACGGTGGTGCTCAAGCCGTCGGAGCAGACGCCGCTCACCACGCTCAAGCTCGCCGAGATCCTGGCCGGGATCTATCCCTCGGGCGTGGTCAACGTGGTGGCCGGGCGCGGCGACACGGTGGGGGCACCGCTGGTCAGCCACGACCGCGTGCGCATGGTCTCGCTGACCGGCAGCCCGGAGGCCGGCACCAAGGTGCTGGCGGCGGCCGCCGCCTCGACCAAGCGCACCCATCTCGAGCTGGGCGGCAAGGCACCGGTGATCGTCTACGACGACGCCGATCTCGAGGCCGTGGTCGAGGGGCTCAAGGTGTTCGGCTTCTACAATGCCGGCCAGGACTGCACCGCCGCCTGCCGGATCTATGCGGAAGCCAAGATCCACGACCGGCTGGTGGCCGACCTGGGTGCCGCCGCGGCGTCGATCCAGTGGGGCGAGCCCTCCGGCGCCAACATGGACATCGGCCCGCTCGTCACGGGGCGCCACCGCGAGCGGGTCGCGGGCTTCGTCGAGCGTGCCAGGGCCGCTGGCCACATGGAGATCGTGACCGGCGGCAAGCCCGGCACCGGCGGCGGCTTCTTCTACGAGCCGACCGTGGTCGCCGGCGCCCGGCAGGAGGACGAGATCGTGCGCCGGGAGGTGTTCGGGCCGGTGGTCTCGGTCACCCGCTTCTCCGAGGTCGAGCAGGCGATCGCGTGGGCCAACGACAGCGACTACGGGCTCGCGAGCTCGGTCTGGACCAAGGACATCGGCAAGGCGATGAAGACCGCCGCCGCCCTGCAATATGGCTGCACCTGGATCAACACGCACTTCATGCTGTGCAGCGAGATGCCCCACGGCGGCTTCAAGCGCTCGGGCTACGGCAAGGACCTGTCGATGTACGCGCTCGAGGACTACACGGTGGCCCGGCACGTCATGGTGGCGCACTGAGGGCGGCGAGCGCGGTGGCGGCAGCACCCTGGACCATCAGCACGTCGAAGCCGACCAGCAGCAGCCGGTAGCCGGCCGCGCGCTTGGCGCGTGCGGCTTCCGGCGTCAGCGCGACGCCGCCCATGGGCAGGCCCGCCGCCCGGATCTTGGCCTCGGCAGCCGCGACCAGCCGGAGCAGTTCGGGATCGTCGAACCGTCCGGGCCGACCCATGGCCATCGACAGGTCGAACGAGGCGATCACCACGACGTCGATCCCGGGCACGGCCAGGATCGCGTCGAGCGCCTCGATGGCGGCCGGCTCCTCGATGGTGACGATGTTGAGCACCTCGCGGTCGGCGACCCGCAGATAGTCCTCGGTGGAAAGGCCCCAGCGGAGGGGTGCGTAGGAGGGCGCGTAGCCGCGGGCGCCCAGCGGGCGGGTAGCGCACCGCGCGCACGGTCTCGCGGGCGAGGGCCGCCGTCGAGACCATCGGGAAGTTGATGCCGAACGCACCGGCGTCGAGCACGGGCTTGGCGAGCCAGGGCTCGCTCCAGGGCACGCGCACCAGCGGCACGGCCGGGGTGCCGCCGGTGGCCGCGATCATCGCGTGCACGGTGGCGAGGTCGATCGGCCCGTGCTCCATGTCGAGGATCAGGGCATCGACCCCGCTGCGCGCCAGGACCTGGACCATGGTGACGCTGGGCATGGTGACCATGAAGCAGGTCGCGCACTCGCCGGCGGCGAGCTTGGCCTTGAGGGGGTTCACGGTCATCGGGGCCCTCCGGAGCAGGAATCAGGTCGCGCGGTAGAAGGCGACTTGTGCGTCGGGGAAGAGCTGCTGCAACAGATCGAACTCGGTGATGTTGGCGGTCAGGACCGTCAGTCCGGCCTTCCGTGCGGAGAGAAGAATCAGCGCATCCGCCAGCGCCTTGCGGCGGTGGTCCGCGCCGTAGCCCAGGAGACGCGCGGCCATTCCTGCAAGCGTGCCGGCGATCATCCATGTCTCGCCATCCGGCTCGATGATCCGGCCCGTTCCGGCGATACGCTCCAGAATGTCGCCGATCACGGCGGAAGTCGCCTTGGTGCGCGAATCCTCCGGGTTCAGCATGCCGAGGCCAAAGGCGAGCTCACCGATGCAAACGCTCGAATGGGAGGCCAGGCGAGCGACGAGAAGCTCAGCCACCGCATCGGGCAGCCGGTCGGCAGCGCCGTCGATGTAGACGCAGGTATCGAGAAGGATGCCGGTCTGCGGCGGTACGGAGGCAAGCGAGGCAAAGCGCAGCCTCTTCTCGGGTCGACGCGCGAGGCGGGCTGCGTTTCGCCCGCGACGCAAAATCCGAGGGAGCTGACCGAGGTCAATCCTCAAGCTGGAAATCGCGCGGCAGCCGCCCGCGTTGGGCCAGCAGCCACTCGCCGAACTCCGCGCCGACGGCGAGGTTGGCCAGCGCCACCTCGATCAGCTCGCTGTCGGAGGTGATGCCGGTGCGTCGCCGTGCTTCCGCCACGAGCGCCTCGCTGGTGCGGGCGCTGATGGTCCGGTGCTTCTCGCCCTTGCTGATCAGTCCCTGCTGGCGGGCCAGGTCCTGGGCAGCGCGGCTGCGCGCGACGACGAAAGGGTCGGCCTCGGTCACAGCGGGATCCGGATGGCAGGTCTTCATGTCTGACATATCGGGCAATTCCGTCAGACATGCAACGAAGGCGAACTATCCACCGTGCGCCCTCGCCAGCAGGAAGGCCTTGACCGCCGGGTCCTCGGCCATGCCGGCGGCGGTGCGGTAGGCCGTGGCGGCCTCGGGGTCGCCCTGGGCGGCCAGCAGGTGGGCACGGACGGCCCACCAGGGCTGGTAGGCGCGGGCGGTCGCAGGCGGCAGCTCGGCCAGGGCGGCGAGGCCGGCGGCGGGGCCGTGCACCTCGCCGATGGCGGCGGCGCGGCCGACCAGGGCGCCGATCGTCGGGCGAGAGGGCGACGAGGCCGTCATAGAGGAAGGCGATCGCCTCCCAGTTGGTGCGGCCGGTGATCGGGCGCTGGATGTGGACGGACTGGATCGCGGCCTCGAGCTGGAAGCGGCCGGGACGGAGCAGGGAAGCGGCGGCGGCGAGTTCGCGCTCGGCCGCGACGATCATGTCGCGCGACCAGAGCGAGGCGTCCTGCTCGGACAGCGGCACGAAGCGGCCGCGCGGCGTCGCGGCGGGCGGCGGCGCGGGCCTCGCAGTAGAGCATGAGCGCCAGCAGGCCGCGCGCCTCGGGCTCGCCGGGCAGCAGGGCCGTGACGAGGCGGGCGAGCCAGATCGCCTCGGCGGTGAGGCCCTTGCGGCGGGCGTCGGTGCCGGCGGCGTCCTCCCAGCCGCTGCCGTAGGCGGCGTAGATCGCGTCGAGGACCGCGGCCAGGCGCTCGGGCAGCTCCTCGGGCTCGGGGACCGCGAAGGCGATGCCGGCCTCGCGGATGCGTGTCTTGGCGCGCACGAGGCGCTGGCCCATCGCGGCCGGGGCGACGAGGAAGGCGGACGCGATCCGGGCCGCGTCGAGGCCGAGCACGGTCTGGAGCATCAGCGGCGCCCGAGCCGCCGGGTCGATCGCGGGGTGGGCGCAGACGAACAGGAGCTTGAGGCGCTCGTCGGGGAAGGCGTCGGGCGCGCGGTCCTGGCGCTCCTCGGCGAGCAGCGCCAGTGTCGGCTCGGCAGCGCCGCGCACGGCCTGGCGGCGGCCGGCCTGGATGAGCTGGCGCCGGGCGGCGGTGAACAGCCAGGCCTCGGGCCGCTCGGGCACCCCGGTCTCCGGCCAGACCCGCAAGGCGGCGGCGAAGGCCTCGGCCAGGGCGTCCTCGGCCGCCGCCACGTCCCGGCTGCGCGCGGCCAGATAGGCGACGAGCCGGCCGTAGGCGGCGCGCGCCACCGCCTCGGCGGTTCCGCGCGCGCCGTCGGCCACGGGCTCAGCCAGGCTGCATCACCATGACCGGGCGGACCTCGATCGAGCCGCCGGGGGCGGCCGGGCAGCGCGCCGCCCAGTCCAGCGCGGTGTCGAGATCCGGCACGTCGAGGATGAAGTAGCCGCCCAGCTGCTCCTTGGTGTCGGCGAACGGGCCGTCCTGGACCTGCCGCTGGCCGTCGCGCAGCCGGACCGTGGTCGCGGTGTCCGGCGGCTGCAGGCCGTTGCCGGACTTCATGATCCCGGACTGCGCCAGCGCCTGGACGTAGGCGGTCCAGGAGCCCCAATAGGCCTCGACGCGCGCCGGGTCGTTGCGCGCCGCCCGGTCGGCCTCGCCCTCGAAGATCATCATCATGTATTCCACGGTGGCTCTTCCGTTTCCTGAGCGGCACGGGACCGCCCCGTCCCTGAACCGATGAGGCGCAAGATCGAAGGATTTCGACAGCCCGCCAGCAAAAAATTGGTGCGTACGGGTGCGGGGAAAAGCACCGTCACGCTTTACCCGGTTCAGACGGCCAGCATCTCCACGCGGACGCACGCAGCCGATGCCTGCTCGGGCCAGTGGCGGTGGTTGAGGACCATGCCGTCGGCGCGGACGCGGGCGACGAGGTCGAGATCGACCTCGGCGTGGACCCAGCACGGCCGGTCGAGCTCGCCGATCGCGACCACGCCGTCGGCGGGAAAGCCCTGGTCGGGCGGCCCGTAGACGGCGGCCGCACCCCGGCTGACGTCGACGGCGGGCGACCAGGGTGCCTCGCCGACCGACGGGGGCGTGGACGACGTAGCACTGGTTCTCCAGCGCGCGGGCCTGGGCGCCGACGCGCACGCGCCAGTAGCCGTGCAGGGTCTCGGTGCACCGAGGGGGCGAGGATCAGCTCGGCCCCGGCCTCGGCGAGGCTGCGCGCCAGCAGCGGGAACTCGACGTCGTAGCAGATGCAGATGCCGAGCCGGCCGAAGGCGGTGTCGAACAGGCGCAAGGTCGCTGCCACCCGACACGCCCCAGTCCTCCCGCTCGAAGCGGGTCATGACGATCTTGTCCTGGAAACCCGGTGCGGCCGTCGGGGCCGTAGAGCCAGGCGCGGTTGTGGTAGCGGCCGGGACCCGCCTCGACCGGCAGGCTGGCGCCCAGGATGTGCACGCCGTGCCGCCGGGCGAGCGCCTGATGCAGTTCGACGACGCGCGCCTCCAGCGACGCCACGGCCGGCAGCTGGGCCAGGAGGTCGCCGGGGACCGGATCGGGGAACAGGCTCGCCAGCTCCATGGCCCCGTACTCGGGGAAGACCAGGAGCTGAGCACCCTCGGCGACGGCGCCGGCGACCCAGGCCGCGAGCTTGGCCTCGTAGGCCTGCCAGCCGTCCAGCCGGTCGATCGGGTACTGCGCCGCGGCGAGCCGCAGCCGGCGGCCGGTCATGTCAGCGCCTTGACCCAGAACTGCATCGGCTTGGCCGTCTCCTCCGCCGCGTCGAGGTCGCGCCAGGTGAGCGAGCCCACCATGCCCGGGACGGGCGCGAAGCCGCGCTTGCGCCAGAAGGCATCGAGCGGGACGTAGTCGGGCGGCCGGCGCGGATGGTCGGGCGGCCGGACCACGCCGCAGAACGAGGCGATGGCGAAGCGGCCCAGCGCGCGGGCATGGGCCTCGCGCTCGCGGAAGAAGCGCGACGCCGACGCCGTGGCCGCGATAGTCGGGCAGCAGGACCGACTCGCCGAAGTAGAACACCTTGGCCGACCTCGAAGCCGTGGGCGGTGAAGGTGTCGGTCAGGCTCGGCGGCTCGTGGGCGAGCGGCAGGCCGGTCGAGGCGCCGATCACCCGGTCGCCGTCGAAGGCGCCGACGAGCACGCTGTCCTCCGCCCGGACATAGGTCTGGAGGTAGCGTTCCTCGTAGTCGAGCGAGCCGTCGTAGAGGTAGGGAAAGGCGCGAAAGACGGTGATCCGCAGCCGCGCCAGATCCGGCAGGAGTGCCTGCAGCCGCGCGCCGGTGAGCCGCTCGACGCGGACCCCGCTCACCCCTCGGCCCCGACCTGGCGGCTCCAGTCGGCGAGATTGTAGCAGGTGGTCACGCGCGCGATCCTGCCGTCGCGGATGGCGAAGAACGTGCCGGCCGGCAGGACGTAGGTCTGCCCGCGGGCCGGCGGCAGGCCGGCATCGGTGGCGAGATAGGTGCCGTGGACGGTGAACTCGGCCGCGGCATGCGCCCCGTCGGCGCTGGTCATCACCACGATGTCGGCCAGCCGCTCGCGGTAGCAGCGGTCCATGTGCGCCAGGAACCGGCGGAAGGCGTCCTTGCCGGTCTCGCGCCCGCCCTGGTTGATGTCGTGCGCGACATCGTCGGTGAGGAGCGACAGCATCGCCTCGCGGTCGCCGCGGTTGAAGGCGTCGTAGTATTCGAAGATCAACGCCTCGCTCAACGTCGCTCCTCCCCTTCGCAACAGGTTCGACTACAGGGCGGCCAGGATGCGGTCGGCGCCCGAGACCTCCATGACGCCCGGGCTCTCCTCGACGTTCAGCGCCTTGACCACGCCGTTGTCGACCAGCATCGCGTAGCGCTTGCTGCGCGTGCCCAGCCCGAAGCCGGAGCCGTCGAAGTCCAGGCCGAGCGCCTTGGTGAAGGTGGCGTTGCCGTCGGACAGCAGCATGATCTTGCCGTCGGAGCCGACCGACTTGCCCCAGGCGTCGAGCACGAAGGCGTCGTTGACGGCGATGCAGCCGACCGCGTCCACGCCCTTGGCCTTGAGCGCGTCGAGATGCTCGAGGTAGCTCGGCACGTGCTTGGCGTGGCAGGTGGGCGTGAAGGCGCCCGGGACGGCGAACAGCACGACCTTCTTGCCGGCGGTGAGCTCCTGCGTGGTGACGTCCTTGAGCCCGTCCGGCGTGCGGACCTTGAAGGTGGCCTCGGGCAGCTTGTCGCCGACGGCGATCGTCATGGAGCGGATCCTTCCCAAAGGGCGTGGCGGACGAAAGGGCGCACCCGCGGGTGCCGCGGTTAGATGGCACCATGGCGGCAGCGTCGCAACCGCCGACCCGCTCTTGTTGCCCGGCCCGGCGGGACGTATCTTCAACACATGCCCGAGTCCGATGAACAGCGTCACCTCGCCGGCATGCTGCTGGTCGCCATGCCCGGCATGCAGGATCCCCGCTTCGCCCGCAGCGTCATCTACCTCTGTGCCCATTCGGCCGAGGGGGCCATGGGGCTCGTGGTCAACCAGGTCGCTGGCGAGGTCTCGTTCCCGGCCGTGATCGGCCAGCTCGGCATCGAGCCCGATGCGAGCTGCGAGGACAAGCCGGTCCATGTCGGCGGGCCGGTCCAGCCGAGCCGCGGCTTCGTCCTGCACTCGCCCGACTATGTCCAGGACGGCACCATGGTGATCGACGAGCGGTTCGCGCTCACCGCCACGGTGGACGTGCTGCGCGCGATCGCGGCCGGCGAAGGGCCGGCGCGCAGCGTGCTGGCGCTGGGCTATGCGGGGTGGGACGCCGGCCAGCTCGACGCCGAGATCCAGAGCAATGGCTGGCTGCTGGCACCGGCCGACCCGGAGATCGTGTTCGACCGGGACAACGAGTCCAAATGGATGCGCGCCATGCGCAAGATCGGCGTCGACCCGCGCCTGCTGTCGAGCACCGCCGGGCACGCCTGAGCGCCCGGCGGTTCCCGTCAGGTCCGATCCTCGACCTCAGGCGGCGATCTGCTGTGCGACCGGGCCCACGGCGAGGTAGGCCTGGGCCGCGGCCACGCCGGAGCCCAGCTGCACGCCGGCGTCGAAGTCGTGCAGCGCCATCTCGGCACCGGCCAGTGCCGTCAGGACCATGAGCTCGTTGAGCGCACCCAGGTGGCCGATCCGGAACACCCGGCCCGACACCTTGCTGAGCCCGATGCCCATCGAGATGTTGTAGTTGTGGTAGGCGTGGTGGACCAGCTTGGTGCTGTCGACGTGCGGCGGCGCGTAGATGGCGCTCACCGTGTCCGAGTGCCACCGGGGCTCCTTGGCGCACAGCTTGAGGCCCCAGGCCGCCACGCCGCGGCGCACGGCCTCGGCCAGGCGGTGGTGACGGGCGAACACGTTGTCCAGCCCCTCCTCCAGCAGCAGGTCGACCGAGCAGCGCAGGCCGCGGATCAGGGTGGTGGCCGGGGTGTAGGGGAAGTAGCCGTTCTTGTTCGCCGCGATCATGTCGGCGAAGTCGAAGTAGCAGCGCTGCAGCTTGGCGGTCTTGTGGGCGGCCAGCGCCTTCTGGCTGACGGCGACGATGGCCAGCCCGGTCGGCAGCATGAAGCCCTTCTGCGAGCCGCTGACGGCGACGTCCACGCCCCACTCGTCCATGCGGAAGTCGATGCTGGCGATCGAGCTGACGCCGTCGACGAACAGCATGGCGGGGTGCGAGACGGCGTCCATCGCCTGGCGCACGCCGGGGACGTCGCTGGTCACACCGGTGGCGGTCTCGTTCTGGGTGACCAGGACGGCCTTGATCTTGTGGGCCTTGTCGTCGGCCAGGATCTCGGCGAAGCGCTCGACCGGGACGCCCTCGCCCCACTCGACGTCGACCTCGATCACCTCGAGGCCGATGCGCTTGCACATGTCGATCCACAGATGGGAGAACTGGCCGATGCGCGAGGCCAGCACCGTGTCGCCGGGCGAGAGGGTGTTGGTCAGGCCCGCTTCCCAGCCGCCCGTGCCCGAGCCCGGGAACAGGAACACCTGACCGGTCTCGGTCTTGAAGATCTTCTTCAGGTCCTCGAACAGCGGCAGGGTCAGCTTGGGGAAGTCCGGCGACCGCATGTCCTCCATCGGGACATTCATGGCCTGCCGCACCTGGTCGGGGATGTTGGTCGGCCCGGGGATGAACAAAGCGGTATGGTAGCGCATCAGCCAGATTCCTGATCTCGGGTGGCCCACCGCCCCGGCCTTTCGGGTGGGGCTTGCCCTACACTCTCGGGCTTGCCCAGGCCATGACGTGGACGCATGATGCCATTGCCGCCGTCCAGGCCAAACAGGGATAAATCTCATTGTTTGATGAGCTCAGATCATGGCGCAGCTGAGGCGCCGGCTGCCTCCGGTCAACAGCCTCGTCGTGCTCGAGGCGGCCGGACGCCTGCTCAACTTCACCCGCGCGGGCGAGGAGCTGGCGCTCACCCAGTCCGCGGTCAGCCGGCAGATCCAGCTGCTCGAGCAGCATCTGGGGGCGGCCATGTTCCAACGTCAGGGCCGGCACCTGCAGCTGACCCGCGACGGCGCACGGCTGCACCGGGCCGTGACCATGGGGCTCGACCACATCGCCGACATCGCGGTCGACATCCGCCGCCACCGCGGCACGGGCGAGCTCACGGTGGCCACCAGCGTCACCTTCGCCTCCTACTGGCTGATGGCGCGCCTCGCCCAGTTCCGCTCGCAGCATCCCGACATCGAGCTGCGGCTGGTGGCCTCGACCAAGATGCAGGACCTGGTGGCCGCGGGCGTGGACATCGCCATCCGCTACGGCAGCGGCGAGTGGGAGGGGCTGGAGGCGATCCGGATCTTCGACAACGAGATCTGGCCGGTCTGCGCGCCGGGCTACCTCGCCGGCCGCCCCAGCCTGACCAGCGGTCGAGGACATGCTCGACGAGACGCTCCTGCATCTGAGCCAGTTCGACCGCAACTGGGTCACCTGGCAGGCCTGGCTGGGTGCGCAGGGCGTCAAGGGCACGCCCCGCAAGCGCGGCCTGGAGTTCGACAACTATCTGGTACTGCTCCAGGCCGCGGTGCGCGGCGAGGGCATCGCACTCTGCGGCGGGCGGCTCGCCGAGGACTTCATCGCCCGCGGCGACCTGATCCGCCCGATCGAGGCGACGCTCACCTCCGACCGGGCCTTCTACGTCCTCTATCCGAAGGGCGTGCGCGCTGAGCGAGGCGGCCAGCAGGTTCCGGGACTGGATCGTCACCGCCGCCGGCTGAGGCCGCCCGCCACCGCCCGTCAGTGGGACGGCAGCGCCGCCTGGGCGGCCTTCTGCGCCTGCTCGGCCTCCAGGCCCATGATCGCCTTCTGCAGCTTCTCGAAGGCGCGGACCTCGATCTGGCGCACGCGCTCGCGGCTGATGCCGTACTGCACCGAGAGGTCCTCGAGCGTGGTCGGCTCCTCCTTCAGGCGGCGCTCGGTCAGGATGTGCTTCTCGCGCTCGTTGAGCACGTGCATCGCCTCCCCCAGCAGGCCGCGGCGGTGGACCAGCTCGTCCTCCTCGGCCAGCACCGTCTCCTGGCGAGGCGCTGTCGTCGACCAGCCAGTCCTGCCACTCGCTCTCGCCGTCGGCGCGGATCAGGCGCGTTGAGCGAGTGGTCCGGGCCGCCCAGGCGCCGGTTCATGTCGACCACGTCCTGCTCGGTCACCTCGAGCGTGGTCGCGATCTGCTTGACCGTCTCCGGGCTGCAGGTCGCCGTCCTCGATCGCCTGCATCTGGCTCTTCAGCCGGCGCAGGTTGAAGAACAGCTTCTTCTGCGCGGCGGTGGTGCCCATCTTCACCAGCGACCAGGAGTGCAGGATGTATTCCTGGATCGCGGCGCGGATCCACCACATGGCGTAGGTGGCGAGGCGGAAGCCGCGGTCGGGGTCGAAGCGCTTGACCGCCTGCATCAGGCCGACATTGCCCTCGGAGATGAGCTCGTTCATCGGCAGGCCGTAGCCGCGATAGCCCATGGCGATCTTGGCGACCAGGCGCAGGTGGCTGGTGACCAGCTTGTGCGCGGCCTCGACGTCGTCATGCTCGCGCCAGCGCTTGGCCAGCATGTACTCCTCGCCCTGCTCCAGCATCGGGAAGCGGCGGATCTCGTCGAGATAGCGCGCGAGTCCGGTGCCCTCGGTGGGTACGATCGGAAGACTGGCCATGCGGAGAAGTCCTGGTCCGTATACGGCAGCGATGGTCCCGCTCGCGGCGCGTGTGCCGGGCCAACCCGGTGCTGACGCCAGATTAAGCTACGGGCGCAGGAGATCAAGAATGGCGTCGAACCGGGCCGGCGGCGGTGCCTCGAACACGAGGGCCGCACCGGTGACCGGATGGACGAAGCCCAGCCGCCGCGCGTGCAGCAGGATGCGGCCGAGCTCGCCCGCCTCGGGCGGCAGCTTGGCGTCCCGGCCGCGCCCGTAGAGGCGGTCGCCCAGGATCGGGTGGCCCAGGCTCGCGGCATGGACCCGGATCTGGTGGGTGCGCCCGGTCTCCAGGCGGAACTCGAGGCGTGCGGCGCGCAGGCCCGCGGCATCGAGCAGGCGCCAGTGGGTCACCGCCCGCTTGCCGCCGCGGTGGACGACCGCCATCCGCTTGCGGTCGACCGGGTGGCGCCCGACCGGCCGGTCGACGGTGCCGGACGCGGCGGCCGGCACGCCCCAGACGATGGCCTCGTAGACCCGGTCGATCGTGTGCACGCTGAACTGCCCGGCGAGCCCGACATGGGCCCGGTCGTGCTTGGCCGCGACCATGACGCCGCTGACCTCGCGGTCGAGCCGGTGGACGATGCCCGGGCGCAGCACCCCGCCGATGCCCGACAGGCTGGCGCCGCAATGGGCCATGCAGCGCGTTGACCAGCGTGCCGCCGGCATGGCCCGGGGCGGGATGGACCACCATGCCGGCGGGCTTGACCAGCACGACCAGGTGCTCGTCCTCGAACAGGACCTCGAGCGCGTGGTCCTCGGCCGCGGGCGTGGCCGCGCGCGGCGGCGGGACGGCGAGGACCAGCCGGTCGCCCGGTTTGACCCGGTGGCCGGGCTCGTCTATCACCCGCTCGCCCAGCCGGAGGCAGCCCTCGCGCACCAGCGCCTGCAGGCGCGAGCGCGACATCTGCGGCAGCCGGTCGGCGAGGAACCGGTCCAGGCGCTGCCCGTCCGCCGCGTCCTCGACCAGGAGCTGCACCGGGCCGGGGCCGGCAGCACCGGAAGCGAGCATGTCCGAATCATGGCTGCGTGCGGTCAAGGCGTTCGTCGTCGTGGGCGGCGTGCTGATCATCGCCGGCACTGCTACGCTGATTGCACTCCTGGTCAAGCGCGGCACCCAGGCCACCGCCGACCGTCCCGCCGGCCACCGCCGCGGTCGCGCAGGCCGCACTCCCGCCCGGCGGCGAGGTCGTCCAGGCCAGCCTCGCCGGCCGCGAGCTGGTCCTGCTCGGCCGCGCACCGCAGGGCCAGTTCGTGCTCGTGGTCGAGCTCGCCTCGGGCGAGCGGCGCCGGCTGGTCTGGCTGGCGCCGGAGCGCCCGTGAGCGCGGCCGAGCGCGAGGTCGCGATCACCGCCCTGGGTGCCGCGGGCGACGGCATCGCCAGCTGCGACGGGCGGCGGCTGTTCGTGCCCGGGGCCCTGCCCGGCGAGCGCTGGCGCGTGCGCCTGCCGGCCACCGGCGAGCGCGCGGTCCCGCTGGCCTGCCTCGCGGCGGTGGCGCGCGCCGAGCCGCCCTGCCGCCATTTCGGCACCTGCGGCGGCTGCCGCCTGCAGCATCTCACCGCCGCCGACTACGCCGCGTTCAAGCGGCGCCGGGTCACCGACGCGCTGGAGCGCCAGGGGCTGCCGACCGAGAACGTGGCCGAGGTGCGGGTCGGCCCGGCCGGGAGCCGGCGACGGCTGCGTCTGGCCGTCAAGCGCGGCCGG
The DNA here is from genome assembly GCA_963769465.1 of uncultured Alphaproteobacteria bacterium. Classification (GTDB taxonomy): domain Bacteria; phylum Pseudomonadota; class Alphaproteobacteria; order Geminicoccales; family Geminicoccaceae; genus Benzoatithermus. The sequence continues at coordinate 154,686 of CAVYMA010000023.1, forward strand.
ACCCGGGCGCTGTTGGGCCTGCGCGCGCGCTCGGGGCAGGAGATCGTGCCGCTGGAGATGTGTGCCGTGGCCGAGCCGGCACTGGTGGCGCTGCTCCTGCCCCTGGGCGAAGCCCTGGCGGGCTGGCTCGCGGGGGCCTGGCCGGCCGAGGCCAGCCTCACCTTGAGCGACGCCGGCCCCGACCTGCTGCTCCACGCGGCCCGCCCGCCGCTGCCGGCGGAGCGGATCGCGGCCGGCGAGATGGCGGCCCGCCTGGGCCTCGCCCGCGTCGCCTGGCAGGCGGGCGAGGCCGAGCCGGAGGCGCTGGTCACGCTGCGCGCGCCGGTCGTGCGCCTGTCCGGCGTGCCGGTCGAGCTGCCGCCGGGCGCCTTCCTGCAGGCCACGGCCTTCGGCGAGGCCGAGCTGGCGGCCGCGGTCGCGGCCTGGTCGCAAGGTGCCCGCTCGGCGGCCGATCTCTATGCCGGCGTCGGCACGCTGACCTTCGCGCTGGCCGCCTCGGTCCGCCGCGTCCTCGCCTGCGAGAGCGAGCCCGCGGCCGCGGCCGCCCTGCGCCGTGCGGCCGCCGGCCGCAACGTCACCGTGCTCGCGCGCGACCTGGCGCGCCGGCCCTTGCAGCCCGCCGAGCTCGACCAGGACCTCGTCGTGCTCGACCCGCCGCGCCAGGGTGCGCCGGCGCAGTGCGCGGCGCTCGCCGCATCCGCCGTCCCGCGCGTGGTCTACGCCTCCTGCCACCCCGAGAGCTTCGCCCGCGACGCGCGCCTGCTCGTGGACGCCGGCTTCCGCCTCGCCGAGCTGCGCCCGATCGACCAGTTCCTGTTCAGCGCCGAGGTCGAGCTCGCGGCCCTGCTGGTCCGCGACCGCCCCCGCGGCCGCGGCGCGAATGCCCCTTGATCCGCGCATGCCCGGCCGCTACATACGCGCGGCCTTCGCCGCTGTCCCCTTCGTCTAGCGGTCCAGGACGTCGCCCTCTCACGGCGAAAACAGGGGTTCGAGTCCCCTAGGGGACGCCCACCTACCCTTCGCTCCGGTCTTGTCGCGGGCCTGCGGTCGCTGTCGCAGCCCCGCAGTTGACCCTGCTGCCATCACGCTCGCGGACGGCATCGAGCGCATCGCCGGGCATCTGCGCACAGCGATCGGTGCCGCGCATCGGTCAGGCCTGGTCCACCAGCAGATCACCGCCGGCCTGGACAGCCGCACGCTGCTCGCCGCGTCGCGGCAGGTGCGTGCATGCGACGACCTATTTCACCTGCCTATGGCCATCGCTCGAGCCCTCGATGACGGTGGCGCACCGCGACATCGGCGTGGCGCGGCAGCTGCTTGCAAGCTTGGGGCTCGAGCACCGGCTCCACACCTGCCCGGACGGCCCTCTGGACCCGGACTTCGCGCGAGCCTTCGCCACCACGGACTGGCCGCCGCTGCTCGAGCTCGGGCCGGCCGCCCACGCGCTGCGCGGCGTGCTGCCGGCGGGTACCCTGGTGATCAACGGCAATGGCGGCGAGATCGGCCGCTGTCGCCTGCACCCGATCGAGCATCCGCGGACGGTGGGCCTGGCCGAGCTCTGCAACATGCACTGGACGGGCATGCACGAGCACCCGTACCTGATCCGTCACCTGACGGCATGGCTGGCCGGCGCCAGCAGCGCCGGCGCGCGGTCGGGCTACCGCGTGCTCGACCTGTTCCAGTGGGAGCAGAAGGGCGGCCGCCGGGTGGCCAGGAGCAACATGCATCTGGACGCGGCGCACGACACCTTCAGCCCGTTCTACTGCCGCGCTCTGCTCGACCTGTATCTGGCCGTGCCGGAACGGGAACGCCGCCCGGTCAGCGGCCTGGCGCTCCAGCACGGCATCATCCGGGCGCTCTGGCCCGAGGTCCTGGCCACGGAGATCAACCCCGCCACGCTGGGCGAACGCGTCTCGCGCCTGGTCCGGCGCCTGCGTCGCCGCGCCCGGGGCCGCGGCCTCGCGGCCTGAGCTGCGACATGGCCTCCTCCGCAGTTTCCTGGGCAAGAGTGCAAATGTTCTCCCGTGAGGAGCTTGGCGAGAGGCGCGTCTTTCCCGTGCCATGACCCGCCGCTGGTGCGAGCGGCCGGCGGCTGGCACGAGCCGCGCCGACCGACACGCGCCTCGCTGATCTGAAGCTGGCGGGTTCGTCCTGCCCAGGTCATCGTCGCTGCGCCGCCGTCGACGCGCCTGGTGCATGGCTCAGGCAAGCTCGACGCGCTCGTCGCGCCGGCCCCGTTCCGATCGCGCCACGTGCAACCGGTCCGTGCATCAAGCCAGCGAATCGCACCTCGGGCGCTTGTCTGCGGCGGCTGCCCCGCGCAAGCTGCGGCGCGCGATGCGGTGGGCGCAAGGGTGCGGGGCATGGTGGAGGCGAAGGGCTTGGCGCGCGCCGGTCGGCGCAGCTGGTGGATCGGGCTCGCCCTGGTCCTTGCCTACATCGCCTGGATGCTGGGCCCGTACCTGCGCTCGGTGGTGGTCCGCGACGCCGCCGTCACCATGTGGATCAACGTCGCCACCTCGCCGATCTACGGCAATGTCGATCCGGTGCTGCCGGCCCTGGGCAGCCGCGTGCCGCCCGGCGGGCGGATCCTGGGCGTGCGCAACGAGCATGCCGACCGCACCACCCTCGATGCGGCCTTCGCGACCGTCAAGCGCCTGGAGGCGGTGGTGGCGGCCTACACCGTCGAGGCGGCGGGCCTGGAGCGGCTGACGGCGGACTGGCGCGCACGCCGCGAGGCCCATGCCGAGAGCTTCCGGGCACTGCTGCAGCTCGAGGTCGCCGACGCCCGGCGCGAGCTCGGCTATCTCGGCCAGCGGCTGGGCTACGTCCGCAACCTGGCCGCGCGCAAGGAGGCGCTGGCGCGCCGCGGCAGCACGGCCTTGTCCGAGGCCGACGAGGCCAATGCCGACCTCGCCGAGCTCGAGCTGCAGCGGGTCCAGCAGGAAAAGCTGATCGCCCTGGCCGAGCTGCGCCTGGCCGCGGCCGAGCGTGGCTCGTTCGTGCTGGCCGACGGGTCCGATCCGGACTGGGCCTACCGCACCGCCGAGGCGCTGGAGGTCGAGCTGGTCAAGACCAAGGGCGATCTCGCCGCCGCCCAGGCCGAGCTGGCCGAGGCGCGGGTGGTGGCCGAGGCCGAGAACGAGCTGTTCGAGATCGTGAACGAGGGCAAGGTCGCGGCACCGCCGGGCAGCGTGATCTGGAGCATGATCGTGGGTGCGGGTGCCGCGGTCGACATCGGCTCGCCGGTGGCGGAGTGGCTGGACTGCGACGAACTGCTGGTCGACGTGCCGCTCTCGGACGTCGAGGTGGCGCTGTTACGCACCGGCACCGAGGCCGACGTGGTGCTGGAGGGCGAGACCGCGACCCGCCGCGGCACCGTGTTCCTGACCCGGGGTGCCGCCGCCACGCTGGGCCCCACCGACCTCGCCGCCATCGCCAAGGGCCGCGGGCCCGGCGTCGGCCAGGCCCTGCTCACGCTCGAGCGCCGCCCGGAGGACGCGGCCGCCTGCCCCGTCGGGCGGGCGGCCTTCGTCGACTTCCCGTCCCTCGGGCTGATCGACATCCTGCGCGCCCGGCTGCGCCTGTGACCGCCGCGGCCACCGCAGCACGGCAGCCGGATGCGGTCGAGCGCGCCCGCGAGAACGCGGTCGCACTGGGCACCGGCTGCGATCTCGTCCTGCTCGCGGCCTACCTCACCCTGGGCGTGCTCGGCGGCTCGCTCACCATCCTGGCCGAGGCGATCCGCGGCGGGCTGATGCTGCTGGTCGAGAGCTACGCCCTGGTCGTGCTCCACCGCGTGCACCGCGGCTTCGTGCCGGGGGCCGAGTTCGGCGCCGGCAAGCTCGAGGTCGCCTGCAACCTGCTGATCGCCGTGGCCAAGGTGGGGGCGGCCGCGTGGATCGCCCGCAACGGCCTCGCCCTGATCCTGGCCGGCCGCAGCGACGTCTCGCCGCTCGGCATGGCGCTGGCGGCGAGCCTGGGGGCGGTGGGCCTGCTCGCCAACCTGATCGCCTTCCAGGTGGTGCGGGACGCCACCGCCCTCGGCCGCTCGGCGATCATGAACTCGCAGCTGATCGCCCGCCGGGTGAAGCTGCGCTGCTCGGCCGCGGTGCTGGTCACGCTGACGCTCGCGGCCAGTGCCGCCGAGCCCGTCGTCGCCGCCTGGGCCGATGCCGCCGGTGCCCTGATCGCCGCCGGCCTGATTCTGGTCGCGGCGATCCGGACCATCCGGGTGTGCCTGCCCGATCTGCTCGACCGGGCCGTCGACGCGCCGACACGCGCGGCGGTCGAGCGCGGCCTCGCCCGCCATGGCGACGCGTTCGCCGGCCTCGCCCGCCTGCGCGCCCGCCGCTCGGGCACCACCGTCTTCGTCGAGCTCGCCTTGCGCTTCGACCCCTGGCTGACCGTGGCCGAGGTCGAGCGCCGTGCGGCCCTGCTTGGCGCCAGCATCGCCGCCGAGGTCCCGGGTGCCGACGTGACCATCCTGCCGGTCGCACAGCCGGCGGAGGCGGGCTGAAGTGCGCTGGCGGGAAACCAAACCAGAGCGTGCTTGACG
>CAVYMA010000024.1:0-124721 GCA_963769465.1 uncultured Alphaproteobacteria bacterium
CTCAGTTCACCGCCCGCTTGCTGCCCGGCGCGTCGAGCGAGAAGGCCGGGATGGTCACGTCGAACCGTTCGCCGCCGTCGGTGACCATCTGGTAGCTGCCGGCCATGATGCCGGTGGGCGTCGGCAAGGGCGTGCCGCTGGTGTACTGGAAGCTCTCGCCGGGCTCGAGCAGCGGCTGCTCGCCGACCACGCCCTCGCCCTTGACCTCGACCACCCGGCCGCGGCCGTCGGTGATCTTCCAGTGCCGGGTCAGCAGCTGGACGGTCTCGGGCCCCTCGTTCTCGATCCGCACGCGGTAGCCGAACACCCAGCGCGCCTTGTCGGGCTCCGACTGGTCGGCGACGTAGAACGGCTCGACGCTGATCCGGATCGCACGCGTGGTCTCGGTGTACATGGCTGGCCTTCATCCGCCTGTCCTGGGCGCCTTGGCCGCGAGCATAGCGGCGCGCACGGCCGAAGGGGAGACGGCTGCGGCGGAGCCCCGACGGGCCTGCGTTGACAGTCGAGCGAGCGTGGGCCGACAATGCGGACCTCTTTCGGAGGCTCTCCATGCTGACGCGCGAACAGACGGCGCCGAACGACCTCGAGGCGTTCTGGATGCCGTACACGGCCAACCGCCACTTCAAGGCGCATCCGCGCCTGATCACGCGTGCCGAGGGCATGCACTACACCATGACCGACGGCCGCCGGCTGCTCGACGCCACGGCCGGCCTGTGGTGCTGCAATGCCGGCCATGCGGCACCGCGGGTGGTCGAGGCGATCCGCACGCAGGCGGCCGAGCTCGACTTCGCGCCCAGCTTCCAGTGGGGCCACCCCAAGTCGTTCGCGCTGGCCTCGCAGCTGGCGCACCTGTTCCCGGGCGACCTCGACCACGCCTTCTTCACCAATTCCGGCTCGGAATTGGTCGACACCGCGCTCAAGATCGCGCTCGCCTACCAGCGCGCCATCGGCCAGGGCACGCGCACCCGGCTGATCGGCCGCGAGCGCGGCTATCACGGCGTCGGCTTCGGCGGCATCTCCGTCGGCGGCATGGTCAAGAACCGGATGTATTTCGGCTCGCTGCTGACCGGGGTCGACCACCTGCCGCACACGCTCGACCTGGAGAAGAACCGCTTCAGCCGCGGCCAGCCCGAGCACGGTGCGGAACTCGCCGACGCGCTCGAGAAGCTGGTGGCCCTGCACGACGCGTCGAACATCGCCGCGGTCATCGTCGAGCCGGTGGCGGGCTCGATCGGCGTCTACCCGCCGCCGGTGGGCTACCTGCAGCGGCTGCGCGAGATCACCGAGAAGCACGGCATCCTGCTCATCTTCGACGAGGTGATCACGGCCTATGGCCGGCTCGGCACCAGCTCGGCGGCCGAGTATTTCGGCGTGATCCCGGACCTCGTGACCACCGCCAAGGGCCTCACCTCGGGTACGGTGCCCATGGGTGCGGTGATGGCCAGGAAGCACGTGCACGACGCGATCGTGCATGGCGCCGGTGCCGGGCCGGAAAAGGCGATCGAGCTGTTCCACGGCTACACCTACTCGGCCCACCCGCTCGCCTGTGCCGCCGCCCTGGCGACGCTGGAGACCTACCGCGAGGAAGGGCTGTTCGAGCGCGCCAAGGAGCTCGCCCCCTACTGGGAGGAGCGCCTGCACTCCCTGCGCGAGCGGCGGCACGTCATCGACATCCGCAACATCGGCCTGATGGGTGCGGTCGAGATGAGCTCCCGGCCCGGCAAGCCCGGCGAGCGGGCCTACGACGCCATGCTCAAGGGCTGCGAGAAGGGCGTCATGCTGCGGGTCACCGCCGACACCATCGCCATGTCGCCGCCGCTGATCGTCACCCGCGAGCAGATCGACGAGATGGTGGGGCTCCTGGGCGAGGTGCTGGACGAGCTGGAGTAGCCGCGTAGCACCACGCCGCCCATGCGGGCGGGGCGCTGGTGGATCCTGGCGGCGATGGCGCTGCCGGCGTTCCTGCTCAACATCGACTTCTACGGGATCAGCGTCGCCCTGCCGGCGATCGGTGCCGACCTGGGTGCCGGTACCACCGGGCTGCAATGGGCGGTCAACGGCTTCAACCTGGCGCTGATCGCACCGCTCATCGCCTTCGGCCGACTGGGCGACCTGGTCGGGCGGCGCCGGCTGCTGCTGGTGGGCGTGGTCCTGTTCGCGGCCGGCTCGGCCTTGTGCGGCTTCGCCACCGACATGGGCATGCTCATCCTCGGCCGCTGCGTGCAGGGCCTGGCCGTGGCCCTGTTCTCGACCAGCCCGCTCGCCATCGTCGGCGACGTGTTCCCGGCCGAGCGGCACGCGCTCGCCTTCTCGATCTGGGCCGCGATCGGTGCCGCCGGCTCGGCCGTCGGCCCGCTGGTCGGCGGGGCGCTCACCGATCTGTTCGGCTGGCGCTGGTTCTTCTTCGTCAACCTGCCGGTGGCGGCACTGACCATCCTCCTGGTCCTGGCGATCGTCCCGGAATCGAAGGACGAGACCGCCCGGGGCGCCTTCGACCGCCTGGGCTTCATCGCCATCACCCTGGGCCTCGCCGCCCTGGTCTACGGCCTGCAGTCGGGCGACGATGCCGGCTGGACCGCACCGGTGGTACTGGGCCCGCTGGCCCTGGGAGCCGCATGCCTGCTGCTCGCGGTCCGGACCGAGCGCCGCGCGGCAGCACCCCTGCTCGAGCCCGGCCTGTTCCGGGTGCCGGGCTACCTCGCCGTCCTGGGCGTCGCCGTGGCGGGGAATTTCGGCTTCAGCGCGGTCATCTTCTTCTCGGCCCTCTACCTCCAGGACCAGCAGGGCCTGGCCCCGCTCCAGGCGGGCCTGGCGATGCTCGCCTTTTCCGTCTGCTTCGTGGTCACCCTGCCCCTGGCCGGCGCACTCATGCGAAGGGCCGGCCCGCGGGCGCTCATGGCACTCGGCATGGCCCTGATGGCGGTGGCGAGCCTGCTGTTCCTGCCGGGCGGCCTCGTCTGGCTGGTCGTAGGGCTGGGCGTGGCAGGGATCGGCCAGGGCTTCGCCTTCAACACCTCGACCACGGCCGCCATGGACGCGGTGCCGACCGCACGCTCAGGTGCGGCGGCCGGGGTCCTCAACGCCGCACGCCAGCTCGGCTCGATCCTGGGCATCGCCGTGGCGGGGGCGGTGTTCCAGACCTTCGAAAGCCGCGGCCTGCTGGCAGCCATGCACGACCACGCCGACCTCGACGCGCAGCGGGTGGCGCTGATCCGCGCCCTCTACGCCGGGTCGGACGCCGCCCGCGCCACCCTGGACGGGCTGGCGCCGGGCCTCCATGCCGAGATCGCGGCGACGATGGCGGCCGTGTTCGCGACCTCGTTCCAGGGTGCGATGCTGGCCTGCGCCGCGGTCTCGCTGGCGGGGGTGGCGGTGGCGCTCAGGGTGCCGAAAGGGCCGCCGCCCGCCGCGGGCTAGGCGCACGGCAGATCGCGGACTCGTCGAACGGCCAGTCCAGCGGTGCGGCCGCCGCCACCTCGATCTCGGGCTCGCCCCACAGCTGCGGCAGGCGGTTGCCGGCCAGCCCGCGGATCATGTCCCAGGCCTCGGCCACCTTGGAGCGCGGCTGGAGGACCTGGATGTTCTGCATCATCCCGGCATCCTCGTGGCCGACGATGTGGCAGTGGTAGACGAACTTGCCGACCATCAGCGGGTTGAGGAACGGAATGATCAGCTTCACCTCGCCGGGCGTGTCGCCGATCTGCCAGGGCACGTTGATCACGTCGCGCAGGCCCGGATAGTCCTGCTGCACGCCGTTGACCTCCCGGACCAGGAAGGCGGTCTGGTGCAGGTGGAAGACGTGCAGCTCGCCGGCCGCGTTCTTGATCGTCCACTCCTCGACGTGGCCGAGCTGGACCTTGGTGTCGATCCGGTTCTCGTCGTAGGTCAGCCCGTTGATGTAGAACGCGGAGAAGTCGGGTGCGTCGGAGAAGGTGAAGGTCCGGCGCTTGGCGATCGGCATGGCGAGCAGCTCCTCGCCGGTCAGGCCGATCGCGGGGATGTTCGCGGCGGGCTTCCCGAGCACGCCGGCGAGCGAATCGCCGAGGACGGGCGGGCCTTCGACGATGAAGGTGCCCAGGCGCGCCTTCGGGCTCGGCAGGCCGGTGGGCCCGGTGTCGACCTCCTGGGTCTGGAAGAAGTAGCGGCCGGGCGCACCGGCCTCGACGACCACGAGCGTGCGGGCACCTGGCGGCAGGAACAGCGTGCTCTGCGCGAATCGGCTGGCGCAGGAAGTTGCCGTCGCGCTCCAGCACCCAAAAACGGTGGCCCTCCAGCCGGAGGTTGAAGAAGCTGTCCGCACCCAGATTGCCGATCGCCCAGATCTGCAGCTCGCCCGGGCGGCTGCGGATCGGCGGGTTGGACAGGCCGTTGATCGTGCGGGTGGGTGCCGTCGCACCCGGCAGGTTGATGTCCTTGAGCACCATCACCCGCTGCCGCAGGCCGACCAGTGCCGGATAGTGGCTGGCGATGCCGCCCTCGACGATCAGCATGCCGGACAGGCCCGAGAGGATCTGCGGGTCGACATATTCGTGCAGGTGCGAGTGGTACCAGTGCAGGCCCTGCGGGTGATCGTCGGGGATCTCGACCCGGTACTGGAAGCTCCGGCCCGGGCTGATGTTGACGAAGACGTTGTCGCCCGGCTGCTTGGGGCTCACGTCCATGCCGTGGAAATGGATGTTGGTCGGCTGCTTTTCCTGGATCTCGACGTCGGCCGGGCCGATCTTGTTGACCAGCCGCAGGAGCATCGTGTCGCCGCGCCTGACCTCCAGCGTCGGGGGGATGTAGAGGTCGTTGTAGACGTTGCTGGTGATCCGGTCGGTCGCGACCGTGACCTTGCCCGGCTCGGCCACGAAGACGGTGTCCAGGACACCATTGCGGCTGCGGATCACCGGCGGGTTCGGCAGATCGCGCACGGTACCCTGGCTGCGCTCCGCGGCGAGCTCCGCGCGGGCCGGGCCGCTACCGGTGCAGGCCAGAGCCAGGACTGCCAACGCCGCCGCCGACCATCTGGCGCGCACCATCGTCGTTCCTCCCACCAGCCGGCGACGTAGCCGACCCCGGAGCAGCCTTCCTGTTCCGGCGCGGTTTTTCAACCAGAGAATGGAAGAATGGCGACGACCGCCGGATCAGCCGGGCGGTCGGCGCGATGGGCCGCAAGCCCGGAGACCTGCGGCGCCGGCTGCGTCACCTCGGGCGCGAGGGTCGACGGGTCGATGCGCTCGGCCCAGGACACGATCGGGACCAGCGGCCGGTCCTCGCCCTGGCGCTGGGCGCGGACCGGGTTGAGGTAGTTCCAGACGATCTCGCCCGGGCGGGTGACCTCGAAGATGCGGCCGCCGTCGGATTCGGTGATCAGCGTGTTGCCGTTGGGCAGGCGCGCCTGGGACGAGCGGACCTCGCTCTCGAACGGCTCCTCGGGCGTGCCGGCATAGGTCCAGACGATCTCCTGGGTGCGCGGGTCGACCTCGATCACGCGGGTGATGCCGCCCGGGCCGACATGGCCCTGGTTGTCGAACAGCAGGATGTTGCCGTTGGCGAGCAGGTCGGGATCGTGCTGGCGCAGCCAGGGACCGCGCATCGCCCAGACGATCTCCTCGGTCACGGGGTCGAGGATGGCGATGGTACCGATCTCGCGGAAGGAGAGCAGCAGCCGGCCCTCGGTCGCCTCGGGCAGCTTCGCGGTGTGGCGGCCGTCGAGGACCTCGATCGAGTTGGTGTGGAGGAAGTCGTTGGCCCCCTTCTGGACGTACCAGGGCACCATGTCGACCAGCCGGGCGTAAGGCGAGCGCAGGAGGCTCTCGATCACCCGGATCTTCTTGATCTCCCGGCCGTCGGGACCGAGGATCGCGACATAGTCGTCGAGCCGCGGCGCCTTGAGATGGGGGTATTGCGGCAGGTCGTCCTGGCCGACCTCCTGGGTCAGCACGAACACCCGCCCGTCCGGTGCGACGGTCAGGTCGTGGTGGACGTGGGCGAGGTACTTCCAGAGCACGTTGTTGTCGCGGTCGAACTTGGCCAGGCCGTAGCCCCAGGGCGTGTCGCCGACGGCGACGTAGAGGGCCAGGAGGTCGCCGTTCGGGAACAGGTGGGTCTTCTCGATGTAGACGTGGGTGTCCGGCCGGGGATCCCGGACCGCCGCGGTCTCGTCCCAGATCTCGCTGAACGGCAGGCCCCACTCGCGCACCACCTGGCCCTGCATGTCGATCAGGCGGGCCTTCTGGTCGTGGCCGGAGGTGAAGAGGGTCAGGCCGTTGGCGGCCTTGGCCGGGTCGTAGCGGGTCACGCCCTGCTGCTCGGTACGCGCCTCGCGCCACAGGTCGAACTGCAGGGGGTCGTTGTAGGCGGTGGCCTTGCGGTACCACGCCGTCCCGGTCCGGTAGACGTCCTCGACCAGCCGTGCCGGTGCCGTCTCGCTCAAGGTGGCGACGCTGCCGGCGACGAAGCCCAGCCAGGCCACGGCAACGAGGCAGATGGCAAGGTGGAGCGACCGGCCGGACTCCTCCGACGTTCCGTTCATGGGCGTGTCCGATTCCGTTAGTTCGGTGCGGGTACCGTAACGGATGGACGCCGCAGCCGTTCCAGTTCATCCCTGGCCGGCGGAGGATCAACCGGTGCGGTAGCGGTCGTAGACCAGCTTGGCCGCCGCGAGGTCCTCGACCGCCATGCCGACCGATTCGAACACCGTGGTGGCACCCGCGGGAACGTCGCTCCTGCCGGCCAGGATCTCGCCGAGCTCGGCATGGATCGTCGCACCGGAGAGCAGGACGTCGCCGGATTCGCGCATCACGCCCTCGCGCGTGTCGACCACCACCACGGCCTGACGCATCGCCGCGTCGTCGAGCTCGCGCCCGTTCGGCCCCGCCCAGCCGATCGCGTTGACGTGGGCACCGGGCTTGAGCCAGGCACCGGACAGGACCGGCGTGGTGGCCGAGGTGGCGGTCACGACCACGTCAGCACCGCGCACCGCTTCCTCGGCCGCCATGGCGACCCCGCCGCATTCGGCCGCGAGGCGCGCGGCATGCTCGGGGGTGCGGCTCCAGACCCTGATCTCGGCGAAGTCGCGCACGAGGCGCAGCGCCTCGATGTGGCTGCGCGCCTGCACCCCGCTGCCCAGGACCGCCAGGATCGCCGCGTCCGGCCGGGCCAGCACCCGGGTCGCCACCGCCGAGACGGCGGCGGTGCGCAGCTCGGTGATCAGCCGCCCGTCCATGACCGCCAGCGGCACGCCGGTCTCCGGCGCGAACAGCACGATCAGCGCCAGGTGGGTCGGCAGGCCCCGCTCGGCGTTGGCCGGGTAGATGCTCACCAGCTTCGCACCCATGGCCGCGGCCCCGGCCGCCGGCATCGCCGCGAAATGCCCGCCCGGCGACGGGGCCGCCAGCATGTGCCGCGCCGGCTGGACGATGCGGCCGGCGGAGAACTCCCGCAGCGCGTGATCCATGGCCGGGATCAGCTCGTCGAGCCGCAGGAGCGAGCGCACGCAGTCCTCGTCCAGATAGGGAACCATCGTCACGTCCAAGCTACTCGAGGTTTAATCAGTGTCCCGGCTGCCATAGGTCCACGAATCCGACGCCTGCGGATGGCGGGCGGATGGACCCCGCCGGCCGGCATGGTCATGTTAAGGCCGGTATCGAGGCAAGTCAGGGAAATCGGACGGATGAGCATGCATCGGACGTGGGTCGCCCTCGCCGCGCTGGCGCTGGTCGCGTCGGCCACCGTCGGCGCCGCGGCCGCCCCGCGCCCCAGCATCGTCATGATCCTGTCCGACGACGAGGATCTCGCCTCCCACCGGGTCATGGAGCGGACCAAGGCGCTGGTCGCCGACCAGGGCGTCGTGCTCGCCAACTACTTCGTGACCAACGCGTTCTGCTGCCCCTCGCGCACCACCATCCTGCGCGGCCAGTACGCGCACAATCACCGCATCGAGGGCAACGACCTGCCGGCGGGCGGGTTCGCCAAGTTCAAGGCGCTGCAGCTGGACCGGTCGACGATCGCGACCTGGCTGCACGCCGCCGGCTACCGCACCGCCTTTCTGGGCAAGCTGCTGAACGGCTACGAGCCGGAGATCGACCCGCCGCAGCCCGGCTGGGACGAGTGGTACGGCGTCGGCGGCCGGTTCACCAATTTCGACTACACGCTGAACGAGAACGGCCGGCTGGTCGGCTACGGCCACGAGCCCGAGGACCATCTGACCGACGTCCTGGCGCGCCGGGCCGCGGAGGTGATCGGGCGCACCCCGGCCGACCAGCCGCTGTTCCTGATCGTGGCGCCCTACGACCCGCACAGCCCGGCCCAGCCCGCACCTCGCCATGCCGGGCTCTATGCCGACGAGCCCCTGCCGTCGAGCGCCTCCTTCGACGAGGCGGACGTGTCCGACAAGCCGTCCTACGTCGCCGACCAGAAGCGCGCTCGCAGCCCTGGCAGATCGAGGCGGTCACCCGTCACAACCGCGAGCGCCTGCGGGCCCTGCGGGCGGTCGACGACCTCGTGGCCACGGTGGTCGGGGCCCTCGAGGCCAGCGGGCGGCTGGACGAGACCTATGTCGTCTACACCTCCGACAACGGCTTCCACATGGGCCAGCACCGCCTGTTCATCGGCAAGACCACGGCCTACGAGGAGGACATCAGGGTGCCGATGGCGATCCGCGGCCCCGGACTGCCCAAGGGGGTCACGCTGCAGCCCATGGTGCTGAACAACGACCTCGCCCCCACCTTCGCCACCATCGCCGGCGTCGTGCCGCCGAGCTTCGTCGACGGCCGCAACTTCCTCGGCCTCCTGACCAAGCCGGATCAACCATGGCGGCGCAGCTTCCTGATCGGTCGCCGGCAGACCGAGACCCACGAACTCGGCGGCAAGGCGATCATCGACGGCCTGCGCACGGCGCGGCATACCTATGTCGAGTACGGCACGGGCGAGCGCGAGCTCTACGATCTCGCCGCCGACCCGTTCCAGCTCGACAACATCGCCGCCACGGCCGACCCGATCCTGCTCGAGGCGCTGGCGGCGCGGCTGGTCGAGCTCAAGAACTGCGCGGCGGGCACCTGCCGCATCCTGGAGGATCTGCCGGTCGAGCCGGATGCGCTGCCGGTGGCCGAGCATGAAGGCGCCTCGAAGGGCTGACCGGGAGGCGCGCAACAGCGGGGTGGGGGCGTAGCGGATGAAGCCGGTCGTCACGCTGACGGTCAATCCGGCGCTGGATACGGCCTGCGTCGCCGACGAGGTCGTGCCCATGCGCAAGGTGCGCACGCGCGACGAGCGCTACGAGGCCGGCGGCGGGGGCATCAACGTCGCCCGCATGGTCCACGAGCTCGGCGGCGAGGCGGTGGCGTTCTATCTCGCCGGCGGCATGACCGGGCAGGCCCTGGAGGGACTGGTCGAGCACAGCGGCGTCGCCGCGGTCCGGGTGCCGATCTCCGGCCAGACGCGGGTCAGCCACACCGTGTTCGAGACCAGCACCGGGCACGAGTTCCGCTTCACGCCGGAAGGGCCCGAGGTCACCGAGTCCGAGTGGCACAATTGCCTGGAGGTGCTGTCGATCGTCGACGGCGACTACTTCGTCGCCAGCGGCAGCCTCGCGCGCGGGCTGCCCAACGACTTCTACGCCCGGGTGGCGCGCATGGTGAAGGCGCGCGGCGGCCGGTTCGTCCTCGATACCTCCGGTGCGCCGCTGCACCAGGCGCTCAAGGATGGCGTGTTCCTGTTCAAGCCGAGCAAGCGCGAGCTCGAGCACCTGCGCGGGCCGCAAGGCGCAGACCCCCGCCGAGGAGGAAGCCCTGGCACGGGAGGTCGCGGAGTCCGGCCGGGCCGAGTACGTGGCACTGACCCTGGGTGCGGAGGGGGCGGTGCTGGCGACGCGCGACCGGGTCGTGCGGCTGGCCAGCCCGAAGGTCGACACCCGCAGTGCGGTGGGTGCGGGCGACGCCTTCGTGGGCGCGCTCGTATGGGCACTTGCCAAGGGTCGGGAGATGGAAGAGGCCTTCGCGTACGGCGTCGCGGCGGGTGCCGCCACGGCGATGTCGGCCGGCACCGCGCACGGGCGGCGCGCCGACATCGAGCGCCTGGTGGGCGACATCCTGGCGCGGAAAGGAACCTGACCCTTGCCCCATCTCGCGATGATCCGCCACGGCGAGAGCAACTGGAACCGGGAGAACCGGTTCACCGGCTGGGTCGACGTCGAGCTCTCCGAGACCGGCGTCGCCCAGGCGCAGCGCGGCGGCGACCTGTTGCGCGCCGAGGGCATCGAGTTCGACCACGCCTTCACCTCGGTCCTGCGGCGCGCGATCCGCACGCTCTGGATCGCCCTCGACCGCATGGACCGGATGTGGCTGCCGCAGACCGCCAACTGGCGCCTGAACGAGCGGCACTATGGCGGCCTGCAGGGCCTCAACAAGGCCGAGACCGCGGCCAAGCACGGCGAGGAGCAGGTCCATGTCTGGCGCCGCAGCTTCGACGTGCCGCCGCCGCCGCTGGACCTCGACGATCCGATGCATCCGAGCAAGGACCCGCGCTACCGCGACGTCCCGCCCGAGCTGCTGCCGTCCAGCGAGTCGCTGAAGGTGACCCTGGGCCGGGTGATGCCCTACTGGGACGAGGCGATCGCGCCCGAGCTGCGTGCCGGCCGGAACGTCCTGATCGCCGCCCACGGCAACAGCCTGCGCGCCCTGGCCAAGCACCTGTTCGGGGTCGGCGACAAGGACATCATCGGGCTGGAGATACCCACCGGCAACCCGATCCTCCTCGACCTCGACACCAACCTGGTGCCGGTCACCGCGCGCTACCTGGACGAGAGCCGGGCCGGGAAGCTGCCGACGTTGAAGAAGGCCGCCTGAGGCGACGCTGCAGGAACTCGCTCGCCAGCGCCACCTTGCGCGGCAGGTAGCGGCGGCTGGGATAGAGCAGCCAAGCGGCCGTCGCGAAATCCGTGGCCGTGACCTCGTAGGCTGGGAACAGGTCGACCAGCGCACCGCGGGCGAGGTCCTCATCGATCAGCCAGTCGGCGAGAAGGGCCGGACCCAGGCCTGCCAGCGCACAGTCGCGCAGCGCCATGGCGTTCGAGATGGCCACCTCGCCCCGCACCGGCACCTCGGTGACCAGGCCGCCGGTGTCGCGAAACCGCCAGCGGCCCCGGAAGTCCGGCAGCAGGAACAGCAGGCAGTCGTGCCGCGCAAGATCGCCGGGCTCGGCCGGCAGATTCCCACGCATGTAGCTCGCAGCGGCGCACACGCGGTAGCGGGTGTCGAACAGCTTGCGACCGATCAGGTCGCCCGTGGGTGCGGGTCCCAGGCGGATCGCCAGATCGACCCGCTCGGCGACGAGGTCGAGATTGGCGTCGGTCAGCAGCAGCTCGAGGCCGAGCTGCGGGAAGACACGCCGGAACTCCGGCAGAAGCGGTACCAGGCAGCGCTGGCCGAAGGTCACCGACGCGGTCACCCGCAGGGTGCCCACCGGCCCGTGCCGGGTGGCCTGCGCCGCGTCGCGGGCCTGATCGAGCTCCTCCAGCAGGGGCTGCACCCGCGTGAGGTACGCCTCGCCGGCCTCGGTGAGCGACAGGCGCCGCGTGGTCCGCTGGAACAGACGCAACCCGAGGCGCTGCTCGACCGCAGCCACCGCGCGCGACACCGAGGAAGGGTCCAGCTCGCGGCTGCGGGCCACGGCGGCGAAGCTACCGGCCCGTGCGACGGCCACCACGAGATGCAGGTCTTCGAGATCCATTCGTGCGGAATCTACACGAAACACCTGCGCGACCAATGCTTATCCGCGTCGCCGGCACCGCATAGGTTCGAGCGTCCCAGGCGGGAAGGACAGGCGCGGATGGCAAAGGTCAGTGTGTTGGGCTTGGGGGCCATGGGCTCCCGGATGGCCGGGGCGCTGCTGCGCGCCGGGCACGAGGTCACCGTGTGGAACCGGACGCCGGAGCGCGCCGAGGCGCTGGCGGCCTTGGGTGCCAAGCGAGCTGCGACGCCGCGCGACGCGGTAGCCGGGGCCGAGTTCGCGATCTCGATGGTGCGCGACGACGCAGCCGCGCGCGAGGTCTGGCTCAGCCCCGAGAATGGCGCTGTCGCCGGGCTCGCCCATGGCACGGTGGCCATCGAGAGCTCGACCGTCACCCCGGCCTGGGTTCGAGAACTGGCCAGCGCCTGCGACGGCATCGGTGCCGACTTTCTCGACGCGCCCGTGGCCGGGTCACGGCCGCAGGCCGAAGCCGGCCAGCTCATCTTCCTCGTGGGCGGCGCGCCGGACGTGCTCGCTCGCGCCGAGCCTGTCCTGCAGGCCATGGGCGGCGCCATCCACCATGCCGGCCCGATCGGCAGCGGGGCCACGGTCAAGCTCGCGGTGAACGCGCTCCTGGGCGTGCAGATCGCGGCGATGGCGGAGCTGGTGGGCTGGCTCGGCAAGTGCCCGCTCGACCTGGCGCAGGCGGTACGGATCATCGCCGCCACGCCGGTCGCCAGCCCTGCGGCGCGCGCGGCGGCCGAAAACATGCTGGCCGGCAACTTCGCCCCACTGTTCCCGGTCGAGCTCGTTGCCAAGGACCTGGGCTATCTCACCACCATGGCCGTGGCGCCGGTCACGGCAGCGGCGCAAGCCGTGTTCGAGCAGGCGCTGCACGATGGCCGCGGGGCCGAGCACGCGACCGCGGTGGTCGATCTCTACCGCTAAGCACGAGCAGGTTCAGAAGTGGCGCCAGCCCAATCGGTCGAGGGGGCGAGCACTGCCGTCGGGGTCGAGCACCTGCACCGCATGGCCGGCCTCGATCCGGCCGATCCGGGTGAGGCCATGGTCGAGCGTGGAGGCCAGCCGCTCGACCTCGCCGCGCCGGGCCGGCGGCACGGTGAACAGCAGCTCGTAGTCGTCGCCACCGGCCAGGGCGGCCTCGCGCGCCCCGGGAATGCCGCGGGCGACCGGCGGAGAGCGGCAGGCGGGCGAGCGTCGATCGCGGCACCGACGCCCGAGGTCTCGCAGATGTGGCCCAGATCGGCGACGAGCCCGTCCGAGACGTCGATCGCGGCCGTGGCGAGCCCGCGCAGCGCCCGCCCGAGCGCCAGGCGCGGGCCGCGGCGTGCGGTAGCGGTCGACCAGGGCCAGGGTCTCGTCCTCGGTGACGGCGAGGCCGCGCAGCACGCGCAGGCCCAGGGCCGCGTCGCCGAGCGTGCCCGACACCCAGACGTCGTCGCCGGCCCTGGCGCCCGAGCGCAGCAGCGCCTGGCCGCGCGGCACGAGTGCCCAGGATCGTCAGGGACAGGGTCAAGCGGACCGTGGGTCGAGATGGTGTCGCCGCCCAGGAGATGGCAGCCGAAGCGCTGCTGGTCGACCATGAGCCCGGCCGCGAACCGGCGCAGCCACGCATCGGTGATGTCCTTGGGCCGCGCCAGGGCGGTGAGGTAGCCGAGCGGCTCGGCCCCCATGGCGGCGAGGTCGGACAGGTTCACCCGCAGCAGCTTGCCGGCGATCAGGTCCGGCGGGTCGTCGGCCAGGAAATGCACGTCGGCCACGATCGCGTCCTTGGCGATCACCAGCTGCTGGCCGGCGGGCACGTCGACCAGGGCCGCGTCGTCGGTGAGGTCCAGCGCACCGGGATAGCCGCGCGCCAGCGGCTTGAGCAGCGCGGTCGATGAGCTCGAACTCGCCCAGGCTCATGGCTCCGGCGCCGGCACCCTGCAGCGTCTGGGCCAGGCGGTCCAGCACCGCGTTGACGAAGGCGGGCTCGCCGGCGTCGAAGAACAGGTGCGCCAGCTCGACATACTCGTTGATGACGACCTTGACCGGCACGTCGGTGCGCTCGGCGAGCTCGAAGGCGCCGGCGCGCAGGCAGGCGCGCAGGAGATAGCCGCAGCCGGCCGAAGGTCCAGCCCTCGGCGAGGCACAGCTCGATCTCGGGATCGAGCCGGCTCATGCGCGGCCCAGGCGCCCTTGACCACGATCTCGAACCACTCGCGGTCGACCTCGGGCGACGGCTGGTCGGTCTCGAACGGCTCGAACAGGCGGCCGAGCCGGTGCTCGCCGAACTCGCGGCACGACGAGCGTCGGCGGGCTCGCCCATGAGCTCGATCTGGTAGAGCGCCTGCACGGCCGCGAACCGTGCCGCGCGCCGCTTGTTGAGGATCGGCGGCCCTTGAGGCGGCTCACCGGGCGCTACCCCCGAGCCGGCGGCGCAGGGCCAGCAGGGTCAGCGCCGCCAGGGCGGCGCCGCCGCCCTTGTCCTGGCTGCGCCGGATCGGCCCGCTCCAGGGCCTGGCGCTCGTTCTCGACGGTGAGGATGCCGTTGCCGATCGCGGCACCGGTGCGGATGCCCAGCTCCATCAGGCCGCGGCAGCTCTCGCCGGCGACGAGCTCGTAGTGGCGTGGTCTCGCCGCGGATCACGCAGCCCAGCGCCACGTAGCCGTCGAAGCCGCCGCCGGCCTGCGCGATCGCGATCGCCGGCGGGATCTCGAGGGCGCCCGGCACGACGAGCATGGCTGACGGCGGCACCCGCCGCCTCGAGGACGGCGCGCGCGCCGGCGAGCAGCAGGTCGTTGATGTGGGCGTAGAAGCGGGCCTCGACCACCAGCACCCGCGCACCCGGCAGGTGGGGCACCTCGATGTCGGCCCCGGCTCCGGCCATCCGTCGATCTCCTTGCTGCGCGCGCGATCGGGCAGCTTGCAGATAGGCGATCCCGGCCGCCGCTCAAGCCTGCTGCGACAGCGCCAGCTGCCGCGCGACGTAGCGGGCCAGCATGTCGGCCTCGAGGTTGACCGGGTCGCCGACCGGCCGCTCGCGCAGGGTGGTGTGCAGCCAGGTGTGCGGGATGATGGTCACCGCGAAGCGGTCGCGGCCGGCCTCGTTCACGGTCAGCGAGATCCCGTCGACCGCGATCGAGCCCTTGACCGCCAGCATCGGCGCCAGCTGCCGGCGGGACGGCGATCTCCAGCCGGTGGCAGTCGCCGTCGGGCGCGATCGCCGCGATCTCGCCGACCGCGTCGACATGGCCGAACACCAGATGGCCGCCCAGCTCGTCGCCCAGGCGCAGCGAGCGCTCCAGGTTGAGGCGCGCGGCCGGGCTCCCAGGCGCCCAGCGTGGTGCGGGCCAGCGTCTCGTGCGAGGCCTGCACCGTGTGGGTCCGCTCCGCCATGGCTCACCACGGTCAGGCACACCCCGTCATGCGCGATCGAGGCGCCGAGCGCGAGCTCGGCCAGCGGCAGGTCGCTGCGAATCGCGAACTCGCGCCCGCCCGGCATCTCGCGCACGTGCGGCCACCTCGCCGCGATGGGTCACGATGCCGGTGAACATGCCGTCCTCATCCCATCCGCGGCCACGGGCTCGAGGACCGCGAGCACGGTCGTCGCTCGAGCAGCCGTTCCTCGACCCGCCGCCAGCGCGGCGCCGTCTCCAGCCGGTCGCACGCCGAGCGACAGGGTCGCCGGCCGGCCGTCGGCGCCGATGAGCAGCGGCGCGTCGAACAGATAGAGCCGGTCGACCAGCCCGGCGCGCAGGAAGGCCGTGGCCACGCGCGGCACCGCCCTCGACCAGGAGGCGGGTGATACCCTGCTCGGCCAGGACCGCCGAGCATCGCCCGGAGCTGCGCCTCGGACGCCGCGTCCGCGAGCGGGTAGCAGCTCGACGCCCGCCGGCCGGCGCAGGGCTGCCGCCGCATCGGGCGCGCGCGTGAACAGCCAGAACGGGCTGGCTCGCGGCACTGCGGGCGAGCCGGCTCGCAGGCTCCAGCCGCAGCCGGCGGTCGAGCACCACCCGCACCGGCGAGCGCTCCTCGAGCCCGGGCAGGCGGCAGGTGAGCATCGGGTCGTCGGCCAGGGCGGTGCCGCTGCCGACCAGGATGGCGTCGTGGCGCAGGCGCAGCCGATGGCCCTCGGCCCGTGCCGCGGGGCCGGTGATCCACTGGCTGTCGCCGGTGGCGGTGGCGATCCGGCCGTCGGCACTGGTGGCGAGCTTGAGCGCCACCTGCGGCCGGCGTGCGCGCATCCGCGCGAAGAAGCCGGCGTTGAGCCGGCACGCCTCGGCCTCCAGGCAGCCGACCTCGACCGCGATGCCGGCGGCGCGCAGCCGGGCGATGCCCTTGCCGTCGACGCGCGGGTCGGGGTCGACCGCGGCCACCACCGCGCGGGCGATGCCGGCGGCGAGCATGAGGTCGGTGCAGGGCGGGGTGCGGCCGTGATGGGCGCAGGGCTCGAGGGTGACGTAGGCGGTGCTGCCGCGGGCGGCCTCGCCGGCGCGCCCGATCGCCTCGCTCTCGGCATGCGGGCCGGCCGCCGGGCTGGGTCCAGCCGCGCCCGACCACCCGCCCGTCCTTGACCAGCACGCAGCCGACGGCCGGGTTCGGCCAGACATTGCCCAAGCCGCGCTCCGCCAGGGCCAGCGCCATGGCCATGAACCGCCGGTCGACCGCGCTCATGACCGCCCGCCGACGACCTCCGCGCGCGGCTTGGGGGCCGGGAGCTCCTGGTCCTCGGGCAGCTGGCGGATGAATTCCTCGAAGTCGCGGACGGTGGCGAAGTCGCGATAGACCGAGGCGAAGCGCACGTAGGCCACCTCGTCCAGCTGGGCCAGGGCCTCCATGGCGAGCTCGCCGATGCGCGTGGAGGGGACCTCGCTCTCGCCGCTGGTCTCGATCCGCCGCACGATGCCGTTGACCATGCGCTCGATCTGCTCCTCGCCGATGCCGCGCTTGCGGGTGGCGATGCCGATCGAGCGGGCGAGCTTGTCGCGGTCGAACGGCGCCCGGCGGCCGTCCTTCTTGACCACGAGCAGGTCGCGCAGCTGCACGCGCTCGAAGGTGGTGAAGCGCGCGCCGCAGATCGAGCACTGCCGCCGGCGACGGATCGCCGACCCGTCGTCGACGGGCCGGGAATCCTTCACCTGGGTATCTTCCGAGCCGCAGAACGGGCAGCGCATCCGACGCTCCGAGAACCGACCTGCCCCGCCGGGGGCGCCGGACTATAGCAGCCGGCCCGATTTGCGACAGGGGCGTGTCACCCCAGCTTGTCGACCCGCCGCTGGTGCCGGCCGCCCTCGAACATGGTGTCGAGGAAGGCACCCAGACAGTCCACGGCGACGTTCTGCCCGACGACGCGCGCACCCAGCACCAGGACGTTGGCGTCGTTGTGCTGCCGGGCCAGGGTGGCGGTGGTCACGTCGTGGCACAAGGCGGCGCGCACGTGGCGGTGGCGGTTGGCGGCGATGCTGATGCCGATGCCGGTCCCGCACACCAGCACACCGCGCTGGACCCGGCCGTCGCCCAGGGCCGCGGCCAGGCTGCCGGCCATGTCGGGATAGTCGACCGAGTTGCCGTCGTGGGTGCCGAGGTCGAGCACCTCGAGCCCCCGGCGGCGGATCTCGTCCTTGAGCAGGTTCTTGAGCTCGAAGCCGGCATGGTCGGCGGCGAGGGCGATGGTGGCTGCTGGCATCGGGCGGCGGTTCCGGGCGTTCGGGTGGCGCGCAGCCTAGCCGATCGGACGGCGGTGCGGAACCGATCGGCGCCGCCTGCCACTGCCTCCTTGCCTTGACCGGCCCGCCGCCTTAGCCGTAGCGGCGCGCGGGCCGTCCGCCCGCTGACAAGGGAGGTTCGGGCGATGCCGAAGGTGACCATGTCGACGCCGGTCGCGATGAACGCCGACGCGCTGTGGCAGGCGATGGGGTCGTTCGCCGCCATCGGCCAGTGGCACCCGATGATGGAGAAGGTGGAATCGCAAGGCGAGCAGCGGGGCTCGTTGCGGACCCTGCAGCTGATCGGCGGTGCGAAGCTGGTCGAGCGGCTCGAGGAGGTGAGCCCGAGCGAGCGCCTCTACCGCTACTCGATCATCGAGAGCCCGCTGCCGATCAACAACTATGTCTCGGAAATCCGGGTCAAGGACAATGGCGACGGCACCAGCACGGTCGAGTGGTCGAGCGACTTCGAGGTCAGCTCGAGCGGCGGCGAGACCGACGTGGTCAAGACCGTGCAGGAGGTCTACCAGGCCGGGCTCGACAATCTGAGCAAGCTCTACGGCTTCAAGCGCTGAGCCCGCCCGGCCGGCGGTGAACGCCCTGCGGCGCTTCTGGCAGGGCGGCCTGCCCCTGGGCGAGGCGTTCTGGCTCTGGGGCATCCTGGGCGGCGGCGTGCTCAACCTGTTCGCCACGCTGGCCGCGGCGATGCTGCTGACCTTCGCGGTGCCGGCCTGGGCGGCGGCCGCGGTGTTCGCGGCCCCCATCCCCGCCAACATGGCGCTTCTGGTCGGCGTGTGGCGCAGCGCCGGCCGACCGGAAGTCGGCCCGGACCTGCGCCTCGCGGCGCGCCTCGTCATGGGCGCCTGGGCGGTGATCCTCAGCCTGATCTGAGCCGAGCCCCGGGGCGGGCCGTGGCACGGCAGTTGCTCCTTCCTGTCCGCGACAGCACCGAGGTGGACATGCCCGAGACCCTCAAAGCCAACAACCGCGCCTGGGCGGAGCGCATGCTCGCCGCCGATCCCGGCTTCTTCGGCCGGCTCGAGGACCAGCAGTTGCCGCGCTACCTGTGGATCGGCTGCTCCGACAGCCGGGTGCCGGCGAACCAGATCGTGGGGCTCGATCCGGGTGCCGTGTTCGTTCACCGCAACGTGGCCAACCTCGCCCCGCCCCAGGACGCGAACTATCTCTCGGTGCTCCAGTTCGCGGTCGACGAGCTCAAGGTGAAGCACATCATGGTGGTCGGGCATTACGGCTGCGGGGGCGTGAAGGCGTCGGTCGACGGCCGGCGCCGGGGTCTCGTCGACCACTGGCTGCACCCGATCCGCGAGCTCTACCAGGACCATCGGCGCGAGCTCGAGGCGATCCCCACCGAGAGGGACCGACTCGACCGGCTGTGCGAGCTCAACGTGATCCGCCAGGTGCGCAACGTGGCCTCCGACGTGTTCCTGCAGGAAGCCTGGGCCAGGGGCCAGGAGCTGTCGGTGCATGGCTGGGTCTATTCGCTGCGCAACGGCCTGATCAACGACCTGCACGTGTCGGTGCACGGGCCGGGCTGATCCGACCGGATGCGACGTCGCACGGTCCTGTTCGGCGCGGCGCTCGCGGTCCTCGCCCGGGCCGAGCCGGGCCGACGCGACCCTCGACGGGCTGCGCGCCGGCGGCCTCGTCATGCTGATGCGACATGCCCAGACCGTGCCGGGCACCGGCGACCCGCCCGGCTTTCGCCTCGACGACTGCTCCACCCAGCGCAACCTCAGCGAGGACGGCCGCGCCCAGGCGCGCCGCGTCGGCGACCGCCTGCGGGCCGAGCGGATCCCGGTCGACCGGGTGCCTGACCAGCGCCTGGTGCCGCTGCCGCGAGACCGCCGAGCTCCTGGCCCTCGGCCCGGTCGAGCGCCTGCCGCCGCTCGACAGCTTCTTCGAGGACCGCAGCCAGCGCGAGCGTGGCACCGGGCCGGCATGCTGGAGTTCATGGCCGGCTGGACCGGTCCCGGCAACGCGCTGCTGGTGACCCATCAGGTCAACATCACGGCGGTTAGCGGCGGTTCGGTCGCCTCGGGCGAGCTGGTGATCATGACCGCGGGCGCGCAGCCGGCGACGGTAGGCCGACTGCGGCTTTAGCCCTACTCCGCCGCCTCGGCCTCGGGCGCTTCCTGCTGGCGGCGCCACATCTCGGCGTAGAGGCCGCGGCGCGCCAGCAGCTCCAGGTGCGTGCCGCGCTCGACCACCTGCCCGTGCTCGAGCACCACGATCTCGTCGGCGTCGATCACCGTCGACAGGCGGTGCGCGATGACCAGCGTGGTCCGCCCGGCCGCGATGCGCTCCAGGGCTTCCTGCAGCGCCTGCTCGGTGCGGCTGTCCAGGGCTGAGGTCGCCTCGTCCAGCACCAGCACCGGCGGGTTCTTGAGCATGACCCGGGCGATCGCGACCCTTTGCTTCTCGCCGCCCGAGAGCTTGAGGCCGCGTTCGCCGACCTTGGTGGCGTAGCCGTCGGGCATGCTCGCGATGAAGTCGTGGATCTGCGCCACGCGCGCCGCCGCCTCGACCTCCTCCTGGCTGGCGCCGGGCCGGCCATAGGCGATGTTGGCCGCGACCGTGTCGTTGAACAGCACGGTGTCCTGGGGCACCACGCCGATCGACCGGCGCAGGCTGAGCTGGGTCACGTCGCGCACGTCCTGGCCGTCGATGGCGATGCCGCCGCCGCCGACCTCGTAGAACCGGAACAGGAGCCGGACCAGCGTCGACTTGCCCGAGCCCGAAGGCCCCACCACCGCCACCTTGTGCCCGGCCGGGATCTCGAAGCTGACGCCCTTGAGGATCGGCCGGCGCGGGTCGTAGTCGAACACGACCCCCTCGAAGCGGACGTGGCCGCCGGAGACCGCGAGCGGCTTCGCGTCGGCACGGTCGGCGATCTCCGGCTGGAGCGCGAACAGGCCGTGGATGTTCTCGAGATCGGTCAGCGACTGGCGCAGCTCGCGGTAGAACACGCCCAGAAAGTTGAGCGGCTGGTAGAGCTGCAGGATGAAGGCGTTGACGAGCACGATGTCGCCGACGCTGAGCGTGCCGGCGACCACGTGCGAGGCGGCGACGATCATGATCGCGCTGACGCCCACGGCGATGATCGCGGCCTGGCCGGCGTTGAGGTAGGCCAGCGTCTGCTCGGACTGCACCGCCGCCTTCTCGTAGGCGGCCAGGGCACCGTCCAGCCGCCGGCTCTCGTAGCCCTCGTTGGCGAAGGCCTTGACCACCTCGTAGTTGATCAGCCCGTCGACCGCGGCCCCGCTGAACTCGTTGTCGCGCTCGTTCATCTCGCGCCGGAAGCGCGTGCGCCAGTTGGTGGTGACGATGGTGAACAGGGCGTAGGCGCCCACCGTGACGAAGGTGATCGCGGCGAAGGAGAACGGGTAGCGCCAGAGCAGGATGCCGATCACCAGCACGAACTCGAACAGCACCGGCGCCATGCTGAACAGGGCGGTCTGGAGCAGGAACGCCATCGACTTGACGCCGCGCTCGATCGCCCGGCTGAGCTCGCCCGTGCGGCGCTGCAGGTGGTAGCCGAGCGAGAGCTGGAACAGGTGGTCGTAGACGCGCAAGGCCATGCGCCGGCCGGCGCGCTGGCCGACCTTGGCGAACACGGCGTCCTGCAGCTCGCCGAACAGCGCCGCGCCGAGCCGGGCGGCACCGTAGGCGATCAGCGCCGCCAGCGGCACGGCGGCGAGCGACGGGCGGCTGACCTCGTCGACGACCTCCTTGAGGAAGAACGGGACCGAGATGTTGACGAGCTTGGCGCAGATCAGCAGCGCGAACGCCACCACCACCCGCACCCGCAGCTCGAGGGAATCCCGCGGCCACAGATGCGGCCCGATCAGGCGCGCCAGCTCCCGCCACCCGATGTCGCGCCCTGCGCTCAAGCCTGCACTCCGCCGTCGACTCCGCAACCGGCGCGGACCATAGAGGCTCCCGGACGGCAGGGATACCGACGGGTCGGCGATGGCGGAGAGTGCGGGCGAATTCGACTACATCGTGGTCGGGGCCGGCACCGCCGGCTGCGTGCTGGCCAACCGGCTCTCGGCCGACCCGTCCAAGCGCGTGCTGCTGCTCGAGGCCGGCGGCAAGGACAGCTATCCCTGGATCCACATCCCGGTCGGCTACCTCTACACGATGGGCAATCCGCGCATCGACTGGTGCTTCCAGACCGAGGCCGAGCCGGGGCTGAACGGCCGCGCGCTCAACTACCCGCGCGGCAAGGTCCTGGGCGGCTGCTCGGCCATCAACGGCATGATCTACATGCGCGGCCAGGCGGCCGACTACGACCATTGGCGCCAGCTCGGCAATCCCGGCTGGGCCTGGGACGACGTGCTGCCCTTGTTCAAGCGCTCCGAGGACCACTGGGAGGGGGCAACGAGTTCCACGGTGCCGGCGGCGAATGGCGGATCGAGGCACCGCGGGTGCGCTGGGACATCCTCGACGCCTTCCGCGACGCGGCCGAGCAGTGCGGCATCCCCAAGACCGACGACTTCAACCGCGGCGACAACGAGGGCTGCGGCTACTTCCAGGTCACGCAGCGCCGCGGCATCCGCTGGACCACGGCCAAGGCGTTCCTGCGCCCGGCGCGCGGCCGGCCGAACCTCGCCGTGCTCACCGGCGCCCAGGCCGAGCGCCTGCTGTTCGACGGCGACCGCTGCACCGGCATCGCGTTCCGCCGCAGCGGCCGCAGCGAGGTCGCGACGGCCCGCGCGCGAGGTGGTGCTGGCCGCCGGTGCCATCGGCTCGCCGCATGCTGCTGCAGCTCTCGGGCATCGGCCCCGGCGAGGTGCTGCAGGGGCTGGGCATCGCGGTCCGCCACGAGCTGCCGGGCGTCGGCGGCAACCTGCAGGACCATCTCCAGCTGCGGCTGGTGTTCAAGGTGCAGCGACGTCGTCACGCTCAACCAGCGCGCCGGCAGCCTCTGGGGCAAGGCGGCGATGGCGCTGGAATACGCGCTGTTCCGCACCGGGCCGCTGACCATGGCGCCCTCGCAGCTCGGCGCCTTCGCCCGCAGCGATCCCGCGCTTCGCCACGCCCAACCTCGAATACCATGTCCAGCCGCTGAGCCTCGACACGCTTCGACGAGCCGCTGCACCCCTTCCCGGCCTTCACCGCCTCGGTCTGCAACCTGCGCCCGACCAGCCGCGGCGAGGTGCGCCCGGCGAGCGCCGATCCGGCCGCCAAGCCCGCGATCCGGCCGAACTATCTCGAGCAGCGACGAGGACCGGCGCGTCGCCGCCGACGCGATCCGCCTGACCCGCACGATCGCCGCGGCACCGGCGCTGGCCCGGTTCGCGCCCGAGGAGTACCGGCCCGGGGCCGTCGCTGCAGAGCGAGGCGGAGCTGATCCGCGCCGCCGGCGACATCGGCACCACCATCTTCCATCCCGTCGGCACCTGCCGGATGGGGCCGGACGGCGACCGGCTCGCGGTGGTCGACCCGCAGCTCCGGGTGCGCGGCATCGCGCGGCCTGCGCGTCGCCGACGCCTCGATCATGCCGACCATCACCTCGGGCAACACCAACGCGCCGGTGATCATGATCGCCGAGAAGGCAGCCGAGCTGATCCGGGCCGCCTGACACGTTGTCACGCCGCGCCGGACAGGGCACAACCCGGGCAACGCTGGCGCCGGCAGCCGCGAATACGGAGAACTGCGATGGAAGTGGGTCTGTTCGTCTTCGGCTTGCTCGTCGGCATCGGCCTGACCTGGTTCCTGCTCGGGCGGGCGATGGCGGACGAGCAGAACGCGCGCGACAGCGCGGCGCAGGCCAGGATCACGGCACTGCAGAACGAGCTCGCCGATTCGGACGCTACCCTCTCCGAGACCAAGGACCGGCTGATCGCGGTGCAGCTCGAGGCGCGCGCGGTCGAGGCCAAGGCCAACCCGCTGCAGGCCGAGCTCGCCCAGGCCAAGCGTGCCGCCGAGCAGGCGATCGAGCAGGAGATGCGCCAGCGCGAGCTCACCACCCAGCTGCGCGACGAGCTGGCCGCCCTCAAGCGCGGCGGCACCCCCAAGCCGGCACCGCGCAAGGCCGCCGAGCCCGCCCCCGCCGCACCCGCCCCCGGTCCCGCGGCCAAGGCCGACGACCTCACCGTGATCAAGGGCATCGGCAAGGTGATCGAGAAGAAGCTGCACGAGATGGGCATCACCAGCTTCCGCCAGATCGCCGCCATGACGCCCGAGGACGCGCACAAGGTGAACGAGGCGATCGAGTTCCCGGGCCGCGTCGAGCGCGAGAACTGGATCGAGCAGGCCCGCACCCTGTCGCGCGGCTGATGGCCGGCACCCGGCGCCCGGCACCGGCGTCGCTGGCGGCCCAGGCGCTGGGCCTGGTCGATCCGCGCACCGGTGCGCTGGTGCCCGGGATCGAGCCCGCCACCACCTTCCTGCGCGACCCCGACGGCGGCTACTCGACCGGCCGCGTCTACGCCCGGCCCGACAACCCGACCTTCGAGCCGGCCGAGGCGCTCTTGAGCGAGCTCGAGGAGGGTGCGGCCTCGCTCCTGTTCGCCTCGGGCACGGCCGCGGCACTCGCCCCGTTCCAGGCCCTGGACCCCGGCGACCACGTGGTGATCCCGCGCGCCATGTACTGGGCCTTGCGGGCGTGGATCCTGGAGCAGGCCCCGCGCTGGGGCCTCGCGGTCGAGCTGTGCGACACCTCCGACCTGGACGCCCTGGCGGCGGCGATGCGGCCGGGCCGGACCAAGCTGGTCTGGCTGGAGACGCCGGCCAACCCGACCTGGGAGATCACCGACATCGCCGCCGCGGCCGAGATCGCGCACCGGGCCGGTGCCCGGGTCGGCGTCGATTCCACCGTCGCGACGCCGGTCCTGACCCGGCCGCTGGCGCTGGGTGCCGACCTGGTCATGCATTCGGCGACCAAGTACCTGAACGGCCATTCCGACGTGATCGCCGGCACGCTCACGACCAGGGTGGCCGACGAGTGGTGGCAGCGGATCAGGGCCGTGCGCCACCGCGGCGGGGCGATCATCGGCAGCTTCGAGGCCTGGCTGCTCCTGCGCGGCATGCGCACGCTGTTCCTGCGCGTCCACCATTCCAGCCGCTCGGCCCAGCGCATCGCCGAGCATTTCCACGGCCACCCCGCCGTGGCCGAGGTGCTCTATCCGGGCCTGCCGGGCTTTCCCGGCCACGAAATCGCGGCGCGGCAGATGACCGGCGGCTTCGGCGGCATGCTGTCGATCCGGGTCCGCGGCGGCGAGGCGGCGGCGGTCGCGACCGCTGCCCGCGTGCAGTTGTGGAAGCGGGCGACCTCGCTGGGCGGCGTCGAGAGCCTGATCGAGCACCGCGCCAGCATCGAGGGCCCGACCTCGCCGGTGCCGCCGGATCTGCTGCGCCTGTCGGTCGGGATCGAGGACGCGGACGACCTGATCGACGATCTGGCGCAAGCGCTCGCGGGCTGAGGCCCACTACCAGCGCAGCGTGACGCGGCCAAGGCCGGCGCCCAGTAGCGGCTACGGCCAGGACGCCAATCCCGTACCAGAGCGCGACATAGGCCAGCGAATCGATCGGGCAGTAGAGCGCATAGCCCAGAACGGCGAGACCGCCCGCCAGGACGCCGGCAGCGGCACCGGCGGCACCGGGGCGGGCCGGCGCGCCGCGGCGGAGCACGCCCAGGGCCAGGGCGAGCGGTACGAGGGCCAGGAGCACGATGGCGACGACGCAGGCGAGCGGCGCGCCGACGGGCGGGTTGCTGCCCTGGGCCGACCAGAGCAGGCCCAGTGCCGCCGGGACGGCGGCGAGAGCCAGCCACCGGGCTGAGGCGTCCGGCGCATCCGGCCGCGCGAGACGCACCGCCAGCACGGCACCGGCCAGCGCGAAGGCGGCTCCGAGCGCGAGCTTCGCAAGAAAGGCCGGGTGGGCGATCGCGGCGGGCAGATCGGGCCGGACGCCCATGCCCGCGAGCACGGCGACCAGCACCACACCGCCCGCGACCGTCACGGCCAGCGCCAGCAGCCGCGACAGCGGCAGCGCGCGCGGCTGGGCCTCGAGGTCCGCGACGAGGCTGCGGATCAGGGCATCGGTCTCCGTCATCGGGCCGCCTCCCCTTCCGCGGCGGCGCGGCGCGCGAGGGCGGCGAGCCCGCGATGGAAGGCGACCCGCACGGCGACCCGGCTGATCCGGAACCGCTCCGCCACCGCCGGCACGGTGGCGCCCTCGACCCCGAGTGCGCGCACCACCACGCGCTGCCGCTCGGGCAGGCCGGCGAGATGGCGGTCCAGGTCGAGCGGCATGGCGGGCGCGGCGGCCGCTCCGGCCTCGTCCGGCAGGTCCGCGAGCGGACGCTCCAGGTGCCGCCCCTGCCGGTAGTGGCGCCGGAGCGCGTCGGTGAGCTTGTGGCGGGCGATGGCGCGGATCCAGGGCAGCACCGGCCGCTTGCCGTCCCAGGTGGCGCGCTTGGCGTGGATCGCCAGGAGGACCTCCTGGACGACGTCCTCGGCCTCCGCCGCGTCGCAGCGGCGGGCGACGACCGGCCGCAGTGCTGCCGCGAGCTCGCCCAGGAACCGGGCATAGGCCTCACCGTCGCCCCTGGCGGCGCGGCGCAGGGCGTCGGCCCACCGTTCCTCGTTCGCGTCCAAGCCCGTCCCCGCCGTCGACCTGGACCTGCATAGCGAGTCTGGGGTGCCCCGCGTGCCACGACCGCGCGAGGTCACGTCCGCGTGACGGCGTAACCTTCACCGCGGCGGTGGCGAATGGGGTGCGTCACCAACCTTCAGCGGAGCCCGTCATGGCACACCGTCGCCGCCTTCTGCTCGCCCTCGCCGCCCTGGGCGCGCTGCTCGCCTTCCAGCCTGCCGGTGCCGCCGAGCGCGCACCTTTCGACGCCCAGGCGTTCGCGGCGGCCCAGGCCGCCGGCCGGCCGGTGCTGGTCGAGGTGACCGCACCCTGGTGCCCGACCTGCAAGGCGCAGAAGCCGATCCTGGCCGAGCTCGAGGCCGCACCCGAGCATGCGCAGCTCGCCGTGTTCGAGGTCGACTTCGACAGCCAGAAGGAGGCGCTGCGGGCGTTGGGTGCCCAGCAGCAGAGCACGCTGATCGTGTTCAAGGGCGAGGCGGAGGTCGGCCGGTCGGTCGGCGACACCAACCCCGATTCGATCGCGGCCCTGCTCGCCAAGACCCTCTGAGGCACGGCCATGCTCGCCACGCTGGTCCTCGCCATGCTCGCAGGCGCTCTCTCGATCCTCTCGCCCTGCGTCCTGCCGCTGGTGCCGATCGTGCTGGGTGCGGCCGCGTCCGAGCACCGGCTCGGGCCGGTGGCGCTGATCGCGGGCGTGACGCTGTCCTTCACCGCTGATCGGCCTGTTCGTGGCCACGGTCGGGTTCGCGGCCGGCCTGGACGGCGGCACGTTCCGGACGCTCGGTGCCCTGCTGCTGCTCGGCATGGGCCTCGTCCTCCTGGCACCGGCCATGCAGGCGCGGCTCGCGACGGCGGCCGGGCCGATCGGCGACTGGACCGAGCAGCGCTTCGGCGGGCTCGCCGGGGCGGGCCTGCCGGGTCAGTTCGGCATCGGCGTGCTCCTGGGGGCGGTCTGGTCGCCCTGCGTCGGGCCGACGCTGGGGGCGGCCTCGGTCATGGCGGCGCGCGGCGAGAACCTGGGGATGGTCGCTGCCACCATGCTCGCCTTCGGCCTGGGCGTGGGGCTGCCGCTGGCGGCCCTGGGCCTCGCCTCGCGCGAGCTGATGCAGCGCTGGCGCGGGCGGGTCCTGGCCGCGGGCAGCCGCGGCAAGCAGGTGCTGGGCGGGTTCCTGGTGGCTCGCCGGCTTCCTCGTCCTCTCCGGGCTCGACAAGCGGCTGGAGGCCATCCTCGTCGCCGCCTCGCCGGACTGGCTCACCAGCCTGACGACGCGGTTCTGAGCTTCGGGCGCGCCGGCCAGCGGAGCCGGCGCGCCCCGCGCCTCAGCCGGCCGGCTGGGCGATGTGCTTGAACAGCTGGCGGCGCGCGTCCTCGTCGACCTCGGTCTTGAAGGCGTGGCGGTCCTTGAGCGCGTTGGCGCGCCTGCGCCGCGGGCCGGGCACTGATCTCGTCGAAATGGCGCTTGAGGTGCGGGAAGCGCTCCCAGGCATCCTCGCCGATCACGAACGGCAGCACGCGCGCCCAGCCCCACACCGCCATGTCGACGATGGTGTAGGTGTCGCCGACCATGTAGCGGCGGTCGGCGAGGTGCTGGTCGATGATGCCCCAGTGCCGGCGCGCCTCGAACAGGTAGCGCTCGATGCCATAGTCCTGCGGCTTCGGGGCGAAGTGCCGGAAGTGGACCGACTGGCCCGAATAGGGGCCGATGCCGGTGGCGACGAACATCAGCCAGGACAGGAGCTCGCCGCGCAGTGCCGGCGTGTCCGCGGGCAGGAACCGGCCGGTCTTCTCGGCGAGGTAGAGCAGGATGGCGTTGCTGTCGAAGACGACCGCGTCGCCGTCGACCAGGGCCGGCGTCTTGCCGTTGGGGTTGATCGCCAGGAACTCGGGCGCGTGCTGCTCGCCCTTGCGGGTGTCCACGGGCACCACCTCGTAGGGCAGCTCCGCTTCCTCGAGGAACAGGGCGACCTTCGCCGGATTGGGCGAGGGGTGGTAGTAGAACTTGATCATCGGCGTCTCCCGGTTCGGCCGGGCGGCACTTGGCCGCGTCCGGCGGCTTGGCAGCAAGTCACGCCTGCGTGGCGCCTGCGCATCGCTTCTGGCAAGCGTCCGCTGCAGGCCGCGCGGGGCGGCCAGGCGAGGCGATCGGCATGCCCCATCACGCGGTCCTGGCGCTCCTGGCCGTCCTGTTCCTGGCCTTCGGCGCCGCCTCGAAGCCGCTCGAGAACGGCATCGTCACCGCACCCATGCTGGCCGCGGCGCTGGGGCTCCTCGCCAGCCCGCTCGCCGGCGGACCGGTTGCCCTGTCGCTCGACGGCAAGGTGCTCACGGTGATCGGTGAGCTGGCGCTGGCCATCGTGCTGTTCAACGACGCCAGCGGCATCGCGCTCGGCCGCGGACGCGGGTTCTGGTCCCTGCCGGCCCGCCTCCTGGGCATCGGCCTGCCGCTGACCATGGCGGCGGGCGTCCTCGCCGGGCTCTTGTGCCTGCCGCATCTGCCCCTGCTGGCACTGGCGCTGATCGCCTGCATCCTGGCGCCGACCGACGCGGCGCTGGGCGTGGCGGTGGTGACGAACCCCCTCGTGCCGCAGCGCATCCGCGACACCATCAACGTCGAGAGCGGGCTGAACGACGGCCTGGCCCTGCCGCCGATCCTGATGCTGCTCGTCCTTGCGGGCGCCGAAGGTGGCTGGACTCCCGGCTCCGGCCTGAAGGAGGTATTCCTGGGCACGGTCGTCGGCGTCGCGGTCGGACAGATCGGCGGCCGGCTGGTCGAAGCGGCCTGGCGGCGGGGCTGGATGGAGCACACCTACGCCCGGCTCGCGTCCAGCGGCCTTGCTCTCCTGGCGTTCAGCGGTGCCAACCTCGCCGACGGCAACGGCTTCGTCGCCGCCTATCTCGGCGGGCTGCTCCTCGCGGTCCGGGACGAGGGGCTGCGCGAGCGGATGCGCGCCTTCGCCGAGGCCGACGGCACCCAGTTCATGCTCCTGGTCTTCCTGCTGTTCGGGCTCGCCATCGTGCCGGCCGCGGCCCCGCACTGGACCCTGGCCCACCTCGCCTACGCGGTTCTGAGCCTCACCGTGGTGCGGATGGTGCCGGTGGCGCTGAGCCTGCTCGGTAGCGGCCTCGACCGTGCCAGCATGGCCTTCATCGGCTGGTTCGGGCCGCGCGGGATCGCGTCCGTGCTCTACCTGACGCTGGTCCTGGACCGGCTCGGGGCGGCCGGGCAGGAGGAGATGGTGGCGGTGGTCTCGCTCACCGTGCTCTTGAGCATCCTCGCCCACGGCGTCAGCGCGACGCCGCTGGCGACCGCCTACGGGCGGCGCCAGACGGGGTCGGGCTGAGCGTCAGCCGGCCGCGGCGATGCGGTCGGCGGTGGTGACCAGGGCCTCGGCCTGACGGATCGAGGCGATGTCGATCAGGCGGCCGTCCAGGCTGACGGCACCCTTGCCCTCCTTGGCCGCCTGCTCCATGGCGACCAGGATGCGCCGCGCGCGGTCGACCTCCTTGGCCGGCGGGGTGAACACCTCGTTGGACAGGTCGATCTGGCTGGGGTGGATCGCCCACTTGCCCTCGCAGCCGAGCACGGCGGCCCGGCGGGCGGCGGCACGGAAGCCGTCGGGGTCGGCGAAGTCGCCGAACGGGCCGTCGAGCGGGCGCAGGCCGTTGGCACGGGCCGCGACCACCATGCGCGCGATGGCGTAGTGCCAGGGATCGCCCCAGTGCACCTCGCGTGCGTCGTCCCCGGACTTGTCGGTCAGCACCGCGTAGTCGGGGTTGACGCCGCCGATGCCGGTCGTGCGCGCGCGCGTGCTGGCGGCATAGTCGGCAACGCCGAAATGCAGCGATTCCAGGCGCTTGGACGATTTGGCGATCTCGTGGACGTTCGCCATGCCCAGTGCGGTCTCGATGATCAGCTCGAAGCCCAGGCGCTTCTCGCGCCGCTTGGCCGCCTCGACCTGGGTCACCAGCATGTCGACGGCGTAGACGTCGGCCGCGGTCCCGACCTTGGGGATCATGATCATGTCGAGCCGGTCGCCGCCCTGCTCGAGCACGTCGACCACGTCGCGGTACATGTACTGCGTGTCGAGGCCGTTGATGCGCACCGACAGGGTCTTGGTCCCCCAGTCGATCTCGTTGATCGCCTGGATGACGTTCTTGCGCGCCTGCTCCTTCTGGTCCGGAGCGACCGCGTCCTCGAGGTCCAGGAACACGACGTCGGCCTTGGACGTGGCGGCCTTCTCGAACATCTGCGGGGCCGAGCCGGGGACGGCCAGCTCGGAGCGGTTGAGCCGCGGCCGGCACTGCTCGACGATCGTGAAGCTCATTTCGGGTCTCCCTTGTCGGACCTGAGGGGCGATGGCACCGCGGCGCGCGCGAGCGGATGATGCTGCGTCACCACCGCGGCCAGCCGTTCGGCCTGCACATGCGTATAGATCTGCGTGGTCGCGATGTCGGCGTGACCAAGCATCGCCTGGACCGCCCGCAGATCCGCACCGTTGGCGACCAGATGGGTGGCGAAGGCGTGGCGCAAGACATGCGGCGAAATCCGTGCCGCGTCCAGCCCGGCTTCCGGTGCGAGCCCCTTGAGCAGCTGGGTGACCCGCTGGCGGGTGAGGTGGCCGCCGCGGCTGCGCGAGGGAAACAGCCAGCGCGCGCGGCCGGGACCTTCGACATAGTACGGGCGCACCGCCAGCCAGGC
Source organism: uncultured Alphaproteobacteria bacterium (assembly GCA_963769465.1). Lineage (GTDB taxonomy): Bacteria > Pseudomonadota > Alphaproteobacteria > Geminicoccales > Geminicoccaceae > Benzoatithermus. Next base: position 30,744 of record CAVYMA010000024.1, read on the forward strand.
CGCCAGGGCCTCGCGCGCGGCACCGCCGATCGGCACCATCCGCTCCTTGTCGCCCTTGCCGCGCACGGTGAGCACGGTGCGATCGGGCGCCAGCGCGGACAAGGGCAGGCCCACCAGCTCGCTGACGCGCAGGCCGGTGGCGTAGAACAGCTCGAGCAGTGCGGTCAGCCGCAGGCCGTCCGGGCCGTCCTTCGCCCGCGCCGCGTCGATCAGGGCTTCGACCTCCTCGACCGCCAGGACCTTGGGCAGGCGGCGGCCCTGCCGCGGCCGGTCGATCTGCGCCGAGGGATCGTCGCTGCGGCTGCCCTCCAGGAACAGGAAGCGGAAATACTGACGGATCGCGGCCAGCCGGCGGGCGGTGGTGGCGGGCTTGAGCCCGTCGTCCGTCAGCGCGGCCAGATAGGCGCGGATGTCCGCGTCCCCGGCCTGGGGCAGGCCGGTGGCCCGCCGTGCCAGGAAGCCCGAGAAGTCCGCGAGGTCGCGGCGATAGGCGTCCAGGGTGTGGCGGGCAGCACCGCGCTCGGCCGCCATCATCTCCAGAAACGCGTCGAGGGTGGGCGTCACAGGCCCAAAGCCCCGCCGGTGCCGGCGGCCAGCGCCCGCGCGTCGCGCTCGAGACCCAGTGCGATCAGCGCGTCGAGCGCCCGCCGCAGGGTGACCGGTGCGGCCGCCGCCGGCCGGCCGTCCAGCAGCAGCAGGGTGAACAGGAGGACACCGCCGCGCTGCTCGCGCAGGCCGGCCTGCTCGAAGCCGCGCCACAGGGCGAGCTCCGGCGGCGGGCCGGGATCGCCGGCGGCGGCCGCGGCGAGCTGGTCCCAGACCGCGTCGGGTATCGCCTGGCCCAGGCCGTCGACCAGTGCGGCCCAGCGCGCGCGTTGCGCCTCGGGCACGCTGGCCGCGGCGGCGGCCCAGTCGGCGGGGGCCGCACCGGTGAGCTCCGGGCGGATCGAGGGGCCGGGCCCGGTCGGGAGCAGCACGGCCGCGCGCGTCGCCGAGGACAGGCCGGGATTGTCGGCCAGCGCCTGGCGGGCCGCGACCGGCAGCTCCGCCGCCGCCGGGGCGTCCAGGTCGACCGGCACGGACCGCAGGAGCGGCAGGAGCAGGGCGTCGTCCGCGACCGGCGCCTGCAGCGTGTAGCGGGTGCCCGCCAGGGCGGCCCGGGCGAGCCCGGCGAGGTTGGGGTCGAGCGCCACCTGCGCGTCGTCCAGCCGGGCGAAGGCGAGATCGACCGCGGTGGCGTCGCGTGCCAGGGCGGCGCAGACCAGGGCCGTCTCCAGCCAGGGAGAGCCCTGGCCGACCGCGGCCGCGGCGCAGGGCTCCTCGGTCCTGCCGGCGGCGAGGCCGGCCCGCAGCCGCAGCTCGGCGAACTCGGGCCCCGCACCCGCGGGGGTGGCCGTCAGCAGCTCGAGCGCGGTCGCGGCCTCGCCCATCGCCAGCAGCCGTGCTGCCCGGATGGCCAGGAGGCCGTCCGGCCCGACGTCGGAGGCACCGGGTGCCGCCAGGAGCGCGCGCTGCAGCTCGCGCAGGGTCGGTTCGTCGATCTTGGCGGGCAGTCGCTGCAGCAGCGTGGCGAGCCCGGGCGGCGCACCATTGGTCCAGAGCGGGCCGGCGAGCTCGACCTCGCCGGCGGCGAGGCCGGCCGTGGGGGTCGCGGGTGCGGGCAGGTCCTGGACGCCGATCGGCGCGTCGGGCGCCACCGCGGCCGGCGGCGGCGGCTCGGTCGGGAACAGGGGGCGCGGCGCCTGCTGGGCGGCGGCCGGCGAGGCCGCGAGGCACACCGCGAGGGCCAGGCGCGCCAGCATGCCGGCGGCGCCTAGCGAGGCAGTCGCTCGTCGGGAACCACGGTCTCGACCTGGCGGGTCGGGGGCGGGATGTCCCAGAAGGCGAGGAAGGCGGTGCCGCCGGCGACGACGAGCAGGAAGGCCAACAGGAGCAGGCGCAGCAGGGCAGGATCCTCCAACGGGCGCGGCCGCGGCCGAGATCGCCGCCGGCCGCGACGGGACCGGGCGCAAGCTGACGGTTGCCTCACTCCGAGCGAGGCGGCTTTATATCGGCGCGGTCCACGTAGTTCAACGCCGAGCCCGATGTCCCCCACCTCTGCCACGGCTTCCGAGCGGCCCGATGCCCCCCCTCCGTGGCGGCTGGGGCGCACCATCGTCCTGGTCGGGCTGATGGGGGCCGGCAAGACCTCGATCGGCCGGCGGCTGGCCCGGGCGCTGGACGCGCCCTTCGCCGATGCCGACGAGGAGATCGTCGCGGCGGCGGGCCTGAGCATCCCCGACATCTTCCAGCTCTACGGCGAGCCGCGCTTTCGCGAGCTGGAGCGGCGCGTGATCGCGCGCCTGCTCGAAGGCGAGCCCATGGTGCTGGCGCTGGGCGGCGGGGCGTTCATGGATGCCGACACGCGCGGCCGCGTCGCCGCGCGCGCGGTCTCGGTCTGGCTGCGCGCCGATCTGGAGACCCTGGTCGCGCGCACCTCGCGCAAGCGGGGCACACGGCCGCTCCTGGACCGCGGCGATCCGCACGAGATCCTGGCAGCCCTGATGCGGGACCGCTATCCGGTCTACGCCCTGGCCGACTTCACCGTCGATTCCCAGGTCGAGCCCCACGAATCGGTGGTCGAACGGATGATGACGATGCTCGAGCCGGCGGTGCGGCAGGTCTGATGGCGGAGGATCTCGGCCTGCGGGTCGCCCTGGGCGAGCGGAGCTATCCGATCACGATCGGTGCCGGGCTGCTCGGGCGGGCCGACGCGCTGCTGGCGCCCTTGGTGCCGCTGCGGCGGACCATGATCGTGACCGACGCGAACCTCGCCGCCACCGGGCACCCGGAGCGCCTGGCCGCCTCGCTCGAACGCGCCGGCATCGACTGCGCGCACCTCGTCCTGCCGGCCGGCGAGAGCAGCAAATGCTGGGAGCGGCTGGAGGAGGTGGTCGAAGCCTTCCTCGCCTGGGGCGTCGAGCGGCGCTCGGTCGTGGTGGCACTGGGCGGCGGCGTCATCGGGGACCTCGTCGGCTTTGCCGCCGCGGTCACCCTGCGCGGCATCGACTTCATCCAGATCCCGACCACGCTCCTGGCGCAGGTCGACAGTGCGGTCGGCGGCAAGACCGGCATCAACTCGCCGCACGGCAAGAACCTGGTCGGCGCGTTCCACCAGCCCAAGGCCGTGCTGATCGACACCGCCGTGCTGGACGGCCTGCCGCTGCGCGAGCTGCGCGCTGGCTATGCCGAGGTCGCCAAGTACGGCCTGATCCGCGACGCGGACGGCTTCTTCGCCTGGCTGGAGCGGCACGGTGCCGACCTGCTCGCGGGCGATCCCGCAATACGCGCCGAGGCGATCCGCCGTTCCCTGGAGGTCAAGGCCGCGATCGTCGCCGCCGACGAGCGGGAAACCTCCGGCGAGCGCGCGCTGCTCAATTTCGGCCACACCTTCGCCCACGCCTACGAGGCCCTGGCCGGCTACGACGGCGGCCTCCTGCACGGCGAGGCGGTGGCGGTCGGCATGGTCAAGGCGCTGCGGCTGTCGGTCCGGCTCGGCCACTGCCCGGCCGAGGACCTGGACCGGGCCCGCGCGCATCTCGCCGGCCTGGGCCTGCCGACGCGCATCGCCGAGGTCAGCAACCGGCCGTTCCCGCCCGACCGCTGCTGGCGGCGATGGCCAAGGACAAGAAGGTCGAGGCGAGCAGGCTGCGCTTCGTCCTGGCCCGCCGCATCGGCGAGGCCTTCACCAGCGCCGACGTGCCGACCGAGGCGGTGCTGGCGACATTGGCCGAGGATGACTGACCGACCTTCGGCCCTGGCGCGGTAGCGGGCGATGTACCTGTCCCTCCTCGCCGTCGTCCTGCTGCTGGTCGCGAACGCGTTCTTCGTCGCGGCCGAGTTCGCGCTGGTCAAGGTGCGCGCGATCCGGCTCGAGGCGCTGGCGGCCGCGGGCAGCGGCCGGGCGCGCCTCGCCGGCCGGATCCTCAAGCACCTCGAGGCCTATCTCGCCGCCTGCCAGCTCGGGATCACCATGGCCTCCTTGGGCCTGGGCTGGGTGGGCGAGCCGGCCGTGGCGGCACTGCTCGAGCCTTCTGTTCCGGGCGCTGGGCCTGAGCGAGGCCGTCCTGCACACCGTGGCCTTCCTCATCGGCTTTTTGATCTTCTCCTCGCTGCACATCGTCATCGGCGAGCAGGTGCCCAAGACCCTGGCGATCCGGCAGCCGGAGCCGATCAGCGTCTGGGTGGCCGTGCCGCTGCATGCCTTCTTCCTGCTGTGCTGGCCGCTCAACTGGGCCCTGAACTCCGCGTCGCGCGCCTGCCTGCGCGCGCTCGGCGTCGCGGAGGCCAGCGACCACGAGGTGTTCTCGGCGCGGAGCTGCGCCAGCTGATCGGCGTCTCGCGCCAGGTCGGGGAGGTCCGCAAGCAGGAGCACGACATGCTGGGTGCGGTGTTCGACCTCGAGAAGCTCGAGGTCGGCGAGGTGATGACCCACCGCCGCAGCATGGTCTCGCTCAACGCCGACGCCCCGGTCGAGGAGATCGTGCGCCAGGTGCTCGAGGGCACGCACACCCGCTACCCGCTCTGGCGCGGCGACCCGGACACGGTCATCGGCGTCCTGCACGCCAAGGACGTGCTGGCGGCGGTGCAGCGCACCGGCAGCAGGCTGACCAATGCCGAGCTGCGCCGGCTGGCCAGCCCGCCCTGGTTCGTGCCCGACACCACCTCGCTCCTCCACCAGCTCCTGGCCTTCCGCCAGCGGCGGGCCCATCTGGCCTTCGTCGTCGACGAGTATGGCGCGCTGATGGGGCTGGTGACGCTCGAGGACATCCTCGAGGAGATCGTGGGCGACATCGTCGACGAGAAGGACGTCGAGGTCAGCGGCGTCCAGCAGGAGGCCGATGGCGCGCTCCTGGTCGAGGGCCGGGTCACGGTGCGCGACCTCAACCGCCAGTTCGACTGGAACCTGCCGGACGAGGAAGCCACCACGCTGGCCGGGCTCCTGATCTACGAGGCCGGGCGCATCCCCGACGTGGGCGAGAACTTCCTGTTCCACGGCTTCCGCTTCGAGGTGCTGCGCCGCCAGCGCCACCAGCTCACCCTGCTGCGCATCCGCCCGCAGGCCGAAGGCCAGGACGAGGGCTGACCGACCCCACATCCGCCGCCGCAAAAAATACTGCGACCGGGTGGAACGGTGTTCCCACCTGCGGGCTTGTAGGGGTGGAGCAATCCATTGTTCCCCGCAGTGACTGACGGCCGGCCCCGCAAGGGGCGGCCGTCTTTTTTTGGCGTAGCGCGCGGTGGCACCGGCAGGATCGCGAAAATTCCTGCACCCCGATGGAACGAACGCCCGGGTCGGGCGTTGTCCGGGTGGAGCAATTCCATTGTTCCCCGCAGTGACTGACGGCCGGCCCGCAAGGGACGGCCGTTTTTTTGCGCCGCGACCTGGCCGGTCAGCGGCGGACGAGCGGGAAGACGAGATCCTGCAGCATGGCGGTATCCGGATCGTTGCGGTCCAGGATGGGACGCAGCGTGATCCGGTCGCCCGCGACCTCGCCGACCATGCCCTCCATGCCATCCAAGTCGTCGACGTCGACCCGCAGCTGGTCGCCGTCGAGCTGCCATCGCGCATCCTCCGTCGTCCCCTCGTCGGGGCTGGTCGTCCGGACGATACCGCCGGGCAGGAACTCGATGGTGCCCTCGGCGATCCCACCGGCCGCGTCGGCCATCATCGCCCCGGGATCCACGCCCTGCGCCTTGAGCTGGGCCACCATCTCGGGCGGCATCCGCGCCAGCATGGACGCGACGATCTTGTCGATCTGCTCGCGCCAGGCCGGCCCGTCGATCTGCCACACCCCGGAGAGGTCGGTCGCACCCGCAAGGCGGGGCATGCCCGCCATGGCGACCAGGACGAGCATGAGCAGCACGCGCTTCATGGGGAACTCCTCGCGAGCCGGCCGGTCTCGGCGTCGGCTCGGCTCACATGTGGATCGGCTTGAAGAAGGTCGCCAGTGCTGCCTCCTTGACCGCCTCCTCTAGGGTGGGGTGGGCGTGGCAGGTGCGGGCGATGTCCTCCGAGGAGGCACCGAACTCCATGGCGATGCCGATCTCGGCGATCAGGATGCCGGCCTCGGGCCCGATGATGTGGGCACCCAGGACCTTGTCGGTGGCGGCGTCGGCCAGGATCTTGACGAAGCCGTCGGTGGCCCCGACCGAGCGGGCGCGGCTGTTGGCCATGAACGGGAACTTGCCGACCTTGTAGGCGGTGCCGGCTTCCTTGAGCTGCTCCTCGGTCTTGCCGATCGAGGCGACCTCGGGGGCGGTGTAGACCACGCCCGGGATGATGTCGTAGTCGAGGTGCGGCTTCTGGCCGGCCAGCATCTCGGCGACGCAGGAGCCCTCCTCCTCGGCCTTGTGCGCCAGCATCGGCCCGACGATCACGTCGCCGATCGCCCAGATGCCGCCGACATTGGTGCGGTAGTGGCCGTCGGTCTCGACCCGGCCGCGATTGTCCAGGCGCACGCCAGCGCTCTCCAGGCCCAGACCGTCCGTGTAGGGGCGGCGGCCGATCGAGACCAGGACGGTGTCGCACTCGATGGTCTCGGCGGCCCCGCCCTTGGCCGGCTCGACCGTGACCTTGATCGTCTCGCCCGAACTGTCCACGCCCATGACCTTGGTGCCGAGCTTGAAGGTCATGCCCTGCTTCTTGAGGATCTTCTCGAACTCCTTGGAGACCTCGCCGTCCATGCCCGGCGTGACCCGGTCGAGGAACTCGACCACGGTCACCTTCGCCCCCAGCCGGCGCCAGACCGTGCCCATCTCGAGGCCGATATAGCCTGCACCGACCACCAGCAGGTGCTTGGGCACGCGCTTGAGGTCGAGGGCACCCGTCGAGGAGACGATCCGCTCCTCGTCGATGGTGACGCCAGGCAGCGGCATCACGTCCGAGCCCGTGGCGATCAGGATGTTCTTGGTCGCCAGCTCCTTGGCGGCACCGTCGCCGTTGGGCTTGGCCACGACCTTGCCGGGGCTTGCGATCGTCCCGGCGCCGACCACGTAGTCGACCTTGTTCTTCTTGAAGAGGAACTCGATGCCCTGGGTCAGGGTCTTCACCACCTGGGACTTGTTGGCCAGCATGGCCGGCAGGTCGAGCTCCACGCCCTTGACCTTGATGCCGTGCTTGGCCAGGCCGTGGCCGACCTCCTCGTAGAGGTGCGAGGAGTGCAGGAGCGCCTTGGACGGGATGCAGCCGACATTGAGGCAGGTGCCGCCCAGGGCACCGCGCTTCTCGACGCAGGCCACCTTCATGCCGAGCTGGGCCGCCTTGATCGCGGCGACGTAGCCGCCGGGACCGCCGCCGACCACCACCAGATCGTAACCCTGCTCGCTCATCTGCCGCTCCCCCGTCGTACCGATCGGCACGCACCCTAGCGGTGGTGCCGGAACGGGTCACGCCTCGCCGACTACGACATGGGCGCGCAGCAGGGCCTTGACGGCGGTCGGGGTTCGCCGGCACCTGCCGCCAAGTCGGCGGGGGAACCGGTGCCATGCAGTCACCCAGGGCGGAAGACGGCGAGTTCGCGATCGCCCGGACCTCGGCCGAGGTCGTGGTCCGGGTCGGGCTGCTCCTGGTCCTGGCCTTCTGGTGCTTCTCGATCGCCCAGCCGTTCCTGGTGCCGATCGTCTGGGGCATGATCATCGCGGTCGCGGTGCACCACGCCTTCGCCCGCCTGCGCCGTGCCCTGGGCCACCGCAGCGGCCTTGCCGCCACCCTGTTCACCCTGGGCCTGCTCCTGGTGCTGATCCTGCCCCTGGGCATGCTGTCGCGTGCCCTGGTCGACGACGTGGCGGGACTCGCGGGCAGGCTGATGGCCGGCGGCGTCACGATCCCGCCGCCGCCCGCCTGGCTGGCCGGCTGGCCGCTGATCGGCCCGCCCCTGGAGCAGTTCTGGCAGCTCGCCAGCGCCAATCTCGGCCAGGCCCTGGCCCGGATCGGGCCGCAGCTCCAGGCCACGGGCATCTGGCTCCTGTCGTTCATCGCCGGGGCCGGGTTCGGCATGCTCAGCTTCATGGCCGCCATCGTGATCGCCGGCGTGCTCCTCGCCCACGACAAGGCGAGCCAGCAGCTGGCCGAGGCGGTGTCGGTCCGGCTGATGGGGCCGCCGGGTGCGGAGCTGGTCCGGCTGGCCGAGCGCACGATCCGCAGCGTCGCCCGCGGCGTGCTCGGCACCGCGCTGATCCAGTCGCTGCTGGTGGGCATCGGCCTGGTCGCGGCCGGCATTCCCGGGGCCGCTTTCCTGACGCTCCTCGCCTTCCTGCTGGCGGTGGTCCAGCTCGGGCCAGCCCCGATCCTCCTGGGTGCGGTCGCCTACAAGTTCTCGCTCGGCTTCACCCCCGGCGCCTTCGCGTTCCTCGCCTGGTGCATCCTGGCCGGCGTCAGCGACAATTTCCTCCGCCCGATCCTGCTCAGCCGCGACGGCGAGGTGCCCTTGTGGGTGATCCTGATCGGCACGCTGGGCGGGCTGATCGCGCACGGGCTGATCGGCCTGTTCGTCGGCCCGATCGTCGTGGCGCTGGGCTACCGCCTGTTCCAGGTCTGGATCGCACCGGTCCACGGCTCAGGCGTAGAAGGCGACCTCGGCCACCGCCAGGTCGGCAGCGAACGCGCGGCCGATCGCGACCAGGGCCAGCCGGCGTAGGTTTCCGGGGTCCAGCGGCGCTTCCACCCGATGCGGCAGGAAACCGGCGAAGGGCAGCAGCACCGAGGTCGGCTCCGGCGAGGCGACGAAGGGGTGGCGGTAGGACTGCCAGGGGCGCAGGCAGTCCGTGGTGCGCAGGTGGCAGCCATAGCGCTCGCCATTGCCGCGCACCACGAGCCGCACCCCGGCATAGGCCGCGAGGTCGCGCGCACGGCCGCCGGGGGCGAGGTCGACGCCCATCTGGAGGAAGCCGCCCTGGTTCTCCAGCCGCACCTCGCCCGTCAGCCGCAGCCAGCGCCGCCCGCCCCATTCCTCCAGCCGCACGCTCTCCTGGCTGATCCCGCCCATCACCCGGTCGCTGGTACCCTCCCAGCCCGCCAGCGGCAGGATCAGGGGCGGGAGCCCGGTCAGGCGAGTGCCGCCGAGATGTCCGCCAGCGTCGCCTTCTCGGCCTCGCTCACCTGCACCCCGCCGAAGCCCAGGAATCCGCCCTCGCTCGCGGCCTCGGCGACGTTGTGGCTGATATGCTCGAGCCAGGCCTTGAAGGCCGCGGCATCGGCCGGGGCCTTGGCGGCCAGGAGTACCGACACCTGGCGCAGCGTGTCCAGGGACCTCGCCTTGATGTCGGCGGGCGCGGCACCGGCGAGCTTCGCCTTCAGCCCCTCGCTCGCCGCCTTGCGGCCCTCGGCGGTCTCGTAGTCGGCTGCCACCGCCTTCACCAGCGCGTTGGCCCCGGCGTCGGACTTCACCTGGACCAGGAGCTTGCCGGTGGCGAAGCTCTCCTTGAGCATCCCGAACAGGCCGCTGGGCTCGGCGGCACTCACCGCCATCCCGGCGAGCATCGGCGCTTCCAGGAGCTGGACCCACTCCTCGGGCGTGAAGCTGGTCTTGTCGGCCATCGTCCTGTCCTCCCGCGATCCCGGCACTGGCTCAGTCCGTCCGCTCGCCATCCCAATACGTCCGCAGCCCGCCCATGTCGAAGATGCTGTCGGCACTGCGCAGCGCATCCACCGCCAGCTTGTTGGAATCGGGATAGACGCAGACCTCGTTCGGGTTGCGCTCGCCGATCATCAGGTAGCTGCAGGGGCCGTCGCCGCCGTTCATGAAGGAATGGCCGACCTTCCGCCCGGCCGGGAAGCAGACATAGTCGCCGGCCCGCAACGCGAAGCGCTCCTCGCCGAGCAGCAGGGTCACCTCCCCTTCCAGGACCAGCGCGTGCTCCTCCTCCAGCATGTGGTAGTGCCGTGGCCACAGGCGCCTGCCCGGTGCCGGCGATTCGATCAGCATCCCGACGTGGTAGTCCCGCCCGACCGCGGCGCTGGTGAGATGCTTCGAGCGGCCGCCGAACACCGAACCGCGGCCCGGACCCTCGTCGATCCAAGGCACCTCGTGCGCGGCGATCGGCGGCTTCGGCGTGACGACGGGTGCGGCCGCCTCCGCCTCGGCAGGCGGGCTGGAGCCTGCCGCGAGCCCGGTATCCTCGCCGTCCCAGTAGCCGCGCCGCGCGGCCAGGTCGAAGATCGCACGCCGGCCCAGGGCGCGCACGAGCACCTTCTGCGTGTCGGTGTAGACCACGACCTCGTTCGGGTTGCGCTCGCCCGCGATGACGTAGCGGCAGGGTGCCGTGCCCTCGTTGACCAGGCAATGCCCCGCCTGCTGCCCGGCGGGAAAGCAGACATAGTCGCCGGCGCGCATCGGGTAGGCCGCGGCACCGATCCGCGCGGTGAGCGCACCTTCCAGCACGTAGACATGCTCCTCCTCGTGGACGTGCCAGTGCGCGGGGGCACTCTGCATGCCCGGCGCCAGTTCCTCGATGGCGACGCCGACATGGTAGTCCTCGCCGACGGCGGCCCGGGTCAGGTGGCGCCAGCGCAGGCCGAAGCGGGGCACGTCATGGGATTCGGTCCAGGGGACGTCGGCGGAGGCGATGGGCTCGTACGGCATCGTGCGGCTGCCTTCGGACAGGTGCGGAGCGCAGACGTCCCCGAAGCCGAAGGTGCCCGGCCCTGCTCGCCCGCTCAGTGCACCAGCAGGCGTCGCCGCCGCAGCGCCACGAGCCCGACACCCGCCACCGACCCCACGGCCAGCAGGAGCCACCCCAGCCCAGCAGCGCGTCCATCGGAAAGGGTGGCCTCGCGGACGAAGTCCACCACGCCGAGGTCCTCGGTGACGAGGGTCATCCGATCCGGGCCCAGCACGCGATAGGCGACGCGGACCGGTGCCAGCACGGTCTGGTAGACCCAGGCCTGCGTCTCCGCCGGGACCAGCCCATCGAGGAACCAGTCGCTGTGCGCCGAGGCCACGACCCCGTCGACCACGATGGTGCCGTTCATGGTCAGCGGGTTGAAGGCGCCGACCGCCATCTCGGTCGCGGTGGTCGCCACCCGGTCGATCGCCATCGTCCCGTCGTCCAGGCGCGACCAGACGAAGTCGCCCGCCCGGACCTCGTTGGCACCCTTGGTCACCCGGCCCGACCAGGCGGCGGTCGCATCCGCCGCGACCGGAATGAAGTGGCGGGGCGTCAGGCGCAGCGTGCGTCCCGACTCGAGGCCGAGGACCACGTAGGGCGCCATGGTCGCGGCGTCGCGATGGGTGTTGAGGTAGACCTCTTCGTAGCCCAGCGTACCGTCGGGCAGGACCGCCAGAACGCGATCGCCGAGGCGCACCTCGCTGATCGCCTTGATGCCCGTGTCCGTCGTCACCGTCGCGTCGGCCGGAAAGCAGCCCCCGCTCGAGCAATAGCCGGTGCATCCCTCGCGGCCGCACACGGTCGGGCAGGTCTCGCCGGCCGAGCAGCAGGTCTGCGACACGAAGTTGACCTGGCACAAGGTCTCGCCGCTGGTGCAGGGCGGCGGGTTGTCGCCGACGACCGTGCTCTGCGTGAACGCGGCATTCTGGTCGAAGGCGTCGACGCAGGTCTCCAGATCACGCGGCGTCAGGCCCAGCTCGCCCACGGCGCGCTCGAGCCTGGCCAGGGTCGCGGCGGAGGTGAAGGTGTCGTCGGCCGGGCGCCGCGCCACCCGCTCCAGGATGGCCACCCCCGCAGCGTTCGGTCCCACCGCCTTCAGGCTCGCGATGCACCGCTTCAGGCTCGCGTCCACGGCACCGATCCGGCCGGGCAGGTCGGCGCCGAGCCCGCGCGCAAGCTCCCGATCCTGCGCCTGCAGGCAGGTCTCGAGATCGAGCTGGGTGAGGCTGATGTCGGTGCCGACCGCCCGCTTCAGCTGGTCGATGATCTCGGGCTCGGTGAAGAACCGATCGCCGGGATTCTCCGTGACTCGCCCGATGATCGCCGCAACGCGCCCGCTGTCGCCATGCTTGCGGAAGAACTGCACGCATTCGGCGACCGACGTCTGCACCGCCGTCAGCCGGGTCAGATATTGCCGGTGCAGGGCGGTATTGCGAGCGGCCGCCGTGCCGTCGACCTGGGCGGCCAGGGCGTCCAGGCCCGAATCGCCCGTCGCCGCGGCCAAGGGGGCACTCCCTGCCGCGACGAGGGCGAGGCAGCCGATGACCACGGCGGATACCTGCCTCAGTCGAAGTTTTCCTGCCGACTTCCTGGACATGGATCCCTCCCGAGGAGCCCGTTGGCGCTCCGGCCGCGACTTTCAGGCTGCTTTGACTTGATCACAGCACGCTGTACTTCGCGCGTCCAGCCCGATCTAGGATGTCGCAGTTCTCCGCCGCTGCTCGACTTTGGTGTCGACAACGAAAGCAAGGGCGCCACGCGGGACGACGCGCAGCCGAGCCGATGCTTGGTGGACGCTCGTCACGGCTGCCGGCTCTACCGTTCGCTGTCGAGATGCGCCATCTGGGCGGCCGCATAGCGCGTGCCCGCGGCCGCGCCCTTGGGCACCGCCCGCTCGATCGCGGCGAGGTCGACGGGCGTCAACGCCACAGCGGTGGCACCCAGCGCCTCGCTCAGCTGGGCGCGCCGGCGAGCACCCACCAGCGGCACGATGTCCTTGCCCTGCGCCAGCACCCAGGCGATCGCGAGCTGCGCCACGCTGACGCCGCGCGCGGCGGCCACGGCGCGCAGCGCATCGACCAGTGCGAGGTTGGCGGCGAGGTTGCCTTCCTGAAAGCGCGGGCTGTGGCTGCGGAAGTCGGTCGGCCCGGCGGCCTCCTTCTGCCACCGGCCGCTGATCAGCCCGCGCGACAGGACCCCGTAGGCGGTGATCGCCGATGCCCAGCTCGCGGCAGGCCGGCAGGATCGTGTCCTCGATCCCGCGCGAGATCAGCGAATACTCGATCTGCAGGTCGCAGATCGGGTGGACCGCGGCCGCCCGGCGCAGCGTCGCCGCCCCCACCTCGGACAGGCCGATCTGCCGGACGTACCCGGCCTGCACCAGGTCGGCGATGGCGCCCACCGTGTCCTCGATCGGCACCGTGGGATCGAGCCGGGCCGGGCGGTAGACGTCGACATGGTCGAGGCCCAGCCGCTGCAGCGAGTAGGCGAGGAAGTTCTTCACCGCCGCCGGCCGGCAGTCGGGGCCGGACCAGCCGCCCATCGGATCGCGCAGGGCGCCGAACTTGACGCTGACCTGGAAGCGGTCGCGCGGCAGCCCGCGCACCGCCTCGGCGAGCAGGAGCTCGTTGTGGCCCATGCCGTAGAAGTCGCCCGTGTCGAGCAGCGTCACGCCGGCGTCCAGTGCGGCGTGGATCGTGGCCAGGCTCTCCGCACGGTCGGCAGGGCCGTAGAAGTCGGACATGCCCATGCAGCCGAGCCCGATCGCCGAGACCGCGGGGCCGGTGGTGCCGAGGCGACGCTGTTCCATGCTGCCCTCCGATGCTGCTGACGCCGCCCTTATCGCGCCGGCCGCGGCGTGCGATAATCCGGTTCGTCCTGCACGGGCCGTACGGAAATCCGCACAATGGCAGCGCCCGATCTCGCCGACCTCGACGCCTTCGCCGCCGTCGCGCGCGCCCGCGGCTTTCGCGGTGCCGCCACCCGGCGCGGCGTGTCCGCCTCCAGCCTGAGCGAGGCCGTGCGCCGGCTCGAGGCCCGCCTCGGCGTCCGCCTGCTCAACCGGACGCACGCGCAGCGTCACCCCGACCGAGGCCGGTGCCCGCCTGCTGGAGCGCCTCGGCCCGGCCCTGGCCGAGGTCGCCGCCGCACTCGACACGGTCGGCGGCGAGGACGGCTCGCCGTCGGGCACGCTCCGGCTCAACGTGCCGACCATCGTGGCGCGCCACGTCCTGCCGCCGCTGGTCGGACCGTTCCTGCGGGCCCATCCCAGGATCCGGCTCGAGGTGAGTGCTGACGACAGCTTCGTCGACGTCCTGGCAGCCGGCTGCGACGCCGGCATCCGCTACGAGGAGCGGGTCGAGCGCGACATGATCGCGGTCCCGATCGGGCCGCGCCGCCAGCGCTTCGTCACCGCCGCGGCCCCGGCCTATCTCGCCGCGCGCGGCGCGCCCATGCACCCGCGCGACCTCGTCCATCACGCCTGCATCCGCCACCGCTTCGCCAGCGGCGCCGTCCACGCCTGGGAGTTCGAGCGCGCGGGCGAGATCGTGCGCATCGTTCCGGACGGGCCTCTGGTCGCCACCGCGGCCGAACTGGAGGTGGCGGCCGCCACCGCCGGGCTCGGCGTCATCCACACCTTCGAGGAGTTCCTCAGCGACGCCCTCGCCCGCGGCAGCCTCGTGCCCGTGCTCGAGGACTGGTGGCAGGACTTCTCCGGGCCGTTCCTCTACTACCCGAGCCGCCGCCACATGCCCCCGCCGCTGCGGGCGTTCGTGGACTTCGTTCGGGCGCGGCCCGCGACGACCGATGGTCGAGCAACGGTGTCAAGCCAGGGACCCGTATAGGATCCAGCGCCGGCTCGCCCGAGGAGAGCGACGGCATCGTCGCCTATGTCCTGTAGCGCCGGCTGCCCTGGCGGCCGGGCGGCGCTACTCAGGCTCCGGCCCGCACAGGTGCAGGAGCGCCACCCCGATGAACAGCACGAAGATCCCCGCCGTCACCTGCCCGTTCCAGGTGTGGGACTGCCACATCGCGAACCACTCTCCGGCGACGACCAGAAAGCCCAGGGCATAGAGCAGCAGCCCCATGGTCAGCCCGACCACCGCGAGGCCACGCGCCTCGGCGAATCCCACGCGGTCGGCCGTGACGGCGCGCAGCAGCCTGGCGATGCCCAGCCACAGGACCAGCGCCGTCAGCGCCTGCCAGGTGATGATCGTGCCGTAGGCGGCGTGCTGCAGCCGGGGATCGGTGACCGCCCGCCACATCAGCTCGGGGTCCTGGAAGGTCGTGTCCATGCTCATGACATGCCGGACGAACTGCCAGTTGGCGCCGTAGTCGGTGATGTTGCCGAAGGCCACCAGCGTGAAGAACAGCGCGACCGCCACGACCAGGGCGATGCGGGACAGGCGCAGGGTCCTCATGGCGGCGATCCGGTCCAGCCTCTGGCGCCAGGCACGGGTCTGCCGCCTTGCGGCATCGGGTCCTCCTCAGTCCTTCAGGGCGGCGCCGCGAAGCTGTAACCGAGCCCTCGAAGTCCGGTCAACTTGACCCTGACCCGACGCCCTGCGCGACGGAACACGGTGCGGTGCCTCAAGGAATCGCCGCGCATGGGCATCGAATCTCACGGAGATTCGGGCGCAGGACGAGGTTGGGCGGAGCCATGCGTTCGCCGCTCCATCCGTCGAGGTGACCGGCCGAGGTCGCCTGCGGTAGGCTGCGCCCACCTGGACGTCGCCTGGGCGCTACGAGGAGGAGCAACGCGATGACCATATCCGGCGGCTGCCACTGCGGCGCCATCCGCTACCAGATCGCGGGCGACGCCCTCACCCACGCGCTGTGCCATTGCAGCGACTGCCGCCGCCATGCCGGGGCGCCGATGGTGGGCTGGACCATGTACCAGGAGGGCCAGGTCACCGTCACCCAGGGCACGCCCAGGACCTACGCGTCGTCCACCCACGGCCGCCGGCAGTTCTGCGGCGATTGCGGCACCGGCCTGTTCTACACCAACGCCGAGATGCTGCCGGGCATCGTCGACGTGCAGAGCGCCACCTACGACGACCCCGACGCCGTGCCGGCCCGGGTCCACATCCAGCTCGCCGAGCGCATCGGCTGGATGAAGGACGCCCACGAGCTGCCGGGATTCGAGCGGTATCCGCCGCAGGGGTAGGAGGCGGCGGCTCCGCGGATCAGAGCGCGGAGCGCAGGTCGGTCCGGTTGAAATCGTCGCCCTTGAACAGCAACGGCGCGTCGAGCTGCCGGGCCAGCGCATAGGCGAACAGGTCGCCGAAGTTGAGGACCGCGGGTGGCTGGCCGCGGCCGAGGCCGAAGCGCTTCTGGCCCTCGTCGGCGAGCGCCACCTGCCCCGGATCGACGGCCACGATCGCGATGCGGTTCGCGTCGATCAGCTCCCAGACATGGCCGATCCCTGCCTCGCCGCGACGGATCCGCGTCACGCGGAGTGTCTCCAGCAGCGTGCCGCACGAGATGGCCGGCTCGCCATCCGCCAACGCCTCGGCGAACGCGACCGCCTCGGGCTCGTCCAGCAGGATGGCCATCACCGCCGACGTGTCGACGACGAGCCTCACAGGACCGGGTTGCCCTCGTCGTCGTACAGGTGCTTGTCGGTGAAGCCGGGTCGCAGGTCCGGCAGCGCCTTCATCGCGGCGATGATCGCGCGCGTCCGTCGCAGCTTCTCCTGGCGCTGCGCCGCGCCGCGCTGCAGCTCGTCCTCGAGGGCCGCGCGGACCGCCTCGGTCAGCGTGCAGCCGCGGCGGGCCGCCAACTCGGCCGCGAGTGCCCGGACCCTGTCGTCGCGTATGTAGAGGCCCATGCCCGGCTCGCATATGCATCCTGTGAGGAGAGGATATACAGGGCCGCGGTCGCGCTGTCCACCGAACACGCATCGCTGGCCGAATCGCGCTCCATCTTTACTTGTGTATGCTGTCCCTCGATCTCTCCACGCGCCCGCCGAGATGACCGGGCTGCTGCGCAACAAGTGCGCGAAACGGGTCGCCCTGCCGGCTCGTGCATCAGCGATGGCGACCACGCCGAGGTGTCGACGACCAGCTTCACAGAATCGGGTCGCCGTTCTCGTCGTAGCGATCCTTGTCGGTGAAGCCCGGCGCCAGATCCGGCTCCGCGTCCAGTTCGCGCGAGGAACTCGTCGATCTTGCGCCACCGCTCGTCGCGCTCGTCCTGCAGCTCGTCCAGGCGGCGAGACCAGCGCGTCGCGGACCGCGTCGGTCACGGTCGCGCGCTGCAGCGCGGCGAGCTGGGTCGCGAGCTCCTTGACGCGGTCGTCGCGGATGTAGAGCGGCATCGCAGCTCCGTATATGCAGATCTGCATACAGCCGAATATACAGTGCTTGCGCTGTGGAGCAACGGCTGCGTCGACAGCGCTGCGAGGGGCAGATCTCAGCGCCAATCGAGCATGGCGTCCGCGGCAACTCCCCGGGTACCGCGTCAACAGTACCTTCAGATCGGCATTCTTCCCGCAGCGAATCGAGACCGTTAGTCCGCCCAGATTAGGTAGAAATAATTGGCGGATCGATGCAGCCGAGGCGCAGAGCCATAGTCCAAATAGCACTAGACCTTCCCGGATGTACCCTACCGGCGGTGCAAAGCTGCAGCCGTGCAGTACAGCCCCAACTGCAGAGATCCACTACCGGCCCACACCGTCTGGCGTACAATACTGGTGGTGCCGTCTGCGGAGCTGCGCAACCGCAGCCGGACTTCGACGCGAGCGGTGCAGTCAAGGCGGCCGCAAGTGCCGATCAGCGCATCGTCGCTGTCTGAACATGATCCTCGTCATCACGCTTGAAAGTACCGTGCTCCCGATCGGGCCTATCGTGGAGCTCATGACGCGGACGACATCCGATTCGACTGTCGTATGGTGCGAAGCCAATCAGCTAGGCCATGCGCTTTCGATCCCCCGATATAGCCGCTATGCAATGTCTTTCCCTCCCCGCAGCAAGCAAAGTCGCGAACGATAGGGTAGATAGGAGCGATCAGACGTCCGACATAGCTCCATCTCCTTAAGTCAGACATCGATGAACCTTCTCAAATAGTGCGTAATGCCTTCGGTCATCGAAGCTGTCGTGAGAGATCACATCGGACGTTCGGTCGACTGAAGCTCGACTAATGAGACCGGACCATAGTGGCGATATCCAAACGCTGATCAGCCAGCTGCATTAGTTTCGACATCATGGAATGCAGCTAGTCTATGTGCGACGTGAGCGCAAATCAGCCGCAGATGCCGTGCAGGCTAAAGATGGTCGTTGGTCCAATAAGGACAAGAGCTGAATAATGCGTCCGACATAGCCCACAACCAAAGAGCTAATCAGAGCAAATCATCGATGTAGATGCTTATTCAAGAAAAACTTGCATACTTCAATCAGAACACAGTCTAAGGGGCAGGTCGCATTCGCCAATCCTATGGAACCCGCCTCGCGGCGCTACGGAGCAGGCCCTCCGTGCTGAGATCCTCGTCCAGGTCCGGCCAGTGAATGCCATAGCCCGCACCCGCCGGCTCCCATCGGGCAGCGCTGCTCGGGAGTGGCGTCGAGCAGGCGCGGGAACCAAGCCAACGGCACCGAGATGCTGCGGCCGTCCATCAACGCCACGGTCAGCGTGTCCGCGCTCACCTTGACGTCGCGTACCCGCTCGTCGGCGCTAGGCGCCAAAATGCCCATGCCACGCGTCCTCGAAGGCGATCTGTCGCTGCCGCACATGCGCCAGAAGCTCGGCGAGCTCCTTGGGCGTGAAGCCGATGTTACGGGCAAGCGTCACCGGCCGCAGCCAGAATTTGGCGGTGCAGCCTCGCGCGTCGACGTGGACGTGCGGCGGCTCGTTCGGCTCGTGGCTGTAGAAGTAGAACCGATAGCCCGCCAGCGCTCGACCGTCGGCACGCCCGCTCAGGCGTCGAGCAGCATCCGCTCCGGGCTCTCGATGCACTCCTTGACCCGCACCAGGAAGCTCACCGCCTCGCGGCCGTCGATGATGCGGTGGTCGTAGCTGAGCGCCAGGTACATCACCGGCCGGGCCTGGATCGAGCCGTCGGGCATCACCATGGCCCGCTGCTTGGTGGCGTGCATGCCGAGGATGCCGACCTGCGGCGGGTTGAGGATCGGGGTGCTCAGCATCGAGCCGAACACGCCGCCATTGGTGATGGTGAAGGTGCCGCCGGTCAGGTCCTCCATGGCGAGCTTGCCGTCGCGGGCACGCTTGCCGAGGTCGCCGATCTTCTTCTCGATGTCGGCCAAGGCACAGCAGCTCGGCGTCGCGCACCACGGGTACGACCAGGCCCTGCTCGGTGCTGACCGCCACGCCGATGTCGTAGTGGTGCTTGTAGACCACCTCGTCGCCGTCGATCTCCGAGTTCACGGCCGGGTAGGCCTTGAGCGCCTCGACCGCGGCCTTCACGAAGAAGCCCATGAAGCCGAGCTTGATGCCGTGCTTCTTGGTGAAGCTGTCCTGGTAGCGGGCGCGCATCTCCATCGTCGCCGTCATGTCGACCTCGTTGAAGGTCGTGAGCATGGCGGCCGTGTTCTGCGCCTCCTTCAGCCGCTCGGCGATGCGCTTCCGCAGGCGGGTCATCCGGACCCGCTCCTCGCGGCCGCGGGCCGTCGGTGCTGCCGCGGCAGGTGCCGCGGCTGCCGGAGGCTCGGCGGCGGACAGGGCGGCGTCGGCCAGGGCCGTGACCACGTCGCCCTTGGTGACGTTGCCCTTGGGGCCGGTCGCGGCCACGGCGGCGAGGTCGAGCCCCTTCTCGGCGGCGAGCTTGCGCGCGGCGGGGCCGGCCTGGGCAGCACCGTCGCCGGCGGCGGGGGCATCAGCCGGAGCGGGGGCGGCCGGCGCGGCGGGCAGCCTTGGCGGCGGCCTCGGGCTTGGGTGCCGCGGCCGCCTTGGCGGCGGGCGCGGCACCGGCCTCGATCCGGCCGATCACGGCACCCACGGCGACGTCGCTGCCGACCTCGACCAGGATCTCGGACAGCACGCCGGCGGCGGGAGCGCCCACCTCGAGGCTGACCTTGTCGGTCTCGAGCTCGACCAGCGGCTCGTCGGCGGCGACGGCGTCGCCGGCCTTCTTCAGCCACTTGGCGATCGTGGCCTCGGTGACCGACTCGCCCAGGGTCGGCACCTTGATCTCGACGCTCATAGCTGGCTCCCCGCCATCGGCCGCCCGGCGGCCCGCTCCCGTATCATGCCGTCAGCGCGTCCTCGACCAGCTGGCGCTGCTCGCGCTCGTGCTGGCCGTGCGAACCCGTGGCCGGCGAGGCCGCGGGCTTGCGGCCGGCATAGACCAGCCGCCGCTGCTCGACGCCCACGGCCTCCATCACGTTCTCGATCCGGGGTGCCACGAAGAACCACGCACCCATGTTGCGCGGCTCCTCCTGGCACCAGACGTAGCGCGCCGTCGTCGGGTAGCGGCGCAGCTCGGCCGCGAGCACCTCCTCGGGGAAGGGTGCGAGCTCCTCGAACCGGATGATCGCCACCTTGCCGTCGAGCCACTTGTCCTCGCGACCCTGCAGGATGTCGTAATAGACCTTGCCCGTGCACAGGACGACCCGCTCGATCGCCTGGTCGGCCTCGGAGGGCGGCGTCTCCCACAGCACGCGGTGGAAGCTCGAGCCCGGGCTCAGCTCCTCGAGCGTGCTGACGCAGCGCTTGTGGCGCAGCAGCGACTTGGGCGTCATCACGATCAGGGGCTTCCTGAACTCGCGGTGCAGCTGGCGGCGCAGGGCGTGGAAGTAGCTGGCGGGCGTGCTCGGGCAGACCACCTGGATGTTGTTCTCGGCGTAGAGCTGCAGGAAGCGCTCGAGCCGGGCCGAGCTGTGCTCCGGACCCTGGCCCTCGTAGCCGTGCGGCAGCAGGTTGACCAGGCCGGACAGGCGCAGCCACTTGCTCTCGCCCGAGCTGATGAACTGGTCGTAGTAGACCTGGGCACCGTTGGCGAAGTCGCCGAACTGCGCCTCCCAGATCGTCAGGCAGTTGGGGTCGGCCAGGCTGTAGCCGTACTCGAAGCCGAGCACGCCTTCCTCCGACAGGATGCTGTCGATCACCTCGATGCTGGCCTGCTTGGGCTTGAGGTGCAGCAGCGGGATGTACTTCTCCTCGGTCATCTGGTCGTAGATGACCGCGTGGCGCTGGCTGAAGGTGCCGCGGCCGACATCCTCGCCCGAGAGGCGGACCGGGAAGCCCTCGACCAGGAGCGAGGCGAAGGCCAGGTGCTCGGCGGTGGCCCAGTCGATCCCGACCCCGTCCTCGATCGCCTTGCGCCGCTGCTGGATCACCCGGCGCAGGCGGGGATGGACGTTCAAGGACGGCGGGCAGGTCGGTCATCTTCAGGCCGAGCTCGCGCAGCATGTCGGTCGGCGGCCGCGGTGTCGCCGCGCTGGTACTCCTTGGGTGCCGCGCGCAGGCCCGACCAGGCCCCCTCGAGCCAGTCGACCTTGTTGGACTTGTAGCTCCGCGAGGCCTCGTGCGCCGCCTCGAGCTGCTGGATGAACGCGTCGTAGAGCGCCTGCGGCTCGCCGGCCTTGAGGACCTTGTCCTCCTCGAGCCGGCGGGCGTAGGTCTGCCGCACGGTCGGGTGCTGGGCGATCTTCTTGTACATCAGCGGCTGGGTGAAGCCCGGCTCGTCGCCCTCGTTGTGGCCGTGGCGGCGGTAGCACCACAGGTCGATCACCACGTCGATCTTGAACTTCTGGCGGAACTCGGTCGCCAGCCGCGCCACGTGGGTCACCGCGACCGGGATCGTCGCCGTTGACGTGGAACACCGGGCACTGCACGCCGCGCGCGACGTCCGACGGGTAGGGCGAGCTGCGCGAGTAGGCCGGGCTGGTGGTGAAGCCGATCTGGTTGTTGACGATCAGGTGGATGGTGCCGCCGATCCGGTAGCCCTTGAGGTCCATCATCTCGAGGCACTCGTGGACCACGCCCTGGCCGATGAAGGCGGCGTCGCCGTGCATCAGGATGGCCAGGACCCGCGTGCGCTCGGTGTCGCCCTTCTGGGTCTGCTTGGCGCGCACCTTGCCCATCACCACCGGGTTGACCGCCTCGAGGTGCGAGGGGTTGGCGGTGAGCGAGAGGTGGATGTGGCGGCCGTCGGGCAGGGCCCGGTCGGTCGAGGTGCCCAGATGGTACTTGACGTCGCCCGAGCCCAGGACCTCGTCGACCACGGCCTTGCCCTGGAACTCGGACAGGATCGCCGAGTAGGGCTTGCCCATGACGTTGGCCAGCACGTTGAGCCGGCCGCGGTGCGGCATGCCGATGACGATCTCCTCGCCGCCGAGCTCGGCCGCGGTGCGGATGATCGTCTCGAGCGCGGGGATGGTGCTCTCGCCGCCGTCCAGGCCGAAGCGCTTGGTGCCCGGGAACTTGACGTGGAGGAACTGCTCGAAGCCCTCGGTCTCGGTCAGGTGCTCGAGGATCTCGCGCTTCTCCTCCGCCGAGGTCGTGAACATGCCGCCCGTGCCCTCGATCCGGGCCTGGATCCAGGACTTCTGCTCGGGGTCCTGGATGTGCATGAACTCGATGCCGACCGTGCCGCTGTAGGTCTTCTGCAGCACGTCGATGATCTGGCGCAGCGTGGCCTTCTCCAGGCCCAGCACGTAGTCGAGGTAGAACTCGCGGTCGAGGTCGGCGTCGGTGAAGCCGTAGGAGCGGTAGTCGAGCTCGGGGTGCGGGGCCTTGTGGGTGAGGCCCAGCGGATCGAGCTTGGCGATCAGGTGGCCGCGCACGCGGTAGGCGCGGATCAGCATGATCACGCGCAGATGGTCGCGGATCAGCGTCTTGGTGGCGCTCTCGTCGAGATCGCCCGTGGGTGCGGCGGCGGCCGCCGGCTGGACCAGCCGCAGCCGGGACGGCTGCTGCGGCTGCAGGGCGGCGCGGGCACGCTGGAACAGAGCGCGGTTCTCGGGCTCCAGCTCGTCGAAATAGGCGCGCCAGCTCGGGTCGACCCCGGCGGGATCGTGCAGGTAGCGGGCGTAGAGCTCCTCGATGAAGGAGCTGTTGCCGCCGTAGAGGAACGATGTCTGCTCGAGCTCGCGCCGCTTCGCCATCCTGCTGCCCTCCGTACCGCCGAACCCGCCGCGGGTGAGAAAGAGCCGTGCACCGGCGGCGTCAACCCCGCCCTTGCGGTCAGCGCCCGGCCATCGCCTCGACCATGGCCTCGCCGATATGGGCCGGGCTCTTGGCGATGCGGATGCCGGCGGCCTGCATGGCCTCCAGCTTCTCCTCCGCCCCGCCCTTGCCGCCGGAGATGATCGCACCGGCATGGCCCATGCGTCGCCCGGGCGGTGCGGTGCGCCCGGCGATGAAGCCCACGATCGGCTTGCGGCAGCCCGAGGCCTTCCAGAACGCGGCCGCGTCCTCCTCGGCCGAGCCGCCGATCTCGCCGATCATGATGACACCCTCGGTCTGCGGGTCGGCGATGAACAGCTCGAGCGTGTCGATGAACTCGGTGCCCTTGACCGGGTCGCCGCCGATGCCGACGCAGGTCGACTGGCCGAGGCCCGGCCGCGTGGTCTGCGCCACCGCCTCGTAGGTCAGGGTGCCGGAGCGCGAGACCACGCCGATCTTGCCCGGCAGGTGGATGTGGCCCGGCATGATGCCGATCTTGCACTGGCCCGGCGTGATCACGCCCGGGCAGTTGGGGCCGACCAGGCGGGACTTCGAGCCGTCGAGCGCGCGCTTGACCCGGACCATGTCCATCACCGGGATGCCCTCGGTGATGCAGACGATCAGCGGCACCTCGGCGTCGACCGCCTCGAGGATGGCGTCCGCGGCGAAGGGTGCCGGCACGTAGATCACCGACGCGTCGCAGTCGGTGGCCTCGCGCGCGGCCATGACGGTGTCGAACACCGGCAGGCCCAGATGGCTCTCGCCGCCCTTGCCGGGGGTCACCCCGCCCACCATGCGGGTGCCGTAGGCGATCGCCTGCTCGGAGTGGAAGGTCCCCTGGGCGCCGGTGAAGCCCTGGCAGATGACCTTGGTGCTGGCGTCGATCAGGACGGACATCAGGCTGCCTTCTGCACGGCGTTGACGATCTTCTCGGCGGCGTCGGCCAGATCATCGGCGGGGATGATCGGCAGGCCCGAATCGCGCATGATCTGCTTGCCGAGATCGACGTTGGTGCCCTCGAGCCGCACCACCAGCGGCACGTTGAGGTTCACCTCGCGCGCGGCGGCGACGACGCCCTCGGCGATCACGTCGCAGCGCATGATGCCGCCGAAGATGTTGACCAGCACGCCCTCGACCTTGGGGTCGGACAGCAGCAGCTTGAAGGCCGCGGTCACCCGCTCCTTGGTCGCGCCGCCGCCGACGTCGAGGAAGTTGGCGGGCTCGCCGCCGCACAGCTTGATGATGTCCATGGTCGCCATGGCCAGGCCGGCGCCGTTGACCATGCAGGCGATGTTGCCGTCGAGCTTGATGTAGTTGAGCTCGTGCCGGCTGGCCTCGATCTCGTGCGGGTCCTCCTCGTCGAGGTCCCGCAGCTCCATCACCTTGGGCTGGCGGTAGAGCGCGTTGCTGTCGAAGTTCATCTTGGCGTCGAGCGCCACGAGGTCGCCGTCGCGCGGTGACCACGAGCGGGTTGATCTCGACCAGCGACGCGTCGCGCTCGACCACGCACTGGTAGAGGCCCTTCATGAACGCCACCGCCTTGCCGACCTCCTTGCCCTTGAGGCCCAGGCCGAAGGCGAGCTCGCGGCCGTGGAACGGCATGAAGCCGGTGACCGGGTCGATCGCGACCTTGATGATCTTCTCGGGATGCTTGGCCGCCACCTCCTCGATCTCGACCCCGCCCTCGGTCGAGGCCATGAAGGTCACGCGCGAGGTGGCGCGGTCGAGCACCGCACCGAGATAGAGCTCGCGGGCGATGTTGCAGCCGTCCTCGACATAGACGCGCTTGACGATCCGGCCCTGCGGCCCGGTCTGGTGGGTGACCAGGGTCATGCCCAGCATCTCGTTGGCGCGCTGGCGCACCTCCTCGACCGAGCGGGCGAGCTTGACGCCGCCGCCCTTGCCGCGGCCGCCGGCGTGGATCTGCGCCTTGACCACCCAGACCGGCCCGCCCAGCGCCCGGGCGGCCTGCTCGGCCTCCTCCGGCGTGTAGGCGACCTGGCCGCGCAGCACGGCGACGCCGTACTCCTTGAGCAGCGCCTTGGCCTGATATTCGTGGATGTTCATGGCCGCTCCTCTAGAGCTTGACCGCGTCGCACAGCGACTTCACCGCGGCCACCGACTTGTCGAACATCGCCTGCTCGTCGGCGGCCAGCTTGATCTCGACGATCTTCTCCACGCCGCCTTTGCCGATGATCACCGGCACGCCGACATAGAGGTCGCTCGACGCCGTACTGGCCGGTCAGGTGCGCGGCGCAGGGCAGGAGCCGGCGCTGGTCCTTGAGGTAGCTCTCGGCCATCTGGATCGCCGAGGCCGCCGGCGCGTAGAAGGCCGAGCCGGTCTTGAGCAGGGCCACGATCTCGGCGCCGCCGTCGCGGGTGCGCTGGACGATCTCGTCCAGCCTCTCCTGCGTGGTCCAGCCCATCTTGACCAGGTCGGGCAGCGGGATGCCGGCCACGGTCGAGTAGCGGACCAGGGGCACCATGGTGTCGCCGTGGCCGCCCAGGACGAAGGCGGTGACGTCCTCGACCGAGACCTTGAACTCCTCGGCCAGGAAGTAGCGGAAGCGGGCGCTGTCGAGCACGCCGGCCATGCCCACCACCTTGGCCGGGTCGAGGCCCGGTCACCTTCTGCATCGCCCAGACCATCGCGTCGAGCGGGTTGGTGATGACGATGACGAAGGCGTCGGGCGCGTACTTCTTGATGTTCTCGCCGACGCTCTTGATCACCGCGGCGTTGGTGGCGATCAGGTCGTCGCGGCTCATGCCGGGCTTGCGCGGGATGCCGGCGGTGACGATCACCACGTCCGCACCGTCGATGTCGGCATAGTCGTTGGTGCCGGAGAGCGCCGCGTTGAAGCCCTCGACCGGCGCGGTCTCGGCGAGGTCGAGCGCCTTGCCGGCGGGCATGCCCTCGGCGATGTCGAACAGGACGACGTCGCCCAGTTCCTTCTGCGCCGCGAGCAGAGCCAGGGTGCCGCCGATCTGGCCGGCGCCGATGAGCGCGATCTTGTTGCGAGCCATGCCGCTCCATCCCCTTCGTCGAGCCTACGCGAGGTGGCGAACTGTCTAACCCCTGCCCGAACAGGCGGCAATGCGGCCGCCTTGCATGCGCAGATGGGCCGTCTGCGTCAAGTCCGCGCGCTGCGTGTTGAACCGCGGCGCGGACGCGGCCGGCCAACACGCGGGCCGCACCGCGATCCGGGGGCCCGGGCGCCCGGCCGCGACGAAGCTGCCCAAGGAATGAGCATGGGCCCGGCTGCGTCGGCTTGTGGCCCGAGCCGGACGGAAAGCCACGGGCGCGGGCTGTCCCGGCCCCTAGATCGTACCCTTGTACATTAAGGAGAATGAAACCTATGGGTGGTTTAGTGGGCCAAGGATATCAGCCTTTGCGGCGAAGTGCGGGCAGCGACCACCATGGTGACGGCGCGATTGGGGATACCGAGGGCATGATCCGCAAGACCATGCGCATCGGCGAGGTGCGAACCTCGATCAAGCTCGAGAAGGAGTTCTGGTCCTACCTCAAGGAGGTGGCGACCGAGCGTGGCCTGCGGCTGTCCGCCCTGGTCAACGAGGTGGCCGACGCCACCCCCGAGCGGACCAACCTGGCCTCGACGCTGCGCGTGTTCGCGCTGTCGCATGCGCGGCTGCGCAGCCAGACCATGCAGCGCGAGCTGGAGCGCCTGTCCCTGGCCGGCAACACGCAGGACCTGGTCAAGGTGCTGGAGGCCTGCCCGCTCCCCTGCCTGGTCCTCGACGCCGAGCGCCAGATCCGGCAGGTCAACCGGTCCTTCGCCTTGTGGCTCAACCTCGACCCGCGGGCGACGGTCGGCCAGCGCCTGGACAACATCATGATCCTGCGCGGCCAGAACCTGAAGGAGATGTGGGCCGGGCTGAGCGACGGGCGGCTGACCCGCGGCGGGCTCAACGCCACCTATGTCTCGCCCGGCAAGGTCCGCACCTCCCAGGCCACCGCCCTGGCCCTGGCCAATGGCGCTGCTGCCAGCAGCGTGCGGCGCGGCTGCGTGGTCATGTTCGAGACCCTGGCCGGGCGCAGCTGAGCGTGTCCGCTCAAGGACGCGGCGCGCGCTTGGAGAGGATCCGCTGCAGGGTGCGGCGGTGCATGTTGAGGCGCCGCGCGGTCTCCGAGACGTTGCGGTTGCACTGCTCGAACACCCGCTGGATGTGCTCCCAGCGCACCCGGTCGGCCGACATCGGCCGCTCGGCCGGGTCCTCCGGCTCGGTCCCCTGCCCGAGCAGGGTCGCCACCACCTGCTCCGCGCGCACCGGCTTGGCGAGGTAGCCCGCGGCCCCGGCCTTGAGCGCCACCAGGCTCGAGGCGATGCTGTCGTAGCCGGTGAGGATCAGGATCCGCACGCCCGGGCGCAGCTCCTGCAGGTTGGCCACCAGCTCCATGCCGTAGCCGTCCTGCAGGTTGAGGTCGAGCACCGCGAACTCCGGCGCGAAGTCGGCGGCGACCTCGTAGGCCTCCTTCAGGCTGCCCGCGGTCGCGACCTCGAACCCCTCGCGCTCGAACGCCCGCACCAGGTTCTTGCGCAAGGGCGCGTCGTCGTCGACGAGCAGCACCTTGCGCGTCTCGGTCCCGGGGCGCGGCTGCGGCACCGATCCATGCTCCTTGATCACCCGTCTCGTCCTCCCGCTTGCCGGCGGCACCACCCCGCCGGGCCGGCCTATTCCCTGGGTGCGCGCTTGTTGAGGATCCGCTGGAGCGTGCGGCGATGCATGTTGAGGCGCCGCGCGGTCTCCGAGACGTTGCGGTTGCACTGCTCGAACACCCGCTGGATGTGCTCCCAGCGCACCCGGTCGGCCGACATCGGGTTGTGCGGCGGCGGCGGCAGGGTCGAGCCGGTGGCGAGCAGGGCGTTGATGACGTCGTCGGCGTCGGCGGGCTTGGCCAGGTAGTCGACCGCCCCGGCCTTCACCGCCGCCACCGCGGTGGCGATGTTGCCGTAGCCGGTGAGGATCACCACCCGGACCTTGGGGTGCAGCTCGCGCAGGCGGCGGACCAGCTCGATGCCGCTGCCGTCCTCGAGCCGCAGGTCGATCACCGCGTATTCGGGCTTGACGCTGTGGGCGAGGTTGATGCCGGCCTTGAGGCTCTCGGCGGCGTAGACCTGGAAGCCGCGGCGCTCGAGGGCGCGCTGCAGGCTGCGCCGCAGGGGCGCGTCGTCGTCGACCAGAATCAGGATCGGCGCGTCCCCGGCGGGGCGGTCGCCGATCGGCAATGGGGCCGGGCTTGGTGCGTCAGAGACGTCGTGCATCTTGGCTCGGCTCCCCGAAGGCCCGGAGCATGTGCTGCGCCGGCCAGCTGACGGTCACACGGGCACCTTCTTGCGTGTTGTCAAAATGAACCTTCGCTCCGGTTCGGGCAAGCAAGGTGTTGGCGATGAAGATGCCGAGGCCGAGCCCGCCCTCGTCGCGCCGCGTCGAGAGGAAGGGCTCGCCCAGCCAGTCGAGCACTTCGGCCGAATAGCCCGGCCCGTCATCCTCGATTATCAGGGTCAGACCGGTCCGCGAGGGCAGCAGCGAGATCAGCACCTCGCTGGTCGCGAACTGGATGGCGTTGTCGATGAGGTTGGCCAGCGAGTGCCGCAGCTCGGGCGTCAGCGTGACCTCCGGCTCGGCGACGCCGTCGGCGGCGCACGGCGATCCGCACCGCGATCCCGGGCCGTGCGAACTCCGAGGCGATGTGGTCGAGCATGCTGGTGAACGGCGCGCGGGTGAAGCTGCGGTGGGCGTCGTCGTCCGCCCGCTTGCCCAGGCCGGCCAGGAGCTCGCGGCAGCGCTGCGCCTGGGTCAGGAGGTCCACCGCCTCCTCGGCCATGGGGCTGCCGTGCGGCAGCTCGCGCACCAGCTCCTTGGCGATGACGCTGATCGTGGCCAGAGGCGTGCCCAGGAGATGGGCGACGGCGGCGGCCTGGCCGCCCAGCGCCGAGAGCTGCTGCTCGCGCGCGAGCGCCAGCTGGGTCGCGGTCAGGGCCTCCGCACGCTGGCGGGCCTCCTCGGCCACGCTCCAGGCGAAGACGGCGATCAGCATGGTGGCGAGGCTCAGTGCGGCCCAGCCGCCGACCCGGTAGAGCGGCGGCAGGGTCAGCCCGCCCTCGCGCCAGGGCAACGGGCCCGCCGACAAGGCGAGGGCGGCGACGCACAGGAGCGCCAGGGCGGTGACGCTCACCGTGGAGCGGATGTCGAGCGTGACCGCGGCCAGCGCCAGGGGGACGAGGAGCAGCGCGGCGAAGGGGTTCTGCACCCCCCCGGTCAGGGCCAGCAGGTAGCAGAGCTGCAGGATGTCGAACGCGAACAGGGCGGCCGCACTGCGCTCGGGCAGCCGGGTGGTCGCCTTGAGCCGCAGCGCCAGGGCGAGGTTGACCAGGGCGCTCAGGGCCACGGCCGGCAGCAGCGCCCCCAGCGGCAGGGCGATGCCCAGGGAGAAGTGGACGAACAGGACCGTGAACAGCTGGCCGATCACCGCGACCCAGCGGATCAGCGACACGGTGTGCAGGCGCACGCGACCCGGCGCGTCGTCGCCGAAGCCGGTCAGGTCGGACAGCCGGCGGGCCAGCCAGCCCGCACTCGGGGCGTGCGCGCCCGGTGCCTGGTTCAGTTCGAGCACTCTGGCCAAGTTCCATCCCGGTGCCATCGGGGCTCCGGCCGTATACAGGGCGGCCGACCGCGAGCGGGAGTGCCTTTGTCGCGGTCAAGTCCGCATTTTGCTGCAGCGCCGGTTCGACGCGCCGCTCAGGGTGCGAGGCAGCTGCGCGGCAGGGGCAGGCCGGCCTCGCGGTAGTAGCGCGCCGCACCCGGATGCACGGGCGCGAACATGCACTGGTCGAGCATCTCGGCCGCGGTGACGTCGGCGAAGGCCAGGTGCAGCGTGCGCAGCTCGGCCAGGTGCTCGAACACGGTCCGGGTCACGGTGTAGGCGATCTCGTCGGGGGTCGCGGTCGACGCGACGAGGATGCCGCGCACGCCGATGGTGGGCGTCGGGTCGGGATTGTTGGGGTAGAGCCCGCCCGGGATGGCGGCGGGCACGTAGTAAGGGTGGCCGGCCACCATGTCGTCGGCGAAGGCCTGGTCGAGCGGCACGAAGCGGCCGGCGCAGGCGAAGGCCGCGTCCTGGATCACCGGCACCGGGTTGGCGGCCACGAACACCACCGCGTCGACGCGGCCCCCGCACAGCGCCTGAGCCTGCAGGGAGGCGCGCACACCAGACAGGTCGCGAAAGTCGGCGGGGCTCCAGCCGCGCGCCGCCATCATCTGCCGGAAGGTCACCTCGGTCCCGGAGGCCGGCGCACCGATGTTGATCCGCCGCCCACGCAGATCGGCCACCTGCGGCACCCAGTTGGCTGCCGTGGTGAGCACGATGAAGGTCTCGACCACCGGCGAGAACAGGACGCGCAGGCGCGTGTCGGGGCTCCGGTCGGCGAACGCGCCGCTGCCGGTGACGGCGTAGTAGACGGTGTCGGCCTGGGCGAGGCCAAGCGGCATCCGGCCCTCGGACACCGCCAGGACGTTGCCGACCGAGCCGGCCGAGCCCTCGGTCTGGCAGTCGATCGGCATCGATGGCGGGTGATCGCGCAGCAGCCGGCAGATGGCGGCACCGATCTGGTAGTAGATGCCGGTGACGCCGCCGGTGGTGATCGGCATCGGGACCGGCGGGGCGTCGGCGGCACGGCCCGGCTGGACCGGGCCCCAGGCCAGCAGCAGGGCCGCCGCCGCGGCCAGTCGAAGCTTGCTCACCCTGCCCCCATTCATGCCGGCGTCATGCCCGCGCTGGCACCGCCGCCGGCCGCCGCCCCTGCCCGCACCGCACCGGCCAGGCGGCGCTGGAGCAGCAGCAGAAGCAGGAGGCCGGGCACGGCGGCGGCCGTCGTCGTCAGGAAGAACCCGACCCAGTCCATGCTCTCGGCGAGGTAGCCCCCGCCCGCGCTCAAGGTGGTGCGCGCCTGCGCCATGAACGAGGACAGGAGCGCATACTGGGTCGCGGTGTAGCTCAGGTTGCACAGGGAGCTGAGATAGGCGACGAACGCCGCCGTGCCCATCCCGCCGGCCAGGTTCTCGACCGAGATCGTCACCGCGAGCATGGTCAGGTCGTGCCCGACCCAGGCCTGCAGGACGAAGATCAGGTTCGAGAGCAGCTGGATGACGCCGCAGATCCACAAGGCCGGGACGATCCCGCGCTGGTTGACCACCACGCCGCCGAGGAAGCCGCCGAGAAGGGTGGCAACCAGGCCGTAGCCCTTCACGATGGTGGCGACCTCGGGCTTGGTGAAGCCGAGCTCGACGTAGAACGGATTGGTCATCGTGCCGAGCAGCGCGTCGCCCAGCTTGTAGAGCATGATGAACAGGAGGATCAGCGCCGCCATGCCGAGCCCGTTGCGGCGGAAGAAGTCGGCGAAGGGCTCGACCACCGCTTCGCGCAGCCAGGCCGCCGCGCCCGGCCCGGCTGCGGCCGCCGGGCTCGCCGGGACCTTGGGCTCGGGGGCGAGCAGCACGGTGAGCATGCCGAGCCCGAGGCAGCCGGCCATCGCGGCATAGGCCCAGAACCAGCCCGCGAACTCGGCGATGAACAGGGCACCGGCACCGGCCAGCAGCATGGCCACGCGGTAGCCGATCACCACCATGGCGGCCCCGGCACCCTGCTGCCGCTCCTCCAGCAGCTCGACGCGGTAGGCGTCGATGACGATGTCCTGGCTGGCCGACAGGAACGCCACGAGCACGGCGAAGGCGGCCATGCGCCAGAGGTCGGCCTGCGGATCGGAAGCGCCCAGGCCCAGGATCGCCAGGACCAGGAGCAGCTGCACGCACAGGAGCCAGCCGCGCCGGCGGCCGAGCAGGGTGGTGAACGGCGGCAGCGGCACCCGGTCGATGAGCGGCGACCAGACGAACTTCCAGGTGTAGGGCAGGCCCGCCAGGGCGAACAGCCCGATCGCCGCCTTGTCGACGCCGGCCTCGGCCAGCCAGAAGGTGAGCGTGGAGAGGGTGAGCAGCAGCGGCAGGCCGCTGGCGAAGCCCAACAGCAGGACGACGAGGACCCGGGGCTCGAGATAGACCCGCGAGGCCCGCAGCCAGTCCGCCATCGCCGCGCTCACCCTGGCCCCGGGCTAGAAGAACCGTTCCTGCACGGTGACGATGTCGCCGGGCAGCAGGGCCGCGTCGCCCGCCACCTGGGTGCTGCCGGAATTGCTGCCGCCGCGCTGGAGCAGGAAGTCCTCCTGCAGGGCGCGGTAGCTGAACCCGCCGGCCAGCGCCACGGCGTTGAGCACGGTCATGCCGTTGACGTAGGGGTAGGCGCCCGGCGCCTTGACCTCGCCCAGGATGTAGAACGGCCGGTAGTTGAGCACCTCGACCGCGACCTGCGGGTCGACCAGGTAGCCGTCCGACAGCTTGGTCTGGATCCGCTGCTCGACCTCGCGCGTGGTCAGGCCGTAGGCGTCGATCTGGCCGATCAGCGGCATGGCGAAGTTGCCGGCACCGTCGAGCGCGAACTCGCCCGACAGGTCCTCGTGCCGGAACACCGTCACCTTGAGCCGGTCACCCGAGGCCAGCTTGTAGGCCGAGCTCACCAGGTCCGGCGCCGGGGCGCCGGCCACCGGCGGCGTGGGCACCGGCGGCGGCGCGGAACCGCCTCCGGCGCAGGCGGTGAGCACCAGGGCAAGACCGCACACCAATGCCCAATGTCTCATGCTGCCCAAGACCATTCCCTTTCCTCGCGCCACCCGGCGGCAGCACCGTCCGCGCCGACCCCGGGCACCGCGGCCTGCATAGTGCCATCGCCCCAACGCGGCAAGGCGCCGCGCCCCGCCGCAGCGCCGTTCACAGGCGCGCGGTGATGCCGACGAGCACTACGTTACGATCGAACTCCTCGTCGCTGTCGTCGGAATCGCGCTTGGTGAAGCCGGTAGTTGGCGTCCAAGCGACAGGTTGCGGTTGAGCAGGTAGCTGACCCCGGCGCCGAGGCCGAAGACGTTGTCGGTGCGGCCCGTGCCCTCGAAGTCGTCGCGGGTGTAGTCGGCGGTCGCGTTCAGCAGCACGTTGCGCAGGAGCTCGTGCTGGACCTCGACGCCGACCGCGTTCTGGAAGTTCGCCTCGGCGGCATCGCCCTCGAAGGTCACCGTGGTCTCGAGGATCTCGCTGCTGGCGCTGAACAGGACCGAGGTCAGCGGCGTGACGTTCCAGGTCAGGTTGCCGTTCAGGCCCGGGCCGCTGCTGTCGTTGAAGGCATTGTCGGTGTAGTTGCGATAGGCGTAGGTCAGCGCCAACTCGCCGAACAGGATGCTGGTGATGTCGACGCTGGTGCCGACCGAGCCGGCAACGCCGTGCGAGTTCGCGCTTGGCGAACTCGCCGTCGATCAGCTGCTCGTCGTCATAGTCGCGATAGCTGTAGTTGCCCTGGACGAAGGTGCCGATCCGCGGCGAGACCTGATAGCCGAGCCGGGCGCGGGCGCCATACTCCCAGCGGTCGCGCTCGCTCTCCTCGCGGTCGCCGATGTCGTCGTAGAACAGGCGCTGCACGCCGCCGCCGACGACCGTGAACACGCGGTTGAAGTTGTGCCGGTACTGGGTATCGATCAGCCCTCGGTAATAGCGGGTGAGGTTGCCGCGATCGCCGCCGTCACCGCCGGTGACCGTGGTGTCGCCTTGTTCGTCCGGGCTATCGCGCTCCTCGTGCAGCCGGTCGAAGCGGATCCGGCCGCTGACGATGTCGTTGCGGGTGACGTCGAGGCGCCCGTCGGTGGCGGCGAAAGCGTCGAGATAGTCGTTCTCGCTGTACTCGGCCCAGGCGGCACCCGTGGCGCCGGCCGAGAAGTTGAGCGCATGCCGCGACCAGTTCGAGTTCACGTCGACCTGCGGCGACAGGATCGCGCCGAAGTCGGACTCCTCGTCGTCGTTGGTGGCGAAGGCGTTGCTGTCGTAGGTGCCGCTCAGGCTGATCGAGGGGAAGATGAAGAAGCTGCCGGCGCGGATGCCCAGCGGGTCGTAGTCCTCACGCGGCCGGTCCTGCACCGTGACGTTGGGATCGGGGTCGTCGCTCTGCGCCTGCTGGGCCAGGGCCTGCGGCGCGATGCCGAGGGCACCGGCCAGCACGAGGCAGGCTGCGGAGAGATGGGACCGGTTGTTCATGCTACCTCCGAGACGCAGTTCAGGGCCCGATGCCGGCCCGGCGGAAGCGCCACGACCGCCTCCGCGAGCCTTCCAGTAAGGGGCTGAGCCATTGCGGCCGCTCGTCACTCGCCTGTTTGCCGAGCAATGTGTAGAATTCGACCAGGGATCTCCTGATAGTTGAGGCATGGGACACGTGACAACCGCGCGTGCACGGCGCCGGCAGTCAGGCCCTGGCTGACGGCCGGTTCGACGCCACATGTCGCCCGGCTGCAACATGACCCAGGTTGACGGTCGGACCGACGGAGCGCGAAGAGTTGCAGATCGACCCTGAGCAGCGCGGGCCATGCTGAAGCGCCTGTTTCAACGCTCGCAGCCCGCGCCGCCGGCCGGGCCGTCGCTGGACGGCCGGCCCCCCGCCGTGCCGCGGGGTGTGATCGTCTACGCCGTCGGCGACATCCACGGCCGGCTCGACCTGCTCCTGGCGATGGAGGAGCTGATCGAGGCCGACCGGCGCGAGCACGGGCGCTACCAGGACGCGGTCGTGGTCCATCTCGGCGACATGGTCGACCGCGGCTTCGACAGCCGCCGGGTGCTCGACCATCTGGGCGGCCACCACCATGACGGCCCGACCCGCGTCCTGCTGCTCGGCAACCACGATCTGTGGCTGCGCGCGTTCGTGGCCGCGGAGGCCACCGACCTCGACCTCGCGACCAGCTGGATGCGCTACGGCGGCGACGCCACCCTGGTGAGCTACGGCGTCAAGGCTCGATCCGCGCATGCCCGAGCCCGAGCGCATGGACGCCGCACGCCTGGAGCTGCGCCGGCGGTTCCCGGCCGAGCACGCGGCCTTCCTGGACGGGCTCGATCTCGCCTTCGGCTTCGGCGACTACTTCTTCTGCCATGCCGGCATCCGTCCCGAGGTTCCGCTCGAGCTGCAGAACGAGGCGGACCTGCTCTGGATCCGCGAGCCCTTCTTGAGCTGGACCGGCGAGTGCGGCAAGATCGTGGTGCATGGGCACACGGTCGAGGAGGCGCCGGTGACCCGCTCCAACCGGATCGGCATCGACACCGGTGCCTGCTGGACCGGGCGGCTCACCTGCCTGGTCCTGGAGGGCACCCAGCGCCGCTTCGTGCAGACCGGGCGCGAGCTGCCCAGCCCGGCCGCGGCGGGCTAGACTGGCGCCCAACCGCGGCCGCGCGCCGCCACCAGGAACGAGGTTCGGATGACCGATTTGCGGCGCGGTTCTGGTCTCGCGGTGCTGGTGACCGGCGGCTGCGGCTACATCGGCAGCTTCATCGTCCGCCACCTGCTCGATGCCGGCCATCGGCCGGTGGTCCTGGACAATCTCTACTCCGGCCACCGCTGGGCGGCACAGGAAGCCCGCCTGGTCGAGGGCGACCTCGGCGACCGCGAGCTCGTGCGCGCCGTCCTGGCCGAGCACCGCTTCGCCGCCGTGATCCATTGCGCGGCGCACATCTGGGTCGGCGAATCGGTGCGCGAGCCCGCCAAGCTACTACGCCAACAACACCGCCAACGCCGTCCTCCTGTTCGACCTGTGCGCCCGGGCCGGCGTCCCGGCGGTCGTGTTCTCCTCGACCGCCGCGGTCTACGGCCAGCCCGACCTGCCGCTGCTCGACGAGAGCCTGCCGCTGGCGCCGATCAACCCCTACGGTGCGTCGAAGATGATGAGCGAGCGGGTGCTCACCGACATCGCCGCCGCCACCGGGCTGCGCTACGCCATCCTGCGCTACTTCAACGTCGCCGGTGCCGACGCCGACGCGCGGATCGGCGAGGCCACCCCCGACAACGCGCATCTGATCAAGGTCGCCTGCGAGACCGCCGCCGGGCTGCGGCCCGCCATGGCGATCAACGGCACCGACTACCCGACGCCCGACGGCACCTGCGTGCGCGACTATGTCCATGTCGACGACCTCGCCCGCGCCCATGTCGCGGCCCTGGACCATCTCGCGGCCGGCGGCGACTCGCTCATCGCCAATTGCGGCTACGGCCACGGCTTCCGCGTGCGCGAGGTGCTGGACACGGTGCGGCAGGTGACCGGCGTCGCCTTCCCGATCGAGGAGGGCCCGCGCCGGCCGGGCGATCCCGCGACCCTGGTCGCGGACAGCCGCAAGCTCCAGGGCGTTGCTCGGCTGGCGCCCCCGCCACGACGATCTCGCCTACATCGTCGCCACCGCCTGGCGCTGGGAGCAGCGACTGCAGGCGGGCCTGCCCGTGCCCGCGCCGACCGTCTGACCCGGATGCGCATCGCGGCCCTGGCACTCGTCCTCGCCTGGCTCGCGGCCGGGCCGGCCGCGGGGCAGATGATCAGCCTGCCGAGCGGGTCGCCGCCCGCACCCGAGAGTGCGCCGCAGCCGACGCCGGAGCAGTCGGCGGCGGACCTCAAGGCGCTGATCGACACGCTCGAGAACGAGGAGGCGCGCAACCAGCTCCTCGCCAAGCTGCGGGCACTCAGCACCACCGCCGCTCCCGCCGAGCCGCCGGCCGAGCCGGACTATATCGGCGATGTCCTCGACCGGCTGAACGCCGAGGCCGAGCAACGCTTCGAGGTGATCAGCGTCGCGGTGGGCGGGCTGGCGAGCTCGATCGGCGAGGTGCCGGTGCTGATGCGCTGGCTGTGGAGCCAGCTTACCGAGCCGCTCAGCCGGTCGATGTGGTACACGAT
Source organism: uncultured Alphaproteobacteria bacterium (assembly GCA_963769465.1). Lineage (GTDB taxonomy): Bacteria > Pseudomonadota > Alphaproteobacteria > Geminicoccales > Geminicoccaceae > Benzoatithermus. Next base: position 67,325 of record CAVYMA010000024.1, read on the forward strand.
CGGCAGCCAGATCGGGGCCGCCGTCCTGGGCGGATTCATCGCCAGCGTCGGCGTCCGCCTGCTCCTGCGCGGCTGGCGCGACCGGCGCGGCGACCTGCCGGCCGAGGCCAAGCGCAAGGCTCGTCTGAAGGCGTCACTGGTCCATCTGATCGTCAACCTCGCGGCGCTGGCGACCTTCCTGCTCGTGACCTACGTCGTGCTGGGTTACACCGCCGTGTCGATCCTGGGCCGGCGCGTCGCCGGCGACATCCTGACCGCGATCGCCTGCGTGCGCGGCGCCACAGCACTCAGCAAGGCCTACCTCGCCCCGGAGAACGCCCTCCGCCGCCTCGCCGCCATGGACGACACCGCGGCCATCGAAGCCGAGCGCTGGGTGGCCACGCTGCTCGGCCTCGCCTTCTACGGCTATTTCGGCCTGGAGGCGGCGCGGCGGCTGGGCCTGCCCTGGACGGTGCACTCCTTCCTCCTGCACACCCTGTTCTTCGTCGTGGCCGCGGTCGCGATCTGGGCGATCTACCGCCTGCGCGCCTATCTGGGGGCCGCCATCGAGCGGTGGGGTGCCGGCCTGGGGCCCGGCCTCGCGCGCTACCTGCCCTGGCGCGCCTTCTCCGCTCGTCGGGCACCATGTCCTGGCCGCCTGGGTGGCCCTGGTCTACCTGGTCTGGGCGCTGGGCTCGGCCGAGGCCGCCCAGTTCCTGACCCGGGGTCTGCTGGTCACGGTCCTGGTGCTGATCGCCGCCCGGGCGATCAACGTCTGGCTGGACTGGACCCTGGTCGGCGACGTGGCAGCGGCGGCGACGGGCAGCGAGGAAACCCAGGCCGAGCCCGAGCCGCTGCCGGCGCGGCAGGTGGCCCTGATCACCACGGCGCGCATCGGCGTGCTGGTCGTGGCGATCATGGCCATCGCGCAGGCCTGGGGGGCGGACGTCCTGGGCTGGATCGAGGGCGATGTCGGCCGGGCCACCCTGGCCACGATCCTGCGCATCGCGCTGATCGTCGCGGTCGTGTTCGCCGTGGCCCAGCTGATCCAGCGCGGTGCCACCCGCTACATCGGCGCCACCGACGCCAACGGCAACCTGCTCTACTCCAACCGCACCCGCACCCTGGCGAGCATGGCACGCAACCTTGCGGTGACCATGCTGGTTGCCATCGGGATCGTCGAGGTGCTGTCCGAGCTCGGGGTCAACGCCAACGCGCTGCTGGCCGGTGCCGGCGTGGTCGGCCTCGCCATCGGCTTCGGCGCCCAGACTCTGGTCAAGGACCTGATCACCGGCCTGTTCATCCTGGTCGGCGACACGGTGCGGGTGGGGGACGTGGTGGATCTCGGCGGCAAGGCGGGGGTGGTGGAGGCGATCTCGATGCGCACGATCACCCTGCGCGCCTACAACGGCGACGTGCACACGATCCCCTACAGCTCGATCGACGTCGTCACCAACATGACCAAGGACTTCTCGTTCTACGTCTTCGACCTGATCGTGGCCTACCGCGAGGACGTCGACCGAGTGATCGAGGTCCTGCGCGAGATCGACAGCCAGCTCCGCCGCGAATGGCCCTACCGCCGGCTGATGCTGGAGCCGCTCGAGATCGCGGGCGTCGACGCGTTCCGCGATTCGGGCGTGCTGGTCAAGGCGCGGACCAAGGTGCGCGCCGGCGAGCAGTGGAAGGTCGGACGCGAGTTCAACCGGCGGATCAAGCGCCGCTTCGACCAGCTCGGCATCGAGCTGCCGGTCCCGCAGCAGAAGGTGACGTTCCACGCCAACGCGGAGGATGCGGCGGCACTCCTGCCCGAGCCGGTCCGCCGGGCCGTCGGCGAGACCTGATGCGGGTCGGATGGGGCAGGCTCGTCGCCGCACTGGCCGCGGTGCTGCTGGTCGCGGCCTGCGGCGGCAACGGCATCTCCTCCGGGCCGCTGGGGGCCGACGACGCGGGCCTGCCGCCACCCGAGCCGCCGATCCCGTTCGCGGTGGCATTCCCGGGCGAGCTGCCCGCCGACCTCGCCGGCCTCTTGCGCGACGTGGTCGACAGCGCCGGCCAGGGGGCGGCACCGCCGACCAGCCGGCTCGCGATCCGCCAGCGGGCCGAGGCGGACCGTGCGCGCCTGGAGCAGGCGCTGCGGGCACAAGGCTATTTCGACGGCACCGTCGGCTTTCGCATCGTCGATCCGCAGGAAGCGCCGGCGACGGACGCCCTGGGCAGCCTCGAGCGCCTCGCCACCCGTCCCGAGGCCGTGCTGCTGTTCGACGTCGTCCCCGGCCCGCGCTACCGCTTCGGCACGCTGGCCGTGGCGCTGGCGGACAATCCGGACGGGCTCGCGGCGCCCACACCCGCGGCCCTGGGCCTGGTCCAGGGCGAGCCGGCGCTGACCCAGGCGGTGCTCGACGCCGAGCAGAAGCTGCTGGCCGACACGCGCAAGGCCGGCTTCGCCCTGGCGAAGCTGGGTGACCGGGAGGTGATCGTCGACCACGCCACGCGCGAGATGGACGTCACCCTGCACCTCGATCCCGGGCGGCGGGCGAGCTTCGGCCTGGTCAGCTTCACCGGCGGCGACGGCATCGACGCCGACTTCCTGCGCGCCCGGGTGCCGCTCGAGACGGGGCAGCGCTACGACCCGGCACTGGTCACCGACGGCCAGAACAACCTGTTCGACACCAACCTGTTCTCGACCATCGTGCCGCGCCCGGCCGAGCAGCTCACGGCCGAGGGCGAGCTCAACCTCGCCTACGACCTGACCCAGCGGCCGCCGCGCACCATCGGCGCCGAGCTGAACTACGAGAGCGAGGTCGGCCCGGGTGCGCGGCTGTTCTGGGAGCACCGCAACATCTTCGGCGCCGGCGAGCGCTTCCGCGCCGAGATCGCCGGCTCCGAGCAGGAGCAGTCGCTGACCGCGAGCGTGCGCAAGCCCGACTTCCTGCGGCCGCAGCAGAGCCTGCTCACCGACGCCACCCTGCGCCGGGAACGGCTCGAGGCCTACGATTCCGAACTCGGCCGGAGTCGGGATCGGCCTCGAGCGCGAGCTCAGCCGGCAGCTCACGGTGTCGCTGGGCACCGCACTGCGCTACGCCCGCATCGAGGACTTGGGCGAGCCCGAGCAGACCTACGCCCTGCTCTCGTTCCCGGGCAAGGTCGACTGGGACTTCGCCAACGACCGGTTCAGCCCGACCGCCGGCGGCACCGTGCTCGCGACGCTGACGCCCTTCGTCGACCTGCTCGGCATGGACCGCCGCTTCCTCAAGGGCCGCCTCACCCACACCCGCTACATCGCGCTCAGCGCCGCACCGCAGCTGGTGCTGGCACTGCGCGGCTCGGTGGGTGCCCTGGGCGGCGTCGGCCGCGACGAGGTGCCCGCCGACGAGCGCTTCTACGCCGGCGGCGGCGGCTCGATCCGCGGCATCGGCTTCGAGCTGGCCGGGCCTCTGGACGACGACGACAAGCCCTTGGGCGGCCGCTCGGTGGTCGAGGGCAGCGTCGAGCTGCGCACGCGCTTTGCCAACGATTTCGGGGTGGCGCTGTTCCTGGACGCCGGCACCGTCGACACCTCGTCGTTCCCCAGCTTCGAGGAGCGGGTGCTGTTCGGCGCCGGGCCGAGCTTGCGCTACTTCACGCCCGTGGGCCCGATCCGGTTCGACGTCGGCTTCCCCTTGAACCCGCGCAAGGGTGTCGACTCGGACTATCAGCTCTATTTTAGTATCGGACAGTCCTTCTGAACCGCCGGCCGTCCGGCCGGCCCCCCCGAGGTGCGAGGTGGATCTGGCGAACCCGTTGGGCAGGGCCCGTGCCCATGCTGCGTAGGATCGGCATCGCATCGGCGTGCCTCCTGGGCCTGCTGCTGGCACTGGCCGCGGGTGCCTTCGGCCTCGCCCAGACGCGCTGGGCGCAGGACCGGATCGCCACCCTGCTCGCCGGCGCGCTGGGGACGGCGGACGCACCCGCCGAGGTCACCGGCCTCTCCGGCTTCCTGCCGTTCGACATGCGGCTGGCACACCTGCGCCTGCGCGACGCGCGAGGGCGTGTGGCTCGAGGTCGCGGACGCGCGTTTCGCCCTCAGGCCCGCAGCACTGCTGCACGGCGAGATCGCCGTCGAGCATCTTGGCGCGGCGCTGGTGGCGCTGGAGCGGCTGCCGGCATCGGCTCCCGAAGCCGAGCCCGCCCGGCCGTTCACCCTGCCGGAGCTGCCCGACCTGCCCGCGGCGCTGCCGCGGGTCGCCGTCGAGCGGCTCCAGGTCGACCGCCTGGAGGTCGGCGCGCCGGTGCTCGGCGAGCGCGCCACCTTCACCCTCGACGGCACCGCCGGCACGGGGCCCGACGGGGCAGTAGCACAGGCACGGCTGGAGCTGCGCCGCACCGACGCGCCGACCGCCCGGCTCGAGCTCGACGCCGGCCTGGACCTGCGTGCCGGCACCCTCGCCCTCGACCTGGAGGGCAGCGAGACCGGCGGCCTGCTCGCGGCCGCCACCGGCCGGCCCGAAGCCGGGGCGCTGCGCCTGTCGCTCAAGGGCGACGGGCCGCTTGCCGGCTGGCAGGGCAGGCTCGCGGTCGAGGCCGAGCGCCTGGCAGCGCTGAACCTGGACATCGAGCTGGCCTACGGCGCGCGCAAGCATCTGGGACTGGCCGGCAGCCTGGACGCCGCCCCCGGTGCCCTGCCAGCCGAGCTTGCCGCGGTCGTGGGCAGCCGGGCCGAGCTGGCCCTGCAGGCGGGCCAGGCCGGACCGCAGCGCTACGCCCTGGAAGCGCTGGAGCTGCGGCTGGACGGGCTGGCGTTGCAGGGCTCGGGCAGCGCGGATCTCGCCGCCGACACGGTGACGGGTGCGGCCACCCTGCGCGCGCCCGACCTCGCCCGGTTCGCCGGCCTCGCGGGCACGCCGCTGGCCGGCGCCGCGACGCTGGAGCTGTCGGCCAAGGGTGCGGCGCGCCAGCCGGAGCTGGAGCTGGCGCTCACCGGCACCGGGCTGCGGGCGGCGGAGCTCGCCCTCGACCGCCTGGGCGGCGGCATCGGCCTGTCCTTCGCCGCGCCGCTGGGGGCCGGACCGGTCGGACTGGAGGCGGCCGGGACGATCACCGCCGACGGCGTGGCGCTGGCCGGGCGCCAGCTCGCCGACGGCCGGCTCGAGCTGGTGCTGGACGCGGCCCTCCCCGCCCGCGGCGATGCCGTCGTCCGCACGCTCGCCCTGCGCTCCTCCCTGGGCGAGGTGACCGGCCACGCCAGCATCGACCGCGACCGGCTGGCCGGGACCGCCCGGGTCGACCTGCGGGTGCCGGAGCTCAAGGCGGTGATGCTGGCCCTGGAAGTCGGGCCTGCCGCTCGCCGGCACGGTCGACCTGGGTGCCGACGTGACCCTGGCCGAGGATGCGCGGCGCATCGGCCTGGACCTCGCGGGCAAGGCCACCGGGCTCGCCGGCCTGCCGCCGGGTGCGCAGGAGCTGGTCGGCGCCGAGCCCACGCTCGCCGCCAAGGCCATGGTCGAGCCCGGGCACCTCGTGGCCGTGGAAAGCCTGGCCCTCGCGGGCGCCGGGTTCCGCCTGGAGGGCGACCCGCGCCTGGACCTGGCCGAGACCGCGCTCGGCGGCACCCTGCGGCTCCTGGTGCCCGAGCTCGCCCGGCTGGAGCCCGCCCTGGGGCAGCCCGTCGCCGGTGCGCTCGACCTGCGGGCCGGCCTCGGCGGCACCGTCGAGCTGCCGATCGTCACGCTGGACGGTGCGGTCGAGCGGCCCGCGGTCGCGGGCGAGCGCTTCGACCGGGCGACGCTCGGCGGCGAGGTGAAGGGCCCCCTCGACGCACCCTCCGGCTCCGTCCTGCTCAGCCTGCTGCGCGGCCGGCAGGAGGTGGCGCTGGCCACCGGCTTCGCCCTTGCCGGCGATCTGCTCAAGCTCACCGGCCTCACCCTCAATGCGCCCGCCACGCGGCTCGCGGGCGAGGCCGAGGTGGCGCTGGCCCGGCCTCTGGTGCGCGGCCGCCTCTCCGGCGAGGCGCGCGACCTCGCGGCCCTGCGCGCCTGGACCGGCCAGGCGATCGCCGGCAACGCCAAGCTCGATTTGCGCCTGACCACACCGCAGGACCGGCAGGACGCCACCCTCAAGCTCGACGCCGGCGATGTGCGCGGTGATTTCGGCAGCCTGCGCAGCGCCGCGCTGGCGCTCACGGTGAGCGACGCGCTGGGGCGCGGCGGGCTCGACGGCAGCCTGCGTGCCCAGGGTTTCGCCAGCGGCGACACGCGGATCGCCAACGCCACGCTCGGCGTCGGCGGCAGGCTCGCCGCCATCGACCTCACCGCGAACGTGACGGGCGATCAGGCCGGCCAGCCCATCGACCTTGCCGCCGCCGCCGGCCTGGACGTGCTGGGGCCGCGCAAGACGATCCGTGCCACGAAGCTCGCGGGCAAGATCGGTGGCGAGAGCGTGCGCCTGGTGGAGCCGGCCACCGTCACGCTGGACGGCCCGGCGATCGCGGTCGACCGGCTGGCGCTGGATCTCGGCCCCGGCAAGGTCCGTGGCAAGCTCGACCTCGGCGCCACGCGGGTCGCGGGCGAGCTCAGCCTGGCGACGCTGTCCCTGGCCACCCTGGAGCGGTTCGGCGCCCCGCCGCTCGCCGGCACCGCCGAGGCCAGGGTCACCCTGGCCGGGACCCGTGCTGCGCCCGAGGTCACGCTGGACGCCGGCATCGCCAAGGCGGCGCTCGATCCGGCGGCCAAGCGGCGCCTGGACGGCAAGCTCGCCGGCAGCCTGCGCGGCGGCAGGCTCACGGCCGACCTCTCCCTCTCGGGCCTGGGTGCCACGCCGCTCGCCGCGCGCGTCGCCCTGCCCGCCACCTTCGGCCTCGCTCCCCCCGCCTTCGCGCTCAGCGACACCGCCGCCCTCGACGGGCGGATCGCCGGCCCGATCGACCTCGCCCGGCTGGCCCAGCTGGCATCCCTGGGTGGAACCCAGCTCGCCGGGACCCTGCAGGTGGCCCTGGATCTCGCCGGCACCCTGCGCCAGCCGGGCCTGGGCGGCACGCTCGACCTCGCCGGCGGCAGCGTCCAGGACGTCGCCAGCGGCGTGGTGCTGCGCGGGCTCACCCTGCGCGCCCGTGCCGCCGCCGACCGGCTCACCATCGAGCAGCTGGCCGCCACCGACCCGACCGGCGGCACGCTCCAGGGCAAGGGTGCGGTCCGCCTGCTCGCCGGCGGGCAGGTCGGCTACGACGTGCAGATCGACGCCAAGAAGGCGCGCGTGCTCGACAACACCCTGGGCAACGTCTTCCTCTCGGGCACGCTGGGCGCCACCGGCGACCTGGCCCGCGCACAGGTTCGGGGCAACCTCACCGTCGACCGCGCCGATCTCCAGATCCCCGACAGCACCGGCCCCTCGGTGCCGGTGATCGCGGTCAAGGAGGTCAACCGGACCGGCGGCACGGCCGCGGCGCCGGCCCGCACCGCACCGGCGACGCCGTTCGCGGTCGGCTTCGCCATCGACGTCGACATCCCCGGCCGGCTGTTCGTGCGCGGCCGCGGCCTGGATTCGGAGTGGAACGGCAAGCTCACCCTGAGGGGCGACCTCGCCGATCCCCTGGTCGAGGGCGAGCTCGATGTCCGGCGGGGCTATTTCGACCTGCTCGACCGCCGCTTCACCATCGACCGCGGTGCCCTCGACTTCGTCGGCAGCCGGCCGCCGGTGCCGATGATCGATCTCGCCGCCACCGCGAGCACGGTCGAGGTCACGGTCACCGTCGCCCTGCAGGGTCCCGCCGCCGACCCCAAGATCACGCTGACCAGCGAGCCCACCCTGCCCCAGGACGAGATCCTGGCGCGCCTGCTGTTCGGCACCTCGGCCTCGCGGATCACGCCGATGCAGGGGATCCGTCTGGCCGCGGCGGTGCAGGAGCTCCAGGGCGGCGGCACGCTGAGCGGTGCCTTGAGCAAGTTCCGGCGCGCGGTGGGCCTGGACACGCTCGACCTGCGCAGCACCGAGACCACCGACGAGAGCGGCGAGACCAACCAGCAGACCTCGGCCCGCGTCGGCAAGTACGTCACCGACAAGGTCTATCTCGAGGTCGAGCAGGGTGTGACCGACGGCGGCAGCAAGGCCCGGGTCCAGGTCGACCTCACCCCCAACCTCTCCGTCGGCAGCACGGTCAACGACCAGTCCCAGACCGGCGTCGGCCTGCAGTGGCGCTACGACTACTGAGTTGGGGCCCGGCTATTCGGCGCCGGCACGCTCCCGCAGGGCCCTGATCGCCGCATCGGCCAGGAAGCGCGAGCGTTGCCTCGTTCCCGCGATCCGGTCGATCCGCTCGACCAGGGCGGTCGGCAGGCTCACGTTGACGCGCACATGGCCGCCGGGCTCCTCGACCGCCACCAGGACGCGGGTACCCTCCATCCGACCCAGCCAGTCTGGCAGAGGTGCATCGAGCTCGCTGGGCTCCGGCACGATGTCGCCGTCCTCCGTCATGCCCTCGATGTGGAAGGCCAAGGCCTCCCCGGCATTGGTCAAGGCCGCCTGGATCGTGTCGCCAGCCGACACGCAGCCCGGAAAATCCGGAAAAACGACCCCATAGCCTCCGCTTTCGGCACGTTCGAGGAGGGCAGGATAGTAGCGCACGCTCTCAGCCCTTCAGCTTGACGCCGCTCTGGCGCTCGATCGACCTGAGGGTCCCGATCGGCATGTCCTTGACCGGGTGGGGAACCGTCGTCCGGCCCGGCTTGGTCGGATGACGGAGCTGGACGTGGCTGCCCTTGCGGGCGACCTCGCGCCAGCCGTCGCGCATCAGCGCGGCCAGTATCTCGCGGCTGTCCATGACTAGTGTGTATAAGTGCGCAAACCTTCGGAGACGTCAACGCCGGGCTGCGGCTTTGGCCCTACCCCCCTGCCGCCGGAGCGGATACGCTCGACGACAACCCCGGTTTCGTTGACAGGCCGGGGCCGTTGCGGCACACGCCCCGTTTCCCCGCGAACGGACCCAATTCATGGACAACCAGGCCGTCCCGTCCCTGCTGCCCGTCTACCGGCGCTACGACCTCGCGTTCGCGCGCGGCGAGGGCTCGTGGCTGTGGACGACCGACGGCCGCCGCATGCTGGACTTCTGCTCCGGCATCGCCGTCACCGGGCTGGGCCACGCCCATCCGCACCTCCTGGCCGCCTTGATGGAGCAGGGCAGCCGGCTCTGGCACGTCTCCAACCTGTGGCAGATCCCCGAGCTCGAGCGCCTGGCCGACCGGCTGGTCGCCCACACCTTCGCCGACACCGTCTTCGTCTGCAATTCGGGGGCCGAGGCGATCGAGGCCGCGATCAAGATGGTCCGGCGCCATTTCTATGCCCTCGGCACGCCCGAGCGGCACCGCATCCTCACCTTCCAGGGTGCCTTCCACGGCCGGACCATGGCCGGGATCTCGGCTGCCGGCAGCAAGAAGCTGGTCGAGGGCTTCGACCCGCTCCTGCCGGGCTTCGACGTGCTGCCGTTCGGCGACCACGACGCGCTGCACGCGGCGATCGGGCCCGAGACCGCGGCCATCATGATCGAGCCGATCCAGGGCGAGGGCGGCATCCGCGCGGTGCCGCCGCAATGCCTGCAGGGTCTGCGGAGCCTGTGCGACGAGCACGGCCTGCTCCTGGTGTTCGACGAGATCCAGGCCGGCATGGGCCGCACCGGCACGCTGCTCGCCTGCGAGCAGGCGGGCGTGCGCCCCGACATCGCCGCCATCGCCAAGGGCCTGGGCGGCGGCTTTCCGATCGGTGCGTGCCTCGCCACCGCGCGGGCCGCGTCGGGCATGGTCGCCGGCACTCATGGCTCGACCTTCGGCGGCAACCCGCTGGCCTGTGCGGTGGCCAACGCCGTCCTCGACGTCATGCTGGGCGAGGGCTTCCTGGCCCAGGTGGCCGAGCGCGGCCGGTTCTTCCGCGCGCAGCTGGAGGCGATCGCGGCCGAGCATCCCGAGGTGATCGCCGAGGTCCGCGGCCAGGGCCTGCTCGTGGGTCTGCGGCTGCATCGGGACAGCGCCGGCTTCATCAAGGCGCTGCAGGGGCTGGGACTGGTGACCGTGCCGGCCGCGGACGAGGTCGTGCGCCTGCTGCCGCCGCTGACCGTCAGCGAGGACGAGCTGGCGCAGGGTTGCGCCCTGATCGCGGCCGCCTGCCGGGCTGCGCCGCCATGAGCCGCAGCTTCCTCGACCTCGACGCGATCCCGGCCGGCGACCTGCGCCGCATCCTCGACCGTGCCGCCGCCTTCAAGCTGGGCGATCCGGCCCGGCCGATGGCCGGCCGGATGCTGGCGATGATCTTCGACAAGCCCTCGACCCGCACCCGCGTCTCGTTCGAGGTCGCGGCCAAGCAGCTGGGCGGCGACGCCATCGTCCTGAGCTCGCGCGACATGCAGCTCGGCCGCGGCGAGACCATCGCCGACACGGCCCGGGTGCTGTCGCGCTACGTCGACGCGATCATGATCCGTACCGACGCGCACGCGAAGCTCCTGGAGCTCGCCGAGCACGCGACCGTGCCGATCGTCAACGGGCTGACCGACCACTCCCATCCCTGCCAGATCATGGCGGACATCCAGACCATCGAGGAGCATCGCGGCCCGGTCGCCGGCCGGACGCTGGCCTGGGTCGGCGACGGCAACAACGTCCTGACCTCGCTGGTCCATGCCGCGGTCCAGTTCGGCTTTACCCTCAACGTCGCCACGCCGGAGCAGCTGGCGCCGGCGCCGGAGCTGCTGGAGTGGGCGACGCAGCGGCAGGGCCGCGTGCAGGTCGGGCACGACCCGTTCGCGGCCGTCACCGGTGCGAATGCCGTATTCGCCGACACCTGGGTCTCGATGGGTCAGAACGGCGAGAGCGAGCGCTACCGTCTGCTCGAGCCGTTCCGCGTCGACGGGCGGCTGATGGGCGTCGCCGCACCGGATGCCCTGTTCCTGCACTGCCTGCCGGCGCATCGCGGCGACGAGGTCACGGCGGCGGTCATCGACGGGCCGCAATCGGTGGTGTTCGACGCCGCCGAGAACCGGCTCCACGCCCAGAAGGCGATCCTCGAATGGTGCCTGGAGCGATGATGCAGGCGGGCCAGCCGGTGCCGACGGTCGATCTTCTGCGCCCGTTCCAGCTCGAGCGCTCGCAGCTGCGCGGGCGCTTCGTCCGGCTGGGCGGCACGGTCGACTACGTCCTCAAGGCCCACGACTATCCGCCCGCCGTCTCCGACCTGCTGGGCCAGCTCCTGGTCCTGGCCGGCGCGCTTGCCGGCGGCCTCAAGTTCGCCGGGCGCTTCAGCCTGCAGATCCGCGCCGACGGCCCGGTGCGCCTCCTGGTCGCCGACTGCACCAACGACGGCGAGATGCGCGGCTATGCCAGCTTCGACGCCGACCGGGTCGCCGCCGTCGGGGTCGCGCCGCCGATGGCCCTGCTCGGCCAGGGTCTGCTCGCCCTCAGCGTCGACCAGCGCGGCGACGGCGGCGAGCTGCAGCAGGGCATCGTCGAGCTGGGCGGTGCCACGCTCGCCGACTGCATGCTCAACTACTTCCACCGTTCCGAGCAGGTCCGCACCGGCATCAAGGTCGCGGTCGCCCGCGATCCCGTCGACGGGCGCTGGCTGGCGGGGGCCATCGTCATGCAGGCCCTCCCGGTCACCGACCCGCGCCGGCTGCAGGATGCGGAGGAGGACTGGCGCCGCGCCATGATCCTGCTCGAGACCGCGACCGAGCAGGAGCTGCTCGACCCGACCCTGCGCCCCGACGATCTGCTGTTCCGGCTGTTCCACGAGGACGGCGTGCGGGTGTTCACGCCGCTCGCCCTCCACCCCGGCTGCGGCTGCGACGAGCAGCGGGTCTGGAACATGCTGGCGAGCTTCCCACTGGACGATCTCGAGAGCATGCGGCAGGAGGACGGCGGCATCACCGTCACCTGCCAGTTCTGCAGCCGGACCTACCCCTTCGCCGAGGACCGGCTCAGCGAGCTGCTGCGTCCCCGGAGACACTGACCATGGCCTGGCGCACGGCAGCCGCCGTCCTGATCCTGGCGCTCGGCGCCTGCACGCCCACCAGCGTGACCAGCCCGCCGCCCTTCGATCCCGCGGTCTACCCGCCGATCCGCCTCGCCGTGGGCAGCATCGAGGTGGCCAGCGCCGCGCAGTACCCGGCCGGCATGGGCTTCATCGCCCGCCGCCGCTCCGAGCAGCTCGCCCAGGACGCCCAGGCCTTCCTGCGCTCGCGCCTCGTGGCCGCCGGCGGCGGCGACTTCGCGCGCGCCACGGTCGAGGAGGCGAGCCTGGTCGAGCAGCGCCGGCCGACCGACCCGGGCGTGGTCGCCGCCGCCACCCAGCCCAACTGGGAGATGGCCGGCGTCCTGGCCCTCAAGGTCGCCATCGTCGACGGGCTGGGGATCGAGCAGAGCTTCGCGAGCTCGCGGGTCGAGATCAAGCGCACGATCTCCGAGCGCGCCAGCGTCGAGGCCAAGGACGATTTCGCCAAGCAGATCATCAACGACCTGATCGCCGCCTCGAGCACCCAGCTCGAGGAGAGCATCGACCAGAATCTGGCCGACCGTAAGGCGCCCTGAGCCCGGCTCTCAGGCCGGGGCCGCCCCTCGCACCGCGGTGACCTCGCGGGCGATGTGGTCGAGATGCCGGTCCCAGGTCCCGCAGCAGCCGCCCCAGATGTCGAGTTGCGGGAAGCGGCGCGCGAGTTCGGCCATCATCTTGCCCAACTCCGGCGGATCACCCTCTTCGAGATGGCCGAGCTGGCAGAGTGCGATCTTGTCCATCGAGGAAGCGTTGGGCCGCAACCCGCGCAGCCGCCCGATCCAGGAGCCGTCCGTCAGTGCCGGCCCGAACTCGAGCGGATGGGAGCAGTTGATCGAGTAGAACGCGGGCGAGGCACCGGTGGCGGCGTCGATCGCCTCGATCGCCTCGGCGAGCGTAGGGCCCGACTGCAGGCGTGCCGTGCCGTCGAGGGTCAGCGAGATGGCGAGCGGCACGCCGAGCCGGGCCGCGGCGCGCGCCACGCCCACCGCCTCGGGCACGCTGTTCAAGGTCAAGGCCCAGGCGAGGTCCACGCCGGCCCGCCCCAGCGTTTCGAGCTGGGTCGCGTGATAGTCCTCCGCCTCGGCTTCGGTGATGGTGCGGTTGAGCCGGTAGGCGTCGCCGCGCGGTCCCACGATACCGGCGATCAGCGCTTCCGGTACGTCCTGCGCATACTCCGCCGCAGCGTCGCGCAGGAACTGGATGCAGGCCAGGTTGGCGTCGGCCAGCGCGCTCGCCGAGTAGCCAAGCCGCCCGGCCCAGTCGGGGCTGGCCCGGTAGTCGAGCCCGCCGATCAGCGCGGCGAGCCCGTGACTTGCGACCACGTCCAGGTAGCGTCGGTACATGCCACGCATGACCGCAGCGGCGCGGGGATCGTCCAGGAGCGGAAAGACCGCGAACTCGGGCAGCTCGAAACCGTGCCGGTACATGACCTCGGTCTCGATGCCGCCCTCGGTCAGGAAGATCCGCCCGTCCCGATGCGCCGGAAACACCGCCATGGCCACCCCAAACGCACGACTCTGAGCGGGATGTTAGCAGAGTGGGCGCAGTGTGTCGCATGGGCTGCGGGCCAGCATCGGCGTCGACGCGCACCTCCGAGCCCGGCGCGGAGCAGAGCTGGGTCGACGCCAGGCGCCAAGTGCGAGCGGGTCGCCGCACTTGGCGCAAATCAAGGGCACGACCCGATCGCCGCCTCGAGCACCCAGCTCGAGGAGAGCATCAACCAGAATCTCGGCCGACCGTAAGGCGTTCTAGCCCGCGGGCGATCAACTTTCCCTCCAACATCGGCTATGCTGGCGCCGTCGACCCGCAGCCGCGCCCGCCGCGGCTGCGCCTTTTTGGGAGATCGTGCACCGACCCGCCCCGGCCCTCGTGCCCGAAGAGGCGGGCGCAACCGCCAGGGAGAGGGAGGTAGCGATGCCCGGACATGCCAGGCTCACCGACAAGGTCACCGTGGGCGGTCAGCCCACCGTCGACGATCTGCGCGAGCTTCGCGCCCAGGGCTTCGTCGCGGTGGTGAACCTGCGCACCGACGGCGAGGCGGGCCAGCCGCTCTCCCCCGAGTCCGAGGGCTTCGCCGCCCACGAGGTGGGCCTCGCCTACCACCATCTGCCGGTCGCGCTCCCGCAGCTCGACCCCGACCATGTCCGCTGCCTGCGGGACGCGATCCAGGCGGCACCCGGCCCGGTCTACGTCCATTGCGGCGCCGGCCAGCGCGCCTGTGCGCTCGGCCTGCTCGCGACGGCCGCAGTTCGGCGACCCGGGCGAGACGCTGCTCGCCAGCGCCGCCGCAGGCGGGCCTGCCCATCCAGGACCAGCGACTCGGCGACTTCGTACGTGAGCAGGCGGAACGCGACGGGCTGGAGCCGCCTGCAGGCGGTGTGACCCGCTCGTCACCTGAGTGCGGCGTCCGACCGCACCCGGAAATTGCTGCACTGCACAACGAGCTGCTTGCGTTCCTCGACGCAATCACTAGTTATTGTGCAGTGCAGCAAGGAGTTCCCGCCATGGCCAAGACCAGCCCCCTCAACGTCGCCTTCCCCGAGTTCAAGGCCCCCGAGTTCAAGCTCCCCAAGTTCGACCTGGACGCCGTCAGCGCCCTGCAGACCGCCAATCTCGCCGTGGTGCACGAGGTGCAGAGCATCCTGCTCGAGGCCACCCAGTCGATCGCGAAGGTCCAGTACAGCTGGATCGAGGAGACCGTGGCCGGCATGCAGGCGCTCCTGGCCGGCAAGCAGGCGAAGGCCCCCGAGGCCCTCATGGCCGACGTCAAGACCGTCGCCGAGAAGGCCGTGGCCGCCGGCAAGCAGGGCATGGACCTGGGCGTCGCCGCGCAGCAGCGCGTGGCCGAGATCGTCACCAAGCGCGTGCAGGCGAACATCGACGAGTTTAAGGCGCTCGCCGCCTAAGGGCGGTTCGAGCGCACCGGCGGCAGCGTGCCTCCCTGCGCACCGCCGGCAAGCTGCCCCCGTGCATGAAGATGCGCGGGGGCATTTTTTTGCGTCGCAGGCGGCCGTGGGACAGGACCCCTGGCCAACGTGATCGACGATTGACGGCCCACCCTGGCCATCACATGGTCCGCTGGCCTCAGGTCGACAGCAGGCCGGTCCGTCATGACAAGATTCGTTCTTCTGCGGCAGTGGCCACGCTCGCGTGCTGGCCGCCCCTGGTTGCCGCTGCTGCTCGCGACCATGCTGCTGGTTCTTGGCTTGGCACCTGCGGCATCGGCCCTGAGCTTCGTGTCCGTCCGCCGCGAAGGCACGACGACCCAGGCCTACGCCAAGGTCGAGTACCGGCTCGGCTTGGACCAGACCTTCGCCAATCCGTTCGACCTGCGCCAGATCAGGGTCTGGGCCACGGTGACCAAGCCCAGCGGGCAGGTCGACGTGGTGCCCGCGTTCTGGTTTCGGCCGTTCCGGATCGACGATGTGCGACGGATCATGGTGCCGGGCGCCGTCGCGGAGTGGACCGTCCGCTACACGCCCACGGAAAGCGGCCGGCACACGATCCGATTCCAGGCGCAAGCCGGCTCGGCTCCGGCCGTGTCTTCCAGTGCGTCGCAATTCGTGGCCATGCGTCCGGCCGCGGACGCCAAGGGCTTCATCCGGATCTCGAGCCGCGACCGCGGCTACTACGCCTGGTCGCGCACCGGCCGGACGTTCCTCGCCCTGGGCCTGAACATCGATTTCCCGCAGTTCCGGCAATGTGACCCCGCGGTGGTCACCAGCGTCTGCAGCGGCGGCTGGGAACC
The DNA here is from genome assembly GCA_963769465.1 of uncultured Alphaproteobacteria bacterium. Classification (GTDB taxonomy): domain Bacteria; phylum Pseudomonadota; class Alphaproteobacteria; order Geminicoccales; family Geminicoccaceae; genus Benzoatithermus. The sequence goes on from CAVYMA010000024.1 coordinate 83,052, forward strand.
CGGCACCCGATGGCCGCCGCTGGTGGTCGCGGACGGCTCGGCGCTGAGCGGGAGCGACCTCTACACCACCTACGCCTTCTACCGCGATGCCCTGACGCGCCTCGCCGACGCGGGCGGCACGTCGCTCAGGATCCGCAACGAATTCCTGGTGGCTGCCGCTCGAGCTGCGGGCGACGGGACCGGGTGTGCCGGACTACCCGAACGGCGTCACGGGCTTCGGCATCGGCTGGTACCACCAGGGCAATGCCGCGATCCTCGACCAGCTGCTCGTCTTGGCCGAGCAGCGCGGGATCGCCCTCCAGATCAACACCTGGAACGCCAACCCCAGCGACTATCGCGATGCCGACTACGCGCTTGCCCAGAACGAGGACCTCGTCAAGCGGCGCCTGACCTACCATGTCGCGCGCTGGGGCTACAGCACCAGCCTCCTCGCCTACGAATACTGGAACGAGGTCGACAACGCGATCACCAAGCAGCCGTTCTGGACCGACATCAGGAACTGGCACCGCAGCATCGACACCAACCAGCACATCATCACCAACTCGAACACGATGAAATCGCTGCGGCTCGATCCGGTCCAGAGCTTCGACACGGACGAGGTGCACACCTACACCTTCATCGACCAGGACATCATCGGCGCCGGCGATTTCAGCAGTGCGGACAAGCCCACCGTCCTCTCGGAGTACGGCACCCGCCGCTACAGCACGCTGCCACTGGAATCGGACCCCACCGGCGTGAAGGCCCGCGAGGGCCTGTGGCTGTCGCTGGTGAGCCACAAGAGCGGGGCGATGTACTGGTGGACCTCCGTCCACGTCGCACCCCTGAACCTGTACGAGCGGATCTTCCGTGCCCCTGCCACCTTCCTCCAGGGCGAGGATTTCGCGGCACGGACCTGGGTCAGCGCCGGCCTGGAGCGCGTCGACGGCGGCGACGGCGAGATCCTGTTCCGCGGCATGCTGGGCGACGGCGCGTTCTTGAACGCGTTCGTCGTGCGCACGCCCAGCAGCGAGCTGAGCGACCGCCCGGCCCTGGCCGGCGTGGTCCTGCGTGCCACCGGCGTGCGCCCGGGCAGTTACCGGGTGAAGTGGTACGACCACATCACGGGGGCGGTGATCAGGAGCCGCATCGTCGCGGCCGACGCCCAGGGCCTGCCGCTCGCCATGCCCGGCGGCATCACCCGCGCGGTCGCGGTCAAGGCCATTCCGCTCTGAGCTTGGCTGCGGACCCGGTTCGTCAGGCCCAGGGACCGCGCCGGCCGCCCGCGCGCGGCACGCTGCCGTGGCGCACGCCGGCGCTGGCCGGCGACGCCACGCCCTCCTGCTCCAGCGCCAGCAGCGCGCGGATGCGATCCTCCGTGCGGGGATGGGTGCGGAACAGATTGTCGACCCCGCCCAGGCGCAGCGGGTTGATGATGAACAGCGGTGCCGAGGCCGGGTTGTGCTCGGCCGTGGCCATCACCCGGCCGCTGGCCAGCTGCTCGATCCGCTGCAGGGCACTGGCCAGCGCCGCGCGGCATGCCGCAGATCTCTGCGCCCAGCCGGTCGGCCGAGTATTCGCGCGTGCGCGAGATCGCCATCTGCACCACGGTCGCGGCCAGCGGCGCGAGGATCATCACCAGGATCGCGGCGATCGGGTTGGTCCGCTCGCCGTCGCGCGAGCCGCCGAAGAAGAAGGCGAACTGGCCGAGAAAGCCGATGGCACCGGCGATGGTGGCGGCGATGGTCATGGTCAGCGTGTCGCGGTTCTTGATGTGCGCCAGCTCGTGCGCGATCACGCCGGCCAGCTCCTCGCGGCTCAGGCTCTGCATCAGCCCGCGCGTCACGGCGACGGCACTGTGGTGCGGGTCGCGGCCGGTGGCGAACGCGTTGGGCTGGTCGGTCTCGATCAGGTAGATGGCCGGCATCGGCAGCTGCGCGCGCTGCGCCAGTTCCGCCACCAGCGCGTAGAGCTCCGGCGCCGATGGCACGGGTCACCGGCCGCGCATTGTGCATGCGCAGCACCATCTTGTCCGAGTTCCACCAGGCGAAGACGTTGGTCGCCAGGGCGATCACCAGCGCGATCAGCGCCCCGCTGCGGCCGCCGAGCAGATAGCCCACGACCAGGAACAGGGCGGTCAGCGCCGCCAGCAGCAGACCCGTGCGTGCGATGTTCATCCTGCGCCCCCGCCGAACCACGACTGCGCATCAGGTGGTGGTGCCGCGCGGCACGGCCAAGATGCCGCCGATGCTTGCGCATCCCGCACCTGGGCCGCAAAACGGTGCCGCACGCGGCGAGGAGGCTGGCATTGAGCACGCATGACCCGTGAGCTGGAGGCCGTGGAGCCGACCGGCCCCAGTTCGCACGTCACCGCCGAGGAGGCGCTGGAGCTCCACGGCCGCGGCCGCCCCGGCAAGATCGAGATCACGCCGACCAAGCCGCTCACCACCGCGCGCGACCTGTCGCTGGCCTACTCGCCCGGGCGTCGCCGCACCCTGCCTCGCCATCCACAAGGACCCGGACGCCGCCTACGACTACACCGCGCGCGGCAACCTCGTGGCGGTGATCTCCAACGGCACCGCCGTGCTCGGCCTGGGCAATCTGGGCGCGCTCGCCTCCAAGCCGGTGATGGAGGGCAAGGCCGTCCTGTTCAAGCGCTTCGCCGACATCGACGGCATCGACCTCGAGGTCGACACCACGCGACGTCGACGAGTTCGTCGACTGCGTGCGCCTGCTCGGGCCCACCTTCGGCGGCATCAACCTCGAGGACATCAAGGCGCCCGAGTGCTTCATCATCGAGCAGCGCCTGCGCGAGCTGATGACGATCCCGGTGTTCCACGACGACCAGCACGGCACCGCGATCATCGCCGCCGCCGGGCTGATCAACGCGCTCGACCTCACCGGCCGCACGCTCACGGACACGACCGCTCGTCATCAACGGCGCCGGTGCCGCCGGCATCGCCTGCGCCGAGCTGATCAAGGCCATGGGCATGCCGCACGGCAACGTCATCCTGTGCGACACCCAGGGCGTGATCTGGCAGGGCCGCACCGAGCGGCATGAACCAGTGGAAGTCCGCCCACGCCGTGCCGACCGACGCCCGCACCCTGGCCGACGCCATGCACGGCGCCGACGTGGTCATGGGCCTCTCGGCCAAGGGTGCGTTCACGCCCGAGATGATCGCGTCGATGGCGGCGCAAGCCGATCATCTTCGCCATGGCCAACCCCGACCCCGAGATCACGCCCGAGGAGGCGCGCGCGGTCCGCGCCGACGCCATCGTCGCCACCGGCCGCAGCGACTACCCGAACCAGGTCAACAACGTCCTGGGCTTCCCCTACATCTTCCGCGGTGCGCTGGACGTGCGCGCCTCGACCATCAACGACGCGATGAAGATCGCCGCCGCCTACGCGATCGCGGCCCTGGCGCGCGAGGAGGTGCCGGACGAGGTCACCGCCGCCTATCGCGGCCGCCGCCTGCGCTACGGGCCGGACTATCTGATCCCGACGCCGTTCGACCCGCGCCTGATCAGCGCCGTGCCGGTGGCCGTGGCCAAGGCCGCCATGGAGACCGGCGTCGCGCGCCGGCCGATCGTGAACCTCGACCGCTACCGCCAGCAGCTCACGAGCGCGGCTCGACCCGACCGCCAGCCGGATGCAGCTGATCATCGAGCGCGTCCAGGCGCACCCCAAGCGCGTCGTGTTCGCCGAGGGCGAGGAGGAGAAGAGCATCAGCGCCGCGCTGGCCTGGCGCAATGGCGGGCTGGGCACGCCGATCCTGATCGGCCGCGAGGAGCGCATCGCCCAGACGCTGCAGGGCATGGGCATCGGCCGCCTCGACGGCGTCGAGATCCACAATGCCCGGCTGTCGGAGCACAACCGGCCCTACGCCGAGTTTCTCTACCGCCGCCAGCAGCGCGCCGGGCTGCTGTTCCGCGACTGCCAGCGGCTGGTGAACCAGGGCCGCAACGTGTTCGCCGCCTGCATGGTGGCGCACGGCCACGCCGACGCCATGATCACCGGCCTCACCCGCAACTACCACGCCGTGCTCGAGGACGTGCTGCGGGTGATCGACCCGCGGCCGGGCAGCCGGATCTTCGGCATGACCATGATGCTGGCCAAGGGCCGCACCGTGTTCATCGCCGACACCACCGTGCACGAGCTGCCCGACACCAAGACCTGGCCGACATCGCCATCCAGGCCGCGCGCACCGTGGCGCCAGCATGGGCTTCACGCCGCGCGTGGCGCTGCTGTCCTTCTCCAATTTCGGCAACCCGCCCGTCTCCAAGGCCGCCCGGATCCGCGACGTGGTGATCGAGCTCGACCGCCGCCAGGTCGAGCTTCGAGTATGACGGCGAGATGGCGGCCGACGTGGCGCTCGACCCCGAGCTGATGGCGCTCTACCCGTTCTGCCGCCTGACCGGCCCCGCCAACGTGCTGATCATGCCGGCGCTGCACTCGGCCAACATCGCCTCCAAGCTGCTGCAGCAGCTGGGCGGCGGCACCGTGATCGGCCCGCTGCTGGTCGGCCTGTCGAGCCCGGTCCAGATCGTGCCGATGAACGCCACGCGTGTCGGACATCCTCAACATCGCCGCGATCGCCGCCTACGAATCGATCCCCGACGAGCCCGTCACGCCGACACGGGTCGCCGCCGAGTAGGTGTGGCACGGCGGCCACCCCGACCGCCGCCGACCGGACCGCGCCACCGCCGCCGGGTTGACGGCCGGCGGTTCCTGCGGGATGTTCCGCTTACAGAACAAAGCGTGAACATGCCTGGGGAGTCAGGACGATGCCGATGATCGCGGTACCCCGCCCGGTGCGCACCGACGACGAGCTGCAGCGCTGCTACGTCGCCACCCTGCGCACGCTGGCCGAGACCCGTGCGCGCGCGGACCGTGCGGAGCGCCGCCTGCGCTCGCGCCTGGCCGAGCTCACCTGGCCGGCCGCCCTGTCCGGCCTCGCCGGCGGGGCGGCGATGGTGCTGGGGCTGCGGCTGGCCGGCCTTTAGCGGGCTCAGCGGGTCGGCAGCCAGATCTCGACCGTGCCGACCGCAGGCTTCGGCTCGTAATGCGTGAAGTCCGCGGTCCGCACGCGGCCGCCGATCAGGCCGCCATGCGTGCGCGCCAGCCGTGACGCGGCCTCGCGGTCACCGCTGAAGAAGTAGCGGACATTGGCCGCGCGGATGGCGAACGGCACGGGCCGGATCGCCACGACGGCGATGCCCTGCCCGGTCAGCCGCTCGGCGATGTTCTCGGCCATCGCCCGGTCCGCCGGACTTCCTTCGGTATAGTGGATGAACACCCGGACCGGGACGGCCGCGTCGGCTTCCAAGGGCGGCGGCACCGCGAACGGCTCGGCAGCCACCCTGTCATTGGTCGCTTGCGGTGGCACCTCGTGCCTCGGCCGCTCGACCGGGATCGGAACCGCCGGGGGCGGTGCCGGCGCCGGCGGAACGACGGCTTCGGGCACGTCGAGGACCGGCGCCGGTGTGGGTGGCGCCATCGCCACCGGCGGAGCGACCCAGGATTGCGGCTTCGCGCCCGGCGCGGGCTCGGCGACGCGGGGAGGCTCGCTGCCGGTCATGATCATGGCGACGGCGGCGCCAGCTGCCGCCACCGCAAGGCCCCCCACAGGCAGCAGCCACGGCAGCCGGCGCGGGCGTGGCGCCGCGTGCGCTCCGGGCGGCAGCCGCACGGCGGGTCGCACCGTTGCCAGGCGTTCGGCGGCCCGGGTGAGCTCGCGGATCCGCCCGCGCACCACGCCATAGATCCAGTCGTCGGGCGCGTGCAGCCCGGGATCGAACCTTGCCGCACGATCGCGCAGATCGATCAGGATCGCCGGCAGGATGAATGAGGCCACCGCCGCGTCGCCAAGCGCCCGCTCCAGCATGGCCGCGACCTGCCGGCCGCAGGCCGCCTCCAGCTCGCCCAGGCAGGCCGGATCGCCCGCCGCGCACCGGCGCAGCGTCGCGGCTAGATCCCGATCCTCGCGCGGATCGAGCTGCAAGACTGCGCTCGCGTGACGTGCCATCGGCGTTCGCTCGCTGCTCCCGCGGCTTCGAACCGATGTTGGCGGCGGTAGTTCCGGCCCGCGCCAAGGCCGCCACGCGACTATCGACGGTAGAAGCCGCGCGACCGTGCCTGGCGTTCCGATGGCGTGGCTGGCCCTGGGCCGCGGCGCGGGGGAACTATGGCAAGCCGGATCCTTTTGCAGGCCGAGAGAGGTGAGTTCCTGCTCGGAGGAAGACGGTGAGCCAGAACATGCGCCCGCTATCCTGGTTGCTGACACTTTGCTTGTGTGCCTGCGCCGGCGGGACGGACGATCGTGCGGCCGGGCTCGATGCCGCGCCCGAGCCACCCGCCAGCCGCGGCGCTCCTACCACCACCGCGGCGCAGGATTGCTTTGCGCCGTTGCCCGGCCATCCCACGCCCGCGGAGCGCCAGGCGTTCATCGACCAGGTCGGCCCGCTGGCCACCACGGCGGAACAGGCCCATGGCGTGCCGGCGGCGGCGATCACCGCCATGGCGATCCAGGAATCCGGCTATGGCTGGACCACCCTGGCCCAGCAGACCAACAACATCCTGGCCTGGAAGTACACGACCGCCGAGGCCGCCGGCGGACGCGATTCCTGGGTGCTCGACTGCGGCACGAGCCGGGACGCCTACATCGTGTTCGCCGATCGCGCCGCCGCCATCGACTTCGTGGCCCAGCGCCTCGCCGACTCCGATCTCTATGCGGCCGACACCGAGCGCTACCGCCGCGACCGCGCCGCCGGCGTGCCGGTGGTCGAGGCCGTGAACCGCTGGGTCGAGGGCATCGCCGATCCCTACAGCACCCAGCCCGAGGCTTACCGCACCGCCATCGAGCGGGTCATGAACGACCCCCTCGACCCCGGGGAGCAGCGCTCGCCGGAGCGCAGCCTCTACCGGCTGTCGGAGCAGGTGCAGACGGCAGGCGAGGTGTTCTGACCGCGCGCGGCCTCCGCTAGGCTGTGCCCGCCGCTGCCGCCGGGAGGACCCATGACGCCCACACCGCAGCCCTTCACGCTTGCCGTCCCGGACGAGGCGCTGGCCGACCTGAAGCATGCGCCTCGCCCGCACCCGCTTTCCCGACCAGGCGCCGGGCGAGCCCTGGGCCTACGGCACCGACCTCGCCTGGCTGCAGGAGCTCGTCGCCTTCTGGCACAACCGCTTCGACTGGCGCGCGGCCGAGGCCCGGCTCAACGCCGTGCCGCAGTTCAAGGTGCCGGTGCACGGCATCGACCTGCACTTCCTCCACGCCCCGGGCAACGGCCCGGCACCCATGCCGCTGCTGCTCCTCCACGGCTGGCCCGGCTCGGTGCTGGAGTTCCTGGACATCCTGCCGCTGCTCACCGACCCGGCGGCCCATGGCGGCGATCCCGCCGACGCGTTCACCGTGATCGCCCCGTCGCTGCCGGGCTTCACCCTCTCCTTCGCCCCCGGCCAGCAGCGCTTTTCGCGCCGAGCAGATGGCCGCCTGCCTCGCCGAGCTGATGACTGGTGTGCTCGGCTATGGCCGCTACGCCGTCCAGGGCGGCGACTGGGGCTGCTTCGTCGGCTCGTGCCTCGCCTACGCCCAGCGCGAGCACGTCGCCGGCCTCCACCTCAACCTCCTGCCCTTGCGCCGCGACCCCGCCATGGTGGCCGACCCGACCCCGGAGGAGGCCCGCTACCTCGAGGAGCTCGCCCTCTTCCTCAAGGAGGAGACCGGCTACCAGTGGATCCAGGGCACCCGACCGCAGACCCTGGCCTACGGCCTGACCGATTCCCCGGCCGGGCTCGCCGCCTGGATCGGCGAGAAGTTCCGTGCCTGGACGGACTGCGGCGGCGACGTCGAGAGCGTGCTCTCCAAGGACCGGATGCTGGCCAACATCGCGCTCTACTGGTTCACCGGTGCCATCGGCTCGTCCTTCTGGCCCTACTATGCGCGGATGCACGGGCCCTGGCCGATCCCGGACGGCGCCACGGTCGACGTGCCCACCGGCTATGCGGAGTTCCCCAAGGAGATCCTGCGCCCGCCGCAGAGCCTGGCCGCGCGCACCTTCACCGACCTGCGCCGCTGGACGGTCATGCCCAAGGGCGGCCACTTCGCGGCCATGGAGCAGCCCCAGGCGCTGGCGGCGGAGATCCGGGCCTTCTTCCGCCCGCTCCGCGCCGTCGCCTGAGGCCGGCCCCGCCCATCACGGGCGCCAGTAATGGTCATGGTCGTTGAAAGGAGCGGCTGGTCAGGCAGCAGCGCTTGAACCGCCGGCCCGAGCCGCAGGGGCACGGGTCGTTACGGCCGAGCTTCTCGAGCAGCTCCTTGTCGCCATGCACGAACCGCAGCCCGCGCTTGACGCTGGTCTCGCTGTTGAAAGCCCCTCCGGCGCTTACGCATCGGCGCGAAAGCAATCGTCCTTGCGTGACATGGCACCTCTCCCGGATGACGCGTGGTGCCGGTAGCGCCACGGCCGGCCACAGTGCAAGCCCACGGTCACGGATCCTGTACCTCGCGCGCCGCGACCGGCGGAGCGGGAACCTGACCTCCAGCTTGACCGTTACCGTCCCATGACAAGGACGGTGGTGGAGGCTACCTCATGCTGTACTGGGCCCTGATCTTCCTGGTGGTGGCGATCGTCGCCGGCCTGTTCGGCTTCGGCGGCATCGCCTCGGCTTCGGCCGGCATCGCCCAGATCCTGTTCTGGGTCTTCCTGGTGCTGCTGCTGATCAGCGTCGTGATGCACCTGATGCGCGGCCGCGCGCCGCGCGTGTGACGCTCCGGCCAGGGGCGGCGCTCTGCCGCCGCCCCTGCGCCTGAGGTCGAGCGCGTCGTCGCCGCGCACCTCTATCGCACATGGTCGGCGAGGTCCGGCTGCGGACGCGGTAGCACTCGATCGCATCCGACTTGTTCCGGGGCAAACACGGGCGCGGCAGCAGCCGCGCCCGCGCGCCGACTACTGCTTCTTCAGGCTGTCCTGAACGCCCTTGGCCAACTCGGTGACGGTGTCGCCGGCGTTCTTGACGTTGCCCTTGACCTGATCGGTCTTGCCTTCCGACTCCAGCCGCTTGTCGTCCGTGACCTTGCCCGCGACCTCTTTGACCTTGCCGCCGACCTTGTCCATGGTGCCGCTGCTCATCGTCAACTATCCTTCCATGACCGTAGACGCTCAACCAACGAAGGGCGAGCGTGGCCGTTCCGCCGATACCTGCGTTAACGATCGGCCATGTGCGTTCCCGACGCCATTGCGCCGACTGCGCGTGGCGCCTAGCCTTCCCGCAACCAGAAGTTTTTGCGCCGCGACCGGCGCCGGGCGGGGGATCAGCGGCATGGCCATGACGGGGCGCGGGGCGCGGTGGCTCGCCGCCCTGCTGGCATGGCTCGCCCTCGCCACCACCGCCACGGCGTCGGCCCCCGAGTCGGTGGTGCGGATCGTCGTACCGTTCGCCGCCGGCGGGCCCACGGACACGCTCGGCCGGCTGATCGCCGCGGCCATGGCCCGCGACCTGCGCCGCACCGTGCTGGTCGAGAACGTCACCGGTGCGGGCGGCACGCTCGGTGCCGCGCGTGTCGCCAGGGCCGCCCCCGACGGTACGACGCTGCTGCTCATCAACCTGACCCAGGCCACCAGCCGCCGCATGTACAAGCAGCTGTCCTACGACCCGATCGCGAGCTTCGCGCCGATCGGGCTCGTGGCGGACGTGCCGATGACCCTGGTCGGCCGCGGCGACTTCCCGGCCGCCGACCTGCCGGGCCTCGTGGCCGAGCTGCGCGCCCATCCGCGCGACGTGTCGATGGGCTATGCCGGGCTCGGCACGTCATCGCATCTGTGCGGCGTGCTCCTGACCAGTTCCACGGCCACCGACGTGCTGTTCGTGCCCTACACCGGCTCGGCCCCCGCACTGAAGGACATCCTGGGCGGGCAGATCGACCTCCTGTGCGACCAGCCCAGCAACACCGCCGGCTACATCCGCACCGGCCGGGTGCGGGCCTTCGCCACGAGCGCGCCGGCGAGGCTCGCCATCCTGCCCGACCTGCCGACTGCGGCCGAGGGTGGCGTGCCGGCGGTGGCCCTGGTGGTCTGGCACGGCCTCTACGCCCCGGCCGGCACGCCCGAGCCCATCGTCCGCCGGCTGTCGCGAGCCCTGCAGGCGGCGGTGAGCGACGCCGAGGTCACGGACCGGGTCGCGGCGTTCGGCGGTACGACCGTGCCGGCCGAGGACGCGACGCCGGCTGCCCTCGCGGCCCGCCTCGCCGCCGAGAGCCTGCGGCTGGGTGCCCTGCTCGAGGCCGCGGGCGTCACCGCCGACTGAGCCCGGCGGCTGCGATCGGGACCCTGGGCTCAGCCGTTGGACACGGCCGGCGCCGGCTCGGTCGCGGGCTTGGCGTCCAGGGGCTCCGTCGCGGAGAGCATGCGCGGGACGACCCAGTCCCGGCGCACCAGGAAATGATGGAACGCGGCACCGACATGGACCGCCACGGTCAGGTAGAGCACCCATTGCAGGCTGAGATGGGCGAGCTTGAACGTCTGGCCCAAAGGCTTGTTCTCCGGCACCAGCCCGGCCAGGTCCACGGCCATGAACAGCGGTACCGGATAGCCGGAGAGTGCGGTGTAGAGGAAGCCCGTGACCGGCATCGCGAACAGGAGCGCGTAGAGCGTCCAATGGGTGGCATGCGCGGCCTTGATCTGCCACTCGGGCAGGTCCCTGGGCAGGTAGGGGACCGGATGCGACAGCCGCCACGCCAGCCGCACGATGGCCAGCATGAAGATGATCAGGCCGATGTTCTTGTGCAGGTTGAACAGGACGTCCTGGGTCCTGCCCGGGCTCTGCCCCAGCATGCCGAAGGCCAAGGGTACTTGGACCAGCAACAGGCCGGCGATCGTCCAATGCAGCCCGATCTGGACGCTGCCCCAGCGCTGCGGTGTGTTCCCGGTCATCGCCCGCTATCCTCTCGCCGGTAGGGGTGACGGCCCCAGGGTGGTGTCGGCGCGCGATCAACGGATCAAGGTGGGGCAGGTTGCCGCTCGTCCCCCGGCCCCGCCGCTTCGCCCGCGACAGCCCGATCGGGGCCCCGATTGGGGCTCTGGAGTGAGCCCATATCTGTCCGGCAAGCTAATCCAGGTTAGTCCCACCGCGGAGCCGATCAGCCATAACCTGGAGGGGAACAGAAACGTCTATTGGAGGACCGCAGATGTCGATGCGAGCCGTGGCAGCCCAGAATGGCGGACGGCGGCCGTCCCTGCCGCGCAGCCGGGCGGATGAGATCGACCGCTTCGTCGGCGCGCGGATTCGCGAGCGGCGGATCATGCTGGGACTGACCCAGCATCAGATGGCGGAACTGATCGGCGTCACCTATCAGCAGTCGCACAAGTACGAGAAGGGCATCAATCGCATCTCGGCCGGGCGCCTCTTCGCGATCGCTCAGGCGTTGAGCGTCGAGATGAACTACTTCGTCGCCGGCATGGGCAGCGTAGCGATGATGAAAGCGACGCCACAGCAGCGGATGACACTCGACCTGGCACACAACTTCATGCGCATCCCGAACCGCGCCCAGCAGCAGGCGCTGTGCGAACTTGCGCGCGCGCTCGCCGGCACCGAGCGTGCGCCGGTCGCCGTCGACGATCTGCAGCAGCATGCCGGCGCGGCGGTTCTGGCCGGCGGCATGCTGCGCAAGCGGGCCTGACCGTCCGCGAGCGGCGCGAAGGTTGGCAAACCCGAGCGCGCCGCTGCGCCAAAGGCGACACGCCCAGCAGGGGGCACAATGCAGGGCGCGATGGATACTCGATACAGGAAGGGGCCTGACCCCGTAGGCGCCGCGCGCACGTGCGAACCCGAGCCCGCCCTCAACCGCCACCGGGCCCTGACCGGGGGGCGATGCACCGGGGGTGGCGGACCGGGTCGGCCACCGCTCGGTTGTCCCTGTCGGCCAGCCCTGGACCAGGCTAGACTGCCGACCGGAACCGGCCTGCGGTAGGGCCGGCCGGCTGGGAGCAGCGCCATGAGGTCCAGACATTGCCATGCCGCGTTGGCGGCCGTGTCCCTTTTCGCTTCGTCGCTGCCGGCGACGGCAGCACCGCCCGCCAATTGCGACAAATGCTTCGCCCTCGTGAGAAACAACGGGACCCTGTCGCAGAGCCGAAACGTCTCCTTGAACTATCGGCATGCCACGGGGTCTTACGAAATCGTCTTCAAGTATCCAATCAGCAAATGCGTCATCACTACTCAGCCGGAAACGTTGCAGGCGACGAGCGTGATTGGACGAGCAAGTCAAGTCGGCAATCCGGCGAACAGATCGGTCAGCATCTTTACGGTCGCTCCGTCCGGAGCGACTATAGATGTCCCGTTCGGCATCTACATTCTGTGCTAGGATGCGCTCAATCTAGCGTGACATAGCCGGTGTGATGAGCGCGCCGATCTGACGAATGGGCTAACGACCCGCCGCCTACGAGGCCAGAGGCGCCCGCGACGACATCATCCGCCGCAGCACCGTGTCCTTGCGGACCAGGTGATGCTGCAGGGCACCCGCGATGTGCAGGAACAGGGTGAGGTAGAGCAGCCAGAGCAGGCTGAGGTGGGCGGTCTTGAACCACAGGCCCAGGGGCTTGTTCACCGGCACCAGCTGCTCGAGGTTCCAGATCATCAGGAACGGCACCGGGAAGCCGCCCAGTGCGGTGTAGAAGAAGCCGGTGACCGGCAGCAGGAACAGCAGGAGATAGAGCAGGAAGTGGGTGACCTTGGCCGCGGTCACCTGCCAGGGCGGCATGTCGGCGGGCAGCTCGGGCACGGGATTGGCCCAGCGCCAGCCCAGCCGGACCGCGGCCAGGATGAGCACGATCAGGCCCAGATTCTTGTGCAGCGTGTAGAGGAAGTTCTGCAGCTCGCCCGGCTGGCGGTCGGTCATCATCCAGCCGGCCAGGAGCTGGGCCAGGAGCAGAACCGCGATCAGCCAGTGCAGGCCGATCTGGACGCTGCCCCACCGCTCGGCGCTGTTGCCGGTCATTGCCGTCTCCCTGTTCCGCGGGCGTGATGTTAGGCGCTGGCGGCGCGCCGGCAAGCCCGCCTTGGCCGCGAGCCGCCACCTTGCTAGAAGGCCGCGTTCACAGGTTCGAGGCGAGGTGAGATGGCGACCGTGCTCGCGGATGCGCTGGAACGCGAGATGCTGGCCCTGGGCCGGGCGGCCCGGGCGGCTGCGGCCGAGCTGGCGCTGGCGCCACGCGCCATGAAGGACCGCGCGCTGGCGGCCGCGGCCGCGGCCCTGCGCCGTGACGTCGACGCGATCCTGGCGGCCAACGCCCGCGACATGGCGGCCGCGCGCGCCAAGGGCCTGTCGGGTGCGATGCTCGACCGGCTGGAGCTGAACGGGAAGCGGGTCGAGGCCATGGCCGAGGGCCTGGCCGTGGTCGCCGGCCTGCCCGACCCGATCGGCACCGAGCTCGCCCGCTGGACCCGCCCCAACGGCCTCGACATCGCCCGGGTGCGCGTACCTTTGGGCGTGGTCGGGATCATCTACGAGAGCCGCCCCAACGTCACCGCCGATGCCGGCGCGCTCTGCCTCAAGGCCGGCAACGCCGCCATCCTGCGCGGCGGCTCGGAGAGCTTCCACTCCTCGCGCGCCATCGTCGCCGCGCTGGCCCAGGGTGTGGCCGAGGCCGGCCTGCCCCCGGCCGCGATCCAGCTCGTCCCCACGGCAGACCGGGCCGCCGTCGGCCACCTCCTGCGCATGGCCGAGCATGTCGACGTGATCGTGCCGCGCGGCGGCCGCTCGCTGATCGAGCGGGTCATGGCCGAGAGCCGGGTGCCGGTCCTGGCCCACCTCGAGGGCAACTGCCACACCTACCTGCACGCCTCGGCCGACCCGGAGATGGCGCGTGGCGATCGCGGTCAACGCCAAGCTGCGCCGGACCGGCGTGTGCGGTGCCACCGAGACGCTGCTGGTCGACGCCGCGGTTGCCGAGCGCCTGCTGCCGCCGGTCCTGGAGGCCCTGATCGCCGCCGGCTGCGCGATCCGCGGCGACGCCCTGGTGCGCCGGCTCGAGCCCCGCGCGGCACCCGCCACCGAGCAGGACTGGCGCACCGAGTATCTCGACGCGATCCTGGCGGTGAAGACCGTGGCCGGGATCGACGAGGCCATCGCCCACGTCAACGCCTACGGCTCGCACCACACCGACTGCATCGTCGCCGCCGACGAGGCGGCCGCCGCCCGGTTCCTGCGCGAGGTCGACAGTGCGATCGTGCTGCACAATGCCAGCACCCAGTTCGCCGACGGCGGCGAGTTCGGCTTCGGGGCGGAGATCGGCATCGCCACCGGCCGGCTGCACGCGCGCGGTCCGGTCGGCGTCGAGCAGCTCACCAGCTACAAGTACCTGGTCCGCGGCAGCGGCCAGACCCGGCCGGCCTAGTGACCGGCCTGTGCCAGCCGCGCGACCTGCGCCGGCCGGTGGCCCGGCTGCGGCCGCCGCCGGCGCCGCAACCGCCACCGCCGGTCCCGGCGCTGCGGGTCGGGCTGCTCGGCGGCTCGTTCAACCCGGCCCATGAGGGCCATCGCTATGTCAGCCTGGAGGCGATCAAGCGGCTGGGGCTGGACCAGGTCTGGTGGCTGGTCTCGCCGCAGAACCCGCTCAAGGCCGCTTCGGGCATGGCGCCGCTGGCCGAGCGGGTGGCGCGGGCACAGGCGGTGGCCCGTCATCCCCGCCTCAAGGTCATGGCGCTCGAGACCCGGCTGGGCACGCGCTACACCGCCGACACGCTGGCACGCCTCGCGACCTGGCCGAACCACCGCTTCGTCTGGCTGATGGGGGCCGACAATCTCGCCCAGCTGCCCCGCTGGTGGAAGTGGCGCGGGATCATGACCGGCTGTCCGGTTGCGGTTTTCGAGCGCCATCCCTATTCTTATCCTGCCCTGGCCGGACCGGTCGCGCGCGGCTTTGCCGCCGCACGGCTGCCGGAAGCCCGGGCGGACGAGCTGGCGCAGGCGGCGCCGCCGGCCTGGACGTTCGTGCGCATGCGGCCGCATCCGGCCTCGGCCACGGCGATCCGGGCGGGCCGGAATGCCGGCTGAGCCGCCAGGAGAGAACGCGATCAGTTCCGAGCACGACGTCACCGCGACCGACGGCGAACCGCCGCCGAACCGCGAGCTCCTGGGCCTGGTCGAGCGCTCGCTCGACGACGACAAGGCGCTGGATCCCACCGTCATCGACCTCGCCGGCAAGACCACGCTGGCCGACTTCATGGTGGTCGCCACCGGCACCTCGCAGCGCCACATCGCGTCCATGGCCGAGAACCTGGTCGAGCGGCTCAAGGCCGCCGGCCACGGCGACGTCCAGGCCGAGGGCCTGCAGGACGCCGCCAGCACCTGGATCCTGATCGACGCCGGCGACGTGCTGGTCCACCTGTTCCGTGCCGAGACCCGCGCCTTCTACGACATCGAGAAGCTCTGGTCGGTGGCCCCGCCGCGCCGGGCCGCCGCCTCCAGCTGAGCCGCCCGCCTTGGACCTGCTCGTGGTCGCGGTGGGCCGCAGCCGCGACGCGCCCGTGGCCGCCCTGTTCGACGAGTACGCCCGCCGCAGCGCCGGCTGGCCGCTGCGCCTGATCGAGGTCCAGCCCAGGGATTCGGTGCCGCCCGAGCGCCGCAGGGAGGCCGAGGCCGACCTGCTCCTGGCCGCGGTCCCGGCGGGTGCGGCGCTGGTGGCCCTGGACGAGCGTGGCCGCGACCTTCCCAGCGCCGACCTCGCCCGGCAGCTGGGCCAGTGGCGCGACCAGGGCCACCGGGCCGCGGCGTTCCTGATCGGCGGCCCGGACGGGCTGGCCGAGCGCGCGCTCGCCGCCGCCGGCCTGCGCCTCGCCTTCGGCCGCCAGACCTGGCCGCACCGGCTGGTGCGGGTGATGCTGGCCGAGCAGCTCTACCGCGCCACCACCATCCTCGCCGGCCATCCCTACCACCGGCCGTGACTGACCCCTCGCCGGGCGGGGCCGGCCTCGCTAGGTTGCCGGCGCTGTCGACGGGAGGAGACCACATGCGCGACTTCGAGCTTCCGGGCCGCTCCACGGCCTATGGCCAGCAGGGCATGGCGGCGACCTCGCACCCGCAGTCGACGCTGGCCGCGCTCGACGTGCTGCGCGCCGGCGGCAACGCCGTCGACGCCGCGATCGCGGCGGTGGCCGTGCAGTGCGTGGTCGAGCCGCACATGACCGGCATCGGCGGCGACTGCTTCGTGCTCTACGCCCCGGCCTCGGGCGGGGTGGTCGCGCTCAACGGCTCGGGCCGGACCCCGGCGGCCCTGACCCTCGAGCACCTCCTCGGCACCGGGGTCAACGCGATCGGCGCGGACAGCCCGCACGCGGTCACGGTGCCGGCCGCCATCGCCGGCTGGCAGCTCCTGCTCGACCGCTACGGCACGCGCGGCTTCGACGAGCTGCTGCGGCCGGCGATCCGCTGCGCGGAGGAGGGCTTCCCGGTCACCCCGCGCGTGGCCTTCGACTGGCGCCGCGACCAGGCTGCACTCGCGGGCTGCCAGGGCGGCCGGGACTACTACCTGCCCGGCGGCAAGGCACCCGAGGAAGGCCGCCTGATGCGGTTTCCCGCACTCGCGCGCACCCTGCGCCGGATCGCCGAGGGCGGGGCCAAGGCCTTCTACGAAGGCGAGACCGCCGGCCGGATGGTGGCGGCACTGCGGGCCTTCGGCGGCCTGCACACGGAGGCGGACTTCGCCGCCGCCAGTGCCGAGTTCGTCGACCCGATCCACAGCGGCTACCGCGACACCGTGGTCTACGAATGCCCGCCCAACGGCCAGGGCATCGTGGCGCTGCTGATGCTCAACATGCTCGAGCGCTTCGACCTCAAGGCCCTGGGCCAGGACAGCGCCGCCCGGCTGCACGTGCTGGCCGAGGCGGCGCGGCTCGCCTTTCGCGACCGCGACGCGGCCTTGTGCGACACGGCGCACGGCGACATGCCGGTGGCCCGCCTGCTCGACAAGGGCTACGCCAGTGCGCTTGCCGGCCTGATCGACCCCGAGCGGCGGATGCCCGCCATGCCGCCGCCGCTGCTCGACGCCCATCCCGACACCGTCTACCTCACCGTGGTCGACAAGGACCTGAACGCGGTCTCGTTCATCAACTCGATCTACGACGGCTTCGGCTCGGGGCTGGTCTGCCCGGACACGGGTGTGCTGTTCCACAGCCGCGGCCGTGCCTTCCGCGTCGATCCGGACCATCCCAACGTCGTCGCACCGGGCAAGCGGCCGATGCACACGATCATCCCCGGCCTCGCCTTCAAGGGCGGCGAGCTGTGGTGCAGCTTCGGCGTGATGGGCGGCAACTACCAGCCGGTGGGCCAGGCGCACCTGATCACCCGGCTGGTCGACGACGGGCTGGACCCGCAGGCGGCGCTCGACGCACCGCGGATCATGCCCTACCCGGGCGACCTCGAGGTCGAGGCCGGCGTCGGCCGGGCGGCCCGGCTCGGGCTGGCCCAGCGCGGCCATCGCCTCGTCGACACCGATTCACCCCTGGGCGGCGGCCAGGCGATCGTCGTCGACCGGCGGCGCGGCGTGCTGATCGGCGGCTCGGACCCGCGCAAGGACGGCCTGGCACTCGGCCTCTAGCCCCGCGGCCACGGGAGGGTTTGACCTCGACCGCCGGACGGGTATCTGGAAGGGCAAGACACTAGGGGAACGGACGGCGGCCCCGGCCGCCGACGCCGAAGCGGGAACCGGATGAACCTTGCCCTGATCGTCCTGCTGCCGTTCCTCGGTGCCGTGCTGCCGCCGCTGATGATCCGTGCCGGTCGCGACAACTGCGCCATGGTGACGGGCGGCGTGACCGCGGCCTCCCTGGCCCTGCTGCTTGACCCATGCCCCGGCGGTGCTGCGCGGCGAGGTCGTGCGCGCCGAGATCCCGTGGGTCCCGCAGATCGGGCTCGACTTCGCCTTCTTCATCGACGGCTACGGCCTGTTCTTCGCCTTCCTGATCCTGTTCATCGGCCTGCTGATCATCATCTACGCCCGCTGGTATCTCGGCGCGCGAGGACCCGATCGGCCGCTTCTACGCCTATCTGCTGCTGTTCCAGGGGGCGATGCTCGGCATCGTGCTCTCGGACAACGTCCTGGTGCTGCTGGTGTTCTGGGAGCTCACCAGCCTGACCTCGTTCCTGCTGATCGGCTACTGGCGCCACCTGCCGGAGGGTCGCCAGGGCGCGCGGATGGCGCTGGTGGTCACCGGCGCCGGCGGCCTGTCGCTGATCGCGCGGCATGCTGCTCCTGGGCCAGGCCGCGGGCTCCTACGAGCTGACCGAGATCCTGGCGCGCGGGGACGAGGTCCAGGCCTCGCCGCTCTACCTGCCGATCCTGCTCCTGGTCCTGGGCGGCGCGTTCACCAAGTCGGCCCAGTTCCCGTTCCACTTCTGGCTGCCGCACGCCATGGCGGCACCCACGCCGGTCTCGGCCTACCTGCACTCGGCGACCATGGTGAAGGCCGGCATCTTCCTGCTCGGCCGGCTGTGGCCGGTGCTGTCGGGCACCGAGGCGTGGTTCCTGATCGTCACCGGCACGGGCCTCGTCACCATGGTGATCGCGGCCTGGATCGCGCTCTTCAAGGACGACCTCAAGGCGCTGCTCGCCTTCTCGACCGTGAGCCATCTCGGGCTGATCACCATGCTGTTCGGCATGGGCACGCCGATCGCCGCCGTGGCCGCGGTGTTCCACATCCTCAACCACTGCACCTTCAAGGCGGCGCTGTTCCTGTCCGCCGGCATCGTCGACCACGAGACCGGCACCCGCGACGCCTCGCGTCTGGGCGGGCTGCTCTGGCTGATGCCGATCACCGGCACGCTGGCGATGGTGGCCGCCGCCTCGATGGCGGGCCTGCCGCTGCTCAACGGCTTCCTGTCCAAGGAGATGATGCTCGAGTCGGCGGCGCACACCGTCTATCTGGGCTCGCCCTGGCTGGTCCCGGTGCTGGCGACGCTGGGGGCGCTGCTCTCGGTCGCCTACTCCTTCCGCTTCGTGATCGCGGTCTATCTCGGGCCGCAGCGCCACGACTATCCGAAGCATCCGCACGATCCGCCGCCCGGCATGTGGCTGCCGGTGGCGATCCTGGTGGTCCCGGTCGTGCTCATCGGCGTGGCCCCGGCACTGGTCGAGCCCCTGGTCAACCTGCGCGGCGCGTCCGGTCGTCGGCGGCCAGCTGCCGGACTACCATCTGGCCTCTGGCACGGCGTCACGCCCGCCCTGTTCATGACCGCGGTGGCGGTGGCCGGCGGCGTGCTCCTGCTGCTCGCCTACCGCCCGGCCCTGGCGCTGCGCATGGCGCTGCCGCGACCCGAGGCCAAGTCGATCTTCGACGCCGCGATCGCGGGGCTGGTCGCGGCCGCCCGCGCGCTCACCGACCTCGTCCACAACGGCTCGCTGCAGCGTGGGCTGCTGCTGGCGATCCTGGTCATGCTGGGCGTGGGCCTCACCGCCTTCCTGGGCGGCGAGCATGCCGCCGGCACCCGCGCCACCATCGCCGGCCAACCCGCCCGCGATCGCGATCTGGCTGCTCGCCATCGCCGCCGCGCCTGGGGGTCGCTGCGCTACCACCAGCACCGCCTGCTGGCGCTGATCCTGACCAGCGTCGTCGGCCTGTGCGTGTCGCTGTCCTTCGTCTACTTCTCCGCCCCCGACCTGGCGCTGACGCAGCTCTCGGTCGAGGTGGTCACCACCATCCTGATGCTGCTGGCGCTGAACTACCTGCCGCAGCAGACCCCGCCGCGAGCCCTCGCGGCTGCGCCACTGGCGCGACCTCGCCGTCGCCGTCGCGGGCGGGCTGGCCATCGGCGCCACCCTCTACGCGGTGCTGACCCGCGACCTCGCCGAGACCATCGCCACCTGGCACGTCGCCAACGCCAAGCCGGGCGGCGGCGGCACCAACGTGGTCAACGTGATCCTGGTCGACTTCCGCGGCTACGACACGTTCGGCGAGATCATCGTGCTGGGCATCGCCGCGCTGGCGATCTTCGCGCTGCTCGACAGCGCCCTGTCCGGCACGTCGGGCCGCCGGCTCGCAGACCATGCCGCACCGGCTCGAGGCCGGCGACCGCCATCCGCTGATGCTGGTCGTGGCCACCCGCGTCGCTGCTGCCGCTGGCGCTGACCGGTCGGCGTCTACATCCTCCTGCGCGGCCACAACCATGCCGGGCGGCGGCTTCATCGCCGGGCTGATCATCGGCATGGCCCTGATCATGCAGTACATGGCCAGCGGCTATGCCTGGGCCGACCGGCAGATGCGGGTCGACTACCACGCCATGATCGGCGTCGGCGTGCTGGTCGCCGGCGTCACCGGCATCGGGGCCTGGTATGGCGGGGCGCCGTTCCTGACCAGCGGCTACGACTATTTCCACCTGCCGCTGATCGGCGAGGTCGAGCTGGCGACCGCCATGGCCTTCGATCTCGGCGTGTTCCTGACCGTGGTCGGCGTGGTCATGCTGACCCTCGCCAACCTGTCGCGGGTCGGCCGCAAGGCCGAGCCGCAGCCGGACGGACGAGGGTCCCATGGACATCGTCCTCGCCGGCCGGAGGAGGCGCTGAGATGGAACTGCTCCTCGCCAGCGCCGTCGGCCTGCCACCGCCGTCGGCATCTACCTCGTCCTGCGCGCCCAGACCTTCCCGGTCGTGCTCGGGCTCACCTTCCTGTCCTACGCGGTCAACGTCTACCTGTTCGCCATGGGCCGGCTGGTGGTCGGCCAGGCCGCCGATCGTCAGCAAGACGCGCGACCGGCTACACCGATCCCCTGCCCCAGGCCCTGGTGCTGACCGCCATCGTCATCTCCTTCGGCATGACGGCGCTGCTCGTGGTGCTGGCGCTGCGCAGCTACCTCGAGACCGGGCGCGACCATGTCGACGGCCTCTCCGGCACGCCGGAGGACCGGCCATGAGCCACTGGATCATCGTGCCGGTCGTCCTGCCGGCACTGGTGGCGCCGTTCATCGTGCGCCGCGGCGCGGCACGACATCGTGCTGCAGCGGGTGTTCTCGATCGCCGCCTCGGTGGCCCTGCTGGCCGTGGCCATCGGCCTGTTCGTGCTCGCGTCGGACGGTGCGATCCGGCCCTATCTGCTGGGCAACTGGCCGGCACCGTTCGGCATCGTGCTGGTGCTCGACCGGCTGTCGGCGCTGATGCTGCTGCTGACCGCGCGTCCTGGCGGTGGTGGTGTCGGTCTACGCCGCCGCAGGGCTGGGACCGGCGCGGCCGCCACTTCCACGCCCTGTTCCAGTTCCAGCTCATGGGCGTGAACGGCGCCTTCCTGACCGGCGACGTGTTCAACCTGTTCGTCTTCTTCGAGGTGCTGCTGATCGCCTCCTACGGCCTGATGCTGCACGGCGCCGGCGCGCGCGCGGATCACCGAGGGCCTGAAATACGTCGCGATCAACCTCGCCGGCTCGACCCTGTTCCTGTTCGCGGTGGGCCTGATCTACGCGCGTCACCGGCACGCTCAACATGGCCGACCTCGCGCTCAAGGTGCCGCTGGTGCCCGGACTCCGACATGGCCCTGCTCCGGCTCGGCGGTGCCCTCCTGCTGATCGTGTTCGCGATCAAGGCGTGCCCTGGTGCCGCTCCACCTGTGGCTGCCCGGCACCTACGGCGCCGCCTCGCCGCCGGTGGCGGCCTTCTTCGCGATCATGACCAAGGTCGGCGCCTACGCCATCCTGCGCGTCTACATCCTGATCTTCGGCGGCGGTGCCGGTGCCGCCTCGTGGCTGGCCGAGCCCTATGTCCTGCCGGCCGCCGCGGTCACGCTGCTGCTCGGCATGATCGGTGTGCTCGCCAGCCGCACGCTCACGGCGCTCGCCGTCTACGCGCTGGTCGGCTCGGTCGGCACGCTGCTGCTGGCGGTGGGCCTGTTCGACGAGACCGCCACCTCGGCCGCCCTCTACTACCTGGTCCACAGCACGCTCGCCGGCGCCGCGCTGTTCCTGCTCGCCGACCTCGTCGCCCGCCGCCGCGGCGGTGCCGCCGACCGGCTGGTGGGCGCCCCGCCCTTCGCCCAGCTCGACCTCCTGGCCGGCCTGTTCTTCCTCGCGGCCATCGCCGCCGTCGGCCTGCCGCCGCTCTCGGGCTTCATCGGCAAGCTGCTGATCCTCGAGGCGCTGCCTGGACAGCCCCGCACTGGGTCATCCTGTGGTCCGTCCTCCTGGTCGGCAGCCTCGCTGGCCCTGATCGGCTTCGCCCGCGCCGGCAGCGTCGTGTTCTGGAAGTGCGAGGCCGAGCGTGACGACACCGGCGCCCAACCGGCCCAGCGTCGACACGGCCGGGCTGTGCGCGGTGGCCGTGCTGGTCGCCGGGCCGGTGCTGCTGGCACTGTTCGCCGGTCCGGCGATGAGCGCCATGGACGCGACCGCGCACCAGCTGTTCGCACCGGAGCGCTACATCGAGGCCGTGCTCGGCAGCGGCGTCGACCTCGCCGGGGTGACGCCATGACCCGCCGCTTCCTGCCCCATCCGCGGCTGTCCTTGTTCGTGACGCTGATCTGGCTGGCGCTGGTCAACGAGATCAGTGCCGGTGCTGTGCTCATGGGCCTGGTCCTGGGCGTCCTGATGCCGATCCTCACCGGCCCGTTCTGGCCCGATCCGCCCCGCCTGCGCCACCCGCTGAAGCTGCTGGGCTATTGCGGCGTCGTGCTGTGGGACATCGTCGTCGCCAACCTCCAGGTCGCCCGGCTGATCCTGCGCGTGCCCAACGACCAGCTGCGCTCGCGCTACGTCACCGTGCCCGCTGGCGCTCACCTCGCCCGAGGCGATCACGGTGCTCGCCGGCACCATCACCATGACCCCCGGCACCGTCAGCGCCGAGCTGTCGGCCGACGGGCGCGCGCTGCTGGTCCACGGGCTCGACGTGCCCGACCCCGAGGCCCTGGTGGCCGAGATCAAGTCCCGCTACGAGGCGCGGCTGTTGGAGATCTTCCCATGATCGAGTGGGCCGTGGCGATCGGGACCTGGACGCGTGGGCGCTCGCCATGCTGCTCAACCTCTATCGCCTGGCGCAGGGACCGGACGTGGCCGACCGGATCCTGGCGCTGGACACGCTCTCGGTGAACGCCGTGGCGCTGATCGTGCTGATCGACATCGCGCTCGGCTCCGACCTCTACTTCGAGGCCGCACTGCTGATCGCCATGATCGGCTTCGTCAGCACCGTGGCGTTCTGCAAGTACGTGCTGCGCGGCGACGTGATCGAGTGACGGGCATGCTCACCTTCCTGGCCGAACTCGTCATCTCCCTGCTGATCGTGGGCGGCAGCTTCTTCCTGCTGGTGGGCTCGATCGGGCTCGCCCAGCTCCCGAGCCTGATCCAGCGCCTGCACGCGCCCACCAAGGCTGCCACCCTCGGTGCGGGCGGCCTGCTGCTCGCGTCCGCACTCTACTTCTGGCTCCAGCGCGGCTATCCTTCCTACCATGAGCTGCTGATCGGGGTGTTCCTGTTCCTCTCCGCCCCGATCACCGCCCACATGCTGGCCAAGGTGGACCTGCTGCGCCGCAAGCGTGAGGCAGGCGAACTGCCGCCGACCGGCCGGCCGGTGACCTGGGCAGTGCTCGAGGGTGCGCGCGAGGACTGAGATGATCCTGATCGGCCAGTACGATTCGCCCTTCGTCCGGCGCGTGGGCATCGCGCTGCGCCTCTATCGGCCTGCCGTTCGAGCACCGTCCCTGGTCGACCTTCGCCGACGCGGACCAGGTGGTCCGGTTCAACCCGCTGCGGCGCGTGCCGACCCTGGTCCTGGACGATGGCGAGGCGCTGATCGAGAGTGCTGCGATCCTCGACCATCTCGACGAGGTGGCGGGGGCGGCGGCGCTGATCGCCCGGTCCGGCCCTGAGCGCCGCCATGCGCTCAAGGTCTGCGCCCTGGCGACGGGGCTCGCGGACAAGGCGGTGAGCCTGTTCTACGAGCGCGCGTTCCATCCGCAGACCTCGGCGGCCTGGATCGAGCGCTGCCGGGCCCAGATCGGCGACGTGCTGGACGCCCTGGAGCGGAGCCGGGCGGCAGCGCCCGGCCCCTTCTGGTTCGGTGCCGCCATCGGCCATGCCGACATCGCCGCGGCCTGCGCGCTGCGCTTCGCCGGCGAGGCGCATCCCGGCCTCGTCGAGCTCACGCCTTTCCCGGCGCTGGCGGCGCACGCGGCGCACTGCGAGGCGCTGCCGGTGTTTCAGGAGATCAGCCAGCCTTTCGCGCCGCCGACCGGCTGAGTCTGGTCAGGGCGGCAGCCGCAGCGTCCCGTCCGCGTCCAGCGCGAAGAACGGGTTCCAGGCCACCTCCCAGAGATGGCCGTCCGGATCGGCGAAGTAGCCGGTGTAGCCGCCCCAGGCCGTGCCCGTTCCCGGCCGGAGGTCGCGGCCGCCGGCAGCACGGGCGCGCGCGAGAACGGCGTCGACCTCCTCCCGGCGGTGCACATTGTGGGCGAGCGCCACGCCGCCGAACCCGTCGCCCGGACCCGGCGGCGGCAGTCCCGCATCGGCCGCGAGTTCCGCCCGCCCCCACAGGGCCAGCGCGATCCCGCCGAGCTGGAAGAACGCGACCTCGTCCGTGCTGGCGCCGGAGGCCCGCCAGCCCAGCCCTTCCTCGTAGAAGCGCCGGCTGCGGGCGAGGTCGGCGACACCCAGGGTCACCAGGCTCAGGCGCTGCTCCATGTCGTTCCGCTCCGGAAAATGCCGGACCGCATCCTAGCATCGCGCCGGCTTGCGTCACTGCCACCCTTGCCGGGAGCCGCCGCGATGTGGCCTGTTGCGGGCGCCAAGGGGAGGCGTGCCAGTGAGCGAACCGATCGTCCACCGCCCGGCGGATGCCGGCCAGCTGCGTGAGCTCGTGGCGTGGGCGGTGGCGGAGGAGCAGCCGCTGGAGATCGCCGGCAACGGCTCCAAGCGCATCCTCGGCCGGCCGGTCGAGGCCGAGCACCTGGTCAGCGTGGCTGGCCTCTCCGGCATCACCCTCTACGAGCCCGACGAGCTGGTGATGTCGGCCGGCGCCGGCACGCCCCTGGCGGTGATCGAGGCCGAGCTCGCCGAGCGCGGCCAGGAGCTGATGTTCGAGCCCGCCGACTATGGCGCGCTGCTCGGGGCCGGCCGCGGCGAACAGACCATCGGCGGCGTGTTCGCCGCCAACGTCGCCGGGCCGCGCCGGCTGAAGTCGGGGGCGGCGCGCGACCATCTGCTGGGCCTGCACTGCGTCACCGGCCACGGCCAGGAGATCAAGACCGGCGGCCGGGTGGTCAAGAACGTGACCGGCTACGACCTGTGCAAGCTGCTGACCGGGTCCTACGGCACCCTGGCGGTCCTGACCCAGGTCACCTTCAAGGTGATGCCGAAGACGGAAGGTGCCTTGACCCTGCTGGCCACCGGCGCCGACGAGGCCAGCCTGCTCGGCCTGCTGCGCGCCGCCAGCGGCAGCCCGTGCGAGATCTCGGGTGCCGCCTACCTGCCGCCCCTGGCCGCCGGGCGCTCGCAGGTCAAGGCGCTGCGCCGCCACGCGCGCGGGACGGCGGCGATCCGGCTCGAGGGCTTCGGCCCGTCGATCGCCTACCGCAAGGGGTTGCTCGAGACGCTGCTGGCCCGGCCCGGGGTCGAGTTCGCGAGCCTCGACGACAAGGATACCGCGACGCTCTGGCGCGAGATCCGCGACGTGGCCCTCCTGCACCCCGAGCGCATGCTGTGGCGCATCTCGGTCCCGCCCACGGCCGCGAGCGAGCTGGTCGACTGGACCGCGTCCATGACCAGCGAGCGGCTGTTCGACTGGGCCGGCGGCCTGATCTGGCTAGCACCCAAGGACAGCTGGGCCAGGGAGGCGGCGACGATCCGCGAGGCCCTGGCCGGGCGCGGCGGGCACGCCACCCTGATGCGCGCACCCACCTGGCTGCGGCGCGAGGTCGGGCCGTTCGAGCCGCAGCCGCCGGCGCTCCGGGCACTCACCGAGCGGGTCAAGCGCAGCTTCGATCCCAAAGGTGTCCTCAACCCCGGCCGGATGTATGCCGGGATCTGACTTGCCACGCCGGTCCGGTTCGCGCTTTAAGCGCCCGGCGGGTGGTGTGTCGCCCGCACGGGACTGCCCATGCTGCGCCTTCACCACGTCCCCTTGTGCCCGTTCAGCCGCAAGATCCGCATCGTCCTGCGCGAGAAGTCGCTGGTGGCCGAGATGGTCGAGGTCCAGCCCTGGGAGCATCCCGACGAGCTCTTGCGCCTCAACCCGGCCTCCGAGGCCCCGGTGCTGGTCGACGGCGAGCACGTGGTCTGCGACAGCCAGGCGATCTGCGACCATCTCGAGGAAGCCTACCCCGAGACCCCGCTGCTCGGGCAGGGCCAGAAGCAGCGCAACGAGACCCGGCGGCTCGTGGCCTGGTTCGACACCAAGTTCAACCGCGAGGTGACCGAGCTGCTCTGGCGCGAGCGGATGGTCAAGCGCTGGGCCAAGCGCGGCTTCTCGCGCTCGGAGGTCATGCGCGAGGGTGCGCAGAACATCCGCTTCCACCTGACCTACGTCGACTATCTCTACCAGCAGCGCAAATGGCTGGCCGGGGACGAGCTGACGCTCGCCGACATCGCGGCCGCGGCCCACCTCTCGGTGCTCGACTACATGGGCGACGTCCCCTGGGACGCGGCACCGGGTGCCCGCGACTGGTACGCCAAGATGAAATCGCGCCCGTCCCTGCGCCCGATCCTCATGGACCGCCTCGTCGGCCTGAAGCCGCCGGCGCATTACGACGATCCGGATTTCTGAGGTCGTCGCCCACCGGCGCAATCTGACCGTCGGGCCGACCTGACCGCCCTTGGGCGACGCGGCTGTTCTATCTGTCGTGAAGCGCGTCGCGGCCTCGGCGGCCGCCGATCAGAGTGTGACGACGTCGAGGACCGCGTTGGCAAATGCCCGCGGCGCTTCCTGCGGCAGATTGTGGCCGACGCCGCCCTCGACGGTCCGGTGCGCGTACCTGCCCGTGAACTTGCGGGCGTAGGCGCTCGGGTCCGGGTGCGGCGCGCCGTTGGCGTCGCCCTCCAGGGTGATGGTCGGGACGGCGATCGCCGGTGCCGCGGCCAGGCGTTGCTCCAGGTCGTCGTACCGTGGCTCACCTGCGGCCAGCCCCAGGCGCCAGCGGTAGTTGTGGACCACGATGGCGACGTGGTCGGGATTGTCCAACGCCGCGGCGCTGCGCGCGAACGTGGCGTCGTCGAACGCCCACCGCGGCGACGCCAGCTGCCAGATGAGCCGCGCGAAGTCGCGCCGGTACTTGTCGTAGCCGGCGCGGCCGCGCTCGGTCGCGAAATAGTACTGGTACCACCACTGCAGTTCCGCGCTGGGCGGCAACGGGAGTTTCCCGGCCGCCTGGCTGCCGATCAGGTAGCCGCTCACCGAGACCAGGGCCGTGCATCGCTCCGGCCAGAGCGCGGCGACGATGTCGGCCGTCCGCGCGCCCCAGTCGCAGCCGGCGACGGTCGCAGCCTCGATCCCCAGCGCGTCCATCAGGGCGATGGTATCGACGGCGATCGCCGCCTGCTGGCCATTCCGGGGCGTCGCGTCCGAAAGAAAGCGGGTCGCACCGTAGCCGCGCAGGTACGGCACGATCACGCGGCAGCCTGCCGACGCCAGCAGGGGTGCCACATCGACGTAGGTATGGATGTCGTAGGGCCAGCCGTGGAGCAGCACGACAGGGCGGCCGTCGGTCGGGCCAACTTCCGCGTACCCGACGTCGAGGACGCCGGCGTCGATCCGCTGCAGCGGGCCGAACGACGGGCTTGCCCCGGATCCGTTCGCCGGCGCGTTCGCGTCGGTCGCCTGCGCCGCCGCGAAACCGATCGTGCCGAACCGCTCGATCGCGAGGGTGGTGACCGCGGCGCTCGAGAAAGCGGCGCCGATGGCGGTTGAACACTCCTGGCGTCATGGCGGTACCCGCTCCTAGCCGTCGCCCCGGTCGGCGGCGGACGTGAAGCTCGTGGCATCCGGGTCGATCCGGCCCGGCAAGCGGGTCGTGACCTCCTGCAACAGCCATTCGTTGCCGTCCGGGTCGCTGAACGTGGCGAACGAGCGGTAGCTGCTCCGCGCCGGATCGGGGCCACTGACCGGTGGCTGTCCCGGGCCGGCGCGGTGGAACACCTCGCCCACGTCGAGGCCGCGGGCCACCAGTTCGGTGCGGGCCGCCTGGATGTCGCCAACGACCAGGTAGAGCCCCCGCGCCGAGCCCGGTGCCGCCGAGGTGACCCCGGTGCCGAAGTGGATCGAGCACGGCGAGCCCGGCGGCGTGAACTGGACCACCCGAAACGCTTCGCCGACGACGAAGTCGGCATCGAGCCGCCAGCCTAGGTCGGCGTAGAACGCCTTGGCACGGTCGACGTCCGAAACGGGAATGACGACGACTTCCAGCTTCATGTCCATGACCACCGCTCCTTTACTTGGCCTCAATGCTCAAGGCGCGTATTGATTGAAGACAAAGTCGCGAGCCTGGACGATCGCATGGCAGGGAAAGCAGGTTCTAAGCACCGCCTCGCCGGCGGGCTTGCCGTCGTCGAATTGTGCGAACCCCCAGCCGCCGGTCGCGGCATACGCATTCGAGTCCTTGACCATGAACTGCACCCCGTTCTTTTGGGGCCCGGCCACGAAGGATTGGGGATGACCGAAGGCCTCGGCGCTTTCCGGCAACGGGTCGTAGCTCCAGGCTAGCCTGGCGATGATCGTGCCGTCCGGGTAGGGCAGCTTCCCCGACCGGGCAGCCTCGATCGCCACGTCGTTGCCCAGGATGGCGCGCAGGTCGTTGAGCTTGCCCTCCTCGTGCGCCACACTGATCAGCTGCCAACTGCGGTAGTCGGGAGGTATCTCGATACCGAGTTTCGGGGAGGCCACCGCTTCATCTTGCCCGAATACTGGGGCCACGAGGGCGATCGTGGCGGCCAACGATCCTAATCCAAGCAGCACGGAGACAGTACGCCTGGTGCGGTCGCTGTCCAAGACGGGAACGGCGAAGAGCTCCAGCCTCAATAGAGGCATCCGTGCACTTGAGCGTCGCTCATGTCATCACCTTCGCCTTGAAAGAAATCGGCAGCTGACTGCTGCTTTGCCTTACCGCTTCTGGTACGGATGAAAAATGTGGTCCTTCATCTTGACGGCCACATGACAAGCGTGCCCGCAGTTCGATGGGCTGGGATCGGCCGCGAACGTGTCGGATGCAGCATCGTAGTTGAACAGCGCGTAGCCCCAGCCGCCACTGTCCGGAAAGCGTCCGCTGTCCTTCTCCATGAAGAACGCCTGCGTGAAGCTGTCGGGCACATCCACGACAAATGGAGCCTCGGTACTCTTCTTCGGGTTCCACTGCAGCTTCGCGATCTTGGAGCCGTCGGGGAAGGGCTGGCCGTTGCCGGGAACGCCGGCCTTGTAGGCTTCGATCATCGTCGGATTGGCGACGATCACCTTGAGCACTTCTTCGGTCCGCGCGAGCGAGACGACCTGCCAGCCTTCGTAGCCTCTGAAGTCGGAGAACGCGATCCCGCTCTCCGTGTTCAGTTCGTACTTGTCCTGCGCGCCGCTGATCGCGTCGCCCATGCCGACGAGCCCCAACACAACAGTGGTCATGAAAGCCAAACTGCGCTTCATCTGTGTGTCCACCTGAGTCAGACCGCAGCCGTGAGGCCATCGGCATGTCCCGGGGAGCATGCCACGCTGAGCAAGGCGCGCTATTCACCGACTGCGCGTCGCTATGCAGCGACTGACTATTCTGCACCTTGTGCCTGCCCATCCGGGCAACAGCGGAATCCGGCGTCCCGGCAAGGGTTCAGCGCGGGGAAGGGTCGAATTCGTGTCCCGCTGCGCCGATAGTCGCTCGGCGAGATACCTACGGCGTTGCGGAACGCCCGTGAGAAGTTGGCATGCGACGAGAAGCCGACGGCGAACGCGATGTCGGCCATCGGCTGGCTTCCGGCGGTCAGCAGCCGCTTCGCGAGCTCGAGCCGCTTCTGGCTGACGAACGCGTGCGGCGCTTGGCCGGTAGTCAACTTGAATGCCCGCGCGAAGTGTGCGTGGCTCATGCAGGCGACCGAGGCTAGATCGGCAACCGTGAAGCTCTCGTCGAGGCGCGCGTCGATGTACGCCAGGACCCGCGCCATCCGCCGGCCGTCCATGGGCCTTGCCGAGGGTGACGGAGCCGGGCGCACCGGAAGCTCGGAATAGCGGTGGACGAGGTACGCCGAGAGCGACCGCCCCAGCGACTCGACCAGAAGCCGTCCCGAGGAGGTTTCGGCACCCAGCTCGCGGTTGATGGCGAAGGCTACCTGCTCGATGAAGGGGTCGTAGCCGATGGCCTCGTAGCGGAGACTTGCGTGCGCGGGGTCGATGTCGAGGTCCTGCAGCATGCAGTCGTCGAACGGGTCGGGCGGCAGGAAGATGTGCAGGCAGTCGTGTAGCGGCAGCTCGAGGTCGACGCGCTCCTCTCGGATGCCGGCCGGGCAGAGCCAGACGGTCCCGGAACGACCGGGGGTCCTCTGCCGCAACCCCGCTCCCTCGCGGTAGACCAGCCCGCGGCCGCTGAGCAGCACCGCGACCTCGGTCTCCCGGGGTAGCAGCGGAGGCAGCGCCCCGGCCTCGTGGTCCCAGTGCTCGGCCAGCAGGTTGACCCAGCCGCGGCCGGACGACGTGCCCCGCTGCCTGCCGGTGACATACTTGAACGCGGTGTGCCCCTGGAGATCCATCGACGCACAACCTCGGAACGCTGATTCCGGCGATTGTTAAATGAGATCGATCGAGGCAGCAAACGGATCCCGTCTTGGCAGTAGGCGGTTGCCGATCCGTTCCGGTTCCAGACGGCTGCCGCCGCTGAAGGATGTCCTCTGGCCGATAGCCTCATGCCGTCGACGCACTTCGACGATTCGGTTTTTTGGGCTAGACGCCTCCCCGCGACATGCTTTCGCCAACTTGCCGGCACCGATCGCCGAGGACCCGCCATGCCAGCCTACCGCTCCCGCACCACCACCCACGGCCGCAACATGGCCGGCGCCCGCGGCCTGTGGCGCGCCACCGGCATGAAGAACTCCGACTTCGGCAAGCCGATCATCGCGGTGGTGAACTCCTTCACCCAGTTCGTGCCGGGCCATGTCCACCTGAAGGATCTCGGCCAGCTGGTGGCACGGGCGATCGAGGCCGCGGGCGGCGTGGCCAAGGAGTTCAACACCATCGCGGTCGACGACGGGATCGCCATGGGCCACGACGGCATGCTCTACTCGCTGCCGAGCCGCGACCTGATCGCCGACAGCGTCGAGTACATGGTCAACGCCCATTGCGCCGACGCGATGGTCTGCATCTCCAACTGCGACAAGATCACGCCCGGCATGCTGAATGCCGCGATGCGGATCAACATCCCGGCGGTGTTCGTCTCGGGCGGGCCGATGGAGGCCGGCAAGGCGCGGGTGAAGGGCGAGATCCGGGCACTGGACCTGGTCGACGCCATGGTCGCGGCCGCGGACGACAAGTATTCGGACGCCGAGATCGCCACCATCGAGGAGGCCGCCTGCCCGACCTGCGGCTCCTGCTCGGGCATGTTCACCGCCAACTCGATGAACTGCCTGACCGAGGCGCTGGGCCTGAGCCTGCCCGGCAACGGCTCGACGCTGGCGACCCACGCCGACCGCAAGCGGCTGTTCGAGGAGGCCGGGCGCGTCATCGTGGAGCTCGCCAAGCGCCACTACGAGCAGAACGACGCTTCGGTGCTGCCCCGTGCCATCGCCACCAAGGCCGCCTTCCAGAACGCGATGGCGCTCGACATCGCCATGGGCGGATCGACCAACACCGTCCTGCACATCCTGGCCGCCGCCCACGAGGGCGGCGTCGACTTCACCATGGACGACATCGACGCGCTGAGCCGCAAGGTGCCGGTCCTGTGCAAGGTCGCCCCGGCCAAGTCGGACGTGCACATGGAGGACGTGCACCGCGCCGGCGGGATCATGGCGATCCTGGGCCAGCTCGACCGCGCAGGGTTGCTGCACCGCGAGGCCGGCACCGTCCATGCGGCGACCCTCGGCGACGCGCTCGACCACTGGGACGTCAGCCGCACCAACGACGAGGCCGTGCGCGAGTTCTTCATGGCGGCCCCGGGCGGCGTGCGGACCACCCAGGCCTTCTCCCAGGCCAACCGCTTCGCCGAACTCGACCTGGACCGCCGCAGCGGCGTGATCCGCGCACCGGAGCATCCGTTCTCCAGGGACGGCGGCCTCGCCGTGCTCAAGGGCAATCTCGCGGTCGACGGCTGCATCGTGAAGACCGCCGGCGTCGACGAGTCGATCCTGAAGTTCACCGGCCCGGCGCGGGTGTTCGAGAGCCAGGACGAGACGGTCCGCGCGATCCTCGACGGAATCGTCAACGCCGGCGACGTGGTGGTGATCCGCTACGAGGGCCCGCGTGGCGGGCCGGGCATGCAGGAGATGCTCTACCCGACCAGCTACCTGAAATCGAAGGGGCTGGGCAAAGCCTGCGCCCTGGTCACCGACGGCCGGTTCTCGGGCGGCACCTCGGGCCTGTCGATCGGCCACGCCTCGCCGGAGGCCGCCGAGGGCGGCACGATCGGGCTGGTGCGCGAGGGCGACCTGATCGAGATCGACATCCCGAACCGCTCGATCCGGCTCGTGGTCGACGAGGAGGAGCTGGCGCGCCGCCGGGCGGAGCAGGATCGCCTGGGCTGGAAGCCGGCACACCCGCGCCCGCGCAAGGTCACCCAGGCGCTCAAGGCCTATGCCGCCTTCGTCACCTCCGCCGCGCGGGGTGCCGTGCGCGACCTCGGGCGCGCTGGAGTAGCTAGCGGAACCAGGTGACGGCGGCACCGGCGACGGCCGCGACGACGATCGCCGCCGTCGCCAGGAGCACGGGCCGCCGCAGCGCGGGTCCGCCCAGGCTCGTCACCATGGCGCACTTCACCACGGTGTTGCTGACGGCCGCGATGACGACGGCGAGTGCCGCCACGTTCACGGGGTTGGAACGCGCATAGTCCGTCATGGAAAGCGTGATGGCGTCGACGTCGGTCAGCCCGGCCAGGGCGGCCAGGATGTAGACGCCACCGCCCGGCAGGTAGAACTGGACGAGCTTGACCAGCAGCAGCACGGCCGCGAACAGCAGCCCGAACTTCACGGCGGAGGTGAGGCTGAACGGGTTGCGCAAGGGCACGTCGTCCTGGCCCTGCGCGTCGCTGCTGCGCCGATAGAGCAGCCAGCCGCCGACGACGCTGACCGCACCCATGGCCAGAACGGGGGCCAGCAAAGGCCAGAGCAGGTCGCGGTTGACGGCCAGCACCAGGCCCAGGATGCGCCCGAACATCACGGCCCAGGCGATCAGGATGCCGCAGGCGAGCGCCGGTGCGGCCTGTGGCTCGTCGCGGCCCCGCTTGGCGAAGGACAGCGTCACCGCGGTCGAGGAGACGAGGCCGCCGGTGATCCCGGTGACCACCGTGCCGCGGCCGGAACCGAGCCAGCGCGTGGCGACGTAGCCGACCAGCGACAGGCTCGAGATCAGGATCACCAGCAGCCAGAGCTTGTAGGGGTTGAGCGCGTCCCAGGGATCCAGCGTGCGGTCGGGCAGGAGCGGCAGGATGATGAAGGTGGCGATCAGCAGCCGCACGCCGGCGAACACGTCGTCCCAGCCGAGCTTGGCGACGAGACCGTGCAGCGGCTGCTTGTAGGCGAGCACGGCCGCGGTCACGACGCCGAGCCCGATGGCGAGCTCGCGGTGGCCGAGCATGGTCATCGCACCCAGCAGGCACACGACGACCGCGGCGATCTCCGTGGTGAGCCCGAACGAATCGGGCTGCGACTTGGTGACGAGCCAGTAGCCGGCGAAGACGAGGCCCGCGACGGGCAGCATGGTGGCGATCAGGACCCAGGGCGCGCCGTCGCCGCGGGACAGGAAACCGGCGACCGCACCGGTCAGCGCGAACAGGATGAAGGTGCGCAGGCCGCCGATGCCGGGCTCACCGTCGCCCTTGCGCTTCTCGCGCTCGACGCCGATCAAGGCGCCGATCAGCAGTGCGGTCGCGAAGTCGCGAAAGACGCTCACGTCCAAGTCGCCGAGCATGCCGAACGTTGTACGCCCCGCCGCACCGGTCTCCAAGGCCGAGGCGATCCGCGCGCGCGCCCGGGTGCTCGGGCTCGACGAGGTACGGTTCACAACGGCGACGCTGCCGGCCGAGGCTGGCGACCGCTATCGCGCGGCACTCGCCGCGGGCGATCACGGCACCATGGACTGGCTCGCCCGCGACCCCGACCGGCGCGCCTCGCCGGATCGTCTGTGGCCGGCGGCGCGGACGGCGATCGTCTGCGGGCTGAACTACGGGCCGGAGCGGGACCCGCTGCCTGAGCTCGCGCGCGCGGACCGGGGCTATGTCTCGGTCTATGCCCGGCACCGCGACTATCACGACGTGCTCAAGGGCAGGCTGAAGGAGCTGGCGGGCTGGATCGCGGCGAAGTTCGCGGCCGAGGTGAAGGTGTTCGTCGACACCGCACCGGTCCTGGAGAAGCCCCTGGCGCAGGAGGCGGGGCTGGGCTGGCAGGGCAAGCACACCAACCTGGTGAGCCGCAGCCTCGGCTCCTGGCTGTTCCTGGGCGAGATCCTGACCACGCTGGAGCTGGCGCCGGACGAACCCGAGCGCGACCATTGCGGCAGCTGCCGGCGCTGCCTCGAGGTGTGCCCGACCGACGCCTTCCCCACACCCTACCGGCTCGATGCGCGCCGCTGCATCAGCTATCTCACCATCGAGCACAAGGGCCCGATCCCGCGCGCGCTGCGGCCGCTGATGGGCAACCGGATCTATGGCTGCGACGACTGCCTCGCGGTGTGTCCCTGGAACAAGTACGCGCAGGCCACCCGCGAGATGAAGCTGCAGGCGCGGCCCGATCTCGTGGCACCCCATCTCGCCGAGCTCGCGGCTTTGGACGACGCAGCCTTCCGCGACCGCTTTTCCGGCAGCCCGGTCAAGCGGATCGGCCGCGACCGCTTCGTGCGCAACGTGCTGGTCGCGATCGGCAACAGCGGCGAGCCGGCGCTGGCAGCGGTGGCCGAGCGGCTCCTGGCCGATCCGGCGCCGCTGGTGCGCGGTGCTGCGGTCTGGGCGGCCGCACGACTTGTCCCGGCGGCACGGATGCGCCAACTCCGCGCCACCTACGGCGACGGCGAGCTTGACCAGGAGGTGCTTGGGGAATGGGCGGCGACGTGACGGGAACCCTGCTCTGCTTCGGCCTGGGCTACTCGGCCCGCACCCTGGCCGAACGGCTGGCGGCACGCGGCTGGGAGATCCGCGGGACGACGCGACGGCCGGACAAGGCCGACGCTTTGGCCGCGCGCGGCTGGCGCATGTTCCCGTTCGACCGGCAGCGGCCGCTGCCGCCCGTGGCCTTCGCCGGCGTCACCCACGCCCTGACCTCGATCGCCCCCGACGAGGCCGGCGACCCGGCGCTCGACCTGCACGCGGCCGACCTGCGGCGCGTGGGCTGGATCGGCTATCTGGGCACCACGGGCGTCTATGGCGACCGGCAGGGCGGCTGGGTCGACGAGGACACCGCCATCGAGCCCACGCTCGCCCGTGCCGATCGCCGCGCCCGGGCCGAAGCGGCGTGGCTCGAGTCCGGCCTCCCGGTCCACATCTTCCGCCTCGCCGGCATCTACGGGCCGGGGCGCAACGCCTTCGTGAACCTGAAGGAGGGCACCGCACGGCGGATCGTGAAGCCCGGGCAGGTGTTCTCGCGCATCCACGTCGAGGACATCGCCAACGTGCTGGAGGCCTCGATCGCGCGGCCCCGGCCCGGTGCGATCTACAATGTCTGCGACGACGAGCCGGCCCCGCCCGACGAGGTCGTCACCCACGCGGCCGAGCTCATGGGCGTGGCACCGCCGCCCGGCGCAGCCCTACGAGACGGCCGAGCTCTCGCCGATGGCGCGCACCTTCTACAAGGACAACCGCCGCGTCCGGAACGAGCGGATCAAGCGCGAGCTCGGGGTGACGCTCGCCTATCCGAGCTACCGCGAGGGACTGGCGGCACTGCTCCCGGTCGACGGCTGAGACCGCTCGCGCACCAGCTCGGCCATCGCCAGGGCAGCCTCGTTGCCCTCCTGCGCGAGCCCGTCCGCAACGCCCGCGCGGTCGGCGGGCGGCCGGTTCTGGCTCGCCTTCCACTTGCCCTCGATCCGGGTGATCGCGATCTCGATCCCGACGATCGCCCGGAGCTGGGTGGCGATGAACGGCTCGGGCGCGTCCTCGACCGCCCAGGGCTCGGCACGGGGGCCCTCATGGACCGTGGTCAGCGCCCGGATCTGGGCCGCGAGCCACGCCGGATCCTCGATCACCCGTGCGGTGCCCCAGGCCTGGACGAGCGCATAGTTCCAGGTCGGCACGACCTTGCCGTGCTCGCGCTTGGAGGCGTACCAGGACGGCGTGACGTAGGTGTCGACCGCCTGGAACGCGACCAGGACCTCCGGCGACGCCTGCAGGTCGCGCCAGACCGCGTTCGCCCGCGCCACATGCGCCCGCAGCGTGCCGAACGGCCCGGCCGCGTCGAGCAGGAACGGGATCGGGTTGGCGTCGAGCCCGCCGGCACCCGTGGCTCACCAGGAGGCCCAGGGGATGGGCGCGGATCAGCGCGTGCTGGACCTCGAGCCGGTCTTCGCGGAAATGGGCGGGCTGGTACATGGCGGGCCTCCTGCTCCTGCCCTAGCGGGCTTCCGGCCCGGCGATCAACCGGCTCCGCACCTCGGCGTCCGGCGCAAGCTCGCGCACCGCCGCCGCCAGGGCCGCCCCGGCCTCCTCCAGTGCCGCGAGCGGCATCGGTTCCAGCCGCTCCAGCACGAACCACATCGCGGTCGAGTGCGGCTCGAGCCGGGTGCGCGGGCTCTGCCGCCAGTTCCAGCGCCGGCAGGTCACCCCTTCCTCGTCGCGCCAGACGACCTCGCCGGCCTCGACCGGCTCGACCGCCGGGGCACCGTCCCGGACGGTCGCGAACGGCTCGCCGCCTTCGGCCACCGTCAGCCGCGGGCTGCCGCGATAGGCATCCAGATCCTCGCCGCCGATGGGGACGGCGTAGCGCAGGCTGAGCGCGTTGTAGGCATCGACCAGCCGGTTGACCGCGGGCAGGTTCGCGGCGCGGCGGCGCAGCGCCTCGGCCGAGCAGGGCGTGCGCTGCGGCTTGGCCCCGAACGCCCGGTAGGCCTCGCGCCAGGACTCCAGGTGCGCTTCCGCCCAGGGTGCGGCTCGGTCCATCGCCGAGGCGAGCATGGCCGCCGACACCTCGTCCGCCGGAGCGTTGCGCGCGTTCCGCACGACGAGGCTCAGCGCCACGAAGTCAGGGCGGAGGCGCCAGATGGCCGGATCGATTTCGGGCTCGAACGACATGGTCGGGCCGGTGTAGCAGAGCAGCCGAACGGGTGCAGCGGAGATGGACCGATGAGCGACGAGACTCTGACCTTCTACCACGCCGCCCCCTCGCGCGGCTCGATCGTGCTGTGGATGCTGGAGGAGGTGGGCGCACCCTACCGCGTCGAGCTGCTCGACCTGAACGCGGGCGACCAGAAGCAGCCCGAATACCTCGCGATCAACCCGATGGGGAAGGTCCCGGCGCTGGTCCATCGAGGCACGGTGATCACCGAGGTCGCCGCCATCTGTGCCTGGCTCGCCGAGGCCTATCCCGCCGCCGGCCTCGCCCCGCCGGTCGGCGCGCCGGAGCGCGGCACCTACCTGCGCTGGCTGTTCTTCGAGCCGGGCTGCCTCGAGCCCGCGATCATCGACCGGATGCTGCAGCGTCCGGCGGGCACGCCGCGCGCCCTGGGCTATGGCGACTTCGACACCACCATGGCCGTGCTCGCCCAGGCGCTGACGCCCGGGCCGTTCCTGCTGGGCGAGCGGTTCTCGACCGCCGACGTCCTGATCGGCTCGGCCCTGCGCTGGGGCACGATGATGGGCGGCGTGCCGGAGCGGCCGGAGTTCGCGCCGTACCTCTCCCGTCTTGCAGAGCGGCCGGCACTGCAGCGGGCCATGGCGAAGGACCAGGAGCTGGCCAAGCGCTAGCGCGACACGATCTGGGTGCGGGCCAGCCGGCGCGCCTCCTCCTGCTCGATGATGCCGCGATAGACGGTGTAGTACTTCACGATGTTGCCGACATAGGCCACGGTCTCGCGGCCGATCTCGCGCTCGACCTGCACCTCGACCTCGCCGAACCACCGGTCGGGGTCGAGGCCGCGCTTGGCCGCCCGGCGGCGCAGCTCGGCGATGCGGCTGGGCCCGGCATTGTAGGCGGCAAGCGCCAGCAGCATGCGGTCGAGCTCGCCGATCGCCGGGTCGGCGAAGTAGACGTCGATCAGGTGGCGCAGATACTTGGCACCGGCGTGGATGTTGTTCTCCAGCCGCTCGATCCGCGGCACGTCCACGGCGGAGTCGGCGGCGGTCTGCGGGCGGATCTGCATGATGCCGACCGCACCGGCCGGGCTGCGCTTCTTCTGGTCGAGGCCGGATTCCTGGTAGCCTTGCGCCGCGAGCAGCAGCGGGTCGAGGCCGTAGCGCTCGCCATACTTGCGAAACAGGGCCACGAGATCGAGGAAGCGCTTGCGGTCGGCGGCATCCTTGCCGCGCAGCTGGTCGGCGGCCACGAGGTAGCGGTTGGCCACCACGTTGCCGAACTCGGTGCCCTTGGCGGTGGCCTTGGTGAACGAGGCCAGGGACGCGGCGAGCTGCGGGCTGTCCTTGCGCAGGGCCCAGCCGATGTCGCCGCCGCTGCGCAGCACGAGGTCCTCGCGCAAGGTGAGCTCCGGCAGCGCGCGCTGCCAGGCCCGCGCCTTGTGGTCGTCGACCACGGCCCAGGGCAGGTGGCCGGCCGCCACCAGCTCGAGCAGGTCCTCGTCGTCGAGCAGCTCCATCGCCGCGCGCAGGCGCAGGCCGGCGCGCCCCTCCTTGCGCAGGCGGGAGTCCAGGGCCTCCAGGCTCGCCCAGTAGCTGCTGGTGCGCCGCGTCGTGATCTCCTGCCCCGCCAGGTCGTCGAGCGACGCCAGCGGCGGGGCCGCGGGGCCGGTGACCAGGATCTCGCGGACGTCGGTGCGGAAGGGCGGCGTGAAGTCGACCAGCTCCAGCCGCTCGGGCGTGATGGTGAGGTTGGCGGCCGCGATGTCGCCCGTGCCGGCGACCAGGGCGGGCAGCAGCTCGTCGCGGGTGACCGGCACGAACACCACGCGGATCGGCCGGGCCCCGGTCTGGAAGCGGCGGTTCAGCCGGCGCTCGAACTCGCGGGCATATTCCGCGGTCAGCCCCTTGGGCTCGCCATGGTCGAGATAGTAGTCGGTGCGGTTGGGGATCACGAGGATGCGCACCAGCCGGCGCTCGACCATGCCGTCCAGGTCGCCGGTCCAGGGCGGGTTGGCGACGATGCCCTCGTCCACCTCCACGGGCGGCGGCGGTGCCTCCGCGACGGCCGGCGGGGATTGGGGTGCCGACAGGCGGGGGTGGGGTGCCGGTGTCGGGAAGCAACCACAGCACCGAGCCGACGACGGCCGCCCCGAGCAGGCCGCCCAGGACCATCCGCACCCACGGGCGCAGCTCAGCCATGGCCCTCCACCTGTTCCAGCACCCGGTCGACCGCCGCCGCGATCCGGCGCAGATCCTCGTCCCGGGACAGGCGGTGGTCGCCGTCCTTGACCAGCTCGACCGTGACCGCCGCACTCTCCAGGCAGCCCGCAATACGCAGCGAGGTCTGCCAGGGGACGTCCGGGTCCATCTGGCCGTGGACGAGGTGGACGGGGCCGCGGAACGGGATCGGCCGGTCGAGGAGGAGGTGACGCTCGCCGTCCGCCAGGAGCCGCGCGGTGATGGGTGTCGGCTCGCCATAGGCCGAGGGCGCCAGGATCACGCCGTCGCGGGCGAGCACCGCCGCCTGGTCGGTCGTCAGCCGCGGCGCGATCAGGTCGCGGGTGAAGTCCGGTGCTGGTGCTATGCCCACGAGGCCGCGGACGCGCTCCGGACGGGCCAGGGCCACGAGCAGCATGATCCAGCCGCCCATGCTCGAGCCCACGAGGACCACGGGCCCGGTCACGGCCTCGTCGAGCACGGCCAGCGCGTCGTCACGCCAGTCCCCGATGCAGCCGTCCTCGAACCGGCCGCCGGAAGCACCGTGCCCGCGATAGTCGAAGCGCAGGAAGGCGCGGCCGGCCCGGGCGCAATGGGCTTCGAGGTGGAGCGCCTTGGCGCCGGTCATGTCCGAGCGGAAGCCGGTGAGGAACACCACCGTGGGCGCTGCCCCGGGCGTGAGGCAGCAGGCCAGCGGCGGCGCGTTGCTTCGGTTGAGTATCCGCTGGTCGGTTTGCATAAATGCGCGAGTTCGACTAGCGTCCCTGGCGGCGCGTGGAGTGATCCGATGGCGACAGGTTCGGCCGTATGGCAGCCGGAGGCAAGCTTCGGTTGCACCGTCGGCTGTGGGCCGCGCGCATGAAGCCGGCGGTGTTGCAGCTCGCACCGGACCTCGAGCGCGGCGGGAGCGGCCAGGATGCGGTCGATCTCGCCTGCCATGCGCGGGCGCGCGGCTGGCGCTCGTTCGTGGCGGGTCCCGGCGGCCCTCTGGAGCGCGAGCTGGCGGCCGCCGGCTGCAGCCATCTGCACGAG
Source organism: uncultured Alphaproteobacteria bacterium (assembly GCA_963769465.1). Classification (GTDB taxonomy): domain Bacteria; phylum Pseudomonadota; class Alphaproteobacteria; order Geminicoccales; family Geminicoccaceae; genus Benzoatithermus. The sequence goes on from CAVYMA010000024.1 coordinate 123,625, forward strand.
ACCCTGGACGGACGCGGCCCGCTTGCCCGCTGGCGCGCCGGCCGGCGGCTGGCGGCGGCGATCCGCGGCCACGGCATCCGCGTGATTCATGCCCATGGCGCTGCCGCCCGTGGTGCCGCCGAGCTGGCGCGCGCCACCGGCGTGGCCCTGGTGGCGACGGTGGACGAGCCGGAGAGTGCGGCGGCCGGGGCCGACCGGGTGGTGGCGGTGTCGGATTTCGTGGCCGAGGCGCTCGCGGCCCGGCATGGCCTCGGGCCCGACCGGCTGCGCGTGGTGCGGCGCTGGATCGACGCCGACGAGTTCGACCCCGAGCGGGTGCGCGGGCATCGCGTGCAGTCGCTGGCCGAGCGCTGGCAGCTGGAGCACGGGCCCAAGGTGGTGCTGGTGCCGCCGCTGCACGCGGAAGACCGCGGCCACCTGCTGCTGGTGCAGGCGCTGGCGCGGCTGCCGCGCACCGACTGCGTGGTCGTGTTCACCGGCGCCGTCCCGGAGGAGGGCAGCTACCCCGAAGCACTCCTGGCGGCGGTGCGCCGCGCCGGCCTGGGCGAGCGGGTGCGGTTCGGCGGCGTCGTGGACGATCGGCCCGCGGCCTTGAGCCTCGCCGACATCGTGGTGGTACCCGCGACCCGGCCCGATCCCTCGGGAATCGCGGCGGTCGCGGCCCAGGCCATGGGCCGGCCGGTCGTGGTCACCCAGTGCGGTGCCTTGCCGGAGGCCGTGCTGCCGGCGGCCACGGGCTGGCTGGTCCCGCACGGCAATGCCGAGGAGCTGGCGCGCGCCCTGGATCTGGCGCTGCGCCTGGAGCCGGAGATCCGCGGCCGGCTGGCCGCGCGGGCCCGCGCCTTCGTGCGTGCCGAGTTCGCGCCCGGCCCGCTGGGCGACCGCACCCTGGCCGTCTATGGCGAGCTCGTCGGCCCGGCGCTGGCGCGCAACGGCTGAAGCACCTACCTAAGGCGGGCCCAGGCGCGCCTCGCTTGACAGCGCGGGTCGCGCTAACGAGGGTGCGGCCGCCGTTGCGGCACCGTCGAAATCGTCAGGCTCGGATCCCATGAATCTCTCGGCTTCAGCTCCTGCGCACCAGCGCGACGAGGCAATGA
>CAVYMA010000025.1:0-48497 GCA_963769465.1 uncultured Alphaproteobacteria bacterium
CTGGGCTACCTGGCCCTGCACCAGTGGCTGGGGTTCGGCCGCGCCCAGGCGCTGCTCGCGGCGTTTCCGGTGGCGCTGGCCATGGCCTTCGTCATCGACCGCCTGCCGGTGCCGGGGCCGATCCTGGGCAACGAGGACATCATCTTCTGGTTCGTCAGCCAGCGCATGTTCCCGCCGATCGTCACGGCGTTCGCACTCTATCTCATGTACACCGAGATCGGGCGCATGGGCTTCAAGATGGTCGACACCTTCTGGGGGCTGACCTTGTGCTACGTCGCCTTCTCGCTGCCGATCGTGATCTGGCTGATGCGCGACTTCTTCCAGGCGCTGCCGGTCGAGGTCGAGGAGGCGGCCATGGTCGACAATGTCCCGTCCTGGCGGATCTTCACCGACATCGTCCTGCCGATGTCGCTGCCCGGGCTGATCGCCACCTTCCTGATCACGCTGAGCTCGCTCTGGAACGAGTTCCTGTTCGCGCTCTTCCTCACCACCTCGCAGTGGCAGACCCTGCCCATCCTGGTCGCCGGCCAGAACAGCCAGCGCGGCGACGAATGGTGGGCGGTCTCGGCCGCCGTGCTGATCGCCATCGCACCGATGATGGTGCTGGCGGGTGCCTTGAGCCGGCTGATGCGCTCGGGCGTGATGCTGGGTGCGATCAAGTGATCCTGCCGACAACGAAACCGCACAGGGAGACGGATCGATGAAGAAGCTGCTTCTTGGCCACGGCCTGCGCCATGGCCCTGGGATCGGGTGCGAGCTGGGCCTGCAGCCCCGACTACACCAACGTGACGCTCACCATCGGCACGCAGACCGGCCCCTACATCGCCTCGGCGCTGACCGCGGCCGCCGCCGAGTGGAAGAAGCAGACCTGCGGCACGGTCAACGTGGTCGAGTTCCCCTGGTCGGAGCTCTACCCCAAGATCGCGACCACGCTGGCCGGCGGCGAGGACACCTTCGACGCGGTCACCTTCGCCCCCGCCTGGACGCCGGACTTCACGCCGTTCCTGACCGAGATGCCGGCGGCGATGAAGCAGGGTGCCGACTGGGAGGACATCCACCCGGTCTACCGCGAGCGGCTGATGGTGTGGGACGGCAAGGTGCTGTCGCAGACCATGGACGGCGACCTGCACGCCACCACCTACCGCATCGACCTGTTCGAGGATCCCAAGGAGCAGGAGGCGTTCAAGGCCAAGTACGGCTACGACCTGGCGCCGCCCAAGACCTGGAAGGAATATCTCGACATCGCCGAGTTCTTCACCCGGCCCGAGCAGAACCTGTGGGGCACGGCCGAGGCGTTCCGGCGCGGCGGGCAGCAGTTCTGGTTCTTCTTCAGCCACGCCGCGGCCTACACCAACCATCCCGACCTGCCGGCCTCGATGTTCTTCGATCCGGACACGATGGACGCCCAGCTCAACAATCCGGGCTGGGTGCGCGGGCTCGAGGAGTATATCCGCGCCAGCAAGCTGGCCCCGCCCAACGCGCTGAACTTCTCGTTCGGCGAGGTCAACGCGGCCATGGCCGGCGGCCAGGTCGCGGAATCGATCGGCTGGGGCGACACCGGCGTGATCGCGGCCGATCCCAAGCAGTCGAAGATCCCGGGCAGTGTCGGCTCCGCGATCCTGCCGGGCTCGACCGAGATCTACAATTACAAGACCAAGCAGTGGGACACGTTCGCCGACGTCGTCTACTCGCCGTTCATGGCCTTCGGCGGCTGGCAGATCGCCGTGCCGCAGGCGTCCAAGAACCAGGAGGCGGCCTGGAACTTCGTCCAGACGCTGAGCAGCCCCAGCGTCTCGGGCACGGCCGCGATCACCGGCGGCTCGGGCGTGAACCCCTACCGGCTCAGCCACGTCCAGAACCTGGACCTGTGGAAGAACCTGTTCTCCGAGCGCGAGGCCAAGGAGTATCTGGGCGCGCAGCTGGCCAGCATGAACGCCGAGAACGTGGCGCTCGACATGCGTCTGGCCGGCTATTTCAGCTACACCGAGGTGCTCGAGATCGAGCTCTCCAAGGCACTGGCCGGCGAGGTGACGCCGCAGCAGGCGCTGGACACGGTGGCGGCCGAGTGGAACCGGCTGACCGACGAGTTCGGCCGCGAGCAGCAGCTCGCCGCCTACCGCGCCTCGATGGGCCTGCCGCCCAAGTCCTGAGGATCGATGGCCGGGGGAGCTTACGCCTCCCCCGGCGCCTCCTCGCCCCAGGGGTCGGCGTAGATCTCGTCCAGCGAGAGGGTGACGCCGAGATCCGGGATCGCCACCGTCCCGGAGCCGATCACGTCCTGGTCGACCCAGCCCGCCTCGCCGCGCGAGCGCAGCCGGACCCGGCGCTCGTCCTGCCAGACCAGCAGCACCGCTTCCAAGGTCGGCAGGGTCTCGTAGAAGTCGAGCTTGGTGGTGCGGTCGTCCTTCTCGGTCGACGGCGAGAGCACCTCGACGATCAGGCGAGGCGACTGGATGTACCCTTGCTCGGGCCGAACGCAGGTCACCACGAGGTCGGGTTCGCGCCAGTTCCGCCCCTGATCGCCGGCCGCGACACCAATCTCGGTACGGTAGACACGGCAGGGCGGCACCAACTGCCGATCGATCAGCGCTGCCGATATTCTCCACGATGTCGGCATGTCGCGGATGGGGCGGGTTCATCGCCACCATGGCGCCATCGATCAGCTCGTAGCGTGTCAGCGAACCGTCGTCGTAGGCGAGAAACTCAGCCACGGTCATCGGCTTGGGCAGCGAACTGGCAGCGGCGGTCATGCCCTGACTATGCCACGGCGCACCACAAATGTCCCCGTCAGGCCTCCAGGTCCTCGATCTCCTCGTGGATGGCGCGGATCAGCTCGCCGCGGCGGGCGGCGGTGGCGCCGAGGCGGGCGGCCAGCGCGGCCGCGATCAGGCGCAGGACGCTGGAGGCCGGCGTCGTGGACGGACCCAGCGGCGACGCGGCCGCGTGGCAGACGATGGGCAGGGCGCCGAGCCGGCGGGCGGCGGCGACGGTGGCGTTGTCCACGACGGCCACCGTGCGCAGGCGGGTGGTGCGGGCATACTCCAGCACGGGTAGCGCCAGCCGCAGGCGGGGCGCCATGACGATGGCGAGCAGGGCGTCGCCGGCGCCGGCCATGGCGAGGTCCTCGGCCCAGGCGCCGGCATGGCCGCCCAGGAGGTGCACCTCGGGCCGCAGGCGCGAGAGCATCAGCCGTGCCGCGCGGGCGAGGCCCTCCTCGCCGCCGAAGCCGAGGAGCCACAGGCGGGGTGCTTCGGCCAGATGCTTGACGGCGTCGCGCAGCGTGTCGGAGCGCAGCTCCTCGAAGGTGCGCACCAGGGCCGCCACCTCCTGTTCCAGATGGCCCGAGATCGTGGCCGCCGCCCGGGCCGGTGCCGCCGGCACGCTGACGCGGCGCATCGGCGCGATCCGGTTGCGCTCCTCGCGGGCCTGCAGCCGGACCTCGTTGAAGTCGGCATAGCCCAGGCTGCGGAACAGGCGCGCGGCGGTGGCCTTGGACACGCCGGCGAGGCCGGCGAGCTCGGTCGCGGAGTAGGTCAGGATCTCGTCCTCGCGCTCCAGGAGGAGGGCCGCGAGCTTGCGCTCGCTGGGGGCCAGACGCTCGAACCGGTCCTGGATCCGCAAGGCAAGGCGCGTCGCCATCGGGCCGATTTTCCTGGTGACAGCCGGACCGGCTCATGAAACAGTCGTTTCAGACTTGGCACAACCGGAAACGATCGTCACGGGATCGCGGCATGAGCGGCACCACCATGGTCCGGCAGCGCATCTGGTCGAAGCTGCGCGACGTGGCGCTGCCGGACTCCCGCTTCCACCTCAACTTCGCCGAGGTGATCCCCGATTTCGTCGGCAGCGAGGCCGCCACCGACCGGCTGTGCGCGCTGCCCTTCTACGAGGCCGGCCGCTACGCCTTCGTCACGCCGGACAACTGCCTGGTCGAGCTGCGCCGGCGCATGCTCGAAGCGGGCCGCAGCATGGTCGTCTCGACCTACGGCATCTATCGCGGCCTGATCCTGCTCGAGCCCGGCATGGTGCCCAAGGGGCAGGAGCTGTTCGCGGCCTGGCTCGACGGGCTCGAGCATTTCGGCCGGCCGATCACCCTGGCCGAGGTGGCCAGGCGCGGCGCCTTCGATTTCATGGTCACGGGCGCCTCGGCGGTGAGCCTGGACGGGGTCCGCTTCGGCAAGGGCCACGGCTTCTTCGACCTGGAATGGGGCATGTTCACCGATCTCGGCATCGTCGACGAGCGCACGCCGGTGGCGGCCCTGGTCCACGACGTCCAGGTGGTCGAGGACAAGCTGTTCCCGAGCCCCACCGACATCATCGTCGACTGGATCGCCACCCCCTCGGCGCTGCACCGCGTCGAGCGCACCCATCCCCGCCCGCGCGGCGTGAAGTGGGACCTGCTGTCGCCCGAGCAGATCGAGGCGACGCCCCCGCTCCAGGAGCTGCAGCGGCTGCGCGGGCAACGCGCCGGCTGAACCGGCGCAACCCGGGCCGAGGCCATCATCAGCAGCGAGGGAACCGCATCATGCGCACGACACTGCAACGCCGCCCGGCCTTGGCGCTCCTGGCCGGAGCCATGGGCTCGCTGGCCCTTCCGGGCCGTCGCGCCCGCGCCGCGAGCACGCTGAACTTCCAGGCGTCGTGGGTGAACGACGCCGAGTTCATGGGCTACTTCATCGCGATCGACCAGGGCTACTACGCGGCCGAGGGGCTGGAGATCGAGTACTTCCCCGGCGGCCCGGACGTGATCCCGGAGAGCACGCTGCTCGCGAACCGGGCGGACGTGACGCTCACCACGCCGGACACCACGATCAAGGCGATCGTCGAGCAGGGCGCACCGTTCAAGATCATCGGCGCGCAGTACCAGAAGAACCCGATCGGCGTGGTCAGCCTCGCCGACAACCCGATCAACGCGCCCAAGGACCTGATCGGCAAGACCCTGGCCGTGCCGCCGGTCAACGTGGTCTCGGTCGACGCGATGCTCAAGCTCAACGGCATCGCCAAGGACCAGGTCAACATCGTGCCCTACGCCTACGACCCGACGCCGCTGATCAAGGGCGAGATCGACGCCTCGATCGATTTCACCACCAACGTGCCCTACACGATCGAGCAGGCCGGCAAGAAGGCGCACTCCTTCCTGCTCTACGACCACGGCTTCACCATCTACAACGACACGGTGGTGGTCACCGAGGAGACGCTCAAGAACCGGCGCGCCGACCTCGTCGCGTGGCTGCGCGCGAGCCGCAAGGGCTGGGTCGAGAACTTCAAGGACCCGGCCTTGTGGCCGCCCAAGTTCGAGCAGACCTGGTTCAAGGGCACGGGCCGGACCGTCGCCAACGAGCTCTACTTCAACAAGGCGCAGCAGCCCCTGATCGAGACCCCGGCCGGCATCTTCGCCATGACCGAGGAGGACATCGCCAAGAACCTCGCGGCCCTCGCCGAGATCGGCATCAAGGGTACGCGCGAGATGTTCGACACGACGCTGCTCGCAGGAGATCTGATGCGCGCCGGGCAGGCGCTGTCGCTCCAGGGCGTGGTCAAGCGGTTCGAGCTCGACGGCCGGCCGCTGACCGTGCTGGACGGGATCGACCTCGACTGCCCGGCCGGCTCGTTCACCGCGCTGATCGGCCCCTCGGGCTGCGGCAAGTCGACGGTGCTGCGGATCGCCACCGGGCTCGAGCGGGCCGACGCCGGCACGCGTCGCGATCGGCGGCGAGGCGCCGGCGGCGGTGAGTGCACGCGGCGAACTCGGCATCGCCTTCCAGGACCCGGCGCTGCTGCCCTGGCGCAGTGTCGCGGACAACATCGCGCTCCCGCTCGACGTGCTCGGCCGCCCGCGCGCCGCGGCGCGGATCGCGGAGCTGGTCGGGCTCGTCGGCCTCGCCGGGTTCGAGCGGGCCCGGCCGGCGCGAGCTCTCGGGCGGGATGCGCCAGCGGGTGGCGCTGGCCCGGGCGCTGGTGACCGAGCCCAGGATCCTGTTCCTGGACGAGCCCTTCGGTGCGCTGGACCAGATCCTGCGCCGGCAGATGAACCTCGAGCTGCAGCGGATCCGGGCCGAGAGCGGGGCGACCACGCTCCTGGTCACGCACGGCATCGACGAGGCCGCCTTCCTCGCCGACCGGATCGTGGTGATGCGCGCCGCGCCCGGGCCGGATCGCGCAGGTGGTCGAGGTGCCGTTCCCGCGGCCGCGGACCGCGGCCCTGCTGCGCTCGCCGGCGTTCCATGCCTTGTGCGACCGGATCGGCGAGGCGCTCGACGCCGAGGCGCTGGCCGCTTGACCGGCGGCCGGACCTGGGCGGGCTGGCTCGCCCTGCTGGCGCTGTGGGAGGTCGCGGGCCGGCTGGACCTGGTGGCCGGCGGCGCGCTGCCGGCACCCAGCGAGATCGCCTTGCGCTTCTGGCAGGACCGGGGCGACTACCCGGCCCATGTCGCGGCCACGGTGCAGGCGGCCAGCCTCGGCTTCCTCGCCGGCAGCGTCCTGGCGTTCGCCGCCGCCCTGCTGTTCGTGCGCTGGCCGCTGACCGAGCGCGTCGCGCGCGGGGTCAACGTCGCCCTGTTCGCGCTGCCGCCGATCGCCATCGCCCCGGTGCTGGTGATCGCCCTGCCGGGCATGGCGCCGCGCATCGTCCTGGCGGCGATGTCGGTCTACTTCCCGGTGATGACCGCGGCCATGCTCGGGCTGGGCCAGATCGACCCGCGCCTGCCGGACGTGATCCGCGCCTGGGGCGGCGGGCCGCGGTGCGGTCATGCGCCTCGTCCGGCTGCGCTCCTGCCTGCCGGCGCTCCTCGCCGGCCTGCGCGTCGCCGCACCCGCCGCGGTACTGGGTGCGATCCTGGCCGAGTTCGGCGGCGGCGGCCGCTGGGGCCTGGGCGTCTACCTCCTGGGCTCGCTCGGCCGCGCCGATCCGGCACGGCTGTGGGGCATCGGCCTCACCGCCACGGCCATCGCCGGCGTGGCCTATGCGCTGTTCGCCTTCCTCGGCGCGCGGATCGCCGGCGGGACGCGCTCGGTCACGCTGGCCGCCGTGCCCCTGCCCGAGCCGCCGGCCGCCTCGCGCCTGCAGGCCGTCCTGGTCGGCGCCGCGGCCGTGGCCCTGCCCTTCCTCCTCTGGTGGCTGGTGCTCCTGCTGCTCGGCACCTCGCCCATCGTCGCCCGCACGCCCGTGGGTGTCCTGGACTATCTCTTCCTCTCCCCCGCCGCGGCACAGGCGCAGGCCCAGATCCTGGGTGCGCTCGCCCAGACGCTGCCGGTCACGCTGGTCGGCATGGCCGCCGGGCTCGCCTTCGCCTTCCTGCTGGCGATCCTGGGCCTGGTCCTGCCCGCGGTCGGCCGGGCGCTCCTGCCCGTGGCCCTGGTCACCCAGACCATGCCGCTGGTGGCGCTGACCCCGCTGCTCGTGCTGCTGCTCGGCCGGGGCACCGCCGTGACGGTCGCGATCACCGTCTCGGTCACCTTCTTTCCGGCCTACGTGACCCTGGCGCAGGGCCTGGGCCTGGTCCCGCGCGCCGCGTTCGATCTGGTGCGCGCCTACGGTGCCTCCTGGTGGCGCGAGCTCGCCCTGGTCGCGGTGCCCAGCGCCCTGCCCTACCTGTTCACCTCGGCCAAGCTCGCCGTGCCCAGGGCACTCCTGGGCGTGATGATCGCGCAGTGGCTCGCCACCGGCACCGGCCTCGGCAACCTGCTCAACCAGGCCCGCGGCTATCTCGACTACGGCATGGTCTGGACCGTGGCCCTGGTCTCGGTCCTGGTGTCGGTGCTGTTCTACCAGCTCGTGGCCCGGGTCGAGGCGCGCGTCCTTCGCCGCTACGGCGCCGCCGCCCGGTAGCTGGCGGGAGCCGCCTCCGGCCGCTAGAGTGCCGCGGCAACGGGAGGAGCCGGACCGATGGCGCGCGTGGCGCTCGAACGGGTGGAAAAGCGCTTCGGCGACGTCACCGTGATCCCGACGCTCGACCTCGACGTGGCGGACGGCGAGTTCGTGGTGCTGGTCGGGCCTTCCGGCTGCGGCAAGACCACCTCCCTGCGCATGATCGCCGGTCTGGAGGCGGCCAGTGCCGGGCGGATACGGATCGGCGAGCGCGACGTCACCGAGCTGCAGCCGGGTCTGCGCAACTGCGCCATGGTGTTCCAGAACTACGCCCTCTACCCGCACATGACCGTGCGCCAGAACATCGGCTACGGCATGAAGGTCAGGGGCGTGCCCGAGGCCGAGCGCACCCGCCTGATCGACGAGGCCGCGCGCATCCTGGGCCTCCAGGCGCTGCTCGACCGGCGGCCGAAGCAGCTTTCGGGCGGCCAGCGGCAGCGGGTCGCGATCGGGCGCGCCATCGTCCGCCAGCCCGACGTGTTCCTGTTCGACGAGCCCTTGTCGAACCTCGACGCCAAGCTGCGGATCGAGATGCGCAGCGAGATCAAGCAGCTCCACCGCCGGCTCGAGAACACGGTGGTCTACGTCACCCACGACCAGGTCGAGGCCATGACGCTGGCCGACCGGGTGGTGGTCATGCACCAGGGCCGGATCGAGCAGGCGGCCCCGCCGCTCGAGCTCTACGAGCGCCCGGCCAACACCTTCGTCGCCGCCTTCATCGGGGCACCGTCGATGAACTTCGTGCCGGGCACGGTCGCGGCCGACGGCGGCTCGGTGGCGCTCGACGGCGGCGGCTCTGCACCGCTGCCGGCACGCCGCGGCAATCTGGCGGGCCGGCCGGTCACGCTCGGCATCCGGCCGGAGCACGTCCTGCCCAGCGACGGCGCCGCGGCGCTGACCTTGCGGGTCGACGAGATCGAGCCCTTAGGGCCCGCACCAGCTCGCGATCGGCGAGCTCGCCGGCGCCCGGTTCGTGGCGCAGCTGCCGCCGCACCACCCGCTGGCGATCGGCAGCCCCTGCCGGATCGCGTTCGACCCCGAGCGCATCCACCTCTTCGACCCGGCGAGCGGCCGCGCGCTGTGAAGGCCCTGTGGGACGCCGCCGACCGCGTCCTGGGACGGCGACGCGAGGAGCGTCAGGCCGATCATCGCCCGCTGCCGAACGATCGGGTCGGCTTCGCGCTGCGCCGCGGCCGGGCGGTCGGCACGGTGGTGACCGCGAACCCCAAGACGGCCACCGTGCGCCTGGACACCGGTGAGCTCTACCGTGTCCCCTGGAACCAGCTCGTGGCGGAGCAGGGAGCCGCGGGCCAGGACCGCCGGGCGACGATCTCGGCCCGCGCCGCCGAGCTCCTGACCCGCCACGGCCTCAAGGGCTGGAGTTTCGCCTTCGACGCCGCCAAGCGGCGCGGCGGGGCCTGCCACTTCGCCAAGCGGAAGATCACCATGGCGGCGGGCTTCGCCGCCGCCGCCGACGAGGCCGAGATCGAGGACACGCTGCTGCACGAGATCGCGCACGCGCTGGTCGGGCCCCGGCATCAGCACGACGCGGTCTGGCAGGCCAAGGCGCGGGAGATCGGCTGCTCCGCCCGGCGCTGCCATGCGGTCGTGTTCAGCGAGCCGGGCCTGATCGCCCGGTGCGTGAACGGCTGCTTCGCCATCGGCCGGCACCGGCGCCGGCGCCACATGCGCTGCCGCCGCTGCGGCGGTGCCGTCCAGTACGCGCCGGCGGTGTCGAGCTAGGCCGGCTTGGCCCTGGCGGCGGCCCGGTCGCTCAGCTCCGCGAGCAGGCCGTCCAGGCCGCTGCGGCCGACCACCTCGTCGAACTCCGAGCGGTAGGTGAGCACGAGGCTGACGCCCTCGGGCAGCACGTCGACGATGATCGGCCGCCCGTCGCCGATCCGCACCCGCCACTCGATCCGCAAGGGCGGGTCGTTGGTCGTGTAGACGATCTCGGAGGCCACCATCGCGTCGTCGCCCGCCGGGCGGCTGGCGGTCACCACGAACTTCTCGCCACCGGTGTAGAAGCCCATGCGGCGCGACAGCACGGCCAGCACGTTGGCGCGGAACAGCTCGACATACCGGGCCCGCTGCGCTTCGTCGGCCGTCCGCCAGTGCCGGCCCAGGCACAGCCGCGCGATCAGCGCGAGATCGACCAATTCGTCGAGGAGGGCGGAGATCGCCTGCTGCCGGGCGGCGGCATCGCTGCCGATCCGGTCCAGGGCGGCGATGGTGCGCTGGCCGAGCCGGTCGACGAAGGCGCCGGCCTCGCTGGCGTCCGTCGCGGCACCGGCATGGCGGATCGCCACCATGGCCGCCACGGCACTCAGGACGGCGCGTCGGGTCGCTCGGTTCATCGCATCACCATCCGCCTCGTTCAGGGACCCGGGTCGAGACCCAGATGCCGCACCAGGAGCGGCCGCAGCCCGGCGTGGGGCACCTTGGCGAAATGCGCGGCACCGGGCCGGAGCAGGTAGAGCCAATCGCCGTCCGCCTGCCGCACCCACAGCTCGGCGGTGTAGACGTCGGCCAGCCTTGGGTCGGCGGCGCTGAGGTAGCGCACCCAGTGATACTCGACGCGGACCGGCCGGTCATGCGCATCGTAGCCGATGTCCAGCTCGCCCTCGGCACGCCCAAGGCGCTGCCAGCGCTGCCGCTCGCGTCGGACCGCCCGCAGCCCCGTCAGCGGCTCGGGCAGGCAATGCTTCTCGTCCAGAAGGCTGGTCAAGGGGCGCGTCCCGCTCACCGGTGCCTGCACATGACCTAGATCGCGCCCGGCCCGGCACCAAGCCGGCCGGGCTCAGGCCGCGGCGCGCAGGAACAGGAAGCGCGCAGCACCGTAGCGGCGGTCGTCCGCGACGGCCCAGCCCTGAGGCGGCTCGGCCCGGTCGCGCGCGGCGATCTCGGCCACGACCAGTGCCCCTGGCGCCGTCCAGCCGCCGGCGGCGATGGCGGCCACCGCCGGCAGTGCGAAGCCGCTGCCGTAGGGCGGGTCCAGGAAGGCGATGTCGAAGGGGTGCGGCGCCCGGCCCAGACGGTTCACGTCGGCGCGCAGCACGCTCACCCGGTCGGTCTCGCCGAGGGCGGCCACGTTGGCGCGGATCGCGGCCACGGCGGCACTGGCCTGGTCGACGCACAAGGCCTCGGCGGCCCCGCGCGAGACGGCCTCCAGCGCCGCGGCGCCGCTGCCGGCGAACAGGTCGAGGAAGCGCGCACCGCGCAAGGGCGGCGTGGCATGCTCCAGGATCGCGAACAGGGCCTCGCGCGCCCGGTCGCTGGTCGGGCGGACGGCCAGGCCCGCCGGCGCCACGATGCGGCGACCGCGATGCCGGCCGGCGATGATGCGCAGGCTCACCCCGCCGCCGGTGGCCGGGCCGGTGGACGGCGCGGCCGCGACGGCAGCGGCACGGTGCCGCCGATCTGCTCGCGCAGCACCTTGGCCTGGACCTCCTCGACCGAGCGCTTGGGCAGGGTACCGAGCTGGAACGGCCCGTAGGCCATGCGGATCAGGCGGTTGACCTGGAGGCCGGCATGCTCGAGCACGCGGCGCACCTCGCGGTTCTTGCCTTCGCGCATGGCCACGGTGAGCCAGACATTGTCGCCCTGCAGCCGGTCGACCCGAACCTCGATCGGGCCATAGGCCACGCCGTCGATGGTGGCACCCTGCGCCAGCGAGCGCAGCTTGCGGTCGTCGACCTCGCCGAACGCCCGCACCCGGTAGCGCCGCAGCCAGCCGGTGGCCGGCAGCTCCAGGCGGCGCTTGAGCGCACCGTCGTTGGTGAGCAGCAGGAGACCCTCGGAACCGATGTCGAGCCGGCCGATCGGCATCAGGCGCGGCAGGCCCTCGGGCAGGGTGTCGTAGATGGTCGCCCGGCCCTCGGGGTCGCGGGCGGCGGTGACCACGCCCTTGGGCTTGTGGTAGCGGAACAGGCGCGTCGGCTCGGCCGCCGGCAGCGGCTTGCCGTCCACGGTCACCCGCTGGCCCGGCCGGACGCGAACGGCGGGGGTCTCCAGCACCAGGCCGTCGACCGCGACGCGCCGTGCCGCGATCCAGGCCTCGGCGTCGCGGCGCGAGCACAGACCGGCGCGCGCGATGATCTTGGCGATGCGCTCGCCCTCGGGCTCGCTCACCGGTCGGCCGCCGCGCGGACGAAGGCCGCGATCAGCGCCGTGTCGCCGGGGCTGATGCCGTACTCCGGGTGCCACTGCACGCCGAGGCAGAAGCGGCGGCGCGGGTCCTCGATCGCCTCGATCACGCCGTCCGGAGCGGTGGCGCTGACCACGATCCCAGCACCGACCCGCTCGGCCGCCTGGTGGTGGGCGCTGTTGACCGGCAGGGCCGAGGCACCGGTGACGCGGTGGAGCAGCGAGCCCGCGAGGACCGCGACCTCGTGGCCGGGCTCCGTGCGCGGGTTGGGCTGCTCGTGGGCGAGTGCCTCGGGCACGGCGTCGGGGATGTGCTGGATCAAGGTTCCGCCGAGGACGACGTTGAGCAGCTGCTGGCCGCCGCAGATGCCGAGGATCGGCAGGTCGCGCGCGATGGCACCCTGGGTCACCGCCCACTCGAACTGGGTGCGGCGCTCCTTGAGCGTCACGGTGTGGTGCCGCTCGCCGGCGCCGTAGAGCGAGGGATCGACGTCGAAGGCGCCGCCGGTGACGATGAGCCCGTCGATCAGCGCCAGATAGTGCTCGGCGAGCTCGGGCTCGTGCGGCAGGGCCACCGGCAGGCCGCCGGCGGCGGCGACCACGTCGCAGTAGTTCTGGCGCAACGCGTACCAGGGCAGCTTGGCGTAGCCGCCGGCCGGCTCGCTGTCGAGCGTGACACCGATCACAGGTCGCCTGGGGGGGGTGGTCGACATGGCGGACGAGAGGTAGGGGAACGGGCGGCGGGGCGCAAGCGAGAGGCCGACGGGCATGCAGGAGCTGATGACCACGGTGGCGTGGATCGACCTCGTCGCCCCGGCCTTCTTCCTCCTGTGCTGGGTCGGCTATTCCGCCTTCGCCGACAGCAACGTCGGCTCGCGCCGGTCGCTGATGGGCCGCATCCACGAGCTGCGCGAGGTCTGGATGCAGCGGATGCTCGCCCGCGACAACCGCATCGGCGACATGCAGGTGGTCATGATCCTGGCGCAGAGCAACGCGTTCTTCGCCTCGACCTCGCTCCTGATCATCGGCGGCTGCCTCGCCATCCTGGGTGCCCGCGAGCAGGCCATGAACGTGCTGCAGGTGATCCCCGGGGTGGCGGACACGCCCCTGTTCGTCTGGGAGATCAAGGTCCTGCTGCTGGTGATCGTGTTCGTCTTCGCCTTCTTCAAGCTCACCTGGTCGCTGCGCCAGTTCAACTACGTGGCCATCCTGATCGGTGCCGCCCCGCCGCCGGACCAGGCCGAGACCGACGCCGGCCGGGCCTTCGCGCAGACCGCGGCCGGCGTCGCCAGCCGTGCCGCCGAGCACTTCAACAAAGCACTGCGCACCTTCTATTTCGGGCTGGCAGCACTCAGCTGGTTCCTCCACCCCTACCTGTTCATCGCGCTGACGGCCCTGGTGGTGCTGGTCGTCTACCGCCGCGAGTTCCGCTCGCACACGCTGGTGATCCTGGGACCGGTGGGCCAGCGCTTCCCCGGTGCCTGAGCCTCAGTGCTCCGGCTGGAGGCCCTGCTCCATGGCGTCGCAGTAGGTGACCAGGGTCGGGAATTCGAGGACGATCCGCTTCAGCTCGGTCTCGAACGGCAGGTAGAGGACGTTGGCGAGGAACGCGTAGGCCACGGCATCGACCGTGGTCAGCTGGTCGCCCATGAGGAACGGCCGGTCGCCCAGATAGTCGGCCACCGCCTCGAGATCCTGCCGGCCCATGGCGTAGATCTCCTCGGGCCGGTGCCGGCCCATGCCCTGCAGGTGCAGCATCCGCTTCACGCGCCGGCGGAAATGACCGGCGGCGACGCGCCCGACCGGGAAGGGCAGCCGGCCGAAGAAGGCGGGCTGGAGGGTCGACCAGCCGGCCTCGTCGATCCAGCGGCTGTAGGCCATGACGTAGTAGAAATGGTCCTCGAACAGGCGCTGGATCATCAAGGCCTCGGCCCGCTCGCGCGGGTCGAGCCCCGCGTCCGGGTCGATGCCCCGGCTCTGCTTGAGGTACTCGATGATCAAGGTGGTGTCGCCGATCAGGCGGCCCTCGTCGCGGATGTAGGGCAGCTTGCCCTTGGGCGCCTTGGCGAGGCTGGTGCTGGGCTCGACCGTGTAGGGAATGTCGGCGAGACGCAGCCAGGCCTCGAGCTTGAGGCCGAACGGGCTGACGTTGCGCCCCCAGAGATCGGGGAACTGGACGACGACGACCGGGGCCACCGCCGCATTGGTGACCATGGTGCGGGGTATCATCGCGATCGGGATCGCCGCGTCGGGCGCCGCATCCGTCATTCCGTCATCCCGGTTCGCCGAGCCGTGGCCCCGCACCATGCCGTCGCCGCGAAACCCGGTCCAGGCCGAATTGGCCGTCTCACGCCAGGCTTCCACGGCAATCCTCCAGGCGCAGGAAACGGGCGTCGAGGCCGAAATAGTCGCGGGGGCGGCAGGTGAGGACCAGGATCTGCAGCTCGCGCGCGGCACGCTGCAAGATCGCCTTCATGGTCGCGAAGCGGCCCTCGTCGGCATAGACCAGGGCGTCGTCCAGGATCAGGCAGGGCGCTTCGCCCTCCCGCTCGGCCAGGAGCGAGGCGATCCCCAGCCGGACCAGGATGGCGATCTGCTCGCGGGTGCCGAGGCTGAGGCTGTCCACGACCTCCTCGGCCGTGCCACGGACCAGCGCCAGCGGCGCGAAGCTGTCCGGGTCCAGCACGGGTGCGGCGTCCGGGAAGAGCTGGCGCAGCCAGGGGCCCAGCCGGGCCACCACCGGGGCCAGCAGGGCCTCGCGGTCGGCCTTGATCGTCCCCGCCAGCGTGTCGTGGAGCAGCTTCCAGGCCAGCGCATCGCGCCGCGTGCGGGCGAGCTCGCCCTCGACGGCCCGGAGCTGGGCCTCCTGCTCGCCCAGCCGCTCCGCGAGCCCGTCGTCGCCCAGGGCCCTGAGCTCGCTGGCCAGTTCCACGATCGCCCGCTCGCGGCGCAGTGCCTCGGCGTCGAGCTGGGCCAGCTCGCGGACGGCGATGTCCAGGCGGTCGCGCATCGCCTCGCGGTCGGCGAGCCGCAGCTCGGTCTCCAGCCGCGCCACCTCGCCCGCCAGCGCGAGGCCGGCGGCACGCGCCTCGGCCGCGGCCGCGCCCAGGGCGTCGTCGCTGCGCAGGGCCTCGCTCGCGACCAGCTGGCCGCGCTCGGCCTCCAGGCGGCCGCCGATCAGCCCGGCCTCCTGCTCGGCCAGGGCCAGGGCCTGGCGCACCTCGACCATGCGGCGCTCGCTCGCCTGCAGCTCCAGCGCCGCGAGGCCGACGGCCTCGCGGGCGGCCTGCGCCGCGAGGTCCGCGGCGGCGATCGCGTCGGCGCCGACGGCCGCGGGCGGCTCCGCCGGCAGCTCCTGCGCCAGGAGCCGGACGCGCTCGGCGAGCTCGTCCAGGGAGCCCAGCCCGCTGGCCGCGAGGTTGGCCGCCAGCCGCTCGCGCTGGCGCGCCAGCTCGCGCTCGTGCTCGGCCCGGGCCACCGCGCGGCGCTCGGCCTCGGCCAGGCTGTCCGTCTTGGCCGCGCGCAGCTCCGCGTCGAGCCGGTCCCGCGCCGCCGCCGCGGCACTGCGCCGGGCCGCGATGTCCGCACCACCCGGCGTCACGATCAGCGTCCCCCAGCCGTCGAGCTCGAGCGTGGCCCGGTCGGTGAGTTCCAGCGGTTGCGCCGGGTCGACGGCGCGACCGTCCCGCAGCGCGGCGGCCCCCGCTAGCGGCCGCAGCTCCAGCGTCGTCGCCACGGCGGCCAGCGCAGCCTGCGCCTGGTCGTGGGCCGACTGCGCGGCGCGGACCCGGGCCAGCACCGCGGCCGTGCAGGGCTCGGCGCGCAGCGCCGCCTCGCCGGCGGCGACGGCCTCCGCCGCGGCCCGGGCCGCGGCCAGCCCGTCGCGCAGCCGGGCGAGTTCCTCGGCACGGGCAGCCGCAAGGCGCAACTGCAGCAGGCGCTCGCGCTCGGCGTCCGCCGCGGCCTGCGCCTCGCGCGCCTTCCGGTCCGCCGCCTCGGCCTGCTCGCGCGCGGCGCGCCCGGCCGCGACCGCCTCGCGCCGCTCGTGGAGGGCGACCTCGAGCGCAGCGAGCCGGCGCTCCTCCGCGGCCACGCTCTCGCGCAGGCGGCGCCGCTGCTCCAGCTCAGCGTCGGCCCGCGCCAGGGCGGCCTGGCCCGGCCTTGAGCCGCTCGCCGGCCAGGGCGGCCTGCTGCTCCAGGGCGGCGATGCCGGCGAGCCGGCGTTCCGCATCCTCCTTGCGCGCCCGGGCCTGCTCGCGGGCCTGCGCCTCGACGAGCCGGGCGGCGGGCTCGCGCAGGCGCGCCAGCCGCGCTTCCTTCTCGGCCGCCTCGGCCATGCGCCGGCGCAGCTCCGCGGTGGCGGCGGCCAGCTCCTGGCAGCGCTCGGCCAGCTCCTTGAGCGCACCCTTCTCGGCGAATTTCGGCGTCCAGTAGCGGTCGCAGCGCTCGCGCACCCGGGCAGCGAGCTCCACCGCCGCCGCCCCGCCGGTCACGCGCTCGACCTCGCCGGAGACCGCACCGGCAATCCGCTCGCGCGCCGTGGCCACGGTCTGGAAGTCGCGAAAGCCCGTACCCTGGTCGACCCAGAACACGGCCGAAAGACCGTGATGCTCGGGCCGTGCGTCGGCCCGGCCCTGCCGCCGCTGGAACCGCAGCAGCGCCAGGAGCCGGTCCTCGGCCTCGTCGCCCACGAGGCTGACGCCGGGCCCCTCGAGCTGCACGCCGCCGCGCCGGAACGCCTTGCGCAGCCGCCAGGCGGCACCACCCAATTCGAAGTCGAGCTCGACCTCGGGCACCAGCGTCGAGCCCAAGGGCGTCATCCGCTCGCGCACGCCGCCGCCGACCTGATGGTGCTCGAACAGGGCGGCCTTGAGCGCCGCCAGCACGGTCGACTTGCCCTCCTCGTTGTCGCCGGCGAGCAGGGTCAGGCCGTCGCCGATCCGGTCGATGACCACCGGCCCGGCGAGCTTGCGGAAGTTGCGGACCGCGATGCGCCGCAGCCTCATGCCGCGCGCTCCGCGGCGGCGGCCTCGGCGTAGAGCAGGCGCAGGGCGTGGCGGGCGAGATCGCGCTCGGCCTCCGGGCCGGAGGCGGCGAGCTCCTGCAGCGCCGCGGCGGCGGCGGCGGTCGCCGGGTTGCCGGCCAGTGCGCGCAGGTCCTGCCCGTCCGGTTCGGCGACCAGCCCGTCCGCGACCAGGTCGAGCCAGCACAGCTCGCCGCCGAGACGCTCGGCCGCCCGGTCCAGGGCCATGCGGCAGGCGAGCCCGACCGCCCCGCGCAGGCGGAGCCGCAGCAGGGTGCCATGGCGCCGCTCGGGCGGCGGGAGCAGGCCCTCCAGCGCCGCGGCGGCGTCCTCGGCGGCGAGTCCGGTGCAGTCCAGCTCGGCCGTGCGCCAGACATGGCTCGCCGTGGCGATGCGCTCGACCAGCGGCGCCGCACCCACGCCCGCGATCTCGACCAGCAGGACATGCCCGGGCTCGTTGGCGGTGAAGCGGTCGGGTTCGGGCGTGCCGCTGTACCAGGTACGCGGGTCGACCTGGAGGGTGCCGTGCCAGTCCCCGAGGGCCAGATAGTCCAGCCGCGCGCGGGCCGCGCGGTCGCCGGCGATGGGGTTGCTCGCGTCCGCCTCGCCCGGCAGGAAGCCCTGCACGGAGCCGTGGGCGAGACCGATGCGCAGGCTGCCGGCCGGGGTCGCGGCCGCATCCATCCAGGCGCTGAGGTCGTCGGGGATGCGCCGGGCGCGCAAGGGGGCCGGCAGGATGGCGACGGCGCCGTCGCACAGCAGCAGCGGCGCCGGCTCGCCCGCCACCAGGACATTGTCCGGCAGGCCGGCGGCGCGCAGGCGCGACCACACGCTGGCAGCGCTGTCGGCGTCGTGGTTGCCCGGAAGCATGACCCAAAGGCCGGGGAAGGTCCGCATCGCGGCCAGGGCGCGGGCGCAGGTGGCGGCACCCACGAGATTGTCGTCGAAGGCGTCGCCGGCGACGAGCACGGCGTCCGCCCGCCGTTCCACGGCGAGCCGGGCTATGCGCCGGACGGCCTCGAAGCGCGCCTCGCGCACCACGCCCGCGACCTCGGGCGGCAAGCCGGCGAAGCCGCGGCCGAGCTGCCAGTCGGCGGTGTGCAGGAAGCGCACGGCCATCGCCCCTCCGTCACGGGGTCAAAACTTTAGCGCGAAATATTCTTGGCTGCCAGCGCGTCCAGGTAGGAACGCCAGATCTGCTCCTGCTCACGGCCGAGATGGTAGAGGTAGGGCCACGAATAGATGCCGGTCGAGTGGCCGTCGTCGAAGATGACGCGCACCGCGTAGTTGCCGACCTGCTCGAGCTCCTTGATGCCGACATGGCGCTTGCCGCCCAGGGTGACCTTCTGGCTGGGCGAATGACCCTGCACCTCGGCCGAGGGGCTCTCGACCCGCAGGAGCTCGGCCGGGTAACGGAAGCTGGCCCCGTCGTCGAAGTCGACCTCCAGCGCCTTCTCGGCCCGCCGGACCCGGATCTCCAGCGGCCAGGGGCCGGTGCCGCTAGCGGTCATCGGCGCGGACCTCGTGCGGCACGCACTCGCTGTCGTCGAGGGGCCGCGCCTCCTCGACCAGCATGATCGGGATGCCGTCGCGGATCGGGTAGGCGAGCCCGGCCTGCTCGCTCACCAGCTCGTTGCGCTGGCGATCGTAGCGCAGGACCGACTTGGTCAGCGGACAGACCAGCAGCTCGAGGAGCCGGGGGTCCGGCCCGGCCTCGTCGATCGGCACGCTCATCGCCGGATCCTCGCTCAAGGTTGCGGCCTCAGTGGCGGGCGCTGGAGCCGCCCGGCTCGGCCAGCGCCTCCATCTCCATGAGCGCGATGAGCAGCCGGGCCTGGCGGCCGCTGTCGCCGGCCTCGAGCAGCGCCTGCTTCTCCTCGGGCTCGAACGGGCAGATCATGCACAAGGAGGTGACGAGGCCGGCCAGGGGCGCACCCTCGATCGCGTTCCAGTCGGCCTCGATGCCGTGGCGGTCGAAATAGACCTTCAGGACCTTCGACAGATTGCCCTTGAGCTCGGCCGGCGGCGGCGTGGGCTGGAGATCCTGGCGCCAGCGGTCGAAGTCGGCGACCACCTGGCGGTAGGGGGTCACGACTTCGAGCTCGCTCGCGACGTCGAAGCGGCACACGCCGGTCAGCGTGATCAGGAAGCGGCCGTCATTGGTCTCGGAGAAGTTGGTGATCTGGCCGGCGCAGCCGGTGCGGTAGAGATCGGGTGCGATGCCGTCGGCCGCCTCGCCCTTGGGCTGGATCATGCCGATGACGCGGTCGGTCTGCATCGCGTCGCGCACCATCTGCAGGTAGCGCGGTTCGAAGATGTTGAGCGGCAGGTTGCCGCCGGGCAGCAGCATGGCACCGCGGAGCGGGAACACCGGAAACCGGCCGGGCAGGCTGGAGGCGATCTCGCTCACGGGACGTGGCTCAGCGGAACAGCACGGTCGACAGCATGCGGCGGCCCTTCAGGGTCCCCGGGTCCTTGGGCCCGAGCGCGTCGAAGAACTTGACGAGCTGGCGGCGCGCCTTGTCGTCTTCCCACTCGCGGTCGCGCTTCACGATCTGGATCAGATGTTCCATGGCGGTCTCCGTCTGGCCCCGCAGGAACAGCACCGTGGCCAGGCGATAGCGGGCATCGTGATCGTCCGGCTGCGCCTCGATACGCGCCTGCAGCTCCATCGGATCGCCGAGCACGCCGGCTTCCTCGGCAAGGGTCAGGGCGGCCTTGGCCCCCGTGACCGCGACGTGGCCGGCGATCTCCTTGGGCGCCTCGTCCAGGAGCTGCCGCGCGTCGTCGAACGCACGCTCGGCGATCAGGCAGCGGGCGAGGCCGCCCACCGCCTCGGGCTGGGCCGGGTCCTCGGCCAGGATCTGCTCGAACAGTCGGCCGGCGGTTCTGGTGTCGCCATGGGCCGCCGCGTCCTGCGCGGCCGCGAGCAGGTCGTCGCCACCCTCCTCGCCGGCACCGCCGCCGACCAGCCGGTCGACCAGGGCCTTGATCTGGCTCTCGGGCTGGGCGCCGGCGAAGCCCGTCACCGGCTGGCCGCCCAGAAAGGCGTAGACGGTGGGTACGGACTGGATGCGCAGCTGCTGCGCCAGCTCGGGATTCTTGTCGATGTCGATCTTGACCAGCCGCACCTTGCCCTTGGCGGCGCGGACCACCTTCTCCAGGATGGGGGTCAGCTGCTTGCACGGCCCGCACCAGGTCGCCCAGAAGTCGACCAGCACCGGGACGGTCTGGGATGCCTGGATGACGTCGCGGGCGAAGGTCTGGAGCGAGCCATCCTTGATGATCTCGGCGTCGCCAGCGGCGGGAGGTGCGGCTGCACCGGCGAAGAGCTGCATCGGGACGACCTCTTGTTCCTCGCGTCGGCCGGCCCGGGCCGACGGTGCGCTGTCCTGGCCGGTTAGATGGCGGATAGGCCGGCCGCTTACAAGCCCGGCCGAGCGGGCGGCGGCCGCCCCCCGCGGGCCTTGCCAAGGCCGGCGAGTTCACCTATGAAGCGCGCCACGCCGGCTCCGGCCGGCGATGCGGGCGTAGCTCAGGGGTAGAGCACAACCTTGCCAAGGTTGGGGTCGAGGGTTCGAATCCCTTCGCCCGCTCCAATGACGCCACCTCACACACCGGCCGACAGCCGCCGCTTCACGAGGCGCAGCACCGCACCCAGGCCGGGCACGCGCTCGTAGACCTGCGCGCCGGCGTCCCAGTGGTCGACATGCTCGGCCACCAGCCCGTCCCCGTCGAACCGCACCTCGCTGACGCCGACGAGCCCCAGCGTCATGGCCGGGCGCTTCAGGCGGCAGGAGAAATCCCAGCGGTAGAAGGCCGTGTCGCCGGCCCAGGCCTGGCGCAGCACGGTGAAGCGGACCTCGCTGGCACCCGCGAACATGTGGTCGAGCAGGGCCACCACCCGATGCACGCCGACCACGTCGTTGAACGGGTCGACGAACCGCACGTCCGGGCGCGCCAGCGCCAGCAGCTCGCGCGTGCTTTCCGGGCGCAGATCGGCCCAGAAACGCCCGTAACGCGCCACCGGTGCTTCCAGCGCGAGCTTGGCCGGCTTGCCTGTGGCGGGCGGCTCGCCCAAGGTGGCGTCGTCCATAACGGGAGTTCCTCCGACCATGCGCTGGCGCCTTGTTTCGTTGGTCATCCTGGCCGGCCTCGCGACCGGCTGCCAGAACGAGCCGGTCAACGTCACCTACGAGGGCTTCGAGTGCCCCGAGGTCCCCGGCATGGACGAGTTCCTCGAAGCCGCCGACGCCAACAACGACAACATGATCAATTCCGACGAGTTCAACGGCGCGTTCGAGGAAGCCGAGGACCAGATGCAGCCGGATGGCCAGCTCGACCGCAACGAGCTCGCCAACTATGTCTGCGCCAAGAAGAAGGCGGCAGCCGCCAGCCACCCAGTAGCCGCGGTCATTTCCCGGTGCTCCGGCCGACCAGCGGGAAGTAGAGGCGGTAGGGCAGAAGCCGCAGCAGCTTGAGGATCGCGACGAAGGCGCGCGGGAAGGCGATCTCGAACCTGCTCGAGCGCAGGCCAGCCGCGATCCGGTCGGCCGCCAGCGTCGGCGCTGATCAGGAACGGCATGGGAAAGTCGTTCTGGTCGGTGAGCGGCGTCTTCACGAAGCCCGGGTCGACGAGCTGGATGGTGACACCGGCCCGGTCGAGATCGAACTTCAAGGACTCGGTGAGGTTGATCAGGGCGGCCTTGGTGGCACCGTAGTAGGCGCTGGTCGGCAGGCCGCGATAGCCGGCGACCGAGGCCACCACGGCGATCCGGCCCCTGCCGCGCGCGATCATCCGCGGCATCAGCGCCTCGAGGCACGCGGCCGTGCCCATGACGTTGATCTCCATCAGATCGCGCAGGCCCTGGGCCGTGAAGTCGGCTGCCGCCACCGGCCGGTGCGTGCCCGCGTTCAGGACCGCGACGTCGATCGGCCCGCGCTCGGCCTCGATCCGCGCCACCGCGTCCCGCACCGCGGCATGGTCGGTGATGTCGAGCGGCCAGGCGACGATCCGGCCGCCGCCGCTGCCCGCGAGTGCCGCAAGCTTGTCGGCCGAACGGGCGCTGGCCACGACCTCGGCGCCATCGCGGGCCAGCCGCAGCGCCAGGGCCTCGCCGATGCCCATGCTGGCGCCGGTGATCCAGACCCGCTCAGGCGGCATGGTCGGCAGCCGTGGCGAGGCCGTCCAGGAAGCGGGCGCTGTCGGCGCGGATCGCGGCCACGCGCTCCGGGCCCAGCCGGTCCAGGGTGCGGTAGGGCTGGGCCAGGCGCGGGTTGCGCTCCAGCCGGGCGCGGTTCTCCAGCATGAAGTTCCAGTAGAGGTAGTTGAACGGGCAGGCGTCCGGGCCGGCCTTGCGCTTCACGTCATAGCGGCAGCCGCGGCAGAAGTCCGACATGCGGTTGATGTAGTTGCCGCTGGCGGCATAGGGCTTGGAGCCGAGATAGCCGCCGTCGGCATGCATGACCATGCCGAGGACGTTGGGCAGCTCGACCCACTCGTAGGCGTCGGCGTAGACGGCGAGGTACCAGGCGCAGATCTCGTCGGGCACCACGCCGGCCAGCAGCGCGAAGTTGCCGGTCACCATCAGGCGCTGGATGTGGTGCGAGAGGGCCTCGCGCCGGGTCTGGTCCAGGACCTGGCGCAGGCAGTTCAGGTCGGTCTCGCCCGTCCAGTAGAACCAGGGCAGCGGGCGGCGGTTGCCCAGCGCGTTGAGGCCGGCATAGTTCGGGCATCTTCAGCCAGTAGATGCCGCGGACATATTCGCGCCAGCCCAGGATCTGGCGGATGAAGCCCTCGGCACTGTTCAGCGGCACCCGGCCCGCGCGCCATGCCCGCTCGGCGGCGGCGCAGACCTCGCGCGGGCGCAGGAGCCCGCAGTTGAGGTACTGGGAGAGGACGCTGTGGAACAGCCAGTCCTGGCCCTGCTGCATCGCGTCCTGGTAGTCGCCGAAGCGCGGCAGGGCCTGCTCGACGAACCGGTCGAGGGCGCGAAGGGCGTCGGCGCGGGTCACCGCGAACCAGAAGGGCTCGAGCTCGCCGAAATGATGGCCGAAGCGTGGGGCCACCAGCGCCAGGACCTCGCGGGTGACGGCGTCGGGCTCGAACCGCAAAGGCTCGGGCAGGGCCATCCCCGGCGGCAGCGGCTTGCGGTTGTCGGCGTCGAAGTTCCACTGCCCGCCGGCCGGCTCGCCGTCGGGCTCCATCAGGATGCCGGTGGCCTTGCGCATCTCGCGGTAGAACAGCTCCATGCGCAGCTGCCGCCGCTCGCCCGCCCAGCGTGCGAACGCGGCGGTGGCGCAGAAGAAGCGGTCGTCGGGCAGGATCTCGAGCGGACGGCAAGTACGCAGCTCCTCGAGGACACGCCACTCGCCGGGTTCGGTGACCAGCACCCGCTCGGGGCGCAACTCGGCCACGGCCCGTTCCAGCTCGCCCGCGAAGGACTGGCGTGTTGGCCGGGTCGTCCAGCGTCACGTAGCGGACGCGGATGCCCTCTTCGCGCAGCTCGGCCGCGAAATGGCGCATGGCCGAGAGGATGAAGGCGATCTTCTTCGGATGGTGCGGGACGTAGGTGGCCTCGGCGGTGGCCTCGACCATCAGCACCGTGTCGGTGGCCGGATCGAGGCCGGCCAGGGCTGTGATGGCGCGGTCGAGCTGGTCGCCGAGGACGAGGCGGAGGGTGCCGCTCACCCGGCCTGCGCGATCCGCTGCGGCGCGCCCCGTTCCAGGCGGTAGTCGATGATCGAGCCGTCCGAGCCCGCGAACTCGAGCTTCACCCAATGGTCCTGCGCGTACCAGAGGTCGAGGGTCAGGTCGCCGGTGATGGCGAAGCGGTCGGCGGACACGCTGCTGCCCGCGGCCGCGATCCGCACCGTGCCCTTGGGCGTGACCTGGCAGCGCTTCAGGCCGCCGGACTGGGTGTCGATCCAGACCGGGGCGTCGAGGAAGCGGCGGTGCCAGTAGGTCGTGGGCATGGCGTCGCCCGGCGCCTCGACCGGTCCCTGGTCGCCCTCGACCAGGATCACCTCGCCGGCGCGCCGGGCACGGACCTGGTGCGGCGTGCCATTGTCGTCGGTGCGGCTGGTGAAGCTCAGCAGCTGCCCGTCCTCCCACAGCTCGCGGTTGCTGTGGCGGTAGCGGTAGAGGGTGATGAAGGCGAGCTTGACCTCGAGCTCGATGTCGATCTCGACGTTCAGCCGAGCACCGTCGCGGGTGAAGCGCAGCCGGTGATGGCCGATCGGCGTGCCGTTGCGATCGACCGCGAAGGCCTGGAGGGAATCCTCGGCGCGGGCAGCACGCGACGACGCCAGGAACGGCATGACCAGGGCACCTGCGACCAGTGAGCGACGATCGAGCATGGCATCCCCCGTGACGGCTCAGCTCGCCACAGTCTACGTCACGAGGGCACGGCCGGATCGGGCGGTCAGGTCACAGCGCGGTGACCGGCGGCAGTCCCGGCAGGCGCTCGAGGATCCGGGCCCGCGACGGCTGGGCCGTCTGGGCGCCGACCTGCTCGCAGCTGCAGGCGGCGGCGACGCTGGCCGCGCGCAGGGACTCCACGAGGTCCGCCCCGCCGTCGAGCCAGGCCGTGAGCACGCCCACGAAGGCGTCGCCGGCGCCGGTCGTGTCCACGGGCGTGATCGGCAGCACCGGCACGCGCCAACCCTCGACTGCGGTGACCGCGATGCAGCCGGCCCCACCGAGCGTGACGACGCAGGTGAGGCCGTAGCTGATCGCCAGCGTGCGCGCCACGCTCTCGGGCGGCAGGCCCGACACGCCGGCCACGGTCTCGGCCTCGATCTCGTTGACCACGAGCAGGTCCAGCGCGCCCAGCACCTCGGGCGGCACGGCGGAAGCGGGCGCCATGTTCAGCACCGTGCGCGCGCCCAGCCGCTTGGCCCGAGTCAGGACGGCGAAGGTCTCGGCGGGGCGGATCTCGTTCTGGCACAGGACCGTCGTTCCCGGCCCGAGCAGCGCGTCCGGCACCTGCGCGGCACTGGTCTCGAGATTGGCGCCGCTGGCGACGATGATCGCGTTCTCGCCGCCCTCGTCGACGCCGATCACGGCGATGGCGGTAGGCGACCTCGCCACGGCCAGATGCACGCAGCCCACCCCGGCCTCGAGAAGGAGGCCGCGCACCACCGGCCCGTAGGCGTCGTCGCCGACATGGCCCACGAACGCGACCTCGCCGCCGGCCTTGGCGGCGGCCGCGGCCTGGTTCGCCCCCTTGCCGCCCGGCGCCATGACGTAGCTCGGGCAGAGCACGGTCTCGCCCGGCCGCGGCAGCTTCGCGACCTTGAACAGCAGATCGGCGTTGACCGACCCCGGCACGATGATCATGGCGCCTCCCAGGCTTGGCCCTGCCTCCTCCTAGCCTCGGCCGGGCCGCACCGCCATGGCCGGGTTGGACGATCCTCAGACGAAAGGGTTGACCACCACGACACCGCCAAAGCGGAAACCTGGCTGCATGTCCTCGCTCAACAGCTCCCGGCAGCCGCCTGCGGCGGCGGCTTGCAGGATCAGCGCGTCCCAGATCGACAGGCGGTGCATCTGGTGCAGGTCGATCGCGGCGAGGATCAGGTTGGCGTCGACCTGGACAACGGACAGCGCGGTCATGAGCTCGACCTTGTTGCGCGCAAGGCTGACATCGAGACGGAGCTTCTGCGTGGCAGTGCTGAAGTATTCCTGAAGCACCTGCGTCGAGACCACGCCGAGCCGGGACTGCAAGGCGGCCACTACCAGTTCCGTGGCGCGAGCCTGCTTGAACGGATCGCGAGGGTCGTCGGCATAGACGAAGACATTGGTGTCAACGAACGATCTAACGATCATAGATCTCGTCGCGGTTGAACTTCCAGTCCGGGTCGGGCCGGCCCTGCCCCGAAAGCCGTCGGAATTCCTCGGCGTCGCGCTCCGCCTGGTCCTGCCCGGCGAGCTGCTCGAGATATTCGCGAATCACCTGGTTCAGGCTCTTGTGCATGGCCTGGGCGACGCGGCGCGCCTTGGCGACGGTCTGCTCGTCGACGGACAGGGTGAGGTTCATGGAACGGCTCCGCTTGCTTCCACACATTATGTGGAGACACTGACGCCGTCCAGCCGGCCGACCAGGAGAGGACCCAAGCCATGCCACCCGACACGTTGGGCGTCACGCTCGACCACTGCGTCGTCCACGTCTCGGACTGGACGCGGTCCAACGACTTCTACGCCAGCGTGCTCGGCGCCGAGGTGGTGCCGGTGGGCACAGGGATACGCCTATCGGTTCGGCCGGCAGCAGCTCAACCTGCACGGGCCGGGGCTGACGCCGACGCCCGTGGCGCGGCTGCCGGTGGCCCCGGGCGGAAGCGACCTGTGCTTCGTCTGGCCCGGCACCGCCGAGGAGGCCAAGGCGCATCTCGAGCGGTGCGGGGTCACGGTCGAACTGGGGCCGGTCGAGCGGAACGGCGCGCAGGGCCGGGGTCGGAGCGTCTACTTTCGCGATCCGGACGGCTCGCTGCTGGAGTTCATCAGCTACGCGCCGGCGTGAAACGCAAAAGGGGCCGGCACCGGCCGACCCCTTCGCGAAGCTGGCGTGGAGCCGTGAGGCTCAGCGCTTGCTGAACTGGAAGCTGCGACGGGCCTTGGCCTTGCCGTACTTCTTGCGCTCGACCTCGCGGTCGTCGCGGGTGAGGAAGCCGCCCTGCTTGAGCAGCGGGCGCAGGGCCGGGTCGTAGGTGATGAGCGCGCGGCTGAGGCCGTGGCGGACCGCACCGGCCTGGCCGGAGAGGCCACCGCCGGCTGACGGTGCACATGACGTCGTACTGGCCCAGCCGGTTGATGACGTCGAAGGGCTGGCCGATGATCATCTGCAGGGTCGGGCGGGCGAAGTAGGTGCCCATCACCTTGCCGTTGACCACGAACTTGCCGGTGCCGCCCTTGACCCAGACCCGGGCCACGGCGTCCTTGCGGCGGCCGGTGGCGTAGGCGCGGCCCTGCGGGTCGAGCTTGGGCTTGGCGGGCTCCACACGCGGCCTCGACCGGGTTGGCGGGGCGGAGCCGGGCGAGGCCGGCCAGACCTTCGCGGGTCTCAGCCATGCGCGGCCTCCAGGGTCGAGTTCTTGCGGTTCATGGCGGCGATGTCCAAAGCGGCCGGCTGCTGGCCGGCATGGGGATGCTCGCCGCCCTTGTAGACGTGGAGCTTGCGGAGCACGTCGCGGCCGAGCGGGCCCTTGGGCACCATGCGCTTGACCGCGGCCTCGATCACCCGCTCGGGGAACCGGCCGTCGAGCACCTTGTCGGCGCGACGCTCCTTGATCCCGCCGGGATAGCCGGTGTGGTGGTAGTAGACCTTCTGGGTCCGCTTCTTGCCGGTCAGCACCACCTTCTCGGCGTTGACCACGACGATGTGGTCGCCGCAGTCCATGTGCGGGGTGAAGGTGGGCTTGTGCTTGCCGCGCAGGCGGTTGGCGAGGATCGTGGCCAGACGGCCCAGGACCAGGCCATCGGCGTCGATCAGGTACCAGCCCCGCTCGATCTCGCTGGGCCGCGCGGTGTACGTCTTCATCCGGATGACCGTCCATCGGTCCGCCGGCCAAGCATGCGCCTGGAGTCGGCAGACAACAGTTTAGCGGTGCCAGGGGGCTACCCTCGCCCGTGGCGCGGTGACTTAGGCGTTTGCGCCGCCGCTGTCAACGGCGCGCGCGGCCGGGATGGCGTAGGTCCCGGTGGCGTGCGCGACCGCGATGCCGTCGCCGGCACCGGCGACCGTCACCTCGCCCACCGCCAGAACGCGCCCGAGCCGGAGGATGCGGCCGGTCGCGACGAGGTCGCCCGGGCGCGGCTTGGCCAGGAAGTGGATGTTGAGGTCGGTGGTGACGGCGAGCTCGACCCGGCCGATCAGCGACAGGACCACACCGTAGAGCGTGATGTCGGCCAACGCCATGATCGCCGGGCCGCACACGGTGCCGCCAGGGCGGAGCAGCAGCTCGCGGTAGGGCAGCCGCACCACGACCTCGCCGGGCAGGAAGCGCTCGACGACGCAGCCGAGCTGGCCGACATAGGGCACGCCCTCGTCGGCCAGGGCCGCGAACTCCTCGGCCGTGAGCGGTGCCCCGGCCACGCTAGCGGCGGGCCAGCTTCGCGGGCGGCGCGCCGCCGGCGATCTCGCGGATCAGCTTGCTCAGGATGGCGCTGCGGAAGTCGACGAAGTCCTGTGCCGGCAGGACGAAGGAGCCCGGCCCGCCGATCACCTGCTCGGTGTAGTAGCGGTCCAGCTGCATGGCCATGGGCGTGGGCATGTCGAAGGGCTGTGCCCGGTCGTTGAGGATCGGCAGGCCGTTGATGACGATGCCGCGCGCCACGGCGTCGTCGCGCGCGTCGCGCACCGGGCGGCCGCGATTGTTCGGGCCGTCGCCGGAGACGTCGATCACCCGCCGCTCGCCGGCATAGCCGTTGCCGTCGAACAGCGGGACGGCGGCGTCGATCGCCGAGCTGATCGAGGTCCAGCGCGCCGAGCGCCGCGGTGCGGCCAGCAGCCGCGCGGCGAAGGCCTCGGCGCTGGCCGCGTCCTCGATCAGGGCCCAGTCGAGCAGGACGTGCTGATAGTCGCCGCTCGCCCACTCCATGTAGGTCACGGCGATGCGCCGGTGGAAATTGGCGCGGATCGCCTCCACCACCGCCCGGTCGGCCAGGGCCGCGACGTAGCCCTCGCGCTGCTGGCGCGCCTCCTCGGCATCGATGCTGCCCGACACGTCGACGGCCAGCACCAGCTCGAGATCGACCGGCAGCTCGGCAGCCCCCGCCGGCACGGCGACGGCGAGCCAGGCGAGGAGGGCAATTCGGCGCGGCAGCCTCGGACGTCGTCTCAGCGACAGGCCTCCCGGTGAGCGTCGACGCGAACCGGGATCGTAGTTGCGCGCGGTCCGGCTCGCCAAGGGCAAACCGCCGACGCCTGGGCGACGTACCCACGGCAGCACAACCCCTGGCTCGATTGTGAACGCCATGCTCGATCGCCTGCTTCCCGGCGTGCCCTCGCCCGCGGCCCTCCTCGGGCTCGGCGGCGTCCTGCCGTTCGCCGCCGCCGCCCTGCTCTCGCTGCAGCCCGGTCCGGCCGGCGACTGGGCGAGCTTCGCGCTGCTCGGCTACGGGGCGGTCATCCTCTCGTTCCTTGGCGGCATCCACTGGGGACTGGCCCTGGCACGCGACGCCACCCCCGACTTTCGCGAGCTCGGCGTCGGCGTCCTGCCCTCGCTGGTCGGCTGGGCCGGCCTGCTGGCCGGGGGCACCGCGGGGCTGCTCATGCTGGTCGCGGGCTTCCTCGCCGTCCTTGCGGTGGATGTCGGGCTCAGCCGCGACGGCCGCGCGCCCGCCTGGTTCAGCCGCCTGCGCACCGTGCTGACCGGCGCCGTCTGCGCGGCGCTGCTCCTGGCGGCGCTGCTGTAGCGGCACACCGGCAGCGCGATCGCGCGGCCGGTTGACCCAGATCAATGCGCCGCGGCCCGACCCATGCCACCGGTCGGCATGGGTCGGGAGAAGATGCCATGGCGACGTTGACGGTGACCACGCGGGCGGACCGGGTCGATGCGGGCGACGGGGTGCTGAGCCTGCGGGAGGCGCTGGCGGCTGCCGACAGGACACCGCACACCGCCGACCGGATCGAGTTCGACACGGCGGCGATGGGCGGCAGCCGCATCGTGCTTGCCGGCCGCGCGCTGGTGACGCGATCCGAGGTCACCATCGACGGCGGCGACGGCGTGACACTGGACGCGGCCCACCGCAGCCGCGTCCTGGAGACGGGTGCCGACCTCGCGCTCGAGCGCGTGACGGTCACCGGCGGGCGCGACAGCGGCGACAACGCCCTGGGCGGCGGCATCTTTGCGGGCGGCGCCCTGGCACTCACCGAGTGCACCCTCACCGGCAACGAGGCCCTGGGCACCTACAGCGGCGGCGGGGGCGCCATCTGGTCGACCGGCGTGGTCGATCTCGTGCGCTGCACCGTCAGCGACAACTACGCCGAGGGGCGGGAAGGCAGCGGGGACCGGTACTACAGCTGCGTCGGCGGCGGCCTCCGGGGTGGGTCGGTCCACCTCGTCGACAGCACCGTCTACGGCAACACCGTCTACGCCGCCGACTATGTCGACGGCGGCGGGATCCTGGCGGACGAGCTCTACGTCACCGGCAGCACGGTCACGGGCAACCGCAGCGTGGCCCCCTACTCCGCCGGTGGCGGCGGCCTCGCCACCGACGGCGGGTACTGCGAGATCGCCAACAGCATCGTCGCCGGCAACGAGGGCGGGTGGGAAGGCGTGTTCCTGCCCAGCGACCTCGACGGCATCTCGCACAGCAACGGCCACAACCTGTTCGGCAGCGACGTGTCCGGCGACGCGCCGGGCGACGTCGAGAACGTGGCCGCCGGCCTGATCTTCGCCGGCGGTCTTGCCGACCACGGCGGGCCTACGCTCACCATTGCCTTGCGTGACGCAACCGACAACCCGGCGCTGGCCGGCGCCGATCCGGCCGATGCCTCCGCCACCGACCAGCGCGGCGTCGCACGCCCGCTGCCCGCCGGGACGGCACCCGACATCGGCGCCTTCGAGCTCGGCCAGACGGGAGCGCCGGCCAGCCTCGTCTTCGGCACCAACCACGCCGACCGCCTGTTCGGCACCGACGGCCGCGACCTGATGCGCGGCTTCGCCGGCGACGACGTGCTGCGCGGGCTGGCCGGGAACGACCGGCTCTTCGGCGGCAGCCGGCGACGACCGTCCTGTTCGGCAAGGCGGGCCTCGACCGGCTGCCGGGCGACGCCGGCGCCGACCGGTTCGTGCTGCGCCGCCTCTCCGACGCGCCGGCGGGCGGGCCGGGCTACGACGAGATCCTCGACTTCTCGCGCCTGCAGCACGACCGGATCGACGTCAGCCGCATCGATGCCAAGGCTGGCGTGACCGGCAACCAGGCCTTCACCTTCATCGGTCAGGCCGAGTTCAGCGCCGCCGGTCAACTCCACTATCAGGCGACCGCCGACGGCGACTTCCTGGTCAGCGGCAATGTCGACCGCGACCTGGATGCCGACTTCGCCATCGTGGTGCGGACGGGCTCAACCAGCCTCCTGGCCGGCGACTTCCTGCTCTGACGCGTCGCGGGCCGCGAGGCCGGCGAGCAGCGCCCGCAGCAGCGCCAGCGGCACGGTCGGCCCGGCGGCGGCGACCAGATGCTCGCCGCCGTGCAGGGTGGCGTAGGGCAGGACGCCCGAGGCGTTCCAGCCGACATGCCAGGCCCAGCCGGGCAGGCAGGCCTGGACCAGGTCGAGGCAGCGGTCGACCGAGGCCGTGTAGTCGGGTGCCGGCTCGGCATGCCCGAGCACGCGCGCGATCGCACGGTCGAGCTCCCGGTCCGCTCCGGTGGCCGCGTCGACCCGGCAGCGCAGCACTTGGAGGTCGTCGCTCATCGCCATCGCACACTCACGTCCATGTGACACCGCTGCCTGCTGACCTTGCCCGGCACGCCACTAGGGTCGCACCGCCCGGCCACGAAAGAGAGAGCCATGCGCCCTGCCCTGCTGCTGCTCGCGATCCTGCTCGGCCTGTGTCGGCCCGCCGCGGCACAGGACTTCGCCGAGATCGCCGCGCGCGCCAAGGGCCAGACCGTCTACTTCAACGCCTGGGGCGGGTCGCGGCAGATCAACGACTACATCGCCTGGGCCGGGGAAGAGCTGCAGCGGCGCTTCGGGGTCGGGCTGGTCCACGTCAAGCTCACCGACACCGGCGAGGCGGTGGCCCGGGTGGCGGCGGAGAAGGCGGCCGGGCGGGACGCGGGCGGGACGGTCGACCTGATCTGGATCAACGGCGAGAACTTCGCGGCGATGAAGGAGCAGGGCCTGCTCCATGGCCCGTTCACCCAGCTGCTGCCCAGCTTCGCGCTCGTCGACACGGAGGGCCAGCCGACCACGCTGGTCGACTTCACCATCCCGACCGACGGGCTGGAGAGCCCCTGGGGCATGGCGAAGTTCGTGCTGTTCCACGACAGCGCGCGGCTGCCGGATCCGCCTGCGCTCGCTGGACGCACTCCTGGCCTGGGCCGAGGCCCATCCGGGCCGCTTCACCTACCCGGCGCCGCCCGACTTCGTCGGCTCGACCTTCCTCAAGCACGTGCTCCACGCCGCCATGGCCGATCCCGCCCGGCTGCAGCAGCCGGTCGCGGCCGAGGAGTTCGACGCGCTGACCGGCGGCGTCTGGGAGCGCCTGGACCGGGTGAGCCCGCATCTCTGGCGCGGCGGCAAGGTCCACCCCGCCAGCGGGCAGGCGCTGCACCAGCTGCTCGACGACGGCGAGGTCGACGTCTCGATGGCGTTCAACCCGGCCGAAGCCTCGAGCCTGATCCTGGAGGGACGCCTGCCGGACACGGTGCGCAGCTTCGTCCTCGCCGAGGGTACCATCGCCAACACCCATTTCGTCGCCATCCCGTTCAACGCGGCGAACCGCGAGGGTGCGATCGTCGCCGCCGAGTTCCTGCTGTCGCCCGAGGCCCAGGCCAGAAAGCAGGACGTCGCGATCTGGGGCGACCCCACCGTGCTCGACCTCGACCGGCTGGCCCCGGCCGACCAGGCGCGCTTTGCCGCCCTGGACCTGGGGCCGGCCACCTTGCCGCCGGACCGGCTGGGCCCGGCACTGCCCGAGCCGCACCCGAGCTGGATGGTGCTGCTCGAGCGGCGCTGGACCGAGCGCTACGGCGGCTGAGACGCTGCCGCCGCTGCTGCGCCTCGCCCCGCCGCTGACCATCGCCCTGTTCCTGGGCCCGGTGGCGTGCGGGCTCGCCGGCACCGTCTGGCCGGCGCTGGCCATGGCCGCCCTGGCGCGAGCTGTGGCACCAGCCCGGCCTGCCGCGCGGCATCCTCCTGACGCTGGGCAGCGGCATCGGCGCCACGCTCCTGGCGTTCCTCGCCGCCGTCCTGATCGCCGCGGCCGCCGGCGAACGGCTGGCGACCGGCCGGCGCCGCTTCCTCCTGCCGCTGCTCCTGGCCGTGCCGCATCTGGCCAGTGCCGTCGGCACCGCCTTCCTGCTGGCGCCCTCGGGCTGGCTCGCCCGGCTCACCTCGCCCTGGCTCACCGGCTGGCGGCAGCCGCCCGACCTGCTCACCGTCAACGATCCCTGGGCGCTGGCGCTGACCGCGGGCCTGGCGCTGCGCGAGGCGCCGTTCCTGCTGCTGGCGATCGCCGCGGCCCAGGGCCAGGTCGCGACCGGCCGGCTGCTCGCGGTCGCCCGCACGACCGGGCACGGCCGCCGCGAGGCCTGGCTGCGGCTGGTCCTGCCGCTGATCTACCGCCAGATCCGCCTGCCGCTCTACGCGGTGCTGGCCTTCTCCCTCTCGGTGGTCGACATGGCCCTGGTCCTGGGGCCCGCGGCGCCGCCGGTCCTGGCGGTGCAGGTCCTGCGCTGGCTGACCGACCCCGACCCGGCCTTCCATCCGGTGGGTGCCGCGGGTGCCCTCGTCCAGCTGGCACTGATCGCGGCCGCCCTCGGCGCCTGGCGGCTGGGCGAGGGTGCCGTGGCGCGCCTCGCCCGGCCCTGGCTCACCAGCGGCCCGCAGCGGCACCTCGACCGGTCGCTGGGCCTGGGCGGGCGGGTCGCGGAAGGGGCGGTGTTCGGCCTCGGCCTCGCCGGGCTGGGGGTCGTGGTGCTGTGGTCGCTGGCGGCGACCTGGCGCTTTCCGGCGGCACTGCCGCAGCTCTGGTCCCTGGACAGCTGGCGCTGGGCCCTGGCCGGCCTCGCCGCACCCGCCGGCAACACGCTGCTGCTCGGCCTCGCCACGGCGCTTTTGGCCCTGGCTGCCGTGCTCGCCTGCCTCGAGCACGAGGCACGGGCCGGGCGACGTGCGGAAACCCGCGTGCTCCGGCTGGTCTACCTGCCGCTGCTGCTGCCGCAGATCGGCTTCCTGTTCGGGCTGCAGGTCCTGTTCGTGCGCCTGGGCCTCGACGCCTCGCTGCCGGGGCTGGCCTGGGCGCACCTGGTGTTCGTGCTGCCCTACACCGTGCTCATGCTGCGCGAGCCCTATCTGGCGCTGCACCCGCGCTGGATCGCGGCGAGCCGGACGCTCGGGCGCTCCCAGGCCCATGCCTTCTGGCGGGTGCGCCTACCCCTGCTGCGCCGGCCGATCCTGATCGCCCTGGCGGTGGGCTTCAGCGTCAGCGTGGCCCAGTACCTGCCGACGCTGTTCATGGGTGCCGGGCGGTTTCCCACCCTCACCACCGAGACGCTGGCGCTGGCAGCCGGCGGCGACCGCCGGCTGGCCGCGGTGGCGGCCCTGCTGCTCGCCGGACTGCCGCTGCTGGCGCTGGCCGCAGCACTGGCCGTGCCCTCAGCCCGCCTTGGCCACCGCGAGCCCGACTGAGACCGGCTCCTCGCGCTGCAGCCGGCGCAGGAACCAGGATGCCAGCCGGCGCCAGACCTCGTCGCCCTCGGCCGCGTCCTCGACGTCGTGGACCAGGTTCGGGTTGTCGTTGACCTCGATCACGAACACGCCGCGCTCGTTGGCCTTGATGTCGACCCCGTAGAGGCCGCGGCCGATCAGCCGCGCCGCGCGCACGCCGGTCTCGACGATCTCGCGCGGAGCCGCCGCGATCGCCACCGTCTTGTAGCCGCCCTCGAGCGGGCGCTGGCCCTCGGTGTGGCGCACGATCTGCCAGTGCTTGCGCGCCATCATGTACTGCGAGACGAACAGGGGCTCGCCGTCCAGCACGCCCACGCGCCAGTCGTAGGCGGTGTACATGAACTCCTGCGCCAGGATCAGGTCGCTGTCCTCGAGCATGCCGCGGACCATGCGCTCCAGCTCGGCCCGGTCGCCGACCTTGGCCACGCCGCGCGAGAACGAACCGTCGGGGATCTTCAGCACCATCGGGTAGCTGAGTTGCGCCTCCAGGCCGTCCAGGTCCTTGACCGAGGCGATGATCACGGTCTTGGGCGTGGCCACCCCGTTCCCGTGCAGGAGCTCGGCCAGGTAGACCTTGTTGGTGCAGCGGATGATCGAGCTCGGATCGTCGATCACCGGCAGGCCTTCCTGCTCGGCGCGCTTGGCGAAGCGGAAGGTGTGGTGGTCGATGTTGGTGTTCTCGCGGATCCAAAGCGCGTCGAACTCGGCGATGCGGTCGAAGTCCTTCCTGCCGATGACCTCGACGCCCAGCCCCATCCCTTCCGCGATGCGCTCGAAGTGGCGCACGGTGGCGAGGTCCGACGGCGGCAGCGCCTCCTTGGGGTCGAGCAGGACGCCCAGGGTGAAGCGCGGCGGCGCCTTGGCGCGCGGCGACTTCCAGGGCTGGCTGACATGGGTCTGGATGGCCGCACCCAGCTGCGCCTTGCCGGCCTCGCCCAGCTCGGTGATCGCCACCGGCGCCAGCTTGCGCACGCGCCAGCTGTCCCCGGCCTTCACGAACACTTCCAGGATCGGGCAGCGGAACCAGTCGAACAGCTGCCGGCCGAACCGGGCGAAGCGGGTGTCGTCGACCTGGCCCAGGCAGACCAGGAGCCGGAACGAGGCGGTGGGCGGATCGGCGAGCCGGCGGATGGTGCGGTTGAGCGTGTCCTCGAGCTCGGCCAGGGCGTAGGTGTAGGAGCTGCGCCGGCTGAGCTCGAGCACGGTGGCCACCGTCGGCACCACCTTGTGCCCGCGCGCCTCGGCCAGGAGCGAGCAGTAGTAGCCCAGCGTCTGGTAGCCGTAGGAGCGCGACAGATTGAGGATCTTGGGCACCGTGCGCCGGGTCGCGCGCGGCTGCATGATGTAGTCGCGCGCGGTCATCGCCGGGTAGCCGGCGACCGCCGCGGGCAGATCGCCCAGACGGTCGACCACGATCATCCAGCCGCTCATGAATCGGCCTCCGTCACTCGGTCTGGCATGGTATGGTCGTCGACCGGCTCCGATGACATTCGGTCGTGGCGAGGTTGCGATAGCCTCATTGGCCGCGCCAATGCAAGCTGTGCGAACGAGTAGAGCAAAGGGCCGGTCGACTGTTGCACGACAAGAGAGTGGCCGGCGGGGCCGCCGGTTCCGGCAGCATCGCCGTCCGGCCGGCTGCCGACCACGGCACCAACCTCAAGGCGGCCGGCCTCACCGTCCTGGCCGTAGCACTGTTCGCGGTCAGCGATGCCGTCATCAAGCTCCTGGCGGCGACCTATCCGCCCGGGCAGATCCTGTTCTGCCGCGGCGTGTTCGCCTGCCTGTTCCTCCTCGCCTACATGGGGCTGCGGCGGCCGGGTCCGATCCGGCTGCCCTTGCGCGACCGCGCCTGCTGGGTGCGCTCGGTCTTCGAGTTCGCGGCCTCGTGGTGCTACTTCCACGCCCTGGCCCGGCTGCCGCTGGCCGAGGCCACCGCGGTCCTGTTCGTCTTTCCCCTCGCACTTACCGGCCTGGCAGCACTGGTGCTGCGCGAGCAGGTCGGTGCGCGCCGCTGGGCGGCGGTGGCGGCCGGGCTCTGCGGCGTCCTGATCATCCTGCGCCCGGGCACGGCCGCGTTCGACGCCGGTGCGCTCTGGGCGCTGGGTGCGGCCCTGGCGATCGCCTTGCGCGACCTCACCACCCGCTATGTCCGCCCCGCCATCGGTACGGAGAGCGTGGCGCTGATGACCACGGGCTTCAGCACGCTCCTGGCCGCGGCCAGCGCGCCGTTCGGCTGGGTGGTGCCGGACGCGCTGGGGGTGCTGGGCCTCGCCACCACCGCGGCCCTGGTCAGCGTCGCCTTCGTGACCATCGTCGCCGGCACGCGGATCGGCGACATCTCGTTCTCGGCCCCCTTCCGCTACGTCACCGTGCCCTTGTCGTTCTTCCTGGGCTACGCGATCTGGGGCCAGGTGCCCGACGCCTTCGTGCTCGCGGGCACCGCCATCGTGGTCGTCTCGGGTCTGGCCATCCTCCGGCGCGGGCCGGCGCGATGAGCCGGCTGAGCCCGAACCTGCGCGGAGCGCTCCTGGTCGTGGTCGCGATGGCGGCGTTCTGCGTCAACGACGCCTTCATCAAGGACCTGAGCACGCGGGCACCCATCGGCCAGCTCATGGCCGTGCGCGGGGTGTTCGCGGTCGGCCTGATGCTGGTGCTGCTGCCCTGGCTGGGCCTGCGCATCGGGCGGCCGGAGGGGTTCACCTGGCTGCGCGCCGCGGGCGAGGTCGCGGTCACCTTCGCGTTCCTGGCAGCCCTGGCCCGCCTGCCGATCGGCGACACCTACACCCTCTACTTCGCCGGCCCCCTCCTGCTCACCGCCGGTGCTGCCCTGTTCCTGGGCGAGCGGGTGGACCTGCGCCGCTGGGCCGCCGTGAGCGTGGGCTTCCTGGGCGTGCTGGTCGTGCTGGGCCTGCCGCAGGAATGGCAGGCGGCCTCGATGATAGCACTCGCCGCGGCCCTGCTCAGCGTCGCGCGCGACCTCACCACCCGCTGGATCCCGGCCAGCGTCGGCTCGGGCACGGTGGCCGCCCTGACCAGCGTCAGCGTCACCGTCTCCGGGGCCGCCACGGCGCTGGGCGGGGCCTGGGTACCGCTCGCCTGGCCGGACGTCGGCCTGTGCGCGCTCGCCGCCTTCGGGGTCGCCGGCGGCTACACCGCGTTCGTGGTGGCGCTGCGCACGGGCGAACTCTCCTACGTCGCCACCTTCCGCTATGCCGGCATTCCCATGGCCATGCTCCTGGGCCTGGTCGTCTGGGGCGACGTGCCGGGCCTGCGCATGCTGGCCGGCGCCGCCCTGATCATGGGGGCCGGGCTCTACATCGTGTGGCAGGAGCGCGCCCGCACCAGGTGAGTCACAGGAGGAAGTCGGTTGCCACCAGCTTGGCGACCCCGGTGTGGACGACGAAGGCGAAGTCGGCATCCAGGTCGCGGTCGACATTGCCGCTGACCAGGAAGTCGCCGTCGGCGGTGGCCTCGGCGCGAACCTGCCCGGCACGGCTGAACGGATCGTCGCCGATGAACCTGAACGCCTGGTTCCCGGAGGTACCTGCGACGGCGTCGAGCTGGCCGAGATCGATGCGGTCGTGCTGCAGTCGGGAGAAATCCAGGATCTCGTCGTAAGCCGGCCCACCCGCCGGCGCGTCGCTCAGGAGCCGCAGCGCAAAACGGTCGGCCCCGGCGTCGCCCTGCAGCCGGTCGAGCCCGCCCTTGCCGTAGAGCACGTCGTTGCCCGCGCCGCCGAACAGCTGGTCGGCGCCGCCGAAGCCACGCAGGGTGTCGTTGCCGCCGAAGCCGCGCATGAGGTCGGGCCCCGCCGTGCCGAGCAGCACCTCGCCGCGGTTGGTGCCCAGGATCAAGGTCGGCCCGCCGCCGGTCGTCTGGTTCAGCTCGAACGCGCCGATGTCGGGGTTGGTGCCGGCGGGCGCGGTCGCGCCTCGCCACGCTGGTCGGTGGCGGGGGAGTCGGCCGGGTCGGCGCCGGCGAGGGCCGGGTTGTCGGCGGCGTCGCGCAGCGCGATGGTCGGGGTCGGGCCGCCATTGTCGGCTAGGCCGCCGGCGAAGAGCGAGGCTGGTGCGGGACGTTCTCCAGGTCACCGGCCACAGTTGCCGGCGACGTCGCTGCCGAAGATGTTGTGGCCGTTGCTGCGGGTGATCGCGCCATAGATTTCCGGGGAATACGCGCCGACACCGGAAACCGAGTTGCCCGCCACGATGCTGTTGGAAATCTCCGCTGTCGCCAGGGGATAGAAATAGGTATTGATATAAATACCTCCACCCTTAGCTACAGAGTCGCCTCCTGTGTACAACTTCGACGCTTCATTACCGGTTACAGTGCTATTGTTGACAATAAGACTGCTACCATAAAATGCGATCCCGCCACCACGCGCTCCAAATTCCGTAAAAGCGGAATTATTTGCAATTGTACGTATTGTTTATCTCAAGTACATCGCCACTGGCTCGTATACCTCCGCCAAAATCGGAAGAATTATAGGAGATGGTGCTATCTGTTATCGAAGCCGAGCCAAAAACCTCTATACCTCCGCCTCGGCCCTGAAAGCCATAAGTACCTCTTGCTGAGCAATGTGATACTTGGCAACTCTGCAGAGCGAGGTCACCTCTGACGAAGAGGGCACCTCCATCATACCTGCCAGAATTTTGTAGAAACATGCTATCTTGTATCAACGTCTTACCGGTGGAATTACTCCTTATCGCGCCTCCGACGTAGCTTCCATTCTGAATAAAGTTACTTGATGCAATAAATGTATCACCGCCATCGATTAAAATAGCTCCACCAGCACCTGCTTCATTACTAAAGAATGCGGAGTTAGTGATATTCAGGTTTGTGCCATTGAACCTTACCGCGCCGCCTCCGCCGTAGGCATAGTTATCCGACATCGATGAATTACTTATGCTCAGACTTCTAGCGACAAAGTGTATCGCGCCGCCAAACTCCTCCTCGGTCCGACCGCCAGTCATCGTGAGATCACGTATCGAAACATCGGTCTCGCTGCCGGTCACATCGAGGATGCGACTCGCCCGATTTCCGCTGATGGTGATCGCGCTCTCGTCATTGTTCTGGTTACCGTCGATCGTCAGGTCGCGGCTGGCCGTCAACTCGCCGCCCGTGAGCACCAAGGTCTGGCCTTCGATCGCGGAGGCGAACACGATCGTGTCGGCCGCCGCGGTCGCGTTCGCCTGGGACACGGCTTCTCGCAGGCTGAGCACGCCGTCGCCCGCGTTCACCACGTCGTCCGTGGTCGTCACCGTGAACGTCGCCATGCCCCACCACTCCCTCGATCCTGCTCGCTCGACGACTCCTCCTGGCACGGCCGTAGCGCGCCATCATTGATCTGGATCAATTCGCAGTTTCGCGGCCGGGCCGATTGGGCGCTCAACGTTGTCGTGCCCTCGCCCAGCGATGGTGCCACCCATCGCCAGACCCTCCGCGCAGCTGACGAGATCGAGCGGACCCGCGGACCAGATCCCGCCGACCAGCGCGTTGTCGCCGGTCGTCCGGCCCCCAGTGACGGTGACACGGGCGAGCGTCACGTCGGCGCCGGTCTCGATGGCGCAGCTGTGGCCGCCCGCATCGAACCTCGCGCAAACTCGAGAGCTGTCCCCGCGGCATGGCCGTCGAGCGGCCACGCTCGGGCGTGGAGGACGCATCCGCGCATCGGCCAGGGAACAAATTGCGGCGGTCGTTCGTCAGCCACGGGATGAAGTGCACAAAGGAGACAACTTTTAGTTGTAGTCAACGTGCGCTAAGCAAAACCCCTGCTCCGGAAAAAGAAGAATGGTGTCTTCCAGCTCTCGCAGGCTGATTCCCGCGGCCTGCGCAGCCCTCCTTCTGTGTCTTGTTTCCACCGCATCCGCGATCGCCCAGGAGATCGTCGCCCAGTTCGCACCACGCGTGGTGCGCCATGCCGCCGGCCAGATCGGCGCTTCCGGCAACAACGCCTACATGGCGAGCATCAATTTCGCCCCGGGCGACGAATACTATCTCGACTATACCTTCACCTTCCGCCCCGGCTTCGACTGGGAGCCCAACGGCCGTCCGCGCGGCGGCAAGCTGCCGGGACTCGCCGGCGGCAGCGGCACCGGCGGCTGCCGGGCCAAGGCCGCCGACGGCTGGTCGGCGCGGCAGACCTGGGGTGCCTCCGGCACGGTCACGCTCTACCTGTACGACCAGAATCGCGATCGGGCGCTGCGGCACCAAGATCGCCTATGTCGACGGGGGCAAGCCGTTCCGGTTCGTGACCGGCCGCAAGTACCGCCTGACGCAGCGGGTGAAGGTGAACGCGCCCGGCGCCGCCAATGGCGAGATCCAGATCTGGGTCGACGGCCGGCAGGTGCTGCTCAAGCGCGACCTGCGCCTGCGCGGCAACGTCGCGGCGTCGCAGGGGCGGGTGTCGCAGCTCAAGTACCACTCCTATTTCGGCGGCGACAACCAAGGCTTCGCGCCGGCGCGCGACAGCTACATCGACTACGGCCCGATGTACGTCCTCAAGTGCATGCCCAACCTCAACAACGCACCCGGCCGCTGCCGCTGAGCCCACCCCCGGCCCCGCGCGGCGCCGCGCGGGGCCGGCCGGCGCTCAGGCGAACAGGAAGTCGCTCCGGCCAGCCGACGCACCAGGAGCAAGTCACCTGGCGCCCCGCCACGCATCGAAGTCGGGATACGTCCTCGAGGATGCCGATAGCCGAGGCGAACGCCACGACGATCAGTAGATTCCATGACTGGAAGGCGCACTACAGATCGTCCGGCCCTCGCCGAGCTACAGCACGCGTCGCCGCAGCTGGCCGCACGGCGTCGCCGACCAGGGTCGCCAAGCGGTGCCGAGCCGTCACGCGAGGAGAGAGGTACCACATCCCACGCTGTTTGCATGCTCATCGCCGCCTGGGACTGCCGGACATGCCGAGATGATCTCAGTCGCGACGGTGTCGCCGCGCCGATGGTGAAGCGGTCGTTGCCGCGCGGCATGCTGCCGAATGT
This sequence comes from uncultured Alphaproteobacteria bacterium, assembly GCA_963769465.1. Lineage (GTDB taxonomy): Bacteria > Pseudomonadota > Alphaproteobacteria > Geminicoccales > Geminicoccaceae > Benzoatithermus. The sequence continues at coordinate 41,423 of CAVYMA010000025.1, forward strand.
CGGGCGTCGCCGATGGCAGCCCGAGTGACGAGAATGAGGTCTGCGGATTGCTGGGATGCTGTATGATACGCGGTAGGTGATCATCAGAACAGGAATGGTGGCGTCCGACGGAGAACTGCATGTCGGTAGAATGATCATGTCGGGCTCGTCGATACCGAGCGCGCTGATCGACACGTCCGGCCGAAGTGATCGTGTCGAGCCTGTCGAACGCGAACACGTACCGGTGGCCCCCGTCAGCATCCCGTGCTGGTGGAGATCGAGGATCGCCCCAGAGTTGGTCGTTGCCCCTGCCGCCGGCGAGAACGTCGGCGCCGCCGGCGCTCTGGTCCTGCATCTCCCGACCGTCGCCGATCAGGGTATCGTCGCCGGCGCCACCGAGGAGGGTGTCGTTGCCACCCTGGCTGCTGCCGCCCATCAGAATGGCGTCGCCGACCAGCTCGACACCCGCGGCCGAGGTCGCGACCAGCACATCGCTGCCGCCCCGGGCAACGCTGTCGGGTCTGACGCCGAGGAACGACCCGCCCAGCAACATCGCATCGCCAACGACCACCGTGGCGGTGCCCTCGAGCGTGATCCGGTCGTTCCCGCCGACGGTCGCTTCATCCAGGTACCGGGCGTCCCCGATGACGTCGCCCGCGTTGCCCTTGACCGTGATGCGGTCGTTGCCGCCGCGGCTGGCGTCGTACATTTCCTCGCCTTCGCCGGCGATGTCGCCGGCAACGCCCAAGCTCACGATCACGTCGTTGCCGCCGCGCGCGCGTTCCTCCATGTAGCCGGCGTCGCCGAACACCTCGGTGCCGCCGGTGACCCGGATGGTGTCGTTGCCGCCAAGCGAGCGGTCCAACAGCTCTAAGGCGTCACCGGAGACGGATAGCTCGTCCAGACCGGTGGCGGAGGGGCCGGTGGCCACGATGGTGTCGTTGCCACCGCGAGCGGAATCGAACAGGTTCGAGGCGTCGCCCACGATGTCCCCGGAGCCCCTGGCGACGAAGCTGTCGCGGCCGCCGATCGCGGTGCCCGACAACTGCAGTGCATCACCGAACACCTGGGCGCGATCGCCCGTGTAGTCGAAGCGCTGCTTGCGGGCACTGCCGGCGATGGTACCGGCGCTGTCGCCGTAGACGCTGTCGGTGACGACCGTGCCAGGCTGGAAGAGGGTCGCGGGCGCAACGACGATGGTCATGATCACGCTCCGAAAGTGCATTTCCGCCGTGGAGGACACGATCGCTCAGATGGCGTAGTTCGCGGCGAAGAACAGGATTCACACAGCGCGCGGGCAGTTACGCTAAGCAGCGCCTAAACTGACGGCGCACTGCGTGCCGCACATTGTCCCCACTACCTCGGATCACGTAGCCTAGACTTTCGATTACCACAAATGCGAAGTGATCTCTCTTTGCGACAAAGAGAACCTCGCTCTTCAACCGGTTGAAAAACAGTGACCCCGATCAGCCACCTCCCGGCAGCGGCAGCATGGCCCTTCCCAGGCATTCGTCGGCGCGCCAACATGCCGGCGGCACCGGAATGGAGGAAACGGGAATGGCAATCGGATCGGCCCGCCGCGCGCTGCTCGCAGGCCTGGTACTGGGCGCGGCCTGGCTGGCCGGCGGGGCGCAGGCGCAGGACAAGCTCAAGGTCGCGGCGATCTACACCGTCCCGGTGGAGCAGCAGTGGGTCAGCCGGATCCACCAGGCCCTGAAGGCCGCCAACCTGCGCGGCGACATCGCCTACGACTGGTCGGAAAACGTCGCCAACACCGACTATGAGCGGGTGATGCGCGAGTATGCCGAGGCCGGCAACCAGCTGATCGTCGGCGAGGTGTTCGGTGTCGAGCGGGCGGCGCGCCAGGTCGCCAAGGACTATCCGCAGACCGCGTTCCTGATGGGCTCCAGCTTCGGGCCGGAAGCGCCCAACTTCTCCGTCTTCGACAACTACATCCAGGAGTGCAGCTATCTTACCGGCCTGGTCGCGGGCAAGCTCACCAAGTCGAACAAGATCGGCATGGTCGGCGGCTTTCCGATTCCCGAGGTCAACCGGCTGATGCACGCCTTCATGGCCGGGGCCAAGGAGGTCAACCCGGACGTCACCTTCACCGTGTCGTTCATCGGCTCCTGGTACGACCCGCCCAAGGCCAAGGAATCGGCGTTCGCCATGATCGACCAGGGGGCGGACATGCTCTACGCCGAGCGCTTCGGCGTCTCCGACGCCGCCAAGGAGCGCGGCGTCAAGGCGATCGGCAACGTCATCGACACCCAGGAGCAGTATCCCGGCACGGTGGTCGCGAGCGCCCTCTGGCACATGGAGCCGTCGATCGAGAAGGCGCTGGGAGCGGTCAAGGGCGGCACCTTCGCGGCCGAGGACTACGGGCCCTTGAGCCACCTCGCCGTCGGCGGCTGCACCGTGGCGCCGCTGGACGCCGCGCTGGTACCCGGCGACGTGGTCGACCTGGTCTGGGCGCGCGAGGCCGAGATCCGCTCGGGCGCGCGCAAGGTCGCGATCGACGACAGCGAGCCCAAGTCGAGCGAGTGAGCACCCGCGCCGGCCAGGACCCCGAGCGTACGGTCCTGCGGCTGGAGGGCATCACCAAGCGCTTCGGCGCGCTGGTCGCCAATGACGGGATCGACCTCGAGCTGCGGCAGGGCGAGATCCTGGCGCTGCTGGGCGAGAACGGGGCCGGCAAGACCACGCTGATGAGCATCCTGTTCGGCCACTACGTCGCCGATGCCGGGCGGGTGCTGGTGGCCGACGCCGCGGGTGCGCTGCTGCCCCTGGCGCCGGGCTCGCCCCACGCGGCGCTGGCGGCGGGGATCGGCATGGTCCACCAGCATTTCGCGCTCGCGGGCAACCTCTCGGTCCTGGACAATGTCACGCTCGGCACCGAGCCGCTGTGGCGCTGGCGGCGGCACCGGCGGGCGGCGCGGCGCCGGCTGGAGGAGCTGATCGCCGGCGCCGGCCTGGACGTGCCGCTGGATGCACCCGTGGCGGCGCTGTCGATCGGCGAGCGGCAGCGCGTCGAGATCCTCAAGGCACTCTACCGCGACGTGCGCGTGCTGATCCTCGACGAGCCCACGGCCGTGCTCACGCCGCAGGAGGCCGACGGGCTGTTCGCCACCCTGACCCGGCTGGCCGGCCAGGGGCTCGCGGTCCTGTTCATCAGCCACAAGCTGGACGAGGTCATGCGGCTGTGCCGGCGCGTGGCCGTGCTGCGCGCCGGGCGCAAGGTGGCCGAGTTCCCGGTGCGCGGCACCAGCCCGGCGGCGATCGCCGAGACCATGGTCGGGCGACCGGTGAGCCTGCCGCGCCGCGATGCCCAGCGCGCCGGCCCGCCCGTGCTCGAGCTGCGCGGCGTCTCGGTCCCGGGCCGCGGCGGTGTCGGGCTCGAGGGTGCGAGCCTCACCGTCCACGCCCACGAGATCCTCGGCATCGCCGGCGTCTCCGGCAACGGCCAGCGGTCGCTGTCGGGACTGCTCGCCGGCCTGCTCCGCCCGGTCGCGGGCGAGCTGCGGCTCGCGGGAGCACCCTGGCCCGCGCACGGCGCCGCCGGCGCGGTCGCCGCCGGGGTCGGCCGCATCCCCGAGGACCGGCTGGGCGAGGGCGTGGTCGCCGAGCTGCCGATCGCCCGCAACCTCGTGCTCGAGACCTGCCGCCGCCCGGCCTACCAGCGGCTGGGCTTCCTGCGGCGCGCGCGCCTGCGGGCCCATGCCGAGGGCCTGATCCGGACCTACGACGTCCGCTGCGAGGGTCCGCAGCAGCGGGTGGGCCTGCTCTCGGGCGGCAACATCCAAAAGCTGCTGCTGGGCCGCGTGCTGGAGCTGAACCCGCGCCTGATCCTGGCCGACCAGCCGACGCGCGGCCTCGACGTGGGTGCGGTCGCCTTCGTCCATGGCCGGCTGCTCGACGCGCGCCGGCGCGGGGCCGCCGTGGTCCTGATCTCGGAGGACCTGGAGGAGCTCTTGCGGCTGTCGGACCGGGTGGCCGTCCTGCATCGCGGCCGGCTGAGCGCGTCCCTGCCGACCTCGGGCGTGACCGTGCGCGAGCTCGGCCTCCTGATGACCGGGCAGCGCCTCGATGCGGCTTGAGCCGCGCGCCCATCCGCCGGTCTGGCTCCAGGCCGGAGCGCCCTTCGCCGCGGTCGTGGCGGCCCTGGCGCTGGCCGCCCTGCCCCTGGCGCTGGCCGGTGCCGATCTCGCCGGCGCCTACCGGCAGATGGCGGTGGCGAGCTTCGGCTCCTGGTTCGCGCTCAGCGAGACGCTGACCCGGGCCACGCCCTTGATGCTCACCGGGCTCGCCGTGGCCGTGGCGTTCCGCGCCCGCCTGTGGAACATCGGGGCCGAGGGCCAGCTCTACCTGGGCGCCGTGACCGCCGTGGCCCTGGGTTCCGGTGCGGTGCCGCTGCCGGCACCCTTGCTGCTGCCCCTGCTCCTGGCGGCGAGTGCCGCCGCCGGCGCCCTGTTCATGCTCGGGCCCACGCTGCTCAAGCTGCGGCTGGGCGTGGACGAGGTGGTGACCACGCTGCTGCTCAACTTCGTGGCCCTGCTCCTGGTCGGGCTCCTGCTCGAGGGGCCGATGCAGGACCCGATGAGCCTGGGCTGGCCGCAGTCGGCACCGGTCCTGGCCGAGGCCAGCCTGCCGCGGCTGGTCGAGCGCACCCGGGTCCATGCCGGCCTGCTGGTGGCACTGGCAGCCGCCGTCCTGGTCTGGCTCTACCTCGACCGCACCGTCTGGGGCTTCGAGACCCAGGCCGTGGGCAGCAACGCCCGGGCCGCCGCCTTCGCGGGCATGCCGGTGGGCCGCATCCTCCTGCGCACGGGGCTGCTTTCGGGTGCGCTCGCCGGGCTCGCCGGGGCCGGCGAGGTCATGGGCCTCAAGGGCTACCTGACCCAGGACCTGTCCCCGGGCTTCGGCTACACCGGCATCGTCGTCGCCATGCTGGCCCAGCTCCAGCCCCTGGCCGTGGTGCTGAGCGCCGATCTTCGTGGCCGCCGTCTTCGTGGGTGCCGACAGCATGAGCCGCACCGCCGGCGTGCCCAGCTACATCGCCGACCTCGTCGTGGCCCTGTCGCTGCTGACCATGCTGCTGGCCGGCCTCGTCACCCGCTACCGGCTGCGCCGATGACGCGACGCTCTCGACATCCTGTTCCAGGCCAGCTTCTGGGCGGCGACGCTGCGGATCGCCACGCCCTTGATCTTCGCCACGCTGGGCGAGCTGCTGTGCGAGCGCGCCGGCACGCTCAACCTCGGCATCGAGGGGATCATGACGCTGGGCGCCATGGTCGGCTGGCTCGCCGTCTTCCAGGGTGCCGACCTGTGGACCGGCGTCGCCCTGGCGGCGCTGGCCGGCATGGCCATGGGGCTGCTCCTCGGCCTGCTCACCGTGCCCTTGGGCCTGTCGCAGCACGTCACCGGCATCGGCATCACGCTGCTCGCCACCAGCATGGCCTACTACACCTACCGTGTGCTGCTGCCCAACGTCAGCACGCCGCCGCGCATCGAGCCGTTCCCGTCGCTGGCCGACACCTGGCTCGCCGGACTGCCGCTGCTCGGGCCGGTCCTGGCGCAGCAGACCGTGCTCACGCTGCTGGCCCTGGCGCTGGTGCCGCTGCTGGCCTGGCTGCTCTACCGCACGCCTTTGGGCCTCGCCCTGCGCGCCGCCGGCGACAATCCCGCGGCGGTCGAGGCCCAGGGCATCGACGTCTACGCCCTGCGCATCGGTGCGCTCATGGCCGGCAGCGCGCTGATGGCGGTGGGCGGCGCCTTCCTCACCCTCTCGGCCTTCAACGCCTTCTTCTTCGGCATGGTCAACGGCCGGGGCTGGATCTGCATCGCCCTGGTCGTCTTCGCCTCCTGGCGCCCCGGCAAGGCGCTCTTGGGTGCGATCCTGTTCGGCGCCTTCGACGCCTTCCAGATCCGCCTGCAGCAGCTGGTCGGCGGTGCGGTCCCCTACCAGCTGTTCTTGATGCTGCCCTACCTGCTCAGCATCCTCGCCCTGATCCTGGTCGCCCGCCGGGCGGACTATCCGCTGGCGCTGATGCGGCCGTATCTGAAGGGCCAGCGCTGAGCCTGGTGCCACGAGCAGTGACCAAGACCGTCTTCACCCACAAGCCCAACTCGATCTACGACGACCTACCTGAAGAGCGGTATCACTTCCCGTCGGCTTACCTCCGACAAGTCGAAAACGCGGTCGGCGACTTCATCGTCTATTACGAGCCGGGAAGGATCGGACTTACCGAGCGCGACAGGCGCGGGCGCAAAGCCTATGTCGCAACCGCCCGGGTGACCGACTTCAGACCCGATCCGGCAAAGCCCGACCATTTCTATGCGGTGATCAATCCATCGAGCTATGTCGGATTCGACCGGCCGGTGCCCTTTCGCGAGGGCGGCCACTACTATGAGAGGCAACTGCAGCGCGACGATGGTGCGACCAGCAAGGGTGCCTTCGGGCGCGCGGTGCGACCGCTGAGCGAGCGCGAGTACGAGGCAATCCTTCGTGCCGGCTTTGCCCGCGAGCTCGACCCGCCGCGCGCTGCGGCGGCCCTGCGTCCGCAGGAAGGCCCGCGGCTCGAGCTGAGCGAAGATCCTGCCGAGTTCGACCGGCCGGTGATCGAGCGCGTGATGAGCCGGCCGGTCCGCGATGCGGCTTTCGCCCATGCCGTCCGCGCCGCCTATGATGCCACTTGTGCCATGACCGGGCTGAAGATCATCAATGGCGGCGGCCGGCGGAGGTTCAGGCGGCACACATCCGGCCGGTGAGCGAGCGTCGGCCAAATTCCATCCGCAATGGCGTGGCACTTTCGGCCACGGTCCATTGGATGTTCGACCGCGGGCTCGTGTCGATCGGTCCGCCGCCGGACTACCCGATACTGATGGCCGAGCACCGCCATGCCCGAAGGTGCCTTGCGTCTTTTCCGGCCCGAGCGTCGACTGGCGTTGCCTCGACGACCAGCGCGCCTGGCCGGCTCCCAGTTACCTCGACTACCATCGGTCCCAGATCTTCAAGGGATGACGGTCCGGGTCGACCGGCCCCGTTGCCCTCAGGCGGCACCAGCGGCATTGTCGCGCCCGCCTCAAGCAGGGAACA
>CAVYMA010000026.1:0-35119 GCA_963769465.1 uncultured Alphaproteobacteria bacterium
TCGCGGCGCTTCATCGCCCCGGCCAGCGTCGAGGCCCTGGCCGAGGTCCTGCTGGCCGAGCCCGCGGCCACGATCGTCGCGGGCAGCACCGATGTCGGCCTGTGGGTCACCAAGCAGATGCGCCGGCTCGATCCGGTGGTCTATCTCGGCCGGGTTCGCGAGCTGCAGGAGATCGAGGACACGGGCGACGCCGTCGTGATCGGCGCCGGGGTCAGCCACAGCGACGCCATGCAGGCGCTGGCACCACATTACCCGGACCTGGGGGAGATGTGGCGCCGCTTCGCCAGCGTGCAGATCCGCAATGCCGGCACGCTGGGCGGCAACATCGCCAACGGCTCGCCGATCGGGGACGGCAACCCCTCGCTGATCGCCGTCGGCGCCACGCTCCAGCTGCGCCGCGGCGACGAGCGCCGCTCGCTGCCGCTCGAGGACTTCTTCATCGCCTACGGCCGGCAGGATCGGCGCCCCGGCGAGTTCGTCGAAAGCATCACGGTGCCCAAGCCCGAGCCGGGCACGCGCTACCGCGCCTACAAGATCAGCAAGCGCTTCGACCAGGACATCTCCGCCGTGATGGCGGCCTTCCGGCTGAAGATCACGGGCGGCCGGGTGGCCGATGTGCGCCTCGCCTATGGCGGCATGGCGGCCACGCCCAAGCGTGCCGCCCGGGCCGAGGCCGCGATCCTGGGCCATGCCTGGAGCGAGGCCACGGTGGAGGCCGCCGTGCAGGCGCTGGGCGAGGACTTCCAGCCGATCAGCGACATGCGCGCCTCGGCCGCCTATCGGCTCGCGGTCGCCCGCAACCTCCTGCGCCGCCTGCATCTCGAGACCACCGGCACGGCGGAGACCCGCCTCGTCGGCGACCGGAGCCTGGCCCATGTCTGAGCGCATCCAGGGTGCGGTCCACGATGCGCGCGCCCACGACAGCGCGCGCCGCCACGTCACCGGCGAGGCGCTCTACATCGACGATCTGCCCGACCCCGCCGGGCTGCTCCACATCCAGCTCGGCCTGTCGGCCAAGGCGCATGCCCGGATCGTCAAGGTCGACCTGGCCCCGGTCCGCGCGGCCGACGGCGTCGTCTGCGTGCTGACCGCCGCCGACGTCCCCGGCGAGAACGACGTCAGCCCGACCCACCGCCACGACGAGCCGCTGCTCGCGACCGATCTCGTCGAGTTCGTGGGCCAGCCGATCTTCGCCGTCGCCGCCACGACGCGCGAGCAGGCGCGGCGTGCCGTCAAGCTCGCGGTGGTCGAGTACGAGGAACTGCCGGCGATCCTCGACGTGGACGCCGCCCTGCCGACCGGCGTGCTGGTCACCGATCCCCTGACCCTGCGCCGCGGCGACGCCAAGGCCGCCATCGCCGCGGCGCCCCGGCGCCTGGCCGGCCGGATGCGGGTCGGCGGGCAGGAGCACTTCTATCTCGAGGGGCAGATCGCCCTGGCGATCCCCGGCGAGGACGACGAGGTCACCGTCTATTCGTCGACGCAGCACCCGTCCGAGATCCAGCACATGGTCGCCAAGGTGCTGGGCATCGCCTCGCACGCGGTGACCGTCGAGATCCGCCGCATGGGCGGCGCCTTCGGCGGCAAGGAGACCCAGGGCAACCTGTTCGCCTGCCTGTGCGCCCTCGTCGCCAAGCGGACGGGACGCGCCGCCAAGTGCCGGCCCGACCGCGACGACGACATGATCGTCACCGGCAAGCGCCACGACTTCGTCGTCGACTACGAGGTCGGCTTCGACGAGGAGGGCCTGATCCAGGGCCTCGACATGACCTTCGCCGCCCGCTGCGGCTGGTCGTCGGACCTCTCCGGCCCGGTCACCGACCGCAGCCTGTTCCACGCCGACAATTGCTACTGGCTGCCCGCGGTCGAGCTGCGCTCCCTGCCGCTGAAGACCAACACCGTCTCCAACACCGCCTTTCGCGGCTTCGGCGGGCCCCAGGGCATGATCGTCGGCGAGCGGGTGCTCGAGGAGGTCGCCTACGCGGTGGGCCTCGACCCGCTCGAGGCCAGGAAGCGCAACTTCTACGGCACCGACGACCGGAACGTGGCACCCTACCACCAGGTCGATCGAGGACAATGTCATCCACGGGCTCGTGGCCGACCTGGAGGCCCGCGCCGACTATGCCGCGCGCCGCGATGCCGCCCGTGCCTTCAATGCCGCGAGCCCCGTGCTCAAGCGCGGCATCGCGCTGACGCCGGTCAAGTTCGGCATCTCCTTCACCCTGACGTCCTACAATCAGGCCGGAGCACTCGTGCACGTCTACAACGACGGCAGCGTGCACCTGAACCACGGCGGCACGGAGATGGGGCAGGGGCTGCACACCAAGGTGGCGCAGGTGGTGGCCGAGGAGTTCCAGATCGACCTCGACCTGGTGCGGATCACCGCCACCACCACCGGCAAGGTGCCCAACACCTCGGCCACCGCCGCCTCCTCCGGCACCGACCTCAACGGCCAGGCGGCGCTGGCCGCGGCCCGGACCATCAAGCACCGGCTGATCGACTTCGCCGCCGAGCACTGGTCGGTGCCCAGGGAGCAGGTGGTGTTCCTGCCCAACCGGGTCCGGGTCGGCAACCAGGAGATCCCGTTCCGGGCCCTGGTCTGGCAGGCCTACATGAACCGGATCTCGCTCTCCTCGACCGGCTTCTACAAGACCCCCAAGATCCACTGGGACCGCGCCTCGGGCACCGGCCGGCCGTTCTACTACTTCGCCTACGGTGCCGCCTGCAGCGAGGTCCTGATCGACACGCTGACCGGCGAGTACCGGGTCGAGCGCGTCGACATCCTCCACGACTGCGGCCGGTCCTTGAACCCGGCGCTCGACATCGGCCAGATCGAGGGCGGCTTCGTCCAGGGCATGGGCTGGGTCACCACCGAGGAGCTGTGGTGGGACACGGCGGGCCGGCTGCGCACGCACGCGCCCAGCACCTACAAGATCCCCGCCTGCGGCGACCGCCCGCGCATCTTCAACGTGCACCTGTACGAGAACGAGAACCGCGAGGACGCGATCTTCCGCTCCAAGGCCGTGGGCGAGCCGCCCTTCATGCTGGCGATCTCGGTCCTGCACGCGCTCTCCGATGCCTGCGCCAGCGTCGCCGACTACCGGATCTGCCCTTGCCTCGACGCGCCGGCCACGCCCGAGCACGTGCTGGCGACGGTCGAGCGGCTGCGGGCCGCGGCCGGGCCCCGGGAGCGCGCGGCATGAGCGAGCCGCTGGCAGCAGCACTGGCGGACCTGCTGGCCGCCGGAACACCCGCCGTGCTGGTGACGGTGGCCGAGGCCAAGGGCTCCACCCCCCGCGAGGCCGGGGCTGCCATGCTGGTGACCGACGCGCGCAGCTTCGGCACCGTCGGCGGCGGGCGGCTGGAATGGGAATGCCTGGCCCAGGCGCGCAGGCTCCTGGCCGGCGGCCACGCCGAAGCCTGGGCCGAGATCCCGCTGGGCCCCGCCGTCGGCCAATGCTGCGGCGGTCACGTCCGGCTCCGTCTGCGCCGCGCCGGCGCGCCGGAACTGGCCGAACTGGAGCGGGTCGAGGCCAGTGCCGCCGCGGCGCTCCCCACCGTGCTGCTCTTCGGCGCCGGCCATGTCGGGCGCGCCCTGGCCGCGGCCCTGGCACCGCTGCCGCTGCGGCTGCGCTGGATCGACGCCCGCGCCGGCGAGTTCCCGGCCGTGCCGCCGCCCGGCGTCGAGGTCGTGCTGACCGATCGCCCGCTCGACGCGATCGCGCGCGCCGCCCCGGGGTCCGCCGCCTTCGTCCTCACCCACAGCCACAGCCTCGACTTCACCCTGTGCAGTGCGGTGCTCGAGCGCGGCGACTTCGCCTATCTCGGCCTGATCGGCTCGGCCACCAAGCGGGCCAGGTTCGAGCGCGGCCTGCGCGAGCTCGGCATTCCGGCCGAGCGCATCGCCGCCATGGCCTGCCCGATCGGCGGCACCGCCCTGCGCGACAAGCGCCCGCCGGTGATCGCGGCGTTGGCGGCAGCCGAGCTGCTCGTGGCATTGGCACAAGTTCGCAGCGACGCGGCAGCGACCGCGCAAGAAAGGGCCGCATGATGACGGACGACAGGGCAGCGCCGCTGCGCCTGGAGCTGCGGGGGATCACCAAGCGCTTTCCCGGGGTCGTCGCCAACTCGGACGTCGGCTTCTACCGTGGCGCCGGGCGAGATCCACGCGCTCCTGGGCGAGAACGGCGCCGGCAAGAGTACGCTGGTCAAGATCATCTACGGCGTGCTCCACGCCGACGAGGGCGAGATGCTCTGGGACGGCAAGCCCGTCCGCGTCGCCGACCCCAAGGCGGCCAGGGCACTCGGCATCGGCATGGTCTTCCAGCACTTCTCGCTGTTCGAGGCCATGACCGTGCTGGAGAACGTGGCGCTGGGCGTCGACGGGGCCACCGACATGAAGGCCCTGGCCACCCGCGTGCGCGAGGTCAGCCACGCCTACGGCCTGCCGCTCGACCCCGAGCGCGAGGTCCACACCCTCTCGGTCGGCGAGCGGCAGCGGATCGAGATCGTCCGCTGCCTGCTGCAGAGCCCGCGCCTCCTGATCATGGACGAGCCGACCTCGGTGCTGACGCCGCAGGAGGTCGACAAGCTGTTCGAGACCCTGCGCCTGCTCGCGGCCGAGGGCTGCTCGATCCTCTACATCAGCCACAAGCTGCACGAGATCAAAGCCCTGTGCGACCGCGCCACCATCCTGCGCGGCGGCAAGGTCGTGGGTGCCTGCGACCCCAAGGTCGAGACCGCGAAGAGCATGGCGCAGCTGATGATCGGCGCCGAGCTCCGCACCCTGGTCCGCCGCGAGGGGGCCAAGGCCGGCGAGCCGCGGCTGACCGTGCACGGCCTCGACCTGCCGAGCGAGGAGCCGCACGGCGTCGACCTCAAGCGCGTCACCTTCGAGGTCCGGGCCGGCGAGATCTTCGGCATCGCCGGTGTCGCCGGCAACGGCCAGAACGAGCTGCTCCTGGCGCTTTCCGGCGAGCGCACGGTCGAGCCCGACGCCACCATCCGCATCGACGGCACGCCCGTGGGCCATCTCGGGCCGTCCCGTCGCCGGGTCCTGGGCCTGTGCAGCGTGCCCGAGGAGCGCAACGGCCACGCCGCCGTGCCCGAGATGAGCCTGGTCGACAACGGCGTGCTCAGCGGTCGCCAGCGCCAGGGCCTGCTCGCCGGCGGCTTCATCCGCGGCGGCAAGGCGCGCGCCTTCGCGGCCCGGATCGTCAAGGAGTTCGACGTCCGCACGCCCGGCATCGACGCCCTCGCGCGCAGCCTGTCGGGCGGCAACCTGCAGAAGTTCGTGGTCGGCCGCGAGGTCCTGCAGAATCCCGGCGTGCTCGTCGTCTCCCAGCCCACCTGGGGCGTGGACGCGGGTGCGGCCGCCGCGATCCACCAGGCGCTGATCACGCTCGCCGCCAACGGTGCCGCGGTCCTGGTGATCTCGCAGGACCTCGACGAGCTGCTCATGCTCACCGACCGGCTCGCGGTCATCAATGTCGGCGTGCTCTCCGACCCCCTGCCGACGGCCACCGCCTCGGTCGAGGAGATCGGCCTGCTCATGGGTGGCGCCCACGGCATGGGCGAACCCGAACACGGTGCCGGAGGGCTCGCCCATGTCGCTTAGGATCGAGCCGCGCCGGGGCGTGTCCTGGCAGATGCTCTACGCCACCCCGCCGCTGGCGGTGGCGCTGACCATCCTCACCGGGTTCTTCCTGTTCCTGTTCATGGGCTACAACCCGTTCCAGGCCCTGATGAGCTACTTCGTCTCGCCGCTGCTCACCTTCTACGGGCTCTCCGAGCTCGCGGTGAAGGCGGCACCCCTGATCACCATCGCCGTCGGCCTGGCCATCGGCTTTCGCGCCAATGTCTGGAACATCGGGGCGGAGGGCCAGCTCACCATGGGGGCACTCGCCGGCGGCGGCGTGGCGCTGGCCACCTGGGGCCAGGCGGGGGTGTGGATCATGCCGGCCATGCTGGTGGCCGGCATCCTGGGCGGCATGGCCTACGCCGCGATCCCGGCCTTCCTCAAGGCCAGGTTCGACGTCAGCGAGATCCTGACCAGCCTGATGCTCACCTACGTCGCCACCCTGTTCTTGAGCGTCATGGTCTACGGCCCCTGGAAGGACCCGGAGGGCTACGGCTTCCCGCAGTCGCGCATGTTCAGCGAGGCCGCGATCGTGCCAATCATCCTGGAAGGCACGCGCCTGCACATCGGTGCGCTGATCGCCCTCGCCGTCGCGGTCGCCGCCTGGGTGCTGATGGCGCGCGCGGTCATCGGCTTCGAGATCAAGGTGGTGGGCCAGGCCCCGGCCGCCGGCCGCTTCGCCGGCTTCGACCGCAAGAAGATCATCTGGCTCTGCCTCCTGCTCGGCGGCGGCCTCGCCGGCCTCGCCGGCACCATCGAGGTCGCGGGCCCGATCGGCCAGATCATCCCGGTGATCAGCCCGGGCTACGGCTTCACCGCGATCATCGTGGCCTTCCTCGGCCGCCTCCATCCGCTCGGCATCATCCCGGCCGGCCTCCTGGTCGCCCTGTCCTACATCGGCGGCGAGAACGCGCAGGTGGAGGTCGGCGTGCCGCAGGGGGTCACCGGCCTGTTCCAGGGCCTGCTCCTGTTCTTCCTGCTCGCCTCCGATTTCCTGGTCCGCTACCGCATCGTCCACACGCCGGCACGCCGGGAGGTCGCCCCCGCATGAGCCTCGAGGTCGCCGTCCCGATCCTGCTCACCGTCATCAGTGCCGCCACGCCGCTGCTCCTCGCCGGCATCGGCGAGCTGGTGGTCGAGCGCTCCGGCGTGCTCAATCTCGGCGTCGAGGGCATGATGCTCGCCGGTGCCGTCACCGCCTTCGCGGTGGCCTTCGCCACCGGCAGCTACACCGCCGGCATCGTGGCGGCGGGGCTGGCCGGCATGCTGCTCGCCCTGATCTTCGGCGTGCTCACGCTCACCCTCGTCAGCAACCAGGTCGCGACCGGCCTGGCGCTGACCCTGTTCGGCCTCGGCCTGAGTGCGCTCTTGGGCGACGCCTTCGTCGGCTCGCCGATCCAGCCCTTGCCCAAGCTCGCCATCCCCGGTCTCTCGGACCTCCCGGTCCTGGGCCCGGTGCTGTTCGGCCAGGATGCGCTGGTCTACCTGTCGGTGGCGCTGACGCTGGGCACCGCCTGGTTCCTCAAGCGCACCCGCGGCGGCATGATCCTGCGCGCCTGCGGCGATTCCGACGTCTCGGCCCACTCGATCGGCTACGACGTGATCCGCATCCGCTACCTGGCGGTCCTGTTCGGCGGCATGTGCGCGGGCCTGGGCGGTGCCTTCCTCTCGCTCGCCTACACGCCGATGTGGGTCGAGAACATGACCGCGGGCCGGGGCTGGATCGCGCTGGCGCTGGTGGTGTTCGCCTCCTGGCGGCCCTTGCGGCTGCTCGCCGGCGCCTACCTGTTCGGCGGTGTGACCATCCTCCAGCTCTACGTCCAGGGCATGGGCGGGATCGGCGTGCCGTCGCAGATCATGTCGATGCTGCCCTACCTCGCCACCATCCTGGTGCTCACCATCATCTCGGCGGGCTCGGTGCGCGGCAGGCTTGACGCGCCCGCCTGCCTGGGCAAGCCCTTCCGCCCGGCCACCTGACCCATGCGATCCACCATGAGGGAGAACAACATGACGCTCCACCTCCGGCGCCGCGGCTTCGTCCTCGGCACCGCCGCCACCGGCCTCGGCCTCGCCGCGGGGCTCCGGCCCGCGCGCAGCCAGGAGCCGCTCAAGGTCGGCTTCGTCTATGTCGGGCCCACCAGCGACAATGGCTGGACCTACCGCCACGATGTCGGCCGGCTCGAGGTGGAAAAGGCCTTCCCCGGCCAGGTGACCACCAGCTTCGTCGAGAGCGTGCCCGAGGGCCCCGACGCCGAGCGCGTGATCCGCCAGCTCGCCAGCTCTGGCCACGGCCTGATCTTCACCACCTCGTTCGGGTTCATGAACCCGACCCTCAAGGTGGCCAAGCAGTTCCCGAACGTGAAGTTCGAGCACGCCACCGGCTACCAGGTCCTGCCCAACCTCGCGGTCTACAATGCCCGCTTCTACGAGGGCCGGGCGGTGATCGGCACCATGGCCGGGATGATGAGCAAGGCCGGGCGTGGCCGGCTACATCGGCTCGTTCCCGATCCCCGAGGTGGTGATGGGCATCAACGCCTTCACGCTGGCCGCCCAGAAGATCAATCCCGAGTTCCAGACCAAGGTCGTCTGGGTGAACTCCTGGCACGATCCCGGCAAGGAAGGCGACGCCGCCAAGACCCTGATGGACCAGGGTGCCGACATCATCACCCAGCACACCGACAGCGCCGCACCTTTGCAGCAGGCGGAGCAGCGCGGCATGTTCGGCTTCGGCCAGGCCGCCGACCAGAGCGCCTTCGCGCCCAAGGGTCAGCTCACCGCGATCATCGACAATTGGAGCCCCTACTACATCGAGCGCACCAAGGCCGTGCTCGACGGCACCTGGCAGTCCCAGAACATCTGGCACGGCCTCAAGGAGGGCATGGTCGAGATCGCCCCCTTCGGCCCGTCGGTCCCGCCCGAGGTGGCGACGGCGGCGTCCACCGTCCGCGACGAGATCATCGCCGGTGCCCGCCACCCCTTCACCGGCCCGATCACCGACGTCGCCGGCACCGAGCGCGTCGGCACGGGCCTCACCATCCCCGACGCCGACCTCGCCAAGATGGACTGGTACGTGAAGGGCGTGCAGGCGTAGCGTAGCCGCGTAGGACTTCCTCCCGCGTCCCGAGCGGGAGGAAGTCGCGTTCGCCTTATGACCACTTGTGCCGCGGGTTTTGAACCGTGCGGCTCGGGCCGCGGGCGGCGCCGCAGCGTGCGTGAGGAGCAGACCGATCGTCCGCAGCATCAGCGGTACGAGGAGGCACGCCGGGAAAGATCAACCGCCACGCTGCCGCATCACTGGACCGCGGGTGCGGCGATCCCGCCGAATGGGCTGCCGTAGTTGTCGTCCACGCGCGTGCCATAGGCGGGATCGCGCCAATCTGAGCGATCGGTCCCGACATGGTGCGGCACGCGACACCATCCGGTCCTTGTTCAGGTCGACGAAATAGTGCTCAAGCGTTGACTTGTACTTCAACGACGTCCAGGGCAACGGACATTAATCGTGGTCGATGCTCAGGAAGCCACCGAATGACATCACCACGCACTCGACCTTGCCCGAGCGCTTAGTCGATCATGCATTTGTAGATATAACCCGCCGCTTGCTCCCGTTTCTATAGACAACCGTACCTTCAGCCATGCCCAAAGCGACCAAGCGAGACGTATCCGTTCGCCAGTTCGCCTCTCGCGAACGTCCGGGTTGTCGTCCTGCACGGTGGGCTGCGTAGGCCGTTCCAGCGTCGGCGCGGGCGAGGCGGCGGTGCTCGGACGGCTGGATGTAAGTTTTGTCACGACCACGCCCACGATGATCGGTTAGACTGGTAGCGGGAATCTGCAGTGGCGGAGGCATGGTCATGGCGAGACTGGTGGTCGATACCGCGCGCGACATCGTCGATGCCGGAGATGGCCTGCTCAGCCTGCGCGAGGCGGTGAGCCGGGCCAACGGCACCGAGGCGGCGGACAGCATCCTGTTCGCGCGCGGGCTCGAGGGCCGGACGCTGGTCCTGAGGCACGGCGAGCTGCGGCTGACCGAGCAAACCATCATCGACGGCGACCGGGATGACGATGGCACGATGGTGGTTCTGAGTGGCGGCGACGCCAGCCGGATCCTGGCCATCGAGGGCGACACCAACCAGGCGCTCGATGTCCGCCTGGAGGGCCTCGTGTTCCAGGACGGCAGGATCGGGAGTTCGCAGAGCGGCAGCGCGGTGGCCGCGTACCATGCGAACCTTTATGTCGAGCATGCCGTCTTCCGGAGCAACGCGGGCGCGTCGACCATCGCCATCGACTACGGAGGGTTGCGGGCCCGGGACACGGTGATCGATTCCAATCTGGGGCAGGGCATTTCCGCCTATGGCGTCGTGCAGCTGCACAATTCGTCGATCACCAACAATACGGGCTCCGGGATCTCGACCTTTTATTCCACGGTCGACGTGGCCAACAGCACCATCGCCAACAACCTGTCCAGTGCCGGTGGCGGTGCCATCGACATGAGCAACGGGCCTGGCTGGCTCACGCTCTACAGCAGCACGATCACCGGCAACCGCGCCTCGGCCGGCTCGGACGGCGGCGGCCTGCTCCTCAATCCGGGCGTCGAGTTCAGGCTCGCCAACAGCATCGTGGCGGGCAACGCCGTCCTCGGGGGCGGGGTCGGCCCCGACCTGGCCGGCACGATCACGCTCTCCAACGGCCACAATGTGCTGGGCAGCGACGTCGCCGGCGACGTGGCGGGCGACCGCGAGGGCATCGCCGCCGGCGCGATCTTCGCCACGGTCGACCCCGCCACCGGCGGCGGGCAGCTCGATGGCGATCTCGTGGCGGTGCTGCGCGCCGACGTCGCCAACCCCGCGCTGGCCGGAGCCGACCGGCTGCAGTCGCCCACCACCGACCAACTCGGCGCCGAGCGGCCTGCGCCCAAAGGCACCAACCCCGACATCGGCGCCGTCGAGAGCGGCTCGGTGCCGTCCCCTGTCGCCTCGGACGGCAATGACGCGCTGACCCTGACCGCGGCCGCCGATATGGTCGATGCGCTGGCCGGCAACGATACGGTCGTGGGGCTGGCCGGCGACGACACGCTGAATGGGGGCGCCGGCGGCGACTATCTCGAGGGCGGCGCCGGCGACGATATCCTGGACGGCGGGAGCGGCATCGATCTGGTGAGCTACCGCGACGCGCGCACAGCCGTCGTCGTCGATCTGCGTGGCTCGGCGCCCGGCGACACCGACACCGCCCGGCGTGGGTCGGAGATCGACCTGATCACCGGCGTCGAGGGGGCAATCGGCGGCCCGGGCGACGACACGTTCTACGGCGACGCCTCCGCCAACCATTTCCAAGGTGGCGGCGGCAGTGACCTGTTCTTCGGCGGTGCCGGCGCGGACCGCTTCGACTACGACCGGGTGAGCGGCAGCGTACCCGGCTCCAGGCGCGACGTCGTCGCCGACTACGAAGATGTCGACATCGTCGATCTGAGCGGCATCGACGCCGACACCACACGGCCCGGCGACCAGGCGTTCCGCTGGGTCGACGAAGACCCGCTGACCGGCGCCGCCCAGATCGGCTATGTTGTCAGGGGTAACAGCGCCATCATTCGTGCGAGTGTCGACGGCGACGCGGCGGTCGAGTTCGAGCTGCGCGTGGAGAATGGTGGGTTCGCGCCGCTCGGTGACTTCATCTTGTAGTTGATGGACGCCGAGCTGTGGTCTGCGATGCGAATTGCACCTTCTACAATATCGAGCGCTTGAAAAACAAGAGCGAAGCCTAGGGTTGCGCCAAGATGCTCAATCGTTGTTGGACCAAGAACTCAAAGACCTGTTCGCCTGGCGGCCCTAGCAGGAACGTCAGTATATCGAGTACGAACGATGCCACGGGCAGCCCTACGCATCGGCCACCTTCGTGGCCTAGTCGGCAAGTAGCCGTCAGACAGCGACGATCGCAACCCGGTGACGCAATCACTCGTAGGAGCAGGTGCCGAGATGCGCCGAACCTGTTGAAAAGATGGCGTGCCCGGCGGGATTCGAACCCACGACCCCAGGATTAGGAATCCTGTGCTCTATCCTGCTGAGCTACGGGCACCCGGCCTGTGCTATAGCAGCGGCCATGCGCGGGCGGCAAGCTGGGCGGATGCGGGGATGGGCGGGCCGGTGGGGCGTCGCCGCCCTGCTGGCCGGTGGGTTCGCGGCGGCGGCACCGGCCCAGGAGCTGCGGCTCGCCGACGGCCGGGCGGTCGTGCCGGCGGGGATCGTCGCCCTCGCACCGCCCGACGCCGCGACGGCCGTGGCGCTGCGCGATCCGGCGGCCACAGGCCTCGACCGGCACGGACGGGTCCGCGCGCAGCTGCGCGACGCGGACGGGGCGTGGCTGCAGGCACGGCTGGTCGGCGAGGGTCGCGCGCTCGTCGCACCGGCCGCCGACGTGCCGGACGCGGTCCTGGTCGAGCTCTTGGGCCTCGAGCGCGCGGCGCGCGAGGCCGGGCGCGGCCGCTGGGCCGACGGCGGCCTCGGGCCGTTGCCGGCCGAGGCCGTGACGGCACCCGCCGGCAGCTTCGTGCTGGTGCGCGGGACGGTGCGGGCGGTGACGCGGCGGCAGGACCTCACCTACCTCGACTTCGGCCCGGACTGGCGGCAGGACTTCACCGTCCGCGCCGACACCCGCAGCCTGAACGGGTTCGCGCGCGCCGGGCTTGACGTGGCAGCCCTGGCGGGCAAACGGATCCTCGTTCGCGGCTGGCTGTTCGAGAATGCCGGCCCGATGGTCGAGCTCGTGCACCCGCTGCAGATCGAGGTGGAGGAATGAAGCGCGCGGTTTTGGGCCTGCTCGCGGCCGTGATCGCCCTGGGTCAGGCGGCCTGCACCCAGGTGCGCAACCCGGCCACGGGCGAGCTGCAGTACACCTCGCTCTCCCCGGCCGACGAGCGCAAGCTCGGGCAGCAGGAGCACCCCAAGGCCCTGCGCCAGTTCGGCGGCGCCTATGGCGACAAGGGGCTGCAGGCCTACGTCGCCGGCGTCGGCGAGCGGGTCAAGGACGCCTCCGAGCTCGGCGCCGAGCCGTTCACCTTCACGCTCCTCGACAGCGACGTCGTCAACGCCTTCGCCCTGCCGGGCGGCTATGTCTACGTCACCCGCGGCCTGATGGCGCTCGCCAACAACGAGGCCGAGCTCGCCGGCGTGCTCGGCCACGAGGTCGGCCACGTCACCGCGCGGCACAGCGCGCAGCGCTACGACCAGGCCAAGATCGGCCAGCTCGGCACGCTGGCGGCGCAGCTCGGCGGCATGCTGCTGGGCGGGTATCTCGGCGGCGCGCAGGGGGCCCAGCTGGGCGGGCAGTATCTGGGGCAGGCCGGGTCGGCGGGTGCTCAGGCCTGGGTGCAGAGCTACTCGCGCGAGCAGGAGTTCGAGGCCGACCAGCTGGGGATCCGCTACCTGGGTGCCGCGGGCTACGACCCCGCCGCCATGGCCTCCTTCCTCGCCACGCTGCAGGCCGACGACACCTACCGCCAGCGCACCCAGGGCGGCGGTGCCGACGAGGCGAGCTTTCTGGGCGACTGGTTCCGCAGCCACCCGCGCACGCCCGAGCGGGTCGCCCGGGCCGTGGCGGCCACCAGTGCGGAGATGCCGGGCTCGCGCAAGGTCGACCGCGACGCCCTGCTCGACCGGATCGACGGCCTGATGTGGGGCGAGGACCCGGCGGAGGGGGTGATCGAGGGCACCAGCTTCCGGCATCCCGGGCTGAAGATCGCCTTCACCGCACCCCCCGGCTTCAAGCTGCAGAACTCGCCCGAGCGCGTGGTCGGCGGCGACGGCCAGGGCCGGCTCATGCTGTTCGACATGGCCAGCAACGTCACCGGCGACCTGCGCGGCTACCTGCAGCAGGGCTGGGTCACCAACCAGCGCCTGCAGGACCTGCAGAGCGTCCAGCTGGCGGTCGGGCCGGCGGCGGTCGGCTTCGGCCAGGTCAGCATCGGCGGCACGCCCGCGGCCGCCATGTTCGCGGCCGTCGGCGCCCCGGGCAATCAGGTCTACCGCTTCATCTTCGCCGCCGCGCGCGGCCTGGACCGGGCCGACGTCGCCGCGTTCGAGGCCAGCCTGCGCAGCCTGCGGCGGCTCTCGGCGCAGGAGGCGGCGGCCCTGGTCCCGCTGCGCGTGCGCGTGGTCCCCGTCCGCGCCGGCGACACGGAGGCGACCTTCGTCCGCCAGATGCAGGGCGTGCCCGACCCGCGCGGGCTGTTCGCCCTGCTCAACGGCCTGGACCGCGGCCGGAGCCTGCGGCCGGGCGACCGGGTCAAGGTGATCCGCCAGGATCCCGCCGGGATCGTGGTTGCTGGTCGAGCATGACCGCCTCGTAGCGGGCGAGCAGCGCCGGCTCCAGCTGTGCTCCGGCCATCTCCCGCATCCGGGCGAAGGCCGCGGCCTCGTCCAGCGGGCTGCGATAGGCCCGGCGGTCGGTGAGGGCGGTGTGCACGTCGGCGATGGCGCACAGCAGGCTGGGCTCGTCGATCTGGGCACCGCGCAGGCCTTGCGGATAGCCCGAGCCGTCCAGCCGCTCATGGTGCCGCTCGGCGATCCGCACCAGATGGGCCGGCAGGGCCGGCGAGCGCTGCAGGACGTCGGCGGCGATCGCCGGATGGCGCTGCACGAGGTGCCATTCGCCCGTGTCGAGCGGCCCCGGCTTGTCCAGGATCCCCACGGGCACGGCTGCCTTGCCGATGTCGTGCAGCAGCCCGGCCTGGGCCAGGACCTCGGCGTCCTCCCGGCGCATGCCGGTGGCCAGCGCGAAGGTGGCGAGATGGGTGGCGACCCGCAGCGAATGGGCGAAGGTGTAGTCGTGGTGGCGCCCGAGCGCACCCAGGACGCCGTCCATCAGCCGGGCGCACAAGGCCTCCACCAGCTGGCGGCCGGCCGCGCGCACCTGGTCGGAGGCGAGCTCGCCACCGCCGGTCACCGCCGCACCTGCCTGGCCCAGCAGCATGCGCGTCGAGCGCACCAGCGCCTTGGGCAAGGGCGGCAGCCGGCTCCAGTCGCCCTCGACCTCGCGATCGGCGAGCAGCCACAGGCGCCGCAGCAGCACGCCGTCGGGGCAGGGCAGCTCCTGGACCGCCTGGGCGAAGTCGTGGGTGGCCACCACCCGCAGCCGGACATCGTCGCGGGCACCCACCGCCAGCACCTGGGGCGGCTGCTGCAGCCCGAGCGCGGCCAGCCGCCGCAACGCCTCGAGCCCGCTCATGCCGGGCAACGCCATGGCCACGAGCGCGAGCCGGCAGCGCCCGGCCGCCAGCCGCTCGAACGCGACGCCGCCGTCGGCCACGCTGTCGACCCGGTACTCGCGGGCGAGTGCCGCCGCGACGGCGCGCAGCCTCTCCGCCTGCGGATGGGCCAGAAGGACCGTCGGGCGGTCCGGGGACGCCGATTGGGCGAGCCTGGCCTCGGCCATGGGTGGGGCGCGCTCCGTCGCTGCCGGCCGGGAGTTGGCCAGCGCCCAGGCTAGGCCCGGCGGGCTGAACGTCCGGTTAAGGCCGGCGCGCCCGGGTACCCGATCCGGCCCGCCCCGGCGCGGTGGCATGAGCCGTGGCTTCTTCCATTCTGCGTTGCACGTGCGCTTGCCCCTTCGCGGCAAACGGGCGACAAGGCGGCCATCGCAGCGTCGTGAGGACCCGCCGGATGGCGCTCCTGTTCCACAGCCCGGACGAGGACGCGCAAGCCTGGCGCGCCGCCCTCCTGCGCCTGATGCCCGAGCTGGAGGTGCGGATCTCGCCCGAGCTCGGCGATCCCGCCGCGATCGACGCGGCCCTGGTCTGGCGGGCGCCGCCGGGGCTGCTGGCCAGCCTGCCCAATCTGCGGGTGATCCTGTCGCTGGGCGCCGGCGTCGACGCCATGCTCGCCGACCCGACCCTGCCCGACCTGCCCTTGTGCCGGCTGGTCGATCCGTCGCTCACCCGGATGATGGGCGAGTTCGTCCTGACCCTGGTGCTCAAGTACCATCGCGGGCTGGACGTGTTCGCCCGCGCCCAGCGCGAGGAGCGCTGGAGCTTCGCCCTGCCGCCGCAGCCGGGTGAGACCCACGTCGGCATCCTGGGCCTGGGCGAGCTCGGCAGCCATGCCGCCTGCCTCCTGCGCGACCACGGCTTTGCCGTTCGCGGCTGGAGCCGGTCCAGGCGGCGGATCGAGGGTGTCGCCAGCTTCGCCGGTCCGGACGAACTGCCGGACTTCCTGGCCGCGAGCGCCATCCTGGTGTGCCTGCTGCCCCTGACCGACGCCACCCGCGGCATCCTCGACGCCAGGCTCCTGGCCGGCCTGCCGCGCGGTGCGCGGCTGATCAATCTCGGCCGCGGCGCGCACCTGGTCGAGCGCGACCTGCTGGCCGCCCTGGACTCCGGCCAGCTCGCCCATGCCAGCCTGGACTGCTTCGCGACCGAGCCGCTGCCGCCCGGGCACCCGTTCTGGCGCCATCCCCTGATCGACGTCACCCCGCACGTCGCCAGCTTCGCGCTGCCGGAGAGTGCGGCCGCCGGTGTCGTCGACAATCTGCGCCGGTTGCGCGCGGGCCTGCCCCTGCGCAACCTGGTCGACCGCGCCCGCGGCTACTGAGCAAGCGAAGGAAGACGGCATGGCACGCGTGGTGACGGTAGCGCAGCAGAAGGGCGGGGCGGGCAAGACCACGCTGGTGATCCAGCTGGCCACGGCCCTGGCCGCCATGGGCCGCAGGGTGGGGCTGGTCGACATCGACCCGCAGGGCAGCCTCACCGGCTGGATGCGCCTGCGCGAGCATCGCCAGCGCGAGGCGCCCGAGCTGCGCTTCTCGATGGTCGGCGGCTGGCGGATCGGCGTCGAGCTCGACCGGCTGCGGCGCGAGGTCGACCTGATCGTGGTCGATACCCCGCCGCACACCGACATGGACGCCAAGGCCGCGATCAAGGGGGCCGATCTGGTCCTGGTGCCGGTCCAGCCGAGCTCGCTCGACATCTGGGCCAGCCAGGGCACGGTCGAGCTCGCGGCCAAGGAGAAGCGCAAGGTGGCCCTGGTCCTCAACCGGGTCCCGCCGCGCGGCCGCTCGGTCGAGGAGGCCCGCCAGGCCCTGGCCGAGCTCGGTGCCCCGGCCCTGGCAGCACAGCTCGGCAACCGCCAGGCCTTCGTCACCAGCATCGGCCACGGCCTGGGCGTGGTGGAGAGCGAGCCGAAGAGCGCCTCGGCCGACGAGGTGCGGGCGCTTGCCGAGGACGTCGCGCAACGCCTCCGGTAAGCGGCCTGCCGCGCCGCGTCTGGCCGAACGCCTAGCGCCGCGTCTCGTCCTGATCGTCGAGCTCGGGGAACTCGCCCAGATTTTCCTGGATGGAGGCCTCCTCGACCCGCGCCTCGGTCTCGCCGACGTAGGGCAGGTCGGTCCGGCTGCGGGCGATCTCCTCGGCGACCAGCTGCGAGGCGATGCGCCAATGGTCCGCGGCCCGGCCGTGCGGGCCGCCTTCGGACAGCCACAGCTCGTGGGCCTTGCGCCGTACCCGGGTTTCCCATGGCTCGTCGACGACCAGATCCTCGGCCGCGTGACGCACCTCCTCCTCGATGTCGTTCAGGCCGTCCGCCGTCTCGTCGGCGAAGTCGCGCCTGGCGGCTTCCGCGACCACCCAGTCCTGTGCCGAGGCATCCTCCGGGCTCGTCGGCCCCGCCTGCACGTCGAGGTCGTCGACGTCCCGGCCGAAGACCCCCAGCGAGGGGTCCTGCTCCGGCGCCTGCCGCCGGGCCTCCTCCAGGGCGGCCGCGAGCTTGCGGTCCACGTTCCGGCTGTTGCGATCCGCCATCGTACCACTCCCAACGCGCGCCCAAGTGCGAACACTCGGCATCCCAGGCTGCAAACCGGAGAGCGGCGGCGGCGTTCCGGCGGACCCGGGCCGGTCACGCCCGACGGGCGACATTGAGGCCCGATGTGTCCTTGGCCTATCCTGCGCCACCGGCGGTCGGCCGAGGGGAGGATCCGCATGCGCGTCGCCGGCTGGCTGGGCATCGCTCTCGCTTGTGTCCTCATGCGGCCCCTGATGCCGCCGGCCATGGCGGACACGGCTGCGCCGGCGGTCCGCGTCATGATCGTCACCACGTTTTCCGGCGAGGCGGATGCCTGGAAGGAGGCGCGGTCGTTCCCGCAGGTGATCCCGGTGCCCGGGCTGCCGGAGGACTACCCGGATGTCCGCTGCGGGGCGGACCGGGTCTGCCTGGTGACCGTGGGCGAGGGCCACGCCAACGCCGCTTCGTCGATCGCGGCCCTGGTGTTCGGCCGCATGTTCGACCTCGAGCGGACCTGGTGGGTGGTGACCGGGATCGGCGGGATCAACCCCGAGCACGGCACGCTGGGCTCGGCCGCCTGGGCGGAGTGGCTGGTCGAGTTCGGGCTGCAGTGGGAGCTCGACGCCCGGGTCAAGCCGCCCTCCTGGCCCAGCGGCTACACGGGGCTGCTGACCCGGGGGCCGTGGCAGAAGCCCGGCACCACCTACGGCACGGAGCTGTACCGGCTCGACGGGCGCCTGGTGCGCCGCGCCTACGAGCTGTCGCGCGGGGTGAAGCTCGCGGACAGTGCGGCGGCGCGCAAGGCCCGTGCGGCCTATCCCCCGCCGGCGAACCGGCCGCCGGCGGTGATCCGCTGCGACACCCTCTCGGGCGACACCTGGTGGAGCGGCGAGCATCTGGCGCAGCGGGCGCAAGCCTGGACGCGGCTCCTGACCGACGGCCGCGGCCGCTACTGCACGACGCAGCAGGAGGACAACGCCACCTATGCCGCCCTGCAGCGCGGGGACGCGGCCGGGCTGGTCGACGCCCGGCGGGTGGCGGTCCTGCGCACGGGCTCGGACTTCGACCGCCCGCCGCCGGGCGGCAGCTCGGCCGACAACCTCCTGGACTTCGCCGACCAGGGCGGCTTCGCGCCGGCCCTGACCAACCTCGTGCGCGCCGCCACGCCGCTCGTGGACGCGATCGCCGGCAACTGGCCGGCCTGGAAGGACGGGGTACCGCCATGACCACCGGCGAGCGCGCCTGGGTGCACGAGGCGATCGGGCGGATCGAGGCCGACTTCGCGCGCTCGGCCGACACGCACCTGATCCGGGTCGAGCTTCCCGCACACGAGGGGATCGACCTCTACCTCAAGGACGAGTTGACCCACCCGACCGGCAGCCTCAAGCATCGCCTGGCACGCTCGCTGATCCTCCATGGCCTGTGCAACGGCTGGATCGGCCCGGGCACCACCCTGGTCGAGTCCTCCTCGGGCTCGACGGCGGTCTCGGAGGCCTATTTCGCGCGGCTGCTGGGCCTGCCCTTCGTGGCGGTGATGCCGCGCACCACCTCGACCGACAAGGTGGCCAAGATCGCGTTCCAGGGCGGCCGCTGCGCCTTCGTCGACGATCCGCGCGAGGTCTACGCCGCGAGCCGCAAGATCGCGGCCGAGACGAGCGGGCACTATCTCGACCAGTTCACCTATGCCGAGCGGGCGACCGACTGGCGCGGCAACAACAACATCGCGGAATCGATCTTCGCCCAGATGCGGCTGGAGCGGCATCCGGTACCCGCCTGGGTGGTGTGCGGGGCCGGGACGGGCGGCACCTCGGCCACGATCGGGCGGTTCGTGCGCTACCGGCGGCTGGCGACGCGCCTGTGCGTGGTCGACCCGGAGCGCTCGGTGTTCCACCGCCACTTCGCCGATCGCAGCGTGACCACGGTCGACGGGCCCGGCTCCTGCATCGAGGGGATCGGCCGGCCGCGCGTCGAGCCGTCCTTCGTGCCGGAGCTGGTCGACCGGATGATCGCGGTGCCCGACGCGGCGAGCCTGGCCGCCATGCGCGTGCTCGGCGAGCGGCTGGGGCGGCGCTGCGGCGGCTCGACCGGGACCAACCTGTGGGGCTGTGCCGTGCTGATCTCCGAGATGGCGGCGCGCGGGGAGGCGGGCTCGATCGTCTCGCTCCTGTGCGATCCCGGCGAGCGCTACCTCGAGAGCTTCTTCGACGATGGCTGGATCCGCGAGCGCGGCCTGGAGCTGGGTCCGTGCCGGGAGCGGGTCGAGGCCTTCTTCGAGCGGGGCGAGCCGCTGCCGGCGCGTTGACCGGCCACTCGCACGTCGCGCACAGTCCGGCCGCACACCGGAGGAGGAGCGGGCGATGGGGCGACGGGCGGGGACGCTGGTGGCGCTGGCGGCGATCACGGGGCTGGGCGGGTGCGCCGGCAACGGCATGGTCAGCCCGTCCTCGCTCAACGAGGGCATCGCGATCAGCTACGGCACGGTCGAGAGCGTCACCCCGGTCCAGGTGAGCCCGACCGGCGAGGTCGCCGGCAGCGTGATGGGCGGCCTTCTCGGCCTGGCGCTGACCGCCGGCCATTCGGGCGGCAGCATGCTCCTGGGTGCTGCCGGCGGGGCGCTCGCCGGCGGGCTGCTCGGCCACACGATGCAGGGCTCGGACCGTGCGGACCAGTTCCTGATCCGGCGGGTCGACGGCTCGACGCTCGAGGTCACCACCGAGCAGCGCGACCTCGAGGTCGGCGACTGCGTCGCGATCGAGCAGGGCCGCCACACCAGCCTGCGCCGCACCGCCGAGCAGTATTGCCAGCCCGGCCTGGGCGTGGCCGCCGACAGCCGGGTGGCGCTGGAAGCGCAGCACGACGCGCAAGTGTGCCACGAGGCCAAGGAGGAACTGGTCCAGGCGCAGGGCGACGCCGCCATCAAGGCCGGCGCCGCCCGGGTCCAGGCACTGTGCAACGGCTGAGCCGGAGCCCGGCTACAGCGTCACGATCTTGGCGATCGACGGCACGCCCTGCCCATCGATGGCAAAGAGCAGGTAGCGGCCCGGCGTGGCGATGTTGGCGTTGGCCGGGGCCTGCACCTTGAGGATGCTTGCCGCTGCGGGTGAAGGGCAGCTCCATGAACCGGGCCTCCATGTTGAAGCCATGGGTCACCGAGCCGGTCTTGATCAGCGTCACCCGCTTGATCTTGAAGGGTGTGTTGCTCAGCAGGTCGAAGGTCTCACCCCAGGTCAGCCGGTCGGGTGCGGCGGTGATGACCGGGCGTACGGCGAAGGTGCCCGACTTGTTGTAGAGGTAGGGCGGATAGTAGATCTGGGCGTTGGTGTTCACCACCGGCCCGGGGGCGCCGCCGCCGCCGACCAGGATCGTGGCGTCGGGCAGCAGCAGCGCGTTGGAGTGGTAGAGCCGCGCATGGTCGTTGGTGGTCGGCGTCTTGGCGCCCACCGTCCACTGGCCGGTGCTCGGGGTCCAGATCAGCGCCTCGTAGTTCACGCCCACCAGCTGGTTCGGCTGCAGGCTGCCACCGGTGACCACCACCCGCCCGTCGGCGATCACCGTGCCGGTATGGTGGTGGAGCTTGTAGGGCATGGCGGCCGTCGAGGTGACCACCGGGGTGGCACCGTTGATGTCGATCACCACTGCCGTGGCCTTGCCGTCGCGGGTGCCGGTGGAGGACTGGCTGCCGCCGCCGGTGCGCAGGATCTTGCCGACGTCGTACATCACGTCGGTGGTGGTCACCCCGCTCGGGCTGCTGCCCGCCATGTTGCCGGCCATGGTCAGCGTGCCGACACCGGTGGTGTCGACATAGTACATGCTCTGGTTCGAGACCCCGAACACCCGGCCGTCCGGTGCCACGAAGTTGCGCGGGTACCAGTAGGTCAGGGCCGAGCTGTCGAAGGCGAGCAGGCGGAAGCTGCCGCCGGCGTTGCGGATCTCGGCCCGGTCGGTGCCGTCCTTGCCGCCCTGGACGTAGATCTCGCCGTTGGGCAGCGTGGTCACGGTCGCGTACCAGCGGCGGCGGTTCATGTCGGCAGCCGGCGTCAGATACGGCGTCGCCTGGTTGCGCATGATCAGCGAATCGTTGTTGCCCCGATTGTTGGTGGCGGGCGGATTGCCGACCCAGTTGTCGCCGCCGAGCAGCAGGACGTCCTCGCTCCCGGGCAGGACCACCTGCGCGCTGCAGAACAGGTCGGTCTGCGTCGTGTTGGGCAGGAGCTGGTGTCCGGCCTCGACGCTTCCCCCGGCCGGATCCCAGATATCGTACCAGAACCGCCCGGTCTGGGTGCCGTCCGGGTTGGAGCCGTAGCTCAGCACCCGGCCCTCGGGCAGCAGCAGCATGTGGATGGGGATCAGCGGCCAGGCACCGTTGGGGCCCCAGGCACCGATGACTCGGTTGGCCATGGCCTCCGGCGCGCCGGCCAGCAGCGGCTAGGCATCAGGCCGGCAGCCCAGGCCCGCAGCGCTGGCGCGACGAGCCGCTCGCCCCTCGCCCGAGCGATCAGCCTGGATAATTCCTCACCACGATTGGATCCCCTCCCGAGTGCGATAGCTGCTCAATCGGTAAGGCATCTGCGAACAAGCTCTTGTGATGCTTTGTCACATTGCTCAGCCGGGTATGCTTCTCCCGCGCGACATGATGGACTGTTGCGGCGTCAGCACAGAGCCCGACGGCGGGTCAGGCGGCCTCGACGCGTCCGCAGCAGCGGCAGCAGCGGCCGCTCGGCCCGAGCCCCGTACTGCGCGATGATCGCGGCGGCGCAGGCACTGCCGAGGCGGCCGCAGGCGGCAAGGTCGAGGCCCATGGTGAGGCCGCGCAGGAAGCCCGCGGCGTAGAGGTCGCCGGCCCCGGTGGTGTCCAGGACCCGCTGCCGGCGGCACCGCGTCGATGACGTGGACCTCCTCGCCGCGGACCACGACCGAGCCCTTGGCACCGCGGGTCAGCGCCGCGAAATGGACGTGGCGGCGGACCTCCTGGAGGGCGTGGTCGAAGTCCGCGACCTCGTAGAGGCTGGTGATCTCGGCCTCGTTGGCGAACAGGATGTCGACCCGCTCGTCGACCAGCTCGCGGAATTCCTGGCGCCAGCGGTCGACGCAGAAGCCGTCGGAGAGCGTGAGCGCCAGGCGCTTGCCGGCGGTGCGGCAGATCTCCGCCGCCTTGCGGCAGGCGGCCTTGGCCTCGGGCCGGTCCCACAGATAGCCCTCGAGGTAGGTGATGCTGGCCCCGGCCACGAGCTCGGGGTCGACATCGTCCGGGCCGAGCTCGACGCAGGCGCCCAGATAGGTGTTCATCGTCCGCTGCCCGTCGGGCGTGACGAAGATCATGCTGGTGGCCGTCGCCGGCCCGGTCGGGCTGGGGGCGTTGCGGAAGGTCACGCCCGTGGCACGGATGTCGTGGCTGAACACCCGGCCCAGCTGGTCGTCGCGCACCCGGCCGATATAGGCGGCCCGGCCGCCCAGCGAGGCCACCGCGGCGATCGTGTTGGCGCAGGACCCGCCCGAGACCTCCCTGGCCGGACCGAGGCGGCGATAGAGGAAGGCGCTGCGCTCCTCGTCGATCAGGGTCATGGCACCGCGCTGGAGCTCCAGCTCCGCGACCAGGTCGTCCTCGGCGTAGGCCACGATGTCGACGATGGCGTTGCCGAGGCCGAGAACGTCGTGCCGGTCGTCGCCGGTGTCTGCGAGATGCATGCTGCTGACCTCTATGCCGTGGCGGCGCGCGCGACTATAGCGGCGCCGTGCGACCTCTCAACCGAGCCGGCAGCGCCGGATCGACGCGGAACGGGGCCTTCATGCTGCAGGAACTGGTGCGCGCCTTCGCCATGCTGCGCGACAGCCGCGTGCGCGGCGTGCTGTGGATGGGGATCGGCCTCGCGCTGCTGACCCTGGTCCTGGTCTTCGTCGGCGTCGGAGCCCTGGTGACCTGGCTCTCGGACACGGGCTACGCTTGGCTCGACCGCACCTTCCAGGTCCTGGGCGGGCTGGGCACGGCCGTCCTCTCCTGGTTCCTGTTCCCCGCCATCGTGGTGGCGGTCTCGAGCATCTTCCTGGAGCGCGTCGTCGACGCCACCGAGGACCGCTACTACCCGCATCTGCCGCCGCCACGGCAGGTCCCACTGGCGCAGTCGGTGCCGTCCGCCCTCAAGCTCCTCGGGGCGAGCTTGGTCCTCAATCTCCTGGCCTTGCCCGCCTACTTCGTGCCTCTGCTCAACATTCCCGTCTGGCTGGCGCTCAACGGCTACCTGATCGGCCGGGAATATGCCGAGCTCGTGGCGTCGCGCCGGGTCGGCCCGGCCATCGCCACGCGGCTGCGCCGTGACCATCGGCTGGTGTTCTGGCTCGCCGGCACGGTGATCGCCCTGCTGCTGGCGGTCCCCCTCCTCAACCTCGTGGCGCCGGTGATCGGGGCCGCGTTCATGACCCTGCGCTTCCAGCGCTATTGCGGCGATGCCA
Source organism: uncultured Alphaproteobacteria bacterium (assembly GCA_963769465.1). Lineage (GTDB taxonomy): Bacteria > Pseudomonadota > Alphaproteobacteria > Geminicoccales > Geminicoccaceae > Benzoatithermus. Next base: position 23,845 of record CAVYMA010000026.1, read on the forward strand.
CAAACGCATTGCGGGATGGAAGCTAAGTAGATTTCGTCTTATGGTTGCGCCCGGTTTGCTTTGACACGGGTCCGGCCTGAGCCTAATCGTGCCGCTTTCCATCGCTCTCGGGCCTGCTCGACGCGGCGCGGCGCCCGCCCGCCGCGGCCTTACCAACACGGGGTGTGCTGCATGTTCCGCAAGAAAGACGCCGATCCGATCCGCCCGTCCGGCGCCGGCGACAAGCCGGCCGAGGGCATGCTGCAGGCGCCCATGGAGTTGCGCAGCACCGGCCCCGCCGAGGGTGCCGCACCCCGGCCGACCCTGGCCCCGCCGCCGCCGCGCGACCTGAAGGCCGCGGCTGCCGCCGAGGAGGCCGGCAAGCGGCTGATCGTCGGTCAGGGCATCAGCCTCGCCGGCGAGATCACCGCCTGCGACCGGCTGGTGGTCGACGGCAGCGTCCAGGTGACCTTGAACCAGACGCGCGCGATCGAGATCACCGAATCCGGCCGCTTCACCAACGGCAAGGCCGAGGTGGAGGAAGCCGAGATCAGCGGAATCTACGAAGGCGACCTGACCGTGCGTAACCGGCTGCTGATTCGCAGCACGGGACAGGTCAAGGGTACCGTGCGATATGGTGAGATCGAGATCGAGCGCGGCGGCCGCATCTCGGGCACGATCACCATGATCGAGTCCGGCGGCAGCTGATCCGTCACCGTCGCATCCGCGGGGCCGAGGCCCGAGCGCCATGTTCTTCCATCGTCGCCCCGACCACCCGGCCCCGATCCTGGGCAGCCTCGCCGCCTGCCTGCTCGCCGGATGCACCGCCGGCGATCCGGCCGCACCGGGACCGGCGGCGACCGCTGCCGGGCTGGGCCGCTTGCCGGCCGGGGTCACGCTGATCGGCCTCGGCGGCGGCGATCTGGAAGGTGTCATGGGCGAGCCCGCCCTGGTGCGGGCCGAGGGCTCGGCGCAGTACTGGCGCTACGGCATCGCCGGCTGCCAGCTCGACCTGTTCCTCTTCGCCGACCAGGCGGCCGGGCCCCCGCGCGTGGCCTATCTCGACGTCCGGCCGGCCCGGGGCACGCCGCCGGCGGTGGCCGCCGACTGCAGCCTCCTCGCGGCCCGCCTGCGCGCCGGGACGCCCCCCGCCCCGGCGGCCAAGCCGCGCCAGCCCACGGTGACCGAGCCGCTCTGACCGCGGCCGCTGCTGCGGCGCGACCGGCCGTGGTTCCGGTCAGGCCCCGTCCGGTTCGGAGCCGGGCACGCGGAGCGCATCGGCCAGCCGGACCCGCCCCGAACCGCGGCGCGCCGGCTGCTGCTGGCTCGGGTGCGGCTTCCAGCCGGCCAGGAACAGGATGTCGAAGGTGGCGGGAACGCGGCCCGCCGCGTCGGCGAACATCTCGCCATAGAGCTCGCAGGCCCGCGCCAGGGTCTCCCGGCGCAGCGGCCCCGGCCGCCGCTGCAGCAGCGCGTTGGCCTCGCCCATGCGGCCGAGCTCGCGCATCAGCCGCAACGGGTCGGCGTAGCTGACGGTGATGCGGTCGGCGTCGACCACCGGCAGGGCGAAGCCCGCGCGCTGCAGCAGCGCGCCCGCGTCGCGCACGTCGGCGAAGGGCGAAACGCGCGGGCTGACCCCGCCCTCGACCTCGAGCTCGGCCCGCGTCAGGCACTGGCGCAGCTCGGTCAGGGTCTCGCCGCCGGGCATGGCCAGCATCAGCAGGCCGTCGGGTGCGAGGCACGCGCGCAGCTGGACCAGGGTGCCCGGCAGGTCGTTGACCCAGTGGAGCACCATCGCACTGACGACGAGGTCGAACCGGTCGGCGGGGAAGGGCAGGGCCTCGGGGTCGGCCACCACCCGCAGGCCACCATCGCCCAGCATGGCGGGCGCGCTGTCGGTCGCCACCAGCTCCTGGATGCCGAAGCGCCCGGCGAGCGCGGTCTCGACCAGCCCGTGCGGTGCTCCCAGCACCAGGACGCGCGCGAAGGTGCGGCGGATGTCGGCCAGCCGGTCGATCAGCCGCTCGACCACCTCCTCCACCAGGAATCCGCTGTCCGCGAACCGCGCGGCGAAGCCGGCGCGGCGCAGGCGGACCAGGCGGCGGTCGAACACCAGCATGCGCTCGCTCATGGGCCGGAGCCTCGGGCGCGGCGGCCCACAGGAGCAGCGGTGCTGCCCGGCCGCGCAGGAGGTGCTCGCCAGCCGGCACCAGGCCGGTGACGTCCGCGCCCGTGGCGCGGGCGGCGGCCACGACCGCGTCGCTCGCCAGGAGCGGGGTGCCGAGATCGCGGGTCAGCTCCTCCAGCCGGTTGGCGACGTTCACCGTGTCGCCGATCACCGCGAACTCGAAGCGCTGCGCCCCGCCGATGTCGCCCATGATCACGGGGCCGTAGTGGATGCCGATGCCGATCGCGAGCGGCGGCGCGCCCGCGGCGGTCCGTTCGCGGTTCCAGCCGGCCATGGCGGCGAGCATGGCCCGGCCGCATTCGAGCGCACGGCGCGCGTCGTCGGGGGCGGCCTCGGGCGTGCCGAAGGTCGCCATCAGCCCGTCGCCGATGAACTTGTCGAGCGTCCCGTCATGGGCGAACACGCAGGCGGCCATGCGGGCGTGGAAATCGCGCAGGAGCGCCATGGCCCCGGCGGGGCCCAGGCGCTCGGCCAGGGCGGTGAAGCCGCGGATGTCGGCGAACAGGACGCCCGCGTCCTGGCTGCGCACCGGGGCGAGCGGGTTGTCGCTGCGCGCCAGGCGCTCGACCATGCTGGGGGCGACGTAGCGGGCGAGGTTCGCGCGCTGGCGGGCGGCTTCCGCCTGCTCGTGGACCAGGTTGCGCGCGCGGGCGGCGGCGTAGGCCAGGATGGCCACGAGCAGCAGGAGGACGAAGATCCGCACCACCGCGTCGTCGGGATGGACGTAGGCGGGCAGGAAGTAGCGCTGGAGGTAGACGCCGTCGGGGGCCCCGGTCCCGAGGTCGGCCATGCCGACGATGGCTCCCGGCGCCGAGGCGATCTGCCAGGTCCCGAACGCCCAGACCGCCGCCAGCACGATCCCGGACCAGAGCACGAGCAGCGGCCGGAAGCTGAGCATGGCCAGGGCCGGGATGGTCAGGACGTAGAGGAAGCTGGGCTGGCGCAGGACCGCCTGCCACGGCCATTCCTCGGGGTAGGTCCGCCCCGGGCTCAGCAGCGTGTAGCCGAGCAGCAGGCCGTCCAGGACCACGAACGGGTAGGTGAGCCAGAGCCGGTCGGGACGGCCGTGCATGAGCCGGTAGGCGGCGAGCCCGAAGGCCACGAACAGGGCCATGATCGCCGCGTTCTCGAGCGCCACCGCGGCGCCGTAGTTGAGCAGCAGCCACAGCCAGATGGTGAGGAACATGGCCGTGCGCGCCGCGGTCACCCGCGTCAGGTTGCGGTCCTCGTGGGCGCGCAGGGCGGCCTCGATCCAGGGGCTGCGCGCGCGCATCGGCCGAACGGCCCGGCAGGGGCAGGCGCATCCGGGGGCCCCGGGGGCCCGTCAGCGCAGCAGGTCGTCGAGGCGCTGCTGCGCCTGCTCGCGGTGTGCGGGACGGACGTGGCGGGCGAAGGTGCCGAGCACGGCCGCGACCACGGCCGCGTCGTCGGTAAAGCCGATGGCCGCGATCAGGTCCGGCACGGCGTCCGTCGGGAGGAGGAAATAGGCCAGGGCGGCGAGCAGAACGCCGCGGACATGCGCCGGCGTCTGGCGGTCGGCGGCACAGTACCAGGCCGCCAGGATCTGGTCGGCGAAACCGATGCGCGCGGCGAGCCGGGCGAGCTTGCGCCACAGGCGCGGCTCGTCGGCGGGTTTCCACTGCGGCAGAGCGACGAGATCGGTGGTCATGGCGGGATAAAGAATGTGCATCCGGGGCGCGCAAGACAAGACCCGGGCCCCACGGGAGGCGCTTGTCGTCGGCGCTGCACGACTTAAAATCGGAGGCGGGATCCGGTCGCGGGCACCGACCGACGGCCGGCTGCGGGAGACGCCCTTGACCCATCCTGTCATCCTGGCCGGTGCCGCCGCGGCACTGGCGGCAACCGCCTCGGCCGTGCCGGCTGCGGCCACCCAAAACACGGTCAACGTCCGGCTGATCCAGGACGGCTGCGACGTCGGCGGGCGCGGCAACGACATCCAGGCCATCCAGAGCCACTACGAGCCCGACAAGGACCGGATCGTCGTCGTCCTGCGGCTGTGCGACGAGGCCAAGCCCCGGGCCACCTACCGCCTCCACCTCGACCACGCCGCGCCGTTCGTCGGCAAGGCGACGGCACCGGCCGGATGCGTGCCGATGGCCGACACGGTGGTGGCCCAGACGCCGAATGGCCATCGTGGGCCGGGCACCAGCGAGATCAGGGGCAACACCGTCCGCTTCGTGGTGCCGCTGGGCAAGCTGGGCGTCGCCAAGCCCAAGGACCAGCCGATGGTAGCACTCTGGGCGACCAGCACCCAGGGCAGCACCGAGGACCGGGCCCCGAACCGCGAGACCGGCGACGCCTGCGCCGAGCCGCAGGTGGCGACCGAGACGCTGCTGCAGGGGCGCGTCGCGATCACGGGCGGCCTCGCCTACGTCAGCAGCGTCAAGCTCACCGGCGCCATCGGGCCCACCTTCACCTATGCCATGAGCATCGCCGATGCGGCGTGCCAGTCGGCGGCGATCGGCGCCGGCTACACCAACACGAACGGCATCCACGCCTGGCTGACCAACCTCAGCCGCGACCCCGCCTCGCTCATCACGGCTCCCGGCTTCGGCCCGATCCAGCGGCCGGACGGGACGCTGGTCGCGGCCACGATCTCGAACTTCACCGAGTGCGATCCGCTCGCCGGCAACAGTTGCCTCGCGGCGCCGATCAACACGGACATCAACAACAACATCAACACGGACAACTTCGTCTGGACCGCCACCGTACCCGACGGCACCAACCCGGGCGGCGAGCAGTCCGACTGCAATGGCTGGACCTCGGACGACGGCAGCCTGACCGGTGACGGCGGCGTCTCGAGCGAGACCAATGCCGGCTACACGCTCGGGACCTTCGACAACTGCAACAACAGCCATCCGCTGCTGTGCGTGCAGTTCGAGTAGCGAGACCCCCGCAACGTCCGTTCGACGTCAGGACCATCCGCGCCGCCAGCGCCTCGCGGCCGCCGGAACCGGGCGCGCGAGCCCAGCGCCTCCTCGACCCGGATGCCCTCGTTCCACTTCGCCATGCGCTCGGAGCGGCTGAACGAGCCGACCTTGAGCTGGTCGGCACCCCAGCCGACGGCGAGGTGGACGATGGTCGTGTCCTCGCTCTCGCCCGAGCGGGCCGAGACGATGCCGGCCATGCCGTAGGCGCGGGCGGCATCCCAGGCGGCGCGGGTCTCGGTGAGCGTGCCGCGCTGGTTGGGCTTGAGCAGCACGGCGGTGCAGGCGCCGGTGTGGGCCGCGGCACGGACCCGGCCGGCGTCCGACACCAGGAAATCGTCACCGACCACGAGGCAGCGCCCGCGCACCTGCCGGGTGAAGGCCACGAAACCCTGCGGGTCGTCCTCGGCCAAGGGGTCCTCGACCGAGCAGGATCGGGTAGCGGGCGAGCCAGCCCAGCAGCAGCTCGATCATGCCGCCCGTGTCCAGCGTGCGGCCGTCGCGGGCCAGCCGGTAGCGGCCCTCCCGGCCGAATTGCGAGGCGGCGACGTCGAGTGCGATCGCCACCTGCTCGACCGGTCGGAAGCCGGCGCGCTCGATCGCCAGCGCCAGCACGTCGAGGGCAGCCTCGTTGGAGGCGAGCTCGGGCCAGTAGCCGCCCTCGTCCGCCACGCCCTTGAGCAGCCCGCGCTCGGAGAGGATGCGGCCGGCGGCGAGGTAGACCTCGGCCGTCCAGTCCAGCGCCTGGGCGAAGCTCGCGGCACCGGGGCACATGACCAGGAAGTCCTGGATGTCGAGCCGGCCGGCGGCGTGGGCGCCACCGCCCAGGATCTGGATCTCGGGCAGGGGCAGCGTGACCGCCTCATCGCCGCCGAGATGGCGCCAGAGCGGCAGCCCGGCCGCGGCGGCCGCGGCGTGGGCTGCGGCCATCGAGACCGCGATCGTGGCGTTGCCGCCGAGCCGCCGCTTGTCGGGCGTCCCGTCGAGCTCGATCAGGCGCGCGTCGATCGCGGCCTGGTCGGCGGCGTCGCGGCCGAGCAGGGCAGGGGCGATCTCCGCCGCGATGCCGGCCACGGCGCGGGTGACGTCGAGCCCGCCGAACGTAGGCCCGCCGTCGCGCAGGTCGACCGCCTCGCCGCTGCCGGTCGAGGCCCCGGCCGGGGCGATCGCACGGCCGACCGCACCGCCGGCCAGGTGCAGCTCGGCCTCGACCGTGGGCCGGCCGCGGCTGTCCCACACCCGGCGGCCCGAGAACCCGCACGATGCTCGTCCCCGTCACAGCCCCACCTCCACCGCCCAGGCGTCGCGCACGGCACCCAGGGCGTCGGCGGGTGCGAGCAGGAAGGCGCTGGCGATCCGCCGCACGCGCTCCTTGTCGGCCAGCGCGGTCACGTACTCCACCGGCGACTTGCCGTCGACCCGGGCGAGGAACAGCCCGGGCAGGAGGCCGGCGGCGCGGGCCTCGAGCTCGGCCCGTGGCTCCCAGGTCACCAGATCGAGATAGCTTTGCGCCAGAGCGTCGAAGCAGGCGAGGAAGCCCGACGCGGCCGCGGGTACCCACAGGCACTTGAGCAGGAGGTGGTTGAGGCAGAAGGCGAGGTCGAAGGCGGGATCGCCGTACCAGGCGCACTCGGCGTCGAGGAACACGGGCCCGGCGGGGCCGAGCAGGATGTTCTTCGGGCTGACGTCGCCATGGACCAGGGCGAGCTTGGTCGTGGCGGTGCGGCGCGCGACGCGGCGCAGGGCGCTCGCGAGGGACGGATGCGCCTGGGCGGTGGCGAGCAGGTAGGGCTCGAGCCGGATGTCGTGGAAGATGGCGTCGGTGGGGAACTGGGCGGCGATGTCGGGGCGGCGGGCGGTGGCGGCATGGATCCGCCCCAGCCGGTCGCCGACCGCGGCCGCGACGGCCGGATCGGCCTCGCCCTGGCGCAGCACCGCCTTCCACAGCCGGTAGTGCCCGGGCTCGAGGTAGGCCATCACCACGGCACCGGCGGCACGGTCCTCGTAGAGCAGCGCGGGCACGGCATCGGGCACGACCCGGCCTGCGAGGCGCATCCAGGCGGCCTCGTAGCCGCTGCGCTCGACCGGGGCACGCCAGTCGGCCTTGACCCGCAGCTGGGCCAGGGCGCGCTTGACGCAGACCGGGCCGCCGGCCAGCCGCACCAGCCAGATGTCGGACGAGACGCCGCCGGTCAGCGGCTCGCCTTCGGGCTCCTCGCCGAAGTCGAGCAGCCCGGCGCGCCGCAGCACCGCAAGGATGTCGTTGGGTACCCCGCCCATGGCGGGACATCACTAACAGGGCGCCCGGCGAGCCGCCAGGGTCCGGGCTCGGCCAGGGGCTGGCCCGGCCGCTCAGCCCTCCACGCGCCGCCACACCCCGCCGTCGCGGGCATAGGCGGGCATGGCCGCGAACGCCACGTTGCTCAGCTCCATGACGTAGCCCTCGCCGCGCGCGGTCGCGGTGGTGAGCGACTCGATCGGCACCACCGAGGTCTTGCCGGGCTGGTCGAACAGCGGCTGGAACTCCACCATGGCGCGGGCCACGCCGCTGGTCTCGTCGAGCACCAGCTCGCGGATGACGCCGATCCGCGCCCCGGTCCCGTCGTCGACCGAGCGTCCGACCAGCTCCTGGGCCTGGTAGCCGACCGGCAGGATGCCGGGTGCCGTCGCGTCGTCCACCGGCCGCAGGGTCTCGGGTGCGGCGGGATTGACCGTGTCCCGGCCCGACGGTGCCTGCGTCGTGCCGCGCACGGCCTCGTCCACCATCCGCTTCACCCGCTCGGAATCGCGCGCCTGGTCCTCGCGGATGCCCTCCAGCGCCTCCTCGACGATGCTGGCACCGCTCGACTGGGCGACGCCCTGCTCGGCGGACGCCAGCAGCATGGCGACGGCGACCAGCCCATATCGCTTGGTTCGACGCATCGCGTCCTCCTTGCACTGCCGTCATGGGATTCCCGACTGAACAGCCACCGGACCGGTTGGTTGCTGCGGAAGCGAGAACCGGGCAGGCCGGTCAGGGCGACCCTTGATCTAGATCAATGCACGTGGGTTCGATCCGCGAGATAAGTCGTCGGCTAGGTCCGATGCCCGGCCGTGCAGCGATACTGATCCAAGTTAGTACGCCCCAACATCGGCAGCATTAGAGTCAGTTCTCAAGAGTTCCACGCGGAACATGGGGTGCCAGGTGATGGACAAGGATCGCATCGAAGGATCGGCGAAGCAGGTCAAGGGGGCCGTGAAGGAAGCCGTCGGCAAGGTGACTGGCGACGCGAAGCTTGAGACCGAGGGCAAGGCGGACAAGGCGGAAGGCAAGGTGCAGAACGCCGTCGGCGGGCTGAAGGACGCGGTTCGCGACGCGGTCGACAAGGTCTGAGAGGCGGTCGTCCAGCCCGACCAGCCGGGCTGGACGAACACTGTTGGGGGAAGGCGCCCGTGGCTGTCATGGACGCGATCTAAGGGCTGACGGAAATGCTCGGCACAATTCTACTGGTGATTCTCGTCCTGATGCTGATCGGTGCGCTGCCGACCTGGGGGCACAGCCAGAGCTGGGGCTACCTCCCGAGTGGCGGCCTGGGCCTGATCGTCATCATCCTGCTCATCCTGGTCCTGACCGGCCGGTTCTAGAACCTGGCGGTACCCGGAGCAGCTGCGGACACGAACCTTGGCTCCAGCGGACCCCGGCCCAAGCAGAGCGCCGAAGGGGGTCCCGAGAGGATTTCGACATGCAACGACTTACCCGCCGACTACTCACCGGGGCGCTTCTCGGAACCATCACGCTCGCCGTGGCCGCCTGCAACAACGCGAGCGACCCGGCGAGCGGCTCCACCAGCTCCGGCAGCGACCGCGCCACCATCGACCGCGACGTCACCGCGGCGATCGCCGACCTGCGCGCCAAGAACCCGAGCGCCAATGCCCTGTTCGACCATGCCAAGGCGGTGCTCGTCTTTCCCAGCATCACCAAGGCAGGTCTCGGCATCGGCGGCCTGTACGGCACCGGGGCCATGCGTGAGGGCGGTCACACGGTCGGTTACTACAACATGATCGCCGGGACCTTCGGCTTCCAGATCGGGGCCCAGACCTTCTCCCAGGCCTACTTCTTCAACACCGCCGAGGCCCTCGAGACCTTTCGCAAGACCAAGGGCTTCGAGGCAGGTGCAGGTGTTTCCGCCGTGGCCGCCGACTTCGGCGCCACCGGCGAGGTGAGCAGCTCGACGCTGCAGAAGCCGGTCGTGGTGGTGACCTGGGGCCAGTCCGGCCTGATGGCCGGTGCCACCGTCGAGGGCGCGAAAATGACCGAGATCAATCCCTGAGCCGGCCATGTCACGCTCGGCTGCGCCAGAGACCCTCCCCATGTCGGAGATAGCGATGACCAAGACTGTTGAAGGCGCCACCGGCGACCTCGGCGCCGATCTGGCGAACCTTCGTCGGGACGTCGCGCAATTGGCGGAAACCATGAGCGAGCTGGTGCAGCACCAGACCAAGGCCGCGGGGTTTCGCGCCTCCACGGCCTACGGCGACCTCGCCGACCGGATCGCGAGCACGGCAGCCGACGCCCGGAGCCGGGTTCGCGCGGCCGGCGGCGACATCGAGGCCAGCTTCGAGCGGCATCCGGTCGCCGCACTGCTGATCGCGTTCGGCGTCGGGATCGCCCTCGGCATGATGAGCCGGGGCCATCGCTGACCGTGGATGGTCTCAGCGCCGACGGTGTCATCCGCCGCTGCCGCGGGAGTGTTGATCCCCATGCTGCTCACTCGCGCAGCGACGTACGCCCGTTATCTGCGGGTACAAAAGAAGGTGAACCATGAACACACTCCTCATCGTCGTGATCCTGATCCTCCTCTTGGGCGGCGGGGGCGGCTACTACGGCTACAACCGCTACGGCGGGCGCGGGCTCGGCGGCGTGCTCGGCCTCGTCCTGCTGGTCCTGGTCGTGCTCTGGCTCCTGGGGGTCGTCGGCGGTGGCCCCATCGTCCAGCCCTGAGGACACCAACCGGCCGGCGGACTCGGCGCGCCATCTGGCGTCGCGATTCTGGAGCGCGGCCAAGGGGTTCTGGGGCGGGCCGTCGGCTCGGGGTGCGTGGCTCCTCGTCGGGCTGCTGGTCGTCTTCGTGCTCTTGCAACTGGCCCTTCAGTACCGGCTCAATCTGTGGAGCCGCGATTTCTTCGACGCCTTCGGCCGCCGCGACGGTCCTGCGCTACGCGAACAGGCGCTGATCTTCCTGCCGCTGGCAGCTTCCAGCCTCATGGTGGCGATGCTGCTGGTGTGGGCGCGCATGACGACCCAGCGCGAGTGGCGGGCATGGCTCACCCATCGGCTGATCGCCCGCTGGGTCGTGGACGACCGCGCCCGCCGGCTCCGCTTCGCGATCGGCGAGGACCGCAACCCCGAGTACCGGATCGCCGAGGACGCGCGGGTGGCGACCGACGCGCCGATCACCATGGCCGTGGGCCTGCTGACGGCGGTCCTCAACGCCGTCACCTTCATCGGCATCCTCTGGCAGGTCGGCGGCGACCTCACCGTCTCGGTGTTCGGCCATGTCCTCACCGTGCCCAAGTACCTGGTGATCACGGTGGCGATCTATGCCGGGGTGGTGAGCGTGGCCATGACCTTCATCGGCCGCCGCCTGGTCCATGGCATCGCCGACAAGAACGCGGCCGAGGCCCAGTTCCGGTCGATCGCCTCGGACCTGCGCGAGAGCGGCGACATCGCCAGCACGGCGCCGGGAGAGATCGCGGAGCAGGGAGCGCTGGGCAGGGCGCTCGATGAGGTGATCGCATGCTGGCGGACGCTGTGCTTCCAGCTGATGCGCATCACGCTGGTGTCGCAGGGCAACCTCCTGGTGGCGCCGGTGGTCGCCTGGATCCTGTGCGCGCCGAAATACCTGGTCGGCACGATGTCGCTGGGCGAGGTCGCCCAGGCGGCGGCAGCGTTCGTCACGGTCCAGGCGGCGCTCAACTGGCTGGTCGACAACTTCCCGGGCCTCGCCGACTGCCTGTCCTCGGTCAAGCGCGTCGCCTCGCTGCTCGTGGCGCTGGACGAGGTCGCGCCGTGCGGCGATCCTGCCGCAGCGAGTGAGGCAAGCGCGGAAATTGCTCGATGCGAGCTGCCATCGTAGCCGCACTGCTGCTGCCCGTTGCCGTCGAAGCACCGCAAGGATGT
>CAVYMA010000027.1:0-130424 GCA_963769465.1 uncultured Alphaproteobacteria bacterium
CCAACACCGTGCCGCTGTCGCACCTGCAGTCGTTCTACCGGACCTGGGAGGACGTGAAGGACCGCAAGTTCGACGGGCTGATCATCACCGGTGCGCCCGTCGAGCTGATGCCGTTCGAGGAGGTCAAGTACTGGCCGGACTAACATGGCATCCTCGACTGGTCGCGGACCAACATCCACAGCTGCTTTCACATCTGCTGGGGTGCTCAGGCCGCGCTCTACCATTTCCACGGCGTGCCCGAGCGCCACCCTGCCGACCAAGCGCTTCGGTGTGTTCAGCCACCATGTCAGCGAGCGGCGCGACCAGCACCGCCCGGCCCTGATGCGCGGCTTCGACGACTATTTCCTGGTGCCGGTCTCACGCCACACCGAGGTGCGGGCGGCCGACCTGCCGGCCGACGCCCGGGCTCGAGGTGCTGGCCACCTCCAACGCTGCCGGCCTGTGCCTGCTGCAGGAGCCCGAGCACCGCACGGTCTACATGTTCAACCATCTCGAGTACGACACCTACACCCTGCACGACGAGTTCTGCCGCGACCGTGCCTCGCGCGCCGACGTGTGCCTGCCGTTCAACTACTATCCCGACGACGATCCGGAGAAAGCGCCGCGCAACTGCTGGCGAGCCTACGCCCACCTGCTGTTCGGCAACTGGATCAACGAGATGTACCAGACCACGCCCTACGAGCTCGCCCGGATCGGCCAAGCGGCGCAGGCTCACGCCGCCTGAGGGTCGCGCTCGCGGTACCAGTAGCCGTAGGCGCGTTCGGCCGCGAGCGGGCGTGACATCGCCCGGGCGGCCGGGTTGTCGTCCTCCACCTGCAGGTAGAGCCGGCGCGCGCCCATGTCCCGGCCCCAGGCTGCGAGCCGGGTCAGGATCGCGCGGCCGTGGCCCTTGCCGCGTGCCGGGGGCGAGGTGCGCACCGAGAAGATGCCGGCGAGCTCGCGGTCGACCACGCACAGGCCGCCCGCCACCGGCTGCAGGCCGTCGAGCAGGACCGCGAAGGCGTGCGGGCGGCGGATGCGGGCGAACAGCTCCGCGCGCCTTGCGCATGGCCGGGCTCCAGTGGGGATCGCACAGCGCGTTCATCACCCGCGGGGTCGGGCGCGAGTCGAGCTCGAGCCTCAGCCCCTTGGGCGGGTCCAGCCCGGCGAGGTCGCGCACCAGCACCGAGACCGAGCTGAGCCGCGCATAGCCGCGTCCGTCCAGCACGCTGTCGAGCGCTACCGGCGCCGCGCGGTCGGTGAGCTGGAAGCAGGCGGTCAGGCCGCGCTTGGCGTACCAGGCCTCGACCCGGCCGATGGCCCGCCCGACGTCGGCGCCGGCGGCAAACACCAGCGCCTGCACCGAGTTGGCCCGGCGCGAGTGCCCGCCGGCGGTACGCAGCAGCCAGCCCTCGTCGCGCGCCGTCTCCTTGGGCGGGCCAGGCCCACAAGGCGGCCTCCTCGATGCGCAACAGCTCATTCAGGTCCGACATCCCGGCTATCCTGGACAATTGACAGGCCGACGTTCCTTTCGGCACTACTAGGGCATCCGGCAACAGCAGAAAGGAGGTGATCCGATGTCTAGCGCCCTGGTGCGTGGTTCCGAGCCTGCGGGTCCCGACGTCGATCACGTCCGTCCACGGGTTCTGACCAAGGCGATATCGTCAAGAGCGACGAACGTCGAAGCACCAACGCTCTCTGGGAAGGCCGCTCCGTAAGGGGCGGCCTTTTCTCATGGGATGGGCTCAGTCCCACATCCGCTTCACGGCCGCGGCTGAGGATCGATTCTGGGCAGCGGCGGCCGCTGCCATCCCGCCTCCTCCGCGCGGCCCCCCGCGGCCATGTGCTCGAACAGGTGCAGGATCGCGTTGGGCAGGAAGCGGCTGCGCGCGGCGCGGACGTGGCGGTCGCCGTGGCGCGACTGGCCGATGACGTAGAAGCGCTCGGGCTGCAGGAGATCGAGCCGGTCGCGCGCCCGGGTCATGGCGACGTAGAGCAGCCGGCGCTCCTCCTCGACGTTCTCCGGCCGGTCGGTCGCCATGTCGGACGGGATGCAGCCGTCGACGAGGTTGAGCACGAACACCGCCTTCCACTCCTGGCCCTTGGCGGAGTGGATCGTGGAGAGGACCACCCAGTCCTCGTCCTTGTGCGGCGGGCCGGCGGGGCCGCCCGAGGCCGCGGGCGGGTCGAGGGTCAGCTCGGTGAGGAAGCGCTCCCGGCTGGGGACCGTGGCCGCGAGGCGCACGAGCTGGTCGGAGGTCGGCGCGCCGGCTGGCGGCGAAGTCGTAGCGCTCGTCGAGCAGCGGATCGTAGAAGGCGCGCACCAGCCCGAGCTGGGCCGGCCAGGGCGTGTTCCCAGCCCGGTCATGACCTCGGCCAGCCTGGGCCAGACTCGACGCGCGGCGGGCGGGCGGACGCCCGCGAGGGCCGGCAGCCGGCCGGCGATGGCGTCCAGCGTGCGGCGGGCGATGCCAGGGCCCGACGCCGGGCAGGAGCTGCAGGACCCGGAACGCCGCCACCTCGTCGCGCGGGTTCTCCGCCCAGCGCAGCACCGCCAGCACGTCCTTGACGTGGGCGGCCTCGAGGAAGCGCAGGCCACCGTACTTGACGTAGGGGATGTTGCGGCGCGCCAGCTCGAGCTCCAGGGCCGCACTGTGGCTGGCGGTGCGGAACAGGACCGCCTGGTCGCGCAGCGCCATCCCGGCCTCGCGGTTGCGCCAGCACCTCGGCCGCGACGTGCTCGGCCTGGGCCAGGTCGTCGCGGACCATGACCAGCCGCGGCTTCAGGGCCGAGCGGCGGGTCGAGAACAGCTCCTTGCGCCAGCCCTCGCGCGCCAGCGCCGATCACGGCGTTGGCCGCGGCCAGGATCGGCTGGGTCGAGCGGTAGTTCTGCGCCAGGGTCACCACGTCGCGGGCGGGACGAAGCGGGCCGGGAAGTCCAGGATGTTGCGCACCGTGGCGGCACGGAAGCCGTAGATCGCCTGGGCGTCGTCGCCGACCACCGTCACGCCCCGACCGTCGGCGTCAGGCGCTGCAGGATGCGCGGCCTGGATGCGCGTTGGTGTCCTGGTACTCGTCGACCAGCACATGGTCGAACTGCGCCGCCGAGCGCCGCCGCGATCTCGGGCACTGCCATCATCCGGTCCCACCACAGCAGCAGGTCGTCATAGTCCAGCACGCCCTGGCGCTGCTTGGCGTCGACATAGGCGCCGAACAGCCGGCGCAGCTCGTCGGCCCACTCGGCGCACCAGGGAAAGGCGTGGCTCAGCACGTCCGCGAGCGGTGCCTGGGCGTTGACCGCGTAGGAATAGACGGCGAGGCAGGTGCCCTTCTGCGGGAAGCGGCGTTCGGTCCGGGCCAGCCGCAGCTCGTCGCGGACCAGGTCGAGGAGGTCGGCGGCATCGCCGCGATCGAGGATCGTGAACCCCGGATCGAGGCCGATCACGTCGGCATGATGGCGCAGCAGCCGTGCGCCCACGGCGTGGAAGGTCCCCGCCCATGCCAGCCGGCCGGCGAGGGCGCCGTCGCTGCCCAGCGCCTGGGCGCAGATCCGCTCGGCGCGGCGCGCCATGGTCTCGGCGGCGCGGCGGGTGAAGGTCAAGAGCAGGATCCGCTCCGGTGCCGCACCGCGGAGGACCAGATGCGCGACGCGGTGGGCCAGCGTTGCCGTCTTGCCCGAGCCCGCCCCGGCCACGACGAGCAGCGGGGGCCCGGGCAGCACCGGCCCGGCGTCGGGCAGGCCGTGCAGCACGGCGGCCCGTTGCGCCGCGTTCAGCTCGTCGAGATGGGTTTCGCCCTGCATCCGGACAGCGATAGCCGCCGCGGCCCCGCTTGCGAAGGCCATGGCGGGTTTGCCAGGCCGGGCGGTCCAAGCTAGTGAGGCGTCCGCCCTCCATTCCCGCCGCGAGAAACCCCAATGCCGTCCACTTCGCCCGCACCCGACGGCGGCTATGCCTGGTGGCGGCTGGCGGTGTCCCTGGCCGTCGCCACCATCGGCGGGGTCGGGCTGTGGTCGGCGGTGGTGGCACTGCCGGTGATCCAGGCGGAGTTCGGCGTCGATCGCGGCGGTGCCTCGCTGCCCTACACCGCCACGCTGGTCGGCTTCGCGGTGGGCGGTGTCGCCATGGGCCGGCTCGCCGACCGCTACGGCATCCGCGTGCCGCTGATGGTGGGTGCCGTCATGCTCGGACTGGGCTACGCCGCGGCCGCGAGTGCCGCGAGCTACTGGCAGTTCGTGCTCGCCCAGGCCCTGCTCATCGGCATGCTCGGGCAGCTCCGCCTCCTTCGGCCCCCTGGTCGCCGGACGTGTCGCACTGGTTCGTGCGCCGGCGCGGCATCGCGGTCGCGATCGTGGCCAGCGGCAACTATCTCGCCGGGACCATCTGGCCGCCGATCCTCCAGCACGCCTTCGCCACCATCGGCTGGCGCTCGACCCACCTCGCGATCGGCCTGTTCTGCGTGGCGACCATGCTGCCCCTGGCGCTGCTGCTGCGCCGGCGGCCGGCCTTCGTGCACGCGGCGAGCCCGGGGGCCGCGGCGGCCGCCACCGCACCGCTCGCGCCGCCGGTGCCGACCCCGATCCTGCAGGCGCTCCTGGTGCTGGCCGGCCTCGCCTGCTGCATCGCCATGTCGATGCCGCAGGTCCACATCGTGGCCTACTGCGCCGACCTGGGCTACGGGCCGGCGCGCGGTGCGGAGATGCTGTCCTTGATGCTGGGGCTGGGCGTGGTCAGCCGCCTCGCCTCGGGCCTGCTCGCCGACCGGATCGGCGGCATCGGCACGCTGATCCTGGGCTCGACCCTGCAGTGCCTGGCACTGCTGTTCTACCTGCCGTTCGACGGCCTGACCTCGCTCTACCTGGTCTCGGCCCTGTTCGGCCTGTCGCAGGGCGGCATCGTGCCCAGCTACGCGCTGATCGTGCGCGACTACTTCCCGGCCCGCGAGGCCGGCACGCGCGTCAGCCTGGTGCTGACCTCCACCGTGCTCGGCATGGCGATCGGCGGCTGGCTCTCCGGGGAGATCTACGACCTGACGGGCTCCTACGCCGCGGCCTTCCTCAACGGCATCGCCTGGAACCTCGTCAACATGTCGATCGCACTGTGGCTGCTGCTGACCCGCCACGGGCCGAGGATCGGACAGGCGAGCCTGCGCGGGAGCGCCAGCTAGCGGCTTGCCCACCGTCCCGGCCATGCTAACCCTGGCCCTGTCGGGTGGGGGAGACGCGGGCATGCGCTTTCAGGGCAAGACGATCGTCGTCACGGGCGGCGCGCAGGGGATCGGCCGCGCCTGCGTTCAGGCCTTCGCGGCCGAGGGCGGTGCGGTCGTGATCGCCGACCTCGCGGTCGAGGCCGGGGAGGCGTTGGCCCGGGAGATCACCGACGCGGGTGGCCGGGCGCGGTTCGTGCGCACCGACGTGGGCGACGCCCGGGATGCCGGCTGCCTTATCGACGCGACGCTGGAATGGGCCTGCGGGCTCGACGTGCTGGTGAACAATGCCGGCATCATCAAGACCGCCGACTTCCTGGAGCTGAGCGAGGCCGACTTCGATGCCGTCCTGCGCGTCAACCTGAAGGGACCGTTCCTGGTCGGCCAGGCCGCAGCCCGGGTGATGGCGGCACGCGGCGGCGGTGCGATCGTCAACATGTCCTCGGCCAACGCCGTCCTCGCGATCCCCAACCAGATCCCATACGTCACCAGCAAGGGGGGCCTCAACCAGCTGACCAAGGTCATGGCGCTGGCGCTGGCCGACAAGAACATCCGGGTCAACGCGGTTGGCCCGGGCTCGATCTCGACCGACATCCTCAAGGTGGTGATGCACGACGAGGAGGCCCGCCGCCGGATCCTCTCGCGCACGCCGCTTGGCCGCACCGGCGAGCCGGCGGAGGTCGCCAAGCTGGTGCTGTTCCTCGCCAGCGACGATGCCAGCTACATGACCGGCCAGTGCGTCTACATCGATGGCGGCCGGATGGCGCTCAACTACACCGTGCCCGTCAAGGGCTGACGCGTGCCCGGATTTGGTCCGCTCCGCGGGCGGCTACTCGCCACCATCGCACTGCTGCTGGCCCTGCTCGCATCCGGCCCGGGGCAAGCCCAATCCGCCACACAAGCGACCTGCCGGTTCGGCGCCAACCTGGAATCGCTCTACGACATCGACATCGGCAACGACCGCTTCGGCGCCGAGCTGTGGGTCTGGACGCTGTGCCCGAGTGCGGAGGTGGATCCGCTGCAGTCGATCGCCTTTCCCACGGCCACGAGCCTGCGGGTGAGCGAGATCGAGAGCGTGCCGACGGGTGGCAGCGAGGTCTATCGCTACGTGCGGGTCCAGGGCACGTTCCGCCACGACTGGGACATGCAGGCCTATCCGTTCGACCGGCAGCGGGTGGTGATCCCGATCGACGAGACGCGCCTGGGTGCCGACGATGTCCTGTTCGTCGCGGACGCCGTGAACTCGTTCCTGACCCCGGACGCCCTGACCAACCGCCAGGAGTGGCAGGTCGGCGACTTCGCGATCGCGGCCAGCGTCAGCGAGGAGGAGGAGACCTACGGCCTGCCCAACGTCGTCCAGGCCCGCTATGCGCGGATCGAGATCGCGTTCACGCTGGCGCGCATCGGCATGCTGACCTTCGTCAAGCTGACCGCCGGCGTCTTCGCGGCCGGCCTGATCGCGTTGATGTCGTTCTTCTACGATGGCCGGGAGTCGAAGGGGTTCAGCAGCCGGCTCGGCCTCCTGGTCGGCACCCTGTTCGCCGTGCTGGTCAACATGCGCACGGCCGACCAGTTCATCGGCGACATGGGCCGGATGACGCTGGTGACGGAGATCCATCTCCTGACCGTGGGGCTGATCGTCATCCTGGCGATCTGGGCCTTGCGCGACTGGTGGCTGGCGGAAGCCGCCCTGCCGATCGCCTACCCCAACTGGACGCTCCTCGGCTGGACCGGCGGTCTCTACGTCCTGACCCTGGGCGCGCTGATCGGACGGACTGCCGGCTGGCTGTAGCGCCTCGGGCCGCCTCAGCGCCCGCCCTGGAGCGCGTCCTGCAGCGCCTCGGCCTGGGAGAACAGCAGGGCGAGCAGGAGGAGAAGTACCGCACCCAGGACGATCGCCCCGGCGATCTTCCAGACCGACCAGGGCCGCTCGCCATGGACCTCGCCGGTGCGGCCGTTGACGACGAAGCGGTAGGGGCGGCCGACGAAGCGGAAGGCAGCGACCCAGACCGGCAGCAGCACGTACTTGAAGGTCTGCCCCTCCTGCTCGACCTGCATGTGCTCGATGACCTGCTGGTCGCCGCCGATGTCGGCGCGGATGTCCATGCTGATCACCTGGTGCATGATCGCCTGGCCGCGCGCGAACCCCTGGTCGACCGGAATCTGGTAGAGCTCGCCGTCGAAGCCGGTGAGATAGTCCGGCGTGTAGGGACGCATGCCCTCCAGGTCCCAGGGCTCCAGGGCCTCGACCAGGTGGGTCGGCAGCGTCTCGCCCGCCAGGACCAGCACGTCGTCGAAGTCGCGTGCCACCCGGCCGCGCGCCGGCCGCCAGCGGATCTTGGGTACCTGCCGCGTCTGGCGGACGCGTCGTCCGCCGACGACGGCGTCGAAGGACTCGGTCACGTAGTACACGTCGCCGCGCCGGCCCGTGTAGGCGGTGCGGGTACGGCTGTCGAAGGTCCAGTAGGGCAGGTAGACCCCGTGCAGCCGGCCGGGGCCGCGCGCCTGCTCGGAGATGCCCGAAGGCGCGAACCACAGGCCCTTCAGCCAGTCGCCGACCAGACGGCGCGCCTCCGCCCCGCCGATCAGGAAGGGCAGGACGCCCACGGGTGCCAGGCGCCGCCAGGGTGCGGGATCGGCGACCACGGGCTGGCTGCAGAACGGGCACGGCCCGGCGAAGCTGGGCGGCTTGAAGGCGAAGTCGGCACCGCACGAGCCGCACTTGGCCGGGATCTCCTGGCTGGGCGGCGCCTCGCCGCCGGCGGCGCGCAACGCCGGGTCGAGCGGCAATTCGACGATCTCGACCGGCGTCTCGACGATCCGGTTGCGATGGCCGCAATAGGTGCAGACGAGCTCGCTGGTGCCGGGCGCGTAGGACAGCACCGCCCCGCACTGCTCGCAGGTGAACTGGCGCAGATGCGGCGAGGAGACCCTTACCCCGCCTTGTGCCCGCTCGTCCGCCTCGGTCCGCAGCCCGCCCCAGGGCCCGGCATGCACGGGCTCAGGCGGCACCGGGGATCGGCGGCGGCACCGCGGCGAAGATGGCGGCGAGCTCGGTCACCTCGGCCGCGGGCTGCCAGCCCGCCATGCCCGCCGCCCAGACCATCGACGCCCGGGTGAGCGCGCCGGCGGCCGCCTGGCCGCGCAGCTGCTCGACGGTGAAGGGCCCCGTCGGCTGGCCGTCCACCGCGACGTGGTAGGCGGACGTGGCCGCCGGCGGTGGCGGAGGTGGTGGCGCCTCGGGCGGCCGTGCCCCCCAAGGGCTCGCCTGCTGGCCCATGCCCATGCCGACCATCATCCCGATCGCCTGCCCGGCGGCGCCGGGGTTGGCGGCCGCGGTGCGCATCGCCTCGGCGGCCTGGAACTGGGCGTACTTCGACAGGTCGCCCACCACGCCCATCGAGGTGCGCCGGTCGAGCGCCTGCTCGACCTCGGGCGGCATCGAGACGTTCTCGACCAGGATCGTGGCGAGCTCGAGGCCGTAGTTCGCGAACTCGGGTGCGATCCGGCCGAGCACGAAGCTGCCCAGCTGATCGTAGTTGGCGGCGAGGTCGAGGACCGGAATGCCCGAGCTCGCGACGATCGTGCCGAAGCGGGCGACGATGATGTTGCGCAGCTGGTCGCTGATCTCGTCGACGGTGAAGTGCCCGTCCGTGCCCACGACCTCGCGCAGGAACACGGCCGGGTCCTTGATCCGGATGGCGTAGGTGCCGAAGGCGCGCAGCCGCACCGGCCCGAACTCGGCGTCGCGCGCGATCACCGGATTCTTGGTGCCCCATTTCAGGTCGGTGAACACGCGCGAGCTGCAGAAGTAGACCTCGGCCTTGAACGGGCTCTCGAAGCCGTGGGGCCAGGCCTGCAGCGTGGACAGGATCGGCAGGTTGCGGGTGTAGAGCTCGTACATCCCGGGCGTGAAGGTGTCGGCGATCTCGCCCTCGTTGACGAACACCGCCGTCTGGCCCTCGCGGACGGTCAGCTTCGCACCGTACTTGATCTCGTTGCCCTGCCGCTCGAAGCGCCAGACCATGGTGTCGGGCGAGTCGTCGGTCCACTGGATGACGTCGACGAACTGGCCCATCAGCTTGCTGAAGATCATGGCAGCGCTCCCGGCAGTCCTTCTCGCGCGGGCGGAACATGGCATTGCGATGCCGGATTTGCCAAGCGGAACCGCCCGTACGGCTCAAACCGCGCCGGCCAGCCGCCGCAGGGCCGCGGCGGTGCCGCCGTCCGCCGGGTAGAAGCACTCCAGCGCCAGCTCGGCCAGGGTCACGTCGACCGGCGTGCCGAACACCGTGGTGGTGCCGAGCAGCGACAGGACGGTGCCGTCGGGCAGGGCGAGGCGCAGCGGCAGCACGATCGGAGCCGGGCCGGCCGGAGGGGGCGGACCGGGCGGCCGGGGCAGGGCGGCGAGCTCGCCCGCCAGGGCCGAGAGCTGCGGATCGGCGGTCAGCTCCACCTGGCGGCGCAGCCGGTCCAGGATGTGCGCGCGCCATTCCGCGAGATTGACGATCCGCGGCGCCAGCCCACCGGGGTGCAGGCTCAGGCGCAGCACGTTGACGGGCGGGTCCAGCAGGCGGGTATCGGCGATGCCGCCGAGCAGGGGCGCCACGCTGCGGTTGGCCGCCACCATCCGCCAGTGACGGTCGACGGCCAGGGCGGGGTAGGGCTCGTGGCCGGCCAGCACGAGGTCGATGGCCTCCCGGGCGGCGCGCAGGGCTGGGTCGGCGAGCGGACGCTCGGGGAAGACCGGGGCGTAGCCCGCGGCCACGAGCAGCTGGTTCTGCTCGCGCAGCGGCACCTCGAGCCGCTCGGCCAGCCGCAGGACCATGTCGCGGCTCGGGGCCGAGCGGCCGCTCTCGACGAAGCTCAGATGCTTTTGCGATATCTCGGCCTCACAGGCGAGGCCGAGCTGGCTCAGGCGGCGCCGCTGCCGCCAGCCGCGCAGCAGGACGCCCACGGGTACGCGATCTTGGATCATGGCCCGCAGCCTAGCCTCGCCGTGGCGCAGCGGCGATTACCTCGCGCTTAATCGACCGGCGGCAGCACCGCGCGGACGATGGCGCCGGACACCATCAGCCGGGAGAACTCCTCGATGTCGCTCGTTCCCTCGCTTCTGCTGCGCCGCACCCTGGTCGTCGACGCCATCCTCAGCGGCGCCTTCGGCCTGATCCTGCTGGCCGGTGCGGATCTGTTCGCGGACCTGCTGGAACTGCCCGCGGACCTGGTCCGCTACGCCGGCCTGATCCTGCTGCCGTTCGCCGGCTGGGTCGGCTGGCTGGCGCGCCAGGAGCGGGTCGCAAGGACCGCCATGCGGTCCATGATCGCGATCAACCTCGCCTGGGCGTTTGCCAGCGTGCTCATCCTGGCCCTGGGTTGGGTGGCGCCCAACGTCCTGGGCACCCTGTTCCTGCTCGTGCAGGCACTGCTCGTGCTGGGCTTCGCGGCCGTGGAGATCCTGGGCCTGCGCGGCTCCTCTCCCGAATTCGCGCCGGCCTGACGGGGCTATTCGCTGAACGGCAGCGGCCGGGCGAGCAGGGCGTCGATCGCGGCGTCGACCTCCTGCTCCCCGGCCACGACCGCGCGGACCGCCTCGGCGATCGGCAGCTCGACGCCGATGCTCCGGCCCAGCCGGCAGGCGGCCTCGGCGGTGAAGGCACCCTCGCTCAGCTTCGCACCCCGGCCCAGCAGGTCCGTCGATGCGCGCCCGCGCGCCAGGGCGAAGCCGAAGCTGGTGTTGCGCGAGGTCAGGCTGGTGGCGGTCAGCAGCAGATCGCCCAGGCCCGCCAGCCCCATCAGGGTCTCGCGCCGGGCGCCGAGGGCCAGCGCCAGGCGGGTCAGCTCGGCGAGGCCGCGGGTGATCAGGGCCGCCCGCGCGTTCTCGCCCAGGCCCTTGCCCATGGTGACGCCCGCCGCGATCGCGACCACGTTCTTGAGCGCACCGGCGAGCTCCACGCCCAACAGGTCGTCGCTCGGATAGGGGCGGAAGGCCGGGCTGGCCAGCCGCTCGGCGACCTCGCGGGCGACCGCGATCTCGGCACTCGCGATCGTGACCGCCGTCGGCAGGCCACGGGCGACCTCGAGCGCGAAGGAGGGCCCCGACAGGCACGCCACGACGGCACCCGGCCGCGCGGCGGCCACCACCTCGCTCAGCCGCAGGCCGGTCGACTGCTCCAGCCCCTTGGCCGCGATCACCAGCGGCGCGGCGCTGGGCGGCAGCAGCGGCAGGACCGCACGCAGCCGCTGCGCCGGCACCGCCAGCAGCACCGTCCCGGCATCGGCGGCATCGGCGATCGACACGGTCGGCCTGATGGCGGGCGGCAGCGCGATGCCCGGCAGATAGGCCTGGTTCAGGCGCCGTTCCGCCATGCGCTGGATGGCAGCGGCGTCGCGACCCCAGAGTGCCACCTCGTGGCCGGCACGGGCCGCGACCACCGCCAGTGCCGTGCCCCACGCCCCTGCGCCGACGATCCCGATACGTGCCATGGGCTTCTCCTCGCGGGAGCCGCCCTTTACCGGCAGGCAGCAGGTCCGGGCAAGACGCGCACGGCCCTCGTCACCGACCTCAGGTGAAGTCGCAGACGATCTCGATCCGGGCCTGTGGCCTGCCGCGATAGCGGCTGATCACGACCTCGCGCGCCTGCGCCGCCACGTCGCGGCTCTCGAACGGCCCGAGCCGCTCGACGGTGCGCGCATGGGCGCCCCGGTCCGGGACCGGCGGTGGTGACTCCTTGGCGATCACCCAGTAGACCACGCCATCGCTCCTTTGCCCGAAGTTCGGGGCGGCACGCGTATATGCGTCAAGGGCAATAAATAGAGCGGGCGCCACAGTGCCACGGCATTGATCCAGCGGCCGGAGTACCCCGTAGCAGCAGGGAGCCAGTGTGCTCCACGTGCCAGCCCGCGGGTGATCCCGGCGGATGGTGCGGACGGGTATGGCGGGTACGCGGCGGGGGAAGATGGAGAGATCACACGTGCGGATTGCTGTTGTCGGCACCGGCATCGCCGGCCTTGCCACGGCTTGGCTGCTCAGTCGCCGACATGGCGTCACCGTGTTCGAGGCCGATGCGCGCCTGGGCGGACACAGCCATACGGTCTCGGTGCCCACCTCGGACGGTGCGGTCCCGGTCGATACCGGGTTCATGGTCTACAACGAGCACACCTACCCGCTGCTCACTCGCCTGTTCGCCCATCTCGACGTGCCGACCACCGAGACCAACATGTCGTTCTCGGCCAGCATCGCCGACGGCTCGCTCGAATATGGCGGCGGTTCGCTCAAGGCCCTGCTGGCGCAGCGCACCAACCTCCTCCGGCCGGCCTTCGTCCGCATGCTGCTGGACATCGTCCGCTTCAACCGCACCGGCCTGCGCTACCTGCAGGAGCCGGGCGGCGACGACCTGTCCCTGGGCGACTTCCTGGACCGCCACGGCTTCGGCCGCAGCCTCGGCGAGTGGTACCTGCTGCCCATGGCCGCCGCGATCTGGTCGGCACCGGTGGCCCGGATGCTCGACTACCCCGCCCGCAGCTTCCTCAGCTTCTTCGCCAATCATGGCCTGCTCAGCATCCACGGGCACCATCAGTGGCGCACCGTCGCCGGCGGGTCGCGCGAGTATGTGCGCCGGATCGTGACCGAGCTCGGCCCGCGGGTCCGGGTCGCGACGCCCGTCCGCGCCGTGCGCCGCTGTCCGGACGGCGTCGAGCTGACCGAAGGCTCGGGTGCGACCAGCCGGTTCGACCACGTCGTCCTGGCCTGCCATGCCGACGACTCGCTAGCACTGCTGGCCGACGCGACCGAACGCGAGCGCTCGTTGCTCGGCTGCTTCCCCTACCAGCCGAACCGGGCCGTGCTGCACGGCGATGCCGCGCTGATGCCCCGCCGGCGCGCCGTCTGGTCGAGCTGGAACTACCTCGCCCAGCGCTCGACCACGCCCGGCGCCGGGGTGTCGGTGACCTACTGGATGAACTCGCTGCAGAACCTGACCTGCCGCGACGACGTGTTCGTGTCGCTCAACCCGCTGCGCGAGCCCGATCCGCGGCTCGTGCATGCCGAGATCGCCTACGCCCATCCGGTGTTCGACCGCGCGGCGGTTGCCGCGCAGGGGCGGATGGGCGAGATCCAGGGCAAGGACGGCGTCTCCTACGCCGGCGCCTGGCTCGGCCACGGCTTCCACGAGGACGGACTGCGCTCGGCCGTGGCCGTCGCCCGGTCCTTCGGCGTGGCGCCGCCCTGGGAGCCGGGCCAGCTCCGCTCGGGCGGCATGGGCATGGTGGCTGGGGCGGCAGCGCAGCCGGCATGACGGGTGCTCAAGGACATTCGTGCCTCTACCAGGGGCGCGTCATGCACCACCGGCTCCGGCCGGTCGGGCATCGCTTCACCTACCGGGTGTTCTCGCTGTTCCTCGACCTGGACGAGGCCGAGACGGTCCACCGCCGGCTCTGGCTGCTGTCGGTGGAGCGACCCAATCTGCTGAGCTTCCGGGCGCGCGACCACGGTGCCCGCGACGGTTCGCCGCTCAAGCCCTGGGTGATCGACCGGCTCGCCGAGGCCGGCATCGTGCTGGACCGGCCGAGCGTGCGCCTGCTCTGCTTCCCGCGGCTGCTCGGCTACGTGTTCAACCCGCTCAGCGTCTACTTCTGCTACGAGGCCGACCGGCTGGCCGCGGTCCTCTACGAGGTCAAGAACACGTTCGGCGGCCAGCATACCTATGCCTTCCGGGTCCGCCGGGCCGGCTCGGGCGACCGGCTGGCCGCGCATGGCTGTGCCAAGGAGTTCTACGTCTCGCCGTTCATCGACATGGTGGCGCGCTACGAGTTCCACCTGACCGAGCCCGGCCGGCGGCTGGCGGTGGTGATCAAGGAGACCGAGCGCGGCCTGCCCTTGCTGATCGCCAGCCAGTCCGGCGAACGGCGGCCGCTGACCGATCGTTCGCTCCTGGCCTGCCTCGCCACGGATCTCCTCATGACGTTCAAGGTTTTCCTTGGCATCCATATCGAGGCCCTGCGGCTGTGGCGGAAGGGTGTTCCCCTGTTCGCCCGCGAGCCGCATCCGGTTCCCGCGGATACGGGCCCAACGGGATGAGCGCCATGGCGGACCAGAACGACGATCTTGGCCCGAGCGAATCCTCGCTCGGCCGACGGCTGTCCTCCTTCGCGGACCGGCGCGGCCTGGACCTCGTCTTGAACCTGGCGGCACGGCTCCAGTGCGGCCGGCTCGAGATCGAGCTGCCCGACGGCACGCGCCGCGCGTTCGAGGGCGCGGAGGACGGGCCGCACGCGGTGCTGCGCCTGCGCAACGGCCGCCTCGCCCGCCGCTACCTGACCGGCGGCAGCCTGGGCTTCGCCGAGGGCTACATCGACGGCGACTGGGACACCCCGGACCTCGCCGCCCTGCTGGCGCTGCTCAGCCTGAACGAGCAGGCGTGGGGCGACGGCTATTTCGGCAGCCTGTGGCATCGCTGCCTGCGGCGGATGCAGCATCTGCTGCGGCCGAACACGCGCGGCGGCAGCCGGCGCAACATCTATGCCCACTACGACCTGGGCAACGAGTTCTTCGCCGCCTGGCTCGACCCGACCATGACCTACTCCTCCGCCCTGTTCGCCAACGGCGCGGATGACCTGGAGGCGGCGCAGCGGGCCAAGTACCGCAACCTCGCCCAGGAGATCGCGGTCGGGCCGGGGCAGCGGGTCCTGGAGATCGGCAGCGGCTGGGGCGGTTTCGCCGTCACCGCGGCCAAGGAGTTCGGCGCCAGGGTGACCTCGATCACCGTCTCGCGCGCCCAGGCCGAGTATGCCCGCGCGCGCGTGTTCCGCGAGGGCCTGAACGAGCAGGTCGAGATCCGGCTGCAGGACTACCGCGACGTCACCGGCGGCTTCGACCGCATCGCCTCGATCGAGATGTTCGAGGCCGTGGGCGAGCGCTTCTGGCCGACCTACTTCCGCACGCTGCGCGAGCGCCTGCTGCCCGGCGGTGCGGCGGGCCTGCAGCTCATCACCATCGCCGACCGCTACTTCGACGCGTACCGCCGCAACGTGGATTTCATCCAGGCCTACATCTTCCCCGGCGGCATGCTGCCCTCCCCGGCCGCCCTCGACCGCGAGGCGGCCCGCGCCGGCCTCGCCCGCACCAGCGAGATCGGCTTCGGCGACTGCTACGCCCGCACGCTGGCCTTGTGGAACGAGCGCTTCCAGGCCGCGTGGCCCGGCATCGCCGGGCACGGCTTCGACGAGCGGTTCCGGCGCATCTGGACCTACTACCTCGCCTACTGCGAGGCCGGCTTCCGGACGCGGTCGATCGACGTGGTCCAGACGGTGCTGCGGCCGACCTGATGGCCAACCCGCCCGAGCGGCAACTCGGCTGGCGCACGCTGCTCGGCTATGGCGGCCTCGCACTGCCGCTCGCGGCCTTGAACCTGCCGCTCTACGTGTACCTGCCCACCTTCTACTCGGCCGGCCTGGGCCTCGATCTGGCCGCGGTGGGCGGCGTGCTGCTGCTCGCACGCCTGTTCGACATGGTGATCGACCCTGCCATGGGCGAAATCGGCGACCGGCTGCGCACGCCCTGGGGCCAGCGGCGACCCTGGCTGGTGCTCGGCGCGCCCTTGCTGCTCTACGCCAGCTGGAAGCTGTTCATGCCGGCCGAGGGCGTCGGCACCGGCTACCTCCTGTTCTGGAGCTGTGCCGCCTACATCGCCTGGACCGCCCTCCTGCTCACCTATGCCGCCTGGGGTGCCGAGCTCACCGACGCCTACCACGAGCGTTCGCGGGTCACCGGCGTGCGCGAGGGGTTCGTGATCGCCGGCATCCTGCTGGCGGCGAGCCTGCCGTTCCTGGCCGGGGTGCAGCCGGAGAGCCGCGAGGCGCTGGCGCTGGTGTTCCAGGCGATGCTGGTGCTCCTGCCGCTCACCCTGGTGCTGCTGCTGGTGACGGTGCCCGAGGCGAACGCGGTGCCGCAGCGCGAGCTGCCGTTCCGCGAGGGCCTGCGCCTGGCGTTCGCCAACCGGCCGTTCCGCCGGCTGATCGTGGCCTTCTTCCTCAACGGCATCGCCAACGGCCTGCCGGCGACCCTGTTCCTGCTGTTCGTGCGCCACGTCCTGGGTGCCGACGTCGACGCCGGGCCACTGCTGCTGCTCTACTTCGTCAGCGGCATGGTGGCGGTCCCGG
Organism: uncultured Alphaproteobacteria bacterium; assembly: GCA_963769465.1. Classification (GTDB taxonomy): domain Bacteria; phylum Pseudomonadota; class Alphaproteobacteria; order Geminicoccales; family Geminicoccaceae; genus Benzoatithermus. Next base: position 16,343 of record CAVYMA010000027.1, read on the forward strand.
GCTGGCTGTGGCTGAGCTACCGGATCGGCAAGCACCGGGCCTGGGCCGCCTCGATGCTGTGGGCCTGCCTGATCTTCGCCTGGGTCCCCTTCCTCGGCCCGGGCGACACCGTGGCCTTCGCCGTGATCTGTCTCCTGTCCGGCGCCAGCCTGGGTGCGGACCTTGCCATCCCGGCCTCGATGCAGGCCGACGTGCTCGACCTCGACCGGGTGATGAGCGGCCGCCGCCGCTCGGCCTTCTTCTTCGCGCTGTGGAGCATGGCCGGCAAGCTGGCGCTGGCCATGGCGGTGGGCATCGCCTTCCCCGTGCTGGGGGCGATGGGCTTCACCACCGACGGCACCAACACGCCGGCGGCCCTCATGGGGCTCGCCCTGCTCTATGCCTTCCTGCCCGTGCTGTTCAAGCTCGCGGCCACCGCCCTGGTCTGGCGGTTCGAGCTCGACGCGCACCGCCAGAAAGAGCTGCGGGCACAGATCGAAACCGCCACCGGAGCCGTATAGAGCGCCATGAGAAGACTAATCCTCGCCGTCATCGGCGTGCTCACGCTTGCGGGATGTAGCGAGATGCGGGTCGACGACTTTGCTGGTGCCACGCCGACCTTCAAGCCGGAGGAGTATTTCCAGGGCCGGACCAAGGCCTGGGGCTTCTTCCAGGACCGCTTCGGCACTATCAAGCGCCAGTTCGTGGTCGAGATCGACGGCACCATCGACAACGGCACGCTCGTGATGAACGAGAGCTTCGCCTATGCCGACGGCGAGAAGGCCACCCGCGTCTGGCGGATCACGCCTTTGGGCAATGGCGAGTACGAAGGTACCGCCGGCGACGTGGTCGGCACCGCCAGGGGCAAGGTCGCCGGCAACGCCATGAACTTCGCCTACGAGATCGACCTGCCGATCCAGGGCTCCACCTGGCGCGTCCATTTCGACGACTGGATGCTGCAGCAGGACGAGGAGGTCATGGTCAACAAGAGTACCATCACCAAGTTCGGCATCGAGCTCGGCGAGGTGTTCATCTTCTTCCGGCGCATACCTCCCGCCTAGCCGCGCAACCCCGCGGCGGCTTGCGCCGTTCCGCCGCCGGCCCCACCCTTAGGTGAGGTGGTTGAGGAGGTGGCAGCCATGGCGCTGGCGCAGGTGAGCCTCGACGACCGGTACACGCTCGAACGCGGTCGCGTCCTGATGACCGGCATCCAGGCGCTGGTCCGCCTGCCGATGCTGCAGCGGCAGCGCGACCTCGCCGCCGGCCTGAACACGGCCGGGTTCATCTCGGGCTATCGCGGCTCGCCTCTGGGCGGGCTCGACCAGGCGCTGTGGCGGGCGCGCAAGTTCCTCGACAAGAGCGGCATCGTCTTCCAGCCCGGCATCAACGAGGACCTGGCCGCCACCGCGGTCTGGGGCTCGCAGCAGGTGGGGCTGTTCCCCGGCGCCAGGCATGATGGCGTGTTCGCCCTCTGGTACGGCAAGGGCCCGGGCGTCGACCGCTCGCTCGACGTGCTCAAGCACGGCAACCACGCCGGCACCGCCAAGCATGGCGGCGTGCTGGTCGTGGCCGGCGACGACCACGCCGCCAAGTCCTCGACCCTGCCGCACCAGTCGGACCACGTCTTCGCCGCCGCCGTGATCCCGGTGCTCAACCCCTCGGGCGTGCAGGACTATCTCGACCTCGGCATCCATGGCTGGGCGATGTCGCGCTATTCGGGCTGCTGGGTGGCGTTCAAGGCGGTCACCGACACGGTCGAGAGCACGGCCGTGGTCGACGTCGACCCGCATCGGGTCGAGGTGGTCACGCCCGGCGACTTCGTCATGCCGCCGGGCGGGCTCTCGATCCGCTGGCCCGACCCGCCTCTGCTCCAGGAAGCGCGGATGCAGGAGCAGAAGGCCTACGCGGCCCTCGCCTATGCCCGCGCCAACCGGCTGAACCGGATCGTCATCGACAGCCCGCGCCCGCGGCTGGGCATCATCACCGCCGGCAAGTCCTATCTCGACGTGCGCCAGGCGCTGGACGATCTGGGCATCGACGAGAAGCTCGCGGCCGAGATCGGCCTGCGGGTGATGAAGGTCGGGATGACCTGGCCGCTCGAGCCCGAGGGCACGCGCCAGTTCGCGCAGGGGCTGGAGGAGATCCTGGTCGTCGAGGAGAAGCGCCAGCATCTCGAGTACCAGCTCAAGGAGGAGCTCTACAATTGGAGCGAGGCCGTCCGGCCCCGGGTGATCGGCAAGTTCGACGAGAAGGGCGAGTGGTCCCTGCCCCAGGGCGGCTGGCTGCTGCCGGCGGCCTCGGAGCTCACCCCGGCCATGATCGCGCGCGCCATCGCCGGCCGCATCGCCCGCTTCCACACCAGCGAGAAGATCGCCGCAGCGCCTGCGCTTCATCGCCGACAAGGAGGCGGCACTGGCCCGCCAGCGGCTGGCGATCGCCGCGGGTGCCGCACTACTGCTCGGGCTGCCCGCACAACACCAGCACGCGGGTGCCCGAGGGCAGCCGGGCCCTGGCCGGCATCGGCTGCCACTACATGGCGACCTGGATCTACCCGACCACCACCCAGACCTTCAGCCAGATGGGCGGCGAGGGTGTCGCCTGGATCGGCCAGGCGCCGTTCACCGACACGCCGCACGTCTTCGCCAATCTCGGCGACGGCACCTACTTCCACTCCGGCATCCTGGCGATCCGGGCCGCGGCCGCGGCCGGCGTCAACATCACCTACAAGATCCTCTACAACGACGCGGTCGCCATGACCGGCGGCCAGCCGCTCGAGGGTGCCCTCAGCGTGGCCCAGCTCGTGGGCCAGCTCGCGGCCGAGGGGCTGGAGCGGATCGAGGTCGTGGCCGACGCCGCCGAGGCGGCGAACATCGGCGTCCTGCCGGCGGGCGTGCGGGTCCGCCCGCGCGACGAGCTCGAGGCGGTGCAGCGCTCCTTGCGCGAGACCAAGGGCACCACGGCCCTGATCTACGTCCAGACCTGTGCCGCCGAGAAGCGGCGCCGGCGCAAGCGCGGCAGCCTCGCCGACCCGGCCCGGCGCGTGGTCATCAACGACATGGTCTGCGAGGGCTGCGGCGACTGCTCGAACAAGTCCAACTGCGTCTCGGTGCTGCCGGTCGTCACCGAGTGGGGCACCAAGCGCGAGATCGACCAGTCCAACTGCAACAAGGACTATTCCTGCATCAACGGCTTCTGCCCGAGCTTCGTCACGGTCGAGGGCGGCAGCCTGCGCAAGGGCAAGGCCCTGGCCGGTGCGGGCGACCTGCCGGCGCTGCCGGCGCCCGACCTGCCGGGCCTCGCCGAGCCCTGGGGCATCCTGATCACCGGCGTCGGCGGCACGGGCGTGGTCACGATCGGCGCCATCCTGTGCATGGCCGCCCACCTCGAGGGCAAGGGGGTCACCGCGCTGGACATGGCGGGCCTCGCCCAGAAGGGCGGCTCGGTCTGGTCGCACGTCCGCATCGCCGCCGAGCCCGGCCAGCTCTGGGCGCCGCGGATCGCGGCCGGCGAGGCCGACGCGGTGATCGGCTGCGACATCGTGGTGACGGTGAGCGACGAATCGCTGGCCAAGATGCAGCTCGGCCGGGCCCGGGCGGTCGTGAACAGCGACACCTCGGTGACCAGCGAGTTCGTGCGCACCGTGGCCGAGCAGGCCCGGACGGGCGACGTCGAGCGCTACCGCGACCCCGAGTTCCCGACCCGGGCCATGGAGGACCAGATCGTCGACGCGGTCGGCCCCGACGCCGTGTGGTTCCTCGACGCCAGCCACCTCGCCACCGCCCTCATGGGCGACGCCATCGCCACCAACATGTTCATGCTGGGCTGCGCCTGGCAGCGCGGCCTGGTTCCGCTCGGCGAGGAGGCGATCCTGCGCGCCATCGAGCTCAACGGGGCCGCGGTCGGGCTGAACCGGGCCGCCTTCCAGTGGGGCCGGCGGGCGGCGGTGGACCAGGCGGCCGTGGAGCGGCTGGCGACGCCACACGATGCGGTGCCCGACAACCGGCGGCTCGCCGCCGACCTCGACGAGGCGATCGCCCGGCGCGTGGCCTACCTCACCGCCTACCAGGACGAAGGCTATGCCGCAGCGCTACCGCACGGCCGTCGAGCGGGTGCGGCGGGCGGAGGCCGAGCGGGTCCCGGGCAGCGACGCGCTGACCTGGGCCGTGACGCGCAACCTGCACAAGCTCATGGCCTACAAGGACGAGTACGAGGTCGCCCGGCTCTACACGCGACACGGGCTTTCTCGAGCGGGTGGCCGCCATGTTCGAGGGCGACTGGAAGCTGCGCTTCCACCTCGCGCCGCCGCTGATCGCGACAGCCCGATCCGATGACCGGCGAGCCGGAGAAGCGGGCCTATGGCCCGTGGATGCTCCGCGCGTTCCGGATGCTGGCGCGCCTCAGGTTCCTGCGCGGCACCCGGCTCGACCCGTTCGGCTACACGGCCGAGCGGCGCGAGGAGCGGCGGCTGATCGCCGAGTACGAGGCGCGGCTGGATCTGCTGCTGGACGGGCTCGCCGCCGACAACCACGCCACGGCCGTGGCGATCGCCTCGATCCCCGACCGGATCCGGGGCTTCGGCCCGGTCAAGGCCCGGTTCCTGCGCCACGCCAAGGCGCGCGAGGCGGCACTCGTCGAGGCGTTCGAGGGCCGCGCGGCCGCGGTGGCGGCAACCAAGCCGCCGCGGCGCGGGGTGGCGGTGATGGCCGGCTAGCCGTCGCTGCCACCGACGCGTCCCGGCGCGGGGATGGACAAGCGCTGCGGCAACGACATCTAGGCAACGCGCGGCAAAAAACGATGCGGGAGCACTGGGATGCCCAATGCAAGGGTACGGCTGGCCTGGCGGGGCTGGCTCGTCGAGTCGATGCGGATCGCCCGCGCCAGCCACCGGGGCCTTCTGGCGTTGGCCTGGCCCTGGTACGGAGCCGCGGCCGTGGTGCTGGCGCAAGCTTGGCTGCTGTTCGGCCTGAGCCCGTTCGGGGCGCGCGCGACCGGCGATTTCTGGTGGCCCGCCCTCCTGCAGGAACTGCTGATCGGCCTGAGCGGTGCCGCGGTCGCGGTGCGGATGACGCGCCACGTGGCGCTGGGCGAGCCCCTGGTGGTCCCGCTGCGCACCTATGGGCGCCTGGTCTTCCGCTTCGCCGTGCGCTTCGCCCTGGCGCTCGTGGCCGCCGTGGCGATCACCGCCGCGGCCACGCTGATCCTCGGCGGCATCGCGGGCATCAAGGCGCTGCTGCTGCCCATGGGCATCCTGTGGCTGATCAAGCAGGCGGTCCTGATCGCCGGCATCGTCCTGGTCTTCGCCTTCGTGTCGGGCCGACTGCATGTCTGGCTGACCGCGGCGGCGCTGGATCGCGACGATCTCGACCTCAAGGCGAGCTGGTCGGCCGGACGCACCGGCAAGGTCGCGACGACGGCGGGCGTGCTGCTGCTCTACGTTCCACCCCTCGCGTTCGATCTCGCCATGCTGCGGCTGGTCCCGCGCGAGGCGAGCCTGTTCGTCACCCTGCCGGTGTTCCTGGTCGAGACCGTGGTCGGCCTGCTGTTCATCGCCGCACTCGCCGCCTACTTCGCGCGCCTCGTCCCCGCCCTCGCCCCGGCCACGGTCGGTGCGGCACCCGTGGCCGCACCCGCAACGGCGCCAGCCGGCGCCGGTGCGGGATGAAGCTGCGGCACTGGCTCGCCATGCTCGGCCTCACGCTCCTCGGCGCCTGCGGCGCGCTCGAGCCCGGCAGCGTGCCCAAGGCAGCGCTGCCTGATCCGACGACGCTGGCACGCACCGGCTGGCCCAACGACTGGCTGGTCTGCCCCCCCGGCGCCTGCACCGCGACGGCAGCCGCGGAGGCGCCCGTCTATGCGGTGCCGCCGGAACGCCTGTACGAATCTTGGCGCGCGGTGCTGGCGGCACAACCACGCGTTAGGATCATCGGCGACGACGCCTCGCGGCTGCTCATCCTCGCCCAGGATCGCACGCCGGTGCTCGGTTTCGTCGACACGATCAGCATCCGCGTGCTCCCGGCCGCCGGCTCGGGCTCGACCTTCGCCGCCTACAGCCGGAGCAACATCGGGCTGAGCGATCTCGGCACCAACCGCAAGCGGCTGGAAAGGTGGATCGGCCTGCTTGCGGTGGGCGCGCACGGCAGCTAAGGCAGCGCCATGCGGCTAAAGTCGCCGGGAGCAATGTGATTGCGGCCGATCACCGTCCTGTCCAACTACCGGCCTGACGACCTCCGCAGCATGGTCGGCTACGCAGGGTTGGTGCTCCGTCACCTGCGCCAGGCCGGCTACCCGGCCGAGGAGCTGACTCCGCCCGCGTTCTTCGGCAGTATCTGGCATGGCCGGAGTGCTGGCCGGATCGCCGTCAACCTGCGCGAGATCGACCGGTTCATCCTGGCGCCGACCCTGTGGCGGCGCCGCTCGTTCGGCCTGCTGCACATCATCGACCACGCCAACGCCTTCTACCTCAACTCGCTGCGGCGCTCGGCCTCGATCGTGACCGTCCACGACGTCGTGCCGCTGCTGATGATCAACGGGCGCCTGCCGGGACCGCGGCAGAACCGCAAGCGGCGCTGGATCCACGAGATGAACGCGCGCGCCATGGCCAAGGCGGACCGCCTGGTCTGCGTGTCCGAGGCCACCCGGCGCGACCTCTTGGAGCTCACCAAGGCCGACCCGGCCAAGGTGGTCGTGATCCGCAACGCCATGTTCCAGCCGATGCGGCCCGCCACGGACGAGGCGCAGGAGGAGCTGCGCCAGCGGTTCAAGATCGGCGCCGAGGAGCGGGTGATCCTCCATGTCGGCTCCAACCGGTCTCGCAAGAACCGGCGCACCGTGATCGAGGCGTTCGCCCTGGCCGCCGTCGGCCGGCCCGAACTGCGGCTGGTCCTGGTGGGTCCGCCCAGCGGCGAGCTCGCCACGCTCGCGAGCCAGCTGGGCATCGCCGAGCGCATGCTGGTCATCCCGAGCCTGCCCGCCGCCGACCTGGCCACGCTCTACACGCTCTCCGAACTTCTGATCCTGCCCTCCCTCTACGAAGGCTTCGGCTATCCGGTGCTGGAGGCGCAAGGCTGCCGCACGCCGGTGGTCTGCGCCAATGCCGGCTCCCTGCCGGAGGTCGCGGGCGACAGTGCCATCCTGCTCGATCCGATGGACGTGGAGGGCTACGCCGCCGCGATCTTGCGGATCGTGGACGATCCGGCCTTCGCCGCCGAGCTGGTCCGCAAGGGCGAGGCCAATCTCACCCGGTTCGAAGCCGGCGACTGGTTCGCCAGCTACGACGCCATCTACCGCGAGCTCGGCTGAGCCCCGCCGCTCAGTCGGGCGTCGTGAAGCTGCCCTCCGCCACCAGCCGCGAGAACGGACCGTGGCCGCGCGCCAGGTCCTGGAACCGCCCCTGCTCGACGATGCGGCCGGCATCGAGCACGACGATCAGGTCGGCATCGACGATGGTCGACAGCCGGTGCGCGATCACGAAGGTGGTGCGGCCGGCGCGGGCGGCGTCGAGGGCCTTCTTGATCCGCGCCTCGGTCTCGGTGTCGAGCGCGCTCGTGGCCTCGTCGAGCAGGAGGATCGGGGCGTCCTTGAGCAGGGCGCGCGCGATCGCGAGGCGCTGGCGCTCGCCGCCGGACAGCGCCTGGCCGCGCTCGCCGATGACGAAGTCGTAGCCGCCGGGCTTGCGCATGATGAACTCGTGCGCCTCCGCCCGCCGGGCCGCGTCCTCGAGCTCGGCCTGGGTCGCGTCCGGCTTGCCGATCAGCAGGTTCTCGCGGATCGAGCGGTTGAACAGGCCCGCCTCCTGGAACACGACGGCCATGGCATGCCGCAGCGAGTTCAAGGTGACCGCGCGCACGTCGCGCCCGTCGATCAGGATCCGGCCGCCGTCCGGGTCACGCAGGCGCTGCAGGAGCGCCAGCGTGGTCGTCTTGCCGGAGCCGGTGGGCCCGACCAGGGCCACCGTGCGGCCCGGCTCGGCGACGAAGCTGAGATCGAACACGCCCTGGTCGGAGTCCGGGAAGCGGTAGGTGAGCCCTTGGAACTCCACCCGGCCCGCCACCTCGCCCAGCACCGCGGCATCCGGTGCGTCGCGCACGTCGTCCTGCGTGGCCAGGAGCTCGAAATAGGCGTCCACGGTCGGCGCCTGGATGAAGAACCGGCCGAGAAAGCCGGTAAGCTGGTCGAGACGGCCGATCAGCAGGTTGGCGAAGCCGATGAAGCTCACGATCTCGCCGACGGTGATCTCGCCGCGTCGGGCGAGCACCGCACCCGCCGCGAAGATGACCACCATGACGACGGTGGCCGAGGCGCGGGTGAGGATGGTCAGCAGCGCCCACCAGGTCAGCACCGGGTACTGTGCTGCCAGGAGCTGGCGCATCATGCCCTGGAGCTGCGAGGTCTCCGCGGCGAGCCGGGCGTAGCTCTGCACCACGGTCACGTTGCCGATCACGTCGCCGACCCGGCCGAACACGTCCTGGTGGTGGCGCTCGACGGCTATCTGGCCCGCCTGGGTGCGGCGCACGACCACGAGGTTGACCACGACGTAGACGACGGCCAGGGCGGCGAGCAGGCCTGCCAGGCGGACGTTCATGTAGAGTGCCGTCGGCACCAGGAAGGCGATGCCGACGATGGCCGCGAGGTGCTCGCGGAAGAAGCTGAGCCAGATCATGAACAGGGCATCGGTGCCCGCGAGCATGGTGCGCACGATGCGGCCCGAGCCGGCGCGGGCGTGGTAGCCGATCGGCAGCGTGATCGCGCGCTCGAACGCGGCGGCCATGGCTGCCGTCCGGCGGCGATGCGCCAGACGGTCGGCATAGAGGGCCACGGTGACGCCGGCGGCGATGCCGCCGATGCCGAGCACCGCCCAGAGCCCGATCAGCTGGAACACCGGACCGTCATTGCCCAGCGCGTCGACGACCCGGCCGAACAGCACCGGCTCGGCGAGCTGGACCAAGCCCAAGGCGACGTTGGCGGCGACCAGGAGAGCCACGACGCGGCGCTCGTCGCTCAGGACGGTGAGCGCGCGGCCGTAGGTGCGAACCAGCGACCAGACCGAGCCCGGCCGCTCAACCATGCTCTTGCCCGCCCTCGGCCAGGAGGAGCGCCACCGCCACCGCCGGTGCGCAGGTCGCGGCCCAGTCCCTTGCCGAGTTCCTCGGCCCCGATCAGCTGGGCGAAGTCGCGGTAGGGCCGGCCGAGCCGCCTGGCCAGCTCCGCCACCAGGAACCGGCCGCAGCCGGCGCCGATGACCGGTGCCGCGTCGGCGAGCAGGCCGCGCGAGAGCTGCAGGGCCACGGCGTCCTCGATCCGCCGCTGCTGGGCGCGGGCCAGGACCGCGGCGAGGCGGTGCCAGTCTGCCGGGCTGCCGTCGGCGAGGTCGGCCCCGAGCATGCGCGCGAGGCGCCGGGCGCTGGCCTCGACGGTCTTGGGCCCGCGGTCGGCGGCGTCGTGCTGGTCGGCCGCCTCGGGCAGGAGGCCCAGGACGCGGTAGAGGTCCGCCGTGGTGGCGAACAGCTCGTTCATCACCGCGACGCGGCGGCCGGCGAAGGGGGCCTCCGCCGCCAAGGCCATGACCGGTGTGCGGGTGAGGCCGGTATAGACCAGCTCGCCCGTGGCGAGGCGTTCGCGATCGGTGCCGCCCTCGGCCAGAACGGCACCTCGGGCAAGGACCACGACGTCGGTGGTGGTACTGCCCATGTCGACGAACAGGCCCTCGCCGACGCGTCGGGCGGTGAGAGCGGCCGACGCCAGCCAGTTGGCCGAGGCGATCTCCAGCGCGAGCCCGTGCGCCGCACCGGGTGCGACGAAGCCGCGCTGGCCGGCCCACACCGCGACGCCGGCGTCGGGCCAGACCGTCGCCAGCGTCGCCAGCAGGCGCTCCACACCCGTCTGCCGGTCGGGGAAGAGGTCGACCAGCTCCCCGGTCATGGTGACCGCGACCCGCCCGATCGGACCGGGCGGCAGGGCCAGCCCGGCCAGCGCCCGTTCGAGCCGGTCCAGGCCCTGCCACAGCGCGCACGGCACCTGGCACGCGGCCACGACCCGACCGTCGGCGGTCACCTGGGCGGCCTTGAGGTGCGCCCCGCCGATGTCCAGGCCCGTGATCAACGCGGCCATCGCGCCCGCCTTCCGCTCCGTGCTAGGAATGCGTGACTGCGGTGAGGACCGGCCATGGCCTCGTTCGAGCTCATCCCCGTCATCGACCTCATGGGCGGACTGGTCGTGCATGCGCGCGCCGGCGCACGCGACCACTACCGCCCCCTGGAGCATTCCCGCGTGACCGGCAGCGCCGACCCGGCCGCCGTGGTCGAGGGCCTGCTGGCGCTGCATCCGTTCCGCACGCTCTACATCGCCGATCTCGACGCGATCCGAAAGCAGGGCGACCACAAGGCGCTGATCTTCAAGCTGCGGCAGAGTTTCCCGCACCTGCACCTGTGGGTCGACGCGGGCTTTGCCGGCGAGTGCGGCTGCCGCCGTTTTCTCGCCGCCGGGCTGGGCGATCTGGTCCTGGGCAGCGAGAGCCAGGCCGACCTGCGGCTGCTCGACCTGTTCGGCGACGATCCGCGGCTGGTCCTGTCGCTCGACTTCCAGGGCGAGCGCAGGCTGGGGTCCAATGCGCTGTTCGAGCATCCGGCGCGCTGGCCGCGGCGTGTCATTGCGATGACCCTGGCCCGCGTCGGCAGCGCCGGCGGGCCAGACCTCGAGCGACTGCGCGAGCTGCGCGCGGCGGCACCGGACCGGCAGATCTACGCCGCGGGCGGGGTGCGCGGGCCGGACGACCTGCGGGCCGTGGCCGAGCTGGGCTGCGCCGGCGTCCTGGTCGCCAGCGCCCTGCACGATGGGCGGCTCGACCGGGCCGCGCTCGCGGATGCCGCGGCCCTGTCGGTGACGCCACAGGATCCGGCGCGAACACGGCCTTGAGGCCAGGAGCTGGGCCGTGCCGAGACCGCGTTAACCAATAGGCAAGGACCCCTGCACTACCGTGGCGACGGTCGACAGGGGGACGATCCGACGTGCATGCCGCCCTTGCCCTCGTTCTGGGCCTCTGGCTCGCGCTTGCGCCACCGGCCCGCGCGGCACCGCTGCCGTCGGCCTGGAGCGCCGAGGTCGAGGCGAATCTCGGCCGGCTGATCCTGGTCTGGCCGGCGCCGACCCGCGCCACGCTGACGCTGGCCGGCGAGGTCGCGCAACTGCGCGCCGAGCGGCCGCTGGCGGTCCCGCCGGCATCGGCGACGACACCCTTGGCCTCATGGCTGCTGGGTGCGGCCGCGAATGGCGACGGCAGCCGGCTGTCACTGCAATTGCGCCCCGGCACCGACGCGCACCTGACCCAGCCGCATCCCCGGCTGACCGTGATCGAGTTCCGCCAAGCGCCCGCACCGGCGGCTGTCGCCGCACCCCCATCCCTCGCGCTCGCAACCGCCGATGGCGCAGCCATGGTGGCGCCGGCGGCCGGGCCCGCCCGGACCATGCCGGTGCCGCGCTCCCGGCCTGCCCTGGACGCTCCGGCGCCGCTGCCCGAAACGGCGGCGGCGGCGGCTGCAGTGGACGATGGCGGGGAGACCACGGCAGAAGCTTCCCTCGAGCCGGCCGGGCAGGTCACCGTCGCGGCCACCGGCGGCGCCGACGCCCTCGAGCTGCGCTTTCGCTGGGGGACCACGGTGCCGGCGGCGATGTTCGAGCGTGCCGGCCAGTTCTGGGCGGTGTTCCCGGGTGCCAACGCGCAGGTGGCGGGCTGGCGGTCCCTGGCCCGCCCGGACGTCGCCGCCTGGCTGGAGCCGCTGGCGACCGCCGCCGCGGGCGATGCCCGGCTGTTCCGTTTCCGCGTCGCACGGCCCGTGCGGATCGAGCCCCGGCCGAGCGAGGATGGCTGGATCGTGCAGGTGACCGCGGGCGAAGCGACCTCGGCCGACGCCGGCAGCGCGCCCTGGGTCCGCGACCCCGAGCGGGGAGAGCTCACGGCGGAGACCGCGGGCCAGGTCGCGCAGGTCCGCGACCCCGAATCCGGCGAGCGCCTGACGCTGCTGCTGGCGCCCGAAGGCGGCCTGCGCCATGCGCTGCCGGCTCGGCTGGTCGATCTGGAGCTGCTGCCGTCGCTACAGGGCCTGGTGTGGCGGCCGCTGACCGACGGCATGCGCGCCGCCGTGACGGACGGGCGGCTGACCGTTACCCGGCCCGGCGGGCTGCGGCTGTCGGCGGTCGCCGCGGAGGAGGCCGTACCGGTACCCGAGCCCGCGCCGAGCACCGTGAAGCAGCAGCCGACGGCAGCCGCCCCGGAACCGGACGACGGGCACGCGCACGCGCCGGAAGCGGTCGTGGCCACACCCCCCGCGCCGTTGGCGGCGACGGAGCCGGCCTTGTCGGGCGCACTCGAGCTCGCCGGCCTGTCCGCCCTGGACGCCGCCGGGCGGCAGCTGGCCCGGGCGCGCCTGCTGGACGAGCTGCGCGGCCTTGCCGGCCCGCAGCGGGCGCGGGCGCGCCTCGAACTGGCCCGGCTCTATCTGGCGGACGCGCTCGGCCCGGAGGCGCGCACCGCGCTCGAGCTGATCGACGACCGGGAGCTCGGCACGGCTGCCGCCGGGCCGATGCGGACGGCGAGGATCGCCTTGACGGGTGCTGCGGAGGCGCTCGCCGGCCGGCCCGATCCGGCCCTGGCCAGTCTGCTCGACCATGCGCTCGACGCGGACGCGGAGATCGCCCTGTGGCGCGCCTATGCTGCCGCCCTGGGCGCCCGCTGGCCGCTGGCGACACAGGAGTGGCAGCGCTCCGGTGGCTTGCCGCAGGCCTATCCCGACCCGTTGCGGCGCCGCCTGGGCCTCGAGCTGGCCGCCACGCTCCTGGATCATGGCGACGCGGGCGAGGCCCGGGCGCTGCTCCGGCAGCTCGCCGGGATCGGCCTTCCCGGCTACCGACGGTGCCCGCCTGCGCCTGCTCGAGGGGATCGCCGACGCCCGCGAGGGCCGGTTGCGCGAGGCCGAGGCCGCCTTCGCCGCCGCGGCGGCAGCGGGCGAGGGCGACATCGCCACCCGCGCCCGGTTCCTGCTGACGTCCGTGCGGGCCGACGCCGGATCCCTGGAGCCCGCAGCGGCGGCCACGGCCCTGGCCGGGGAGCGGCAGAGCTGGCGCGGCCACCCCTGGGAGCCGCGCATGCTGGAGCGGCTGGCGGAGCTGCAGGCCGCGGCCGGCCGGCAGGTGGAGGCGATCGCCACACGGCGGGAAGCGATCGCGCGTACCGCCGATCCGGCAGCCGCGGCGGCGGCAAGGGAAGCACTGCGCGGCCAGATGGCCGCATGGCTGGCCGACACCGGGACACCGGTCGTGGCGCGGCTGGCAATCCACCGGGCGCACGGCGACCTGCTGGACGGGACCGGCGCTGCCGACGGCATCCGGGTGCAGCTCGGCGAGGCCGCGGCACGCGCGGGCCTCGCCGACACCGCGGCCGCCCTTCTGGACGCGACCGCGCCAGGCACGGAAACGCGCGCCGCGCAGGCCGCGCTGGCCGAGGCTCTGGCCGGGCGGGGCGAGCTGGAGGCCGCGCAGCGGCGGCTGGCACGCGGCGATTCCGGCGGAGACCTCGACCGCGAGCTTCGGGCCCGTGCCGCCCATGCGGCGGGGAACCCGGCTCAGGCGGCTGCCACGCTGCTCGGTGTCGGGTCGGCCTCCGGCCGGGCGCTGGCGCGCGAGATCCTGGCGTCGCAGGGCGACTGGTCGGAACTGGCGCGGCGGACCGGCGCCGAGCTTGCCGCAGCTGGGGAGGCGGCGGAGCTGGACCCGTCACAGGCCGCAGCCGCGGTCTGGCTCGGCCTCGCCCAGGCACGTCTCGGGCAGACGGACGCGGCGGCGGCCGTGGCAGCCCGCTACGCGGAGCGGATCCGCGCGCCGCAGCTGGCCGGTCTGCTCCGTCTCGCGACCATGACCGCGACCGGCCAGGACGGCGATGGGACGATGGCCGGGCGCTTCGCGGCGGCGCTGCGCGACGAGCTGGCGGCACTGGGGCCCGTTGCGGCCTCGAGCAGCGGCGGTGGGATCAGAACCGCATCCGCGCGCTCAGGCCCAGCAGGATGATGTAGCTGTCGTAGTCGGCGTCGAGGTTGCCGCGGGCGCCATTGCCGGTGTCCGCGGCGGAGAGCTGGACGTCGGTGTCCTCGACGTCGATGTAGGTGAACGAGGCATCGAGGTCGAGCCAGCCGGCCGGCTGCCAGCCAGCACCCAGGGACAGCCAGCGGCGGTCGCCGTCGGGAATGCGCGGGCGTGCGGAACTCGTCCTTCACGGGGCTCTGGTCGTAGGCGACGCCGGCGCGCAGGGTGATCTCGTCGGTAGCCTTGAACGTCGTGCCGAGCGCGAAGAACCAGGTGTCCTCCCACTCCTCCTCGGTGACGCTGTCGGGCTGGCTCGGGTTGTCGAACTTGATCGTCAGCTGGTCGAACACGCTCCAGTCGGTCCACTGCGCCTCGGCCATCACCGCGACCCGTTCGGTCAGGTCCTGGTGGACGCCGAAGGACAGGCTGGCCGGCGTGGTCAGGCCGAGATTGGCGTCCGTGTCGGTGAAGGCACCCGAGACGCCGCGGATGATGTTGGCGATGCCGTCGTCGTCGCCGGTGAAGTTGACGTCGCCGTTCAGGGTGTGGTCGATCTCGGACCGGTAGGCCACGCCGATCCGCGTGCCGGCGAGCGGCTGGACGATGGCGCCGGCGTTCCAACCGTAAGCCCAGTCGTCGCCGCGCAGGCGCGCGAAGCCGTCCTGGTTACCGGGCGACGCGCCGGGAATGCCGTTGGCCGCACCGATCGTGCCGAAGTCGATGGCATTGGTCAGCGTGCCGTCGGCGTACTGCGCCTGGAACCCGACACCGGCACTCAGCCACTCGACCGGCCGCCAGGCCAGCGCCGGATTGATGTTGACGGTCTGCAGCTCGGACTTGACCGCATGGTAGCGGCCGACCCAGTCGCGCGAGTAGCTGGTCTCGAGCCCGAACGGCACGTTGACGCCCACGCCGACCTTGAACCCGGCCGGCAGCGGTGCCGCGGCATAGAAGGCGGGCACCACCGCGTCCTCGCCGATGTCGTCCTCGCTGGTCGCACCGGAGATCGGCGTGCCGAACGCGGTGCTGCCGCTCGCGTTCTTGAGCTCGGACTTGGGCGAGATCAGCGTCGCCGTGGCCGTGACCGCGATCTTGTCGACCCAGCCCAGCGCCGCGGGATTGAAGAACATGTAGCTGACATCGTCCGCGCCGGCGGTGGCACCCGCGAACGCGTTGCCCTGTGCCGTGGCCGACTGCTCCTTGAGCGCGTAGCCCGCCGCATGGGCCTGGCCGCCAGCGACGAGCACCACCGATCCTGCCACGACCGACCAGCGGCCAGCGAGCCTCCGCATGGTGTTCTTGTCCTTGTCGTTGCCACGGCGCACCGGCCGTGCCGTCACCGAACGGGGCCGACTTAAGCACCTCGGTACGCTCAGTCTGCCGCGATACGGATGCGGCCGATAGACGGTTCCGCGCGACCGGCGCGTGCGATCACGTCAAGGTTGCATAGGTGCCATAGTACGCAGCTGTACGGCAGAGCCGCTCAGGCGACTTCCTTCTGCCGGGCCATGCGCTTGCGGTCGTTGGCGTCCAGGTGCCGCTTGCGCAGCCGCACGGCCTTGGGCGTGATCTCGACCAGCTCGTCGTCGGCGACGTAGGCGATCGACCGCTCCAGCGTCATCCGCACCGGCGGGGTCAGCAGCAGGTTGTCGTCCTTGCCGGCCGCACGGATGTTGGTGAGCTTCTTGGCCCGCAGCGGGTTGACGTCCAGGTCGTTGCCGCGGGTGTGCTCGCCGATGATCATGCCGGGATAGATCTTCTCGCCGGCACCGATGAACAGCGGGCCGCGATCCTCCAGGCTGAACAGGGCGTAGGCCGTGGATTCGCCGAGCTCGGAGGAGATCAGCACGCCGGTGTGGCGCTGCTGGATCGCACCCCGGAACGGCTCGTAGGCGGCGAACACGCGGTTGAGCACGCCCGTGCCGCGGGTGTCGGTGAGGAACTCGCCGAAATAGCCGATCAGTGCCCGCGACGGGGCGTGGAACACGATCCGCTGCTTGCCGGCGCCGGCCGGGCGCATGTCCTTGAGCTCGGCGCGCCGGGCGGTGAGCTTCTCGACCACCACGCCCGAATATTCCTCGTCGACGTCGACCACGACCTCCTCGATCGGCTCCAGCCGCTCGCCGGTGACGGGATCGGTCTGGAACAGGACGCGCGGGCGGCCGACGCAGAGCTCGAAGCCCTCGCGGCGCATGGTCTCGATCAGCACCGCCAGCTGCAGCTCGCCGCGACCCGCGACCTCGTAGGCGTCGCGGTCCTCGCTCAGCGTCACCCGGATCGCGACATTGCCCTCGGCCTCGCGCTGCAGGCGGTCCCAGATCTGGCGCGACGTGACCTTGGTGCCGTCCTGCCCGGCATAGGGCCCGTCATTGACGGAGAACGTCATCGCGATGGTCGAGGGGTCGATCGGCTGGGCGGGGATCGGTGCCTCCACCGCGGGCTCGCACAGGGTGTCGGCGACGGTGGCCTTGGAGAAGCCGGCGATCGCCACGATGTCCCCGGCCTCGGCCTCGTCGACCGGCTGCCGGTCGAGGCCGCGGAAGGCCAGGATCTTGGAGATCCGCGCCTGCTCGATCAGCTGGCCGTCGCGGGTCATCGACTTGACCGCCATGTTGGCCCGCACCCGGCCGGACTCGATCCGGCCGGTGAGCAGCCGGCCGAGATAGGGATTGGCCTCCAGCGTGGTCGCCAGCATGCGGAACGGCCCGTCCTTGTCGGCCACGGGCGGCGCCACGTGCTCGAGGATCAGGTCGAACAGGGGTGCGAGGTCCTCGCGCGGGTCGTCGAGCTCGCGCACCGCCCAGCCATGCTTGGCGCTGGCGTAGATGTGGGGGAAGTCGAGCTGGTGCTCGTCGGCGTCGAGGGCCGCGAACAGGTCGAAGATCTCGTTGAGCACCTCGGTCGAGCGCTGCTCGGGCTTGTCGACCTTGTTGATCACCGCGATCGGCCGCAGCCCTTGCTTGAGCGCCTTGCCGAGCACGAACTTGGTCTGGGGCATCGGCCCCTCGGCCGCGTCGACCAGGAGCAGGCAGCTGTCGACCATGGACAGGATGCGCTCGACCTCGCCGCCGAAATCGGCGTGGCCCGGCGTGTCGACGATGTTGATCCGCACCCCCTTCCAGACCACCGAGGTGCACTTGGCGAGGATGGTGATCCCCCGCTCGCGCTCCAGGTCGTTGCTGTCCATCGCCCGCTCCTGAACCTGCTGGTTCTCGCGGAAGGTGCCGGACTGCTGGAGCAGCCGGTCGACCAGGGTCGTCTTGCCGTGGTCGACATGCGCGATGATCGCGATGTTGCGCAATTCCATGGGGGTCGCTCGGGCGGGAGTTCGGGGCGCGAAGGCAAATACGCGCCGGCACATGGACGGACGCAGCGTTCATATAGCGATCGTACGGCCACAAACCAAGTCGCGCGACGCCGTGCAGCATGACGCCGCAGCCCTTCCCCGCGAGGCACGTCGTGCGAATATTTCCGGGTCCGGCGGGCTTACTGCGCACCCGCCTCGCCGAGGGCGGCAAGGTTTGACGCTCCCGCCGCCGTTGCGTACAAGCCGCGCGGGCGCGGTGCGCCGATGGAGACCGGGATCGGTGGCAGCACTCCTCGAAGGGGCCTGGCCCTACCAGCGTGAGCAGCCGGACGTCGTGGTGCTCGGCGTCGAGCCCGGCCGGGTGCCCTCGCCGCTGCCGCCGGTCCGGATCTTCCTCGGCACCGAGGACGGCCAGTACCGCGCGGAGCGCGTGTTCGTCTGGTCGATCCTGCAGGTGCGCGATCCGGCGCGGGTCTACGAGATCCACCTGATGAAGAATCTCGCCGGCTTCGACCGGCGCGGCTGGCGGACCGGGTTCACCTGCTACCGCTTCGCCATCCCCGACCTCGCCGGCCGGACCGGCAAGGCGATCTACAACGACGTCGACCAGATCTACCTCGCCGACCCCGCCCTCCTGTTCGACCTGCCGCTCGAGGGCCACGGCTACCTCGCCATCGACGCCCGCGACACCTCGGTGATGCTGATCGACTGTGCCAGGATGCTGCCCTGGTGGAACCGGGCGGCGGCCTCGGCCCGCGGCGCCAAGGGCCCGCTGACGCGCAAGCCGGCCGAGGAGCCGGGCCTGTGGGGCGAGCTGGACGGGCACTGGAACGCCCGCGACCTCGAATATGTCGAGGGGCGGACCAAGTGCCTGCACTACACCGCCCTGCACCAGCAGCCCTGGAACCCGTTCCCCGAGGCCTTCTCCTACCACCAGAACCCGCTGGCCTACATCTGGCACGACCTGGAGCGGTCGGCCGACGCCGCCGGCTACGAGCTGTTCACCGCCACCGACCCCAGCCCCGGCTTCACCGCGATCGTTGGCTCCAACCAGCCCGCACCGGCAGCCGCGCCGGGGCCGCTCCTGTCCGCCGCGGCGAGCGACCTCCTGCGCCAGACCGGCGCGCGGAGCCTGCTCGTCACCGGGCTGGCGGGAGCCCAGGACGCACCGCTCGGCGCCGACGCCCCGGTGGCCGTGCGCCACGATTTCGGCCGCGCCGGCGGGCGGCTGCCCGACGAGCGCCACGACGCCATCCTGGCCGCGGGCATCCTCGAGCGGGTGCCCGGTGCCGACGCCAACTGGGTCCTGCGCGAGCTGTTCGCCGCCGCCGGCCGGGCCCTGGTGCTGCGCGTCGAGGTCGCGGCCGAGGACGGCGTCGGCAGCGAAGGCTGGTGGCGCCGGCGGGTCGAGGCGATCGCCGCCCATTACCCGAAGGTGAGCTGGGAGCTGGACGCGGTGCGCCGCCTTGCCACCGGCTCGCTCGCGGTCGAGGCGACCCAGGTTCGGCGCGTGGATCCGCCCGCCACGCCGCTGGTCTGGGCGCTGACCGGCGAGGACGAGGCGGCCGACCGCCAGTCGCGGCGCATCGGTCGCGCCATCGGCGGCCGGTTCGAGGAGAAGGCCCTGGCCTTCGGGCCGCTGGCCGGCCTGCGCGGCCGGCTGCTCGGCGCCACGGCCAGCGGGCTCGACCCGGCCGGATCGGCGCCGCTGGCACCGCCCTGGCCCGACGTGCTGATCGCCAGCGGCCGGCGGAGCGCGCCGGTGGCACGCTGGATCCGCCGCCAGTCCGGCGGGCGTACGAGGCTGGTGCAGCTGGGCCGGCCGGGTGGGCCGTTCTCGCTGTTCGACCTGATCGTGGCCACCCCCGACGACCGCCTGCCGATCCGCCGCAACGTCCTGCAGGTGGCAGCACCCCTGAGCGAGCCGGCGCACCCTGCCGCCGCCACGGCCGCGGCACCGGTGACCGCACTGCTCCTGACGGCGCGGCTCGGGCCGTACCGGCTGAGCGAGCGCGCGGCGGCGGAGCTGGGCCAGGCGGCCGCGGCCGAGGTCGCCCGCCACGGCGGCGCGCTGGTGGTGGCGGCCGACCCTGCCGTCCCGGAGCGGCTGCTCCAGGCGCTGCGCGCCGCGCTGCCCGCCGGCACCGAGGTCCTCGACCGGTCGCAGGACCCTCGCCCGGCGATGCTCGAGCGGGCCGACCGCTTCATCGTCACCGCCGGCGACGGCGAGATGCTGGCCGAGGCGACGCTGACCGGCCGGCCGGTGGCCCTGTTCGACCTGCCGCGCTGGTACGACGACATCCCGGTGGTCAAGCCGCTGGTGGGCGGGCTGCTGTCGCTGCTCGGGGGCGAGACCTACCGCGGCACGCCGCTGCAGCAGCACATTCCCGGCCGGTTCGTCGACTGGCTCACCACGCGCGGCCTGCTCTACCGCCCGCGCGACCTGGAGGCACTGCACCGCTCGCTGGAGGCCCGGGGCCTGGTGGTCAGGCTCGGCGCGGAGACGCCGGTGGCGGCTCCCCGCCCGCTCGACGATCTGGCGCGGGTGGTGGCCCGGGTGCGCGACCTGCTCACCGAGGCCAGCCAACCTGTCTGAGCCCGACACGGCGGCCACTGCCGCCCGCGGCGCCGCGGCCGTCCGCGGTCCCGCCCGGACGACGTTCCGCCTCGCCCACCTGTCCGACCTGCATCTGGGGCCGATGCCGCGCGTGACGCCCCGCGCGCTGATGAACCAGCGCGTGCTCGGCTACCTGTCCTGGCAGCGCAGCCGCTACCGGGTGCACCGGCGCGAGGTGCTGGACGCCCTGGTCGCGGACATGCGGGCGGAAGCACCGGACCACGTCGCGATCACCGGCGATCTGGTCAACATCTCGCTGCCGGCCGAGTTCGTGCAGGCTGCCACCTGGCTGCGCCAGCTGGGCACGCCCGACACCGTCACCGTCATCCCGGGCAACCACGACGCCTATGTCGAGGTGAAGTGGCGCGAGGCCTGGGCGCACTGGTCCGACTACATGTGCGGCGACGGCGCCGACAGCGGCCGGACCGAGAGCGACACCTTTCCGTTCCTGCGCCGGCGCGGACCGGTGGCCCTGATCGGCATGTCGACCGCCGTGGCGACGCCGCCCACCTTCGCCACCGGCCGGCTGGGCCGGCGCCAGCTGCGCGGCCTGGAGAGCCTGCTCGATGCGCTGGCGGCGGACCATCCCTGTCGCGTGCTCCTGCTGCACCATCCGCCCGTGGCCACCATGACCGACTATCGCCGGCGCCTGGTCGACGCCGACGAGCTGGCAGCGGTGCTGGAGCGGCGCCCGGTCGAGCTCGTGCTGTGCGGCCACCAGCACATCTTCCAGCTCGGCGGCATGCGCACCGACGGCCCGTCGATCCCGGTCGTGGGCGCACCTTCGGCCTCGCTGCACGGCGGCGACCGGCACCACGAGGGCGGCTACCTGATCTACGACCTCGAGCACGGGCCGGCGGGCTGGACCATCGACCTGGAGCTGCGCCGTTTCGACCTCGCCAGCGGCTGCTTCGCCTCGGTGTTCAAGCGCCGGCTGCAGACCAGCCGCGGCTCCGCCGCGATCCGCCTGGAGGCCCCGGACTAGCCCCTACCCTTACGATCGGGTAACGGTCAGGCCAGTCCCACACCGGAACGGGCATGTCGATCTACAGCAGGTATCTCTTGGCGCAGATCGCGCGCCCGATGGTCACCGCGATCCTGGTGGCGCTGATCGCCCTGCTGGCCGAGCGGACGCTGCGGGTGATCGACCTCGTCGTGGGCTGGCGCGGCAGCCTGTTCGTCGTCTTCGAGATGCTGGGCTACCTCATCCCGCACTATATGGGCCTGGCCCTGCCGGTCGCCTTCTTCCTCGGCATCCTCTTGACCTTCAGCCGGCTGAGCCGCGAGGGCGAGCTGGCGGCGATCAGCGCCTCGGGCGCCGGCCTGCCGCAGCTCCTGCGCCCGATCCTGGGTGCCGCGGTCGTGCTGGCGCTGGTGGTGGCGCTGCTGGTGAGCCTGCTGCAGCCCTATGCCCGCTACGCCTATCGCGCCGCGACCTACGCGCTGACCAACGCCTCGTTCACCACGCTGCTGCAGGACGGTCTGTTCACCACCCTCGGCGACACGACCTACATGGTCGACAAGATCTCCGAGGACAAAGCGCAGATGACCGGCGTGTTCCTCTACCAGAGCGGCGAGGGCAAGGATTCGGTCACGATCACCGCCAAGCGCGGCGAGACCGTCCGCAGCGGGCCGACGACACCGATCGAGCTGAAGCTGCAAGACGGCCTGCAGCAGCTGGTCCCGGCCGGCGACGGCACGGCCGAGCCGCAATCGTCTGGCGAAGTCGTGATCCGCTTCCGTGAGTTCGAGACCACCTTGGCCAATCCCGACGAAGGCTTCCGTCCGCGCGGCGAGGACGAACGCGAGATGACGCTGCTCGAGCTCTGGTCGGCGCTGCAGGCACCGCCGGCGCACATCGATCCGTGGGAGATCCGCGCCGAGCTGAGCGGGCGGCTGGTCCGCATCCTCATCCTGCCGCTGCTGCCGCTGATGGCGATCCCGCTGGCGATCGACCGCGTGCGCGGCCAGCGCTCCTACGGGCTCGTGGCCGGCCTGGCGATGCTGATCGCCTTCCACCAGATCCTCCAGGTGGGCGAAGCACTGGCCGACAACAACAAGATCCCGGTCTGGCTGGGTCTGTGGGCGCCGTTCGCGCTGTTCGCCGCCATCTCGGGCTGGATGTTCCTGCGCGCCGCCTCCCGGGTGCCCGACCCGCGGCTGGGCATCTGGCTCGACCGCCAGTTCGACCGCCTCGGGCGCCTGCTGCCGCGACGGGCCGCGACGCTGCGCGGATGAACGTCCTCACCCTTTACCTGAACCGCATGTTCCTGGTGCGCTTCCTGGTCGTCCTGTTCGGGATCATCGGGTTCGCCACCGTGATCGACCTGATCGACGTCGGCCCCGAACTGGTCAGCGCGCCCGAGGGTGCCCTTGCCGCCGGCCTGCGCTACTTCGGGCTGCGGCTGCCGATCATGCTCTCCGAGCTCATGCCGCTGGCGGCACTGATCGCCGGGCTGCTGGCCGTCGCCGACCTGTTGCGGCACCGCGAGCTGATCGTGGTCTGGAGCATCGGCGTGCGGCCCTTGAGCATCCTGCGCATGCTGCTGCCGGCGGGCCTGGCCCTGGTCGCGGTCAAGTTCGCCGTCGACGACATCGCCCTGCCGCGCGCGACCAGCGAGCTGCGGCTCTGGGGGATCGGCGACTATCGCCACCGGCCGACCGACGCCGCGGCCAGCGGCTTCTACTGGCTGCGCAGCGGCGACGACATCGTCCGGCTTTCTTCCAACGCGATCGCGGCGGGCAAGGTGAGCGACGTCTCGATCTTCCGCCGCGGCCCTGACGGGATCCTCACCGAGCGGATCGACGCCGCTTCGGCAACCGACGCGCCCGGCGGCTGGCTCCTGCAGGACGTCACCCGCTCGCGGGTCGCCGACCGCCGCACCGAGCGCCTGGCGTCGCTCGAATGGCCCGGCCGGATCGACGTCGCGCGCATCCAGCTCCTGGCCCGGCCACCGCGCGAGCTCGGTCTGTGGCAGCTCCAGGACGTCGTCGCCGAAGGCGGCTACGGCCTGCGGGCCAAGGAACCCTACCTGACCTGGATCCACCAGCGGATCGCCGGCGCCTTCGTGCCCATGTTCCTGATGATGCTGGCCTTCGCCCTGGTCCGCCGCTTCAGCCGGACGGCCTCGATCGCACCGGTGTTCATGACCGCGGTCGGCATCGGGTTCACGCTGCTGATCTCCAGCGGCGTCGCCAGTGCTTTGGGCGAGGTCGGCCTGATCCGCCCCCTGCTCGCGGGCTGGGTGCCGCCGCTGCTGCTCGGCCTGATCGTGCTCGGCCTCGCCACGCGCGACGGCTGGCGCGGCACCCGGCGCGCCAGCCGATAGGCGCCGCCTGTCGGTCCATTGACACCGGGCCGGTGCGGCGCGATCTTCGCCGCCAATGCTGGAGGGCCGCACGCACGGCCGCGCCGCGGGAGGCTGACATGGGCTCGGTTCTGTTCACCGACGTCATGGTTCTGGACGCGTCCGGCGCCGAACCGTTTCCGGGCGAGGTGCTCGTCCAGGGCAACCGCATCCGCAGCGTCGCCAAGGGCAGGAACCAGATCGCCCGCGATCAGGCGGGGACCGTGATCGACGGCCGGGGCATGACCCTGATGCCGGGCATGGTCGAGGGCCACTGCCATCCCTCCTTCACCGGCGTGTCGATGCCGTTCCACCTGGGCATGATCCCGCCCGAGGAGCACACGCTCAAGACCGCGGCCAACGCCAGGCTG
Organism: uncultured Alphaproteobacteria bacterium; assembly: GCA_963769465.1. Lineage (GTDB taxonomy): Bacteria > Pseudomonadota > Alphaproteobacteria > Geminicoccales > Geminicoccaceae > Benzoatithermus. Next base: position 40,034 of record CAVYMA010000027.1, read on the forward strand.
CTGTTGGACAGCGGCTTCACCAGCATCTACTGCGCGGCCTCGGCCAAGCCGCGGCTCGACGTGGTGGTGCGCAACGCGATCAATGCCGGCGAGATCCCGGGCCCGCGGATGCGCGCGGCCAGCCCCGAGCTGGTGGCGACCGGCGGCCTCGGCGACGAGCGCCAGCTCCACCTGCACCGCGAGAGCTTCGCCCTGATCGCCGACGGGCCCGAAGAGATTCGGCGCGCGGTCCGGACCTGCATCCGCGAGGGTGTCGACAACATCAAGCTCAACGTGTCGGGCGACGACTTCTACCCGCACGCGCCGGCCGGCTGCACGACCTACATGGACGACGAGGTCAAGATGGCCTGCGAGATCGCCCATGAGTTCGGCAAGCAGGTGGCGACCCACTCGCGCTCGGCCAACAGCGTCAAGCTCTCGGTCAGGAACGGCGTCGACTGCATCTATCATTGCGAGTTCGCCGACGAGGAGGCGCTCGACATGATGGAGGCGGCCAAGGACCGGATCTTCCTCGGTCCGGCCGTCGGCCTCCTGCACAACACGGTCTACGAGGCCGAGCCCTGGGGCATCACCGCCGAGGTGATCGAGCAGATGGGCATGCGCCGCAACCTCGAGAAGACGTGCGAGGTCTATGCCGAGGTCAAGAAGCGCGGTATCCGCGTCGTGGTCGGCGGCGACTACGGCTTCGCCTGGACGCCGCAGGGCACCAACGCCCGGGACCTCAAGCACTTCGTCGACCTGTTCGGCTACACGCCCATGGACGCCATCGTCTGTGCCACCCGCTATGGTGGCGAGCTGATGCGGATGGGCGGCGAGCTCGGCCAGGTGCGCGAGGGTTATCTCGCCGACCTGCTGCTGGTCGACGGCAACCCCCTGGCGGACATCGCGATCATGGCCGACCGCAACCGGTTCGCCATGATCATGAAGGACGGCGCGATCCACAAGGATCCGCGGGCTTATGCCCGTGACGTACGGATCGCGGCGGAGTAGGAACGGCTTCTGTTCGAAAAACAACAAGGGGCTCACGGCCCCTGATCGGAGAGGTCTCGATGATGCTGCTTCGCCGTCTCATGCTGGGCACCGCCCTGGCTGGCGCCTTGGGTTTCGCCGGCACGGCCATGGCCAAGCCCGAGGTCGTGGCCGGCCCCGGCTACAATCCCGAGTGCTTCGCACCCTGGAGCGCCGACACCAAGCACTTCCAGTGGCCGGCCAAGGAAGGCCCGTACCGGATCGCCCTGGTCAACGGCTTCGTCGGCAACACCTGGCGGATCCAGATGATCCAGACCGCCAAGGCGTTCGCCGAGCAGCCCGGCATCAAGGAGAAGATCAAGGAGTTCAAGGTCATCTCGACCGGCACCGACGCCGCGGCCCAGCTGGGTGCGATCGAGGACTTCATCAACCAGGGCTACGACGCGATCGTCACCATCGCGGTTAGCCCCGAGGGCTTCGACCGCGTCATCAAGCTGGCCGACCGCAACGGCGTGGTCCTGGTGCCGTTCGACAACATCCTCGACACCGACGCCGTGATGATGGTCAACGAGGACCAGCACGCGATGGGCGTGATGTCGGCCGAGTTCCTGCTCAAGGAGCTGGGCGACACCAAGACCGGCAAGATCCTCGAGGTGCGCGGCCTGCCCGGCAACTCGGTCGACCGCGACCGCCACCTGGGCTTCCGCGAGGTGATGGAGAAGCAGGCTCCCGGCTTCGAGATCGTCGAGATCGTCGGCAACTGGGACGACGGCACCTCGCAGAAGGCGACGGCCGACGCGCTGGCGGTGCACGGCCAGTTCGCGGCCGTGTTCACGCAGGGCGGCTCGACCGGCACGGTGCGCGCCTTCATCGACGCCGGCCATCCGATGGTGCCGATGGCCGGCGAGGCCGAGAACGGCTTCCGCAAGCAGATCGCCGAGCACAAGGACAAGGGCCTCAAGGGCCTGTCCTACGGCCAGTCGCCCGGTCTCGTCGCGATCTCGATGAAGGCCGCGATCTCCGCCCTCGAGGGCAACCCGATGCCGCAGCTGATCTCGGTGCCGATCCCGGTCGCCGACTACAACACGCTCGAGGACGGCAAGAACTACTGGTCGAACCTCAGCGACAATTTCTTCACGCCCAACGAATTCCCGCCCTGCGACGTCAACATCACTGCCGTCGAGATCATGGGCAAGACCGCGGACAACGTGCAGTAAGCGGTGCGGGCGGGCAGCCGCGTGGCTGACCCGACGCCGCAGGGCGGTCCCCTTCTCGAGCTTCGCGGCGTCGCCAAGCGCTATGGCGGCGTCCGCGCGCTCGAGGAGGTCGACTTCGCCTGCCGGGCCGGCTCGATCCACGCCGTGCTCGGCGAGAACGGCGCCGGCAAGTCGACCCTGATCAAGATCATCTCCGGCGTCGTCCAGCCCGACACCGGCGAGATCCGCCTGGGCGGCGAGCCGGTGCGCTTCGCCGGTCCGGGTGCGGCCAACCGGTCCGGCATCGTCGCGATCTTCCAGGAGCTGTCCCTGGTCCCCGACCTCAGCGTCGCGGACAATGTCTGCCTGTCCGATCCGCCGCGCCGCTTCGGCCTGATCGACCGGCGCGCGCAGCGGCGCCGTGCGGCCGAGTATCTGGCCCGGCTCGGCTGCGACGACCTCGATCCCGACACCCGCATCAAGGACCTGCCGCTGTCGCGCCGCCAGCTGGTCGAGATCGCCAAGGCCCTGGCGCTCCGGCCGCGGCTGCTGATCCTCGACGAGGCGACCTCGGCGCTGACCGCGGCCGACGTCGAGCTGGTGTTCGGCCTCCTGCACCAGCTGCGCCGCGAGAACCTGGCGCTGCTCTACATCTCGCACCGGATGCACGAGATCGCGGCCCTGGCCGACACCTGCTCGGTGTTCCGCAACGGCCGCCACGTCGAGACCTTCGCGCAAGGCACGCGCACCGAGGAGGAGATCGTGCGGCTGATGATCGGGCGCGACATCACCCAGGTCTATCCGCCCAAGCCGCAGCGCAACGCGGTCCCGGCGCGCTGCCTCGAGGTCGCCGACCTGAACTGGGGCGACCGGCTCTCGGACCTGTCCTTCGCCGTCGGCAAGGGCGAGATCGTGGGCCTGGGCGGGCTGGACGGGCAGGGTCAGCGCGAGCTGATGCTGGCCCTGTTCGGCGTCCTGCGCGGCGTCGAGGGCCGGGTGACGCTCGACGGCGAGGCGTACGAGGCGACGGGACCGGCCCATGCCAAGTCGGCCGCCTGCGGCATGGCCCTGGTGCCGGAGGACCGCAAGACCGAGGGCCTGCTGCTGCCCATGGCGGTGCGCGACAATCTCAGCGCTCGCGGCACTGGGCGGGCTCGGGCGCCTGGGCGTGGTCGACCAGGAAGCCGAGGAGCGCGCGGTCGAGGAGATGATCCGCCGGCTGCGCATCAAGCTGGGCGATCCCGGCGATCCGGTCGGCACCCTGTCCGGCGGCAACCAGCAGAAGGTGGTGATCGGCAAGTGGCTGCTGACCCGGCCACGCGTGATCCTGCTCAACGACCCGACGCGCGGCATCGACGTCGGCACCAAGCAGGAGCTCTACCCCCTGATGCGCGAGCTGGCCGACGCGGGTGCCGCGATCCTGTTCTACAGCACCGACTATGACGAGCTGATCGGCTGCTGCGACCGCGTGCTGATCCTCTACGACGGCCGGATCGTCCGGGTGCTCGAGGGTGCGGAGATCACCGAGCACGCGATCGTGGCGAGCTCGCTGAACATCGCCGCGCCCGCGGCCGGGACCGCGGCGTGACCCGGCTCACCGGCGCCCTGGGCCGCAATCTCGGGCTCGTCCTGGCCATCCTGCTCTTCGTCCTGTTCTACGGCGTCTACAACGCCCTGCACCCCAAGGGCTTCGGCCCCGCGGTGCTGATCCAGAACAGCAACGAGAGCTTCGCCCTGATCATGGTCGCGATGGCCCAGACCGTGCCGGTGCTGGCGGGTGGGCTCGACCTTTCCGTCGGTGCGGTGATGACGCTGGTCAACTGCGTCGCCAGCCACGTCCTCACGGGCTCCCCGGCGATGCTCGTCACCGGCACCGTGGTCTGCCTCGCGGTCGGCGCGCTCGCCGGCTTCATCAATGGCTGCGTCGTCGTCTACGGGCGGCTGCAGCCGATCATCGCCACGCTGGCGACCGGTGCCGTCTATCTCGGCATCGCCCTGTTCCTGCGGCCGACGCCCGGCGGCGACATCGACCAGGACCTCGCCTGGGCGCTGACCAACGATCTCTACGAGCTGGCCGCGACCTATGGCTGGTTCGACGGCGGCGACGCGCCCTGGTTCCAGCCGGTCGCCTGGATACCCGTGCCGCTGATCCTGGCCGTGCTGGTCGTGGTCCTGGTCTGGCTGCCCTTCCGGGCCACCGTCACCGGCCGCAACGTCTACGCCGTGGGCTCGAGCGAGGCCGCGGCCTACATGTCGGGTCTCGCCATCGACCGCGCCCGGCTCGCCGCCTTCACGCTCGCCGGCTTCTTCGCCGGCGTCGGCGGGCTCTATCTCGCGATCCAGACCTCCAGCGGCAATGCCGACGTGCCCCAGGCCGGCGGCTACACGCTGAACTCGATCGCCGCCGTGGTGATCGGCGGGACGGTGCTCACCGGCGGCAGCGGCGGTGCCGTCGGCTCGCTCGTGGGTGCCCTGGTGATCCGCGCCATCTCGTTCAACTTCCGGATCTTCGACGTGCCGCCGCTGCTGCAGCCGCTGTTCGAGGGCCTGGTCCTCCTGGCCGCGGTCTCGCTCGGCGCCAGCCGGGTGTTCCGGGTGCGCAACCGCCTGCAGCTGCTGGGTTGACGGGCATGCTCAAGCTCAGCGGCGACGACCGCCCGATCGTGATCGCCAGCCTGTTCGTGCTGGTCATCCTGGCCCTGGGCTCGGCCTACACGCTCACCACGCAGGGCAACCTCGCCTTCCTCAACCCCAGCTATCTCCTGCAGCAGCTCCAGGTCGGCGCCTTCCTGGGCATCGTCGCCGCCGGGATGATGGTGGTCATCCTGCTCGGCCACATCGACCTCTCGGTCCCCTGGACCCTGGCCGCGGCGGCCATGATGGCCACCGCCGTCGGCGGGCCGATGGCGATCCCGGTGGGCATCGGCGTCGGGCTGGCGGTCGGCATCTTCAACGGCATCGGCGTCGCCTACCTGCGCGTGCCGTCGATGATCTTCACCCTCGGCGTCAACGCCATGCTGCGCGGCCTGATGGTCATGCACACCGGCGGCTTCGCGCCGCAGACCCACGCCACCGACCTCATGACGTTCCTCGCCACCGGCCACCTGCTCGGGATCCCGATGGCGCTCCTGGTCTGGGGCCTCCTGTCGGTCGCGATGGTCTTCCTGCTCCGCCGCACCGTGTTCGGCCGCTACGTCTACGCCATCGGCAACCGCGAGGCCGCGGCCTACCTGTCGGGCGTGCCGACCCGGGCGGTGCTGGTGGCGGCCTTCGCGCTGTGCGGGCTGTGCGCCGGCCTGTCCGGCGTGCTGCTCGCCGGCTACTCGACCAAGGCCTACCAGGGCATGGGCGACGCCTACCTGCTGCCCTCGATCGCGGCCGTGGTCATCGGCGGCACGCACATCCTGGGCGGCAAGGGCCGCTACGCCGGCACGGTGGTCGGCACCATCCTGATCACGCTGCTGTCCTCGGTGCTCTCGGTCATGCAGATGCCCGAGGCCGGCCGGCAGATCATCTACGGCCTGGTGATCATCGTCATGCTGCTGGCCTACGGCAGGAGCCGGCCCGTCGGCGCCTGATGCGGCAGCGTCGAGGCCGGCGCTCGCCGGTCGATGTCGACGGGCGCGCGGAAGGGTGAGGGCTCGACCTCGTCTGGCGAGGGCCGGTCGCCCAGCGACGCGCGAGCTGCAGCTCGCGCTTCTTGGTGTAGAGGAAGCGGACGAGGTCGTACTCGAACGGCGAGCCCGAGCCGAAATAGCGGAAGTTGACGTTGCGCCGCAGGTCGACCGCGTAGAGCACATAGACCAGCGGGTTGAAGTAGACCCAGTCGGTGACGATCGACTCGGGCGGCACGGTACGACGGCGATCACCGAATCGACCACGAAGCCGGAGAAGTCGCGCACGTTCGACGGCCCCAGCACCGGGCACCACGAGATAGGGGCCGTTGGCCGACGCCCCAGCGACCCAGGGTCAGGCCGAAATCGAGCGGCTCCTGGCTGACGCCCAGCGGCGTCGCGACGTCGAACAGGCCCGCCACGCCGACGGTCGAGTTCAGCGCGAGCCGGATCACCGCCCGGCCGGCGACGTCGGGCCGGGCCTGCATCAGGCCGTTGGTGGCGTTGCGGAACTCGGACAGGTTGGAGAAGAAGTCGGTGACCCGGTTCTCGATGAAGTCCGGGGTCACGAACTCGTAGCCGCGGACGACCGGCAGGAAGACGTACTCGTCGAACAGGGCGTTGAACTTGTAGACGCCCCGGTTGGTGCCCTCCCAGGGGTCGTAGACCCGCAGCGGGATGTCGGCCGTCCTGCTCGGCCGCCGACGAGCTGGTGCAGCGGCGGTGCGGTGCCCAGCTGGTAGGCCGGCGTCGCGGCACAGGCGCCGAGCGCCGCCGCCAGCACCAGGGCCGCCAAGCGCGCGCAGGCTCACGATCGGGCCTCCGCGTGCGAAGAGCAGCCGCAGCATCTCGCGGACGAACTCGCGCTGGTCCATGCTGCCGCAATGGCCGCCGGTCGGAAAGATCCGCGCCCGCTCGCCGAACACGTCCTGCCAGCCACAGCATCTCGTCGCGCGACAGGATCACGTCGTCCTGCGTCCCGAGCATGACCACGCGCGGGTCCCGCCGCAGGATAGCGCTCGATCGGCTCGCAGGCTCGCCCGCTCGATCAGCTCCTCGCGGGTCACGCCGGGCTCGCGCGCGCTGGACGAAGCGGGACGTAGAGCCCGTCGAAGAAGTCGACGAAGTTCAGCCGCAGCCCCGCGAGCATCACGTTCGGTGAGCGAGGTCGTGGCGGTCAGCCGCGCGTTCTTCGGCACGACGTAGCCGGCGTTGGTCATCACGTCGCTGGAGAACGCCATGTCGTTGGAGGTCAGCCGGAAGGTGAGCCCGATCAGCAGCTCGAGCTCGCTGCTCGGGCGGCTCCAGCGTCGCGTAGGCGCGGTAGAGGAAGGCCGGGATCGGCGAAGTCGACCTGATCCGCCGGACCTGTAGAGCAGCCACGACCTGATCGAACAGATGGTCGATGAACTCGGCGACGGCTTCGCGATCCTCGCGCGAGGTTCTGTCGCGACCATGTCGTCGAGGCGGTTGACCGAGTTGTAGAGACTGACCGCCGGATTGATCACCACGGCCTTCTTGAAGTCGAAGCGCTTCTCCCGCGCAGTCGAGCTCGCTGACGAAGGCGGTGTGGGTGCCGCCCAGGCTGTAGCCGCCGACATAGTAGCCGGAGACGCCGATCTCGTCGGCGAGATCGTCGGCGATCATGCCCATGACGCGGTAGAGGTCGCGCGCATCCTCCGTCGAGCTGGCCCGGCACGCTGTCGGACGAGGCGGTCACGATGAAGCTCGGATGGGTCGGGCTCGGCAGGCTGACGACGTGGAAGCCCGCCTGATAGAGCACGTTGGCGAGGCCGTAGGACTTGGACGAATTGTGCCCGGCGCCGGTGCCGCCGATGATGAAGAACAGTGGTGCCTTGGGCCGGTTCTGCTTGAGCACCGAATAGGGCATGCCCCGATCGATGTACCAGAACACCGGCGGGATCGTCGCGCTCGGGAAACGGCTCGACGTAGCGAATCTCGGCCAGGCGCGCGAACTCGGCGGCCGGGGATCTGCCGCGCCTGGTTGGCCGGCGGGGTGGCGGCCACCGTGGCCGCCAGCGGGCTCACGAACGGGTAGTCGTAGACGCCCATGAACTTGGCCTGCGCGGGTGCCGAAGCCAGGAGCCCGAGAGCCGCTCCCGCCGAGACCAACCGCAACCACCACGACCGCATCGGACCGCCGTCCATAGCCCCGCCTATCTGATCGTTGCGGTAGTTGAGCGGCCTGAGCTTGGCAAGAGCATGGCGGCCACGCTCGGGGCCCACGCCACTTGACCCGGCGCCCCGCACGCCGATCTTGCCTGCCGAACGACGCTGGGACGCGGCATGCACGCGCTACCCGATCACATCCGCTTCCTCGCCCGCCACTGCCTGCTCGGCGTGGCCGCCGGCTGGTGCCTGCTCGGTGCTCTGATCTGGCTGGACGTCGCACGGCTGGGCGAGCTGCTCTTCCGGTCCGAGGACCGGCTGCTCACCCTGGTGCTGGCCGGAGCCGGCTTCGCCGTGACCTTCGGCAGCCTCGCCATGGGCACGGCGGTCTTCCTTCTGCCCAAGCGCTGAGGTGCGTCAGGGCGGGGTGTTCCACGCCACCTGCCAGCGGTCCGAAGCATCCAGCGCCCGCGCCAGCCAGGGCAGGCCCAGCATGGCCGCATCGGCCAGAGTCCAGGGCGGATTGACCACGAGCATGCCCGCACCGGTCATGCCGCGGCCCACCGCGTCGGGCCGCGCGCAGATCTCGAGCCGTAGCTGGCGCGGGATGCCGGTGGCGCGCAGGTCGGCCAGCAGCGCCTCCGTGCGCGCCCGGTCGATCACCGGATACCAGAGCAGGAACGCGCCGGTGGCGAAGCGCCGGTGCGCCCGGGCCAGTGCGGCCACCACGTCCTCGTAGTCGGTCTTGATCTCGTAGCTGGGGTCGATCAGCACGACGCCGCGGCGCTCGGGCGGCGGCAGGCGGTGGACCAGCGCCGCAAGCCCGTCGACGCGCCGCACCAGCGCGGCACCGCCCGACCATGCCTCCAGCAGCCCGTGATCGGTCCCGTGCAGCTCGACCAGCTCGATCCGGTCCTGGGGCCGCAGGACGGCCCGCGCCAGCGCCGGCGAGCCCGGATAGACCCGCAGCTCGCCCTTCGGGTTGGCGGCGGCCACGAGCTCGAGCAGGGACCGCGGCAGCTCGGGCGGATCGGTCGCCGCCATCACCGGTGCTATGCCGGCGCGCCACTCGCCGGTCTTGGCCGCCATGGCCGAGGTCAGGTCGTAGCTGCCGGCCCCGGCATGGGTGTCCAGATAGTAGACCGGCTTGGGCTTGAGGATGGCATGGCGCAGGACATGGACCAGCACCGCGTGCTTGAGCACGTCGGCGAAGCTGCCGGCATGGAAGGCGTGGCGGTAGCTGAGCATCCGTGGCCTCGTTGCACCATGATGCCAGTGTGCCCCAGCTTTGCTAGACTCCCGCCATGACCTTCTGGCGCAGCAAGCCTCTGGCCGACATGACCGAGGCCGAATGGGAATCGCTCTGCGACGGCTGCGGCCTGTGCTGCCAGATCCGCGTCGAGGACGAGGACACGGGCGAGATCGCTCTCTCCGACGCCGCGTGCCGCCTGCTCGACCTGTGCACCCACCGCTGCTCGGACTACACGAACCGCAAGGCCAAGGTGCCCGACTGCGTCAAGATCACGCCCGCCAACGTGCGCGAGCTCAACTGGCTGCCCTGGTCCTGCGCCTACCGCCTGCTCGAGTTCGGCATGGACCTGCCGGAATGGCACCATCTGGTCTGCGGCGATCCCGAGCGCGTCCACACCGAGGGACCCTCGATGCGTGGCGAGCTGGTCAGCGAGGACGAGGTCGAGTGGCCCGAGTGAGCGCCTACGCGACCAGGGCCGCCAGCCGCTTGGGCGCGGTCATCCGGTAGCTGCGCCGCACGAGCAGCGTCGACCTCGGCCCAGTCCGGGCCGTCGTCGATCCGCATCCCGACCCAGCCCTTGTGCCCGACATAGGGCGGCACGAAGAAGCGCGCCGCGTCCGCCTCGACCAGGATCGCCTGGCTGCCCGGCGGCGCCTTGCACCAGAACGACACCCGCCCGTCGTCACGGCGGACCATGGCGAAGATCTTGCCGCGCACCCGGAAGGTGGCGTCGCCCCAGGTCTCCTGCTCGGCGGCCTCGGGCAGGGCCAGGCAGATGGCGCGCAGGCGCTCGATGATCTCCATGGCGATGCGGTCCCGTCCTGCCCCGGGCTCAGGCAAACAAGCGGACGGGCTCGGAAGCGGGCAGTGCCTGCCGCATGGCGGCGCAGTACCATTCGACGAACTGCTCCACGCCGCTCTCGTCCTCCGGCGCGTAGGGGCCGGGCTCGTAGGCCGGGGAATCGATGCCGCGCTGGTTGTCCTGGACCACGCGGCGGTCCTGGTCGTTGGTCGCCCGCCAGACGCGGGTGAGCTCGTCCAGCTGGTAGTCCACGCCCTCGACCGCGTCCTTGGGCACCAGCCAGCGGGTGGTGAGCTGGGTCGTGCGCGGGCCGAGCGGGAGGACCTGGAAGGTGCAGGCATGGTCGCCCAGCACATGGCACCAGATCGAGGGATAGTGGTAGAGCATCAGCGTGCCGATCTGCGGCAGGGCCGGCTCGCCCAGCGGGCGGCCGACCGCGGCGGCGCCGGACATGGTGTAGCTCACCGCATCGTCCAGGAGCGGCATGCGGACGACCCGGTGCTGGCCGTCATCGGACAGGCGAAAGCGGCTGGGCAGCCCGCCGGCCTCGCAGCGCTGCCAGTGCGCCATCACCGCCGGATCGCGCGCCGCGCCCTCCACGCCGGTGATGGTCGGCGCCTCCGGGAAGGTCCGGCACAGTTCGGGATGGTTGCCGGCGCAATGGTAGCATTCCCGGTTGTTCTCCCAGACCAGCTTCCAGTTGCCCTGCTCGACGATCGTCTCCTCGAACGCGACCTTGGCCTCGCCCAGCCGATGCGGCGCGAAATAGGCCTCGGCCGCGGCCTGGAACGGCGCGAAGTCGGGCGGGAAATCGGCGACGCAGACGAACACCAGCCCGCCCATGCAGCGCGCATGCACCGGCTTGAGCGCGTAGGGCGCCGGGTCGAAATCCTCGCCCATCCGGCGCCCGCGCATGAGCTGGCCGTCGAGGCCGTAGCTCCACTGGTGATAGGGGCAGACCAGGCGCGCGGCCTTGCCCCTGGCGGCGGTGCAGACCAGCGAGCCGCGGTGCCGGCAGCTGTTGTGGAAGGCCCGGATCTCGCCGTCGCCGCCGCGCACGACGAGGATGGGGTACTCACCGACCTGCAGGGTGAGATAGTGGCCGCGCGACGGCAGCTCGCAGGTGTGCCCGGCGAACAGCCAGGTCCGGTAGAACAGCAGCTCCAGATCCTGCCGGTAGTAGTCCGGGTCGGTGTAGAACGGGCGCGGCAGGCTGAACCCGGGGCGCCGGTGCCGCAGCTGCTCGGCCATGGCGGGAAGTGCGGTCATCGGCTGCTCCAGTCTCGGTCTCGGGGCCTCGGCCGGGCGGCGCACGGTCATGGCCCCGCGCTCGCCCGCCGCAACCTCGACAGGGCGCAGCACACCATGAGCGCCGATCCCGCCACGTTGGCCGAAGCGACGCCGACATGCCCGATCGCGACGGACACCAAGGCCGCAGTCGATTGTCGCTGCGGCGCCGCATGGGTCGTGCCGGCGGCCGGGGCAGGGGTCGGCTAGCGGCTGCCGGCCAGAGGCGGAACGCCCGCGAGCGTGAACAGGGGCGCATAGCCTTCCGGCAGTGCCAGGCCCGGCGGCAGCTCGCGGTCCTGGGCGAGCAGGGCTGGCGACAGCCGGGTGCGGGGGCCTTCGGTGGCGGCCAGCGGGCCGTCGATCTCGACCCGGCCCAAAGGGCAGAGCAGCACGCGCGTCGGGCTCGCTGCCAGCAGGAGCTGGGCGATCGCTCCATCCAGCGGCCGGCCAAGGCCGGCGCGCAGGGCGCGGGCGATGCCGGCAGAGCCGGTGCGCACGGCGAAGCGGAAGGTCGGACGGCCGAGTCCCAGGTCGAACAGAGGCTGGCCCATGGCCGCGGGATCGAGCGAATCGCGGTCGGGGGCGAGCTCGGTCAGCACGGCGGGAGCGGGGACGAGGCGCGAGCGATGCAGCGCCAGCACCAGCCGGCCGGGCAGCTCGAACACGCGCAGGCCCGCGCGGGCGCGCAGGCGAAGGCGGCCACCGGGCGTGCGCAAAGTGAGCTGGCCCTCGGCCAGCGCCACCTCGAGCGCGGCACCCGGCGGCAGCACCAGCTCGGCCGCGGCCCCGTGCACGCCCAGGCTCCACACGGCACCCGGCTGCCCCGACAGGCGGGCCAGGTGGCCGACCGCCGCATCGGGCGCCCAGGGCAGGAGCGCGAAGCCCAGGGACGGCACGGCGGCACGGCGGCGGGGCAGCTGGTCCCAGACGACGGCGCGCGCCGGCCCGTCCATCGCCATCCAGCGCTCCAGCTCCTCGCCGGTGCGCGCACAGCCGACGCACCAGCCGGTCGCCGGATCGAGCCGGCAGATCCCGACGCAGGGCGAGGCGAGGACGGTTTCGGCCGACGCGGTCACGCGCGCACGGGTGCCAGGACGGCCGCGGCGATGGCGTCCCGGTCCAGGCCCTTGAGCCCGATCACCACGAGCTCGCCGGCCTCGGCCTCGCCGGGCCGCCAGGGCCGGTCGTAGTAGCGGTCGACCCGCTCGCCCACCGCCTGGACGACGTGGCGCAACGGCTTGCCGGCGACGGCGAGGAAGCCCTTGACCCGCAGGATGTCGTGGTCGCGGATGGCCGCGCGCAGGCGGGCGGCCAAGGGCTCCGGGTCGGCCACGGGCGGCACGGTCAGCACGAAGCTCTCGAACTCGTCGTGGCCGTGCTCCTCGCCGCCGTCATGGTGCGAGGGGCGGTTGGCGAGATCGCCCTCGGCACCGACGCCCAGGCCCAGCGCCACGGCCGGGTCGACCTTGCCGTGGCTGGTCCAGACCAGCCGCACGCCGGGCCGCAGCTCGGCGCGGACCAGGCGCTCGACCGCGGCGCGATCCTCCGGCCCCACCTGGTCGGCCTTGTTGACCAGGACGAGGTCGCCGCAGCCGAGCTGCTCCTCGAACAGCTCCTCCAGCGGCGTCTCGTGGTCGAGGGCGGCATCGGCGGCGCGCGCCTCCTGCACGGCGTCCGGGTCGTGGGCGAAGCGGCCGGCGAGCACGGCCGCGGCGTCGGCCACCACCAGCACCCCGTCGACGGTGAGCCGGTTGCGCACCTCGGGCCAGTTGAACGCGGCCACCAGCGGCTTGGGCAGGGCCAGGCCGGAGGTCTCGATGACGATGTGGTCGGGGGCGGGATCGCGGGCCAGGATGGTGCGCATGGCCGGGAGGAAATCGTCGGCCACGGTGCAGCAGATGCAGCCGTTGGCGAGCTCGATCACGTCCTCCTCGGCACAGTCCTCGATGCCGCAGCCGCCCAGGATGGCCCGGTCGACGCCGAGGTCGCCGAACTCGTTGATCAGGAGCGCCAGGCGCTTGCCGCGCGCGTTCTCGACCAGGTGGCGGACCAGGCTGGTCTTGCCGGCCCCCAGAAAGCCCGTGACGATCGTGGCCGGGATCTTCGTGCTCATGTTCGCTCCGCATGCGGGCGCCGGCCCGCGGTGAAGGCGGCGACCGCGGGCCCGGGCCAGCGGGTGGTGTCGCGCAGGAGGGTCAGCAGGCGCTCGCCCGCCCTGGTCCGCCCGGCGGTAGCCCGAGCCGGGCCAGCAGGAGGGTCGCCGCCTGGGCCGGGTCGAGGCCGGGTGCCAGGGTGACGAGCCAGGCGAGATAGGTGCGCTCGACCGCATCGGCGGCCGGCGCGCCCAGGAAGGCCTCGATCAGCCCCAGCGGGTCGGGATCGGGCCGGCCGCGCGCATCAGCCGGCATGGCGACCGCCGCCGGCGCCGGATGGCGGCGGGGTGCGATCGCATGGGGTCTTGGGGAATCGGCAAAGGTCGCGCATCACTGCCTCCACCGGTGCACCCCGCCCGGCTGTCATGGGTGGTCCTGGTGACGGCAGGTCTCCTGGCTCGCGGCTCCAGCACCTCGATCCGCCTTCCCGGGCAAAAGCAAGCCCAGTGGCTCTCAATCGGATCGCGGCTCGCCGCCTACAGTTGCGGGGGCAGCGCCGGACTGGGGTCGAAACCCGTACCGGCTTCCCTTTCAAGTCCCGAAGGACACCGTCGGCAGGTTCGGTATCACGCAGCCCGGGGACGGGCAAGCGGCGCGCCCAGGGCCGCATCCGGGTTCGCTTGGGCGCGGTCGCGAATTCGTTCGTGCATTCCGCGCGGGTCGGGTTCGCTTCGCATTCGCGCCGTCGGCCTGCGTCAGCTGTGGGCCAGCAATGCTGCCACGATCGCGTTCCGCTCGGCGCCAAGGTCGCCCTTCGCCACCGGCTTGCCCGCCCGCCGGTACCAGTAGCCGGCATTGCCGAGATCGCCCTCGACCCGGTGCAGGTGGGCGTGGACCCAGTCGTGGGCCGGGTCGCCCTCGCGGGCCTGGACGATGCCGTGGGCGGCGTCCCACTCGCCGCGCGCGGCGTGCCAGAGCGCGCGGAGCGGCGCCGGCGAGGCCGGCCGGCGGGTCGGCGGCGGCGAGGCTCGCGGTGAAGGCGGCGAGGTCCATGCGGCGGTCCTTTCAATCGGGGGCGAGCGGCTGCCAAAGATCCTTGTCGACCAGATGGCCCGAGCTGTCCTCGACCACCCAGCGCAGGACCTCGTCGAGCGGAACCTTGGCGCGTGCGGCGCGGAAGGCGAGGGTCTCGGCGAGTGCCGCGTCGGAGCCGCGGGCGAGCTCGACCAGGTCGAGCCTCCACGCTCCCTCCTCCTGGCGCAGGACCAGGCGGACGGGGACGGCTTCGCCGGCGCGCTCGACGCCAAGCGTGGCCGTGGCGCCGTCCACCGCGGCTCCGGTCACCGTCAGGACGGCCAGGGGCTTGGGGCTGGTCCATTCCTCCTCGACAGCGAGGCGGACGAGGTCGGTGCCGGCGAGCGGGCGCAGCTCCTCGGCGGTGAATTCGTGGCGCAGGCGCAGGACGGCGAGGCGGTCGGTCATCGGCAGGGCGGCGACCATGTCGGGCGGAGCGGAGAGCGCCATGTCGCGGAGTTGCTCCTCGCGGACGAGGCTGCCGGCGGTGACCAGGGCCGCGGCCGCAGCTCCGTCGCGGGCCTGCAGCGCCGCGACATAGCGGGCGAAGGCGTCGGCGGCCCCCATGTCGGCCCATGCCGGCACCGTCATCGCCAGAAGAACGAGCAACCTGGGCCAGAAGCCGCTCAAGGCACTCTCCGCTTGCGTCCGGTCCCGGCATCATGGCCCAACGGTGGCGGCCGCGCATCGGGAGGACGTCATGAGCGCGTCATCGACCTTCACCGCCACCGACGGCGACGCCTACGAGCAAGTCATGGGCCGCTGGAGCCGCCGGCTGGCCGAACGGTTCCTCGACTTCACCGGCGAGGTCGATGGCGACTGCCTCGATCTCGGCTGCGGTACCGGCCACCTCGCGGCGGCGATCCTGCGCCGAGCACCCGACGCCCGGGTGACCGGGGTGGACTTCTCGCCGGCCTATGTCGCGCACGCGCAGGGGCGGGCCGACATCGCGGCGGCCGAGTTCCGGGTCGGCGACGCCTGCGCGCTGCCGTTCGCGGACGGCAGCTTCGACCGTGTGCTTTCCCTCCTGATGCTGCACTTCGTGCCCCGGGCACCCGATGCGGTCGCCGAGATGCGCCGGGTCACCCGGCCGGGCGGCATCGCGGCCGCCACCGTCTGGGATGCACGCGGCGGCATGGTGGCGAACCGGATGTTCTTCGACACGGCGGCCATGCTCGATCCGGCGGCCGACGCGCTCAGGGCGCAGAACTACGTCCGCCCGATGACCCGCCCGGGTGAGCTCGCGGCGGCCTGGCACGCGGCCGGGTTCGTGGACGTCGCCGAAGCCTACCTGACCATCCGGATGGAGTTCGCCGATTTCGAGGACTTCTGGAGCCCCTATCTCGGTGGCCAGGGCCCCGGCGGCGTCTACGTCGCCGGGCTCGATCCGGCGGTGCGGGAGAAGCTCAAGGCGCAGGTCCGCCGCGCCTACCTCGACGGTGAACCGGACGGCCCGCGTTCCTACGCCTGCAGCGCCTGGGCGGTCAGGGGCATGGCGCCGCGCCTGGACCCGGAGGCCGCTAGCCGCTAGGGCGCTGGGCGAGGCAGCGAAGGGTTCGGCATGAAGGTCCTGGTCGTGGGCGGCGGCGGCCGCGAGCACGCGCTGTGCTGGGCGCTGGGCGCCTCGCCGCTGGTCGAGGCGGTGCTGTGCGCGCCCGGCAATGCCGGCATCGCCGAGGTGGCGCGCTGCGTGCCGGTCAAGGCGGACGACCTGGACGGGCTCGTGGCGCTGGCGCAGGCGGAGCAGGTCGGTCTGGTCGTGGTCGGGCCGGAGGTGCCGCTGGTACTGGGCCTGGTCGACCGGCTCCAGGCCGTCGGCGTCCGGGCGTTCGGACCGACCGCTGCTGCCGCGCGGCTCGAGGGCTCCAAGGCGTTCACCAAGGCGTTCTGCGCCCGGCACGGGATCCCGACCGCCGCCGCGCACACCTTCGGCCCCGACGAGCGGGAGGCTGCCCGCGCGCATGTCCGGGCGGCCGGCGCCCCGATCGTGGTCAAGGCGGACGGGCTCGCCGCCGGCAAGGGGGTCGTGGTCGCGGCCACGGTCGAGGAGGCGCTGGCCGCGATCGACGGCAACGACGGCGTCGCTGGTGATCGAGGAGTTCCTCGAGGGCGAGGAGGCGAGCCTGTTCGCGCTCTGCGACGGGACGACGGCCCTGGAGATCGGCACCGCCCAGGACCACAAGCGCGCCTTCGACGGCGACCAGGGCCCGAATACCGGCGGCATGGGCGCCTACAGCCCGGCACCGCGCCTGGACGCGGCGTTGATCGAGCGCGCGATGGCGGAGATCGTGCGGCCGACGCTGGCCGGGATGGCGGCGGAAGGCGCTCCGTTCACGGGCTTTCTCTACGCCGGCCTGATGCTGACGCCGACCGGGCCGAAGCTGATCGAGTACAATGTCCGCTTCGGCGATCCCGAATGCCAGGTCGTGCTGCCGCGGCTGATGACCGATCTCGCCCAGCTCCTCGCTGGGTGCCGTGGACGGGATGCTGGGGCACATGGACCTGCGCTGGCTGCCGGTCCACGCGCTGACCGTGGTCCTGGCGGCGCGCGGCTATCCCGGCGCCTACGCCACGGGCAGCGAGATCCGCGGCCTCGAGGCGCTGGCGGGGGATCCCGATCTTCTCCTGTTCCACGCCGGCACCAGGCGCGACGCGGACGGGCGGCTGGTCGCCGCGGGGGGCCGGGTGCTGAACGTCACCGGCCTCGGCGCCACCCTGGCCGAGGCGCGCGCGCGCGCCTACGCGGCGGTCGACCGGATCGACTGGCCGGAGGGCTTCTGCCGCCGCGACATCGGCTGGCGCGCCCTGGGCTTGCCACCGGAACGCGCACCCCTATGATCCGGCCTCCGATACCGACCCCCTGACCAGGCGGAACCAAGCATGCCCGCGCCGACCCAGATCCTCGCCGACCGCAAGGCCCTGCGTTCCGTTTCGCTGGCCGTGCTCGGCAGTCTCCTCCTGTGGGCCTCGGCCAAGATCCAGGTGCCGTTCTACCCGGTGCCGATGACCTTCCAGATGGCGGTCGTGTTCCTGATCGGCATCGCCTATGGCCCGCGCCTCGCGGTGGCGACCCTCCTGCTCTACCTCGGTCAGGGTGCGATCGGCCTGCCGGTGTTCGCCGGCACGCCGGAGAAGGGCATCGGCCTGCCCTACATGGTGGGCCCGACCGGCGGCTATCTCCTGGGCTTCGTCGCCGCGGCCGGCATCGTGGGCTGGGTGGCGCAGCGCTCGCGGCACTGGCTGGCCACCGTCGGTGGCCTGGTGGCGGGCACGGCCGCCATCTACCTCCTGGGCGCCGGCTGGCTCGCCACCTTCGTCGGCGCCGAGAAGGCGGTGAGCCTGGGCGTGCTGCCCTTCCTGCTCGGCGATGCGGTGAAGATCGCCCTGGTGGCCGTCGCCGCCGAGGCCGGGCTCGCCCGCCTGCGGGCCTGAGCGCCTGGGCCTCGTCCGGCCGCCCGACGCCGGGGCCCTCGCCGAGGCGGCGCAGCTCCTGCGCCAGGGCGGGCTGGTGGCATTCCCGACCGAGACCGTCTACGGCCTGGGCGGCGATGCCAGCTCGGACGCGGCGGTGGCGCGGATCTACCGGGCCAAGGGCCGGCCGTCGCACAATCCCCTGATCGTCCACGTCGCGGATCTCGCCGCCGCGCGGGCACTGGCGCGTTTCGACGCGCGGGCCGAGGCGATAGCCGGCGCGTTCTGGCCGGGTCCCCTCACCCTGGTGCTGCCGCAGGCGGCGGGAGCGCCGCTGTCGCCGCTCGCGACCGCCGGCCTGGACACGGTGGCGCTGCGCATCCCCGCGCATCCGGTGGCACGCGCCCTCCTGGCGGCCGTGCGTCTCCCGATCGCCGCCCCCAGCGCCAACCCCTCGGGGCTGGTCAGCCCGACCACCGCCGCCCATGTCGCGGCCGATCTCGGCCGGTCGGTCGATCTGGTCCTGGACGGCGGCGCCTGCCCGGTGGGCGTCGAGAGCACGGTGCTCGACCTCAGCGGGACCCAGCCGCGGCTGCTGCGCCCCGGCGGCCTCGACCGCGCGGCGCTGGAGCGGCTCCTGGGCCCGCTGGCCGAAGCTGCGGACGAGGCGGCGCCGCGCAGCCCCGGGCAGCTCGCCAGCCACTACGCGCCGCGCCTGCCGCTGCGGCTCGACGCGACCGAGGTGGCGTCCGACGAGGCGTTGCTGGCCTTCGGTCCGCATCCGCCGGCGGGGGGCGTGGCGATGCGCAATCTCAGCCCGGCCGGCGACCCGGCCGAAGCCGCCCGCAACCTGTTCGCCATGCTGCGCGAGCTCGACGCGAGCGGTGCCGGGCGGATCGCGGTGATGCCGATACCGGCCGAGGGGCTGGGCGAGGCGGTGCGCGACCGCCTGCGCCGCGCGGCAGCACCTAGGCCCGGGCGAGCCCCATGAAGTTGCGGTAGAGGCGCCCGGCAGCGGCGACGAAGCCGTCCATCAGCGGCTCGGCCTCGGCGGCGAGCCGTGCCAGGGCCCCCTCGCCGCGCACGGCGGCGAGTGCCGCCTCGTAGGCCGGGATCGCCCCCCAGGCGGGGATGGTCTCGGGCTCGAGCTCGACATGGTACTGCAGGCCGTAGGCATGGCGGCCGACGCGGATCGCCTGGCAGCCGCACAGGTCCGAGCGGGCGAGGACCGCGGCCCCTTCGGGCGGCTGGGCGACGCGGACCGAATGCCACTGCAGGCAGCGCTGCCGGTCGGGCAGGCCGGCGAACAGGGGATCGGCCCGGCCGGCCCCGGTCAGCTCGACCTCGAGGATCCCCACCTCGGGCGGCCGCTGCGGGCCACAGGTGCCGCCGAGCGCGTCGGCCAGCAGCTGGTGGCCGAGGCAGATGCCGAGGAAGGGCCGCTCGAGCGCGCGCACCCAGTGGCGGATCGCCGCCTTCTCGGGCACCAGCCAGGGATGCTCGTCGACGTCCCAGACGTCCATGGGCCCGCCCATCACCCAGAGCTGGTCGTAGCCCTCGAGCGGCGGGATGGGCTGGCCCTGATCGAGCTGGACCGCGTCCCAGGCGATGCCGTCCGCGGCGAGGAACCGGCGCAGCACGCCCGGATGCTCGACCGCGAGATGCTGGAAGACCAGGATGCGCATGGCTTGGCTCCTACCGCTCCGCCGCACGGCCCGCGACCGGGGTGCCGACCGCCCATCGAACCAGACGGCCGTCGATCGCGGCAAGGCCGGCCGCGATCAGCGCCATGCCGATCAGCTGGAACGCCTCCAGCCGCTCCCCCAGCACGCCCGCCCCGAGCAGGATGGCGCTGACCGGGATCAGGAACGTGACC
The DNA here is from genome assembly GCA_963769465.1 of uncultured Alphaproteobacteria bacterium. Lineage (GTDB taxonomy): Bacteria > Pseudomonadota > Alphaproteobacteria > Geminicoccales > Geminicoccaceae > Benzoatithermus. Next base: position 59,741 of record CAVYMA010000027.1, read on the forward strand.
AGCAGCAGGTTGGTGGCTCCGGCCGTGGCCAGGATGCGGAAGTAGAGGACATAGGCAAGTGCTGTGGACAGTGCTGCGATCCCCAGCACGGCACCCCAGGCGGTCAGGCTCGGCGCGGCCAGGGTCCAGGGCCGGTCGACGACCAGGGCCACCGGCAGGAGCAGCAGCGTCGAGGCGGTGACCTGACCGGTGGCGGTCGTCACGGGCGGGACGCCCATCCGCTGGAAGCGCCTGCCGAAGACGCCGGCACAGGCATAGGAGAGTGCCGCCGCGAGACAGGCGAGCTGCGCCAGCAGGTTCGTGCCGAGCCCGTCGAGCAAGCTCGGGCCGAGCATGAGGACGACCCCGAGAAAGCCGATGATCACGCCGGCGAGGCGGTTCCCGGTCATCTTCTCGTCGCGGGTCAGCAGATGGGCCACGACGACCGTCGCCAGCGGGGTCGTGGCGTTCAGGATGGCGGCTAGGCCACTGGCGAGGTGGGTCTGACCCCAGACGATGAGGCAGAACGGCACGACGTTGTTGAGCAGGCCCATGCCGAGGAACGCCGCCCAGACGCGGCGATCTCGCGGCAGCGCGACGCCGAGCAGGCGGTTGACGGCGAGCAGCAGCAGGGCGGCCAGGCCCACGCGCAGCGCGACGATGGTGAGCGGCGGCAGTTCCCGTACCGCCAGTGCCGTGAAGAAGAACGACCCGCCCCACAGCACCGACAGGGCGAGCAGCAGGGCCCATTCCAGCGGGCCCATGCTCCGATTGATCCGCGCGGCGGGCATGGCGCAATCCCGGTTCGGCCGATGACGCCTGTCCCTACGGCCAGGGTAGCGCCACTGCAGCCCGGTTCTTGCTCCCGCCCGGGTCCCCAGGCACCTCCGGCGGGATCGCTCCGCGCCGGAGGCCCGAGGTCATGGGTGGTCACCGCGCGTCGAGGCGCTCAGCCGCGCCAGAACGGCTTGTGGGCTTCCGCCCACGCGTCGGCCGGGCTCAGGCCGATGTCCTTGAGCAGGTTGTCGTCCAGCGCGAGCAGGGCACGCCGCTGCCGGCGGCGCTCGGCCCACCCGGCGAGCGTGGCGAACAGGCCGGGCCGGGAAACCGGCGAAGCGAGGCGGGGAAGGGAACGCTGCAGAGCGATCATGTCCGGCTCCTGGTCCGTGTGGCGATGACCGGATAGGTAGCCATAGGTGTGACGGGGCTCAAACGATCAGTTCTGACCGTAAGACTCAGTCCTGCTTATGCTCAGTGCCAGTGATTGCCTGGGTCCTAGCTGCCCATGGCCTCGACCAGCAGGCGCTGGAATGCCGCCGGCTGCTCGGCGTGCGGCCAGTGGCCGGCCTCCGGCACCGTGGCCAGCCCGAGATCCGGGAAATGCCGGCGCAGCGCCGCCTCGCCGGCAGCGTCGACATAGTCGGAGGCAGCACCGCGCAGGCAGCGGGTGGGGCCGGCGAAGCGGCGGTCGGCCAGGGCATCGGGAAAGCCGGTCAGTTCGGGCATGGTGCGCAGCAGCACGGCGAGGTTGGGCTGCCAGGCCAGGGCTCCGTCCCGCGTCACGAGGTTCTGCAAAAGAAAGGCCCGCATGGCCGGATCGGGAATGGACGCGGCCAGCTGCGCGTCGACCTCGCCGCGCCGCGTCGGCGGCGCCAGGTCGGCCGCCTGCATGGCGCGGATGAACCGCTCATAGCCCTGGGCGTAGCGGACCGGCGCGATGTCGACGACCACCAGGCGCGTCACCAGCTCGGGCCGGGTCAGGGCCAGGGTCATGGCGACCTTGCCGCCCATGCTGTGGCCGATCAGCGTGGCCGGACCCATGGCCTCGCGCTCGATCAATGCGGCGACGTCCGCGGCCATCGCGGCGTAGCTCATCTCGTCCGACCAGGGCGAGGCGCCATGGTTGCGCAGATCGGCCAGCCACACCGCGTGGTGCGCCTCGAGCGCACGGCCGATGCCCTGCAGGTTGCGGGCGCGGCCGAGCAGGCCGTGCAGGGCCACCACCGGCGGGCCGTTGCCGACCCGGCTGACGGCAAGCTCGAGGGACCCGCTCACGCGGCGGCCTGCCGGGCGGCCGGCACCGACCGGCGGTCCTCCTCGGTCATGTAGTCGCGGGCGAGCGGCAGCGTGTGCCGGTCGGGTGCCAGCTGGATCTGGAAGTTCATGCCGTCCTGCACGCGGAAGAACACCTCCGAAGCCGCGAGATAGTACTCCCACATGCGGCAGAAGCGCTCGTCGTAAAGGGCGGCGGCGCGGTCACGGTTGGCAAGGAAGCGCTGGCGCCACTGGCGCAGCGTGTGGGCGTAGTGCAGGCGCAGGATCTCGATGTCGGTGGCCCACAGCCCGCTGCGCTCGACGGCCGGGAGCACCTCCGACAGGGCGGGGATGTAGCCGCCGGGGAAGATGTACTTGCGGATCCAGGCATTGGTGTAGCTGGGGCCGGCCATCCGCCCGATCGAGTGGAGCAGCGCCACGCCGTCGGGGGCGAGGCGGGCCTTGATGCGCCGAAACAGCTCCTCGTAGAAGCCGAGGCCGACATGTTCGAGCATGCCGATCGACACCACCCGGTCGAAGCGGCCCTCGACCTCGCGGTAGTCGCGGTGCAGCAGGCGGACCCGGTGGGCCAGACCCAGCTCCGCCGCGCGGGCATTGCCCCATTCCACCTGCTCGCGCGACAGGGTGACGCCGGTGACGTCGACGTCGTGGCGGCGGGCCAGGTAGAGGGCGAGGCTGCCCCAGCCGCAGCCGAAATCGAGCACGCGCATGCCGGGCTCGAGGCGCAGCTTGGCGGCGATGTGGCGTTCCTTCAGGCGCTGGGCGGTTTCCAGGTCCTCGCTGCCGGTGGGGTGGTAGGCGCAGGTGTATTGCCGCTCGCTATCCAGGAAGAGCGCGTAGAGCTCGCCCGAAAGGTCGTAGTGATGGGCGACGTTGCGGCCCGAGCGCGCCCGGCTGTTGTGCTGGTGCAGGCGACGCAGCAGGTGCTCCCAGGCGCCGGCCCACGGGATGGACCCCCAGCCCGCACGGCCGTTCTGGAGATTGTCGGCGGCAAGATGGAGGAAGTCGTAGATGTCGCCTTCCTCGATCACGATACGCCCGTCCATGTAGCCCTCGCCCAGGGCCAGGGCCGGGTTCAGCAGGAGGCGGCGCCCGATCGCCGCGTCGCGCAGGCGCACCACGACGCGCCGGCCGCCCGGTCGGCCATAGTGCGTCCGTCGGCCGGCATGATCGACCAGCTCGACTTCGCCCGACGTGAACACACGCTTGAACAGTGCTTCGACCAGCATGCCGATCCGCGGCGGTCCGCGTCCCCTCCGTTAGTCCGAATAGACCAGACGACCGAGCACTTTAGCCCGATGGCGGCAGCAGGCAACTCCCTCGCGCGGCCGGGGCTCAGCGGAAACTGACGCTGACCGGAAAGCCCAGATTCTCGAAGTCCAGCGGACGCTCGGTGCGCACGATCACGGTGGCGTCCAGGCGGCCGGCGTCGCTGAGGTCGGGCGGCTCGCCCGGGCGCGCCCCGGCCAGGCGGAAATCGATGCGCTCGATCTGGCCCCGGTAGGTCCGGGCCTTGCCCGGCACGACGATGTCGGCGGTCTGGCCCACGCGCAGGCGCAGCGCCTCGGTGAACGGCACCTCCGCACGGATGTTCAGCGGCTGGTCGGCGGCGACCAGGGTGGCCACGACCTGGCCGCGCTCGACCGTGGTGCCGGGCTGCACCAGCCACTCGCCGAGCACGCATTCGCACGGGCTGGCGATCTCGACCGACGCGGTGGCGCCCACGAGCCGGGCGACCAGGTCGCCGCGCCGCAGGAGGCCCTGGTTGCCGGCCTCCAGGACGCCGGTGGCGGTGGCCGCCAGCCGGTAGGTCGGGGCCTCGATCACGGCGCGGTCGGTCACGACCAGGATGTAGCGCTGGTAGAGCCCGAACAGGATCAGGCCCAGGAGCCCGAGTGCCGCCAGCGCCAGGGTCGCGAGGCCCAGGTAGCGCCGCATCTTCCCGGCCCGGCCGGTCTGCTCGTTGAGCGCGGTGAACAGCTTCTGGACCCGGGCGTCGCCCGCCTCGTCGCCACCGACCACGCTCAGGATGTCGCCGCCGGAGACGATCTCGCCGGAAAGGTAGGCGTCGACGATGTAGCGGAAGAGGGCGAGCTGGCCCTGCGACAGGTCGACGAAGCGGCCGCCGAACCGGGGCGGCTCGGTGAGCAGGTAGATCAGCTGCGCCTCGAGGCGCAAGGTCAGCTCGAAATCCTCGAACGGGAACATGAGCCGTGCCGGAAACCGGTCGCCGGGCTGGCGCGCGGGCATCGGGCTCTCGACGCCGAACCCGCCGATCGACCAGTCGTCCACGGTGAAGCGCACGCCGTCGATCTCGACCCCGATCGGAATGCGCAGGCGCACATGCTGGCGATGGATCTCGGCTTCGTGGACGATCTGCGGCTTCATCGTCGCTTCCTAGAGTAGGCCGGCCAGGAGGGCGGAGCCGGGCAGGGCGATCAGGCCCGTGGACAACGCCACGGCCGAGACCAGGGCGACCATGGCCATGAGATGCAGCGCCAGCGAGCCGGCCTCGCGCCAGCGGGCCTGCGACGGGCTCAAGGTCGGACGCCAGGCGATGTTCTGGCGGGTCCAGCCCTGCCGATCGAGGCGGAACAGGACCCAGGTCTTGATCAGCGCGCCGTAGACCTGGGAGAAGTAGAGCAGCAGCGGGTAGAGGCCGCTGATGGTCGGGCGCACGGTCAGCAGCAGCAGGCTCTGCAGGAGGCGGGTCGCCATCACCCAGAGCAGGTAGGCGTAGAGGAAGGCCGGCGACACGGCGAGGCCCAGCAGGATCGCGGCGACGGGACCGACCAGGGGCGTCCACATCGAGATCCGCTGGTCGAGCAGGCACCACCACACGAACCAGCCGACCCGGGCCGGACCCAGCGCCAGGCAGCGGCCGCTGGCGCGCAGCATGTTGCCGAACCAGCGCAGCATCAGCGCGGTCGAAGCACCCAGCAGGTCGGGTGCTGGCGGCTGCTCGATGGTGAGCACCCGCACGTCCGGCACGTAGAGTGCCGGCAGGTCGCGCTCGAGCAGCCAGTAGGCGGCCGACTTGTCCTCGCCGGTGAGCAGCCGCAGCCGGCCCAGGCGCCAGTGGTCGAGGGTGTCGTAGCCGATCAGGGCGATGAAGCGCGGGTCGGTCGCGACCGAGGCGCGGTAGGCCGACATCCGGCCCGTGATGGTGATCAGGCGGCGCGACAGGGCGAGCGACGACATCAGCAGGTGCCGCTGGGCGAAGCGCAGGCGGTGCCACGCCCGCATCACCGGGCTCGCGTCCGGCACCAGGCAGTCCTCGTCGGTGGTCAGGGCCGCCAGGGACGGGAACAGCCGGAAGAAGGGCAGGGTGGCGGCGAGGCAGCCCGGCGGCAGGACCGTGTCGCCGTCCTGCACCAGCACGACCGCGTCGGGCCGCGGGGCCGTGCGGGCGATGGCGCGCAGCGCCCGCGCCAGGGCCTCGCGCTTGCCGGCGGGGCCGCTGCGGACCAGGACGAGCCGCACCCGCTCGGGCGGCGCCAGGCGGCGGAACAGGTCCTTGGCCAGGCGGAGCTCGGCCATCTCGACCACGGCGACGACGATCGTCACCGGGCTCGGGTAGCGCTTGGCCTCGGCGATCGCGGCGGAAAAGGCCGCCACGCTGGTCTCGGCCGGGATCCGGTAGCTGGTGACGACGATGAACACCTCCGGCGCCAGGATCTCGGCGGCGGTGTCGGGGCCGGCCAGGGCGTCCGCCTGGGCGCGCCAGCGTGGGAAGACGCAGGACCCGGTACCAGAGCGAGCGCACCAGGTGCACCCCGCCCCAGCTCCAGCGCCAGACGCCGATCCAGCCCAGCACGAACAGGAACGTGCCCGTCTCGGGCCGCCACAGGCTGGTGGGCGCATGGACCGCGAGGGCGGCGAGCGCCAGGACATAGAGGGCAAGGAACAATGAGCACCCCTGCGCGGCACCCGGCAGGACGGCCGTGCCGTGCTGATCGGTTGGCCTTGCTTGGCGGGTCATTCGCGCAATAGGCAATAGCGCCCCGCCGTGGTCAGGTCGATAGATTGCACGTTTCCGCCTTGCGTCTGCAGGCGATCTGTGGCGCGGTCGCCGCTGGTACCGGCAGCGGGACGGATCTCGGCGCGACCATGAACTCGACCAACCTCATCCTCATCGTCGACGACGACGCCGCCCTGCGCCGCGAACTCGTCGAGCAGCTGTCGCTCCACGAGGGGTTCGAGCCGCGCGAGGCCGGCAGCGGCAAGGAGGCGCTCGAGTTCGCCAAGCAGCACCCGTTCGCCGCGGTGCTGCTCGACGTGGGTCTCCCCGACATGGACGGCCGCGACGTGTGCCGGCTCCTGCGCAAGCAGGGCGTGAAGGCGCCGGTGATCATGCTCACCGCCCACAGCGGCGACGCCGACACCATCCTCGGCCTGGACAGCGGTGCGAACGACTACATCACCAAGCCGTTCCGCCTGGGCGTGCTGCTGGCCCGGCTGCGCGCCCAGCTGCGCCAGTTCGAGCTCAGCGACGACGCGGTGTTCGTGGTCGGCCCCTACAGCTTCAAGCCCGCGGCGAAGATGCTGGTGCGCGGCGACAGCCGGAAGATCCACCTGACCGAGAAGGAGACCGCGATCTTGAAGTACCTCTACCGCGTCGGCGACCGGCCGGTCTCGCGCGAGGTGCTGCTCGACGAGGTCTGGGGCTACAATGCCGGCGTGACCACGCACACGCTGGAGACCCACATCTACCGCCTGCGGCAGAAGATCGAGCCCAAGCCGGGCGAGACCACGCTGCTGGTGACCGAGCCCGGGGGCTACCGGCTGGTGCGCTGACGCCCGCGGCCTACCAGCTGCGCAGCGCCCGCAGCTTGGGCGTCTTCTTGTTCTGGTGCTCCGCCATGCGGGTCAGGAGCCGGTCCAGGGCGCGGACCGCGTCGATGACGAACGGTCCCTTGTTCAGCATCACGCATTCCGCCCGGGCCGCCATCGCCGCGTCCGTCATCTCGCCGCGCGAGGGCAGCCCGGCCTTGACCAGGCTCTCCAGGACCTGGGTCGCCCAGATCACCGGCACGTGCGCCGCCTCGGCCAGCCACAGGATCTCCTCCTGCATCTCGGCCAGCCGCTCGAAGCCGATCTCCACCGCGAGGTCGCCGCGCGCGATCATCAGCGCCAGGGGCTGACGGCCGGCCGCACGGACGATCAGCTGCGGCAGGTTGCGGACGGCCAGCGGGGTCTCGATCTTGGCGACGATGCCGAGCTGGCGCCAGCGGGTCGGGGCACGCTCGGCCAGCGCCGCCTGCAGGGCGGCGATGTCCTCGGGCGTCTGCACGAAGCTGTAGCCGATCAGGTCGGCACCCTGCGCCACCGTCTCGAGGTCGACGAGGTCCTTGGCGGTCAGGGCGGGCACCCGCAGCGAGCTGTCGGGAAAGTTCAGGCCCTTCTCCGGCTTGAGCTTGGCGCCGTCGGGACCGGCATGATTGACAACGATCACGGCACCGTGGGCGGTGAGCCGCTCGACCTTGCCGCCGAGCCTGCCGTCGTCGACGAACACGCGCTGCCCGGGTGCCAGGAACTCGAACAGCTGCGGCAGGCTGCAGGTCGCCTGGAACTCCGGCGCATCCTCCTCTTCCACGAGACCATCGCGGCACAGGAGCAGGCGGTCGCCGACCATCAGGCGCTTGCGGCCTTCGGGGTGGCGGACCTCGCCCGTGCGGATCTTGGGGCCCGCCAGGTCCATGAGCACCCGCAACCGCCGGCCGGTCGTGGCTTCGGCCCGCCGCGCGCCGGCGATCATCTGGCGCCAGGCAGCCGCGTCGTCGTGGGCACAGTTGATGCGCACCGCGTCCGCGCCGGCCATGGCGATGGCGGCAAAGAAGCCGGGATCCTCCGCCGCCTCGGTCGGACAGGTGACCAGCACCCGCACCTGCCGCCTGCCGGGCAGCGGGCCGAACAGCTCATCGGTGGCAGCAGCCAGCAGTTCCTCACCACGGAAGAACGCGGCGCGGCCCGGGCGTGGCAGCACCGGCTCGCCCGCCACCACGGCGAGAACTCGCGGCGGTGGCGTCCAGGCTCGCCAGGACGCGCCCTTCCGCACGCCCGAGGGAGGACAGGCCCAGCGCCATCAGCTCGCCCTGCAACCAACGCAGGTCACGATGGCGCAGGGCCAGATAGCAGGCGAGGTTCGCCGCACTCTCGGCAAAGCCCGCCCGCTCGATCCATGGCCGCCAGCGCTCCAGGATCCCTTCGCCTTCCGCCGCCACGGCGCCCCGCAAGGCCCGCAGCTCGGCCGACAGCTCGACCGGCTCCATGATACGCCCTTCCATCGCCACCTCGCCCGAGCCTGGGCGCGGGCGGCGACAGCAGCATGACGGAGGCGGTCAGCGCCAGCGGCTATTGCCGGCCTGCGACGGTACTGCCAAGGAACGCTGGCTCGAGCTTGGACGGGGAGCCCGCGATGCGACCGCTGCTGTTTCTCCTGACGCTGGCCCAGCCGGCCTTGGCCCAGCCGGCACCCGACCCGGCCAGTGGCCAGGCGCTGGCGGAGACCCTGTGCCGCAGCTGCCATCTGGTGAGCCCGCAGCAGGGCGGGCCGGTCCCGGACGGGATCCCGAGCTTCATGGCGATCGCGGCCCGCCCCGGGCTCGACCCGCGGCAGATCGAGGCGGTACTGATCGCACCCACGCATCCGCAGATGCCGAGCCCGCCTTTGGATACGCGCCAGATGCGGGACGTGGCAGCCTACATCCTCTCGCTGGCGCCCTAGCCCGTCCCGGTCTCAGCCGCCGGGCAGGACCACCACGGTGCGCTGGGGCAGGGTGGCGCGGGCGAGCAGGAGCTCGGGCGTCTCGCGCAGCTCCACCGCGTACTCGCCCTCGATCTCCGCCAGGAACCGGCCGAGCACGGCACTGCCGAAATAGTGCATGGGGATCACGACCGCGGGCCGGATCTGGCGGATCACCTCGACCATCTCCGCGTGCGACATGGTCCACATGCCGTCGACCGGGGCCAGGACCACGTCGATGACGCCGAGCTCGGCCAGCTGCTGATCGGTCAGGACCTGGTGGAGGTGGCCGAGATGGACGATGCACAGATCCTCGACCTCGAACACGAACATCGAGTTGCTGTTGCCCTGGGCGCCGCTGCGGCCGTGCACGGCGGTGGGCACGTTGCGCACCCGCAGGTCGAGATGGGTGACGTCGTGCCTGGCCTCGCCACCCTCGGGGTTCCAGCCGCGCAGGACATGATCGATGCCGGGCGGGACGAAGGACGTGTAGTGGGTGTCGTGGGCGTTGTTCATGGTGACGATGTCGGGGACCAGCGGGGTTCCGACATAGGCGTTGAAGTCGGTCACGGCCGTGGCACCGCCCGCGGTCTCGAGCAGGAACGTGGCATGGCCGAGGAAGGTCAGGCGCGCGGTGGCCCCCGCCGGCAGGGCCGCGACCTCCAGCGCCGCGGGCACGAGCCGCGGCGCCAGCCCGGCGACCGGAAAGCAGCCCGAGGCCGCGGCTGGAAGCGCCGGGGCCAGGAGCAGGGCGGCGAGGACGAGGGCAAGGGCTCGCGGCATCGCAGGTCTCCCGCGGGCCGGCGCGGATCAGGGTGGATCGGCTGCGGGCCCGGTGCCGGCCGCGCGCCCGGGCTGGACAGGATAAAGACCACGACCAGGACCAGGCCGGGCACCAAGAGGAGGTTGCCAACCGAGATGGTGATGTAGGGCGCGGGAAGCGGTCGCCGAGATGCGGACTGCGGTGAACACGGAAAAGTCGTTCCAGCCTGCAGCTTGACGACGGCTCCGGGGCCGGGCTCGACAGGCCGGCCGCCGGTGCCTATTGCAGCCCAACCGGGACGGCCGTGCCCCTCGTGCCTGCGCAGAGCGGTTGGGGCGCCGGCTGGCGAGGCAGGGCTGGAGCGGGGTGCATGGGCGAGGCGGATCTTCGGCTTGAGCTGGACGGCCCGGTCGCCACGCTCGTGCTCGCGCGGCCCGAGCGGCAGAACGCCATCGGCAGTGCCATGTGGCAGGCGCTCGCGGGCCACTGCGATCTGCTGCAGGGCATGCCCGAGGTGCGGGTGGTGGTCGTGCGCGGCGAGGGCGGCGTGTTCTCGGCCGGGGCCGACATCGGCGAATTCGCGCAGGTCTTTGCCGACCGCGCGAACCGCGCACGACTACAACGAGCTGGTCCAGGATGCGCTGGGGCGGGTCGAGCGCCTGCCGCAGCCGACCATCGCCCAGATCACCGGCAACTGCATCGGCGGCGGCTGCGCCCTGGCAGTGGCCTGCGATCTGCGCTTTGCCGCCGAGGACGCGCGCCTCGGGATCACGCCCGCCCGGCTCGGCCTCGCCTACGCCCTGGGCGACATCCGACGGCTGGCCGCGTTGATCGGGCCCGCCCGGACCAAGGACCTGCTGTTCTCCGCCCGTCTCGTCGGCGCCGGCGAGGCCCTGCGCCTGGGCCTGGTCGACCGGGTGACGGAGACGGCGGTGCTCGAGACCGAGGTTGGCGGCTATGTCCGCTCGCTCTGCGCGCTGTCCGGCAGCTCGCAGCGCGCGATCAAGGCGATCGCGCGTCTGGTCGGCCTGGGCCAGTGCCAGGAAGACGATGCCAGCCGCGCCCTGCGTGATGCTGCGGTCGAGGATCCCGACTTCGCCGAAGGGCGCGCCGCGTTCCTGGCCAAGCGCCCGCCGCGCTTTTCCTGAGCCGATCAGAAATCGAGCGTGATCACCACGGTGTCGGTGTAGGTTCCGGCCGCCACGCTCTGACCGGCCGGGATCTGGCCGTAGACCGAGACCGTGCCGGTCCCCGAGGCCGGTGGCGTCACCACCCTGGCATCCGTGCCCTGGCCGAAGCGCTGGGTGCGCGCCGAATCCCGATAGATGGCGTAGTTCAAGAGGCCGCCAGAACCGTTCGCGAGCCTGCGGGCGGCGGTGGTCCCGTTGGTGCCGCCGTCGAGCTGGAAGCGCAGCTGCGACGCCGGACAGGCGTTGTAGGCGATCTGCGTGAAGCCGTTGAGTGCGGTGCCCTGCCCGCTGGTGTAGTTGCCGAAGTCCAAGGTGGCGCCGGAGACGGTGCAGGCCGGCTGTACGACCACACGCACCGCCAGCGTGCTCGTGAGCGTCACCGCGCCCACCGGGACGACCAGGGCGATGACGGCGGCAAGCGCCAGGATGGTGCTGCGGACGACCGGACACATGGCGTAGGCTCCTCGACGGCGAGCGGTCGGACGTGCTTGCCGTCGCGCAGTTGACCACGCGTCGGTTAACGTCCGCTTACCGCCTGGCGCAGGGGAGGGACGGGATGGGCGGCTGCGACCTCGTGCTCGCGGGCGGGCGCGTGATCGATCCCGGGTCCGACCGGGACCGGGTCGGCGCGGTGGGCTTCAAGGCCGGCCGGGTGGCCGACCCGGGCGGGGCGACCGCGACGCGGACCGTCGACGTCTCGGGCTGCCTCGTGATCCCGGGTGCGATCGACTTCCATGCCCATGTCTACTGGGGCGGCACCTCGCTCGGGATCGACGCCGATGCGCTCGCCCGGCGGGCGGGCACCACCACCTGGGTCGACACCGGCTCGGCGGGGGCGGGCAATCTCGCCGGCTTCCAGCGCCACGTGATCGAGCGCCTCGAGACGCGCGTCCTCGTGTTCCTCCATGTCTCGTTCGCCGGCATCTTCGGCTTCTCGCGCGAGGTGATGGTGGGCGAATCGTCCGACCTGCGCCTGCTCGAGCCCGCCGTCTGCGCGCGGACGGCACTGGCGCACCCGGACCTGGTGCGCGGGATCAAGGTCCGGGTCGGCCGGCACACCAGCGGCAGCCACGGGCTCACGCCGCTGCACCTGGCACTGGAGGCGGCCGAACTCGCGGCGTTGCCGCTCATGTGCCACATCGACGAGCCGCCCCCGCGGCTGGAGGACGTGCTGGCGCTCCTGCGGCCAGGGGACGTGCTGACCCACTGCTTCCGCCCGGCACCCAACGCCCCGTCACTGCCCGACGGCAGGTTGCGCGACGGCGTGCTGGCGGCACGGGAACGCGGCGTGGCGTTCGACATCGGCCACGGGATGGGCTCGTTCGCCTACGCGACCGCCGAGGCGATGCTGGCCCAGGGCTTCGCGCCCGACGTGATCAGCTCCGACGTGCACGCGCTCTGCATCGACGGGCCGGCGTTCGACAATCTCGCCACCATGTCCAAGTTCCTGGGCCTGGGCATGCCGCTCGTCGACATCGTGCGGGCGGTGACCACGACCCCGGCCCGTCTGCTGCGCCGGCCCGACCTCGGCAGCCTCGCGGTGGGGGCCGTGGGCGACGCCACCGTGCTGGAGATCGAGGAGGGCAGGTTCGAGGCCGCGGACGTCACCGGGGCGGTGCGGGCCTTCCCGCGTCGCTTCCGCCTGCGGGCCGTCGTCCTGGACGGACGCCTGTGGCACGAGGCCGATGGCTGATCAGTCGGAGAGGCCGAACAGCCGGGTGCGGTTGCGGTCGTAGTAGGCGACCGCGTCGAACGGCTCGATCGGCAGCGTCAGCCCCTCGACCGTGAGCTGGCCGATGGCCAGCTTCAGCTGGTAGCTGGCCAGGATCTCCTCGCGGCTGGCGCGCACCAGATTGACCTGCGAGGTGAACAGCTCCTGCTCGGCGTCGAGCACGTCGAGCACGGTGCGCGCGCCGACCAGCGCCTCCTGCTGCACGCCCTCGAGCGCGATCTCGTTGGCGCGCACCTCGGCCTTGAACGCCTCGATGGCGGCGGTGGCCGCCAGCAGCCGCTCCCAGGACGCGGTCACCAGTTCCTGGACGCTGCGGTGGGCGCTTTCGAGCAGATCACGCTGCTGGCGCACGCGCTGGCGGCTCTCGCGCACCCGCGAGTATTCGCCGCCACCCTGGTAGAGCGGGACCGAGAGGTTCAGGCCCAGCGCCGCCGTGCGGCCCCATTCGACGTTGGCGGTCGGATCGTCGCTGTATTCGAGCACACCCTGCAGATCGAGGCTGGGCAGCAGGCTGGAGAACTGCGACGTCGACATTGTCGCGCGCGGCGTAGAGATCGAAGGTGGCGGCGATGATGTCCGGGTTCTGCGCGGCGATCGCGCGGGTCTCCGCCTCGGTCTTGGGGAGTTCCTGGAGGACCTTGGGCTCCTTGAGGGCGCTCGGGGCCTCACCGACCACGCGCTCGTAGAAGGCGCGCGAACTCGCGAGGTCGGCCTTGGCCTGCTCCACGTCGGCGCGGGCCCGCGACAGGCGGGCTTCGGCCTGGGCCACGTCGGTGCGCGCCACCTCGCCGACCTCGAACCGGTCGCGGGTCGCCTCCAGCTGGCGCTTGAGCCGCTCCTCGTTGTTCAGCGCGAGGTCGAGCACGACCTGGTCGCGATAGGCGGCCGTGTAGGCGTCGACCGCGTCGAGCAGCACCTGCTGTTCGAGACCGTAGAGCCGCGCGCGCTGCGCGCGCACCTGATTCTCGGCCTGGCTGACCTGCGCCTGGGTGCCGCCACCGGAATAGAGGTTCTGCCGCAGGGTGAGGTTCACGCCCCGACCCAGCCGGTTCTGGTCGGCCACGCTCACCCTGCCGAATGGTGCTGCGCTCGCCGGTCACGTCGGCATTCAGAAACAGGCTCGGCCGGTAGCCGGCCAGCGCCTGCGGCACGAGCTCGTCGACCTGACGCAGCTCGGATCGGCCGGACTCGAGCCGAGGGCTGGTCAGGTAGGTGGTCACCAGGGCATCGCGCAGGTCCGCTGCCGCAGCGGTGGCACCGGCGGTCGCGACGAGCGCGACGGCCATCCCCGACCGCAACAAGAAGCCGATCCCGCGTCGCATCAGCGCCGTCTCCCGCCCCGGGCCAACGATCGACGGCCCCAGCCTGCCCTACCTCGACGCACCGCCGGGGCAGCGTGAACCTAGGCGGGGCACGCCAGCCGTGGCAAGCTCGGCCGGCCGTGCATGCCGCGGTTGCCACGCGCTTGTGTGGTCGGGGTCACGGCATCGGTGACGGTACGATGCGCAAGATCATCCACGTCGACATGGATGCCTTCTACGCCGCGATCGAGCAGCGCGACGAGCCGGCGCTGCGCGGCCTGCCGATCGCCGTCGGCGCCGCCGTCGGGCCGCGGGGTGGTGATGACCGCGAGCTACGAGGCGCGACGGTTCGGGGTGCGCTCGGCCATGCCTTCGAGCCGGGCACTGCCGGCTGTGCCCGGAGCTGGTCTTCGTGCGGCCGCGCTTCGACGTCTACAAGCGCGAGAGCCAGCGCATCCGCGCGATCTTCGCGCGGCACACCGACCTGATCGAGCCGCTGTCGCTGGACGAGGCCTATCTCGACGTCACCGCACGCCAAGCCGGGGCCGATGCCCGCCGTGGAGGTGGCCCGGGCGATCAAGGCCGCGATCCGGGCCGAGACCGGGCTCACCGCTTCGGCCGGGGTGTCGTTCAACAAGTTCCTGGCCAAGACGGCATCCGGACCTGCGAGAAGCCAGACGGGCTGACCGTGATCCGGCCCGAGCAGGCGCTCGACGTTCCTGGCCGCAGCTTGCCGATCGACCGGTTCCATGGCGTCGGGCCGGCCACGGCGGCGGCGCATGCGCGAGCTCGGCATCGTCCGCGGCGGCGATCTGCAGGCCCGCGGCGAGGCCGAGCTGGTCGCCGCGTTCGGGCGGACGGGTGCCCACTACTGGCGCATGGCGAAGGCGCGGGACGAGCGCCCGGTCGAGCCGGACCGGCCGCGCCGGTCGCTCAGCGTCGAGACGACCTTCGGCACGCGACCTGCGCGGACGAGGCGGCCCTGCTGGACGAGCTGGCGCCCCTGGCGGAGGAGCTGGCCGCCCGCGCGGCGCGGGCCGAGTTTCCCGGGCCGGACCCTGACGTTGAAGATCCGCTACGCCGACTTCGCGCTCGTGTCGCGGCAGCGCGAGCCGGCCCGAGCCCTTCGCCGGCGGCGAGGCCATCATGGCGGCCGGCGAGCGCGCTCCTGGCGCAGCGGCCGCGGCCGGCCGATGCCGATCCGGCTCCTGGGTCTGGGCCTCTCCAGCCCGGACCGGCGAGGCCGAGCCGCCGGCAGCTGGCCTGCCGCTCACGGCAGCTGGCAGCGCTGGGCGCTGATCTCGATCAGGCCCGGCTCGCGCTCGCTCAGGCGCGCGGCGAAGCGCAACTCCTCGCCCTCCACCACCAGCGCCTGCGCCAGCGGCAGCGGCCCCGTGGCGGTGGCGGTCTCGCCGTCGATCTCGAGGAAGCGCAAGGTGACCGGCTGGGCCGGGTCGAAGCCCGATCCGCGGCGCGCCATCGGCCGCGCGCAAGGCCATGCCCTCGCCGGTGACGATCACCCGGTTGTCGACGAAGGTGGCGGCGGCGATCGGGCCGGTGCTGGCGGCGTGCGGATCGCGACCCGCCGCGATTCGACCTCGCGGGCGCAGCACGGGCTCGCTCGTCGCCTGTGCCAGGACGAACTCGAGCCGCGCCGCCGGCACGCCGGCGCGCAGCCGCTCGTCCGCCAGTGCTGCCAGCCGCCGGAGCTCGGCACTGGGCTCCCGGCGCTGCTGCTCGCGGACCAGCCGGGCATGGCGCGCGACGGCGGCCTCCGCCTGCTGCTCGACCGCCGCCAGCCGCAGCGTGGTCAGCCGGTGCAGTTCCCGCTGGCCGGCGAGGTCGGCGGCAAGACGGGCGATCTCGATCTCAGCCTGGGAACGGCCGACCCGGTAGGCGCCGAGAACGCGCCACGGTAAGGCAGGCGAGGGCCACCGCACCCAGCGTGGCCCGGCGTGCGGTCCGGGTGCGCCGCACCCGGCGTGGCCGCGGGATCGGGGAAATGGCCTGCATCGCCCGTCCATGGCGGCACCCTCATCCGCCGTCGCCGGACCAGCCCGGCTTCGGCAGTGACCGCGGCCAGGGCCTCGAGCTCCGGCTGGCGGCGCGCCTGGATCAATTGATAGATTGCCGCGGCCGTTTCTTCAACCGAACGTTTAGTTACGTCGATCTCGGGCCATTTGTGGCGGGCGAACAGGCGCCGGGCCAGCACCAGCTCGCCGCGGATCCGCTCGACGTCGGCATAGTCGCCGCCGATAGCGCTCGTCGTCGCCGTCGCTCGAGGCCGAGCATGCGCTGCCGGGTGCGCCGGATCTGCGCCAGCGTCTCGGGATTGATGGTCAGGCCGACGATCAGCGGCCGCTGCAGCCGCGCCAGGCCATCGAGCTGCGGCGCGCTCGGTGACGATCGGCACGTTGGCCGCCTTGACGCCGCGATGGGCGAGGTAGACGCAGGTCGGCGTCTTCGAGGTGCGCGACACGCCGACCAGGACGACGTCGGCGTTCTCGAGATCGTCCGGCGCCCTGGCCGTCGTCGTGGCGCATCGCGATAGTCGATGGCGGCGATGCGCGATGAAGTAGCCCTCGTCCAGCGCGTGCTGGCGCCCGATCTGCGGCCGGCCGGCCGAGCCCAGGAGGCCCGCCAGCGCGTTCATCACGCTGTCGAGCACCGGCACGCAGGGCACGCTCAGAGCGATGGCAGCGCTCCTGCAGCAGGTGGCGCAGCTCGGGCGAGGCCAGGGTGAAGATGACGAGGCCCGGCAGCGCCTCGACGATCGCCAGCACCTTCTCGAGCTGCTGCCGGGTCCGGACGAAGAACCAGACATGCTCGACCGGGACGACGTCCTCGAACTGCGAGACCGCCGCGCGCGCGACGGTGGTCACCGTCTCGCCGGTCGAATCGGAGATCAGATGCACATGGAGACGCAAGTCGGCCTGCCCCTGAACTGCCGGTGGACCCGGTGCATGACACTGGGGACGAAACGCCGGCGCCGGCCGACCGTCCGATTCATCCACCGCGCCGCCGGGTCGCCACGCACTCATCTACTCCGCCTGCGACCGATTTTTCGACAGGCCGAGCGTGCACGTGCCGCCGCCATCGCGCCCATCCACATCCGATGCACAGGCTGCGGCATGCCGCGATCCCGCCGCCAGCGCTCGAAGCCGGCCCTGCTGTCCTCGCCTTGCACCGGCGGTGGCCGCGCGATGCTCCACCGGCTGTGGATTTCTGGGGACAAGCGCCCGCGGCACCGCTAATCCCGACACCGCGCGCCACCAACAACATCCATCCATCAAGTCTTATAGAATCTTGATCTGGAGAAGAGGTGCGCTGGAAAACCGGCCCGCACGGGACAGGAATCGGCCATGGCTTCCAGCACGAACGCGCCGACCAAGCCGCTGCTGTCGGCACTCGCCGGTCACAAGGCGGCCACGACCGCCGGTCTGGCTGATGCGCCAGGCCGGGCGCTATCTGCCCGAATACCGCGAGCTGCGCCGCGGCGTGCGCGGCTTCCTCGACCTGTGCTACACGCCGGATCTGGCGGTCGAGGTCACGCTGCAGCCGATCCGCCGCTACGGCTTCGACGCGGCGATCCTGTTCTCCGACATCCTGGTGGTACCCGACGCGCTGGGCGCCGAGGTCCGGTTCGTCGAGGGCGAGGGTCCGCAGCTCGACGCCGCTGCGCGAGCGAGGCCGACCTCGCGCGGCTGGGCTCTGCCGGGCTTCGACGCGCATCTGGAGCCGGTCTACGAGACCTTGCGCCGGCTGCGCGGTGGCGCTGCCCGCCGAGGCGACCCTGATCGGCTTCGCCGGGGCGCCCTGGACGCTCGCCGCCTACATGGTCGAGGGCAGCGGCAGCAAGGAGTTGCTGGCGCCGCGCCGCATGGCCCGACGGGACCCGGCCCTGTTCGGCGCGCTGATCGACCTGCTGACCGAGGCGGTCACCCGCTATCTCGATCGGCACAGGTCGCGGCCGGGGCCGAGGTGCTGCAGCTGTTCGACAGCTGGGCCGGCGTGCTGCCGCGAGCCCGAGCTGCGGCGCTGGTGCATCGAGCCCACCAGCGCGGATCGTCGACGACACTGCGCGCGACGCCATCCGGACGATCCCGATCATCGGCTTTCCGCGCGGGATCGGTGCCGCCTACGCGACGTTCGCCGACCGAGGTGCCGGTGCAGGGCGTCAGCCTCGACACCACCGTGCCGGTGGGCTGGGCGGCACGCGACCCTGCGCCGCCAGCCGGCACTGTGCCTGCAGGGCAATCTCGATCCGATCGCGCTGCTGGCCGACGGCGCCAGCCCTGGTGGCGGAGGCCGCGCGGATCGTCCCGCCTACGGCGATCGCCCGTTCATCTTCAATCTCGGCCACGGTGTGTCCCAGGAGACACCACCCGAAGTCGGTAGGCAGGCTCGTTGGCTACTTGAAATCTCTCGGCGGATAGGCCATTGAGGGGTCACGTTTGGCTCCGACGGCCTCATCAGGTCGTACACCCGCACCGGTGACCGAAGCGTTTGCGGGCGTGAACCGTCGCCCCAGTGCTCACTGACACCCGCCTAGCCTTCCCCGTGGTCGAGCAGGTCTCCCGATGGATGGAGCCTTGTGGCTCAAAGCCTTGCACATCATGGCGTTCGCCGCCTGGATGGCCGGGATGTGGTATCTGCCGCGCCTGCTCGTCTACCATTCAGCGACGCGACGGTCGGGTCCGAGACCTCCGAGACGTTCAAGGTGATGGAGCGTCGCCTGCTGAAGGCGATCACCACGCCGGCGATGATCGTGACCCTGCTGGCCGGCATCACGCTGGCGACGACGCAGGCGCAGTGGCGGGATGGCTGGCTGCACGCGAAGCTGCTGCTGGTCGCTGCTGCATGCTGGCCTGCCACGGCATCCTGGCCGCGCATGTGCGCCGTTTCGCGGCCGACGAGCGGCCCGCGGTCGGCGACCTGGTACCGCGTGTTCAACGAGGTGCCGACCCTTCTGTTCATCGGCATCGTCCTGCTTGCCGTGCTGAAGCCGTTTTGAGCTGCCTTTCCTCACCGCCGTGCCTGGGCGCGGCCCATCGACGAGCGTTGCATGACCGACTCGACCGACGACACCACGGTTCCGGCGAGTCCCTGGCGGACATCATTCCGGCCGCCGCCCCGCCGCCGCGCCGCCGTCGCGGTCGCCCGCCGGCCAGCGAGCAGGCGGCAGCGGCCGGCAGCAACGGCGACGCGGTGGCGCCGCCCAAGCCGGAGCCGAGCGAACCGCTCGACGGAGCAGGCGACGCTGCGTCTGATCGAGGAGGCGGTGCCGGTGCCGCCACCGCTGCCGCCCGAGACGCCTGCACCGCCGCCCGCGGCGCGCGAGTTCGTGCCGCGCGAGGCCAGGGAGCCGCGTGAGCCCAGGGAGCCCCGCGAACCGCGCGAGCAGGGCTATCGCGAGCAGGGTCCGCGGGAACGCCGTGACCACCAGCCACGCGAGCACGGTCCACGCCAGAACGGCCATCGCGACTACCAGCCGCGCGACCAGCGCTCCCGTGATCACGGTGGCCGTCGCGACTACGCAGCCAGGGACCAGGACCTCCGCGAGCCGCTCGAGCCCATGGAGCCGCGCGAGCCGCAGCCTGCGCGCGAGCCGCTGCCGGCGGTCAACCTCACCGAGCTGAAGCGGCGCCCGCCGGCCGAGCTGCTGCGCTACGCCGAGGAACTCGGCATCGACAGCGCCAGCACGCTCAAGAAGGCCGATCTCGTCTTCGCGATCCTGAAGCGGCTGGCCGAGACCGACGTGCCGATCAACGGCGAGGGCGTGCTCGAGATCCTGCAGGACGGCTTCGGCTTCCTGCGCTCGCCCGACGTCAACTACGTGGCCGGTCCCGACGACATCTACGTCTCGCCCTCGCAGATCCGCCGCTTCGCGCTGCGCACCGGCGACGTGGTCCAGGGTCAGGTCCGGGCACCCAAGGAGGGCGAGCGCTACTTCGCGCTGCTGCGCGCCAACACCATCAACTTCGACACGCCGGAGGTCGCCCGGCACCGGGTGCACTTCGACAATCTCACGCCCTACTACCCGACGCAGAAGCTCAATCTCGAAGTGATCGGGCAGAAGGACAACTCGACCCGGATCATCGAGATCGTGGCACCTCTGGGCAAGGGCCAGCGGGCGCTGATCGTCGCCCAGCCGCAGGACCGGCAAGACCGTGCTGATGCAGAACATCGCGCACGCGATCATGGCCAACCACCCCGAGGTCTTCCTGATCGTGCTGCTCATCGACGAGCGGCCGGAGGAGGTCACCGACATGCAGCGCACGGTGCGCGGCGAGGTGGTGAGCTCGACCTTCGACGAGCCGGCGACGCGCCACGTCCAGGTCGCCGAGATGGTGATCGAGAAGGCCAAGCGGCTGGTCGAGCACGGTCGCGACGTCGTGATCCTGCTGGATTCGATCACCCGCCTCGCGCGTGCCTACAACACGGTCGTGCCGAGTTCGGGCAAGGTGCTGACCGGCGGCGTGGACGCCAACGCGCTGCAGCGGCCCAAGCGCTTCTTCGGTGCCGCGCGCAACATCGAGGACGGCGGCTCGCTGACGATCATCGCCACGGCGCTGATCGACACCGGCTCGCGCATGGACGAGGTGATCTTCGAGGAGTTCAAGGGTACCGGCAACGCCGAGATCGTCCTCGACCGCAAGATCGCCGACAAGCGCGTGTTCCCGGCGATCGACATCCAGAAGTCGGGCACCCGCAAGGAGGAGCTGCTGGTCGACCGCGGGACGCTGTCGCGGATGTGGGTGCTGCGGCGCATCCTCAACCCGATGGGCACCGTGGACGCCGTCGAGTTCCTGCTGGACAAGATGAAGTACGCGAAGTCCAACGACGACTTCTGGGGGACGATGAACTCGTAGCAGCGCGCCAGCCCCCGGGCGGCGCTCGGGAGAGACCGGTTGCTTCGCTCGTTTGCCGCCATCGTGATCGTGCTGCTGGTCGGCGCCGCCGGAGCCGGGGCCTACTGGTGGTTCGTGATGCAGCCGGCCCAGCAGGCCGGTCCGCCGGGCGGTGGTCGCGGCGGGCCGGGCGGACCGGTGCCCGTGGAGGCCCAGCCCGTCAGGGTGGGCGATGCCGAGACCACGATCGATGCGGTCGGCACACTCGTATCCAACGAGTCGGTGGTGTTGCGCCCGGAGGTGTCGGGCCGGATCGTCGGGATCAACTTCGTCGAGGGCGCCGAAGTCGCCAAGGATACCGTCCTGGTCGAGCTCGACAGCTCGGTCGAGCGCGCCGAGCTTGCCCAGGCCGAGGCCCAGCAGGCCCTGGGGCGTAGCAATTTCGAGCGCGCCAAGGACCTGCGACGCACCACGGCGGGAACGCAGCGCGCTCTCGACGAGGCCGACGCCGCGCTGCGCACCGCCAACGCCCTGGTCGACCTCGCCCAGGCGCAGCTGGACAAGCGCAAGCTCGTGGCCCCGTTCGACGCACGCGCCGGCCTGCGCATGGTGAGCCCAGGCGACTACGTCACCGACAGTTCCGAGATCGTCAACCTCGAGCAGATCGACCCGCTCAAGGTCGATTTCCGCGTGCCCGAGTTGTTCCTGGCGGCGGTCGCACCCGGCCAGAAGATCGCGCTCGAGATCGACGCCTATCCAGGCCAGGCCTTCGCTGGCGAGGTGCGGGCGCTCAACCCGCTGATCGACGCTGCGGGCCGGGCCGTGGTCGTGCGCGCCGTCATCGACAATGACGAGGGCAAGCTGCGGCCGGGCCTGTTCGCGCGCGTCCGGCTGACCCTGGCCGAGCGGCAGAACGCCCTGTTCGTGCCCGAGCAGGCGATCCAGCCGCAGGGCGACAAGGCCTTCGTGTTCAAGGTCGTGGATCCTGGCGACGGCAAGACCGTGGCCAAGCTGACGCCGGTGGTGTTGGGCAATCGGCGCAAGGGCGAGGTGGAGGTGCGCGAGGGCCTCGCCCCCGGCGACCTGATCGTGTCGGCAGGCCTGCTCAAGATCCGCGATGGCGTGCCGGTGCAGGTGCAGCCGGCGGGCGGCCCGGCACCCGCCGTCGCGGCCAACAAGCCTTCGACCGGCTAGGAGAGGCGGACCCGTGAACCTGAGCGAGCTCTGCATCCGCCGCCCGGTGTTCGCCAGCGTGCTGAGCCTCGTCGTCGTGCTGGTGGGCCTGATGGGCTACAGCCGCCTGCCGGTGCGCGAATACCCCAACATCGACGAGCCGGTGGTCTCGGTCACGACCGAGTATCGCGGCGCCTCGCCCGAGATCATCGAGAGCCAGGTCACCCAGCCGCTCGAGGAGGTGCTCTCCGGGATCGAGGGCGTGGACCTGATCGTCTCGCAGAGCCGCGAGGGCCGCAGCCAGATCAGCGTCCGCTTCCGCATCGACCGCGACCAGGATTCCGCCGCCGCCGACGTGCGCGATCGCGTCTCGCGCGCCCGCCGGCAGCTGCCGGAGGAGGTCGACGAGCCGGTCATCGCCAAGGTCGAGGCCGACGCCCAGCCGATCATCTATCTCGCCCTGTCCTCCGACCGGCAGTCGCCAGGTCGAGGTGACCGACTATCGCCGACCGCTTCGTCAAGGACCGCCTGCAGAACCTGCCCGGTGTCGCCGAGGTCCGGATCTTCGGCGCGCGCATGCCGGCGATGCGCATCTGGCTCGACCGGCTGCGCCTCGCCGCCTACGGCCTGACCCCGCAGGACGTCGAGGCGGCGCTGCGGCGGCAGAACATCGAGGTGCCGGCGGGGCGGATCGAGAGCCAGCAGCGCGAGTTCACGGTCCTGGCCGAGACCGACCTGCGCACGGCCGAGCAGTTCAACGACCTGATCATCAGCGACGCCGGCGGCTACCTGGTCCGGCTGCGCGACGTGGGCGAAGCGCTGATCGGGGCCCGCGACGAGCGGACGATCACCCGCTTCATGGGCAACCCGGCGGTGGCGCTGGGCGTCGTCAAGCAATCGACGGCCAACCCGCTCGAAGTCTCGCAGGCGGTCAAGGCGGCCCTGCCGAAGGTCGCCGAGATCATGCCCGAAGGCATGAAGATCGACGTCGGCTACGACAGCTCGATCTTCAT
Source organism: uncultured Alphaproteobacteria bacterium (assembly GCA_963769465.1). GTDB lineage: Bacteria > Pseudomonadota > Alphaproteobacteria > Geminicoccales > Geminicoccaceae > Benzoatithermus. The sequence goes on from CAVYMA010000027.1 coordinate 82,543, forward strand.
CGCCAAGTCGATCGAGAACGTGTTCGAGACGATCATCGAGGCCGTCGTGCTCGTCGTGCTGGTGATCTTCGTCTTCCTGCGCAGCTTCCGCGCCACGCTGGTGCCGATCGTGACCATCCCGGTCTCGCTGATCGGCGCCTTCACCTTCATGTGGCTGTTCGGCTTCTCGATCAACACGCTCACCCTGCTGGCACTGGTGCTGGCGGTCGGCCTCGTGGTCGACGACGCCATCGTCATGCTCGAGAACATCAGCCGTCACGTCGAGGCCGGCATGCCGCCGATGGAAGCGGCGATCCGCGGCTCGCGCGAGATCAGCTTCGCGGTCATCGCCATGACCATCACGCTGGCCGCGGTCTACGCCCCGATCGGCTTCCAGACCGGCCGGACCGGCCGCCTGTTCACCGAGTTCGCCTGGACGCTGGCCGGGGCGGTGCTGATCTCGGGCTTCGTGGCGCTCACCCTGTCGCCGATGATGTGCTCGCGGCTGCTGCGCCACCAGGAGCGGCACAACATCCTCTACCGCGGAATCGAGGCGGCGCTGAACGGGCTCACGCGCGGCTATGCCGCGACGTTGCGCCTGGCTCTCACGGTCAAGGCGGCCGTCGTGCTGGGCATGCTCCTGGTGGCGGCCTCCGCGGTCGCGCTGTTCCAGCAGCTGCCGTCCGAGCTGTCGCCGACCGAGGATCGCGGCACCATCGTGGCCCTGGGCATCGCGCCCGAAGGCTCGACCGCCGCCTACACCGACCAGTACGTCAAGCGGATGGAGGCGATCTTCCGCGACACGCCGTTCGTCGAGCGGTTCTTCACCGTCATCGGCTTCTCGGGCGTGACCCAGGGGATCAACTTCGTCCGCCTGGTGGACTGGGACGAGCGTCCGGTCAGCCAGCAGGAGGTGACCAAGAGCCTCTTTCCCAAGCTGTTCGCGATCCCGGGCCTGCTGGCGTTCGCCTCCAACCCGCCCTCGCTCGGCCAGAGCCCGGTCGACAAGCCGTTGCAGTACGTCCTGCAGAGCTCCCAGCCCTACGAGGTCCTGCAGGCGGCGGTCGACCAGCTGACCGCGGCCGCGCGCGAGAATCCCGGGCTGCAGAACCTGGACAGCGACCTCAAGCTCAACAAGCCGCAGCTCAAGGTCGACATCGACCGCGAGAAGGCCGCCCTGCTCGGCATCGACGTCGAATCGATCGGCCGCACGGTCGAGACCATGCTGGGCGGCCGGCAGGTGACGCGGTTCAAGCGCGACGGCAAGCAGTACGACGTCATGGTCCAGCTCAAGGACGTCGACCGCACCGACCCGGACGACCTGCGCGAGATCTTCGTGCGCGGCCAGGACGGCAGCATGGTCGCACTGTCCAACCTGGTGCGCATCGAGGAGACCGTCGCACCGAAGGAGCTCAATCATTTCAACAAGTTACGCGCAGCGACGCTGACCGCGACCCTGGCCCCGGGCTACTCGATGGGCGAGGCGCTGACGTTCCTGGACGCCGAGGCCGCCAAGCTGCCGCCGGGCATCGTCACCGACCTCAACGGCCAGAGCCGCGAGTTCCGCAGCTCCACCAGCGGGCTCTACGTCACCTTCCTGCTGGCGCTCGCCTTCATCTACCTCGTGCTCGCGGCCCAGTTCGAGAGCTGGGTCGACCCGGCGATCATCATGCTCACCGTGCCGCTGTCGATGATGGGCGCACTGCTGGCGCTCAAGCTCACCGGCCAGACGATGAACGTCTACAGCCAGATCGGGCTGGTGACCCTGGTCGGCCTGATCACCAAGCACGGCATCCTGATCGTCGAGTTCGCCAACCAGCTGCAGGAGGCGGGCCACTCCAAGCTGGAGGCGGTGGTCGAGGCCGCCACGCTGCGGCTGCGGCCGATCCTGATGACCACCGGCGCCATGGTGCTGGGCTCGGTGCCGCTGGCGCTGGCCACCGGTGCGGGTGCGGAGAGCCGGCACGCGATCGGCTGGGTGATCGTGGGCGGGCTGCTGCTGGGGACCGTGCTTACCCTCTACGTCGTGCCGACCGCCTACATGCTGCTCGCCCGCACCCACCGGCCGGCCGAGCTGCCGCCGGTGGGGACGGTGGTTGCGGCGCCGGCCGAGTAGGCCTCAGGGGACCAGCAGCGTCGAGCCGGTGGTGGCCCGACCTTCCAGGGCGCGATGGGCATCGGCTGCCTGCGCCAGCGGGAAGCGCTGGTGGATCTCGATCTTGACCGCGCCCGGAGTTGACCACGTCCATCAGGTCGTTGGCGCAGGCCAGCAGCAGCTCGCGGTTGCGGGTGTAGGTCATCAGGGTGGGCCGGGTGACGAAGAGCGAGCCCTTGGCGCTGAGCACGCCGAAATTGAAGTTCTCGACCGGCCCCGACGCGTTGCCGAAATTCACCCCCAGGCCGCATGGCTGCAGGCAATCCAGCGAGCGCATGAAGGTGTCCTTGCCGACGCCGTCATAGACGACCGGCAGGCCCGCGCCGCCGGTGATCTCCTTGACCCGGGCGACGAAATCCTCGCGCGAATAGTCGATGACGTGCGCGTAGCCGTGCGCACGGGCGAGCTCGGCCTTGGCCGGGCGAACTGACCGTGCCGATCGCCACCGCCCCCAGGTGCTTGGCCCATTGGCCGACGATCAGCCCGACGCCGCCCGCGGCGGCATGGAACAGGATGTGGTCCCCGGGCTGGACCCGGTAGGTCTGGCGCAGCAGGTATTGCGCCGTCATGCCCTTGAGCATCATCGCCGCGGCGGTGTCGAACGAGATCCCGTCGGGCAGCGGCACCAGGATGGCGGCGGGCATCACGCGCAGGTCGGCGTAGGCGCCGACGGGCGGCCCGGCATAGGCCACGCGCTGTCCCGGCTTGAGGTCCGTGACGCCGGGGCCTACCGCCTCGACCGTGCCCGCCCCTTCCATGCCCGGGGTCAGCGGCAGGCTGCCGGGATAGAGGCCGGTGCGGTGGTAGACGTCGATGTAGTTGAGGCCGATGGCGGCATGGCGGACCAGGGCCTCGCCCGGGCCAGGTGCCGCCACCTCATAGGCCTCGTACTCGAGAACTTCCGGGCCGCCATGCCGGCTGGCCGAAATCCGGTGCGCCATCCTGGTCTCCCTCACGCGGCCGGATCGGGCCGCATCAATCGTTCGCGCAGCTCCCCGGGCTCGACGCACGGTGGCTCGCAGCTGGTGCCCCGGCAGACATAGGCGGCGGCACGGCCGGCGAGAAGCCGCTTTCCGGCCGCCGGATGGGCCGGCGGCAGTTCGGCGTTCGGCGCCAGGCGCAGCAGGATCCCCGCTGGTGGTGCGGCAGCACACGCCGCCGCCCACAGCTCGGCAAAGCCCGGCGTCGTGTCGTCGCCGACGACCACCACCTGGGTGGCATCAGTCAGGCGACGGGTGGCCAGAAGGAGGGTGGCGTGGCCGGCAGGGTTCTCGCCCGCATCGCGCGCGAAGGCGGCCAGGATGTCGTCGGCCATGTCGCGGTACCGTGCTTCGCCGGTCACGTGCCACAAGGTGGCGGCGACCTCGGCCAGCGTGCCGTTGGCTGCCGGCGTCGGGCCGTCATGGGCGTTCTTGGGCCGCACGACGGGGCCGTCGGCTGCCGCGGCACTGAGGAAGTACCCGCCCGACCGGTCGTCGTGGAAATCCGTCCGGCAGCGCTCGACCCAGGCGCGCGCATGGGCGAGATAGGCTGGGGACCCGGTCTGCTGGAACAGCGCCAGTGCCGCGCGGCCCATCTGGGCATAGTCGTCGAGGAAGGCCATGGGCAGGCGCTGCCCGGCGCGCCAGCTGTGGAACAGCCGGTCGCCGTCGCTCATGTCGCGCAGGATGGCCGCGAACGCCGTCTCGGCCAGCTGCAGCCAGTCCGGTCGGCCGAGCTGACCCGCGGCCCGGGCCAGGGCGGCGATCGTCAGACCGTTCCAGTCGGCCAGGACCTTGTCGTCGCGGCCGGGGCGAACCCGCTCGGTCCCGGGCTGCGAGCAGGATCGCACGGCATCGGGCCAGCAGCTCGCCGTCCGCTGCGGAAGGCAGGCCCGGCTCGTGCAGCCGGTTGAGGATGTTGCGGCCCTCCCAGTTGCCGGTGTCGGTGACGCCGTACGCCAGGCGGAACGCCGGCGCATCGGCACCCAGCAGCCGATCGATCTCGGCCGCCTCCCAGACATAGAAGCGCCCCTCCTCGCCCTCGCTGTCGGCGTCCAGCGCCGACGCGAAGGCGCCGTCGACCAGCATCTCGCGTTCGAGCCAGGCCACGATCTCGGCGGCGCGCGCGGCGAACAGGGCCTCGCCGGTGGCGGCATGCGCCCCAGCCAGCAATTCCAGGAGCTGCGCGTTGTCGTAGAGCATCTTCTCGAAGTGCGGCACGAGCCAGTAGGCGTCGACCGAATAGCGGGCGAAGCCGCCGCCCAGATGGTCGCAGATGCCGCCCTGGGCGATCCGGGCCAGGGTGTGCAGCACGCGGTGGCGCAGCGTCGGGTCGCCGCTGCGGCATGCCTCCTCCCAGATCAGCCGCAGGACCGGGGCCTGGGGGAACTTCGGCGCGCCGGCGAGACCGCCATGGACGGCGTCGAAGCGCTGGGCCAGCCGTCGTGCCGTCTCGCCGGCCGCCGCGGCGGGCAGCGGCGCGCCCGGCTCGGGGGCTGCCAGCCGGCGCAGCGCCTGGACGATCGCCTGGCGGTTGGTGGCGATCCGCTGGTCGCCGCTGTGCCAGAGCTCGGCCACCTGCTCGAGGACCTGCACGAAGCCCGGGCGGCCGTAGCGCGGCTCGGGCGGGAAGTAGGTCCCGCCCCAGAACGGCTCGCCCGCCGGGGTGAGGAACATGGTGAGCGGCCAGCCGCCCTGCTGGCCCATCACCGCCAGGGCCTGCTGGTAGACCGTGTCCAGGTCCGGCCGCTCCTCGCGGTCGACCTTGATGTTGACGAACAGCCGGTTCATCACCGCCGCCGTGCCAGCGTCCTCGAAGCTCTCGTGCGCCATGACGTGGCACCAGTGGCAGGCCGCGTAGCCGACCGAGAGCAGGATCGGCCGGTTCTCCGCGCGAGCGCGGGCCAGGCTGGCCTCGTTCCATTCCTGCCAGTCGACCGGGTTGTGCTGGTGCTGCAGGAGGTAGGGGCTGGTGGCGGCCGCGAGGGCGTTCGGCATGGCTGGCGGGTCCTGGCAGGCTAGGCACGCGCATGTCCTGGCCTATAGTTGGTCGCGAGCACAGCCACAGCCAGCGGGACGGCGATGAAAGTCAACATCGAGGTGGACTGCACGCCGGACGAGGCCCGCCGGTTCCTGGGGCTGCCCGACGTGGCGCCGATGCAGCAGACGGTGATGGCGGCGATGGAGCAGCGGCTGGTGGACACGATCCAGGCCACCGATACCCAAAAGCTGCTCGAGCAATGGCTGCCGCTGGGAATGAAGGGCGTCGAGCAGTGGCAGTCGATATGGACCCAGCTGGCCCAGACCGCCGCCGGCCTGCCGCCGCGCACGCCGCGCAAGCCCAAGGAATAGCGGCGGGCTTGGCGGCCGACACGATCTACGCCCCGGCCACGGCGCCGGGGCGAGCACCGGTGGCCGTGATGCGGGTGAGCGGCCCCCAGGCTGCCGCCGTCGCTGCCGGCCTGACCGGCCGCGCCCTGCCGGCGCCGCGCACGGCGGCGTTGCGCCGGTTGCGCGATCCCGCGAGCGGCGAGGTCTTCGACGAGGCGCTGCTGCTCTGGTTTCCTGGTCCGCGCAGCGAGACCGGCGAGGATCTCCTGGAGATCCAGCACCATGGCGGTGTTGCCCTGCTCGACTCGCTGCTGGCGGCACTCGCACGGTTTCCCGGCTGCCGGCCGGCCGGCCCGGGCGAGTTCACGCGCCGCGCCTTCCTCAACGGCAAGCTCGACCTCACCGCCGCCGAGGGTCTGGCCGACCTGATCGACGCCACGACCCGGGCACAGGCGCGCCAGGCGCTGCGCCAGCTCGACGGTGAGCTCGGGCGCGCTCTACGGCGGCTGGCGCGAGCGGCTGCTCGAGGCTCTGGCACGGGTCGAGGCCGAGATCGACTTTTCGGCCGAGGAGGAGGTGCCCGAGGCGATGGTCGCGTCGGTCCGGCCCGAGATCGAGCGCTTGGCGGCGGAGATGCGAGTCCACCTTGCGGACGACCGGCGCGGCGAGCGCCTGCGCGCCGGGGTCGCCGTGGCAGTCATCGGCGCGCCCAATGTCGGCAAGTCCAGCCTGGTCAACCTGCTGGCGCGCCGCGAGGTCGCGATCGTGACGCCGGTCGCCGGCACGACGCGCGACGTGATCGAGGTCCAGCTCGACCTGGGCGGCGTGCCCGTGACGCTCCTGGATACGGCTGGATTGCGCGAGACCGACGATCCCGTCGAAGCCGAGGGGGTGGCCAGGGCCCGCCGGCGGGCGGCCGAGGCGGATTTCCGGCTGCTGGTGACCGAGGCGGGCACAGCGGCCGATGTCGAGTGCGGACGAGACGACGCTCCTGGTGGTGAACAAGATCGACGCGGCGCCCGCTGCAGCGGTTCCGGCCGGTGGGCTGGCGATCTCGTGCCGGACAGGTGCTGGCCTGGAGGTACTCTTGGCCACACTGACGGCGAGGGTGGGTACGCTCGCCGGGGTGGGCGACGCGCCGCTCCTGACGCGGGCGCGGCACCGGCAGGCGGTGGCGGATGCCGTGCAGGCGCTCGCACGCTTCCTGCTGCGCGCGGACGAGGGTGCCGAGCTGGCCCTATTGGCCGAGGACCTGAGGCTGGCAGCGCGGGCGGTCGGCGGGATCACCGGGGCGGTGGGGGTCGAGGACGTGCTCGACCGCATCTTCGCCACCTTCTGCATCGGCAAGTAGGCGATGTTTCACGTGAAACATCAGGCCTCGGCCAGATCGAAGTCGACATGCAGCGCGCGCAGGCGCTCCTCGGCGGACCGGCGCACCTGCTGCATCAGCTCCGGATGGGCGCGCAGGAACTCGCGGAACGCGTCGCGCGGCAGCATGAGCAGCCGGCAGTAGCTCAGCGCCACCACGTCGGCCACGCGCGGCCGCCGCATGATCAGCGCCATCTCGCCGAAGAATTCGCCGGTGCCGAGCCGGACCACCTCGTCCTCGGGCCGCTGCACCTCCACGGCGCCCGACGCGATGAAGTACATGGCGTCGCCCCGCTCGCCGCGGCGGATGATCCGCTCGCCGGGCAGGGCCAGCCGGGGCACCAGCAGCGGCTTGAGATCCGCCCGCGCGGCGTCGTCCAGCTCGCCCAGCAGCGGCACGTTGCGGATCAGCATGTCGACGTCGAGGCCGAGGTCGAGGGGCGGGATGGCCTCGAACGATTCCAGGCGCGTGCGCAGCTCGCCCACGAGGTTGCGCAGCAGCTCGGGCGAGAGCAGGCCCTCGGCGGCCATGCGGTTGTAGGCCTCGAGCTCGAGCCGCACCGCGGTGCGGCTGAGGAACCGGCCGGAAGCGACGCGCCAGTAGGCCGGGTACTGCAGCCGGACGGCATCGAGCGCCCGGTCGGTGTCCTCGATCCGCGCCTCGATGATGTGCAGCGCCACCTCGCTCACCCGCTCGCCGAACAGGGCCCGGATGCGGTTGCGGATGAAGCCGATCAGGCCTTCGAGCACGCGGCGCTGGATGAGCCGCAGCTCGATGCGCTGCGCCATGCGCCGCGCCAGCGGGCCGTTGAGGCGCAGGCGGCGGTGGAGGAAGCCCGCGAGCGCCATGCCCCAGCCGTCGCCGATCTCGCTGCGCGCGACCTTGCGGTAGGGCTGCACGCTGCCGTCGCGCAATGCGTCGAGCAGCTCGTTGGTGCGGCTCAGCAGCAGCCAGCCGGCGGAGCGCGAGATGGTCCCTTCGGCCATCTCGTCGGTGTAGTAGGACGCCTCGCGGGCGGTGATCGTGGCCAGGGCGACGATCAGCTGCTGGCGCCGCATCTCGTCGCCGCTCTCGCCGGACTCCTCCAGGGTCGCCACCCGCGTGCGGTAGAGTGCGCCCACCTCGTCCGCCGCCTCCAGGTCGAGGCCGTGGATGATCGCGGTCTCCGACAGACGGTCCAGGATCTCGCCCTGGGTCAGGGCCAGGGCCCGGGTGCGCAGGATCCGCTCGACCGGATCGAGCTGGTCGACCCCGAGCCAGCGGATCAGGGCCCGCAGGCTGGTGGCCTGGACCAGGAGCGTGAACAGCACGAAGCCGGTGGCCAGCACCGAGACCAGGTGGCGCACTTCCGGCGGGACGCTCGGCCGCTCGGCCACCGCCAGGGCCAGGGCCAGGGTCACGGCACCGCGCACGCCGCCCCACAGGATCACCAGCTTGAAGCGGGCACTGATCGGCCGCTGGCGCAGCAGCATCCGCACGACGGGCAGCACGCCCCACAAGCACAAGGCGCGGGCGGAGAGGGCACCCACGAGCAGGGCCGCGAGCAGCAGCAGGTCGCTGGGCCGCGCCTGGCGGATGGTGTCCGGCACCAGCATCGAGGCGAGGACGAAGATCAGCGAGCTCGCCCAGAAGCCGAGCTGGGTCCAGATCACGCTGACGGTTTCCCACTCCTTGGTGCCGACCCGCATCCGGCCGATGGTGCCGAACACCAGTCCCGCCGCCACCACGGCCACCACGCCGGAAACGTGCAGGTAGCGCTCGGCCAGGGCGTAGGAGAGGTAGGCCAGGGCCACGCTCAAGGTCACCTCGGCCGGACCGCCCTGGTCGATGCGGCTCACCAGGATGGCGGCGATGCGGCCCAGCACCGCGCCGACCGCGGCACCGCCGAGGAAGTCGATCACCAGTTCGATCGCGATGTCGTAGACCAGGACCAGCTCGCCCGGCATCGCGCCCACGGTCACGAGCCCGAGCAGGACGGTGAACAGCGCGATGGCGGCGGCATCGTTGAGCAGGCTCTCGCCTTCGACGAGCAGCACCAGCCGTCGCCTCGCTCCGACCTCGCGGAAGACCGCACTCACGGCGCTGGGATCGGTGGTCGCGATGATCGCCGCCACCAGCAGGCAGGCGGTGAGCGGCATGGTGGAGACGGACCAGACGGCGACACCTGCGGCCGCGGTGGTCATCAGCACCGCCACCACGGCCAGGATCAGGATCGGCCCGATGTCGTCGAGCAGCTCGCGACCGTCCAGCTTGGTCGCGGTGTCGAACAGCAGGATCGGCAGGAAGACCCAGAGCAGGATCTCGGCGGAGATGTTGAACTCGCGCAGCTGGTCGAAGAAGTCGCGGACCACCGTGCCCGGGAGCGCGTCGACCATGAAGCCGCTGAGGCTGAGAGCACCGCCGAGCGTGCAGCCCAAGGCGGCCAGCAGCACGGTGTAGGGCAGGCGCAGGCGGGCGGCGAGGCGCGGCAGGTAGGCGATCAGGGCGAGGAGCCCGGCGATGCCGAATACGACCCCTCCCGTACCTTCCATCCCGTTCGCTCCTCCGCCAGCGCCTGCTGGCATACACGGAACGAGTGCCGGGGTGAATTCTTCCGCGCCTTGACGGCCGCCGTCCCGCCCCGCAGATACCCGCCATGCCCAGCCACGACGTCATCGTGATCGGCGCTGGCCACGCCGGCTGCGAGGCGGCCGCCGCGAGTGCCCGGATGGGTGCGCGCACGCTGCTCGTCACCCACAAGCTCGCGACCATCGGTGCCATGTCCTGCAACCCGGCCATCGGCGGGCTGGGTCGCGGCCATCTGGTGCGCGAGATCGACGCGCTGGACGGGCTGATGGGCCGGGCGATCGACGCAGGCGGCATCCAGTTCCGGATGCTCAACCGCAGCAAGGGCCCGGCCGTGCAGGGCCCACGCGCCCAGGCGGATCGCGGGCGCTACGCCCATGCCGTGCAGCGGCTGCTGCGCGAGCAGCCGGGGCTGGAGCTGGCCGAGGCCGAGGTCGAGGAGTTGCTCGTTGAGGATGGCCGCGTCGCGGGCGTGGTCGCCGGCGCAGCGGCACTGCGCGCGGGTGCGGTGGTCCTCACCACCGGCACCTTCCTGCGCGGGGAGATCCACCTCGGTGCGGAACGGTGGCCGGCGGGCCGGGTCGGCGACCGGCCCTCGCTGCGGCTCGCCGCCTGCCTGGCACGGCTGGGCCTGCGGCTCGGCCGGCTCAAGACCGGCACGCCGCCCCGGCTGGACGGGCGGACCATCGCCACCGCGGGCCTGCAGGTGCAGCCGGGCGACGAGCCGCCGGTGCCGTTCTCGTTCCTGACCGAGCGGCTGCCCAACCCTCAGGTCCCCTGCTGGATCACCCACACCACCGCGGCCACCCACCAGCTGATCCGGGCCAGCCTCGATCAGGCGCCGGCCTATTCCGGCCAGATCCTTGCCTCGGGCGTGCGCTACTGCCCGTCGATCGAGGACAAGGTGGTCCGCTTCGCCGATCGCGAGCGGCACCAGCTGTTCCTGGAGCCCGAGGGCCTGGACGACCCCACCGTCTACCCGAACGGCATCTCGACCTCCCTGCCCCGCGCCGTCCAGGCGGCGCTGATCGCGACCATCCCCGGGCTCGAGCGCGCCCGGATGCTGCAGCCCGGCTATGCCATCGAGTACGACCACATCGACCCGCGTGAGCTCGACCCCACGCTCGAGCTGCGTGCCCTGCCCGGCCTGTTCCTCGCCGGGCAGGTCAACGGCACCACCGGCTACGAGGAGGCGGCGGCCCAGGGCCTGCTCGCCGGCCTCAACGCGGCGCTGGCCGCCGGCGGCCGTCGGCCCGACTTCGTTCCCGACCGGGCGGAAGCCTATCTCGGCGTGCTGGTGGACGATCTCACCACCCAGGGCGTGGTCGAGCCCTACCGCATGTTCACCTCGCGCGCCGAATACCGCCTCTCGCTGCGGGCGGACAATGCGGACCTGCGGCTCACCGCGCGCGGCATGGCGCTGGGCTGCGTGGGCCCGGAACGCGCCAGCGCCTTCCGGCACAAGGCCGAACAGCTGGCGGCCACCCGCACGCGCCTCGACGAGCTCTCCCTGACCCCGACGGCGGCTGTCGCCCATGGCCTGCGCGTCAATCAGGACGGCCTGCGCCGGACGGGCCATCAACTCCTCGAGCTGCCGGGGGTCTCGATCGCCAGCCTGGCTGCGGTCTGGCCGGAGCTCGCCGGGGTGCGGGCGGACGTCGCCGAGCAGCTGGAGATCGAGGCGCGCTACCGCGGCTACCTGCAGCGGCAGGAGGCCGACATCGCGGCCTTCCGGCGCGAGGAAGGCCTGGCGCTCCCCGCCGATCTCGACTTCGCCGGGATGAGCGGCCTGAGCGGTGAGCTGCGGTTGACCCTGCAGCGCGTGCGTCCCACCACCCTCGGTGCCGCGGCACGCCTGCCCGGCATGACGCCGGCGGCGATGACGCTGCTCTACCGGCACGCCCGCCGGGCCGCCTGAGTGGCCACGCCGCTCACCCGCGCCGAGGCCGGTGCGCTGCTCGATGTTTCACGTGAAACACTCGACCGGCTCCAGACCTATCTGGACCTGCTGGCCCGCTGGCAGCAGCGCATCAATCTCGTCGGACCCTCGACGCTCGAGGATCCGTGGCGCCGGCACATCGTCGATTGCGGCCAGCTCTGGCGCCTCTGGCCCGAGAATGCCCGCAGCTTGGTCGATCTCGGCAGCGGGGCCGGCCTGCCCGGGCTGGTGCTGGCGATCATGGGCGCACCGGAGGTGCATCTGGTCGAGAGCGACCAGCGCAAGGCCGCCTTCCTGCGCGAGGCGGCCCGGGCGTGCGGGGCGGTGGCGACGATCCATGCCGGGCGCGCCGAGACGGTGCCACCGCTGGCGGCCGACGTCGTGACTGCCCGTGCCCTGGCCCCTCTGCCGGAGCTCCTGCGGCTGGCCGAGCGGCACGTGCATCCGGGCACCACCTGCCTGTTCCTCAAGGGCCGGACGGCGGCGAGCGAATTGACCCGGGCGCGGGAAGCCTGGACAATGCGCGTGGCATCAGTCGGGAGTCTCAGCGACCCCGAAGGCCAGATCCTCCTGATCAGCGAGATCCGCCCTGCCTGAGCCCCGCGCCCGCATCCTCGCCGTTGCCAACCAGAAGGGCGGCGTCGGCAAGACCACGACCGCGATCAATCTCGCCACCGCCTTGGGTGCTGCCGGCCGGCGCGTTCTGGTGGTCGACTTCGACCCGCAGGGCAATGCCAGCACCGGGTTCGGCATCGCCAGGGCCGATCGCCGGCTGACCGCCTACGACGTGCTGCTGCGCGGCACGCCGTTCGACGCCGCCGTCCTGCCGACGGAGGTGCCGCTGGTCGAGATCGTGCCGGCAACCGTCGACCTGTCGGCGGCCGAGGTCGAGCTGGTGCCCGACGATCGCCGGCACTACCGGCTGCGCGACGCCTTCGCCGGGCTCACCCGCCCCTACGACCACATCCTGATCGACTGCCCGCCGTCCCTGGGTCTGCTCACGGTCAACGCGCTGGCCGCGGCGCATTCTGTCCTGGTGCCGCTCCAGTGCGAGTTCTTCGCGCTCGAGGGCCTGAGCCTGCTCCTGCGCACGATCGAGCGGGTCCGCGGCAGCTTCAACCCGATGCTGCAGATGCACGGCGTCGTCCTGACCATGTTCGACCGTCGCAACAACCTGTCCGAGCAGGTCGCCAAGGACGTGCGCAGCTTCATGGGCGACCGGGTCTACGACACGATCATCCCGCGCAACGTCCGGGTGTCCGAGGCGCCGTCGCACGGACGGCCGGTGCTGCTCTACGATTTCCGCAGCGTGGGCGCGCAGGCCTACGCGCACCTCGCCGGCGAGATGCTGCGCCGGGAACGCCGGCTGGTGGCGGCGTGAGCGCGCCCGGCAAGGCGCCGGCCCGGCGCGGTCTCGGCATGGGCCTTTCCGCGCTGCTGGGCAATGCCGGGGAGAGCTACACCGGCGACACGCCACCGGCAGGCGGGCAGCGGGTCCCGATCGAGTTCCTGCGCCCCTCGAGCCTCCAGCCTCGCCGGCGCTTCGACGAGGCCGAGCTCGAAGCTCTGGCGCAGTCGATCCGCGAGCGCGGCGTGCTGCAGCCGTTGCTGGTGCGGCCGGTCGAAGGCGGTGCCGCGGCCTACGAGATCGTGGCCGGCGAGCGGCGCTGGCGCGCGGCACAGCGTGCGGGCGAGCATGAGGTGCCCGTGGTGGTGCGCGCGCTCTCCGACCGGGAGACGCTCGAGGTCGCGCTGATCGAGAACCTGCAGCGGGCCGACCTGACACCGCTCGACGAGGCGTATGCGTACCGCAGGTTGATGAATGAGTTCGCCCACACCCAGGAGGTGCTGGCCGAGGCTGTCGGCAAGAGCCGCAGCCACGTCGCCAACACCATGCGCCTGCTCAGCCTTCCGCCGGCGGTCCTCGAACTGCTGGAGGACGGCCGGCTTTCGGCCGGCCATGCCCGCGCACTCCTGGGCAGTCCGGCGGCGGAGGCCCTGGCGCGCCTGGTCATCGAGCGCGGGCTCAGCGTCCGCGAGACCGAGGCGTTGGTGCGCCGGCAGGACCAGGGGCGCGGGTCCGGCAGCCGTGCGATCGCGCCCAGCGACCCCAACGTGCAGGAGCTGTCGCGCCAGCTAACCGCCAGGTTGGGACTGGAGGTCGGGATCCGCGCTCGGGGCAAGGGCGGCACCCTGGTGATTCGCTACAGCGACTTGAACCAGTTGGATGGGTTGATAAAGCGGCTCCAGTAAAACTTTCGGTGGATAAGTCCAAGCGGTAGTGGGTCCTGCTGTTGACAGAGCCCACATCTTGATAGTCTATGCTGGGCGTGGAGAAACAAGGAACGCATGTTCCAGAGTTGCGGCGGGGAACGACAGCCACTTGGCTTCGCCTTCCGTCGTGACCCGCGGGACATGGCCCGCTTGCCCGGTTTGAGCTGTGCGGTTCACAGAGGCGACAAGCCCGACCGCAAGGAGACCAAGGTCTCGACGACGGCGCCGCTCCCCTGCCCCGGGGGCGGCGTTGCCGTCTCCGGCGGCTACTTCGCGGACCCGTAGAGACCTTCGATCAGCGCCTGGTTCGCCTTGACGATGAGGTGGCGGCGCAGCTTGAGGGTCGGCGTCATGAACCCGTTCTCGACGCTGAACGCCTCGGGCATGATCTCGAAGCGACGCACGCGCTCGATGGCCGACAACCGCTCGTTGGCCCGGCGCACCGCCTCGGCGATCGCCGCCCGGAACTCCGGGTTGCGGGCCAGCTCGGCGAGATCGGAATCGCACTTGTGCGCCCGGGCGAAGCTCTGGGCGAACTCCTTGTGCGGCACGATCAGCGCCACCAGATGCGGCCGCCGGTCGCCGTAGATGAGGGCCTGGCCGATCTCGGGCTCGAGCAGGAGGATCCCCTCCACGCGGGCCGGCGCCACATTGTCGCCGCCGGAGTTGACGATCATGTCCTTCTTGCGGTCGGTGATCTTGAGGTAGCCGTCGCCGTCGAGCTCGCCGATGTCGCCGGTGTGCAGCCAGCCATCGCGCAGTGCTTGGGCCGTCGCCGCCTCATCCTTCCAGTAGCCGCGCATGACGAGGTCGCCGCGCACCAGGATCTCGCCGTCCTCGGCGATCTTGATCTCGACGCCGTCCAGGGCCGGCCCGACCGTGTCGAGCTTGGCCTTGCCCGGCAGGTTCGCGCTGATCACCGGCGAGGCCTCGGTCTGGCCGTAGCCTTGCAGCACGGGCAGCCCCAGGGCATGGAAGAACAGGCCGACGTCGAAGTTGAGCGGGGCGCCGCCCGAGACCATGGCCTTGAGCCGGCCGCCGAACCGCTCGCGCACCTTGCGCCGGACCAGCCGGTCGAGCACCAGATCGACCGCGGCCAAGTGCGGCGGCAGCCCGCCCTGCCGGTAGCGGCGCTGGCCGAGAGCCAGGGCGAGGTCGAACAGCTTCTGGCTCACGCCGCCCTGGCGCGCGACGCCGTTCACGATCCGCTGGCGCAGCACCTCGTAGAGGCGCGGCACGCAGGTGAGGATGGTCGGCCGGGCCTCGACGAGGTTGGCCGAAAGCGTGTCGGCGCCTTCCGCGTAGTAGATCTCGGCACCCATCGCGATCGGGAAGAACTGGCCCGCGGTGTGCTCGTAGGCGTGCGACAGCGGCAGGAAGGACAGGAACACCTCCCGGCCGAGACCGATCCGCTCGAGGAGGCCCCACGCACCGCGCAGGTTGGCCAGGATGTTGCCGTGGGTGAGCATCACCCCCTTGGGCCTGCCGCCGGTGCCGGAGGTGTAGATGAAGCAGGCGAGATCGTCGCCGCCGAGGGCGGCCGCCCGTTGCAGCGGCGGGGCCACGGCACCGCGGGCCAGCGCGTCGGCCCAGGTGAGCGTGGGTACGGGCGAATCGGCGACCGATTCGGGCTCGATGAACAGGACGAAGCGCACCCCGGGCGACTGCGCGACCGCGGGCAGCAGGCGGCGTGCAAGCGCGGCACCCGAACAGACCACGGCCGCGACGTCGGCGTGACCCAGCAGGAAGGTCAGATCGTCGATGGTGCTCGTGGTGTAGGCCGGTACCGACACCCCGCCCGCGATCAGGATGGCCAGATCGGCCACGCACCATTCCGGGCGGTTCTCGGCCAGGATCAGCACCCGCTCGCCGGGCTGGATTCCCTCGGCGGCGAGGCAGCGGGCCAGCAGATGGGCCTCCTCGTGCGCGCGGCGCCAGCTCCAGGCGCGATAGGTTCCGCCGACTTCGCCCACAGGAACGGCCGGTCGCCGCCCGCGGCGGCCGAGCGCTCGAACATGGCAACGAGGTTGGCGCCGAGATCGGGCATGGACATGTTGCCTTCGGGCTCCCTGAGCTGGCGCGAGACGTGGCCCCGCGGCGGCCTTGCCGGCGCCGTCCGCACGATGCTGGAAGCCAGACCGCAGCGGCCCATATCTAGGGGGCTTCGAAACCAAAGGGAACGGGATGCCGATTCGCGCGCGAATGCTGGAGCCGGCCTGGGCGAGCGAGGCGGCGGCGGCCAGCCTGTCGCCGGCCGAGCAGGGTCCGGCCTGGGACCTGGGCGATCTCTACCGGGCGGCCGACGATCCCCGCATCGCCGGTGATCTGGCGGCGATCGAGAGCGATGCCACGGCACTGGAGGACGAGTTCAAGGGTCGGCTGCCCGAATGCGACGGTGATCGCCTGGCCGGCCTGCTCGAGCGCTACGAGGCGATCGAGGACCGGATCGGCCGCGTCTTCTCCTTCGCGCAGCTGCTGTTCGCGGCCCATCGCGACGACCCCAAGGTAGGGCAGTTCTATCAGGGCGTGCAGGAGCGGGTGACCGCGATCGGCACGCGCCTGCTGTTCGTCACGCTCGAGCTCAACAAGCTGGATGACGAGGTCCTGGCGAGCCGGGTGGCGGCGTCGGCAGGTCTCGCGCGTTTCCGCCCGTGGCTCGATTCGGTGCGCAGCTTCCGCCCCCACCAGCTCTCGGACGAGGTCGAGCGGACTCTGCACGAGAAGCATGTCACCGGCCGCAGCGCCTGGGTGCGGCTGTTCGACGAGACCATGGCGGCGTTGCGCTTTCCGCTCGATGGCAAGGAGCTCACCAGCGCCGAGATCTTCGACCTGATGTCGTCGAAGGACCGTGCGGTCCGCGAGCGCGCGGCAGGTGCGATCAGCGGCGTCCTGGAGCAGAATGTCCGGCTGTTCTCCCGGGTGATGAACACCCTGGTCAAGGACAAGCAGATCGAGGACGAGTGGCGCAAGTTCGAGCGGCCGATCTCCTCGCGCAACCTCGCCAATCAGGTCGAGGACGAGGTCGTCGAGGCGCTGATCGAGGCGGCGCGCGACTTCTACCCGAGGATCTCGCACCGCTACTACGCGCTCAAGGCGCGGTGGCTGGGCCTGGAACGGCTGGAGTTCTGGGACCGCAATGCGCCGTTGCCCGAGGACGTGGACACGCGCCGGCCCTGGGCGGACGCCAAGGTGGTGGTGCTCGACGCTTATCGCAGCTTCTCGCCGACCTTGGCCGAGATCGTCGATCGCTTCTTCCAGGGCTCCTGGATCGACGCGCAGCTCCGGCCGGGCAAGGACAGCGGTGCCTTCTGTCATCCGACCGTGCCGAGCGTGCACCCCTACGTCCTGATGAACTACCAGGGCCGCAATCGCGACGTCATGACCCTGGCGCACGAGCTGGGCCATGGCGTGCACCAGGTGCTCGCGGCCCATCAGGGCCCGCTGATGGCGAGCACGCCCTTGACCCTGGCCGAGACGGCCTCCGTGTTCGGCGAGCAGCTCACCTTCCAGGCCCTCCTGGCCCAGGAGCACGACCCGGTCCGCCGTCGCGTGCTGCTCGCGGCGAAGATCGAGGACAAGATCAACACGGTCGTACGCCAGATCGCGTTCTGCGACTTCGAGCGGCGCGTCCATGACGCCCGGCGTCAGGCCGAGCTGATGCCCGACGATCTGTGCAAGATCTGGATGCAGGTCCAGACGGAGAGCCTCGGACCGGCCTTCCACTTCCGCGAGGACTATCGGTTCTATTGGAGTTACATCCCACATTTCATCCATGTGCCGTTCTATGTCTATGCGTATGCCTTCGGGGATTGTCTGGTGAGCTCGCTCTACGCGGTCTATGAGGAGGCCCCAGCCGGCTTCGAGCCCCGCTATCTCGAGCTGCTGCGGGCCGGCGGCACCCTGCGCCACAAGGAGCTGCTGGCACCGTTCGGCCTGGATGCCGGCGACCCCGGCTTCTGGGCCAAGGGCCTGGGTCTGCTGGAGGGCCTGATCGACCAGCTCGAGGCCACCATGCCGGAGCCCTCATGACCGATCGCGGCGAAGCCCTGCCCAAGGCGCTAAGCGAGAGCACGTTCGGCACCCGCTTTCGCCGCTACGCCCAGGTGGGCGGCACGGTCGGCGTGCAGGCCGCGCGCATGGCCGGCGCCCGGCTCCTCGGCCGCCGCCTCGACGGCGCCAACGCGGTCGAGCTGAAGGAGGCGCTGGGGGGCCTGAAGGGCCCGCTGATGAAGGTGGCGCAGCTCGTCGCCACCATCCCCGACGCGCTGCCGGCCGAGTACGCCGCCGAGCTCGCGCAGCTGCAGAGCAACGCGCCGCCGATGAGCAAGCCGTTCGTGCGCCGGCGCATGGTGGCGGAGCTGGGCCCGGACTGGGCCAAGCGCTTTGCCGAGTTCCCGCTCGAGCCCGCGGCGGCCGCCTCCCTGGGCCAGGTGCACAAGGTCGTGCTGCACGACGGGCGCACGGTCGCCTGCAAGCTGCAGTACCCGAACATGGAGGCCGCGGTCGACGCGGACCTGTCCCAGCTCAAGCTGATCTTCGGGATCCATGGCCGCTGGGATTCCTCGATCGACACCAGCCTGATCTACCAGGAGATCTCGGCCAGGCTGCGCGAGGAGCTCGACTACCAGCAGGAGGCACGCCACCTGGGCCTCTACGCCGAGATGCTGGCGGGTGAGGCGCACATCCACGTGCCCTCCCTGGTGCCCGAGCTGTGCACCCGCCGGCTGCTGACCATGGAGTGGCTCGAGGGCAAGCCGCTGCTGAGCTTCAAGCTCTCCAGCCAGGAGGACCGCGACCGGCTGGCCCTGCGCATGTTCCGGGCCTGGTACGTGCCGTTCTACAATTACGCGGTCATCCATGGCGACCCGCACCTGGGCAACTACAAGGTGCGCGACGACCTCGACCTCAACCTGCTCGATTTCGGCTGCATCCGCGTGTTCCGCCCCGAGTTCGTCAAGGGCGTGATCGACCTCTACTGGGCGCTCGAGCGCGACGACCGCGACCTTGCGGTCGATGCCTACCGCAACTGGGGCTTCAGCAAGCTCGATCACGCGACCATCGACGTGCTCAACGAGTGGGCGGCGTTCCTCTACGCGCCGCTGCGCGAGAACCGGACCCGCCCGATCGAGGAGACCCACAGCAGCCAGGAAGGCCGCAAGGTCGTCGAGCGCGTGCACCAGCGGCTGCGCGAGGTCGGCGGGGTGACGCCGCCGCGCGAGTTCGTGTTCATGGACCGGGCCGCCATCGGCCTGGGCGCGGTGTTCATGCACCTGGGCGCCCAGGTCAACTGGCACCGGCTGTTCATGGAGCTGATCGCCGATTTCGACCTCGAGCGTCTGCGCGCCCGGCAGACCGCCGCCTTGCACCGGCAGGGGCTCACCCTGCCCAGCTGATGGCCCTCGCCTGGTCGCCCGAGCTCTACGGTCGGCACGCCGGCCCGCGCCTGCGGCCGGCCCTGGAGCTCCTGGCCCGTGTGCCGCTCGCGCAGGCGCAGACGGTGGTCGACCTGGGATGCGGCGCCGGTGCCCTGTTCGCGGCCCTGCGCCACCGCTTCCCGCGGGCACGGCTGATCGGCGTCGACGCCTCGGACAGCATGTTGGCGCAGGCGGCCGGCATCGATCCGCGGGCCGAGCTCGTGACCGCCGATGCCGCCACCTGGCGGCCGTCCGAGCCCGTCGACCTGATCATCGCCAACGCGGTGCTGCACTGGGTGCCGGACCATGCCCGGCTGCTTCCGGCTCTGCTGCGGCACTGTCGCGTTCTGGCGGTCCAGGTGCCCGACAATTTCGCGGCACCGGCCTACCGCGCGATCCTGGCCCAGATGGCCGAACCACCCTGGGCCGAGCGCCTGGCATCGGTCCGCATGGGCGACAATGTGCTCCCACCCGAGACCTACGCCGCGATCCTGGGCGGCGCAGGCGCGGCTGCGGACATCTGGCAGACCGTCTACTATCAGGTACTGGCGGGCCCGGACGCGGTGCTCGAATGGGTCAGGGCCACCACGCTGCTGCCAATCCAGGCGGCGCTCGGCGGAGCCGACGCCGACGACACGACGGCTGTTCGAGCGTGAGCTGGGTGCCCGGCTGCGCACGGCCTATCCCGTGGACGCTGACGGGACGGTCCTGTTTCCGTTCCGCCGCCTGTTCTTCGTCGCCACGGCGGGCTCAGAGGATGTCGTCGGGGTGAACGAAGCCGCCGACCCGCGGCGGCACCTCCACGGCACGATGATCGTCGAGTGCCGCACCCATCTCCAGCATCACGCTCTGCGCCAGCAGCGGGATCACGGCGTGCAGCCGCACGGCATCCTCGAGCAGCCATGCCGCTGCCGGCGAGGCGGCGTCCCGTCCGGGCCAGAGCAGGTCCGCGACCGGCTCGGGATCGGCCTCGTTCGGATAGGCCTCGAGCAACTGGCGCGCCTCGCTGACCGCGTGCTCGACCGCCATCGCCACGCCGGCATGCACCATCCGGGCAAAGTGCGCGGCCCCGGCCTCGCCGGCGCGTACGGCACCGCCGGGCCGGGTCAGCCGCTCCATCAAGGGCATGGCCAGATCCGTGCCGCGCTGGTCGCCGGCCAGCAGCGCAGCGCCGCGTTCCGGCAGGAGGGCGGCATCCACGTAGAAGATCGAGCGATGGCGCATGCGGCGGAAGCGCCGCAGCGTATCGCCCCAATAGCTGGGCGTGGCGTCGATCACCACGTCGCCGGGTTCCATCACCACGTAGGATTCGTCGATGACCCGGTCGACTTCGGCGCCTGCGGGCAGGTCGAGCAGGAACAGCCGGGGATGGTCGAGAGCCTCGAAAAAGCCCTCAAGCCCGTCGACGGTCCGTACCGCACCGCCGGGCGAAGCACCATGAACCACGACCTCGACGCCAGCGACGCTCAAGCGTCCGGCCAAGCCCGTGTGGTTACCGAACAATCCGATCCGCATCCCGTCCAGCCTCGACCATGATCATGCCCGATCCATAGTCCAGACGGCGCGGCGGAGGAACGGCCGGCCCGCCGGGGGCCGGCCATTCGTCGCAGTCGATCAGCCGTTGTTGGCCTGCTGGGCCTTGGCCGGGATCGGCGTGCTGTTGCCGCCCGACGAAGCGACGGTCTGGCTCTGGCTCTGGGCCGCGGTCTGCATCGGGCAGGCCATGACGGAGCCGCTGGCGAGGGCGAAGGCGGCGGCAGCGAGGAAGACAGTGACACGCATCGGTCGCGCTCCAGCTGATGGTTGCAACGCCGAGAATGACATGATCGAACCCCAAGACAAGAGTGGGATCATCACATGGTTGTTGCCCCGCTCGCCGAGGTGGGGCTAACCGACGGGCACGGCTGGCTGACTTCGAGGTGGGCATGCGCGATCCCTACGAGATCCTGGGCGTGGCGCGCGACGCGAGCGCCGAGCAGATCCGGACCGCCTACCGCAAGCTCGCCAAGACCTCGCATCCCGACCTGCATCCCGGGGACAAGAAGGCCGAGGAGCGGTTCAAGGAGGCCTCGGCCGCCAACGAGCTGCTTTCCGACGAGGAGAAGCGGCGGCAGTTCGACCGCGGTGAGATCGACGCCAGCGGCGCGCCCCGGATGCGCGAGCCGTTCTACCGCGACTTCGCCGAAGGCCCGGGCGGTGCCCGCTACGCCGGCACGGGCGGTTTCGAGAACGCCGCCGATCTCGAGGACGTGATCCAGGATCTGTTCGGGGGCCGCGGTGGCGGGCGAACCATGCGCATGCGCGGCGGCGACGTGGGCTACCGGCTCGAGGTGGGGCTCGGCGAGGTGGTGCGCGGTGCCAAGATCCCGATCACCCTGGCCGACGGCTCGAGCGTCGAGGTCACCATCCCCCGCGGGGTGGAAGCCGGCCAGGTGCTGCGGCTCAAGGGCAAGGGCTCGCCCGGGCTCGGCGGCGGCCCGCCCGGGGATGCGCTGATCGAGATCCAGGTCCGGCCGCATCCCGTCTACGAGCGCAAGGGCAACGACCTGCACCTGGCCCTGCCCTTGACGCTCGCCGAGGCCCTGCGGGGGGGCAAGGTCACCGTGCCCACGCTGCACGGGCCGGTGGTGATGACCATTCCGCGCCGCTCGACGACCGGCGGCGTGCTGCGCCTCAAGGGCAAGGGCGTGCCGATCGCGGGCGGCACCGGCGCCGGTGACCAGTATGTGCGGCTGGAGGTGGCGCTGCCGCCCGGCGCCGACGAGGCGCTGGAGACGGCGGTGGCCGACTGGGAGCGGCAGCACGCCTACGACCCGCGCGCGAACCTGATGCGGGAGGCTGGCGGATGAAGCGCCTGGAGGACGTGCTGATCGAGTTGCGGACGGTCGAGCAGGCGGAGGTGCTGACCTGGATCGAGGCGGAGTGGGTCCGGCCCGAGCGGGACGAGGCCGGGCCGCGCTTCGCCCCGGTCGACCTGGCGCGCCTGCGCTTGATCAAGCAGCTGCGCGAGGACCTGGAGGTCGGGCCGGAGGCGATGCCGGTGGTGCTGTCCCTGGTCGACGAGATGTACACGCTGCGCCGCCAGCTGGCTGCACTCGCACGTGCCGTGGGCGAGAGCCCGGCGGAAGTCCGGGCGACCTTGCGCATGCGCTGCCGGACACTGCTCCACGTCGTCGACGAGGACGATCCGCGCGCATGAGCGGGCGATTCTTGCGACGAGCATGGCCGAGGCAAAGACGAGATGGTCAGCAACGGGCCGGACGGGGCATTGCTTACTGTTGCTGCATTGCAGCAGTGCTTGACTTTCCGGATCACCCTACCTAGGGTCCGCGCAGCCTTGGCGGATCGGACCTCAACTAGGCGCTCGGCAAAAAAAACGCCGGGTCCGAAGACCCGGCGAAGTAGATCAGGGAGGCTAAACGTCTGGGCAAACGGAAGGTCGCGAGACCTTCCCCGCCCCATGGCGTTGCGCCCGGGGCGCGGCGGACCGCCGAAGCGATCCGCGCTACGACAAGACCACCCAGAACAATGGCCTTGCTGCACTGCACAAAGTAATGACTCGCTGCAGCGTTGGCTAGTGCCCCACCGGCGATCAGCCTTGCGCTGACAGCATTGCAGCCATGCAAGAAACGCGGGTCTCGACGGCCGACGGGGCGATCTTCGGCTACCAGACCGGGTGTTCGGCCACCTTTTCCAACAGGAAATCGCGGAAGACGCTGACCCGCTTGGAGGTCTTCAACTCCTCGGGGTAGACGAAGTAGGCCGTGAACGTCGGCCCCTCGAGGTGGTCCAGCACGCGCTGCAGCGAACGTCCGGCGGAGACCAGATAGTCGGGCAGCGACGCCAGGCCGAGCCCGGTGTCCGCCGCGCGCAGCATGCCGAAGACGTTGTTCACGGTGAGGCTCGGCGTGCGCGGCGACGCCACCTCCTCCTCCTCGCGACCGGCGGTCAGCACCCAGTTCAGCGTGGCCAGCGGCAGGCCCTGATCCTCGCCATAGGCGATGAGCCGATGGCGATCGAGGTCCTCGAAGGTCTGCGGCGTGCCGTGCCGCTCGAGGTAGCTCTGCGAACCGTAGATGTGGGTGTGGACCGTCATCAGCCGGCGCTGGATCAGGTCGGGCTGGGTCGGCCTCGCCAGCCGGATGGCGACGTCCGCCTCGCGCATGCTCAGATCGACGTCGCTGTCGCCGATGATGAGCGAGATGCGGATGTCGGGGTGGCGCTCGACGAAGTCGGAGAGTTGCCCGACCAGCCAGACCGTCCCGATGCCGATCGTGGTGTTCACGCGCAGATGGCCGGCGGCGGAATCGCGGCTGTCGCCCAGGGCGGTCTGCACCGACGCCATCCGCTTGGCGACCTCGTCGGCGGTCTGCAGGAGGATCTCGCCCTGTTCGGTCAGGACCAGACCGCGTGCGTGGCGATGGAACAGCGAGGTGGCGAGATCCTCCTCGAGCGCGCCGATCTGGCGGCTGATCGCCGATTGGCTCAGCCCCAGGCGATCGGCCGCGCGCGTGAAGCTGCCCGCCTGCGCCACGGCATGGAAGACGCGGACCCGATCCCAATCCATCGTCCCGCCATTCTCCCGCTCGACGCGCCAACCTAGCCCGGATCAGCCGATCCCGGCGAGATACTTCTCGGCGTCGAGGGCGGCCATGCAGCCGGTGCCGGCCGCCGTGACCGCCTGCCGGTAGATCCTGTCCTGGACGTCGCCGGCCGCGAACACGCCGGGAACGGACGTCCTGGTGGTGCCCGGCTGCGGTCACGACGTAGCCCTCCTCGTCCATGTCGAGATGGCCGCGGAAGATGGCCGTCGCCGGGTCGTGGCCGATCGCCACGAACAGGCCATCGACGGGCAGGATCTGCGTCTCGCCGCTGCGCACATGGCGCAGGCGCACGCCGGTGACCGACTTTGGGGTTCTCGCTGCCGACCACCTCCTCGACGACGTGGTCCCAGACCACCTCGATCTTCGGGTGGGCGAACAGGCGCTCCTGCATCACCTTCTCGGCCCGCAGGCTGTTCGCGGCGGTGGACCAGCGTCACCTTCTCGCACATCTGGGCCAGATAGAGGGCTTCCTCGACCGCGGTGTTGCCGCCGCCGACGATGGCCACCTCGCTTGCCGCGGAAGAAGAAGCCGTCGCAGGTGGCACAGGCCGAGACGCCGGCACCGGAGAAATGGCGCTCGCTGTCGAGCCCGAGCCAGCGTGCCTGGGCGCCGGTGGCGACGATCAGCGTATCGGCGCTGACCACGTCGCCGCCGTCGAGCCGGACCTGGAACGGCTGGACCGACAGGTCGACGCTCGGTGACCATGTCGAACAGCAGCTCCGCGCCGCAATGGACCGCCTGCTGGGACATCTGCTCCATGAGCCAGGGCCCCTGGATGACGTCGGCGAAGCCCGGATAGTTCTCGACGTCGGTGGTGATGGTGAGCTGACCGCCCGGCTGCAGCCCCTGGATCACCACCGGCGCCAGGTTCGCGCGCGCGGCATAGATCGCGGCGGTCAGCCCGGCGGCACCGGCACCGATGATCAGGACCTTGACGTGTCTGTTCGTGCTCATGGCGCCCCTGCTGCCGCAGCGCACCGGCGGCGCGCCGCCCCTGGCGTCGCTGGGCGCCGGCTCAGTTGTAGCCGACCTCGATGATCTCGAAATAGCGCACGCCGCGCGGCGTGGTCACCTCGACGCTCTCGCCGGCCTCCTTGCCGAGGATGGCCTGGGCCAGCGGCGACTGGATCGACAGCAGGCCCGACTGGATGTCGGCCTCGTCGGGGCCGACGACCTGGTAGGAGGCCTCCTCGTCGGTATCCTCGTCGACCAGCTTCACCCGCGCGCCGAACATGATCTTGCTGCCGCTGAGGTTCTTGATGTCGATGACCTCGGCGCGCGACAGCTTGTCCTCGAGCTCCATCACCCGGCCTTCGATGAAGCCCTGGCGCTCGCGCGCGGCATGGTATTCGGCGTTCTCCGACAGGTCGCCATGCTCGCGGGCGGCCGCGATCGCCTTGATCACCGCGGGCCGCTCCTCGGTCTTCAGGCGGCGCAGCTCGGCGCTCAGCCGGGCATGGCCCTCGGGTGTCATCGGGATCTTCGTCGTCATCACGCGCCGTCATCCGATCAAGAGTTGGTAAACGCGTTCGCGCCGAGCAGCGCGGTCGGCGACGCGATCAGTGCGAGGCCGCAAAATACGATTGCAGAGGCGTCACTTCAAGCTCACCCGTGCGAACCCGCGCCAGGGCCTGTACGACCGCCCGCGCACCGGCCAGCGTGGTGTAGTAGGGCAGCTTGGCCATCAATGCCGCGCGACGCAACGTGTAGCTGTCGCGGATCGCCTGCCGGCCCTCGGTGGTGTTGATCAGCATGGCGATCTCGCCGTTCTTGATCATGTCGACGATGTGCGGCCGGCCCTCGTGGACCTTCTTGACCGGCGTGACCGCGATGCCGGCGGCTTCGCAGTGCGGCCGCCGTGCCCCGCGTCGCCGCCAGCTCGAAGCCCAGCTCCGCAGGCGCCGGGCCAGCTCGACCGCGGCCGCCTTGTCGCGGTCGCGCACCGAGACGAACACCGTCCCCGAAGCGGGCAGCTCGGTGCCGGCACCCAGCTGCGACTTGACGAACGCCGCCGCGAAGTCGCGGTCCAGCCCCATCACCTCGCCGGTCGACTTCATCTCCGGCCCCAGCAGCAGGTCGACCCCGGGGAAGCGCGCGAACGGGAACACCGCCTCCTTGACCGCGACGTAGCCCGTCCGGCTGGCGCCGGATCGTGAAGTCGGCCAGCCGCTCGCCGGCCATGACGCGGGCGGCGATCTTGGCCAGCGGGCTGCCGATCGCCTTGGCGACGAACGGCACGGTGCGGCTGGCGCGGGGATTGACCTCGAGGATGAACACCTCGCCGTCCTTGACCGCCATCTGCACGTTCATCAGGCCGCGCACCTCCAGCGCGCGGGCCAGCGCCTCGGCCTGGCGCTCGATCTCGGCGCACGATCTCCGGTGCCAGCGAGTAGGGCGGCAGCGAGCAGGCGCTGTCGCCCGAATGGATGCCGGCCTCCTCGACATGCTCCATCACGCCGGCGATGACCACGGTCTCGCCGTCGGCCACCACGTCGATGTCGACCTCGACCGCATCCTGCAGGTAGCGGTCGATCAGGATCGGGCCGACGTCCGAGACCCGGGCGGCATCGGTCATGAAGCTGCGCACCTCGTCGACCGAATGGACGATGCGCATCGCCCGGCCGCCCAGCACGTAGGAGGGGCGGATCACCAGCGGGAAGCCCAGGGCCTCGGCCTTCTCGACCGCGTCCGCGACGCCGATGCAGATGTCGTTGGCCGGCTGCCTCAGGTCCAGCCGCCGCAGCAGCTGCTGGAACCGCTCGCGGTCCTCGGCGAGGTCGATGGCGTCGGGCGAGGTGCCGAGGATCGGCACGCCCGCCTTCTCCAGGGCCTGGGACAGCTTGAGCGGCGTCTGGCCGCCCAGCTGCACGATGACGCCCAGGAGCTCGCCGCGCCTGGCCTCGACGGCGCAGATCTCGAGCACGTCCTCGGCGGTCAGCGGCTCGAAATAGAGGCGGTCGGAGGTGTCGGGGTCGGTCGACACGGTCTCCGGGTTGCAGTTGATCATGATCGTCTCGAGCCCGGCCTCGCGCAGGCCGAACGAGGCGTGGACGCAGCAATAGTCGAACTCGATGCCCTGGCCGATCCGGTTCGGGCCGCCGCCCAGGATGATCACCTTGCGCCGGTCGCTGGGCATGCTCTCGCACTCGCCGTCGGGATCGTCGAAGGTGCCGGTCTCGTAGCAGCTGTAGAGATAGGGCGGTGCGCGCCGCGAACTCGGCCGCACAGGTGTCGATCCGCTTGAAGACCGGTCGCACGCCGGCGGCCCAGCGCCGCGCACGCACCTCGTCCTCGGCAGCCCCGGTGAGCACCGCCAGCCGGCGGTCGGAGAACCCGTCGGCCTTGAGCGCGTGCAGCGCCGCGGCATCCGGCGGCAGGCCGTCGCGGCGCAGGGCGGCCTCGGTCCGCACCAGGTCCTGGATCTGGGCCAGGAACCACGGGTCGTAGGCGCAGGCACCCTGGATCTCGGCCAGCGTCAGCCCCTCGCGGAACGCCTGGGCGATCAGCCGCAGCCGGTCGGGCGTCGGCCGGGCCAGCGCCGCCAGGACCGCCTCCTTCGGCCGGTCGTCGCCGGTCAGGCCCGGCACCTCGATCTCGTCCAGGCCGGAGAGCCCGGTTTCCAGGCCGCGCAGCGCCTTCTGCAGCGATTCCTTGAAGGTCCGGCCCATCGCCATGACCTCGCCCACCGACTTCATGGCGGTGGTCAGGAGCGGCTCGGTCTCGGGGAACTTCTCGAAGGTGAAGCGGGGGATCTTGGTGACGACATAGTCGATCGTCGGCTCGAACGAGGCCGGCGTGGCACCGGTGATGTCGTTCTGGATCTCGTCCAGCGTGTAGCCGACGGCGAGCTTGGCCGCGACCTTGGCGATCGGAAAGCCGGTGGCCTTCGAGGCCAGCGCGCTGGACCGCGAGACGCGCGGGTTCATCTCGATCACGACCATGCGCCCGTTGGCGGGGTCGAGCGCGAACTGCACGTTGGAGCCGCCGGTATCGACCCCGATCTCGCGCAGCACCGCGATCGAGGCGTTGCGCATCCGCTGGTATTCCTTGTCGGTCAGCGTCAGCGCCGGTGCCACGGTGATGCTGTCGCCGGTGTGCACGCCCATCGGGTCGACGTTCTCGATCGAGCAGATGATGATGCAGTTGTCCGCCCGGTCGCGGACCACCTCCATCTCGTATTCCTTCCAGCCCAGCACCGATTGGTCGATCTGCACCTCGCCGATCGGCGAGGCGTCGAGCCCGGAGGCCACGATCAGGTCGTACTCCTCGCGGTTGTAGGCGATGCCGCCGCCGGTGCCGCCCAGCGTGAAGGAGGGCCGGATGATCGCCGGCAGCCCGATGTCGGCCAGGACCTCGCGCGCCTCCTCGTGCGAGCGGACGATGTGGCTCTTGGGCAGGTCGAGGCCGATCTTGAGCATGGCCTCGCGGAACAGCCCGCGATCCTCGGCCTTGTCGATCGCCTCGGGCGAGGCGCCGATCAGCTCGACGCCGAGCCGCTCGAGCGTGCCGTCGCGCGCCAGCGCCATGGCGACGTTGAGCGCGGTCTGCCCGCCCATGGTCGGCAGCAGCGCGTCGGGCCGCTCGCGCGTCGATGATCTTGGCGACGATCGCCGGGGTCACCGGCTCGATGTAGGTGACGTCCGCCGTTTCCGGGTCGGTCATGATCGTGGCCGGGTTCGAATTGACCAGGATCACCCGGTAGCCTTCCTCGCGCAGCGCCTTGCAGGCCTGCGTGCCGGAATAGTCGAACTCGCAGGCCTGGCCGATCACGATCGGTCCGGCGCCGACGACCAGGATCGAGCGGAGATCGGTGCGCTTGGGCATGGCGGGTCCGAAAGGAGGCGGCGCGGCGGTCAGCCGCCGCGGATCATGGCGAGGAAGCGGTCGAACAGGTAGCTCGAGTCCATGGGCCCGGGCGACGCCTCGGGATGGTACTGGACCGAGAACACCGGCCGGTCCTTGAGCGCGGATGCCCTGGATCGTGCCGTCGAACAGCGAGCGGTGGGTGACCTCGACCGCAGCCGGCAGGTCGCCGTCGGCGACCGCGAAGCCATGGTTCTGGCTGGTGATCTCGACCTTGCCGGTGGTCAGGTCCTGGACCGGATGGTTGGCGCCGTGGTGGCCGAACGGCATCTTCTCGGTGCGGCCGCCCAGCGCCAGGCCGAGCATCTGGTGGCCGAGGCAGATCCCGAACACCGGCTTGCCGCTGTCGACCAGCTTCCTGATCTCGGGCACGGCGTAGACGCCGGTGGCCGCGGGATCGCCGGGACCGTTGGTCAGCAGGACCCCGTCCGGCGCCAGCGCCAGCACCTCCTCGGCGGTCGTCGTCGCGGGCACCACGGTCACCCGGCAGCCGAGGCTGGCGAGGCAGCGCAGGATGTTGCGCTTCACGCCGTAGTCGATGGCGACCACGTGCGGCCCCCGGCCGTCGCCGCGGCCGTAGCCCTCGCCCCAGGCCCAGCGGGTCTCGTCCCAGCCGTAGCGCTGGCGGCACGAGACCTCGCCGGCGAGGTCCATGCCCTCGAGCCCGGGCCAGGCCTTCGCCCGCGCCTTCAGCGTCCTCGAGGTCGATCTCGGCGTCGGGCAGGTAGGCCAGGGCCGCGTTCTGGGCCCCCTTCTCGCGCAGGATCCGGGTGATGCGCCGCGTGTCGACCCCGCCGATGGCGGCGATGCCGCGCGCCGCCAGCCAGCGGTCGAGATGGCCGCTGCTGCGCCAGTTCGAGGGCTCGGTGATCGGGGCCCGCGTGACCATGCCGCGGGCATGCGGCGTCAGCGCCTCGATGTCCTCGTCGTTGGTGCCGACATTGCCGATGTGCGGGAAGGTGAAGGTGACGATCTGGCCAGCATAGGACGGATCGGTTAGGATTTCCTGGTAGCCGGTGATCGAGGTGTTGAAGACCAGCTCGCCTTCGTGGATGCCGGGACAGCCGCCGCCGAAGCCGAGGAACACCGTTCCGTCCGCAGTGCGAGCGCGGCGTTCGGGCGGCGCCGGTCGGTGTTGGCCATCGCTGCTGGTATCCAGAAGTATGATCAGGGCGCGTGATTGTGCTCGCACCGGCCGGGGCGAGCGCGTATCGCGGGCTTCCTATCATGATGGCCGGATGCGTCAAGCAAGCCGAAGGTAGCCGAGTGTCCGGATCCGACCCCGCGCTCGAGGAATTCAAGGCCCGCCTGCCGCTGGCCGAGATCATCGGCCGCTACGTCAAGCTGACGCGGCGCGGTCGCGAGCACGTCGGACTGTGCCCTTTCCACCAGGAAAAGACGCCTTCCTTCAACGTGGTCGAGGAGAAGGGCTTCTATCACTGCTTCGGCTGCGGCGCCCACGGCACCGCCATCGACTTCGTCATGCAGGTCGAGGGCCTGAGCTTTCCCGATGCGCTCGACGCGCCTGGCCGACCTCACCGGGCTGGAAGCGCCGCGCCGCTCGGTCGAGGCGCGGGCGCAGGCCGAAGCCGGCCAGCGGCTGCACGCGGCCAATGCCGCGGCAGCGGCGTGGTTCCAAGAGCAGCTGGCGGGAACGGCGGGCCGCGAGGCCATGGCCTATCTCGAGCGGCGCGGGCTGGACCGGGCCGCGATCCGGGGCTTCGAGCTCGGCTACGCGCCGCAGGACGGGCAGGCCCTGCGCCGGGCGCTGCGGACCCAGGGCTTCGGCGATGACGAGCTCATCGCGGCGGGCCTGGTCAAGATCGAGGACGGCCGCGAGGCCTACGGCCACTTTCGCCACCGGCTCATGTTCCCGATCGGCGACGAGCGCGGCCGCACGGTGGGCTTCGGCGGTCGGGCGCTCGGCGACGCACGCGCCAAGTACCTGAACACGCCCGAGACCGAGGTCTTCCACAAAGGTGACCTCCTCTACAACCTGCACCGGGCCAAGGGGCCGGCGCGCGAGCAGCGCACCCTGATCCTGGCCGAGGGCTACATGGACGTCATCGCGCTGTGCCAGGCCGGCATCGCGCACGCGGTGGCACCGCTCGGGACGGCCGTGACCGAGCGGCAGCTGGCCAGCCTGTGGCGCATCGCGGAGGCGCCGATCGTCTGCCTCGACGGCGACCGGGCCGGCCTCGCCGCGGCCTTGCGCGCCGCGGAGCGGGCGCTGCCGCTGATGCGCGCCGGCCAGACCCTGCGCTTCGCGGTGCTGCCCGACGGCGAGGATCCCGACAGCTACCTGCGCCGGCACGGCCCGCAGGCGCTGGCGGCGGTGTTGTCGAAAGCCCACACGCTTTCGCAAATGATCTGGCGCCTGGAGACGCAAGGGCGCCGCATCGACACGCCCGAGGAGCGCGCGGCACTGAGCCGCCGCCTGCGCGAGCTCGCCCGGCTGGCGGGCGATCCCGATCTGCGCTCCAGCCTGCTCGACCAGTTCCGCACCCTGCTGGACGAGCGGGCGCCGCGGCCGGCGCGCGGTGGGCGCACGCCCGCGCGCAAGGCGTCCGCCTGGGACGGGGTCGGCCCGTCACGCCTGGTCGCGGGCATCATGCGTCGCGAGAAGGAACGCGAGGCCGCGATCCTCCTGCCGCTGCTGCAGCGGCCGGAATGGCTCGAGGGGCACGAGGAGGAGCTGGCCCAGCTCCAGTTCCGCGACACCGGGCTGGAACGGCTGCGCCAGGAAATCGTGGCATGGTTCAGCGAGGCGGCCAGTCTTGACGCGGATGGTCTCGCGCGCCACCTCCACCGATACGGTTTGGGGCGTGATCTGGATCAGTTCGCCGACCACCTCACGCAGCAGCTCGACACCCCCGCCGCCGATGCAGAAGCACGGCAGCACTGGTGCGAGATGCTGGCCGCCATGCGGCATCGGTCGGCGCTCGAGCAGGAACGTTCCACCGTCGATGGTACGTCCTCCGGCGACGGGGGACATCTCAACCGTTGGTTTTATAGACTGGATCGCCTACTGAATCGCGATGGCGCGGGCGATGCGGACCACGACGAAGGCTCGGGCAAGCCGCCCGGTTGAGCCCACCTGTCGTCGTGCCGCCGGGCCGCGCCGCGCCTGCGAAGGGACGAGCGGAGCGTGAGGGAGCTTAGCGGAATGGCCATGCGCCAGCCGATCAAGAACGCGGCATCTGCCCTGCGCGGCAAGCCCGCGGCCAAGGCGCATGTCGGCGACGGCCTGGAGGCGATCCTTCAGAACAACCCGCAGCTGCGCCGCCTGGTGGTCCAGGCCAAGGACCGCGGCTCGGTCACCTTCGATCAGCTCAACGCGGCGCTGCCGGCGGACTTCCCGCCCGAGCAGACCGAGGAGGTCATCCAGCTGCTGGATGCGCAGGGCATCATGGTGCTGCGCGAGGATCCCGGCACCGACCTCGAGGGCGAGACCGCCGAGGCCGAGCCGGCGGCGGAGGGTGAGCCGGCGGCCGAAGGTGCCGACGGCGAGGAGGCGCCGCAGGGTCCCGAGGAGGAGCTCGGCCGCACCGACGACCCGGTGCGCATGTACCTGCGCGAGATGGGCACGATCGAGCTCCTCTCGCGTGAGGGCGAGATCGAGATCGCCAAGCGCATCGAGGCGGGCCGGAACACGGTGCTCGAGGCGCTGTGCGAGAGCCCGCTGACCATGCGGGCCGTGATCGGCTGGCGCGACGCGATCCGCGAGGGTCGGGTGCTGCTGCGCGACATCATCGACCTCGAAGCCACCAACGATGCCGGACCGTCCCCCGAGGCGGCCGCCGGCGCGACCGCCGGCGGCGAGATGGTCGTGGTGGCGGTGGCGTCCGTCACGAGCGAGACCGTGGTCGAGCACGCCGTGGTCGCCGTGTCCACCTCGGTCGGCGCGGCCACGGCCGACGACGAGGAGGAGGTCGAGGCGGCGCCGGTGCCGGCGGACGACGAGGACGCCGAGGCGGGCCCCCCGATGCCCGAGCTCGCCGAGGAAGAGGATTTCGACGAGGACACCCTGTCCCTGTCGGCCCTGGAGAACAAGCTCCGCGACGGCGTGCTCGAGACCTTCGACGCGATCGCCGAGGCCTACCGGGCACTGCGCGACCTGCAGGAGGAACGGCTCGGCTTCATCCAGGCCCGCCGCGAGGTGCCGGCCGACCTGAACCGCGACTATCAGGCCGCGCGTTCGGGCATGGTCGCCCTGATGCAGCAGGTCTCGCTGAACCAGAGCCGGGTCGAGGCGCTGGTCCAGCAGCTGTTCGACGTCAACAAGCATCTGCAGAGCCTGGAAGGCAAGCTGCTGCGGCTCGCGACCTCGGCCCGCGTCACCCGCGAGAGCTTCCTCGCCAACTACATGGGCCACGAGCTCGACCACGACTGGATCGAGCGGGTCGCCCGCCTCAAGGACCGCGGCTGGGCCGATCTGGTCTCGCGGCACTACGAGGAGATCGAGGGCCTGCGCGCGGACATCGCCGCCATCGCCGAGGAGACCGGCCTGCAGATCGGCGAGTTCCGCCGCATCGTGCTGATGGTCCAGCGCGGCGAGCGCGAGGCGAGCCAGGCCAAGAAGGAGATGGTCGAGGCCAATCTGCGCCTCGTGATCTCCATCGCCAAGAAGTACACGAACCGCGGCCTGCAGTTCCTGGACCTGATCCAGGAGGGCAATATCGGCCTGATGAAGGCCGTGGACAAGTTCGAGTACCGCCGCGGCTACAAGTTCTCGACCTACGCCACCTGGTGGATCCGCCAGGCGATCACGCGCTCGATCGCCGATCAGGCCCGGACGATCCGCATCCCGGTGCACATGATCGAGACCATCAACAAGCTGGTGCGCGCCTCGCGCCAGATGCTGCACGAGTATGGCCGCGAGCCGACCCCGGAGGAGCTCGCCCACAAGCTCAACATGCCCTTGGACAAGGTCAGGAAGGTCCTCAAGATCGCCAAGGAGCCGATCTCCCTCGAGACGCCGATCGGCGACGAGGAGGATTCGCACCTGGGCGACTTCATCGAGGACAAGAACGCGGTCCAGCCGCTCGAGGCCGCGACGCTCGCCAACCTGCGCGAGGCCACGACCCGGGTGCTGGCGACGCTGACCCCCCGCGAGGAGCGCGTCCTGCGCATGCGCTTCGGCATCGGCATGAACACCGACCACACGCTCGAGGAGGTCGGCCAGCAGTTCTCGGTCACCCGCGAGCGCATCCGCCAGATCGAGGCCAAGGCGCTGCGCAAGCTCAAGCATCCGAGCCGCTCGCGCAAGCTGCGCAGCTTCCTCGACACCTGAACGGCGTGCGGCGGCCGGGCCGGCTTGTCCGCCGGCCCGGCCGCGCGCTATAGCACCGGCGCCGCCGGGGCCCGTAGCTCAGCGGTTAGAGCTGGCCGCTCATAACGGTCTGGTCGTAGGTTCGAATCCTGCCGGGCCCACCACGCATTCGCCGACAACTGGGCCGCCTAGGGCTAGGCCGAGATATCGGGCCTTTTCCGTAGGTTAGCTCCTGGAAAGTCGCGGAACGGCCGTCTCCAGGGACCATGAGGCGTCTCCGCATGGGTACGCGGCGCTGCAGTCTCCGGCCCTCGTCATTCCTGTTCGTGGCGGCAGGTTGCCGTGCGGTCTGCAAACCGAGCCACGGGCATCGGAGTCCTCGTCAAGATTCGGGCAAGGCAGGCGAAGCCCATCGCCCGTAGGCTGCACGGCAGATCCGGACCTGGGGAAGAAGGCAGTCCGGTGCGGCGGCGGCCGAGCCTATTGCGGCAAGCCGAGCATCTGCCATTGGCGCCGCCACTCGGACGGCAGGTCGATCAGGCGCGAGACACCGACGCCGCGGGGCAGCCGACCCTCGATGGCAGCCTGGACCAGATCGGGTGCCAGGAAGGCCAGGGAGATGGTCTGTTCCACGTGACGCTGGCTGCAGCCCTCGCGGCTGGCGATCGCGTCGGGATCGGGAATGGCGCCGGCTGATCAGCTCATCGAGCCAGCGGCGGCCGAGGGCGATCGCGCGTACCAGCGTGGCGCGGGTCTCGGCCCGGATCGGGCGCTGGTCCGGCATGTTCGGCCTGCGCCGGCAGGATGATCTCGCGCCGTCGCCTGCTGTGCGATCGGCGCCCAGGGGATCTGCAGGACAGGACATGGACCACCGCTGTGCTCGGCACTGGCTTCAGCGTCGGCGGCATCTCGCTGCTCGTGCTCGGAGCCACTGGCCCCGATCTCGCAGGGTGATCGCAATCGTGGTCGAGTCGAATGACGACACGGTCGACGCACTGCTCGATCAGCTCGCGATCCTGGCACGCCATCGAGATCGGGACGGTGCTCACGCAGTACCCGCAGCACCAGCTGCTCGACCTGGGCCGCCGCGACCCGCGGCACCGAGCCCGCCGCCTCGGGCCTGCCCTGCGCCAGGGCGCAGGAGACGTAGTAGCGGTAGCGCACGCCCTGCTTGTTGGCATGGGTCGGGCTCATCCGGTTGCCGCGGTCGTCGAACAGCCGACCCAGCAGCAGCGCCTGCGAGCCCGCCCGCGCCCGGACGAAGCCGTGATGCTGCTCCGTCAGCCGCTCCTGCACGGCGGCGAACAGCTCGCGGCTCCAGGATGGCGGCGTGCTCGCCCGGGCTGACCTTGCCGCGATAGACCACCTCGCCGAGGTAGAAGCGGTTGCGCAGCAGATAGGCCAGCGGACCGCGGGTGAACGGGATGCCGCCGATCACCCGGCCGTCCGGCGAGCTCGCGGCGCTTGGTCACGATGCCCCGCGCCGCGCAGCTCCGGCAGCAGCCGTCCGAGGCTGCCGAGCTCGAGATAGCGCCGGAAGATCAGCCGCACCCGCTCGGCCTCCTCCTCGACCACGACCAGCTTCTTGTTCTGCGCGGCATAGCCCAGCGGCACCAGGCCGCCGACCCACAGGCCCCGCCGCTTGGAGGCGGCGATCTTGTCGCGGATGCGCTCGGAGGTGACCTCGCGCTCGAACTGGGCGAAGGACAGCAGCACGTTGAGGGTCAGCCGACCCATGCGGTGGTGGTGTTGAAGCTCTGGGTGACCGAGACGAACGAGACGCCGTGGGCGTCGAACAGCTCGACCAGCTTGGCGAAGTCGGCCAGCGAGCGGGTCAGCCGGTCGACCTTGTAGACCACGACGACGTCGATCCGCCGGGCGCGGATGTCGGCGAGCAGCCGCTGCAGGGCCGGGCGGTCGAGCGAGCCGCCCGAGAAGCCGCCATCGTCGTAAGCTGTCGCTGCACCGCCGTCCAGCCCTCGTGCGCCTGGCTCTTGATGTAGGCCTCGGCCGCCTCGCGCTGGGCGTCGAGCGAGTTGAAGTCCTGCTCCAGCCCGTGGTCGGTCGAGACCCGGGTGTAGATCGCACAGCGCAGCCGCCTGCGCTCGCCGGTCATGACCGGACTCCCGGCGCTGGCCGGGCCGTTCGCGCGCTACACCGAAGAAGCGGCGGCCGTTCCAGCGGGTGCCGGTGATGGCGCGGGCGACCTGGGACAGGCTGCGGTAGGTGGTGCCGTTCCAGGCGAAGCCGTCGTCGAGCGCCATGACGTGGCAGACCCCACCAGCCCACTCCCGCACCAGCACGGTGCCGGGCCGGACCGGCACGTGCGTTCGGGACCGGCAGGTGGACTGGCTCGTCGGTGCCGGAGGCGTCCGCTCGGGCGATCTGATCGAGGTAGCGCCGCGTGGCGGGATCGAGGTCGCCATGCACGGCTGCCTGCAGCTGGTAGGCGAGGAGCCGCAGCAGCAGATGCTTGGGCAGGTGCTTGGGGGCCGGGCGGCCGCGCAGGCTGTGCCAGCGGGCCTGCAGGGCCGCGAGGTCGAGATCCCGCAGCTGCGCGATCTCGACCTCGGCCGCTGCCGCCCGCTTCGGGTCGAGCGGCATGGCCTCAGGCCGCCGCGCTCGGGGCGGCATCACCTGCCGCCTTGTCGGGCGGCACGATCCGGTAGGCGGTCTTGCCGTCCTCGCGGGTGCTCTTCTCCAGGGTGCAGCCCTTGCGCCGCAGGCCGGTGAGGGCCGCCCTTGTGGTGTGCGGCAGCCAGCCGGTGGCGGCGATCAGCTCGTCCAGCGTGGCGCCCTGCTCGCGCTGCAGCAGGCCCGCGATCAGCGCCTGCTTGG
This sequence comes from uncultured Alphaproteobacteria bacterium, assembly GCA_963769465.1. Classification (GTDB taxonomy): domain Bacteria; phylum Pseudomonadota; class Alphaproteobacteria; order Geminicoccales; family Geminicoccaceae; genus Benzoatithermus. The sequence continues at coordinate 119,127 of CAVYMA010000027.1, forward strand.
TTCCGGCTCGAAACGTGATGTGGTCCAGCTCCGGCGGCTGCGCCTTCTTCCCGTCCGCCCCTTCGCCCTGCTCATCGGAGCCCGTGGGCTCTGCCGCGGCAATCAACTGGTCGCGCCAGGCAGCGGGATCCAGCCAGCCCTCGAGCAGCCCGGGGGAGAGGGCGAGCACCGCCTCCCCGGTGCGGCCGATGGCAGCGGCTTCGCGGCGGATCGCCCGCATGGCGCCGACCTTGGTCGTGGGCTTGCGCGGCTTGCCCGCCAGGGCGCTCAGGATGGTGGCGAGCTGGGCGGTGGTGAAGTCGGTCATGGTCGCGTCCTCGGGTTGGCGGGGCGCCGATCCCCGGCCCCCTACCGACCCGAGCCCCGGCCGCCGACGCGGCGCGGGGCACGAGGATGAGCGCCCGCTGGTCAGGCGGCGTATTCGCCCTCCTGGAAGGCGCTGTCGCTGAGCTGGCGCAGGAGCTGCGCGTAGTGGGCCAGGGTCCCGACATGGCCCCAGTCGACGTCGTCCGGCTCGACCCCGAAGTGGTCCGCGCTGAGCTCGGTCAGCCGCCGCAGCATCGCGTCGATCTCGCAGCTTCCTGGCGATGAAGGCGTCGAGCGCCTCGTCACGCCTGAGCCTTGGCCCTGCTTCGATCCGCTCTCGGTCTTGCATCGCGCACCCTCGCCGGCACCGGCCGTGCCCCCACCAATGCTCGGATCTGCCGCCCTATCCAGTCGTTCCTCGCGCGGCGCACCCCCGGGAGCACCATGCCCGGGTGTCGCCCTCCGGTCCCGCGTGCCGTCCAGGGCCGCGGCCGAGCGCCGAGCCGGATCAGGCGCGACGGGAGAGTCTGGTCGTTGTCGGCACATGGCCGGTTGCCATTCCGACCCGCCGGCGCGACAAGGATGGGCCGCTCAGGGCCGAAGGTCGCAACCCTGCTCGTCGAGCGGACGGCCTCCGCACCGATCAGCCGCATGGACAGGATCACCCCGCAGCAACGCTCGGCGCTGATGGCGCGCATCCGCGGCACGGAACACCGCGCCGGAGATCGCGGTGCGTCGGCTGGCGCACGCGCTCGGCTGCCGGTTTCGGCTGCACCGGCGGGACCTGCCCGGCACGCCCGATCTCGTCTTCCCGCGGCTCGGGAAGGCCGTCCTGGTCCACGGCTGCTTCTGGCACCGGCACCCGGACCCCGGGTGCCGGAATGCCGTGCTCCCGAAGACACGGCAGGAGTGGTGGCGGACCAAGCTGCTGGCCAACGCCGCGCGCGACGCCAGGAACCTGGAGCGCCTGTCCGCAATGGGATGGGGCCGAGCGCCGAGCCGGATCAGGCGCGACGGGAGAGTCGGGCATTCGCCGCCATGGCCGGTTGGGCATTGTCACGGGGCTGGTGGTCGGAGGGGCTGGGCCGGCGTAGGATGGGGCGATGCTCATTTCGTACGCCCGCTACCAGTTTCCGCCCGTAGTCATCCAGTACGCCATCTGGCTCTACGTCCGGTTCACGCTCAGCTACCGGGACGTCGAAGAGCTCCTGGCCGAGCGCGGGCTCGAGGTCTCCTACGAGACGATCCGGCGCTGGGTCTTGAAGTTCGGGCCAGCGATTGCGCGGCGCCTGCGGCGGCGTCGCCCGCAGCCGACGGGACATTGGCATCTCGACGAGATGGTGGTACGTATCGCCGGGCAGCATCTCTAGCTCTGTTGCGCGGTGGATAGCGAAGGCGAGATCCTGGGCATCCTCGTCCAGCGCCGGCGGGACAAGGCGGCGGCCAAAAAGCTCATGCGCAAGCTGCTCAAGACGCAGGGCCTTGCTCCAACCGAGATCACCACGGACAAGCTCGGATCCTACGGCGCTGCCTTGGCTGAGCTCGGCCTGACGGCACGGCACGAGCAGGGCTTGCGCAAGAACAATCGGGCCGAGGTCTCGTACCAGCCGGTGCGACGACGCGAACGCAAGATGCAGCGCTTCAAATCGCCGGGGTCCGCCTAGCGCTTCCTCTCCGTCCATGCCGCCGCCTACAATACCTTCAACCTGCAGCGCCACCTGATCTCCCGCCGAACGCTGCGCCTCTTCCGGGCGGAGGCCGCGGCGCATTGGAAGTCGGCAATCGCAGCAGCATAGGAGTCCCCGCAGCCATCGAGCTTTGCGCCCTGCCCGGTTCCCGTGACAAAGCCCCCGAAACCTATACGATCCCAACGGCTTACGTCGCGCCAGTCACCCAGCACCCCGCGCTCACGAATTTTCCAGGCTAGTGGACACGATCGAGCGTCACGCTAACCTCGCGAAGAATCCCAGGCCAACGCCCAACAGCCCAGGCCGCCTTGTCCGGACGCTTACAAGCATCACGCGGCAACTCGCCGGCGTCGCTCTCTGGCCGCATCTGCTGCGCGACAAGGTGGCCACGCTGGCGTGTGATCAGGCGCATGGGCAAGCCCGGCTGGCGTCCTGGTGCGCCATCACCGCGACGAGCGCACCACGGCGAGCTACGGTCGGCGTGCCGACGTGACCGAGGCACTGGCAGGCCTTCAGCAAGCGATGGAAAAGGCTCTGTACGCCGCGGTTGCCACCGCTCGCGGAGGTGGTGTGCCCGGTGATGGTGTCGTTCGACAACAGCGACGTGGCTTACGGGCGCGCCCGGGGCGCGCTGGCCAACGGGGGGCATCGCAGCGATGCCTTTGACCCATCGCCAACCAGATGCCTATCGTCATCACACGATGGGCTCCTCGCGGACGGTCGCCCTTGGGGTGCGGCCGTCCGCCATTGTTGGCTTCGATAGTAGCGTCTACTGTAAAGTCGGCTGGAAGACGACGTCCCGGAGGTAGTTGGTTCCTCTCCATACCTGCTGGGGCCGTGCCGTTAGGTTGGTCCCGTATACGCCGGCATTGGCCGGGTAGGTCAGGTTCCGCCCGTTGCTGCCGGGCGATGACAAGGCACCGACGAGGCCAGCGTAGCCGCGCCCGCTGTCTCTGCCGGTGGTGACGGAAACCGTGTAGCTCCTGCCGGCCTGCACCCGGAGCGGGGTGCTGAGCGCCACCGTGCGCCAGCCGGTGCCAGAGTACGTCCAGGAGAGCGACAGCAGGCGATTGCCGGTCGCGTTGTCCCAGATCGCCGCCGTGTGCTGGCCGCTCTCGCCCACCGAGTAGACCCGGATTCGGGTGATAGTGCCGTTGACCGCCGGGGTGAAGATGGTTCCAAGCTGCCACGCCGTGCCGTCCTGGTTGCGCGGGCCGGTGAGGCTGTCTGGCCACAGGCTCTGCGGGCTGGTGTCAACCGGCGGTGGCGGTGGCGGTGGCGGAGGTGGAGGTGGAGGTGGAGGCGGCGGGGGTGGAGGAGGCTCGACCACGCTGCCAGTGGGCACGATCGCAAACTGGGCGTACTCCGCCCGATAGTTACCGGCGGAGGTGCCGGGTGCATTCTTCGCCTTGATTGCCGCATACAAGTTCCGAGCGACGGGCGAGCCGACAACGCTGTCAACCAGCGCAAGCGTCTGCAGGCCAAGCGGCACCCAGTAGCCACCGTCTGTCGGTAGGGCATCGCTCGTTCCGTTTGCGGCTTCCAGCTCAGCCCATGAGCGATACCAAGCCGAGGAGTTCGGACCGACTTGGTAGATGTAGCTCACTGCCGCTGCATGCCCGTGGTTGAACCGCTCGACCAGCCAGTTGGCCGCCCATTCCAGATGCGTCCTGGCTGAGGCCGAACCACGCAGGGCCGCGATCGCAAGAGAACTTGCGAGGAAGTCTTGCTGCCACGGTGCGATCTGCCGGCGGCCTGATGCATCACCTCTATAGTCGCCCCAGGCGTAGCCGGCCACCGGACCGACGAGGTTGTCCATCCTTGGTCGGGTCGTATCCCGCAGGTAGTTCAGATTGTTGTTGAGGATGCGCTGCCAGTAAGCGGAGGTGGCGCCGCTTGGATTGGCCCATGCTGCGTCACTGATTTGGCGAAAGTTCCAAGCTTGCGAACGAACCTGCTCGACATCGTTGACGACGATGCCGAGGCCGTTCTGACGAGGGGTGTTCCACGTCCACAGCAAGGCGAAGGTGGCCTGGGCATTGATCTGGTCGAGGTGGAAACGCTCGCCGGTCAGAACATAAGGGACAAACGACAGGTTGGGCTGGTGCGCGGTGTCAGGTGTCCAGGTAGGCTCGCTTATCGGCTGCGTCAGCGTTGGGTTGCCCCTGCTATCAGCCCACAGATTCGGGTAGTCATCGAGCGAAAGATATTGACCACGATTGCGGTTGAAGAAGTGCCACGGGACACTCGCGGCAGCGTTCGCCTGCGCCAACGCAGCCCGCTTGGCCGCCGCGTCCTGGCTCAGCAGCCAAAGTGCATTGGCGTTGGTGATCGGGCCTATGTCGCCGCGCCCGCCCGTGTTCGGCATATACTTGGCGACGCCTGCCGCGCCCAGCGGAGCGTAGGTTTGCCCACCGATGGCCGTGCTCTCAATGCCGTTGCTCACGTCGAAGTTCGGCAGCACGCCGGTCGCGAGCAGATAGCGCACGTCGGCCTGGACATTCACATCGGTGCTGCGGTCGCTCCACCGCCACTGCTGGTACTGATAGTGCGTCAGCGCGGGCGAGGTGTAGACCACCGCCCCGTTACGTCGGATCGTCGCCGTGTAGGAGCGCGTCCCGCCGGTTGGCCCCATCGTGTAGTCGTTGGCGAACGTCACGTCGGTGACGACCCGCCCGTCGGCGTGGGCCGTTACGTCGGCGATGACGTGCAGGGCGCCGACGACCGGGATGTCGACCCGCGCCTGTGTCGCCAGCGGCCCTCGTACCCAGAAGTCGGTGCTGGTGCCGATAGCCTGCCCGATGTCGACCGTGGCGGTGACGCCACCCGAAAGCGTGACGGTTAGGTTCTCTGACGCCAGCGCCACCGGCAGGCTGACCACGCCGCCCAATGGCGTACCGAGTGCAAGCATGGTGGTTGCCGTCCCGGCCGGCACCTGCAGCGTCACCACGCCGAAGCGTGCGCTGCCGTCACCATGCCGGGTCTTCACGTCGAGTTGCGCGTTACGCAGCGTAGCGCCATCGGGCACCGCGCCCGCCTTGAACGCCTGTCCGAAGCTCACAAGCTGCGCCGGGCCGCTGTTCTCGGTACGGACCGCGACGACCTCGCCGGGGCCTGGCTGGGGCAGCGTCGGGGCGTAGATCACGCCCGCGCGCGAGTTCGTCGTGACGCACCCAACAACGACTAGGAGCAAGAGCGCCCTTAGGATGCTCCGCATTCCTTGTTCCCCTTAGCTGAGGGCGCCTCGAGCCGCCAATGGGTACCCTGCAGGCGGGCTCAAGCGCGCGCTGTTGCAATCCGCCCTGAAGTCAAGGGGCGGAGATCGGCTCTACAAACCTTAAGCTGTATAGCTGCTTCTTTAATTTAGCTCAAGGTAGTATGTTGCGTGGACCTCTCGTGGACTGTCGGCCGACGGCGTGAAGGGCCGGCGAGGTATCGGACCTCGCCGGACCATCACGCCATCAGGCGCTCGACGTCGGGAGACTAGAAGATGGCCGTTGTGCACAAGCGAGGACGGTGGCCCGTCACTGCCATGGAGGCGTTGTCGACACCGTGACCGGCTGGCTCAGGACGACGTTTCCGAGGGCCGTGCCGGGACCGGACAGTACGCGGGGCAACTGGTAGAGGCTGTTGTTCCGCACGGTTACCCCAATGCCGGTGGCGTTCAGTACGCCGATCGCCGAGGATCGGAAGTTCTGCATCGTGTTTCCGGTGACCGACATGCTTGAGCCTGCGTAGGGAGAACCCTCGCCGCCAAAATGCAGGATCGCTGAATTCTGGCTGTAGGTACCCTGAACGATCTGGTTGTTGGTGATCTCCACGATACCGCCGTTGGGCACATCCACGTTGTAGCTGGCGGTGCCGTTCGCACCGTCCACGATGCGGTTGTTGTTCACAATTGTCCGGGACGCCCGGCTTTTGATATGGTGCCCGACCTTGGTGTCGTGAAAGTAGCTGCTTTCGACCCTCAGTTCCGCAATCTTATTGACGTAGATACCGTGTGTGTAGCCATCGCCACGACCGTTCGCACTGAACTCCGAGCGGGAAATGGCTATCTTCCCGGTCGAGTTGGGATTGGCAAGGATGCCGTTCTCATTGTTGGTGAAATGGCACTGGTCGATCGTCAGCACGCCGCTCTCGTAACGAATGCCCGCTCCGTTCCGATCCGCGACACGGGCTCCTTCGAACCGCAGGCGGCGCAGGGTCGTGTCGGCACGGGTGACAAGCATGCCCTTCCCGTTCGAAATGTTTGCGGTTGCCTTCCAGGACGGCCAAGCCGCCTACGCTGACGATGCTGATGCGTCGGGTGATCGTTGCGAAGTCGTTCGTATACGTTCCGGCCGCAACCTCGACGACGTCGCCATCCCGTGCGGCCGTCACGGCCGCCGCGATCGACGCGTATTGCCGGCCTGGACCGACGGTCAGGGTGGCGGCTTGAACTCCCGGCGCCAGCACCGTCACGCCCAGCAACGAAGTGAGGGCCAAGTAGCGCCAGAACGGCGACACGTCCCGGCGCGGGGGCATCGCGTCGATTCTGCCTCGAGCTAGACTGCTCATGATCGTCATCCCTTTGAGTTCTAGGCTGAGGGCCCAATCTCGGGGGGCACCGCGTGGCGACGCCGGCGCCGCATGATTCGGTTAGGGCCAGTCCTGCCAGCAGACGCAGGAACTCGGCATATCTTCCATCGGCGCGTGATAGCCCAGATTTTTCTATCAACTGTGGGATGGCAAACAGAATCGGTAGTGGTGCTAGATGTAGACGGTCGAAGCGGCCGGCGGCCGCACCGGTCGGGGCTGTAGGAGGTGGAGGACCTCGCCACTACACGGTATTGAGATCGAGTGGTCTGACCGCTCGTCGCGTGGGGCTTGCCTTGTTACCGACATGTCAATAGTGTCCGTTTGTGGGGGTAAGTCAGACACTCGGATACGCTGGCATCGACAACCTGGAGATTAAGGATTCTAGTCACTTCGACACTTTCAAGTTGCAGTGCGCTCAAGAGAGCACGAAGCTAGCCCGATAGTGGAGCGCGTACATAGTCCACCAAAGATGTATTTCTCTAGTTTAGCTTGGCGATCCAATCGATGCAGACGTTTACTGAAAGTCGATCAGGCGGCATCGCTCCGTCAATCCAGGCGGGAGCGCACGGTCCCCTCAAGGTCGCGCTGGTTGGTGCCGGCTACATCGCGTCGGTGCATGCCGACGTGGTTTTGAAGTTACCAGAGACACAGGTGACCGTCGTCGTTGATCCGGCTATAGATCGCGCGGCGGCGCTCGCCCGTCGATGCCGGGGTGCGAGAGCGCTCTCCAATCCGGCCGACCTCGGTGCCGACGTGTCGGTCGACGTGGCGCACGTGCTTACGCCGCCCGCCACGCATCGTGCCGTGGCCGAGCCGTTGCTGCGGCGTGGCATCCATGTCCTGCTCGAAAAACCAATGGCCGTCAGCGAACGGGACTGTCAGGCACTCGACGGAGCCGCCCAGACCGGTGGTGCTGTCGTGGCGGTCAACCATAACTTCATCTGGCACCCGGCGTTTGCCCGTCTGCTAGCGGACACGCGTCGCGGTGTGGTCGGCACGGTGCGGCACGTCGATGTGCAATTCATGCCTCGGCTCCGGCAGCTGGCGACCGGCCAATTGGGCCACTGGATGTTCCGCTCACCGCTCAACCTCTTACTGGAGCAAGTCGTTCATCCGGTCTCGCAACTCGATGCGTTGCTCGGCCCCCTGAGCGTCGAGGCGGTCGTCGCGAGCGAGCCGCGCCGCTTCGACGGCCATGCCATCACGACGGACTGGCGGGTAGTCGGCCGCACCGACCGAACCTCGTTCCATTTGGCCATCGACCTCGGCGCGACCACGCCCTCATGGCAGCTGCGCGTGATCGGGACGGACGGCACCCTGGAATGTGACATCCTTCGCAATCTCTACCGACGCTACCTCCCGACGCCATGGATCGAGGCCTGCGACCTGCTGATCACCAGCGCCTCCCCCGCAGCCCGGCAGCTCCTCCAGTCCGGCAGCAACTTCCTGTCCTATGGCCTGAGCCAGATCGGACAAAGCGATCGCTCCGACGGTTTCCTGACGAGCATGCGCGACAGCATACGCCAAGCACATCAGGGCCTCCGGGAGCCGCATGGCGACGGCTTTCACCATGGAGGTGGCCGGGTGGTCGCGGTGGTCGAACGGATCGCCGCGGCGACGCCTCCGACCGTCGACTCGCGGCCGCGCGTTGCGAGGCGAGCCGGGCACGGTTGCGACGTGTTGCTGATCGGCGGAACCGGATTTCTCGGCCGTCATTTGGCGAAGATGTTGGCCCAGCAGGGTCATCGGATCTGCGTCCTCGGCCGCCAAGTCGCCGAGTTGCCACCGTCGCTGGCCGATCTGGACGCCGACTTCGTGCGCGGGGACGTGACGGACGCGGCGGTGGTGGCGGCAGCCGTTCAGCCTGGACAGCAGGTCGTCCATCTGGCGCACGGAGGCGGGACCGATTGGCCCTCGGTCGAGCGCTTCATGGTCGGAGGCGCCAAGATCGTTGCTGAAGCGGCGCGGCAGCGCGGTGCCGCGCACCTCGTCTTCGGTAAGTTCGATCGCCGCGCTCTTCCTGGGCGACGCCTCGGCCACGGTGGACGATCAGGCACCGCTCGACCCCTCGCCGGAGGCGCGCGCCGCCTACGCCCGCGGCAAGATCGAGAGCGAGCAGATCCTGCACGCCATGCACGTGGCAGAGAACCTCCCCGTGACGGTGGTACGGCCGGGCCTCGTAGTCGGTCCAGGCACTAGTCCTTTCCATTCGGGTGTCGGGGAGTTCAATCGCGAGACGCATTGCTTGGGTTGGAATATGGGCGACAATCCTCTGCCGTTTGTGCTGGCCTCGGATATCGCCGCCGCAATCGCCGCGCTGCTGGCGTCGCCGCCGTCCGGCTGGGCGGCCTACAATCTGGTCGGCGATGTGCGGCCCTCGGCTCGCGCCTGGGTATCGGCCCTCGCGCAGGTGACCGGTCGCCCCTTGCGGTACCATCCGCGTTCACCCCGGACGATTGCCGCCGTCGAGGCGGCGAAATGGCTGACGAAACGGCTCGGCGGCCGAAGCGCGCCACGCACCTCGCTGCACGACCTCCGCTCCCGCGGCCTCGTCGCTCGCTTCGCGACCGATGCCGTCAAGGCGCGCCTGGGCTGGCGACCCGTGTCGGATCCCGCCGCATTCCTGCGCGAGGCCTTCGCCGATGCCGTCTGATCCCCCAATGAGCCGGCGGCGCCTCTTGCATGTTTTCTCGACCTTTGCCGTTGGCGGCCCGCAAACCAGGATGGCGCGAGACTTCGATCGGCTCGGATTGGCCGCCGAGCACTGGTTGATGGCGGCCGACAGGGCGCCTCGATGGAGTAGGTGCTCTGGGCCTTGCCGGTCGGGTGCACCCGATCGCCGAACGGTTCGCCAAGGGTGGAGGGATCGCGCCCCGGAACGTCGGCCTTGTGCGCGGGATCCTGGGCACAATACGGCCCGACGCACTACTGACCTACAATTTCGGCGCCATCGAAGCCGCCCTCGCGCATCGTCTTTGGTCGGCGTGTCGCCATCTGCACGTCGAGGACGGCTTCGGACCCGAGGAAACCGATGGCCGGCAGCTTATGCGACGTGTCTGGCTGCGGCGTCTTGCCCTATCCCGTTCGTCGACGGTCGTCGTCCCGTCGCGCACTCTCGAACGCATTGCTCTGTCCAGGTGGCGGTTCCCGGCGAGCCAGGTCGTCTACCTGCCCAACGGGATCGACGTCGGGCGGTTCGCGCCGGCCGCCCGCGACCGGTCGACATCCGGCCTGACCCTCGGCACCGTCTGCGCGCTACGGCCGGAGAAGAACATTTTGAGGCTGCTGCGCGCGTTCGCGGCCTTGCCGCGGGTGCTGGTAGAGCGCCTTGTCATAGCGGGCGATGGGCCGGAGCAGGCCGCGTTGGCAGCCGCCGTGGACCGTCTGGGCCTCGCATCGAAAGTCGAATTCCTCGGCCATGCTGCGCGGCCGGAAGCGGTGCTTCGGACGCTCGACCTGTTCGCTTTGACCTCGGACACCGAGCAGATGCCCTTGAGCCTCCTCGAGGCGATGGCCACGGGTCTGCCTGTCGTCGCCACCGACGTCGGGGACGTCCGCGACATGCTTCCAGTGCCGCAGCATCCGTTCGTCGTCGCACGCGACGACGATGCAGCCCTTGCCTCAAGCCTCGCGGTCTTGGCATCGAACGGGCACTTGCGCCGCCGCCTCGGCGCGGCCAATCGGGCTCACATCTGCGCCCATTTCACCGAGGACGTCATGGTCCGGCGCTTCGCGCGTCTGATCGGCGTCAGCGAGCGCGACCTTACGACATCCGTCCCGTCGGCAGCCTGACCGAAGATGCGGCTCCTGGTTCTCGCCTCGCTCTACCCGAACGGCCGGATGCCGAACCACGGCATCTTCGTCGAGAACCGGTTGCGACATCTCGTGGCCGACGCGGGCGTCACCGTGACCGAAGTCGTCGCCCCCGTGCCGTGGTTCTTCTCGACGCACGAGTGCTTCGGTGCGTACGCGACCTGGGCCGCGGTGCCGGCGCGCGAGGTGCGCCATGGCATCTGCGTCTCGCATCCACGCTATCCGATGATCCCGAAGCTGGGGTTCTGGCTCCAACCTTGGCTGATGTACCGCGCGGTGCGCGAGCACCTGCGAGATGCTTCTGGCGCTACCGACAAGTTCGATCTGATTGATGCGCAGTACTACTACCCCGACGGGGTCGCAGCGCATTGGCTGTCGCAGGACCTGGACGTACCCTTCGTGATCACCGCTCGAGGCACCGACGTCAACCTCATCCCGCGTTCCTCGCTTCCGCGCCGCCTGATCCGCAGCGCAGGCAAGAGCGCCGCCGGATCCATCACCGTCTGCGCGGCGCTGAAGGACTGCCTCGTCGACCTGGGCGTCCCGGAGCTGTCGATCACCGTGATCCGCAATGGGGTCGATCTTGCCCGGTTCACCCCGGGCGATCGGGCTGCCGCCCGATCCCAGCTAGGGCTCGACGGCACTGTGCTGATGTCGGTCGGTCACCTGATCGAACGCAAGGGGCACCACCTGGTCATCGAGGCGCTGGCGAGGCTACCCGACGCCAAGCTCGTGATTGTCGGCGGAGGTCCCGAGCGCGCAGCCCTGGAGGCGTTGACAGTGCGCACCGGGACGGCCGGTCGCGTGCGATTCGCCGGTGAACTGGCACATGCGGAGTTGCCGCTCCACTACCGAGCGGCGGATGCGCTGGTCCTGGCCTCGAGCCGCGAGGGCTGCGCCAACGTGCTGCTGG
>CAVYMA010000028.1:0-210809 GCA_963769465.1 uncultured Alphaproteobacteria bacterium
CCTCGCTCATGCAGGGGTCGACCTGCCGGGCGAGCACGAACTTGTTGGCGGCCGAGGCCTGCTTCAGGTTGGCGAAGTGACTGCCCTGGAGCCGCTTCTGGCGCATCCAGAGGTAGCGGGCGTCGACGGTGAGCTTGAAGCCGGTGGTGCCGGCGCAGATCACCACCATGCCGCCGCGCTTGCAGACCAGAGCCGAGACCGGGAAGGTCGAGGCGCCCGGATGCTCGAACACGATGTCGACGTCGTTGCCCTTGCCGGTGATGTCCCAGATCGCCTTGCCGAACTTGCGCGCCCGCCCAGCCACTTGTTGTAGGCGTCGTTGTCCATGGGGTCGGGCATCTCGCCCCAGCAGTCGAAGTCCTTGCGGTTGATCGCACCCTTGGCACCCAGCGACATGACGAAGTCGCGCTTGTCCTCCTCGGAGATCACCGCGATCGCGTTGCCGCCCGAGGCCGCGATCAGCTGGATCGCCATCGAGCCCAGGCCGCCCGCACCGCCCCAGACCAGGACGTTGTCGCCGGGCTTGAGGGCGTGCGGCCGATGGCCGAACAGCATGCGGTAGGCGGTGGCCAGCACCAGCGTGTAGCAGGCGGCCTCCTCCCAGGTCAGGTGCTTGGGCCGCGCCATCAGCTGGCGCGACTGCACCTGGCAGAACTGGGCGAACGAGCCGTCGGTGCGTCTCGTAGCCCCAGATCCGCTGCGACGGCGAGTTCATCGGGATCGCCGCCGTTGCACTCCTCGTCGTCGCCGTCGTCCTGGTTGCAGTGGATGACGACCTCGTCGCCGACCTTCCACCGCTTCACCTTGGCGCCCACGGCCCAGACGATGCCCGCGGCGTCGGAGCCGGCGATGTGGTAGGGCTGCTTGTGCACGTCGAGCGGCGAGATCGGGATGCCCAGCGCGGCCCAGACGCCGTTGTAGTTGACGCCGCCGGCCATCACCATCACCAGGCACTCGTCGTCGCCGACCTGCGCCACCGGCACGACCTCCTGCTGCATGGCGGTGATCGGCTCGCCATGGCGGTCCTTGCGGATCGCCCAGGCGTACATGTTGGCCGGCACATGGCCCAAGCGGCGGGATCTCGCCGATCTCGTAGAGGTCCTTGGTGGCGACCCGGTTCACGGCCGGCTGCTTGAGCTCGATCACCTCGGCGGTCGTCGCGGTCATGGCGATGCGCGTTCCTTGCGATGGGGAATGGCGGGGCTCGATGTAGTGGCTCGGGGAGCGGCCACCGCCGGCGGCTGCCAGGGACAGCACCGGCTCGAAGAAGAAGTCGGCCGGGGAAAGGTCCAGGCCCTCGCGGCGGGCGATCTCGAGCAGCTCTTCCTGGCGGCGGGCGGGAATGGCGCCCCTGCGAACCCAGCCGCTGACGGCCGTCTGCCAGATCCCCAGCAGCTCGGCGACCCGCTGTTGCGAGCCGAACTTGCGGATGACGTTCTCGACGGTGTTCCTGCTCATTGCTGATCGTGACCCCGGCTGCGACGGGCCAACACCTGACACGAGACGTGTTGCTCGTCAACACGAAAAGACCTTTGACGCGCTTGCAGCAAAAGTGTTAGCTGTGTTGGTGCCGGTCCGATGTGCCGTTCTCCTTGCGTTCGGCCGAGTGTTGGACCTAAGTGTTTGATGCGCTGCAAGAAAGGTGTTGGGATGGCCGAGAGCACTGCCGTGAAGCGCGACCAGCCCTGGCTGATCCGCACCTACTCCGGTCACAGCTCGGCCCAGGCCAGCAACGAGCTCTACCGCACCAACCTCTCGCGCGGGCAGACCGGCCTCTCGGTCGCCTTCGACCTGCCGACCCAGACCGGCTACGACAGCGACCATCCGCTGGCGGCGGGCGAGGTCGGCAAGGTCGGCGTGCCGGTCACCTCGATCGCCGACATGGCGACCCTGTTCGACGGCATCCCGCTCGAGCAGATGAACACCTCGATGACCATCAACGCCACCGCCCCCTGGCTGCTCGCCCTCTACATCGCCGTCGGCCCAGAAGCAGGGTGCGGACGTGTCCAAGCTGCAGGGCACGGTGCAGAACGACATCATCAAGGAATACCTGTCGCGCGGGACCTACATCTACCCGCCCAAGCCCTCGATGCGGCTGATCACCGACGTGATCGCCTACACCTACCGCGAGCTGCCGAAGTGGAACCCCACCAACGTCTGCAGCTACCACCTGCAGGAGGCGGGCGCCACGCCGGTCCAGGAGCTGGCCTACGCCCTGGCCACCGCGATCGCCGTGCTGGATGCCATCCGCGAGGGCGGCCAGGTGCCCGAGGCCGATTTCGGCAAGGCGGTCGGCCGCGTCAGCTTCTTCGTCAATGCCGGCATCCGCTTCGTCACCGAGCTGTGCAAGATGCGCGCCTTCAACGAGCTCTGGGACGAGATCTGCCGCGAGCGCTACGGCATCGCCGACCCCAAGCAGCGCCTGTTCCGCTACGGTGTGCAGGTCAACAGCCTTGGCCTGACCGAGCAGCAGCCCGAGAACAACGTCTACCGCATCCTGCTCGAGATGCTGGCGGTGACACTCTCGAAGAACGCCCGGGCGCGCGCCGTCCAGCTGCCGGCCTGGAACGAGGCCCTGGGCCTGCCGCGCCCGTGGGACCAGCAATGGTCCCTGCGCATGCAGCAGATCCTGGCCTACGAGACCGACCTGCTCGAATATCCCGACCTGTTCGACGGCTCCAAGGCCGTGGCCGACAAGGTCGCCGCACTCAAGGACGAGGCCCGCGCGGAGCTGGCCCGCATCGACGACATGGGCGGGGCCCTGGTCGCGGTCGAGACCGGCTACATGAAGAGCCGCCTGGTCGAGAGTGCGGCCATCCGCGTCTCCGCCATCGCCACCGGCGCGCAGAAGGTGATCGGTGTCAACGCCTACACCGAGACCGCACCCTCGCCGCTCACCACCGGCGAGGACGGCGGCTTCATGGCCGTCGACCCACGGGCCGAGATCGAGCAGATCGAGCGCCTGCAGGCGCACCGCGCCACCCGCGACCAGGCCGCCGTCACCGCCGCCCTGGCCGAGCTCAAGGCCGCCGCGAGCGAGGGCCGCAACGTCATGCCGGCCTCGATCGCTTGTGCCCATGCCGGGGTCACCACCGGCGAATGGGGCCAGACCCTGCGCGAGGTGTTCGGCGAGTACCGTGCTCCCACCGGCGTCTCCGGTGCCCGTGTCGCCGCCGCCGACGTGTTCGCGCCGGTGCGCGTCAAGGTCGAGGCCGCCCACGCCAAGCTCGGCCGCCGCCTCAAGATGCTGGTCGGCAAGCCCGGCCTCGACGGCCACAGCAACGGGGCCGAGCAGATCGCCGTGGCCGCGCGCGATTCCGGCATCGAGGTGGTCTACGAGGGCATCCGCCTCACCCCCGCCCGCATCGCCAACGCGGCGCTGGAGGAGGGCGTGCACATCGTGGGCCTGTCGATCCTCTCCGGCTCGCACATGCCGCTGGTCAAGGAGGTCCTGCGCCGGATGCGCGAGCTCGGCATCGGCGAGATCCCGGTCGTCGTCGGCGGCATCATCCCGCCCGAGGACGCGAAGGAGCTGCAGGCGGCGGGCGTGGCGCGCGTCTACACGCCCAAGGACTACGAGATCCAGGACATCATGAGCGATCTGGTGGACATCGCGGTGGGGTACGAGCGGGCGGCGTGAATTGGTGCGCCGATAGGGCGAACCTAAAGCGCCTATCAGAATACAGTCGCTCCACGAATTTGGGGCCGTTAAATGGGGCTGTTTGGCGAAGGCAATAGCGACGGCTGCCAATCGCGGATTGCCGCAACGAGGAACGATGCGGTGCATCGTGGCAATGGTGTAGCAAAGCCCATTACTTCGATAAGCGGGCGTAGATGAAGTTTCGCCGCCGAACCCTGGACGAACTGGCTGAAATGATCTGCGGTAATGCCAGTACGGACACCAGCCTCTTTCCCTACCGTAGCAGCAGCTATCTTTCGCGGTTCTTCGAGGATGCAGATACTGAGTACCGTCACGACGGCTCGACTCGGGCGTTGTGGGTGGCCAACGTGCTTGAGGAAATCCTCAAGCAACCGTCGAAGGACGCCAATATGCTCCCCGACGCGTTCGTGCGCGTCATCGCTACCCTGATGGATCAGGGCGATGCCCTGAACGAGGAAAACGGTCGACCTGGCGCGATGCTACGGCTCAATGCCGCGCTAGCGCGGGAAAGTTACGAGGCGTTCTATGGCGATGATCGCCGGTGCTATCTTCGCCACACCGCGACAAGGGCTGTTCTCGGTGCGACGGCGAACCCGCACCGGCCCATGTCGCCGGAAGAGGTCGCCCGCCGGGATCAACTCGCTGTATATCTCGACCGCGCCAGCGAAGACGAGTTAATCGAAGAGATCCTTGTGCCGCTATTCCGTCAGCTTGGCTTTCAGAGAATCACGGCGGCCGGCCACAAGGACAAGGCTCTTGAGTACGGCAAGGACGTATGGATGCGCTATGTGTTGCCAACACAGCACGTCCTGTATTTCGGCCTGCAGGCGAAGAAGGGAAAGCTCGATGCCGCAGGGGCTCCCCGCTCGGGAAGCTCAAACGTCGCAGAAATACTCAATCAGATCTCCATGATGACCGGCCATGAGATATTTGATCCGGAATTTAGCCGGAAGGTTCTTGTTGATCACGTCTTCATCGTCGCTGGGAGCGAAATCACGAAGGCGGCGCGGAATTGGCTCGGCGGCAAGCTCAATTCTACGAAACGGAGCCAAGTATTGTTTATGGAACGCTCTGACATACTGAACCTATTCGTCGTCAGCAACGCACCCTTACCAAGAGGCGCCATTCGCGCACCAGATTCCCTCGACGACGATATGCCATTCTAGCAACTCTACGGAGCACGCAAACTCGGCATTGTGGGAGGCTAGATTTGATTCACGTGCGCGCCGGGTAGCAAAAAGGTAGACCAGCTTTAGTGCCTCAAGCTCGGCGGCGCGTCGCAGGCGGAATATCGTAAAGGTCACCACAGCACCGTTGCAATACGGCACATTCGCGGGGAATGTTAGCGTCCTCGATAGTGGTTAACCACACGATATCGACCGTCGGCACCGTCCGCTCTCGAGACTGTCGGCAGAGCTATGATTGGCAAGATGATCGAGCACTGCATCGGTCCGGCCAAACGGAGGGACCCGCCGACGCTAATCGGCACCGTGCTCGGCAAGGGGCAGCAGATCCCCCCTTATGCAGCGGATCGTGTCCTTGCTCCATTCCAGCTGGACACTGCAGGTCAGCCCGCCTTGGGCGTGCGCGGTGACCCGCCCGGAAGCGCCAAGTGCGAGGTGCCAGACCCGCGTCCCGATCTGGGGCGCGAAGGAGGGCATTGCTGCGGTGTTGGCGATGCACGTCCTGGAGGCCATGGTGCTTCTCTTTTCTGCCCGAGTGAACGCGAGCAGGCTCTAAACCTGGAGTTCCGCTCGCCGGTTCCCTGGACGACCTTGTTGCCTCTGGCCGTCAGCCTCACGACCATACGCCGCCGACCTTCCTCTATCGGTTCCTGCGCGTTCTCCCGCCGTCGGACAGGATCTTCGTGGCTCAACCTGGGCGACGCCGGCTCGGCCATCATGGTCGAAGTCGAGCACGCGTTCGCAACGCGCGACTAATCCCGGTGGTGAACTCGGGACCCCGAGTTCACCGGTGCGGCTCGTCCGGTGTCCCAACAGGCCTGGCCGCACAGGCAGCGCCAGCGCACGGGTCACGGCGAGCATCGTCGCCATCCGAACCGATCGCCAGTTCTCGCGCGGATGCTGGGCCTTGTCGACCATGATCTGCGACGGTTTGCGCAGCCCGTTCGTGGCGGTCGGCGCCACGTCGATGCGAAAGAGCGGCGTGTCGCGCCGCTCGCCGGTCACTGGTAGGATGGTCACCGAAGGGTGCTCATCGAACAGGTCGGACTGGATCACCAGGGCCGGGCGCGGCTTGCCGTAGGCGCCGGGCAAGGCCACGGTCACGAGGTCGCCCCGCCTCACTGCCAGCCTTCGCGATCGGCGGCCGCCTCCAGCCAGTCCAACACCTCGGGTTCCTGCGAGTTGTCGCGGAGCAGAAGCGACTGACGCCGGCACTCCTCGGCAAAGCCCTCCCGTCGGGTGTCCGGAACCCAAATCTGAACCGGACGAAAACCCGCCGCGCGTAGGCCGACGCGATGACGACGGACGCGATCAGACAACGAAGTCGGCATGGAAGGCGCCTCACCGTTACATGTAGCAGATTGGTCCTGGGTCGGTGGCCGATCAAGCGGGACCCTGGGTGGCGCTGCCGCACCGGCCCCGTCGCGTCTGGTGACGATCCCGTCTAGAACGGGGGCAGGCCCGGGTCCGAGGTGGAGCGATGGGGGTGCAGGGTCGCTCGATGGCGGTGCCGCTGGCGTTGCTGCTGGCGCTGGCCGGGGTGCGGCTCACCGAGCGGCACTGGGCCGTCGGGATCGACGGCATTCTCGGTGCCGGGACGGCACTCATGGTCGACCGGGTGACCAGCGTCGGGCTGTGGCTGGCCGGCGCCTTCCTGCTGATCCGGGCACTGGACCGGTTCGTCTGGTGCCGCCGCTCGCCGCCCTTGCCCCGGCTGCTCACCGACCTCGTCGCCGGCGGCGATCTGGCTGGCGACGGCGCTGGTCGTCGCCGGGTTCCTGCTCGAGATGCCGCTCACCGGCATCCTCACCACCTCGGGCGTGGCGGTGGCGGTGCTGGGCTTCGCCTTGCGCGACATCCTGGCCAGCCTGTTCGCGGGCATAGCACTCAACTTCGAGCGGCCCTACCGGATCGGCGACTGGCTCGAGGTCGGCCCGGAGCTCACCGGGCGGGTGACCGAGATCGGGCCGATGACCACGCGGCTGGTCACGCTCGACAACATCGCCGTGGTCGTGCCGAACGCGCGGCTGGCGACGCAGGGGCTGCGCAACTTCAACCAGGGTGCCGGCGGGATCTGGCGCGACTGCATCAACCTCACCCTGGGCTACGAGGTCTCGCCGGTGCGGGGCGAACGGATCCTGCTCGCGGCGGCGGCGAGCGTGCCCGCGGCCAACGCGGCGGGCCGCCGGCCGGACGCGCGGATCACGGGGCTGAGCGAGCAGGGCGTGGTCTGGCAGCTGCGCTACTGGCTCGCGGACTATGCGCGGCGGACGGAGATCCGCCACGAGGTCCACGCCGCACTCCTGCTGCACCTCTACCGCGGCGGCCTCGCCCCGGCGCACCGGCGGCTCGACCTGTTCCATGCGCCGATGCCCGACCGGACCATCGACCGGGCGACGCATCTCGACCGGCTGCTCGGCCGCAGCGAGCTGTTCGGCACGCTGGCGGAGGAGGACCTCCATGCCGTGGCGTCGGCCGCCCATCGCCGGCTGGTCCCGCCCGGCACGGTGGTCATCCGCGAGGGCGAGGCGGGACAGTCGCTGTTCGTCATCGTCGAGGGGCTGCTGGAGGTCGCCTTCGTCCGCGACCGGCCCGACCTCACCCGGATGCTGGGGCCGGGCGAGCTCCTGGGCGAATACTCGCTGCTGACCGGCGCGCCGCGCAGTGCCACCGTGACGGCCCGGACCCAGTGCGTCCTCTACGAGATCGACAAGGCGGCGCTGCTGCCGGTGCTCGCGCGCAACCCCGAGATCGCGGAATCGTTCAGCGCGGTGCTGCAGCGGCGCGAGGCCGACCGGGCAAGCCCGGTGGCGCCCATGCCCGTCACGGCCGCGGCCGGCCACGACGACCGGCGCGGCCTGGCGGCGCGGATGCTGGCGTTCTTCGGGCTGGAGCAGCGTCCGGGAGATTGAGGACCGGCTACAGGATCTGCAGGCAGACGCGCCGGACGTCGTCGGTGGCAGCGGCCTCACCGCCTGCGAGGAGCCGGCGGCCAGCGCCACCGCGACGCCGCATACCGTCCGAAGCCGAGCCACCATCGCACCCTCTCGACGTCGCCGGGCGACCGCCGCCTGCCCGGCAAGGGTCCGCCGGTGGCATACTGGCGGCCTGCCGATCCGGTCGCAATCCGGCTCGCGGTCAGGCGGGTGCCGGGATCTCGTGGATGTGGACGTCGTGGGCGGAGTAGCTGGTCAGCACGTCCATGGCCTTGCGCTCGTCCTCCTCGGTCGGCGTGCGCACCCAGAGCAGGATGCCGCCGCGGTCGAGCTGCTCCTGCAGCCAGTTGGCGTGGCGCTGGTCCATCCAGTGGGCGAACACGGTGCCGAGCAGAGCGCCGGCGACGGCCGTGCCGACGACGGCCGCGGCGACGGCACCGGCGGTGGCGACCACGGTGCCGGCGGCGATCATGGTGGGCAGCACGGTGAGCGAGCCGATCAGCCGGTTCTCGCGCTCGTCGATGTTCTTGCCGGAGACGAAGGCGGTGCGTGGTGCCTGCGGGTCGTCCTCGAGCTCCTCGACCCGCCGGTACATGTGGCCGAGCTTGCGCTCGACCGCGTCATGCGCCGCGAGCAGGCTGATCGAACCCTCCTCGAAGCCGGCCGCGCGCAGGTCCGCGACGGCGGCCTCCAGGCTCGACACGTCGTCGAACACCGCCACCGCCTCGCGCACCTTTGTCCCCGTCGTCGACCCGGCCATGCCCTGTTCCCGTGAAGTCTGCGCCACGGTGACCCTAGGCAGCCCGCGCAACCGCCGCAAGCATCGGCAGCCTGCCCGCGTCAGCGGATCGCGTACACCTTGCGCACGGTCTCGTGGACGGTGCAGTTGCCCTTCCAGCCGGCGGGGAAGACGGCGATGGTCCCCGGCCCGATCTCGATCACCTCGCCGGCGTCGTGGACGTAGGTGCAGCGCCCGGCGAGGAAGTGGCAGAACTCCTCGCGCTCGACCTCGCAGCGCCAGGATCCGGGCGTGCAGACCCAGATGCCGCTCTCGCCGCCCTGCGGGTCCTTGTGCAGCACCTTGCCGCTGGTGTGGGAGAGGCCCTCGAGCGGCGTGGCGATCGGGCCCCAGTCGACCAGATCCTCGCGGGTCGCGGCGTCGGCGAGGTGCGGAGCCGTGCTCATCGGCGCACCAGCCGGTCGAGCAGCGCCGCTGCCTTCTCCGTGCCGCTGCGGCCCCGCATGTGGGCGCTGGCGCGCGCCAGGTTGGCCTTGATCTCGGGGTCGGTCAGGAGCGTCTCCAGGTTCTGCGCGAGGTCGGCCTCGCTCCAGTCGTAGCGCGGCATCTTCAGCCCGTGCCTGGTCTCGTGGACGCGGGTGGCGTTGTCGTGGCCGTCCCAGACATAGGGCATGATGATGGCAGGCTTCCCGAAATAGAGGCACTCGGTGAAGCTGTTGTTGCCGCCATGGTGGATCACGGCGTCGACCTGCGGGATCACCGAGGGCTGCGGGTACCAGCTCGCCAGATGCACGTTGGGCGGCGGCGGGTCGTACTCGGCCAGATAGTCGCCGACATTGACCAGCGCCCGGTAGGGCAGCTTGGCGAAGGCAGCGATCAGCCGCTTGAGCAGGTCGGTGTCGCCGGCACCCAGGCTGCCGAAGCTGACATAGACCGAGCGGCTTGTCGGCGTTGGCGGCGAAGGCCGGCACCTCGTAGGGGGCCTCCTCGCGCACGCAGCCCTCGAGATACTGGAACCGCTCCGGATCGAGCGGCTGGCTGCGCTGGAACTTCACCGGTTCCGGGTAGAGCAGGAGGTTCAGCCAGGGCGAGGGCTCGAAGAACTCGCCCAAGGGGTAGGGCGCCTCCCCGCACTCGGCGAGGAACGCGTTGAAACTGCGGTGGATGGGCGCCACGACCTCGTTGAAGCGGGCATTGAAGGCGGCAAAGCAGGCCTGGTCGTGCTCGCCGCAGCCGGACAGATGCGGCGGGATCGCGGGGTCGGGGATCTCGTTCTCGCTGCAGGAGATGATCCGGACCCAGGGCACGCCATGGCGCTTGGTGGCCGGGAACAGGATGACGTTGTCGATGCAGATCAGGTCGGGCTGCACCTCGGCCAGGACCGCGGGCAGCGACTTCTCGGCCCAGACCGCGGTCGAGACGATCGCCTCCCAGCAGTCCTTCACGTAGTTGTCGATCTGCTCGTAGGGGGATTTGCGGAAGTTCGGGATGTGGCCGTTGATGAAGTCGGCCCAGTACTTGGCGCGACTCCTCGGGCGCCATCGGCTCGGACATCGGCACGCCGTGGGCCGGGAAACCGTAGCCCTCGAACACGGACACGAAGCCGGGATCGCACAGGAACACGGGCTCGTGCCCGAGCTTCTGGCAGGCCTGGGCGATGCCGACCGAATTCAGCGCCGGGCCGAAGGCGGCTTCGGGGAAAAAGGCGATGCGGGCCATGTGCTGGGCTCCCTAGTTCTTGGGCGCAGAAAGCCAGAGCGTGCGGGACAGGGCAAGTGACCGGCCGGGCCGCAGGTACCCTCGGCATGGTGCCGCATGCCGGCGATCTTTGCGGACGCGGCGTGCCTGCGTCGCTGCAATTCGAGATGAGGATGTCGTGTCAAGCTGCTGAACCGCCGCCCGTGCCCAGCGTGCGGATGACTTCACTTAACGATTACACCCGGCCAAATGCCCGGTTGACAGGAATTACCCCAACAGTTCGGCAAGGCCGATGGTCAGACTCGGCACGAGCATGGGCGTGACGTCTCCCTCGCTCAGCCGCCGTCGCTCGGCGTAGCCTTCCGGGCCGGGCGCGCGGCAGATCTCGACCGCGCGGCCGACGAGATCGACGATCCAGACCTCGGGCACGCCGTGGCGGGCGTAGAGGGCGAGCTTGGGGCCGCGGTCCCAGGCGAGTGAGCTGTCGGCGATCTCGACCAGGAGAAGGACGTCGGCGGCGGTGGGATGGCCGGAGCGGTAGACGTCGGGCCGTGGGCGAAGGAGCATCAGGTCGGGCTGCGGCTCGTTGCGGCGGTCGAGGCGGAGAGGGTCCTGGATGCCGCGACCTGCACTCTGACCGTCGGCCACGGCGCGAGCGACCAGCTCGTTCAGACGATCGGTCGTGGCCGCATGCTCGCTGCCGATCGGGGCCATGTCGACGATCTCCCCCTCGATCAGCTCGACGCGGTCCTCGGGCGACAGGATGCCGGCCGCGGCCATGCGGTGGTAGTCGTCGACGTCGAAGCGGTGGGGGGTGGCCGCTGCCGGTCGGTCGAGGGTCGTCTGCATGGCTGCCGTCTCCAGGCTGGCCTCAGGATAGCGAAACGTGGAGGTTCGCGGCAAGGTCACCGCCGCTGCGGGCTCCCTCGACCGTGAGGAGTTTCAGCCGTCGCCGCTAGTTCCAGCCGGGGCCGCGCGCCTGTCGAGGATGCGGTCGATCAGGCCCCACTCCAGCGCTTCCTCGGCCGTCATGAACCGGTCGCGATCGAGGGTGCGCTCGACTTCCTCGCAGCTACGCCCGCAATGCTCGGCATAGAGGCGGACGACGCGGTGCTTGGTGCGCTGGATCTCCTGGGCGTGGATGAGGATATCGGACGCCTGCCCCTGGAATCCGCCCAGCGGCTGGTGCACGTGGAGGCTCGCGTTGGGTAGCGCCGCGCGCTCGCCCGGCTCGCCCGCCATCAGGAGGAGCGAGCCCATCGAGCGGGCCGTACCCATGCACAGGGTGTGCACCGGCGACCGGATGTAGCGCATGGTGTCGTACATCGCGAGGCCGCTGGTGATCACGCCGCCGGGCGAGTTGATGTAGAGGTGGATCGGCTTGTTCGGGTTCTCGGCCTCCAGGAACAACAGCTGCGCGCAGACCAGCGCCGATACGGTGTCGTTGACCTCGCCGTTGAGGAAGACGATCCGCTCGCGCAGCAGGCGCGAATAGATGTCGAACGAACGCTCGCCCCGGCTCGACTGCTCGACCACCATCGGGACGAGCTGCAGCGCTTCGCGCATCGGCGAATTCCCAAGTCCAGATGTTGCGGTAGCGACCCTTTGGGTCAGGCGGCGAGCATCAGACCCTGCCGGTTGTCGTTCGCGGCCGCCGGCGCCCGCTGCACGGGTCCATGCACGATCCTGAGATTTGTGCCGCCGTCGAGGTTGGGCGTGATCCGGAACGTCACCACGCTCGCGATGCGGGACGGCTCGTCGTCGCGCATCCGGTAGCTGATTTCCGCGCCCGGCGCCGAGGAGACCGGCTCCGGATCGGCGAGATCCTCGCCCGGCAGCCATTGCTCGCGAAAGGCCGGGATGCTGATCGCCCGCCAGACTTTCTCCGGCGGTGCTGCGAGCTCGTAGTCGAGCACCAGCTCCTCCGGCGGCGTGTCGGCTTTCCCGTCGGTCATTGATCCATGTCCTTCAGCAGCGCTCTCAGGGCATCGACCCGCGCCGGCCAGTAGGCGCGGTACTTCGCCAGCCAGCCGGCGATCAGCGCCAGACCCTCCGGGTCGACCTCGTAGTTCACGAACCGGCCCTGCCGCTCCTCGCGCACCAGCCGGGCGTCCCGCAGGACCGCCAGATGCTGCGACATCGCCGGCTGGCTGATCGCCATGCCCGCGCGCAGGGCGCTGGCGTTCATGCGGCCGGCCGCCAGCTTCTCGAAGATCGCGCAGCGCGTCGGATCCGCCAGCGCCTTGAACACCACGTTCTCGGTCATGGGGATACATAAGCGCAGACTTATCTGACGTGCAAGCGAGGAAACACGAGTCTGCCCGCAACGACGAACTCTACCGCCCCGGCGGATCGAGCCGCTGCGCCAGGAGCACGAGGGTGAAGCTCGCCAGCATGAGCAGGGTCGCCAACGCGTTGATCTCGGGCGTCACGCCGAAGCGGACCATGGAGTAGATCTGCATCGGCAGGGTGGTCGAGCTGCGGCCCGCACCCGCGGTGAACCAGGCGATGATGAACTCGTCGATGGACAGGGTGAAGGCGAGCAGGGCTGCGGCCAGGATGCCAGGCGCGATCAGCGGCAGGACGACGTGGCGCAGGGTCTGGAGCTGGGTGGCACCGAGGTCGAGCGAGGCTTCGACCAGCGTGCGGTCGAAGTGCTTGAGGCGGGTGCGGACCACGGCGGTGACGAAGGCGAGGTCGAACACGGTGTGGGCGAGCACGATCGAGTGCAGGCCGAGGGTGAACTTGAGCAGGGTGAAGAAGGAGAGCAGGGCGATCGCCAGGACGATGTCGGGGATGATCATCGGCGCCAGGAGCAGGGCGTCGAGGAACGGGCTGGCCTTGCGGCGGGCCTCGAGGCCGATGGCCAGTGCGGTGCCCAGGATCGTGGCGAGGACGGTGGCGGCGGCGGCGACCAGGAGGCTGTTGCCGGTCGCGCGCAGGACGGCCTCGTTGCCGGCGAGCTTGCCGTACCATTCGGTCGAGAAGCCGGTCCAGGCGGTGGGCAGGCCGGCGCGGTTGAAGGAGAGTACCACCAGGACCGCGATCGGCAGGTAGAGGAAGAGGTAGAAGGCGCCGAGGTGGAGCCGCAGGCCGGGGCCGGGGCCACGGGTCACAGCGGCCGCTCCCGGGCGACGAAGCGGGCCTGCAGCGTCGAGCAGGGCGAGCATCAGCAGGATCAGGATGCCGGCCAGGGTGGCGCCGAAGGGCCAGTCGCGGGCGGTCAGGAACTGGTCGTAGATCAGGTTGCCGACCATCTGCAGCCGGCCGCCGCCGAGCAGGTCGGGGGTGACGAAGTTGCCGATCGAGAGGACGAAGACGAACACGGCCCCGACCGCGACGCCGGGCATGGTGAGCGGCAGGGTGACGTGGCGGAAGGTGGTCCAGGGCCGGGCACCGAGATCGGCCGAGGCCTCGCGCAGGCGCGGGTCGAGCCGGCTGACCGAGGCGTAGATCGCCAGCACGACGAAGGGCACGTAGTTGTAGACCAGCCCGGTCACGACGGCGAACTCGTTGTAGAGCAGGGGCAAAGGCTCGCCGGTCCAGCCCAGCCAGGCGAGCAGCCGGTTGATCAAGCCCTCGCGGTTGAGGAGCACGATCCAGGCGTAGGTGCGGATCAGGTAGTTGCTCCAGAAGGGCAGCGTGACCAGGACCAGGAGCACGGGCTGCCAGCGCCGCGGGCTGAGCGCGATGGCGTAGGCCACGGGATAGGCCAGCAGCAGGGCCACGGCGGTGGCGATGGCGGCGATGCGCGCCGAGTCGAGGAGGATGGCGAGGTAGAGCGGGTCCAGGGCGCGGACGAGGTTGGCCGGGCCGGCGACGCTCCAGTCGACGCCGCCATAGATGCCGCGCTCGAAGGCGGCGAGCACCAGGACCAGCGCGCAGGGGACGAGGAGGAAGAGCGCCGAGATAGAGGAGCCCCGGGAGGGTCAGCGCCAGCCGGAGCCCGCGGGCGATCACGTGCGGCCGGTCACTTGGCGGCCATGATCTCCGACACGGCGCGCGCATAGGCCTTCTGGGTGGCACCCACGTCGCGCAGCTGCTCGAACTTGATCAGGTCGGCCGGGGCCATGGCGAGGTTGGGGTAGGTCGTGAGCAGCGCCGGGTCGATCGCGTCCATGGCCGCCTTGGACGGCACCTTGTAGAGGATGTTGCTCGCGACCCACGCACCGTTCTCGGGATCGAGCACGAAGTCGATGAACTTGTGCGCGGCCTCCGGGTTCGCGGACGCCTTGGTGATCACCATGGTGTCGACCCAGAGGTCGCTGCCCTCCTTGGGGATGGCGTACTTGATCGCGGCATTGTCGGTGATGCCGTAGTTGCACCAGCCGTCCCAGGCCTGGACCAGGGACGCCTCGCCCGAGACCAGCTTGGAGTAGAAGGTGGTGTCGTCGTAGGCGAGCAGCGTGCGCTTGGCGGCGATCAGGAGGTCACGGGCGGCGTCGATCTGGGCCTGGTCGGTCGTGTTGACCGACGCACCGTTGGCGAGGAAGCCCGCCGCGAGCAGCCAGCGGTCGGTCGAGAGCATGGTGGTCTTGCCCTCGAGCGCGTCGGTCGGTTCGAGCAGGTCCTTCCAGCTCGTGGGATCGGCGGCGACGAGGTCGCTGCGCCAGCACAGGCCGGTCGTACCCCAGGTGTAGGGCACGGAGAACTTGTTGTCCGGGTCGTGCGGCAGCGCGCGCGCCTCGGGGTAGAGGTTGGCGAGGTTGGGCACCTGGGCCGGGTCGATCGGGGCCAGGAGGTCCAGCTGCTGCAGGGCCTCGGCGAAGGGCGAGGAGACGAACAGCACGTCGAAGCCCTGCCCGCCCGAGGCCGTGACCTTGCCCATGATCTCCTCGTTGGTGGCGTGCACCGCCACCTCGGCCTCGATGCCGGTCTTGGCCTTGAACCGCTCGAGCAGGTCGGGCGGCATGTAGGCGTCCCAGTTGGAGATGACGAGCTTCTCCTGGGCGGCTGCCGGGAAGGTGGCGGCCGCGACGCCGAGCAGTGCCAGGACGAGCAGACGTGCCGAGGTGCCGGACATTAACCCACTCCTTTGTCGAGCTTTCCGGCGACGGTAGGAGGCGGCCCCGGGCCGTCAATCGAAAAGCGGCGAGGTCAGCCTGGTGCCTCGAAGTCGACGGCGATCCGGATCTCGCGGCGGGGCCGGACTATGCTGATCGTCTCGGCGTAGAGCGGGTGCGCCTTGTAGCGCTCGAGGGCCGCGAAATCCTCGAACTCGCCATAGACGACGAGGTCGATCTCGGCCGAGAGCCCGTCGCGCTTGGAGTTGCGGGCGACCTCGAGCCGGCTTGCATCGGGAATCTCCGCCAGCCGGGCGAGCGCGTCGTGGATCAGGTCGAGGTCGGCGGGGTCGCGGGCGCTGAACAGGACGACGTGCCGGATCATTCGGACCGGTTCCGCGGTGCCTCCAGCAGCGCCGCAGGCAGGCGCCAGATGCCGAACGGATCGACCAGCCGCAGCCATGCCCGCCAGGGATCGAGCGCCGGGCCGCCGGCCAGCAGGCCGAAGGGGTCGAGCATCCGGCTCGCGGTCGCGAAGTCCGGGGTGGCACGCAGGTTGATCGACAGGTACTCGGCGCCCTCGGCCGGGGCCTCGCGGTGCAGGATCTCGATGTCGAGGCTGGGCAGCTTGGCGACGGCGCGGGTCTCGGTCATCGGCTCGGTTCCCTCTTGCGTGCGCTGCAACCTAGGTCGCCCGCCCGACCTCGTCCAGTTGCGGCCTGCCGCACTCAGACGATGAAGTCCGAGGCCGCCGCGTCGGTCCGGCCCTCGTAGTAGCCCGCCGTGATGTAGTGGACGGTGGCGGCATCCTCGTCGCTGCCGAACGCGTCCCGCAGGTCCTGGTAGTTGGCCAGGTACTGCGCGGCGTCGAAGTTGTCCGGCGCCCGGCCGGCGCGGTAGCCGGCGGTGATGTAGTCCGTGCTGCCCGCATCCCGGTCGGCGCCGAGGCGCACGATCAGATCCGCATGGCTTGCGATGTACTGCAGACCGTCGAAGCTCGTCTGGCGATGCTCGAACCGTCCGGCCGTGATGAAGTGGGTCGCACCCTTGTCCTCGCTGGGCCCGAACGCCGCGATCAGGTCGCCGTAGCTGGCCACATACTCCAGGCCGTCGAAAGCGACGGCGCGCTGCTCGGCCCGGCCGTTGCGGATGAAATGGGTGCTGCCGGCGTCATGGTTCGCGCCGTAGGCGGCCATCAGGTCGTCGTAGGTCGCGATGTACTCCAGACCGTCGAAGCCGATCTCGCGACCCTCATGCACGCCGCTGCCGATGTAGTGCGTGGCGCCGGCCTGGGCGCTGGCGCCGAAGGTGCGGCTGAGATCCTCGTAGCTCGCCACATAGTCGAGCCCATCAAAGCTGATCGCGCGCTCCTCGACGGCACCCATGCCGACATAGTGCCGCTTGCCGGCCGCGGCGTTGGCACCGAAGGCGGCGATCAGGTCGTCGTGGCTGGCGATGTACTCCAGCGCCGTGGTCGGATTGCCGCCATACCGGTTCCAGGCATAGTCGACCGCCCGGGCATGGCTCTCGAGAAAGTACCGGGTGGAATCGTTCGCCGGATCGGGCTGGGAGCGCGGCCCGGTGCCGCCGGCCTTGAGCGCGTCGACCACCTGGCCCACCGACATCTGCACGCCGGTCAGGCCCTCGCCGATGGCCTGCACATGGACCACCGTGGCCGCGACCTGCGGTGCCGCGAAGCTCGTGCCCGTCCAGGATGGCCAGGGGAAGTTCTCGCCGTCCGCGAGCAGGTCGGTATTCCGGCCCTGCTGGCTGAACCAGCTCGGATGGCCGGCCCCGTCATGGGCACCCACCGAGATCACGTTGGGCAGGCCGGCCGGATAGTCCGACCATTCCAGGCGGCCGGCGCTACCGGCGTTCCCGGAAGCCGCCACGAAGATGACACCCTGCGCGGTCAGGGCATCGATGCGGGTGTGGATGTAGTCGGGGCAGAAGGTGCCGCCGAACGACATGTTGACGGTGTTGACGTGGTGACCGGCGGCGATTCCGTTCGCCAGCGCATCGAGCGCCTGTGCGACCGCCTCGTAGGTGCAGTAGCCCGCACCGGTGGGCGAGAGCTTGAGATCGACCAGGTTGTAGGCCGCCGAGGTGCGCAAGGCGGCGTAGGCCACGCCGCTGCCGTGGTTGCGCGCCACGCCGCCGTCGGTCTCGCCGTCGCCGTCGCTGAAATCATGCTCGTAGACCGCCGTCTTGCCGGTCTGGGCCTGGATGGCGTTGGAAATGCCGTCGTCGAGGACGGCCAAGGCAATCGTCATGTCCATGCCGCCCGGAGCACCAAGCGCCCGGGCGTTCCCCGTCTAGATCAGGTTAAACTGATCGAGGATCATCGCATGGGTCCACGCCGCGGCCGATACCCGCCGCCTGCGGCATGGACGCGCGGGGATCAGGCCAGCGCGAACCGGTTGGTCGCGGCGAGGAGCGCCGCCTGGATGCCGGGTTCGGAGAAGGCGTGGCCGGCACCCTCGACCAGGAGGAACTCGGCCTCGGGCCACGCCCGGTGCAGGTCCCAGGCGGAGGCGGGCGGTGTCGCGATGTCGTAGCGGCCCTGCACGATCACCGCCGGGATGTCGCGCAGCCGGCCGACGTCGCGGAGCAGCTGGCCCTCGTCCAGCCAGGCGCCGTGGACGAAGTAGTGGTTCTCGATCCGGGCGAAGGCGCGGGCGAAGCCGTCGTCGCCGAACTGCCGGCTGTAGCCTTCGTTCGGCAGCAGGGTGATGGTCTCGCCCTCCCACAGGCTCCAGGCCCGCGCCGCCTTGAGCTGCACCGCCGGATCCGGATCGATCAGCCGGCGCCGGTAGGCCGCGATCAGGTCGTCCTGCTCCTCGGCGGGGATCGGCGCCAGGAAGCCCTCCCACTTGTCGGGGAACAGGAGCGAGGCGCCGTGCTGGTAGTACCAGAGCAGCTCCCAGCGCCGCAGGAGGAAGATCCCGCGCAGGACGAGCTCGCTCACGCGCTGCGGATGCGTCTGCGCATAGGCGAGCGCCAGCGTGCTCCCCCAGGACCCGCCGAACACCAGCCAGCGATCGACGCCCATCAGCGCGCGCAGCCGCTCGATGTCGGCGACCAGATCCCAGGTGGTGTTGGCGTCGAGCGAGGCCAGCGGCCGGCTGCGGCCGCAGCCGCGCTGGTCGAACAGCAGCACACGGTAGCGCTCCGGGTCGAACAGCCGCCGCTGCTCGGGCCCGCAGCCGCCACCGGGTCCGCCATGCAGGAACACTGCGGGCTTGCCCTGCGGGTTGCCGCACACCTCCCAGTAGATGCTATGGCCGTCGCCGACGTCGAGCAGCCCGTGGTCGTAGGGCTCGATCGGCGGGTAGAGACCCGCCATCAGCTGGCGATGCGGCCGTCCGCGCCGCCTTGACCGGACAATGCGCCCAGCCTGCTGAGCGCGGGACGGAAGTTCGGTGCGGCCGCGACCATGGCACGATAGGCCGCGGCAGCCGCGGCGTCGTCCTTGCCGGCCGCCAGGTTGGCCGCACAGTCGAAGGCGAGCTTCATGTCACCGATGCCGATCACGTCGCCGAACTGCAGGGGCGAGGTCTCGACCGGCTTCTCGTTGAGGAACGTGCCGTTGCGGCTCTTGTGGTCCTTGAGCACGAACTCCGCACCGTCGAACATGATCTCGGCGTGCAGGCGGGACGCGCGCGGCTCCTCGAGCGCGATGGTGCAGGTGGCCTCGCGACCGAGCGTGGTCTGGCCGTAGGGCAGGTAGTAGCGCGTGCCGACCGCACCGCCCTCGACGATCTCGAGATAGGGGAAGCGGATGGTGTCCGGCACGTCGGCGGCGCCGGCCGCCATCGCAGCGGCGGCGATCGTCCGCGGCCGACTGGCCGTCGGGCAGCTTCGCCTTGAGGCGCTCGGCCAGGGCGTTGAGGGCCGCGGCCTTCTCCGCACTGAGCTTCTCGAACTGGGCCTTGAGCTCGGACTGGAACCGGCCCTCGGCCGCTGCCAGCTGCTGACGGACCTCCGCCAGATCCTTTTCCAGTGCTGCGGTCCGCTCGTGCATGGCCGAGATGTTCGGCGCGATCACGGTCTGGTCGAACGAGCCGGCGCCGACCGCCTTCTCGATCGCCGCCATGCGCTTTTGGAACTGCGCCTCGAGCTCCGCCTTCTCCGTGGCCAGGCGTGCCTCGGCACCCTCGGCGCGCCGGCGCCACTCGTCGAGCTCGGGCGGCATCTTGCCGCCGGCGACGGCGCGCAGGTTCTCGAGCTCGCGGTTGAGCTTGGTCAGCTCGGCCGTGTGGTCGTGCTTGGCCTGCATCAGGTCGCCGCGCGCGATCTTGAGCTCGTTGCTCACCCGGCGCAGCTCGTCACCACCCCCCTTGCCGGCACCGCCCCGCCCGAGCAGCCACAGCACGAAGAACAGCACCGCCAGGGCCGCCAGGACGCCGAGCAGGACGACACCGGTCGGACCGGCCAGGATCGCCGAGAGTTGCTCCATCACGCCGTTCCGCCCCGCCGCATCCTGTTCGTTCCCGCATCCGCCGCCATCATTGCGCGGCGGCGCGCCGCTCGTCGACCTTGTCGGTCACGAACCAGGGGTTGCCGTTCGCGTCGAGGTAGAGCTCCTCCATCTCTTCGCGCGTGAACGGGCGCGAGCCGAGGCGACCGAACACCGCGATCTGGTGGCCGGTCTCGTCCACCGCCCGGTCGCGGTCGAGACCCTTGGACAGCGCCAGCGCCGCGCCACGGGTCTTGCGCGTGGCGATCAGCTCGGGCTTCGGGTCGGGGCTGAAGCCGTAGAAGTTGGGCTGGCTGTCCGGCGAGGTCAGCTGCAGCACCTTGAGGCCGTTCACGCCGTCGGCGACGTAGGCGAACAGCGAGGCGTTGGTCGTGGCGACGATCACGTCGCTGGCGTCGTTGAGCGTGCCGTCGGCGGTGTAGCGGGTGTAGACGGCCGGTGCTTCGGGCCGCTCGACGTCGACGATCACCAGACCCTCCGCCCGGCCGCGACGTAGGCATAGGTGCGCGCGACGTAGATCCGGCGCGCATCGCCGATCGGGACGGCCGCACCCTCGAGCAGGCGCGGCCGCTCGGGGTGGGTGACGTCGACCACCTTCAGGCCGTCGCCGTCGGCACGAACAGGTAGCGGAACTGCACGCGCGCTCGCGCGCACGTCCTTCAGCGGCAGCACCGTGACGACCTTGGGCGCCAGCGGGTCGTCCATGTCGAGGACGACCAGGCCGGCGTCGGCGGCGACGTAGAAGAAGGTGCCGGCGATGGTCAGGTGCCGCGCGCCGGTGAGCACGCCGCCCTCGTTCCAGGTGAGCGCCCGCGTCAGGAAGTTGTTGCTCGGCTCGCTGTCGACCAGCGTGTTGACGTCGGTGACGATCAGGCCCTCCACCCGGTCGGTGATGAAGGCGTAGTTGTAGATCGGGTGGAAGGGCTGCTCCTGATTGTCCACCCGCATCAGGTCGCCCTTGTTGCGGTCGGGATGGATCGGCTGGTTGGTCGGCAGCGCGACGCAGGTGGCGTCCTCCGAGGCGATGTGCAGGCTCTGGCCCAGCGGCGAGACCGGGCCGCTCAGGATCCGCTCGGAGATGCCCTTGTTGGCGATGCTGGCGACGTCGTAGGCCGTGGTGCCCTTGCTGCCCTCGGCGCCAGGACGTACTCGCCGCGCAGCTGCAGGCAGGCGGTCTCGCCGCCGCTCTGGCTGAAGGCGATCGGGCAGCTCGCGGTCGGCGCTTCAGGTGCGTCTCGAAGCGCGTCCGGATAGGCGTAGCGGTGCAGGTAGCTGCCGATCACCGCCTGCGGCTCGTCCCATTCGGTGACGCGGACCGCCTCGATCCCGCCGCTCTCGCCGACCCAGGCGTTGAAGCCGACGAAGTTGACGAAGTTGGTCCCGTGCAGCAGCAGCTGCGCCATGATCGCGTTGTTGTCGTTGTTCTCCGACAGATGGCAGTCGGTGCAGGTCTTGGTCTCGGTCTTGCGCTCGGTGTGCGGGTAGTGCGGCGCGAAGGCCTGGCTGGAATAGCCCGAGGCCGCGATCGGCGGCTGCTGGATGTAGATCCGCTCGCGGTTGATGTTGGTCGAGGACAGCACCAGCGCCGAGGACGAGCGCACCGGCGCGATGATGTTGCCCTTGGTCGTGCTGTGCTTGCCGAGCTGGAACATCTCGTCGCGCGCGACCTGCGGGTTGTAGGTCGCGAAGTTGCGGGTTTGCCGCCCTCGTAATGGTGGCGCGGCGTCTTCCAGTTCGCCTCGATCGGCAGGTGGCAGCCGCCGCAGCTCGTCGTCCACGAGATGTGGCAGGTGAAGCAGGTCATCAATCGTCGCCGTGCGCGCGATCCTTGTTCGGCACGGCCGGGCTCCAGGCCATGGTCGTGCCCTTGCTCATCAGCTTCGCGCGGGCGGCCTTCGCGTTGTACTGGTCGCTGGCCGGATCGACCGTGTCCTTGACCAGGCGACATGCGCCATTCGAGCTTCGGATCGACCATCGAGCGCTGCCAGAGCTCGTTGCCCTTCCACTCGAAGCGGCGCCGGCCGTCGGGGTTGCGCAGCAGGGTCAGGTCGGTGCCCTGCGGCGGGGCCGCCGGGCCGCTGGTGCGCAGGGTCGGATAGGGCGCTGGCCGTGCCGTGGCAGTCCTTGCAGCCGATCTCGACCGCGTTGGCGACCTCGCCATAGAGCAGCCCGTTGCCGTGGCCGTCCTGCTGCGAAGTGGCAGTCGACGCACTGCATGCCGACGTCGACGTGGATCGAGGACATGTGGACCGCGCGCTTGAACTTGTCGGGCTCGTCGTTGGGGACGACCTGCCGCCCTTGGCGTCGAGCAGGTTGCCCTCGCGGTCGCGCTTGAAGATGGCGCGGAAGTTCCAGCCGTGGCCGTGATAGTCGGCGAACTGGGTGTCCTTGGCCTTCGGGTTGACGTCCGTCCAGACCTTGCTCAGGAAGTCGAGATCGCCCCAGCTGCCGCGGATCGCGGCCCCTTCGGGGTTGCGGTCGAGGATCTCGCGCTCCTCGTGCGACGCTCGGGATGCTTCTCCTCCTTCGGCCACATCAGCGGCGCGTCGGACTCGTAGTCCCACATCGTGTAGCCGAGGAACGTGTTCATGAACATGTTCGGCTGGTGCATGTGGCAGATCATGCACTGGCTCGTCGGGATGGCGCGGGTGAAGTCGTGCCGGATCGGGTGGCCCGGCTGGTCGCGCGGGATCGTCGGGTCCTTGGTCTGGGTGGTGCCGTGATGCCCGTAGGCGGCATAGGGCCCCGAGTGGCGCGGGTCGCGGTCGTTGGCGTAGACCACGTGGCAGCGCGCCGCAGCCCGAGGTGCGGTAGTCGCCGGGCTGGTCGTTGGTGCCGAGGAACCAGGTGAACGGATCGTTGAGCCGGGTCTTGTGGATGTTGAGCACCGGGATCGACGACGCGCAGGCCGGTGCCCGGGCCGCGGTTCGACTGGCGGATGTCGGGCCGGCCGGGCTCCTCGAGCCGCTGGAGCTGACCCAGCGCGTTGGGCAGGCCGATCTCGGGGAACTGCGTGACGATGTTGCGGCCGCCGCGCTCGAACACGCGGAACACGTCGCCCGGCGGCACGGTCTCCCAGGCCGGCAGCGGGTAGAGTGCCGCCAGCACGCCGCGCGCCTTCATCTTCTCGTCGACCTTGACCACGCTCTCGACCTTGGCCGGCTCGCCGTCGCGCGTGTAGGCCTCGCCCAGGATGTAGTTCTTGTAGGGCACGATGCCGTTGTTGTAGGAGGCGCCGCCCCAGAGCATGGCGCCGGTGGCCATCAGGCTGCGCTCGGCGGCCTGGATCAGCGTCATGGTGGCAGGCGCCGCAGGCCTCGCGCGCCACGCGGTAGTCGCTCGGATTGACGAAGCGGACGAATTCGGGGCTTTCCTTGTTGAGCAGCGTGTAGCTGTGCTTCGGGTTGGCGCTGCTCGGAAAGTGCCAGCTCTCGGGCAAGGTCGGCAGGACGTGCGCCTCCTCGGTGAGCTTCAGGTATTGCGGGTCGCCGTGGGCGATGCCGGTGGCCTTCACGCCCGCATTGCCGCCGTGGCAGTCGGTGCAGCCCAGCACCACGCCCGGGTTGCGGTGCATGGTGAGCGCGTCGGTCGCGGTGTGGCAGGTCAGGCAGCCCGTCGCTCTTGCGGACGGCCTCCTCCGGCGCCTGGGCAGCGGGGCGCCGGCGGTGTCGACGGCATAGACGATGCTGCGCGGCTTCTCGGCTCCCTCCGCGGCAAGCGCGGCCGGCGCGAACGCCAGCAGCAGTCGCGAAGGGTACGAAGTGCGACAGCCTGAACATCACCGCCGCTCCTAGTAGGTCAGCACGAGGTTCGCCAGCACCGAGTAGAAGATGTCGTCGTCGGTGGCGTAGAGGTCCTTGAAGCCCTGGCCGGCGAACAGCGTCGCCCCGGACAGGCGAAAGACGACGTTCTGCGTGTTGAACGGCCGCCAGATGATCGCGGCCGACAGATCGAAGCCGATCTCGCGGTCGATGCCGTCCTGCTGGCGCAGCGCCTCCAGCACCTCGGTCTCGTTGAACCAGAGGTGGTTGCCGTTGACGGACAGGCGCAGCTCGGGCAGGATGTCGAAGTCGGCGCCGGCGCCCAGGAGCGTGAGGCCCGGATTGTTGAAGTTGGACTGGCCCTGCTCCTTGGAGGAGCGCAGGTTCGGCAGCACGCCGTTGCGCCCGCTGAGCTGCGACGCAGCCGCCGCCGATCAGCGGGACGGCCTGGCGGATCAAGTAGCTGGTGTCCGCGCCGGCGAACTGCGGGTTCTCGAAGATGGCGTCGAAGCCCGTCGTCGGTGTCGTCGTAGGGATCGCTCGTCGCCGCTGGCGTAGAGGGCCGAGAGCTTGACGCGGATCCAGTCGAAATCGACCGAGGGCTCGGCGGCGGCGAAGAAGGCGCGGACGTCGGTGTCCTCGCCCGACAGCGCCGAGTTCTTGTTGGTGCCGAGGGCGCCATAGAGCGAGGCGGTCAGGTTGATCCGGCCGAGCCGGCCGTCGACGTTGAGGCCCAGATAGACGACGTCGTACTCGCGCAGCTCCTCGACGCCGAACTGCTCCGGCCGGGCCGGAAAGCCGTTCTTGTCGGTGATCTCGTTGTCCGCGGTTGCGGTTGTAGATCAGCGATGGCCTGCGAGGTCATGCCGAGCACCGGGAAGTCCTGGCGGTAGAGGTTGGCGACGAAGATGTCGTCGTCGCGCAGGTCCTCGCCGAGGTCGTTGAGGCCGCTGTTGGTGTCCTTCTCGATCCGCCGGAACCAGGCCAGGTTGTACTGGTAGCGGTTGTTGTCGCG
The DNA here is from genome assembly GCA_963769465.1 of uncultured Alphaproteobacteria bacterium. Classification (GTDB taxonomy): domain Bacteria; phylum Pseudomonadota; class Alphaproteobacteria; order Geminicoccales; family Geminicoccaceae; genus Benzoatithermus. Next base: position 24,478 of record CAVYMA010000028.1, read on the forward strand.
GTTGCCGAACAGGCGGACGCCCAGCTGGTTGTCCTGGAACAGGAAGCCGCGGAAATCGGTCGAGAACGGCTGGATGCCGACGCGCACGGAATCGAAGTCGTAGCGGTCGGACACGTTGCGGATGTGGTAGTCGATGAAGGCTTCCTGCACGCCGAGGAAGTCGTCGGTGCGGGTGTGGCCGTCGAGCGGGTTGGCGTCGAGGAAGCGATCCTCCTCCGCCCAGGCATAGTTGTAGTTGTAGGCCAGGGTCAGGCGGAACTCGAGGTCCTGGCGGCTTGAAGGCCGTGTTGCCCTTGATCAGCGACGCGCTGGCGATGACCGTCTGGCTGGCGAAGACCTGCTCGGTGTCGCCGAAGACGTCGTTGCTGCCGGGCGAGGCCGTCTGGATGCCCACCGGCATCGGGGTGGAGCGCGGCTCGAACACGGTGTCGGAGATGGCGCTGAGGTTGATGAACCAGTCCTCGCCGAAGATCGGCCGGTCGCCCTTCAGCGTGTTCTGGTTGTAGGGATCGTACCAGCGCTCGTTGACGCCGAGATTCTCCATGATCCGCCAGCGGTCGGGCACCGGGATGAAGTCGTTGGGGAACGCCTCCGGCGGCGGCACGGTGACCGCGGTCGGATCGGTGGGCGGCTCGGGCGGCGGCGGGATCGGCTGCGACGGACCGGGCCGCCGCTGCACCTGCGCCACCTGCACGTCACCGGTGGACGCCGCATCCTCGGCCAGGGCGGGCGCGGCCGTGGCACCGGCGGCCAGGGCGAGGAGCAACGACCGGATCGGGCGGTTCGGCGATCACGTCACTTGCCCTTGCAGACGCTCTGGTCGCGCGAGCCGTTGAACGGCGTGAACGGGCACTGGACCCAGCGCAGGTTGGCGCCGTCCGGGCTGATGCGGTCGTTGCGCCGGCGCGACGGCGGCATTGGCGATGCCGGTCTTCAGCGTCCGTCCGGCGCGGTACAGGCCGAGGAACGCCACCATGTCGTCCTGGTCGATGCCGTCGCCGGACACGCCGATGCCGCCGACGATGGTGTTGCCGCGAAAGATCGGCACGCCGCCGGAGAAGATCTGCAGGCCGTTCTGGAGGCGGGCGACGCAGGAGGCGTCAGTATCGGTCGGACGCCGCCGCTGGTGACGAAGCCGACATGCTCGACCAGGCCACCGAAGACCAGATCGAACTGCAGCCCGGTGTTGAAGGGACTCCACTGGGGGAACGGGCGGCTCAGCGGGCCATGGCGCCGCCCACTCACGCCGTCGGGGTAGAATGGCCGCGCCAGATTGCCGACGCCACGCGCCGAGAACGCGAAGACCCCGCCCAGCGGGAGCCCGGTGAAGCGCTGCATGTTGCGGAAGTAGGTGCCAGGCAGGACGCCCTGCGGGCTCGGCGGCAAGGTCGGCAGGATGTTGAAGGCGGACGGGCTCGAGAAGAACACGCGTACTGCGCGCCTTCTGCAGCGAGACGTCGGTGCCGAACACCGGCGCGTCCGGCGTGCGGACGATGCCGAGGATGGTGCCGTCGACGTCGACGACCGAGATCGTCACCTCGACGAAGCTGCCCAACGGCTGGCGGATCTGCGCGCGCGACTGCAAGCGCTACACCCAAGGCCGAGCGCAGGAGTTGCGCCACCTCGGCTGCGGTCAGGTTGGTGCCAGCGTGGGCGGATAGCGATTGACGCCCGCCTCGTCGGCCAGGATGTAGGCTTGGCTGGTGCCGAAGATGCCGCTGGTGTCGGGCAGGATGCCGGACTGCCCGAATCCGAAGGCCTGGCCCGGCGAGAGGGCCTGCGACCGTCATAGTAGCCGGCAACCGGAATGAACTCGCCGGCAGCTGCGAGATCGACGGACCGCGCGAAGTTCGCAAGCTCATCTGCACCGAGGGCGCTGGCATTGCTGAAGGTGAGCTGACGACCGTCGACGTAGATGCGATTGGCCCTGATCGATTCGGGCGGACCGAAACCCGTCGTGGCGGCGAGCGCGATCGAATTCGTCGATGCCACCATCGGCGTTCTTGTTGCGAACGAGGCCGTAGACACCGTCGGCGAACACGCCGACGCCACCCGACCAGGACACCATTCTTGTAGAGTGGGAAGCCCGCCTGGATCGGCGGAGAAGCCGAGCGGCGATCGCTTTGGTCCGATGGTGGCGCTGACCACGCCGGGATCGCTGGTGTTGTTGGTGGCGAAGCGGACCGAAAGGTCCGAGCAGGGCAGCTGGCTGAACTGCACGCCGAACAGCGGGCCGCCCTCCAGGCCGCTACTCAGCGGATTGAAGTTCTCCTGGACGATCTGGCTGGCCGTGCGCGTCGTGAAGGCGTTGCCGCCGATGACAGGTAGGCACCGGTGATTGCCTTGGCGATGGGCGCTGCCAGGAAGCTATTGGGAGGAAGCGGGAAACCGACCAAGTCCGCTTGGCGGCTGTACGGGTCGCCCAGCGCTCACCGTAATCGTGTCGGGTGCGCCGTTAACATCTTGTAGACCGCGAGCACGTTACCGACGCGATCGACCACCGCGATCGTTGCCGCTGCCGACCTCGCGCGTGCCGCGACGACGGCCTGCTGCAGGATGCGGGTGACGTTGGCTGCGGTCAGGAACTTCGGGCCGCGGGACGGCTCGTTGGCCAGTGGCCGTGCGCCGCCGAGAACCCAGGAGAGCCGCTATGACGACGACGCCGACCAGCCTGGGACGCTTCGACCTGGCCGCCATCAGGCATTCCTCCCGTCGCCGCATCGTCGATCACGCAGCCGGCACGTACGACTTGCGCGGCGACATACACCGCGCGCCTGATCGACCCGCGCCGGCAGCGCACTAAGTCGATGCTTTGATTACGCAATCGTCATCGACCACGGTAACCATCCCCTCCATGGTCGGTCAACCTGACTTCCTCAGTCGTCGGCCACACTGGCCGCGGTTGTCGCAGCAGTCGGGACAGTCGACGGTTGGCACCGATCGGCAAGTCCCGTCCCCGGCACCATCGGGCAGGTCGCCTTCTCCTGGTGGTAGACGTGGCACATGATGCAGGTCGACGGGACCGCCGCCGACGTCACCTCGCCCTGGTGGCATTCGCGGCAATTGGCGATCGGCGGCATCAGCACGTCCGAACTCGCCACCGAGGCCGCGGCCTCGTGACAGTGCGCGCAGGGCAGGTTGGTGTGCGCGGCGTGGTCGAAGCGGGCGAGCGGCTGCCAGATGCGCTGCACCTGGACCGGCACGATGTCGTAGTCGATGCCCTTGTCGGTCGGCGCCGCGGTCGTCCGGTGGCAGTAGCCGCAGGTCGACGCACCGTCGTCCGCGAACACCCGCTCGAGCCGCTTGGCGAAGGCCGGATTCGGCCCCTGCGCCGCAGCACCCTGTTCCGCCGCCGGGGCGGGGGCCGGTGCGGCCGCGGGCTCGGCCTTGGCCCCGGGCCGCCGGCGCAGCTTGGTCGTGGGATCGGTCCGCAGCAGGGGCGGCCGCACCGCCTCGGCCCCGTAGAAGTAGGTCAGGACGTCGACCACCTCCTGCGGCTTGCCGTGGGGCAGCACCCGTTCCGGCTTGTCCTTGTCGAACTCCAGGGAGTGGCAGTAGGAGCAGTGGTTCTCCATGTCGACCGGGCGCATCGTGGCGCCGCCGGCATCCGGCAGATGGCAGCCGGCGCAGTCGAGCTTGGCCAGCAGCCGGTTGCCGTCCTGCCTGAACTCCGCCGCCATGACGCCGTCGATGTCGACCGACAGCCGCTCGCCCGGTGCCGGCGGGTCGGCATCAGCCAGCGGCGGCAGGGACGCGGGCCGGCAAGAGGCCATCCTGCTTGGCGCACAGCCAGCCCGGCTCGCCCTCCTTGGCCGTCTGCACATGCGCCCCGCCGAGATGACAGGCGTGGTCGAAGCGCAGGCCCGAGCTCTCCTTGAGCGGGACCGGCCCGCCCAGCTCCAGGCGCTGCACGGTGCCCGCGGCGGCGTCGACCACGACGCTGGGCTTGAACTGCGGATGATCGCGGCCGAAGTCGGTGGCGTTGCCCAGCGGCGTCTTGGCCGCGAAGCGCAGGAGGTCCTGGTGGCAGCCGACGCACAGCGCCTGCTTGGTCGGCACGGCACCGTGGGGGCCGCGATGCTCCGAGTGGCAGGACACGCACCGCGCCGGCTCGAGGCCGTCGGCGCGCAGGGTCGCCGTGATCGTGCCGGCCGGATCGGCGAAATGGTGGCGCACGGTGCCATGGCAGGCACCGCAGTCCTCGTCGCGGATCGGCGTGAACGGGGCCACGTGGCAGGCCTCGCAGCGCTGCTCGAGGAACTTGTGCGGATCGGAGAGCTCGCCCGTGTCCCACGTATGGTCGTAGCCGGCGAGCACGGTCGGCTGCGGCTTGCCCCCGGCGCGCCCGTCGGTGAGTTCCGGGCGATGCACGCGGTCGTAGCCGAGATGTGCGGCCACGGGCAGGATCAGGAAGCCCACCAGCACGGCCGCGAACAGGACCCACGACAGCGGCCGGCGCGCGAGGAGGCCGCCCCTCAGCCGCAGCGATGATGCCGCAACCGCCGGTGCCGCCGCGGCCGGAGCCTCGCCGGTCTCGATGGACAAAGCGAGGTCGAAGCCGCGCTCGGGCGGCAGGAGACGGATCTCGTAGGGGCCGATGCCCAGCACCGTGTCGGGGGCGAGCGCGCCGCGCCCGGCGGCGACCTCGTCGAAGCGGATCGCACTGCCGGCCACCGCCTCGACCACGATGTCGAAGTCGCGCACCACGATGTCGGCGTGGCGGAACGCGACCGACAGGTCCTTGAGCACGATGTCGTTGTCGGTGCCGCGCCCGATGCGGATCCGGTTGCCCGAGGTCGCGACCTCGCGGTCCTTGGTGGAGATGGTGCCGTTGGGCAGGCGGGTGACGTTCTGGATCCTGCAGCGCATCGCCCGATCGCCCCCGTCAGCCCCAGTAGTAGAAGACGGAGACGATGTGGGCGATCAGCGCCGCCAGCAGCGCGAAGGACAGGGGCACGTGGATGTGCAGCCACACGTCCATCAGGGCCTTGTAGCGCAGGTCGCGCCGGGCCCGCTGCAGCAGCGCCGCCTTGCGGCTCAGTGCCGCCACCAGCACCGAGGGCCGGTCGCCGAACCCGGTGCGCTCGGTGGCCAGCTTCTCGACCATGGCCAGCGCGCGGACGGCACCGCAGCGGGGGTCGCGACCGCTCAGGAGCCGCCAGGCCGAGCCGCCCAGCGTCGAGCCCTCGCGGCTGATCTTGACGGCGGCGTCGTACTCCTCGCCCAGCTGGTTGGCGAGCGCCACGCACTGGCGGTCGATCTCGGCCAGCTCGAGCTGCATCGCCTTGAGGGTCAGCCCGCGGCGGTTCTCGGTCATGCGCTCGGGCAGGCGGGCATAGTTGACCACGCCCCAGATGCCGCTGGCGATGACCAGGAGCATGAGCACGTAGGCCAGCGTGTGCACGTTCCAGCCGACCTGGAACGCGGCATGCAGCGTGGCCACCACGATCAGCGACAGGCCGAGATAGACATGGGCCGAGAGCCAGGCCTTGAGGCTGAACGCACCCGGGCCGTAGCGGCGCTTGCGGATGCCGAACAGCATGAGCCAGACGATCAGCAGCGCGCCGATCGTGCCCAGCGTGTAGCCGAGCCAGGTGCCGCCGTTCTGCCCGGCGAGCGTGCTGAGCGGGTAGGGGAACCAGCCGGCGCCGAGATAGCCGCCGGCCGGCCCGGTCAGGACGTAGGCGGCGATGCTGACCGCACAGAGCAGCAGGGACAGCTTGAGGTAGAAGAAGTGGTCGTGCGCCAGGAACGACTCGTGGGCGGCCTTGCCCGAGGCGACCGCCTGCCGGATCCGCCCAGCGGTCGCCGACCTCATGGCTCGCCCGCCGTGGCGTCGAGGAAGTCGGCCGGCGTCACGCGGATGGCGGCCCCGGTCGGGCAGGCGCGCACGCAGGCGGGACCGCCGGTGATGCCCTTGCACAGGTCGCACTTGACCGCGAGCTTGTGCTTGCCGTGGTCCGCGTCGCCCTTCTTGGCCTTGTGGTGGCCGCTGCGATCCTCGCCCGGACCGGGCCCGCGGCCCAAGAGCAGCCAGCTGAGCAGGCCGGGCTTGGGATCGGCCGGCTCGGCCATGCGGATCACGCCGTAGGGGCAGGCGCAGCACAGTTGCCGCAGCCGATGCAGGTGTCGTCGATCCAGACCTCGCCGGTCTCCGCCCGGTGCAGGGCGTTGGGCGGGCAGTCGGCCATGCAGTGCGGATGCTCGCAGTGCCGGCACGAGGTCGGCACGTGGATCATCGCCACCGTGGGCCCGGCCTCGCGATCGAGGCGCGAGACGCCGTCATGGCTCTCGGCGCAGGCCTTCTCGCAATTGTCGCAGCGGATGCACAAGGATTCGTCGATCAGCAGGACGTCGGTGGCCTCGCCGAACCCGGTGCGCTCGAACAGTGCGGCGAGCGGGGCGTAGCGCGGGTCCTGCTCCTTGCCGGCGGTGAGGCGCTGGCGCTGCTGCAGGGCACCCTTGAAGCGCTGGCGCAGGTCGGGGTGGCGGCGCAGCAGCGTCTCGAACGCCGCCCCGTCGATCCGCAGGGTCTCGGTGTTGATCGCGGCCGTGATCGTGTTGGGCTGCGGCACGTCGTAGAAGATCGCGATCTCGTTGACGAAGCGGCCGGCCGCTTCGTAGGCCACGACCACGTCCTTGCCGTCGACCTTGCGCGACAGGGTCACCGAGCCCGAGCGGATGAAATAGACGCTGCGGTCGCCCTTGGCCCCCTCCTCCGCCAGCTTCTGCCCGGCCTTGAAGGACTTGAGCTCGGCGGTGGCGATGACCGGGTCGAGCTCCTCGTCGAAGATGTCGGCCGCCAGATGGTCCTGGAGCTGGCGCAGGATCGACATGCGCTCGAACAGCTCGCGCGCCGGTGCGATCGAGGTGATCAGCTTCTTGGCCGAGCGCCGGGCGAGCTCGATGAACACGGTGTCGGTGCGGGCGCGCATGGTGGCGGTGCGCCGCTCCCCGGCCACCGCACCGACATCGCCGAAGAAGTCGCCCTCGCCGCGGGTGATCACGCGCGGCGGCGCGTCGGGGTGGCGGTGATCCAAAAGCTCGATCTCGACCATGCCCTGGACGATCAGGACGATGCCGTCGCCCTTGTCGTTGCGGCGGAAGGCGTAGTCCCCGGCGAGCAGGACGTGGGTCTCGCTGTCGAGCAGGAACTCGCGCAGCTGCAGCGTGGTCAGGCTGCTGAGCAGCGGCAGCCGCCGCTTGATCAGCTCGAGCGCCTGGGACACCGCCGGCCGGCCCGGCAGGCCCAGGAGCCGCTCCTGCAGCAGCTGCTCGTCGGCGGGCTCGACGGGGCTGCCGGCGATCGTCTGGATCACCTCGTAGCCCTGGTTCAGGCACTGCTTGATCAGCGGGTAGCCGGCGAGCGCCCCGATGGCGTAGAGGCCGGGCACGTTGGTCTCGTAGCTGGTGCTCACCTCGGGGTAGCCGGAGCCGCCCGGCGGCAGCACGATCCCGCAGGATTCCAGGAACTTGCGCGGCGGATCGGCGCCGAGGCGGGCGAGCACGAGGTCGCAAGGATAGTCGCGCGTGCCGTCGGGCGTCTTGAGGGCGATCGACTTGCCGTCGACCTTCACCGGCGAGGCCTGGTAGGCGCATTGCAGCAGGCCGGAGCGGATCGCCTTCTCGATCGCCAGGAGGTTGCCGGTCTTCGCACGGGCGAACTCGGCCTGGCGGTTGACGATGGTGACCTGGTTCTGCTCGGCGAGTGCGATGGCGTTCTCGATCGCCGCGTCGCCGGCACCGATGACGACGATGTTCTGCTCGGCGTAGGCCTTGGGATCGTCGAGCTGGTACTGGACCATGGGCGGCGCGTCGCCGGGAACGCCGAGCCGGCGCAGGTTGCCCTGCAGGCCGATCGCCAGGACCACGTTCTCGGCCTCGACCGTGCCGCCCTCGGCCAGGGTCAGGGTGAAGGCACCCTTGGCCCCGCGGACGGCCGTGACCGTGGCGCCGTAGCGGACGACGAGGCCGGTCGTGTTGATCTCGGCGGCCCAGGTGTCGAGCACGGTCTCGCGGCTCGACGCCTCGAACGACATGTCGCTGCGCCGGGGCAGGATGTCCGGCGTCGCCATCACGAACTTGCCGCGGGCGTATTTCTGGATCGTGTCCGCGTGCTTGTTCTCGCGCTCGAGCAGGACGTGGGACAGGCCGAGCTTGGCCGCGCGCGCGGCGGCGCTCAGGCCGCCCGGCCCGGAACCGACGATCGCGACCTTGAGGCGTTCCATTGCCGTCGTCCCTAGGCCGGCGGCAGCCTCAGCGCGCCACCGACTGCACGCGCTTCATCGCGTCGAGCGCCACGGTCGGGCGGTAGCGCTCGTCCTCGCCCACCGCCGCGTACATGCCGTCCATGAGCGTCTCGACCCGCGCGGCCTCGGCCTCCGGGATGACCCCGGCGTCGCGCATCGCCTGGACGAGGGTGCCGATCGCCATGGTGGTCTGCTCGGCCACCATGTAGTCGACATACTCGCCCTTGCCGCCCTCGCGCACGAGGGCGTCCAGCAGCGCCTTGAGCGTCCGCGGGTCCTCGAAATCGTGCTGCGCGAAGACGTCGGTCGCCTGCTGCGCCGTGGCCTGCAGTGCTCGGGCCGCGGCCTGCCACTGCTGGTTGCCCTTGAGGCTGGCGAGGTGGAAGGCGCGGCCCTGGTCGGCCAGCTTCTTGGCCAGCGGCGGCGAGACCACGCCGGCGATGATCCGCAGCATGACGAGGTTGGCGTCGTTGAAGCGCACGATGCCCGGTCCCAGGCCCTGGCTGGGCCGCGCCTGCCAGTTCAGGCCGCGCATCGACTGATGGCAGGCATGGCAGTCGAACAGGACCGGCTCCGGGAAGATGCCGGCATGGCTGCGCCTGGGGTCGACCACGGCGTCGAGGATCTGCGAGAGCGCCATGCCCTGGCCGATGGCCCAGGTCTGCACGGCACCCGCCACGTGCTTGCGCTCCGCATAGTCGTCGTCGACGACGAAGTGCGCCGGCTCGATCTGGGTGAAGGTGTCGAGCTCGAAGGCCAGCCTGGGGTGTCCCGCACCCATCAGGCGGTGGTCGACGAACTTCTCCTCGTCGCCGAAATGGCACGACAGGCACAAGCGCGCGCGCTGCTTCGGATCGCTGGTCGGGAACAAGCCCGGCGGCGACGTTGCGGGCATGGCCGTTGGCGTTGTCGTTGACCGTGTGCACGCCGATCCAGTTCTGCGCGCCGCCGTGGCAGGACTTCGCAGCCCACGCCGTCGGAGAGCTGGAACTTCTCGCCGCGCCGGTCCTGGGGCACGTTGTCGGCGTGGCAGTCCAGGCAGATCTTGGCCTCGTGCGCGTTCTCGAGGCCGAGATTGCGGGCGATCTTGCGCGAGGGCTCGTCGAACAGCAGCGTGTAGGCCCGCGCGTGCTTGTCCTGCTCGAGCCAGGTCACGGCCTCGTTGAGGAGCACGTTGCCGCCGGTGGCGGGGACGGCCGCACCATGGCAGGTGGAGCTGGCGCAGCTGGCGACACCGAGGTGGCTGGCCGTCGCATATTGCGGCACGACCGGCGGCTGCAGGGACTGCGCGGCCGCCTCGCCGCCGAGCAGGGCCAAGCCGATTGCGACCACGCACCACGGGGTCCTGACGATCATCCGATCTTCTCCCGCCCGCAGGACGACCGTGGCAGCGCTCGCGCGGGCTGCCATCGGCCCGGTTCGACTTTGCGCGCCACGCAAACCCCTGCGCAAGCCTTAAGGCGCACGCTCGACAAACTCGATCCGCTCGACCCCGACCGCCTTGGCGCCGGTCGCGGCGTCGTCGAGCGCCGGCAGCAGCACGTCGAGGTAGCCCTGCAGCGGCTCCTCGATCTCGCGCATGCCGGTAAAGAGCGGCTTCTCGCTGGCGGTGAGCACCAGGTAGCCGGTGCCCAGCGGCGGGACCACCTGCCAGTGCCGCACGCCCTCGGCCTGCTCCGCCTCCTCGACGCCCAGGCGCACCGTCTGGCCCGCGGCCAGCCGGTTGTCGGGCGTGAGCGGCTCCGGGATCAGGTGGATCGCGGCACCCGCGTCGGTCAGCAGGTCGACGTAGAGATACTCGGCCCCACCGGGCGGCATGGTGACGTTGAGGACGACGAAATCGCCCTCCCGGTAGATGCCGTCGGGCCGGTTCAGGGTCACGGACGGCGCCGGCCCCGCCATGTCGGCCACCGCACGCTCGACCTTGGCGGCCGCGAGGCAGGCGGGTGCGGCCACCACATTCAGGCTGTCGGTCACCGACTGAACCCCGGTGACGCTGGAGATCTCCCGCTTGAGCGTGTCCGCCAGGGCAGCGTCCGCGACGGTACCGGCCAGCTGCACGGCGCCGCCTTCGGCCACGGTCGGCGTCACGTCGATGCAGGGCAGGCCGGCGAGCACGGCTCGCAGCGCGGCCTCGTCGACCGGCGGCAGGATCGGCTCGGGCGGCAGCGCCGCCTCCTGCGGCGGCTCGGGTGTCGGGGGCACCACCACCGGCGCCGCCTCCTGCACCGGCGGCGCCACCGGCTCGGGCGCGGGCGCGCTGGGCGCCGCCTCCTGGACAGGGGCGGGTGCGGGAGGTGGCTCGGGAACGACCTCGGCGGGCTGGGCCGGCACGGGCGGCTCCGGCGCCGGTGGCGGCGACACGGCTGCCGTCTCGGTGTCGGCGGGCGGCGGCGCGGCCTCTTCCCCGGGGAGCATGAAGTAGACCAGGCCCGCCACCACCGCGGCCGCGGCGATGCCGCCGCCGATCAGCGCGGGCCGGCCGATGCCGCCCGCTTTCGGCGCGACGGCAGCTTCGACGGACGTGGTCTTGGTCGTGGTCACCGGCTGCTGCGCGGTCGTCGTCGCGGTCGTGGTGGCACCGCCCGGCCGCGCGAACGGCAGCAGCGCCTCGGCCACCTCGTCGGCCGTGTCCGGGCGGGCGACCCGCGACTTGCTCAGCAGCCGGGACACCAGGGCGGCGAGCTCCGGCGGCACGTCGGGGCGCAGGCCGGCGAGGCGCGGCGGATCGTCGGCGATGATCGCCTGGTAGAGGCGCGGCAGGCTGGTCGCCGAGAAGGCGGGCTGGCCGGCCAGCATCTCGAACAGGGTGGCCCCCAGCGCCCACAGGTCGGTGCGCGGGTCGACCGGCTCGCCATGGACCTGCTCGGGCGCCATGTAGCGCGGCGTGCCGATGGTCTGGCCGTGCGCGGTCAGCTGCTGGTCCTCGGGCCGGTCGCGCTTGGCGGCCCCGAAATCGGTGAGCTTGGCCGTGCCGGTCCGGCTGTCGATCAGGACGTTGCTGGGCTTGACGTCGCGGTGGACGATCTTGGAGGCATGGGCCGCTCCCAGGCCCAGTGCCACGTCGCGGGCGACACGCGCCGCGTCGCGGACCTCGAGCTTGCCCTTCTCCTTCAGCCACTGCTCCAGCGACCAGCCGTCGACCAGCTCCATGACGATGAAGGGCACGCCGTCGGCGGTGTCGAAGTCCTTCACCCCGACGATGTTGGGGTGGTTCAGGGCGGCGGCGGAGCGGGCATCCTCGAGAAAGCGGTCGGCATACTGCCGATCGGAGCTCACCTCCCGACGCAGGATCTTGAGCGCGACCCTGGGCTCGAGCTGCGGATGCCTGGCGACGAACACCACGGACATCGCACCCTCGCCCAGGGGCTTTTCCAGCAGGTAGCGACCGATCTTGTCTCCAGGCTGCATGCGGCGACGTTCCTCGGGGCTCAGGGCGTTGGGTGGGCGGCCTGCGGGCGGCAGTCGGCCGCGACCAGCACGAGACTGATGTTGTCCTTGCCGCCCGCGTCCAGGGCGGCGCTGACCAGGGCGTCGGCGGCCTCGTCCAGGTTGGTGATCGCCGCCAGCCGGCCCATCGCTGAAGCGTCGACGAACCCGTGCAGGCCGTCGCTGCAAAGCAAGAAGCGTTCCCCGCTGCGGACCTCGCCGTGACGCACCTGCAGGTCGAGCGTGGGCTCCACGCCCACCGCCCGCGTGATCCGGTTGCGCAAGGGGTGGCCGATCGCGGCTTCGGGCGTGATGGCGCCGGCGTCGACCAGCTCCTGCACCACGCTGTGGTCGGTGGTGAGCAGCTCGACCGCCGCGCCGACGCAACGGTAGAGGCGGCTGTCGCCGGCCCACAGGCAGGTGTAGCGGTCGCCCCGGATCGCCAGGGCCACGACGGTGGTGCCGGACATGCCGGACCCGCCCAGCTCGGAGCGGACCCGCTCGTGCGCGGCCGAGATGCCCTCGCGCATGGCCTCGGCGGCGACCTGCGTCTCGGCCGGCTCCGGCTGCAGGCGCGTCAACTCCTCCTGCAGAATGTGGCTGGCACGGTCGCCCCGATTGTGGCCGCCCATGCCGTCCGCCACTGCCCAGATCCCGACCGCGGGACGGTCCACCACACTGTCCTCGTTACGTGGCCGCACGAGCCCCCGATCCGTCCGCGCGACACTGCGATACTGCCATTGACGACCATGGTCGGCTGTCACGATGTCTGCGGCCTCGGCCCCGGGGCTGCGTTGTTTCTAGCGCACGCTTTGCAGACGCCTGTGCGGATTGCCACAGCAAGCAGCAATCCGCCGCCCCAATCTGCCGCGCATACCGCACCGGGCGGATGCTCGACGGTCAGGATTGCCGAGTGGACGATAGCTCGACGTCTTGGCCAACACAATCGGGCGACGGTTGCTGCGGTGAAGCTTTCGGTCTAATGCTCGCAAGGGCGCATAGGCTCCGCAAAAGCGGAGGAGGGAAACATGAAAAGGGGTGCTTTGATCGCCTTCGGCGTCCTTGGCGCCGTCCTGCCGGCCGCGGCGTGGGCGCAGGGTGCGAGTCCCGCGCTGAGTGCCGAGGACATCGCCAAGATGCTCAAGCCGGGCGTGGAGCTGAGCAACACCGCCTCGAGCAGCAACACCTCGGCGAGCGGCGTGCTCAGCGCCGACGATCTCGCGGCGATCCTCAAGCCGTCCAGTCCCGTCGGCGCCACGCGCAGCCTGTCGGCAGGGACCGGCAGTGCGCCGGCCAAGCCTGCCGGCCAGGCCGGCAGCGGCGTGGTCAACCTGCAGATCAACTTCGCCTCGGGCTCGAGCAAGATCTCGCCGCAGGCGCGCGACCAGCTCGACCAGCTCGGCCGCGCGATGCAGTATCCCGAGCTGCAGGAGCTGCGCTTCCAGATCGCCGGGCACACCGATGCACGGGGCAGCGCCGAGTCCAACAAGGCGCTGTCGCAAAAACGCGCCGAGGCCGTGGTCGGCTATCTCGTCACCGAATACTCGATCACGCCGACCCGCCTCGAGGCGGTCGGCTTCGGCGAGGAAGCACTGATGGACCCCGCCAACCCCGGCAGCGGCAAGAACCGCCGGGTCGAGGTCAAGGCCGAGTAGCAATCCTGGGCGGTCCGTCCAAGAACAAGCCCGCCGGGGTTGCCCCCGGCGGGCTTTTGCTTTCCGCACCTGTCGGAGCAGGCGTTCAGCGTACCACCGGCTCCTCGCCCGCCTTGCGCAGCAGCAGGTTCGCCAGCCCGCGCGTGTCGTCGTTCGCCGCGGCCACCTGCAGGAACTTCACCGCCTTGGAGCTGGCGGCGGTATCGACCTGACGCTCCAGCAGCAGCTCGGCATAGCGCAGCGCGGCCCGGGGATCGCCGGCGTTGGCCGCCTTCTCCAGCCACTTCAGCGCCTCGTCCCGGTCGGGCTGGGGATTGTTCGGCGCCGCGAGCAGCTCGCCCAGGAGAGCGGCGGCCTCGACGTCGCCCTGGGCCGCGGCGGTCGCGTACCAGCTCTGCGCGGTGCCCCGGTTCTTGTCGAACGGCCCCTTGGCGAAGGCCGGATCGAACATCATGCCCATCGTGCGCTGGGCCGCGAGGTCGCCCTGGCCGAGCTTGCCCATGATTTCCTCGATCTTGACCTCGGGCAGCGGCTCGGGCGGCCGGTCGCGGGCCGCGAACGAGTAGAGCCCGATCACCTGCTGCGGGGTCAGGCGGCCGGACCGCTCCGCACCCTGCCAGCCCTGCCAGACCTGGACCGCGCCCGACAGCTCGGGCGTGGCCACGCCGTCGTCCGTGCCGCCATAGAGCTTGAGCCACCCGAGCGAGCGCTGGATCACCTGCAACTCGCTGTCGGTGAGTTCGCCCATCGCCAGGCCCACGGGCTCCGGCGGGCCGGGGACCAGGAAGATCGGGTCGCCGCCCAGGTTCGCCCACATGTCCGGGCGCTGGCGGTTGCCGGTCTCAAACCGCACCTGGTCGGCGACCTTGCCGAACAGCTGGCGCACGTCGAGCTTGGGCGTCTTGATGCTCTGCAGCAGGGCCGCGGTGAACGGGCTGTTGCGGGCGTCGCTGGCACCGTCGTAGGCGACGAAGTCGGCCGCCGTGGCGTAGGCGACGAGGCTCTGCGCCTCGGGCAACTTCGGCACCGCGAGCCCCGCGCCGAGGCTGGTCGAGCGGGACTGGCCCAGGCTCTGCGCCAGCACCTTCTTGGCCAGCGGGTCGTCGCGGCAGGCGTCGACGACGACCATGGCGAGCTTCTGGGCCTGGCCGGTGTCCTGGATCACCTGGCTGAGCTGGACCATCTCGCGCAGGTCGTACTCGTCCTGGATCTGCACGTCGACCGGCACCAGGTAGTTGGTGCCCTCGAACTGCATGCCGTGGCCCGAATAGTAGGCCATGGCGATGTCCGCGGTCCGCGCCTTGCGGGCGAAGTCCTTGGTGATGCGGGTCATGTCGTCCCGCGACAGGTCGATCCCCTTGAGGACCTCGAAGCCGAGTTCGGAGAGGGCCAACGTGATGTCCTCGGCGTCGTTGCGCGGGTTCGGCAACGGCGTGACGGACGCGTAGCCACCGTTGCCGATCACCAGGGCGACCCGCTTCTCGGGCATCTCCGTCCGGGCGGCGATGATCTCGTAGGGCCCGTCAGCCTTCTCGGTCGCCGCCTCGACCACCGGCGGAGGAGATGCGACCTGCGGTGCCTGGAAGACCGGCGGCTCGGCGACCGGGGCCTCCGGCTGCGGCAGCGGCCGTATCGGCTCGACCGGCGTCGCCAGGGCCACCGGCACTTCCTCGGTCGGCCCGGGGCGCGCCGGCGGCGATGCTGCGGCCACGCCGGTCGCCGGCTTCGTCAGCATCAGCTGGGCCAGCACCGAGGCTTCCAGCGACTGGGCCAGCACCTCGTCGACCGCAGCACCTGACTTACGTCCGCCCGCGGCGAGCCAAGTCTCGAGCGCGCGGCGCGACATCGGCCCGAACGCACCGTCGATGTCGCCGTTATAGTAGCCGAGTTCGGCCAGCGCCTGCTGCACGCGTCGATTGAGATCCTGCTGTGCTGCCGCGGCCGTGGCGCGGCGCAGGGCCAGCTCTTCTTCGGCAGCAGCCAGGTATTGCTGGCCCGGCTCGCCGCCCGGCGGCAGGCCGATGTCGGCCGCGAACGCATCGAGGGCCTCGCGGGTCTTGGCACCCAGGCGCCCGTTGACGGCACCCACGTCGTAGCCGAGCTCCCGCAGTGCTGCCTGCAGCTTGCGCAGGACGGCCGCCTGATCCTCGGCCGCGGGGGCGGCCGGCGGGGCGGCTGCGACCGCCGGCGGGCTCTTGGCCGGCTCGGGCTCCTTGGCGACTGCCGGCTCCTGGGCCGCCAGCACCGGGGGAGCCGCCACGCCACCGAGCTGGGCGATCTTGACGCGCCACACCGTATCGCCCGGCCGCATCGCGGCCAGCCGCTGGTAGTCGGCAATCGCCTCCTGCCGATGGCCAAGCGCCTCGTGCGCTTCCGCCCGGCCCTTGAGCGCCCGCCAGTCGTCCGGCGTGAGCTGGATGACGACGTCGAGATGGTCGATGGCCGCCGCAAACTCGCCGTTGCGCAGCTCCGCGATGCCGCGATAGCGCAGCACCCGTGCCCGGTCGACCGGCGTCGGCTGCTTTGCCTGGATCTTGCCGCACGCCTTGATGACGGAGGGCAGGTCGCCCTTGGGCGCCTCGAACGCGCGGGCGCACAGGATCCCCTCGTCGCCCACGATCCGGCGCGCACCGCCACCTGCGGCAGCGCCCGGCGAAGGCGACTGGACCAGCGGCACCGGGCCACCGGCGGTCTGGGCGCGGCCCGGTTGGCTGGAGATGGATGCCAGCAGTCCGGCCACGGCGACGATTACGGGTCGCATTGTGCTCTCCACTCCTTCGCCCGCCAGCCTGCGATCAGGCCCGCAAGGCGAGAGATCCCGGCGTGAGGGTCGCCGATGCCAATTGGTGCTGCGATATCATTTAGCGCCGACCGCCCTTGTCACATATGAAGAATATCACGTTTTCCACAGGCGCGCGAGCCGGTCGCCGCCGCAGTTGCGCGAGCAACCGATCCCTTGGCCGAGAACGATTCCGGAGCATTCGACGGTCGATACTGAGAGTTTACTATCAACTTATAGGCGAATTTCTATCCGGCCAGGTCCGTCTGCGCTCGGTACGCTGCGGCGACGGGCGGGGTTGCGGACGGCCGGGCGGCGGGGCACAGGTGAGGTGGAACGCAGTCGAGGTGACCGGACGATGCCGCCAGCAGAAGCCGCCGCCGCGCGACCCCGGGTCAGCCTGGCCCTGCAGGGCGGCGGGGCCCACGGGGCCTTCACCTGGGGCGTCCTCGACCGGCTGCTCGAGGACGGACGCATCGAGATCGAGGGCGTCTGCGGCACCAGTGCCGGTGCGATGAACGGCGTCGCCCTGGCCTACGGGCTGGCGCGCGGCGGCCCCGACGAGGCCCGGGCCACCCTCGACCGCTTCTGGCGGCTGGTGGCGCACCGGGCGCGCTACAGCCCGTTCCAGCCGACGCTGCTCGACCGGGCCCTGTCGGTCGGCAACATGGACTTCTCGCCGGGCTGGCAGTTCTACGATTCGCTGTCGCGCATGGTCTCGCCCTATCTCGCCAATCCTTCCAACTACAACCCGCTGGCCGAGGTGCTGGACGAGCTGATCGACTTCGCCTGGTTGCGTGATCACTACACGCTGCAGCTCTTCGTGTGTGCCACCAACGTCAAGTCGGGCAAGATCCACGTCTTCAGCGGCGAGGAGATCACGTGCAAGGCGGTGATGGCCTCGGCCTGCCTGCCGTTCCTCTACCAGGCCGTGGAGATCGACGGCCAGCACTACTGGGACGGCGGCTTCATGGGCAATCCGCCCCTGTTCCCGCTGATCTACCACACCGAGTGCGAGGACATCGTCATCGTCCAGGTCAACCCGATCGAGATCGACGAGGTGCCCACCACGGCGACCGCGATCATCGACCGGATGAACGAGCTCTCCTTCAACAGCTCGCTGATGCGCGAGATGCGGGCGATCGCCTTCGTCCAGAAGCTGGTGGCGCAGGACCGGGTCGACCGCGGCCGCTACAAGGCGGTCAAGATCCACGCGATCGAGGCCGAGGCGGAGATGCGTCGGCTCGGCTACTCCTCCAAGCTCAACGCCACCGAGTCCTTCCTGCGCTGGCTGTTCGAGCTCGGCCGGGAGCGCGCGTCGCGGTTCCTGGAGGACCATCTCGACAAGATCGGCCGGGAATCCTCGGCCGACATCGCGGGCAAGTTCCTCTAGCCGCCGGCATCGAGCGCGTAGCTCATGAGGCTGGCGCGCTGGATCGCGGGCCAGTCGACCCGCACGCCCAGCCCCGGGCCGTCGGGCACGCGGACCATGCCCTCCCGGTCCGGCCGGATCACGTCGAGCGAGCCGTACTCGAAGGCGGGATAGGGTGCCGGCTGCTCGAACCAGCCGCAATTGGCGTAGGCCTGCATGACGTGCAGGTTCGCGGCCTGGGTCAGGGTGTAGCCCCAGCACTGCAGCTCGCAGCTGGTGTTGTGGGCCTCGGCCAGGCCCATGATCTTGCGCACGGGCGTGATGCCGCCGGCGATGGTCACGTCGACGCGCGCCATGCTCCAGGCACCCATGGCGAGCCCCTGGCGCACCTGGCTCAGGTCCAGGATGGTGTTGCCGGCGGGGATGACCGGCACGGACGTGGCGCGCCGCAGCTCGGCATAACCCTCGAGATCGCTGTCCAGCGTCGGCGCCTCGAACCAGGTCATCGCCAGCGGCTCCAGCCGCTGCAAGGCTGCCCGGGCCTGGTGCCGGTCGTAGCGCTGCTCGACGTCCAGCATCAGGGCCATGCGCTCCGCGCCGATGCTGGCGCGGACGGCCTCGACCATCGGCAGATCGCGCGACGGCTCGCACCAGCAGTGGAACTTGGTGGCGCGGAAGCCCTCGCTCTCGCGCTCGAGGACGTAGTCGATGTAGGCGGCCGGGTCGGCCAGGAGCGGCGTGCTGGCATAGGCCGGGACCCGGTCGCGGGCACCGCCCAGCATCTGCCACAGCGGCAGGCCCGCCGCCTTCGCGGCCAGGTCCCACAAGGCGATGTCGACCAGCGAGTGCGCCTGCGGCACCAGCGGCGTGTTGAGCGAGCGCAGCCGGTACCACACGGCCTCGCGCTCCAGCGGCGAGCGGCCGATCACGTCCGGCAGCAGCCAGCGCAGGGTTTCCGCCACCGAGCGGTCGAAGGCGTGCGAGCTGCACATGGCGGCACCCGCGATGCCCTCGAGCGCCGCCGCGGGTGGTCAGGCGCAGGACGGTGTTGGTCATGAACTGCCCGCTCATGCCCTCGGCCCAGGCGTAGCGCTCGGTCTCCGGACCGACCACGTGGACGTCGGCGCGCTCGATCACGAGATCATGCATCACAGCCTCCCGGGGGTTGCGAGGCCCTCGCCGTGCCAGCCGAGATGGCTGAGGAACTCGCGCGTCCGCGGCACGAGCGGGGCCTCGAAGATCTGCCGCGGCGGGCCTTCCTCGATCACCCGGCCGCGGTCGAACACCACGACCCAGTCGCCGACGCGGCGGGCGAAGTCCATCTCGTGGGTCACCACGACCATGGTCATGCCCTCGTCGGCCAGGGTCTTCATCACCGCCAGCACCTCGCCCACGGTCTCGGGGTCCAGCGCCGAGGTCGGCTCGTCGAACAGCATCATGTCGGGGCGCATCGCCAGGGCCCGGGCGATCGCCACCCGCTGCTGCTGGCCGCCGGAGAGCTGGGCCGGATGCTTGGCCGCGTGGTCGGCGAGGCCGACCTTGGTCAAGAGCGCCATGGCCTGCCGGTCCGCCTCGCCGCGCTCGGTGCCGAGCACGGTGCGTCGGGCCGATCGTGACGTTGGCCAGGGCGTCGAGGTGGGGAAACAGCTCGAAGTTCTGGAACACCATGCCCAGGCGTCGCCGCACCTCGCGCACCTCGCGGCTGCCGCTGACCACCTCCCTGCCCTCGAACAGGACCGCACCGCCGTCGATGCGCTCCAGCCCGTTGATGCACCGGAGCAGGGTCGACTTGCCCGAG
Organism: uncultured Alphaproteobacteria bacterium; assembly: GCA_963769465.1. Lineage (GTDB taxonomy): Bacteria > Pseudomonadota > Alphaproteobacteria > Geminicoccales > Geminicoccaceae > Benzoatithermus. Next base: position 43,760 of record CAVYMA010000028.1, read on the forward strand.
CCCGAGGGCCCGATCAGGCACACCACCTCGCCCGGATGAACCGCGAGCGAGATGCCGTCCAGCGCGCGCTGGGTGCCATAGTCCTTGACCACGGCCGCGCAGACCAGCAGCGGCGGGCGGTCCGCGCCGACGCGGGCGCTCACTCGACGGTCCGGAAGCGGCGGTGGATCCAGTCGCACAGCTTGGCCTGCGGGTAGCCCATGAGCCAGTAGAGCAGCGCCATGGCCGTCAGCACTTCGAGGATACGGTAGCTTTCGGCGCGCAGGCGCAGCGCCACGTAGGACAGATCGGCGACCGCGATCACCGAGACCAGCGAGGTGTCCTTGAACAGGGACACCCAGGTCGTGGCCAGCGCCGGCAGGACGCGGGTCACCGCCTGCGGCAGGACGATGCGCACGAACACCTGGGCGTCGCTCATGCCCAGCGCCCGGCCGGCGCTCCACTGCCCGGCGCGGATCGAGAGGATGCCGGCGCGGAAGGTCTCGGAGTTGAACGCCGAGACGTTGCAGACCAGGCCCAGGATGGCCGTGCCCCAGGCGGACAGGCGGACGTCGAAGAAGGCGGGCAGGACGTAGAACATCCAGTAGAGCTGCAGGATCAGCGGCGTCGCCCGGAAGAACTCGACGAACGCCGTGGCCGCAGCCCGCACCGGCCGGAGGGGCGAGAGCCGCAGGCCGGCCAGCAGCAGCCCGCCCGGCACCGCCAGCGACCATGGTGATCAGGGTGAGCGCCACCGTGACGCCGGCACCCTGCAGAAGCAGCGGCAGGTTTCCGGTGACGACCGACCAGTCGAAGGTCACGACGAGCCCAGCGCCGCGAGGCGGCGGTAGAGCCGGTCGACGCCGCGCGCCACCGGGTAGCAGAGGCAGAAATAGACCAGCATCGCCAGGGTGTAGATCTCGAACGGCCGGTAGGTGCGGCCGGCCAGGATCTGCGACTGGCGCATCAGCTCGGGCACGGCGATGACCGAGGCGATCGCACTGTCCTTGATCGCGATCACCAGGAGCGAGCCCAGATTGGGCAGCATGCGGATCAGGGCCTGCGGCAGGATGATGGTGCGGATCGCCTGGCTGGTGGACATCCCGAGGGCGAGGGCCGCCCGCAGCTGCCCGGGCCGGACGGAGGTCAGGCCGGCGCGGATGGTCTCGGCCACGTAGGCGCCGAGATGGAAGCCCAGGGCGACGGTGGCGGCGGTGAAGGCATCGACGGAAGTCCCGGCGAGCAGGGGGAAGGCGAAGTAGGTCCAGACCAGGACCACCAGCACCGGGATCGCCCGCATCGAATCGACGTAGAAGCCGAGCACGAGGTCGACCCAGCGCGGGCCGTAGGTGCGCAGGAGGCCGGTGACCAGGCCGATCAGCAGCCCCAGCGCCATGGAGGCGAGGCTGATCGCCACGGTCACCCCCAGCGCCTGCAGGAGGAACCAGCGGCCGTTCCACAAGGGGGCGAGGGCGACGTCCACGGCTAGCTGCGGCTCTCAGGCGGCCGCGGTCGGCGGCCGCCCGGTGCGCGGATGCCTAGGCACCTTCCTTCAGGATGCGCAGCTCCTCGGCCGTGACCTTGGCCTCGACCTCGTCGTAGACCGCCAGCAGCCAGTCGCGGAACGCGGTATCCTTCTTGTCGACCGCCATGCCGACCTCGGTCGCCATCTCGCCGCTCTGCAGGCAGGCGTCGCCGGAGGGGAACACGACCAGCCCCGGGACCTGCTTTTCCAGCTGCGGCCAGGCGACGTTGTCGATGGGGGCGATGTCCGCCCGGCCGCTCATGATCTCCTCGACCGGGGCGTTGGCGCCCGAGCCGGCCACGGCGCGGAGCTGCATCTGGGGGAACCGGCCCGGCGCCCAGGCCTCCGGCGGGGTGCCGCTGAAGTAGGCCATGGTGATGTCGGCGCTGTTCAGGCCGTCGACGTCCTTGACCGCCTGCAGCTTCGGCGTTGTCGGCCTTGCCGAAGAAGCACAAGGACGAGCGCGAATAGACGATGAAGTCGACCACCTCCTGGCGCTTGGGGGTCACGGCGAGCGGCGCGATGGTGATGTCGGCGTCGCCGGTGGCCAGGATCGGCACCTTGGTCTCGTGGCTCACCGCCACGACCTCCAGCGGCACCCCGAGCCGGCCGGCGAACTCCTCGGCCAGCATCCAGGCCGGGCCCGAGAATTGCGGGCCGCTGCCGGTGGTGTTCTCGGGCAGCCAGGGGAACTCGCCGATCGCGGCCACGCGCAAGGCACCGCGCTCCTTGATCGCCGCCACCGTCGGGCTCGCCGCGGGGTCGGGCACGTCGGTCGAGGCGGCCAGTGCCATGTGACCGCCACCCAGGCTGAGCAGGGCCGCACCCACCAGCAAGGCGCGACGCAGAGCGCTGATCGGCATCTCGGAACTCCCCCCATTGGCCGCTTGACTGCATCGGCCCGGATCACGATGCCACAGCCTCGCGCAGTCGACAATATGAGTGTATACAAAAGACATGCAGGTTATCTCGCGCCCCGCGCCGTCCGCTGCGTTCGAGCCGCTCGGCTCGGAAAGCCTCGCCAACCGGATCGCCGACCGGATCGTCGACGCCGTGGCCAGTGGCGGCCTGGAGCCCGGGCAGCGGTTGATCGAGGCGGAGATCGCGGCCGCACTCGGCGTCAGCCGCATGCCGCTGCGCGAGGCCCTCAAGCTGCTGGAGGCTCAGGGCCTGCTGGCGATCACGCCACGGCGCGGCGCGTTCATCGTCGGGTTCGACGCGCACCGCACGCGGCAGATCTGCACGGCACGGCTGGCGCTGGAGCGGCTGGCGATCCACGATGCCGCGACCGCGCTGCGCCGCGATCCGTCAGGGGCGGCCAGGCTCGATGGCTTCATCACGCAGATGCGCCACCGGGCCGAACAGGGTGAGTGGCTCGCCGCCGGCAAGGCCGACCTGGAGTTCCATCGCTGCCTCGTGCTTGCCGCGCGCAACCCGGTGGTGGCGATGCTCTGGGAAGCGCTGGCGCGGCATGTGCTGATCGTCTTCGGCCGGGAGATCCGCAGCGAGCGCGATGCGGCCCGCCTGACGGACCAGCATGTCCGATTGCGCAACCTGCTGCTGGTCGGGTCGGCGGGCGAACTGGACGCGGAGATCGAACGTCACATCACGCGGCTCAGCCGCGAGGACATGTCCGCGGAAGCCTGAACAGGCCGTCCCGCCTCAGGGCACGAGGTCGCTGCGCGCCACGCACCACGTCACGTTGTTGCCGTCCTCGGACACGAAGAGCGAGCCGTCGGCCCCGACGGTCACGCCGGCCGGCCGTCCCCAGACCTGATGGTCGGGCATGACGAAGCCGGTCATGAAGTCCTCGTAGTAGGGCTGCACATGGCCCGCCGGATCGAACACCAGTCGGATGACCTTGCCGCCGAGCGGGTTGGCGCGGTTCCAGGAACCGTGCGTGGCCACGAACAGGCTGCCCTGATACTCGGCCGGGAACTGCTGGCCCATGTAGAAAGCGGAGCCGAGGCTGGCGGTGTGCGCCTGCAGCAGCACGCTGGGCATGGCGACGGGTGGAAAGGCCGCGGGATCGGCGCTCGGGTGGCGCGGATCCACGTTGCCGCCGAGGTAGAACCAGGGCCAGCCGTAGAACTGACCCGGCGCCAGTGCGGTGACGAAGTCGGGCACCTGGTCGTCGCCGAGACCGTCGCGCTCGTTGACCGTGGTCCACAGCGCACCGTTGACCGGCGAGATGCTCAACGACACGGGATTGCGCAGGCCCCAGGCGAGCACGCCCAGAGGCGTCCCGTCGGGGCGGAACGCGAGCACGGCGGCGCGGGAGGTCTCGTCCTCGCCGTTCTCCTGGACGTTGGAGTAGGACCCGACCGAGACGTACATGGCCGCCCCGTCGGGCGAGAACACGATGTCGCGGGTCCAGTGGCCCTGCCCCGGCAGCTGGCCGGCACCCGGCAGGCAACGCGGCCACGAGCTCGGGCGCGGCCGCGGCCACCAGGGCGCCGGCGTGATAGGGATAGCGGACGACCCGGTCGTGCTGGGCGACGTAGAGGTACTGGGGGTTCGGGCCGGGCGGATAGAACGCCAGGCCGAACGGCAGGTCCAAGCCCGTCGCGAACACCGAGTCGCCCCCGTTCCGGCACACGCCCGCAGGGCGCAGCACCCGGATCTCGCCGCGATAGCTCTCCGCCACGAAGATGTCGCCATTGGGTGCCGTGCGGAGCAGACGCGGCTTGTCCGGATGGCGGTGGAACTCGACCGCGGTGAACCCCGCCGGCACCTGCGGCCAGGCACCCTCGGGCCGCGGCACGATCCGGGAGTTGCTGGTCCGGCTTTCGCCCGGCGGCGGCAGGTCGCCCGGCAGGATCATCCGGCACAGGCCAGGCCGATCTGAGGTCCAGTCGCTGGCGACGGCGGCCGGACCGGCCAGAAAGCCGGCAGCGCAAGCGGCGGCGCGGGTCTCGGCCGCGCCCACGGTGAGGATCGCAGCGCCCAGCGCCGCACCCAGCGCGTGCCGTGACCAGTGAACGTCCGCCATCGTCACCCTTCTCTCCAAAGCCACCTGGACGGCGACGGAAGCGCGGAAGGGTGGAGAAGGTTCCGGGCGGCGCTGGCAGCCTTGCGCGCATCGGCCGCGGAGATAGACTCCCTGCGCTGGGACTAATGCTGCCCAGACAGCGTCAGTCTCGTGAACAACCGTCAAGACAAGTATCTTCAGGTTGAAGATACCAGGATGGATCGTAAACCTCAACTATAGGAGAGTAGGGCAATGACCATTCGATTGATGCTTGGCGTGACGTTGACGTTGCTGACCTCGCTTACCGGGTTCGTATCGACCAGTACCCAGGTACAAGCACAGACGGCCCAGCTCGTCGGCGAGCGCACCGTCCGCCACCTGGCGGGAAAGATCAAGGCCGACGGCGGGCTGATCACGATGTACAAATTCACGCCGCGCGACGAGTATTATCTCGACTACACGATCCTGTTCCGCAGCGGGTTCGACTGGATTCCCGAGGGCCGCCCGCGTGGCGGGAAGTTCCCGGGACTGGCCGGCGGAACCGGGACGGGCGGCTGCAAGGCCGTCGACAAGGCCGGCTGGTCCGCCCGCCAGACCTGGGGTGAGAACGGCGAGGCCAGTCTGTACCTCTACCACCAGAACCGCAGGAATCGCTGCGGCGACAAGTTCTACTACCGGATGAACGGCCAGCCGTTCCGGTTCGTCACCGGCAAGCAGTACCGCGTGACCCAGCGGGTGAAGGTGAACACGCCCAATGCGCTCAACGGCGAGGCCGAGGTCTGGATCGACGGCAAGCAGGTGCTGCTGATGAAGAACCTGCGCCTGCGTGGCAGCGTCAGCGCAGCCACGGCCCGGGTCGACCAGGTCAAGTACCATTCCTACTTCGGCGGCGACAATCTGCGGTTCGCCCCGAAGCGCGACAGCTACACCGAGTACGGCAAGATGTACGTCACCACCTGCAAGCCGAACTTCGGCAAGGCCCCGGGCAATTGCTGAGATCGCGGCATTGCCATCGGCGTCGCGGCGCGCGATCCTGCGTCGTTCGAGATCGGCCACCGGAGGAGAATGGTGCCGCCAGACAGGATTGAACTGTCGACCTCACCCTTACCAAGGGTGCGCTCTACCACTGAGCTATGGCGGCTTGAAGTGGCGGGGTTGATGCCACAGCGGTCCCGGTGGTGCAAGGCGGATTGCGGGCGTGGCGGACGAGCCTGACCGGCCGACGCTCACGCCGGCGCGCGCGCAGGCCGAGGCGGCGCGGCGCGAGCGGCTGGCGCAGGCGATGCGCGCGAACCTCAAGCGGCGCAAGGAGCAGCAGCGCGGGCGGGATCGGCCGGCGGCGCCTGCCGAGCCGGTTGAGGAAGGCTGAGCGATCTTCTACAAGCGGCCATTCGCGCAACCGAGGATGCGGGCTCAATGGCGATCATGCCGGATCGATGGATCCGCGAGATGGCGCAAGCGCACGGCATGATCGAGCCGTTCGTCGACCGGCAGACCCGCGAGGGGGTGATCTCCTACGGGCTGTCGTCCTACGGCTACGACGCGCGCGTGGCGCCCGAGTTCCGCATCTTCACCAACGTCGACAACGCGCTGGTCGATCCCAAGCACTTCACCGCGCAGAGCTTCGTCGAGCGCAGCGGCGAGTCCTGCGTCATCCCGCCCAACAGCTTCGCGCTGGCGCGCACGATCGAGTATTTCCGCATCCCGCGCGACGTCCTGGTGATCTGCCTCGGCAAGAGCACCTATGCCCGCTGCGGCATGATCGTGAACGTCACCCCGCTCGAGCCCGAGTGGGAGGGCCACGTCACGCTCGAGATCAGCAACACCACGCCGCTGCCGGCCCGCGTCTACGCCAACGAGGGCATCTGCCAGTTCCTGTTCCTGCAAGGGGGCGGGCGCGCCCGAGGTCTCCTATGCCGACCGCAAGGGCAAGTACATGCGCCAGCCGGGCGTGACCCTGCCCAAGCTCTAGCCGCGAAGGACGATCTCTGCGCCCATGGACCGCATCCTGATCAAGGGCGGCGTGCCGCTCGAGGGCACGATCGAGATCAGCGGGGCGAAGAACGCGGCCCTGCCGATCATGTGCGCGGCACTGCTCACCGCCGAGCCGCTCGACCTCGGCAACGTGCCGGACCTCGCCGACATCGCCTCGACCCAGCGGCTGCTGCAGCATCTGGGCGCCTCGGCCACCCACGTCGCCGGGCGCCGCCGACCGGATGGTGCTGCACGCGCCGCGCATCCTGACCGACACCGCACCCTACGACCTCGTGCGCAAGATGCGCGCCTCGGTGCTGGTGCTCGGGCCGCTCCTGGCGCGCACCGGGGCGGCCCGGGTCTCGCTGCCCGGCGGCTGCGCCATCGGCTCGCGGCCGATCGACCTGCACCTGATGGGCCTGGAGCGGCTGGGCGCCACGATCGAGCTCGAGGACGGCTACGTCCACGCCAAGGCACCCAACGGCCTGACGGGTGCGCGAGATCCGCCTGCCGCAGCCGTCGGTGGGTGCCACCGAGAACCTGCTGATGGCGGCGGCGCTGGCCAAGGGCGAGACGCTGATCGTCGGCGCCGCGCGCGAGCCCGAGATCGTCGACCTCGCCGACTGCCTGATCGCGATGGGGGCGAAGATCGAGGGTGCCGGCACCAGCAACATCCGCATCCAGGGCGTGCCGGCGCTGCACGGCGCCAGCCACCGCATCATCCCCGACCGGATCGAGGCCGGCACCTACGCCATGGCGGCCGGCGTCACCGGCGGCAGCATCCTGCTCAAGGACGCCCGGCTCGACCTCTTCGGTGCCGCCAAGGAGGTGATCGAGGCCGCCGGCATGCTGCTGGTCGAGGTCGAGGGCGGGGTGCTGGCACGGGCTCGCCAACGGCGGCCTGCAAGCGGCAGCGACGCCATGACCCGCCCGTTCCCCGGCTTCGCCACCGACCTGCAGGCGCAGTTCATGGCGCTGATGAGCGTGGCCGACGGTGCCGCCGATGATCACCGAGACCATCTTCGAGAACCGGTTCATGCACGTGCCGGAGCTCGCCCGCATGGGGGCCCGGATCAACGTGCACGGCGCCTCGGCCATGGTGCGCGGGGTCACGGCGCTCAAGGGCGCCCCGGTGATGGCGACCGACCTGCGCGCCTCGGTCTCGCTGGTGCTGGCGGCGCTGGCGGCCAAGGGCGAGACCGAGATCAACCGCATCTACCATCTCGACCGCGGCTACGAGCGGCTCGAGGAGAAGCTGGGCGCGGTCGGCGCCCGGATCGAGCGGGTGCCTGATGGAGCCGGATGAGCGACAAGCTGCGCTTGCGGGCGACCGACGCCGAGGATCTGGCGTGATCGCCGCCTGCCTGCAGGACGCCCGCATCCCCTTGCGGGAGATGGTGTTCTCGCCCGACGAGCGGCGCTTCGTGGCGCGTTCACCCGCTACCGGCGCGAGCGGCAGGCCGACTGGTCGTCCTGCGAGGGCCTGACCGAATGCCTGACGGCGCTGGTGTTCGACGAGATCGAGGAGGTCAAGTATCGCGGCCTGCGACACGGCCCACCCCGACCGGGAGCTGACGCTGCTCACGATCGCGACCGAGCCCGGGCAAGGACTACCTGATCCATATCGACCTCGTGTTCGAGGGCGACGCGCAGATCCAGCTGCGCACCAACAAGCATCGCCTGCCGCCTCGACGATTTCGGCGCGCCGGAGCCGTGCAAGGTGACCCCTTGCGATCATCTGGGCGCAGGGCTGGATCACGGAAGCGCCGGCGTGACCGTGCTGCTCGACGAGCGGGAGCCCGGCTTCGCCGCGGCCTTCGCGGCCCTGGTCGAGGCGCGGCGCGAGGAGGCGGCCGACGTCCGCGACGTCGTGGCCGCGATCATCGCCGACGTCCGCCGCGACGGCGACGCGGCGCTGCTCGACCTGACACCAGCCGCTTCGATCGCCTGGACCTGAGCGCCGACGGGCTGCGGATCGCGGCCGGAGCGGATCGCGGCGGCGCGTGCCCGGTGCGATGCCGCGGCGCTGGCGCGCCCTGGAGTTCGCGGCGGCAGCGCATCCGCGCCTTCCACGAGCGCCAGCTGCCCGAGGACATGGCCTGGGTCGACGCGGCCGGCGTGCGCCTGGGCCTGCGCTGGCGGCCGGTCGACGCGGTCGGGCTCTACGTGCCGGGCGGCACGGCGGCCTATCCGAGCTCGGTGCTGATGAACGCGATCCCGGCCCGGGTCGCCGGCGTGGGTCGTGTCGTCATGGTGGTGCCGACGCCCGACGGGGTGATCAACGCCGCTCGTCCTGGCGGCGGCCGACATCGCCGGCGTCGACGAGATCTACCGCGTCGGCGGCGCCCAGGCGGTGGCGGCGCTGGCCTACGGCACCGCCACGATCGCCCCGGTCGACAAGATCGTGGGTCCCGGCAACGCCTACGTCGCCGAGGCGAAGCGGCAGGTGTTCGGCCGGGTCGGCATCGACATGATCGCCGGCCCGTCGGAGATCGTGATCGTGGCCGAGGCCGTGGTCGATCCGGACTGGATCGCGGCCGACCTGCTCTCGCAGGCCGAGCACGACGAGCGGGCGCAGGCGATCCTGGTCACCGACGACCGCGCCTTCGCCGAGCGGGTGATCGCGGCGGTCGAGGCACAGCTGGCGACGCTGGAGCGGCGCGCGATCGCGGCCGCGAGCTGGCGCGAGCACGGTGCCGTCGTCGGTGCTGGGCCGGATCGAGGACGCGGCGGCCCTGGTCGACGCGCTGGCACCCGAGCATCTCGAGCTGATCGGCCCGGGCGCCGAGGCGCTGGCCCGCGCGATCCGCCATGCCGGCGCGATCTTCCTGGGGCCGCTCACGCCCGAGGTGATCGGCGACTATGTCGGCGGGCCCAACCACGTCCTGCCGACGGCACGGACGGCGCGATTCGCCTCGGGCCTGGCGGTGCACGACTTCCTCAAGCGCACCACGCTGCTCGGCTGCGACGCGGCCAGCTTCGCGCGGCTCGGCCCGGCCGCCGCGACCCTGGCCCGGGCCGAGGGCCTCGAGGCGCACGCGCTGGCGGTCGAGCGCCGGCTCGGGGCCGGCTGATGAGCGAAGCGCAGGCATCGGATCGTCGGCGCTGGAGCTCGACCAGAAGAGCATCGTGCGCTGGAGCCCGCAGGTCGAGCACGAGCGCAACGTCGCCATCTTCGACCTGCTCGAGGGCAATCATCTTCAAGCTCGTCGACGGCAGTCGACGGCCCCTACCGCGTGGTGCTGTCGCTGCGCGAGAGCAACATCGTGTTCACGGTCACCGCCGAGGCGTCGGGCCGAGCCGGTCGAGATCGTCCTGACCGACGCGGCCGTTCCGCCGCGTGGTCAAGGACTATTTCATGATCTGCGACAGCTACTTCCAGGCGATCAAGGGCGCCACGCCGTCGCGGATCGAGGCGATCGACATGGCCCGGCGCGGCCTGCACAACGAAGGCTCCGACATCCTGCGCGACGCCCTGGACGGCCGGGTCGAGATCGACCACGACACCGCCCGGCGCCTGTTCACGCTGGTCTGCGTGCTGCACATCCGGGGCTGATGCGCGAGCTGCCCGGCAGCGTCCTGTTCGCCTGCTCGCAGAACGCGATCCGCTCGCCCATGGCCGAGAACATCATGCGCTACTTCCACGGCCGCAGGGTCTTCGTGCAGAGCGCCGGCGTGCGGGCGGGCGAGCTCGACCCGTTCGCGGTGGCGGTGATGGACGAGATCGGCATCGACCTCTCGCGCCACCGCCCGCGCACCTTCGAGCAGCTCGACGACGACTATTTCGACGTCGTCATCTCGCTCTCGCCCGAGGCCCAGCACCGTGCGGTCGAGCTGACCCGCAACAACCATTGCGAGCTCAAGTTCTGGCACATGCCCGACCCCAGCGTGGTCGAGGGCTCGCGCGAATCGCGGCTCGACGCCTACCGGGCGCTGCGCGACCTCCTGATGCGGCGCATCCGCGAGGAGTTCCCGCTGGAAGGCGCACCGGAGCTCTGACGGCGAGCCGGCCGTGTCATCCGATCGCCACAATCATCGGCTATCCAAGCCGCAGCGTCAGGAGCGCCTGTCGTCCGAGCGTCGGCGCCTCCGAATCAACGCGAGCAGCACCGCCAGTCGAGGAGCGAGGCATGGACATGAACAGCCGGCCATGAGCCGTTCGCAGGCGTTCGAGGAGTCCGAGAACGTCGGCCGCAACGCCAGCGCCAACCCGACCATGGGCGACATCATCGCCACCCGCTACAACCGGCGCGATCTGCTGCGGAACTCGCTGGCGGTGGCCGCGATCACGGCCACCGTGTCGCCGCTGGCCCTTGCCGCCGGCCGCCGCGCCGAGGCCGCGACGCCCGAGGCCAGCTTCGGCTTCACCGAGATCGAGGCCGGCGTCGACGAGACCCATCACGTGGCGCCGGGCTACCGCGCCGACGTGCTGATCCGCTGGGGCGATCCGGTCCTGCCGGGCGCGCCCGCCTTCGACGCGAACGCGCAGACCGCCGCCGCGCAGAAGCAGCAGTTCGGCTACAACAACGACTTCGTCGGCTTCTTCCCGATCGAGGGCAGCTCCGAGCACGGCCTGCTCGTGGTCAACCACGAGTACACCAACGAGGAGATCATGTTCCCGGGCCTTTCCGGTCCGCAGGACACCAAGGAGGCCGGCTTCGGCCAGATGACCCAGGACATGGCGGACGTCGAGATGGCCGCGCATGGCGGCTCCGTCCTCGAGATCCGCAAGGTCGACGGGCGCTGGCAGGTGGTGCCGGACAGCAAGTACAACCGGCGCATCACCACCTCCGACACCGAGATGGAGCTGACCGGCCCCGCGGCCGGCCACGCGCTCGCTGCAGACCACGGCCGACCCCACCGGCAAGATCGTGGTCGGCATGGTCAACAACTGCGCCGGCGGCGTCACGCCCTGGGGCACCTGGCTCAGCGCCGAGGAGAACTTCCACGGCTATTTCTGGGGCAAGGTCGCCGAGGACTCGCCGCTGGCCGCGAGCCTCAAGCGCTACGGCGTGCCCGAGCAACTGGTACAATTGGGGCGCCTACTACGACCGCTGGGACGTCACCAAGGAGCCGAACGAGTCGCATCGCTTCGGCTGGATGGTCGAGATCGACCCGATCGACCCGACCTCGACGCCCAAGAAGCGCACGGCCACTCGGCCGCTTCAAGCACGAGGGCGCCGGCATGATCGTCAACAAGGACGGCAAGGTCGTGGCCTACATGGGCGACGACGAGCGGTTCGACTACCTCTACCGCTTCGTCAGCGCCGGCACGTTCGATCCCGACCAACCGCGCCGCCAACATGGACCTGCTCGACGAGGGCACGCTCTCGGTCGCGCAAGTTCAACGACGACGGCTCGCTCGACTGGCTGCCGCTGGTGCACGGCCAGGGCCCGCTGACGGCCGAGAACGGCTTCAAGGACCAGGCCGAGGTGCTGATCTGGGCGCGGCTGGCCGGCGACAAGCTGGGTGCCACCAAGATGGACCGGCCGGAGGACGTCGAGGTCAATCCGAAGACCAGCAAGGTCTACGCTGATGCTGACCAACAACACCAGGCGCAAGGCCGAGCAGGTCGATGCCGCCAACCCGCGCGCCGAGAACGTGTTCGGCCACATCGTCGAGCTGACGCCGCCCGACGGCGACCACGCCGCGACAAGTTCGCCTGGGACATCCTGGTCAAGTGCGGCGACCCGACGATCGCCGAGGTCGGCGCCACCTTCAGCCCCAACACCACCGGCCAATGGCTGGTTCGGCATGCCGGACAATTGCGCGGTCGATGCCGCCAGGGCCGGCTGTGGGTCGCCACCGACGGCAACAGCCGCAAGGCCACCGGCCGCACCGACGGCGTCTGGGCGATGGAGACCGAGGGCGAGGCGCGCGGCACCTCGCGGCTGTTCTTCCGCGTGCCGATCGGGGCCGAGATGTGCGGCCCCTATGTTCACGCCCGACGACAAGACGTTCTTCGTCGCCGTCCAGCATCCGGGCGAGGAGGACCGCGAGGGCAATCCCGCGGGCTTCGACGACGCCCTCGACCCGCTGGCCCGACTTCAAGGACGGCATGCCGCCGCGGCCGTCGATCGTCGTGATCACCAAGGAGGACGGGGCGGAGATCGGCGCCTGAGCTGCCCGTGGTCTGACGGCCCTTCGCAGAGCGGTGCCGGCCGCGACCCTGGACGAGAGATCGGCTCGGGGTCGCGGCTGGATGCCCGTCGAACAGACGCTTCGTTGCCGTTCCATCTGGCAGCCGGTCAGCTCGGACGGCATGCTCACGTGGCCGGCGCCTCCGAGACGCATGCACGCACGCCAAGTCTGGCACCGGCGGGCTGCAGTCGATCGGCTAGCAGGTCGAGCAGCGCCCAGATCATCAGGCTGACCCCCACCATCTCGCCGCCTTCTTCCACGGCGATCTGCGCCACGCTCGCGGCGGGAGAGAGCGTCCAGTTGCTCAGGGTCTCCACGCCGGTGGCCGCGACGAAGAATACCGCCAGTCCTAGCAAGCCCTTGCTTGCCGCCCGCGGCGGGATGGCCACACGCCTGGCGGCCAGCCAGATGCCGACGGCCACGCTGGCGGCCAGAATCGGCCCCAGCACGAGCATCCAGTAGCCGGTGCGGGAAAAATAGAGATCAGCGCGGACCGTTTGGGTGAGCAAGGGCTCGATGTGCCGGGCATATCGCTCATGAATCGTCGCAACCTCATCCATGGACAGGACGAGTGCCAGCAGGCCAAGAAGGAGGAAAGGAGCGGCATCCAGGTAGTCACGCTGGGCCAGAATCAACACCAGGAGCCCGAAGAGCTGCGCAAGGACGAATAACTTCATTGAGGAGAACCATGTCGGAATACTGGCTTCAATATTCAGATCAAGAATTCTTGGAGTGTATCCCCAGATATTTGTTACGACATAGATTGCTATTAGCAAGAGATCCAAGCCAATGATGACGACCCCAATGGTCGCATTGCTCCGATCTCTGATCACGACGGTGAGTTCGTTGCAGCCCGAAGCAGCCTGATCCTGCAGCGCCATTCCCATAGCCATCCCGCACTTGGTAGCCACAACCATGGCGAACTCTCAACCCAGAATTGTTGGGTTGTCGCCGGCTCTTGTCAAGAAACTGCAACAATTGGCCGGTCAAATGGTTGCTGCTTGGCGCTCCGGAACCAGCGGGCCAGCCTTGCCGCCCGGTGCCCGGGCTCAGCACTGCTGCTTGATCGGCAGGGTGTCCGTCATCGAACCGTCATGCTGCGGGGGTAACGGGGGTCAACCCAAGGAGCCTCCGAAGCATGCGCATCCCCACCCTGCTCTCCTCGACGGCGCTCATCGCCCTGCTGACGGCGCCGGTCGCGGCCGATGCCGCCGGGCCCTACTTCGAGCGGGTCGCGACCCTGCCGGTCTACGCGACCCTGCCCGAGGGCACCGACCCCAAGACCGAGACCTCGGCCGAGATCATCACGGCCACACCGGACGGCATGATGCTGGTCTTCACCGACAGCCCGGGCAAGCGGCTGGGCTTCGTCGACATCGCCGACCCTGCGGCACCCAAGCCGGCCGGCTCGCTCGACATGGGCGGCGAGCCGACCTCGGCCACGGTCGTGGCCGGCACGATCCTCGCCGGCGTCAACACCTCCGAGAGCAAGGCGAACCCGAGCGGCCACATCGCGGTGGTCGACCTCGCCGGGCGCACGGTCGCCGCCAAGTGCGACGTCAAGGGACAGCCCGATTCGGTGGCCGCCAGCCCCGACAAGCGCTTCCTGGTCGTCGCGGTCGAGAACGAGCGCGACGAGGACCTCAACGACGGTGCCCTGCCGCAGCTTCCCGCCGGGCACGTGGCGATCTTCGACCTCGATGCCGACGGCCGGCCGACCAACTGCGATGCGGCGCGCATCGTCGACGTGACCGGCCTCGCTGCCGTGGCACCCGAGGATCCCGAGCCGGAATTCGTCGACGTGAACGCGGCCAACATCGCCGCCGTCACGCTGCAGGAGAACAACCACATCGTCCTGGTCGATCTGGCGAGCGGCAAGGTCACCGCGAACTTCAGCGCCGGTGCGGTCGACCTCGAGAAGATCGACACCGACGAGGACAAGGTCATCGCCGGCATCGGCAGCAAGCAGGGGGTCGCGCGCGAGCCCGACGCCATCGCCTGGCTCGGCGACGACCGGGTGGTGACCGCGAACGAGGGCGACTACGAGGGCGGCAGCCGCGGCTTCACGGTGTTCGACACGACCGGCAAGGTGCTCTGGGACTCGGGCAACCAGCTCGAGCATCTGGGCATGAGCCACGGCCATTATCCGGTCAAGCGCGCGAAGGCGAAGGGTGTGGAGCCCGAGGGCGTCGAGGTGGCGACGTTCGGCGACCAGCGCCTGATCTTCGTCAACGCGGAGCGCGGCAACTTCGTCGCCGTCTATGCGGACAAGGGTGCGGACAGCCCGCCCGAGTTCGTGCAGTTCCTGCCCACCGGGATCGGTCCCGAAGGCGTGGTGGCGATCCCCGGCCGCGACCTGCTCGCGGTCGCCAACGAGGCGGACAGCGCCGAGGACGGGTTTCGCGCCACCATCAACGTCTACCGCCGCGGCGCCGAGAGCCCGGCCTACCCGACGATCGTCTCCGTGGAGGATCCCGCCACCGGCGCGCCGATCGGTTGGGGTGCGCTGTCGGGGCTGGTGGCCGACCCTGCCGCCGTCGGCACGCTCTACGGCGTCAGCGACAGCTACTACGGCACCTCGCGGATCTACACCATCGACGCCTCCGCCACACCGGCGCGCATCACCTCGCTTCGTCGAGCTGAAGAAGGACGGCCAGCCGGTTGCCTACGACCTGGAGGGTGTCGCGCTCAAGGCCGGCGGCGGCTTCTGGGTGGCGTCGGAGGGCAATCCCGAGAGCAAGAACCCCCTGACCACCAAGAGCCTGCTCCTGGCGGTGGCACCGGACGGCACGGTCGAGCAGGAGATCGCCCTGCCGGACGCGCTCGACGGTCAGGCCGTCCGCTTCGGCTTCGAAGGTGTCGCGACCTGGGGCGAAGGCGACGCGCAGAAGGTGATCGTGGCGGTCCAGCGCGAGTGGAAGGACGACCCCAAGGGCATGGCCAAGCTCGCGGTCTACGACCCCGCCGCCAAGAGCTGGGGCTTCGTCCACTACCCGCTGGAAGCACCGGCGGGCGAGGGCTGGGTCGGCCTGTCGGAGATCACCGCCCTGGGCGGCGACCGGTTCGCCCTGATCGAGCGGGACAACCAGCCGGGCGACGCGGCGGCCCTCAAGAGCGTGACCGTGATCTCGCTCGCGGGCGTCACGCCCAAGCCCTACGGCGAGACGCTGCCGACGGTGACCAAGACCGTTGCCATGGATCTGCTGCCGGCCATGCGGGCGACCCGGGGCTGGATCTCGGACAAGCCGGAAGGGCTGGCGCTGCTGGCCAACGGCGAGCTGGTGGCCGTGACCGACAATGACGGCGTGGACAACGCGACCGGCGAGACCATGCTCCTGCGCCTGGGCAACGTTCCGCCGCCGAGCTGACCGGTGCGGTTGGTCATGGAACCTTAACGCGCGGCATGGTAGGTCCAATGCGGCGCAAGGGTCCGTCAGAGACCGAGCCCCGAGTTTCGGGACGCCACAAGTCGGTAGACCAGCGGAACGGGCGGCTTCGGCCGCCCGTTCCCGTTCGTGCAGGTCAGCCGCGCATCTTCTTCATGACGAAGCCGGCGATCAGCTGGAGAATGGCACCGCCGATCCCGCCGCCGGCGAGCTGACCGATCAGCGCCCCGATGTCGAAGCCCCCGGCGGTCGCGGCCGCCGCGGCATCCGCCGTGGCCGCGACGTCGCCGCCACCCATGCCGCCGATGATCTGCGAGAGGATCAGGCCGCCGACGGCACCGGCGATCGAGTTGCCGGCCGTGCCCAGGCTCAGACCCTTGGCCACGCTTCCCGATACGTTGCCGCCGATCGCCCCGGCGATCAGCTCGATGATGAACTTGGCGATGCCTTCCATGATCGTTCCCTCGCTGGAGTAGGGGGCGATGCCCCGCACGCATCGTAGCCCAGCCGGCCCGAACTGTCGTCGCCGGCGACCTCGACGTGCGTATTGTCACATTTGCGGATCGCCCAGGTTGCTATCCTCCGCGGATATCATGCGGGAATGCTGGCAATGGATCTGCCGGATTGGCCTGTGGCGCGCATCAGCGGCATTGCGGCCGCCATCCTTCAGGCGTCGGGCTTCATGGTGATCGCCACCGCGGTCCTGCGCGGCGAGGCGCGGCCGAACCGGTGCAGCTGGCTGATCTGGAGCCTGGTCGCGAGTCTCGCCGCCGCGGGGTCGTGGCAGGCGGGGGCGACCTGGCCCTTGGCGGGTGCGGTCATGAACGCCCTGGGCTGCATCGCGATCCTCGTGCTGTCCTGGCGCACCGGCCGGTTCGTGACGAACCGTCTCGACCTCGGCTGCCTCGCGACCGCCTGCGCCGGCATCGCCGCCTGGCTCGCGACCAGCAGTCCGGTGGTGGGCCTTGCCCTGTTCCTGGTCGCCGATGCCTGCGGTGCTGCGCCGACGATCCGCGGCGTGCTGCGCGATCCGGGCTGCGAGAGCGTGCGCGGCTGGGCGCTTCTGGCGGCGGCCGGCCTTGCGGCCGTGCTTGCGGTCGAGCCCGAGCAGTGGGCCTGGAGCGCCACCGGCTTCGGCCATTGGGGCGGTGCGGTCTACGTCGCCCTGGTCAACGGTCTGGTGGCCGGCAGCATCGTCCTGGCCAGGGCGGTCCGGCCGGCGACCGTGGCCGTGTCCTGACTGCCGGTCAGTAGATCATCCCCAGCTCCAGCTGGGCTTCCTCGCTCATCATCGAGGGGTTCCAGGGCGGGTCCCAGACGATCTTCACCTCGCAGCCGCTCACCCCGTCCACCGCACACACCTTCTGCTCGACCTCGGGCGGCAGGGTTTCGGCCACGGGGCAGGCGGGCGAGGTCAGGGTCATCTCGATCATGACGCGGTCGTCGTCCTCGATCTCGATCTTGTAGATCAGGCCCAGCTCGTAGATGTTCACCGGGATCTCGGGGTCGTGGACCGTGCGCAGGACCTCGATGACCTTGCGTCCCGTCTCCTCGACCTGCGCCAGACGCTCCTTCTGCGCCTGCTCCTCGGGTCCGTCGGCCAGGATAGCCTGGGCACGCTCCATCGCCGTGTCCATGGCAGCGCCCTCCATCATTGCAGCATCTCCCCGGCCCTTCGCAGGCTGGTCACGAAGGCGTCGATGTCCTCGAAGCTGGTATAGAGCCCGACCGAGGCGCGGGCACTGGCGGCCAGGCCGAACCGCTCGTGCAGCGGCATGGCGCAGTGGTGGCCGGTGCGGATGGCGATGCCGTCCAGGTCGAGCAGCGCACCGATGTCCTGCGGATGGACGCCGTCCATGGCGAAGGTCAGCACGCTGCACTTCTCCGCCGCCGTGCCGATGACCCGCACGCCCGGGATCTGGTTGATGGCCCGCGTCGCGTAGGCCAGGACCTCGGCCTCGTGCGCCGCGATCGCCTCCAGGCCCAGCGCCTCGACATAGTCGATGGCGGCTCCCAGGGCGACGATGCCGGCGATGTCGGGCGTGCCGGCCTCGAACTTGAACGGGATCTCGTTCCAGGTCGTGCCGGCGAAGCTCACCCGCTCGATCATGTCGCCGCCGCCCTGGTAGGGCGGCATGGCCTCCAGCCGCTCGGCCTTGCCGTGGAGCACGCCGACCCCGGAGGGCCCGTAGAGCTTGTGGCCGGAGAAGACCAGGAAATCGGCGTCGAGTGCTTGGACGTCGACCGGGATGTGCTGCACCGCCTGCGCCGCGTCGATCAGGATCGGCAGGCCGCGCTGACGCGCGATGCGGACCAGCTCGTGGACCGGGTTGACCGTGCCCAGCACGTTGGAGACCCAGACCACGGCCAGCATCCGGGTGCGGTCGGTGATCCGCTCGACCAACGCGTCGAGGATCAGCTCGCCCGCGTCGTTGACCGGGGCCGCCACCACCTTGGCACCGGTAGCCGCGGCCGCCATCTGCCAGGGCACGATGTTGGCGTGGTGCTCCATCTCGGTGACCAGGATCTCGTCGCCGGGCTGGAGCAGCGGCCGCAGGAAGCTCGTGGCGACGAGGTTGATCGCCTCGGTGGCGTTGCGGGTGAAGACGATCTCGCGCCAGTCGGCGGCGTTCACGAAGCGCTGGACCTTGCGCCGCGCGGCATCGTCGGCGGCCGTGGCGCGCTGGCTCAGGTCGTACACGCCGCGGTGGATGTTGGCGTAGTCCTGCTCGTAGAAGCGCTTGAGGGTGTCGATCACCGCGCGCGGCTTCTGCGCGCTGGCCGCGGTGTCGAGATAGACCAGCGGCCGGTCGTTCATCCGGGTCGCCAGGATGGGGAAGTCGGCGCGCACGCGGGCGACGTCGTAGCCCGCCGGCAGCACGCGCGCGGCGGCCGCGGTCACGCCAGCTCCTCGAGGTCGGAGCCGCCGGGCAGGCGCTTTACGGCAGCGTGACGGACATGCTGGCGCACGGTCGGGTCCGCGAAGCGGTCGATCACCTCGGCGGCGAAGGCGAAGGTGAGCACGCTCTCGGCGGCGGCGCGCGGGATGCCGCGCGAGCGCAGATAGAACAGGGCCATGGGATCCAGGTCGCCCGAGGTGGCACCGTGGCTGCACTTCACGTCGTCGGCGTAGATCTCGAGCTCGGGCTTGGTGTCGATCTCGGCATCGTCCGAGAGCAGCAGATTGTCGTTTTTCTGAAACGCGTTGGTTTTCTGCGCGTCCTGGTGGACGATGATCTTGCCGGCGAACACCGCATGCGCCCGCCCGTCGACCACGCCCTTGTAGAACTGGTCGGAGTGGCTCCCGGGTGCCAGGTGGTGGATGCGGATCAGATTGTCGACGTGCTCGCGACCCTGTGCGTGATAGAGGCCGTTGAGCAGGCACTCGACGCCACTTCCCTCGATCCGGGCCTCGGTCTCGTTGCGGACCAGCCCGCCGCCCAGGGTGGCCACGGTCTGGGCCGAGCTTCGCACCGTGGTCGAGCCGGACATAGGCCTTGCCGATCTGGGTGCACTCCGGGGTCACCAGCTCGACCCGGTCATGCTCGAGCACGGAACCCGCGGCGAGGTCGATCTGGCTCACCAGATTGGTGAGGCTGGCGCCGGCACCCAAGCCGACATGGCTCTCGATCAGCTTCAGCCGCGCACCGGCACCCAGCCGCACGACGATGCGCGGGTGGCTCATGAAGGCCGAGGGCTGGCCGACGGTCAGAAAGACCAGCTGCAACGGGTCCTCGGCATCGGCCCCGTCGTCCAGCTCGATCCAGGCACCGGCACCGGCGAACGCGCCGTTGAGTGCCGTGAAGGAGCGGTCGTCCTCGAGCGAGGCCAGCACCTCGGCCACCCGCTGCTGGTCGGCCTGCAGCGCGCGCGGCAGGCTCATGATCCGCACGCCGCGCGGCAGGCTCTGCACATGGCTGAGCTCGGGCACCACGTGGCCGTTGACGAAGATCAGCCGGCGCGCCTTGTGGCCGCCGAGCAGGTAGGGTGCGATCGCGTCCAGGCCGATCTCGGCACGTGGGGCCACCACCAGCGGCACGTTCGCCGCCTTGACGACGTTGGTGTACTTCCAGTCCTCGGACCGACTGGTGGGGATGCCCTGCTCGACGAAGCGGGCATAGGAACTGCGCCGCCAGTCGCGCAACGCCGGGCCCGGCAGCTGGTCCTGGGCGTTGGCGAAGGTGGCGCCATAGGCCGCCAGCGGCTCCACGGCAGCACGGCTGAGCGCCATGGCGTCAGGCTCCCGCCCGCTGCTCGGCGAACTCGGCGCCGAGCACGCCGGCATAGCCGCCGGCCTCGAGCTCCAGCGCCAGCTCCTTGGTCCCGGAGCGCCGGATCTCGCCATAGGCCAGGACATGGACGTGGTCGGGGACGATGTAGTCGAGCAGGCGCTGGTAGTGGGTGATGACGATGATGCCGCGCGACGGGTCGCGCAGCGCGTTGACACCGTCGGACACGGTGCGCAGCGCGTCGATGTCGAGGCCGGAATCGGTCTCGTCCAGGATGCACAGGCGCGGCTCGAGCATCGCCATCTGCAGGATCTCGTTGCGCTTCTTCTCGCCGCCCGAGAAGCCGAAGTTCAGGTCGCGCTTGAGCAGGGCCTCGGTGACGCCCACGACCTTGGCCTTGGCGCGCAGCCGCTTCATGAACTCGCCGGCACCGATCTCGGTCTCGCCGCGCGCGCGGCGCTGGGCATTCATGGCCTGGCGCAGGAAGTACATGTTGGCCACGCCCGGGATCTCGACCGGGTACTGCATGGCCAGGAACACGCCCGCCGCCGCACGCTCCTCCGGGTCCATGGCGAGCAGGTCCTCGCCGTCCAGCGTCACGCTGCCGCCGGTGACCTCATAGCCCTCGCGACCGGCCAGGACGAAGGCCAGCGTGCTCTTGCCGGACCCGTTGGGGCCCATGATGGCGTGCACCTCGCCCGCACCCACGGTGAGCGAGAGGCCGTTGATGATCTTCTTGCCGGCGACCTCGACGTGGAGGTCCTTGATCTCGAGCATCTGACGTATCCGTTGTGCGTTCTTGGTCAGCCGACGCTGCCTTCGAGCGAGATGCCCAAGGAGCTTCCTGGCCTCGACGGCGAATTCCATGGGCAGCTCCTCCATCACCTCGCGGCAGAAGCCGCTGACGATGAGTGCGACCGCGTCCTCGGCAGGGATGCCGCGGCTGCGGCAGTAGAACAGCTGGTCGTCGCTGATCTTGCTGGTGGTGGCCTCGTGCTCGCACTTGGCGGTGCGGTTCTTGACCTCGATGTAGGGCACGGTGTGGGCACCGCACTTGTCGCCGATCAGGAGGCTGTCGCACTGGGTGTGGTTGCGCGCACCCTCGGCCGACTTCAGCATGCGCACCAGACCGCGATAGGTGCTGTCCGAGCGCCCCGCGGCGATGCCCTTGGCGACGATCCGCGAGCGGGTGTTCTTGCCGATGTGGATCATCTTGGTGCCGGTGTCGGCCTGCTGGCGGCTGTTGGTGACGGCCACCGAGTAGAACTCGCCCACCGAATCGTCGCCCTGCAGGACGCAGGACGGGTACTTCCAGGTGATCGCGGAGCCGGTCTCGACCTGGGTCCAGCTGATCTTCGACCGGCGGCCGCGGCAGGCACCGCGCTTGGTGACGAAGTTGTAGATCCCGCCCTTGCCGTCCTTGTCGCCCGGGTACCAGTTCTGCACCGTCGAGTACTTGATCTCGGCGTCGTCCAGCGTGATCAGCTCGACCACGGCGGCATGGAGCTGGTTCTCGTCGCGCATCGGAGCCGTGCAGCCTTCGAGGTAGCTGACGTAGGAGCCCTCGTCGGCGATGATCAGCGTGCGCTCGAACTGGCCGGTGTTGGCGGCGTTGATACGGAAATAGGTCGAAAGCTCCATCGGGCAGCGCACGCCCTTGGGCACGTAGACGAAGCTGCCGTCGGAGAACACCGCCGAGTTCAGCGCCGCGAAGAAATTGTCACCCTGCGGGACCACCGAGCCAAGGTACTTGCGCACCAGCTCGGGGTGCTCGCGGATGGCCTCGGAGATCGAGCAGAAGATGACGCCGAGCTCGCCCAGCTTGGCGCGGAAGGTGGTCGCCACCGAGACGCTGTCGAACACGTAGTCGACGGCGACGCCGGCCAGGATCTCCTGCTCGCGGATCGGAATGCCCAGCTTGTCGTAGGTCTTGCGGATCTCCGGATCGATCTCGTCCAGCGACTTCGGCTGCTCCTTCTGCTTGGGCGCCGAATAGTAGCTGACCGCCTGGTAGTCGATCGCCGGGTAGTGCGGCTTCTGCCAGCTGGGCTCGGTCATGGTGAGCCAGCGGCGATAGGCTTCCAGCCGCCACTCCGTCATCCACGCGGGCTCGTCCTTCTTGGCCGAGATCTGCCGGACGACGTCCTCGCTGAGGCCGATGGGGACGCGGTCCTCCTCGACGTCGGTGACGAAACCGTACTTGTAGTCGGTTCCGGTCGTGTCGCGGACCTGCTCGAGGGCCGTTGCCATCGTCTACTCCGTCAATGTCCGGCGGCAGGCGGGCATCACTGCCGCACCGCCGCCACGTGCTCGCCCGGCCGAAGGAAGGCCGAGGGAATGGTGTGCGCCATCTCGGCCAGGCTCACCTCGCTCAGGGACTCGCGGATCGCGTGGTTGATCCGCTCCCAGTTCGCGCGCGCCGGGCACAGGCTCAGGATGCTGCAGTCGCCGGGCGTCGGCTCGGTGCAGGTGGTGATCGCGATCGGACCGTCCAGCGCCTCGACCACCTCGGCTACGTTGACCGAGACCGGCGACCGGGCCAGCGTGTACCCGCCCTGGGCCCCGCGATGGGACACCAGGAGGTCCGCACGGGTCAGCAGCTTGAGCACCTTGCTGGTCATCGCCGCCGGCACCGCCGTCGCCGCGGCCACGTCGCCCGCCGTCTGCTGCCGCTCCGGGTGGCGCGCCAGATGGGTGGCGATGACGATGCCGTAGTCGGCTAGCTTGCTGAGCCTGATCACGGTCGGTCCGATGCCTGTGGAAAACTGGACCAACTCGGTCCTGATTGCTGTTTACTTGACCTCCGCGGGCCGGATGTCAAGGCGTGAAACCTGCCCATGAGGGCGGCGCGCCGGGCCGCCGCTTGCCCCTCCCCCGGCGCCGGACTAAGCACCGGTCCCGGTCGGGCAGCCGCCCGTCGCAAGAGGGAGATCGGTGATGGCGCAGGCGCTGGCCGGAGTGCGCGTGCTCGACCTGACCAGGATCCTGGCCGGCCCGACCTGCACCCAGCTCCTGGGTGACCTCGGGGCCGACGTGATCAAGATCGAGCGCCCCGGCGCCGGCGACGACACGCGCAAATGGGGCCCGCCCTACGTCCAGGGCACGGACGGCCCCACCGCGGAGAGCGCCTACTATCTCTGCGCCAACCGCAACAAGCGCTCGGTCGCGATCGACATCGCGACCGAGGCGGGACAGGCGCTGCTCCGTCGGCTGCTCGCCAAGTGCGACGTCCTGGTCGAGAACTTCAAGGTGGGCGACCTCGCCCGCTACGGCCTGGACTGGGCGCAGCTCAAGGGCGAGTTCCCGTGGCTGGTCTACTGCTCGATCACCGGCTTCGGCCAGACCGGACCCTATGCGCCCCGCGCCGGCTACGACTATCTGGCGCAGGGCCTGGGCGGCATCATGAGCCTCACCGGGGCGCCCGACGGCCCGCCCATGAAGGTGGGGGTCGGCATCGCCGACCTGATGTGCGGAATGTACGCGACCGTGGCGATCCTGGCCGCCCTGCGCCACCGCGACGCCACCGGGCACGGCCAGCACATCGACGCGGCCCTGCTCGACACCCAGGTGGCGTGGCTCGCCAACGAGGCCACCAACTTCCTGCTCTCGGGCCAGGTGCCGAAGCGGCAGGGTACCGAGCACCCCAACATCGTCCCCTACCAGACCTTCGCCACCGCCGACGGCTACGTGATCCTGGCGGTCGGCAACGACGCGCAGTTCCAGAAATGGTGCCGCTTCGCCGGGGCGTCGGAACTCGCGGCCGATCCGCGCTTCGCCACCAACAGCCTGCGGGTCGAGCACCGGCGCGAGCTGTACGCGCGGATGCCCGACCACATGCGCGCCAAGACCACGGCCGAGTGGGTCGCGGGCCTGGCCGGGCATCGGCGTCCCCTGCGGACCGGTCAACACCCTGGACCAGGTGTTCGCGGATCCCCAGGTCCAGGCGCGCGGCATGCGGATCGACCTGCCGCACCCCGATGCCGCCGCGGGCTCGGTGCCCCTGGTCGCCAACCCCTTGAAGATGAGCCTGACCCCGCCCGCCTACCGCCACGGCCCGCCGACATTGGGCCAGCACACCGACCAGGTGCTGGGCGAGCTGCTGGGCCTGGGCGAGGCCGAACTCGCGGGCCTGCACGAGGCCGGGACGATCGGCTGAGTTCTCAGCGGCGGGCGCGGAAGAAGGCGCGCAGGAGCTCGGCCGACGGCCCCGCCCCGATGCCGCCATAGACCTCGGGGCGGTGATGGCAGGCCGGGCTCGCGAAGATGCGCGGTCCGTGGTCGACCCCGCCGCCCTTGGGATCCTCGGCACCGTAGTAGATGCGCCGCAGCCGCGCGAGGCTCGCCGCCGTGGCACACATCGGGCACGGCTCCAGCGTCACGTAGAGGTCGCACCCGGCGAGCCGCGGCGTGCCCAGCTTGGCGGCGGCCGCGCGGATCACCAGGATCTCGGCATGGGCGGTGGGGTCGCGCCGTTCCTCGATCCGGTTGCGGTCACGCGCGAGCAGCGTGCCGTCGGGTGCGACGATCGCGGCCCCGACCGGCACCTCGCCCGCCGCCGCCGCGGCTTCCGCCTCGCTGAGCGCCACCGCCATCGGCCGCACCGCCTGCCCTCACCGCTGCGGCTCCACGTCGAACGACACCGAGAAATCGCTGGCTTCCGGCGGCGGCACGTCGAGCTCGACCTCGAACCGGGCGACGCCGCCAGGACCGAGCGCCGGCTCGGGCGGGTCGAACGACCCGTGGTCGAGCTCGCGGCGGTCGGCGTCCAGGACGGCCACCCGGATCGGCGGCACCTCGCGCCGCTGGCCGCTGATATTGGTGATCTCGCCCGTCACCACCAGCACCGGCTGCCCCTTGGTCATGCGGCGCTCGGAGCCGAGGTCGCGAAACTCGATCCCCAGCGGCAGCTCGAGGGACAGGCCCAGGCGCTGGTAGACCGGTGCGGTCATGGGCAGGTGCTGCGCGATCTGGTTGCGCCCGGCGATCGCCGCCGCCGCCAGCAGGAGCAGCAACGCGCCGGCGAGCCATGGCGTCAGCCGACGCCACGGCGCGCCCTCCGCCACCATCGGTGCCTGTTCGGGGAGTGCCATGGCCGGCGGCGGCGGTGCCGCGACGTCGGTGAACGCCTCGACGAACCAGCGCTCGCCGCAGCTCGAGCAGCGGACGTTGCGGCCGGCGGCACCGAGCGAAGCCGGCGGGAGCTGGAACTTGGTGTGGCAGGCGGGGCAGGTGATGATCATCGCGTCGCTCGCCGTCGGGCAGCGGGCTGCTGCTCTTTACAGTTGATATTGTCGAATCTGAATCTACTATAAGGATTATCGCCTGTCAGCAGGCGACGCAGCGCGAGCCCCGCCATTGGATGCGAACGGCACCACCATCGTGCACCTGCAGGACGTCGCGATGCGCTACGGCAACGGTGCCGAGGTGCTGCGCGACGTCGGGCTGCGCCTGACCCAGGGCAGTTTCCACTTCCTCATGGGGCCGAGTGGGGCCGGCAAGACCTCGCTGCTGCGGGTACTGTCCCTGGCTCACCCGGTGTGCCGTGGCCGCATCCACGTCTTCGGGCGCGACGCGACCCAGCTCGACCGGGCCGACGCCGGCAGCCTGCAGCGGCGCATCGGCGTCGTGTTCCAGGATTTCCGCCTGCTCGATCATCTGAGCGCGTTCGAGAACGTGGCCCTGCCATTGCGGCTGGCCGGTGCCGACGACGCCCAGATCGCCCGCCATGTCGCCGAGCTGGTGGCGTGGCTGGGCCTGGGCGACGTGGCCGAGAAGCATCCCACCGAGCTGTCGATGGGCCAGCGCCAGCTGGTGGCGGTGGGCCGCGCGGTGATCGGCCGCCCCCGCCTCCTGCTCGCCGACGAACCGACCAGCAGCGTGGATTCCGGCCATGGCCGGCGGCTCATGCACCTGCTGCTCTCGCTGCACAAGCTGGGCACCACCGTGGTCGTGGCGACCCACAATGACCGGATGGTCCGGCAGCACGGCTTCCCGGTCCTGCAGATGGCCGCGGGCCGCCTGCTCGCTCCGGCGGCGGCCGGCTCCATGGCGGTCGGGGCATGATGCGGGCCGGCACGGCGCGGCGGCGCGAGCTGCCCTTGCGCGAGAATCCCGCCGGCCGGCTCCTGGCCTGGCTCGCCAGCGGCCTCGTGTGCCTCGCGGTCCTGGCCTTCGCGGTCGCGGCCGCCTCGCAGGCTCGCTTGCGCCAGCTGGCGCTGGAGCCGCGGGTGGTGACGGTGGCCGTGCCGCCGAGTGCGGCCGGGATGGCAGCCGAGGCCGAGCTGGCTCCCGTGCTCGCGGCACTGCGCGGGCTGCCCGGGACGGTCAGGCTGCACGTGGTCCCGGTGGGCGACCTGCTGCCCGCACTGGCGCCGGGCGGTGCGACCGACGAACTGCTGGCGGCACTGCCATTGCCCCGGCTGGTCGAGGTCGCCTTCGACCCGGCCCACGAGCCCGACCGCGCCGCGATCGCCGCCGCGCTGGCACCGGTTGCCGCCGAGGCCGTGATCGGCGAGCCGGTGACCGGCGGGGCCGAGGGGGCGGCAGCGATGCGGCACCTGCGCCTCCTGGGGTGGGCCGGCGGTATCCTGGCGCTGGCCAGCCTGATCGCGGGCTCGATCCTGGTCGTGCGCGGCGCGCTTGCCGCTCAGCGCGAGACCGTGCGCCTGCTGCGCTCGCTGGGCGCCGGCGAGGCCCAGGTGGCGCGACAGTTCGAGCAGTACGCCGCGCGCAACGGCCTGCAGGGTGCCGTCCTGGGCTTCCTTGCGGCCATCGCACTGCTGGTGGGACTGGCCATGGCGGGCGCGGCCTGGCCCGAGGCGGGGCTGGCGGAGCCGCGGCTGCTGCTCGCGGACTGGCTGCGGCTCGCCGCGGTGCCCGTGGCGGCAGCACTGCTCGCCGCCGGCGCGGCACGCCTGACCGTCCGGCTGGGCCTCGCCCGACTGGGTTAGCGCGGCTTGCCAAACGCGGCGCGGGCCGCTTTCTTCCCGGCGCGGCTCGAGCGCGGGAGCATGGATCATTGTCGGCAAGGCCTGTCCTGGTGCTGCGCGCGCTGCTGTTCCAGGTGACCTTCTACGTCTGGACCACCGTCTATTGCCTGGGCGTCCTGCCCGCCTACCCGTTCCTGCGGCCCCCGGCGATGCGCGCCGTCGCGCGAACCTGGCAGCGGGTCAATCTCTGGCTGCTGCGCGTGACGGTGGGGCTCACCTACGAGCTGCGCGGCCGCGACCGGGTGCCGCCAGGGCCCGTGATCATGGCGAGCAAGCACCAGTCGGCCTGGGAGACGGTGGTGTTCCACGCGCTGATCCCGGAGATCGCGATCGGGCTGAAGGAGGAGCTCACCCGGATCCCGGTGTTCGGCTGGTACCTGATGCGCGCCGGCAACATCCGGATCGATCGCGGTGCCGCGGCCAACGCCATCCGCTCGCTGGTGCGCGGCGCGCGCGCCGCGGTGGCGCAAGGTCTCACGGTCATGATCTTTCCCGAGGGCACGCGCCGTGCTCCGGGCGATCCACCCGACTACAAGCCGGGCGTGGCCGCGCTCTATGCCGCCCTGGGCCTGCCGGTGGTGCCGGTCGCCTTGAATTCCGGCGTGTTCTGGCGGCGGCGCGAGTTCGTCAAGCATCCGGGCCGCGTGGTGGTCGAGTTCCTCGAGCCGATCCCGGCCGGCCTCGACCGCAAGACCTTCATGCGCGAGCTGGAGCAGCGCACGGAAGCCGGCACCGAGCGGCTCGTCGCCGAGGCGCGGGCGGCAGGGGGTCGCTGACCCCGGGCTGGACACTGCGCGAGTGCGCCGCTATATGCCCGCAGCCAGATGCCCAGGTAGCTCAGTTGGTAGAGCAGCGGACTGAAAATCCGCGTGTCGGTGGTTCAAATCCGCCCCTGGGCACCATCCCCTCCACCCGCTTGCCGAGTGCCGCTTGCAGCGAGCCACGCAACCGTGATCGTCTGTCGCGTGATGGTCGAGGCCGGGGACGAGCGATGCAGCGGGTAACCATCAGCATGGCCGAGCCGTTCGCGGACGAGCTCGACCACTTCATGCGCCGGCGCGGCTACGTGAACCGTTCCGAGGCCCTGCGCGATCTCGCCCGCATCGGCCTGGACCAGGCCAGCGTCGAGGACCTCGCGGCCGAGGCGTGCGTCGCCACCTTGACCTACGTCCAGGACGAGCGGCAGGTCGGCCTCGCCCGCCGGCTGCAGACCGCCCAGCGCGAGCATCACGACCTGGCCGTGGCCAATCTCGGCCTCGCGCTCGACCACGAGCACGCGCTTCAGGTCAACGTGCTGCGCGGGCCGCTCACCGCCGTCACGCGGCTGGCACGCTGGGTGATGGCCCAGCGCGGCGTGCGCCACGCCTACCTCAACCTGGTGCCGGTCGACCTGGCGGTGGCCCATCATGGCCATGTCGAGGGCGACGCCCCGCGACCCCACATCCACAGCCGCCCGATCGCCTGAGCGGTGCTTCACGCCTCGGCCGTGGCACCGTGGTCGTGGTCCGGGTCGAGCCCATGGATGTGCGCCGCGTCGCCGGCGAGCGGGTGGCGGTGCAGGGTGGCGGGCTGCAGCCGGCCATGGCGCAGGACCAGGACCCGCGTGGCGAGGCGCTCGATGAACCGTCGGTCGTGGGAGACGATCAGCATGGCCGCATCCAGCCGCTCGAGGATGCCGGTCAGGAGCGCCTGGTGGGCCTCGTCCAGCGCGTTGGTGGGCTCGTCGAGCAGCAGGAGCTCGGGTCGCATCGCCAGCACGGCGGCCAGTGCCACCAGCCGCTTCTCGCCGGCCGACAGCCGGTAGGTGAGCCGCTCCGCCAGGTGGCCGAGGCCGAGGCCGGCCAGCGTCGCGCGCGCCTCGTCGTAGGCCTGCGCCTCGGAGCGGCCGAGATTGAGCGGGCCGAAGGCCACGTCCTCCAGCACGGTCGGGCAGAACAGCTGATCGTCCGGGTCCTGGAACAGGTAGGCGGCCCGCGCGCGGACCGGCCGGAACTCGCGCTCGCTGCGCCGCTCGGCGCCGAAGGCGAGCACGCGGCCGGCAGTCGGCCGCTCCAGGCCGACGATGGTGCGCAGGAGTGTCGTCTTGCCAGCACCGTTGGCACCGACCACGGCCACGCGCTCGCCGGCGGCCACCGCCAGCGACAGGCCGTCGAGCACGACGCCGGTGCCGCGCGCGACCGTGACCCCGTCCAGCTCGACCAGCACGCTCACCAGAGCCGGTCGCCGGCCAGGAGGAGAAGCGCCAGCGCGCCAGCGCAACCGCGAACCGCAGGTCGCGACCCGCCAGCCTCTCGCCCGCCAGCAGCGGCAGGCGGCCGGCGAAGCCGCGGCAGCGCATCGCCTCGTCGACCCGCTCGGCCCGGTCGAGCGCGCGCACCAGGAGCATGCCCGCGAGGTTGCCGAGCGTGCGCCAGCCGTGCCGGCCGGAACGGGCGACGAAGCCACGGGCGCGCATGGCCTCGCGCAGCCGGTGCAGCTCGGCGTCGAACAGGGCGACGTAGCGGACGACGAACAGGAACAGGTGGACCAGACGCAGCGGTGCCCCGAGCCCGGCCAGGGCACGGCCGAGGCGCACCGGCTCCAGGGTGCCGAGCAGGGCGGTGCAGGCGAGCACGCAGGCATTGATCTTGACGACCAGCAGGAGCGCGCGGAGGAGGCCCTCGCGTGAGGCGGCCAGCGGCCCGAGGGCGAGCACGGGCTCGCCGGGGACGGTGAAGGGCAGGAGCAGGAGCAGGGCCACCAGAAAGCCCTCGACCCGCAGCAGGCGACGCGCCACCGCACCCGGCTGCAGGCGGGCCAGCAGGACCAGGGCGCCGGCGCCCGCCAGGGCCGCCACCGACCAGCCGGGCGTCGCCAGCGCGGTGATGGCGAGGACGCAGCCGAGCGCCACCACCAGCCGGGTGCGCGGGGCCAGCCGCTCGATGAGGGTGTCGGCCGGGGCCGCGAGCGGGGCGAGCACCGTCACCGGCCGTCGCCCGGCGCCGGGCCGCGCCGCCGTGCCGCCGCCAGGGCCCAGACGCCGCCCAGGCCGAGGATCATGCCGATCCCGCCGACGATGTCGTTGAAGCGCAGCCGTGCCTCCGCTTCGGCATGGGCCGCGAGCAACGGTGCGACCTGACGCGCGACCGCGGCGTCGACCAGCGCCGCCAGCTCGCCGTCGGCACAGCGGGCCGGGGCGGCGACGGGGCCCGGGGCCGGCGGTGCGGCCGGCGGCACCGTGCCGCCGAGGCGATCGGCGGTGATGGTGGCGCTGGCGCCGTGCCCGTCGCCCGCGTCGACGACGAGGCGGTAGGTCGCGGCCTGGGGCGGGCGCCAGCGGAAGGCTCCCGCGGCATCGGTGGCGCCGCGATGGACCTCCCTGCCGTCGGCGTCCCGGATCACCAGGGCCACCCCGGCGGGCCGGCCGCCGCCGACGAAGAAGGCGTAGCCGACGATCGCACCGTCCTCGACGGTCGCGAACAGCTTGAGCCGATGGGCGCTGGCCGGAGCCACGGCCACCAGGAGCAGGGCGAGGGCGATCAGCACCGGTCGCATCGCCGCTCAGGCCGGCGCCGGCGGCCGGCCGGACCCGAACAGGTCGGGCCGGGCGCGCTTGAGGAACATGACCGCGAAGCCGGTGACGGCGGCCTCGCCGAGCATCAGCGGCAGGTAGGTGAGCAGGATGATGCGGGCCGAGGGGACGTACTCGGCCGAGGAGAGGACCAGCGCCAGGACGACGAGGCCGCCGGTGCCGGCGACGGCCAGGGCGGCGGCGACACCGGCGAGGATGCCCGCGCGGCCGGCCGGCAGCCGGGCCAGGGCGGGACCGGCGAGCAGGCCCGCCACGACCCCGGGCAGCGCGATGTCCAGCGTGTTCACGCCCAGCGTGCTGAGCCCGCCGAAGCCGAACAGCAGGGCCTGCAGAAGCAGGCCCACCAGGACCGCCGGAAAGGTGGCGGGGCCGATCAGCAGGCCCATCAGTCCGGCCAGGAGCAGATGCACGCTGGACGGGCCCGCGGGGATGGCGAGGAGCGAGACGGTAAAGAAGGCCGCCGCCAGGATCGCCACCAGCGGGATGCGGCGCTCGTCGAGCTCGTGCAGGCCCCAGGCGACGCCACCGGCCGCGAGCGCACCGCCACCTGCCAGCACCGGCAGGGACAGGACGGCGTCCGGGATGTGCGCCATCGGGCGGCTCAGGACCCGCCCATGGCCGTGGCATGGACCCAGATCAGCGCGCCTTCCTCGACCGGCGCAGGGTTGCCGTCGGGGGCGGCCTGCGGCGCGTCGCCCTCCGTGAGGGCGGCGAAGCCCCACCAGCCGGCACGCGGCATGGCGTAGGCGAAGACGCCGGCCGCATCGGCCTTGATCACCTGGGTGACGAAGGCGTCGTTGGGTGCGGCCAGCGAGCCGTCATTGACGTACTCGACCTCGATCTCGGCGAACGGCACCGGCTCGCCGTTCCGGCGCACGATCCCGCGGAACAGGTTCCCGGCCCAGAGCCCGGTGGGACGGGCCAGCGGCTCGATCTCGACCGGCAGCCCGACCAGCGCGTCCCAGCCCTGGCCGGAGGCGAAGCCGTCGACGACCACCTTGGCATAGTGGACGATGTACTTGCCCTCCGCGGGCTCCCAATAGGGCTCCGGCTCCACGAAGAACACCGCGGCACCCGGCTCGTCGAGCCGGTGCGTGGCCCGCCAGGCGCCTTTGCCGTCCACCGTGAACGGCTCGAGCGCGGGGGCGAGATCGGTCGTGCGGCCCTGGGCGAGGACGCCGAACCGGCGCGGCAGCGCCATCTCCATGGCCGGACCGCCGTCCATCGGATGGGTGAACACCAGCTCGAGCGTGACGTCGCCGCCCTCCGGCAGGACATCGGCCGAAGGCAGGATTTCCTGGAAATGGGCGAGCGCCGGCCCGGTTGCGGCGATGAGCGCGAGGGCGGGCAGAAATCGCATGGGCGCGGTCTCCGGCAGCGGTCGCCCGAGTGTAGGACAATCGGAGCAACTCTGCATACCCAGGGACCAACGAATACGGCCGCATGAACCGACGGCGCATCAACGACGACGCCCGAGCAGGATTGCTCGGGCGCGGCATCATCGGGCGGGTTGGATGGGTCGGCTAGAGCTCGTCGCGCTCGGCGCGCTTGCGCAGGAGCTTGCGGTAGCGGCGAACCGCCTCGGCCTTCTCGCGGGCGCGGCGCTCGGAGGGCTTCTCGTAGTGGCGGCGCATCCGCATCTCGCGGTACAGGCCCTCGCGCTGCATCTTCTTCTTCAGCGCGCGCAGGGCCTGATCGACATTGTTGTCGCGAACCTGAACCTCGACGATCGTTCCCACTCCTGGCCAGATGGAATCGGGGCGACAAAACCCCTCCCCTCGTTCGAGGGGCTGGCGGGCTGATAGCATGGCCGGCGCCCGTCGCCAAGCCGGACCTGTTCGCCGGCTCCGGCCGAGGCTATCTGTCGGCCATGACGCTGCGCAAGATCGCCCTTCTGGGCCACCCCGTGCTGCTGGCCGCTGCCGAACCGGTCCTCGATCCGGGACGCGCGGAGGTGCAGCGCCTGATCGACGACATGCTCGAGACGATGTTCGACGCGGACGGGATCGGGCTGGCAGCACCGCAGGTGCACGAGTCGGTGCGGATCGTCGTGGCGCTGGAGATGGCCGACCGCGACCAGCGGCAGGCGGCCACCGCCCATGTCCTGGTCAACCCCGAGCTGACGCTGCTGGGCGAGGCGGACGTGCCGGCGTTCGAGGGCTGCCTGTCGATGCCGGGCCTGCGCGGCCGGGTGCCGCGCCATGCCAGCGTGGCCTACCGGGCGCTGGACCGGCACGGAAGGGCCGTGGCGGGCGTGGCGTCGGGCCTGTTCGCGCGCGTCCTCCAGCACGAGGTCGACCATCTCGACGGGATCCTCTACCCGATGCGGATGGCGGATCTGCGCGGGCTGGCTTTCGCGAGCGAGCTGCCCCATCTGACCGCATGGCTGGAACAGCGTGGAGACCTCGCGTGACCGACGCCCTGGCGGAACGGCGTGCCCTGAAGGACAGCGTCCTGGAAGCGGCGCTGCTGCATGCGGCGTTCGACGGCTGGAGCCGGCGCACGCTGCTGAATGCCGCCCAGGACGCGGGCCTGGACGGTGCCACGGCCCGAAGGCTGTTCCCGCAGGGCGGCGACAGCCTGCTCGCCTGGCTGGACGACTGGGCCGACCGGCGCATGGTCGAGGCGCTGGCCGGCGTCGACCTGCTCAAGCTGCCGGTGCGGCGGCGGATCGCACTGCTGGTGCGGACCCGGCTCGAGCTGCTGACCCCGCACCGCGAGGCCGTGCGGCGCGCGGTCGCGGCACATGGCCTGCCCGGCAATCTCGCCGGCACCGGCCGCGCCCTGTGGCACACGGTCGATCTGATGTGGCGGACGGCGGGTCTCGGCGGCGACCGGAGCGAGGGCTTCAGCTACTATTCGCGCCGCGCCACGCTGGCCGGCGTCCTGGGCAGCACCCTGCTCTACTGGCTCGACGACCAGTCGGCCGACTGTGCCGACAGCTGGGCCTTCCTCGACCGCCGGATCGAGGGCGTGATGCAGATCGGCAAGCTGCGCGCGAACCTGGAATCCTGGACCTCCTGGCTCGGCGGCCGGCGGACCGCCGCCGCGCGCTAGGCTGAGCGAGCGCTCTTGCCGGCTCGATGTGCCGGCTTGGCCCGCGGCCCAGCTTTGCCGCCCGGCGCGACGACGCGCTAGTAGGGCAGGAGGATGTCCAGGGCCTGGGCACCGTAGCGCGGCTGCTGGACGTCGGTGATCTGGCCGCGTCCGCCGTAGGCGACGCGCAACTCGGCGATCTTCTCGTGCGAGATGGCGTTCTTGGGCGTGATGTCCTCGGGCCGGATGATGCCCGCCACGATCACCTCGCGCATCTCGAAGTTCACCCGCACCTCCTGCCGGCCATGGATCACCAGATTGCCGTTGGGCAGGGTCTGGGTGACCACCGCCGCCACGTTCATCTTGATCTCCTCCGCTCGGTTGACCGCACCGCGGCCGGCGTTGCGGCTCTGGCTGTCCATCTTGATGAAGTCGCTGGGATCCACGGGCGTGCCGTCGGCGGCATCGGGCAGCGCCTTCACCGCGAGGTTCTGCAGACCGAAGAAATCGGGAATGCCCAGATGGTCGTCGGCCGTGCGCGAGCGCGTGGTCTGGTTCGACCAGCTGGCATTGTCCGACATGCTCACCTGCACCGTCAGGATGTCGCCGACGCGCCGGGCGCGCTGGTCGCGGAAGAAGCCCTTGGCGCCGGAACGCCACAGCGAGTTGGCACCGGCACTCTGGACCGGCTCCGGGTCGGGCATCGGCAGGGACACCGGACGGTAGCCGCGCTCCTGGACCGGGTTCTCGATCGGCGACAGCGTCGGCGGCCGGCCGATGTCGCCGAGACGCTCCGCGATCGAGCAGCCCGCGAGGAGCAAGGTGGCCGCCAGCGCGAGCGGCAGCGGGGCGGCCCGTGGCATGCTCATCGACCGACGCCGCGAACCTCGACCTGCCGCGGCCCGACCACCACCGCCTGGCGGATCTCGCCGCTGACGGCGTTGCGCACCCGCACGCTCTCGCCCGGGCGGCCGTTCTCGAGCACCTCGGCGGCCGTGACGATCTGCAGCCCGCCGCGGCGGAACGCCATGGCAGCCTCGTCGCCCCGCTCGACCGCCCAGGGTGCGGCGACCTCGCCGGCGCGCACCGCACGGCCGGCGGCGAGCGCCCGCACGGCCTGGCGGCCGACCAGGTCCTCCGCGCGCCGCAGGCCGCCCTCGGGCAGCGCGTTCACCGGCAGCCAGGCGGACACGAGGTCGGCGGGCACGATGGTCTCGCCGCGCGCGACCGGCCGTCCCGGCACGGTTACCTCGACGAGCTCGTCGACGCGGCCCGCAATGGGCGTGGCCGAGGTCTCGCCGGAAGGCAGGGAGGCCTCGATCCGGCCCTGGAACCGGCCGGAGCGGCGGTCGTGGCGCAGCTCCGCCAGCTGGATGCGCATCGGCCACGCCCGCCCGGTTCGGCAGGGCCGCAGCCGGCTGGCGGACCTCGACCGCGAGCTCGCCCGCGATCCCACGGGCCGCCAGCTCGCTGCGGACCAGACCGGCCACCAGCTCGGCGGTCAGGGGCGCACCGGGCGGCAGCGTCACCTCGGCGGCAGCGGATCGCGACAGGGCGAGGAAGGCGACCAGGGCCGCAACGGCGATCAGGCGCATCCGGCGGCCTAACGGAGCTGGGTCATGGTGGCCATCATCTCGTCGGAGGCGGAGATGACCTTCGAGTTCATGTCGTAGGCGCGCTGCGCGGCGATCAGGGCCGTGATCTCCTGGACCGGGTTGACGTTGGAGCTCTCGAGAAAGCCCTGCAGCACCGTCCCCAGGCCCTCGGTGCCGGGCGGTCCGGCAAGGGCCGGGCCCGACGCGGCCGTCTCCTGCAGCAGGTTGCTGCCGGTGGCCTCCAGCCCCGCCTCGTTGACGAAGGTGGCCAGCTGCAGCTCGCCCAGTTCCTGTTCCTCGACCTGGCCCGCGATCTTGGCCGAGATCAGCCCTTCCTGGTTGATCGACACCTCCACCGCATCCTCGGGGATCGTGACCCCGGGGCTGACCGTGTAGCCGTCGGGCGTGACCAGCTGGCCCTCGGGGCTGATCTGGAAATTGCCCGAACGGGTGTAGGCGAGGTCGCCGGACGGCAGCTCGACGACGAAGTAGCCGCTGCCCTGGATGGCCAGGTCGAAGCTGTTCTCGGTGTTGACGAACTCGCCCTGGTCGTGGATCCGGTAGACGGCCGCGGTCTTGACGCCCAGGCCGAGCTGCACGCCGGCGGGCACCACCGTACCTTCGGCGGAGCTGGTCGAGCCGATCCGGCGCTGGTTCTGGTAGAGCAGGTCCTGGAACTCCGCCCGCCGGCGCTTGTAGCCGGTGGTCGTCATGTTCGCGATGTTGTTCGAGATCACCTCGACATGCAGCTGCTGGGCCATCATGCCGGTGGCGGCGACACTCAACGAGCGCATGGTCGGCTACCCCTTTCGCTTCCGGCTTCTAGCGCCGGGTACCTTTCGGCATGGTTAACCGGCGCCACGGCCGGCCCGCTCGATCGCCTGCCGCTCGAGCTCGTGCTCGGTGTCGAGCAGGCGCTGCGCGCCCTCGAACGCGCGCACGGTGGCCAGCATCGTGGTCATCTCCAGGACCGGCTGAACGTTGGAGCCCTCGAGGGCGCCCTGCACGAGGCGCGCGCCCTCGGCGGGTACCGCGGGCGCGCTGGCGGCGAACAGGCCGTCGCCGGCGCGGCGCAGCGCCTGCTCGTTGGCGAAGCCGTAGACGCCGATCCGCGCGATGGCACCGTTGCGACCCGACACCGTGCCGTCGGCGGCCACCGTGAGGCCGGTCTCGTCCGCGGCCAGCACGATGGCGTTGCCGCCGTCGTCGAGCAGCGAGCGGCCGGCGGAATCGACCAGCCGGCCGTCGGTGCGATCTCCAGCCGGCCCGCACGCCCGTAGCCCGTGCCGGTCTCGGTGGCGAAGGCGAGATAGCCCTCGCCGTCGATCGCGAGGTCGAGCGGGTTGCCGGTCTGCGTGACCGGCCCCGGCGACAGGTCGCGGGCGAGGCCCACGTCCTGGACGAACGCCACGCGCTGGCGGCCGGCGCGGTGCAGCGTCTCCTCGAACACCATGTGCTCGGCCCGATAGCCCGTGGTGGTCGCATTGGCGAGGTTGTTCGCCACGGTCGCCATCTGACGCTCGAGCGCGGCCTGGCGGCTGAGGGCGAGGTAGCTGGTGGTGCGCATCACGAACTCCTTCGCCCAGCCTGCAGCAATCCCGATGCCAAGGGCGCGATCCCGCCCGCCGCCTGGGCAGCCCCCGCACCGCACGGCAAGTCCTGCCGGGCAGACGGATCCACACCGGCAAGATCTGCCGCGTTAGCGCAGCGTTAACCACGCGCTGCTATCCCGGCTGGCGGACGCGCGACGCACTGGCGTCGGCGCGGCGCGAAGCAGGAGTGGCCGGCAATGGCAGCGAGCAGCGAGGCGGCAGCCACACCGCCCGGCAAGGGCAAAGGGAAGGGCAAGCTCCTGCTCCTGGGTGGGATCGGCCTCGTGGTGCTGCTGGGCGGCGCCGGCGCCGGCGCCTACTTCATGGGTTTGTTCGGCGGCAGCGAAGCCGCGGCCGCCCATGGCGAGGCCCATCCGGAGGCTGCTGCCGACGCGCACGGCGCGGCGGATGACGGCCATGGCGGCGGCGCGACCGAAGCGGGTGTCGCCTTCGTCGACATGCCGGACCTGATCGTGAACCTGCAGTCGGGGGCACCCCGCCTGCGCTATCTCAAGCTGCGCCTGTCGCTCGAGGTCGCCGACCCGGCCGCGGCCGAGGCCGTCGGCCGGCTGATGCCCCGGATCCTCGACAGCTTCCAGCTCTACCTGCGCGCCCTGACGCTGGACGACGTGCAGGGTGCCGCGGGCATGCAGCGCCTCAAGGAGGAGCTCACCGCGCGGGTCAACCTCGCGGTCGAGCCCACGCCCGTGCGCACGGTGCTGCTCAAGGAGATGCTGGTCCAGTGACGGGCGACGGGGCGAAGCGCATGCCGACCATGACCGACGCCGACGACCTGATCGACCTGGTCGGGCCCGACGACGGCGGCGACGGTGCGGCCGCGGCCGGCCGCCCGGCCGGCGAGCGCAGCGGGATCATGTCGCTGGTCCAGTCGCGCGACATCACCTACGAGCGCCTGCCGATGCTCGAGGTCGTGTTCGACCGCCTCGAGCGGATGCTCACCACCAGCGTGCGCAACTTCACTTCCGAGAACGTCGACATCAGCCTCGAGAACATCACCGCGCAGCGCTTCAGCGACTACATGAACACCGTGTCGAGCCCGGCGATGATCGCGATCTTCAAGGCCGTGCAGTGGGACAATTACGGCCTGATCACGGTCGACAGCGCCATGATCTACTCGATCGTCGACGTGCTGCTGGGCGGCCGGCGCGGCACGGCGCCGATGCGCATCGAGGGTCGCCCCTACACCACGATCGAGGCATCGCTGGTCGAGCGGCTGTGCGCCTGATCCTCGACGATCTGAGCCAGGCCTTCGCTCCGATCACGCCGATCACCTTCCGGTTCGAGCGCATGGAGACCAATCCGCGCTTCGCGGCGATCGCCCGTCCCGGCAATGGCTGCATCGTGTTCCGCCTGCGGGTCGACCTCGAGGATCGCGGCGGCACCATCGAGTTCCTGATCCCCTACGCCACGCTGGAGCCGGCCCGCGACCTGCTGCTGCAGATGTTCATGGGCGAGAAGTTCGGGCGCGACTCGATCTGGGAGAACCATCTCGCCGACGAGATCTGGGTCACCGGGGTCGAGCTGCGAGGCCGTGCTCGACGAGCAGACCGTCAGCCTCAGCGACATCCTGCGGCTGGAGGTCGGCAGCACGCTGCGGCTGAGTGCTGGCACCGATCCCCAGGTGCTGCTGCGCTGCGGCC
The DNA here is from genome assembly GCA_963769465.1 of uncultured Alphaproteobacteria bacterium. GTDB lineage: Bacteria > Pseudomonadota > Alphaproteobacteria > Geminicoccales > Geminicoccaceae > Benzoatithermus. The sequence goes on from CAVYMA010000028.1 coordinate 82,410, forward strand.
AGGTGGCGATGGCGCGCGGCCGGATCGGACGCGTCGGCGACCGCCTGGTGGTCCGGATCGAGGACGCGATCGAGCGCGAGGCCAGGACATGATCGGGCTCGCCGGCGACCTCGTGATGGCCTTCCTCCTCGTGCTGACCACGAGCTGGTGCGTCCTGCTCTATCGCCGGCTCGACCGGCTGCGGGTCGAGCGCAGCGACATCGAGTCGTTCATCGGCGCGGTCGACGGTGCGGTGCGCCGCGCCGAGCAGGCCGTGGCCGGCATCCGCGACGGGGTCGGCGAGGCGCAGCGCCTGCTGGCGGCGGAGCAGGGGCAGGCGCAGCAGCGTGCCGTCGAGCTCGCCCGGCTGGTCGACAGCGCCGGGCGGATGGCGCGCCGGGTCGAGACCGCGATCCACCAGGGTGCGCGGGCCATGGCCGAGGACAGCCTCGAGCGGGAGCGCGGCGTGCGCGGCGAGGCCGCCGCGCCCGGCGCGTGCCGCCGAGGGCGAGGGCCGCGAACGCCCGGCCCGGCCCCGCATCGACGCCGAACTGCTCAAGGCGCTCGAGGCGTTGCGGTGAGCCAGCGGCGACCGCCGGGCCGCCCCTTCGCCGCCCGGTCGCGCCTGCTGCTGGTCACGGCCGGGGTGCTGGTCGTGGCCGGCATGGCCCGGCTGCCCGTTCCGAGCCTGCCCTGGCATGAGGAAGCCGCTCGAGCACCCCTGTCGGGCGAGTCGCGGGCCTGGGCAAGACTGCGCCGCCTCGAGCCCGGCAACGGTCCGGAGCCGGCCGCAGCGGTGGAAGCGAAGCCGGCCGCCACACCGGCCGCAGCGCCGGCGGTACCACCCGATACGGCGTCCCAGGATCCGCTCACGGTCACGGTGCTGCAGGAGCTGGCCGACGAGCTCGGTCGTCACCAGGCGGCCCTGGCGGAACGGGAACATCGCCTCGCCCTGCGCGAGGCGGTGATGGCGTCGGTCGAGACCCGGATCGGCGAGCAGCTGGCACGCCTGGAGGCGCTCAAGGCCGAGCTCGAGCGCCTGACCGGCGAGGTCGCGGCCGAGGACCAGGCCAGGATCGCGCAGATGGTCAAGGTCTACGAGGCGATGAAGGCCAAGAACGCCGCGGCGATCTTCGAGCCGATGGCACTCGATCTGCTGCTGCCGATCGTGCGCGGCATGCGCGAGACCAAGGTGGCGGCGATCGTGGCCGAGATGGACCCGGCCAAGGCGAGGGCACTCACGGCGGAGCTGGTGCGCGCCGGCGCGACCCCGCCGCGGCCATCGCCGGCTCCCTGACGGTCAGGCGACCGGGCGGCGCAGATGGGCGTGGAGGCGATGCTCGGCGAGGCGGAACAGCCAGACCAGCGCGAAGGTCAGCACCAGATAGAACAGCGCCGGCGGTGATGAACGCCTCGTAGGGCGCATAGTAGCGCGACTGGACCATGCGTGCTGCGCCGGTGAGGTCGAGAATGGTCACCACGCTGGCGACGGCACTGCCGTGCAGCATGAAGATGACCTCGTTGCCGTAGGCCGGCAGTGCGCGGCGGAAGGCGCTGGGCAGGATGATCCGGCGCAGCATCATGAACGGCGACATGCCGGCGGCCTTGGCCGCCTCGACCTCGCCGCACGGGCGTCACCTCGATGGCGCCGCGCAGGATCTCCGTGGTGTAGGCGGCGGTGTTCAGCGCGAAGGCCAGCAGCGCGCAGAACCACGCCTCCTTCAGCAACGGCCAGAAGATGCTCTCGCTGCACCGCCTCGAACTGGCCCAGCCCGTAATAGATCATGAACAGCTGGATGAGCAGCGGCGTGCCGCGAAAGAAGTAGGTGTAGGCCCAGACCGGGCCAGTTCAGCAGCGGGTTGCCCGAGGTCCGCGCCACCGCCAGCGGGATCGACAGCAAAAGCCCAGCGCCAGGGCCGCCGCCACCAGCCAGATCGTGGTCCACAGCCCCTCGAAGTAGAGGGGCAGGTTGCCGAGGATGATGCTAACGTCCATGGTCGGGCCGCCGGTAGGGCCGCTCGGCGTTGCGCTCCGCCCAGGCCAGGAGCAGCGTGGAGACGGTGGTCAGCAGCAGGTAGATCAGCGCGGCGGCGAGATAGAAGGTGAAGGGCTCGCGGGTGGCCCCGGCCGCCTTGCCGGCCGGTGAACAGCATGTCGTCGAGCCCGATCACCGAGAGCAGGGCCGTGGTCTTGAGCAGGACCAGCCAGTTGTTGCCGAAGCCCGGCAGGGCGTAGCGGATGGTCTGCGGCAGCAGGATCTCGCGGAACACCTGAAAGCGGCTCATGCCGAAGGCCTGGCCGGCCTCGAGCTGGCCGGGCGGCACGGCCAGGATCGCGCCGCGGAAGGTCTCCGTCATGTAGGCGCCGTAGATGAAGCCGATGGTCAGCACCCCGGCGGTGAAGGCGTTGACCTCGATATACTCCTCGTAGCCGAACGACTCGGCGATCTGGTTCACCGCCATCTGGCCGCCGAAGAAGATCAGCAGCATCAAGACCAGATCGGGCACGCCGCGGATCAGCGTGGTGTAGATGCCGGCCACGGTCTGCGCCACCACCGACTTGGAGAGTCTTGGCCAGGGCGCCGACCATGCCGAGGCACACCGCGACCACCAGCGACAGCACCGCCGTCTGGATGGTCAGCCACGTCCCGGCCAGGAGGCTCGGACCATATCCGCCGAGGTCGAACACGCGCGTCAGGCTCCCGCACGAAGGAGGCGGCACCGCACGATCGCGAGGCGCCGGGCAATGCCGCCACCGTCATCTCAGCTGCCGTAGACGTCGAAGTCGAAGTACTTGGCCGCGATCTTGTCCCAGGTCCCGTTGGCGCGGATCGCGTCGATCGCCGCGTTGAGCTGGTCGCGCAGGTCGGTGTCGGACTTGCGGACCGCGATGCCGGCACCCAGCCCGAACCACTTCTCGTCCGAGTAGGCCGGCCCGACGAACTCGAAGGCGCTGCCCTGCTCGGTCTTCAGGAGACCCTCGCTCGAGGGTGACGGAATCGGCCAGCAGCAGGTCGACGCGCCCGGCGACCAGGTCGAGATTGGCCTCGTCCTGCGTCCCGTAGCGCACGACCTCGACCGAATCACCGAAATTGTCGGTCAGGAAGCTGTCGTGCATGGTGGCACGCTGCACGCCGATCTTCTTGCCCGCCAGCGCCTTCCTTGGTGATCTCGGTGTCGGCGCCCTTCTTGGCGACGAAGCGGGCCGGGGTCTGGTAGTACTTCTTGGTGAAGTCGACCTTCTGCTTGCGCTCCTCGGTGATCGACATCGAGGCGACGATCGCGTCGTACTTCTTGGCCAGCAGGGCCGGGATGATGCCGTCCCAGTCCTGCGCCACCAGCGTGCACTCGGCCTTCATCTCGGCGCACAGCGCCATTGGCGATGTCGATGTCGAAGCCCACGAGCTCGCCGTCGGGCGCGATCGAGCTGAAGGGCGGGTAGGCGCCCTCGACGCCGATGCGGATCTTGGTCCAGTCCTTGGCCTGGACGCCGCCTGCCAGCAGGGCGAGGCCCGCGGCTGCGCCCAAAGCCACCCGGCGGGTGAGTGACGTCATGGTGTCCTCCAGGGTTCAAGCGGTGTGGCCACCGTGATGCGGCCCGTTTCCGGCGGCGTCAAGCGGCCGCACCCTGCCCCTGCTTGGTGAAGTTGGACAGGAACTGCCGGAAGCGCTCGGTCGGCGGTTCGGCGAACATCCCGTGCGGCTCGCCCTGCGCCTCGATCCGGCCCTGATGGAGGAACACCACCTCGCTGGCGACGTCCCGGGCGAACCCCATCTCGTGGGTGACCACCAGCATGGTGCGGCCCTCGTCCGCGAGGTCGCGCATCACCTTGAGCACCTCGCCCACGAGCTCGGGGTCCAGGGCGGAGGTCGGCTCGTCGAACAGCATCACCGTCGGCTCCATCGCCAGCGCCCGGGCGATCGCCGCCCGCTGCTGCTGGCCGCCGGAGATGTGCGCGGGATAGGCGTCGCGGCGCTGGAAGATGCCGACCTTGTGCAGCAGCGCCTCGGCACGCTCGATCGCCTCCTTGCGGGGCACCTTGAGCACGTGGACCGGGGCCTCGATGATGTTCTCGAGGATCGTCATGTGCGACCAGAGATTGAAGCTCTGGAACACCATGGCGAGCTTGGCGCGGATGCGCGCGAGCTGGCGCGGATCCTTGGCCTGCAGGCTGCCGCCGCGGCCCGGGGCCAGACCGATCTCCTCGCCGGCCACGACGATCCGGCCCTCGTTCGGCGTCTCGAGCAGGTTGATGCAGCGCAGGAACGTGCTCTTGCCGGAGCCGCTGGCACCGAGGATGGCGATCACGTCGCCCTTTTGGGCCTGGACCGAGACGCCCTTGAGCACCTCCACCTGGCCGAACTGCTTCTTGATGCCCTCTACCGCCAGGGCCGGTGGATTCTGGTTCATGTGGGGCTCGGCGGCTCCGTTCTCGGCGTCGCCGGAGTTTGCGCCCGTTGCGCGCCGCTCTGTCAAGCCCAAGAACGCCGTCCGCACGCCGGCGCCATGCCAAACCCGTCAACCAAGCCCGCGATCCGCCGCGGCCTTCGTGGCCCGCTGGACCGGAGCGCCGCTCAGGATGCCGGCAGCAGGGCTTCGATGGCCGTGGTGATCTTGGGCGAATCCGGATCGACGGCAGACGGCCAGGCCGCGACCGCGGATCCGTCGGGCGCGATCAGGTACTTGTGGAAGTTCCAGCGCGGACCCGCCTGCGGCCCGAGCCGCTGGCGCAGCCAGACGAACATGGGATGCGCACTCTCGCCCTGGACGTGCACCTTCTCGGTGAGCGGAAAGTCGACGTCGAAGTTCACCTCGCAGAAGGTCTTGATCTCGCTCGCCGAGCCCGGCTCCTGGCCGCCGAAATCGTTGGACGGGACGCCCAGGACGACGAGACCTCGGTCGCGGTAGGCCGACCAGACCCGCTGCAACGCGGCATACTGGTAGGTGTAGCCGCACATCGAGGCGGTGTTGACCACGAGCACCGGACGACCGGCGTAACCCGCCATCGGCAAGGGCTCGCCCTCGATCGAGACGAAGCCGTACGCATGGGCGGTTCCCTCCTCCGCCGCAGCGGCCGGGCGCACGAGCCAGGCGCCGAGCGCCAACGCAACCAGCACCACACCCCAACGCGCCATCGCCGACCTCCTCCGCCATCGCCACCCGGACCGGGGTGGCGACAAGCTTGCCACCCCCATGCAGTCCGTATACGCCCACAACCGCGGTCGCGGATCGCCCGACCGCTCGCCAGATCGCCCCGCGGACCCGATGCTCAACCTCACCACCGCCGCCCTGTTCCTGATCGGGACCCATTTCGGCATCGCCAGCACGAGCCTGCGCGCGCAACTGGTCGCCCGGATCGGCGAAGGGGTCCTACCGCGCGGTCTACTCCCTGCTGGCGCTGGTGGCCCTGGTCTGGCTGGTGACGGCATGGCGGGCGGCACCATTGGTACCGCTCTGGCCGGTCGGCGCCGGCCTGCGCCATCTGGCCCTGGCGCTGATGCCGCTGGCCTTTCTCCTCCTGGTCTGCGCCGTCACCGCCTCCAACCCCACCGCGATCGGACAGCGGCCCGATCCGGACGCCACGCCCGCCACGGGCGTGATCCGCATCACCCGCCATCCGTTCATGTGGGGGATCGCGCTCTGGGCCCTGGTGCACCTGGTCGCGAACGGCGACGTGGCGTCGGTGCTGTTCTTCGGCAGCCTTGCCGTCCTGGCGCTGGTCAGGGACGTTCCTCATCGATGCGCGCCGGACCCGTGAGAACGCGCCCGGCTGGGGAGTCTTCCTGCAGGCGACGTCGAACCTGCCGTTCGTGGCCATTCTCGAGCGGCGGCAGAAGCTGGTGGCGGGTGAGATCGGCCTGTGGCGGGTGGCGTTGGCGCTGGCGGCCTACGTCGTCCTGTTCTGGCTCCATCCGTGGCTGTTCGGGGTCAGCCCACTCGGCTGAACGGCAGCGCTCAGGCGGCCAACCAGATCACGGTCCGCACCAGGGCGTACAGAATTCCCGCTGCGACCAAGCCCAACGCCAGCGCTTCGAGTTGCCGGCGCCGGCGCGGGTCGACCACCATGCCGCGGCCGACGAGCCAGACGAGCAACGCCACACTGGCGACCACGCCGAAGATCTGATCTTCACGCATCCGGCATCCACATGAACATCCGCCAGCGCACCCAGATTGCCCGAGGCCGGCCGGATATGTCGAGCAGATGCTAAACCCAGAAGCGATAGAGGATGACCAGGCCCAGCCAGATCGGCAGGCTCAGCACGCAACCGATCGCGATGCCGATGCAGGGATTGCCCCGCTCGCCATCTCGCCCGGCGACCACGGTCCAGCTGACCGATCCATCCGTGTTAGCCCCCGGCAACACGGACGATGGCATGGACCCCCTGATCCGATCGCCCACGTGCGGGGCGATCCCAAAGTTTATGTTCTTGGCCATGGACCCAATATAACCAGAGCCCGCAGCCAATGCAACTCAACCAAAATGCCATATACTGTTGCCGTTTGGCGACACGCAAGAAAACTTGTCACCCGGTAGACAATTAAGGTTGTGCAGCCTAGCGTCCGGCGCTCGCCAGCCAAGCCTGCGGAGGCCCTGCCGACATGCGTGCCAACCTGCTTACCGATGCCTGGGCCCGGGGCCGACGGACCGCGAACGGCTGGCTGTCGATCCCGTCCAGCTTCGCGGCGGAGGTGATGGCGCATCAGGGCTGGGACAGCCTCACCATCGACCTGCAGCACGGCGTGGTCGACTATCAGACCGCGGTCGGGATGCTGCAGGCGATCTCGACCACCGCGACCGTGCCGATGGTGCGGGTGCCGTGGCTCGACCCCGGTATCGTCATGAAGATGCTGGATGCGGGCAGCTACGGCGTGATCTGCCCGATGATCAACAACCGCGCGGAGGCCGAGACCTTCGTGCGCGCATGCCGCTATCCGCCGCGGGGCAACCGCAGCATGGGTCCGATCCGGGCGACGCTGTTCGCCGGCGACGACTATGCGCGGCACGCCAACGACACCGTCCTGGCACTCGCCATGATCGAGACCGCGGCGGCACTGGACGATCTCGACGCCATCCTGGCCACGCCGGGGCTCGACGGCATCTATGTCGGTCCATCGGACCTGAGCGCCGCACTGGGATGCCCGCCCATCCTCGACCCGGTCGAGCCGACCGTCGTGGCGGCGATCGAGCACGTCCTCGCGAAAGCCAGGCAGGCGGGACTGCGTGCCGGCATCCACACGGGCACCCCGGCCTATGCCCGGCGCATGCATGCCCTGGGCTTCGACTTCATCTCCCTCGCGTCGGACTCGCGTCTGCTGGCGCTCAAGAGCCAGGAATCCCTGGCCGAGATCCGCGGCGAGCAGACCACTGGGGCGAAGGTCGGCGGCTACTGATCAGTGGTGGAACTGCAGCAGCCGGTCGCTCGTCACGGGGCCGACCGCGGTGTAGCTCAGCTGGTCGGCCAGCCAGCGCACCTGATGCAGGCCGTCGCCATTCTCACCGACCGCTAGCTCGACCGGTCCGGTGGCCCCTTCCGCCGCGTCGCTCACGAACAGCATGACCGGCGCGGCTTCCGGGTCCGCGACCTCGGTGTAGATCAGGGCGCCCGACAGGGTCCCGGCGAGCTCGGCGCGGCTGGCACCGACCAGCCGATAGCCGTCGGGAACGGGAGGCACCACGACCGGCCGCCCCAGCTCGGCCGACAGCCAGTCCGCGACCTGGCGCACCTCGCCGCTGCTCAGCGTCGGCGCCGAGCGGTTGCGCCGATAGTCCAGGTAGGCCTGCTCGGCCGTCCGCTCGCCGCGGCCAGCGCCGAGCTCGCCGCGCATGACCTGATAGGTCGCGCCCAACGCCATGGCGACGAGAAGGGCGCCCGCCAGCCTCGAGGCGGCGCCGCGGCCGCGGGCGCGGGCTGCGACCAGGGGGTGACCGGCCACGCGGCGGGCACCCGGCCGCGGCAGTGCCGCCTCGCCGGACGGTCCCGCGGGCGGCAGCCTGGGCGAGGCCAGCAGGCGCCCGGCTCCGACGGCACCGTTGCTGCCGACCAGGTCGAGCTCCAGTCCTTCCCAGATCGAGTCCGGCTGCTCGGCCGGGCTGAAACGCCGCTGCGTGTCGCGCTCGAACTGGCGGAGCCGCTCGACGCGGCCCTGGCAGCCGGCGCACAAGGCCAGGTGGCGGCGCAGGATCGCGGTGCGGCTGCGACCGAGCCGGCCGTCGACGAAGGCCTCGAGATAGCGTTCGAGGTCACCGCAGCGCATGACGACCTCCCAAGGCGTCGGCCAAGCAGGCTTGCCCAGACTGTCACCCAACCGCGCGTCGGGCGCAACGGGGCATCGCACGCCATGGCGCGCCGGTCCGGCGACGGCTGTCGCGGGCCGGTCACGCGCCGGTCGTTTTCCTGTTGCCAAGCCCGGCGGGGGCCGTGAACATGACCAGCCCAACCAAGAACCGGGCGGTCGCCCGCCCACGAGCCAGTCAGGGAGGCGTCATGGGGGCAAAGACGACGGCGCGCAATGTCGCCCTGGTCGGGGCCAGCGGCGCGGGCAAGACCACCCTGCTCGAGAGCATGCTGTTCGTGTCCGGCGCCATCGGCCGCAAGGGCAGCGTGGCCGACGGCACCACGGTCGGCGACGCCAGTGCCGAGGCCCGCGCGCGGCAGATGAGCACGGAGGTCAGCGTCGCCGGCTTTTCCGCGCACGGCCTCGACTTCACGTCCTGGACTGCCCGGGCTCGGTCGAGTTCGTGCACGACGCCTACAGCGCGGCGCTGGGCTGCGACGCCGCGCGTGGTGGTGGTCGAGCCGGTGCTCGAGCGCATGATCACCGTGGCGCCGCTTGCTGCAGTTCCTGGACGCGCACGCGATCCCGCACCTCGTGTTCGTCAACAAGATGGACCGCTCCGAGGTCCGCTACCGCGACCTGCTGCAGACCCTGCGCGATCTCAGCGCGCGGCCCGTGGTCCCGCACCAGTACGCGATCGGCCGCGGCGAGGATCTGGTCGGCTATGTCGACCTGGTCAGCGAGGAGGCCCACGCCTTCCGGCGCGGCCATGCCTCCGACGTCATCCCGGTGCCGGCCGACTATCTCGAGCGCGAGCAGACGGCGCGCCGCGAGATGCTGGAGACGCTGGCCGACTTCGACGACGACCTGATGAGCCTGCTGCTCGAGGATCAGGAGCCGCCGCAGGACCTGATCCTGCGCGACCTGCGCAAGACGCTGGGCGCCGATCAGGTGGTGCCGGTGTTCATGGGCGTGGCCGAGCAGGACATGGGGGTGCGCCGGCTGCTCGAGGCGCTGGCCAAGGAGGCGCCGGAGCCCGACGTGCGGCCGACCCAGCTGGGCCTGCCGGCCGAAGGGCCGGCCGTGGTCCAGGTGCTCAAGAACTACTACCTGCCCGCATGCCGGCAAGCTGTCGCTGGCCCGGATCTGGCGCGGCTCGGTCAAGGACGGCACGACGCTCGGCGACATGCGGGTCGGCGGCGTCTACCGGCTGTTCGGCAGCCAGCAGCAGAACGTCGGTGCCGGCCGAGGCCGGCGAGATCGTGGCGCCTGGCCCGGCTGGACGGCGCCCGCACCGGCGCCATCCTCGGCGCGGCGGACACGGCGGAGCCTGCCGCAAGCCACCGGCCAGCCAAGCCGATGTACGCGTTCGCGGTGCACCGCGGCCAACCGCAACGACGAGGTCAAGCTCTCCGGCGCCTTCGCCAAGCTGGTCGACGAGGACCCGGCGCTGCACGTCGAGCACGACCGCGAGACCCACCAGACGCTGCTGTGGGGCCAGGGCGAGATCCACCTGCGCGTGGCGCTCGACCGGCTGAAGAACAAGTACAATGTCGAGGTGACGCCGCAGCGCCCCGCACGCCCTACCGCGAGACGATCCGCAAGGGCGCCCAGGCGCACGGCCGCCACAAGAAGCAGTCCGGCGGCCACGGCCAGTTCGGCGACGTCAAGATCGAGATCCGGCCGCTGCCGCGCGGCGCAGGGCTTCCAGTTCGAGAACAAGGTCGTGGGCGGCGCGGTGCCGCGCCAGTACATCCCGGCCGTCGAGGCCGGCGCGCGCGAGCATCTGCAGCGCGGGCCCGCTGGGCTTTCCCGGTGGTCGACGTCGCGGTCACGCCTGCACGACGGCCAGTTCCACAGCGTCGACAGCAACGAGCTGTCGTTCAAGCTGGCGACCGGTCAGGCCCTCAAGGACGGCCTGCCGCAGTGCGAGCCGGTGCTGCTCGAGCCCGATCCTGAGCGTCACCATCTCGGTCCCCGCGGACTACACCGCCAAGGCGCTGCAGCTCGTCTCCGGCAAGCGCGGCCAGATCATGGGCTACGAGGCCAAGGCCGGACTGGACCGGCTGGGACGAGATCAGCGCGCAGATCCCGCAAGGCGAGATGCACGACCTGATCGTCATCGCTGCGCTCGCTCAGCCAGGGGACCGGCTTCTTCGAGTGGGCCTACGACCACCTGCAGGAGGTGCCCGACCGGCTGGCGCAGGCGATCGTCGACAAGCACCGCGATCTCGCGGCATAGGCGCGGGCCGAGAGCCGCCGGGAGGTCCGGCCGGCCGCACCGGGCGAGCCCGTCCTGCCAGCCAGAGCCCAGCCCGCCCGTGCCCGCCGCCGGTTCGCCTGGCCGTCGCGCACCAGGCTCCTGCGCGCGGCGCTCGTCGTGGCCCTGCTGCCGACGGCGCTGATCCTCGTCTACCGCTTCGTGCCGCCGCCGGTCACGCTGCTCATGCTGGTCCGGCTGGTCGCAGGGCGAGGGCCTGGACAAGGACTGGCGGCCGCTCGAGCGGATCTCGCCGCACCTGCCGCAGGCCGTGATCGCGTCGGAGGACAACCGCTTCTGCGAGCATGGCGGATTCGACTGGAAGGAGCTGGGCGGCCAGCTCGACCGCGCCATGGCCGGCAAGAGCACGCGCGGCGCCAGCACGATCAGCATGCAGGTGGCCAAGAACGTCCTGCTCTGGCCCGGGCGCGACCGTGCTGCGCAAGCTGCTCGAAGCGCCGCTGACGCCGCAGCTCGAGCTGATCTGGAGCAAGCGGCGGATCATGGAGGTCTATCTCAACGTGGCCGAGACGGGCCCTGGCATGTACGGGGCCGAGGCCGCCGCGCGCCGCTACTTCGGCAAGCCGGCAGGCGAGCTCACCCGCCGCGAGGCGGCGTTGATCGCGGCGGTTCTGCCCAACCCGCGCCTGTGGTCGCCACGGCGCCCGACCGGCTACATCCGCGAGCGCGCCCGCATGATCGAGCGGCGCATAGGCCAGCTCGGCCCGCTGCTCGACTGCGTGCGCTGAGCCGGATCCGCGGCCTCACGACGTCCCGAAGCTCTGGACCAGGCTGCCCACCACCAGCGCCCAGCCGTCGACCAGCACGAAGAAGATCAGCTTGAACGGCAGCGAGATCATCACCGGCGGCAGCATCATCATGCCCATCGACATCAGCACCGAGGCCACGACCATGTCGATGATGAGGAACGGCAGGAAGATCAGGAAGCCGATCTCGAAGGCGCGGCGCAGCTCGCTGATCATGAAGGCCGGCAGGAGCACGCGCAACGGCGTCTCGGCGGCAGGCGGCGTCGGGTCGAGGCGCGCGATCTCGACGAACAGGGCGATGTCCGCCGGCCGCACCTGCCGCAGCATGAAGGCCCGCACCGGCTCGACCGCGCGGGTCGAGCGCCTCGCTCTCGTCGATCTCCTCGGCCAGGAGCGGCTCGAGCCCGTCGCGGTAGACCGCCTCCAGGGTCGGCGTCATGACGAACAGGGTCAGGAACAGGGCCAGGCCGACCAGCACGCTGTTGGGCGGCGTCTGCTGCAGCCCGATCGCGGTGCGCAGGAACGAGAGCACGATGACGATGCGGGTGAAGGAGGTGACCATCACCAGGATCGACGGCGCCACGCTCAGCACCGTGATCAGCATCACCAGGCGGAGGATCTGCCCGGACACCGTACCGCCGGGCTGGCCGAGGTCGACGCTGATCGACTGGGCCCAGGCGGCACCGGCAAGGAGGGCCGTGAACCCGCCGCCGGCGGCCGCCACGACGAGCCGTCGCACGCCCGGCCTCATGGGGCGCTCGGCGCCTGAGCGGTCGGCATGAGGGGCTGGTCCAGGCGCGCGACACCGGCCGGGCCCACGGCCAGGATCAGCTCGGCCTCGCCGCGACGGACGACCACCAGCCGGTGGCGCGAGTCGAGGCTCAGGCTCGCCACGAGGCGCAAGCCGTCGGCCGCGGGCGTGCCCGCCGCGGACGGCAGGCCATGGCGTGCCAGCGAGCCAGCGGCCCGCGAGCAGCAGGGCCAGGACGGCCCCGAGCGCGAGCACCGCGCGGGCGAGCAGGGGCAGCTCGGCCTCCAGGCCCGTCATCGGCCGCTGCCGGCCGCGGGCGTAGGAGAGCTGCGCCTGGCGATGGCGCTCCAGTGCGACGATCCGGGCCCGGGTCGCCTCGCGTTCCAGCTCGAGCTGGCCTACGAGCCCGGCGAGTTCGTCGAGCAGGGCCATGAACCCGGCCTGGTCGCGCGGGTCGGCGGCGGCCGCCGGCAGCCCGGCCATGAGGGCGGCGAGCCGGGCGCGCAGCGTGGCGTCGGCCTGCGGGCCCGCCGCCGCCAGCTGCCGGCGCAGCTCGGCGGTGGAGGCGCAAAGCTCGCGCAGCCGCTCACCCATGTCGGGTCCCCGTCAGCAGATCACTGTCGCCGCGCAGGCTACCTCCCTATGGTTAACGGGTACTTAGCGCCGAGGAGGACGCCCCGGTGACGATCGCGGCGTTGAGCGAGGACGAGATCGTGCGCTATGCGCGCCACATCGTGCTCCCCGAACTCGGGGGCACAGGGCAGCTGCGTCTGAAGCAGGCCCGGGTCCTGGTCGTCGGCGCCGGGGGCCTGGGCAGTCCCCTCCTGCTCTACCTGGCCGCCGCCGGCGTCGGCACGCTGGGGGTGGTCGACGACGACGATGTCGACCTCTCCAATCTGCAGCGGCAGGTGCTGTTCACGACCGAGACCGTCGGCATGCCGAAGGCCGCCACCGCCGCCGCGGCCCTGCAGCGCCTCAATCCGCTGATCGACGTCGTCGTCCACCCGGTCCGGCTCGATCACGCCAATGCGTTCGAGCTGATCGCGGGCTACGACCTGGTCGCCGACGGCAGCGACAACCTGGCCACCCGGCTGGCGGTGCACGATGCCTGCCGCACCCTCGGGCGAACCCTGGTCAGCGCCTCCGTGCAGGGCTTCGACGGTCAGCTCAGCACCTACAAGGCGCATCTCGGCAGCCCGCATCCCTGCCTGCGCTGCCTGATCGGCGACGGTACGGACGAGGAGGCGCTGCCCTCCTGTGCCCAGGGCGGCGTGGTCGGGGCGGTCGCCGGCGTGATGGGGACGCTGCAGGCGGTCGAGGTCGTCAAGGAGCTGAGCGGCGTCGGCCGCTCGCTCTCGGGCGAGGTGCTGCTCTACGACGCGGCGGCCGCCAGTTTCGACCGGGTTCGCCTGCGCCGACGCGCCGGCTGCGACCGCGAGCCCTGCCCGTTCGTGCGGCCTTAAGCGTCAGGGCTGCCGCGATCGACCGAAAATGCGCCCGGCCGAGGGGTTAGGGGACGTCAAGCGCAAGGTTCGGGTTGCGTGCGCGGGATTGCCTGCGGTAAGTGGCGCCGCATCTGGTTGGTGATGTCGGCACGGCCGTGGGCGGATCGGAACTGCCGGCGCGCAGCAGTGGAAGAAGTGACATGACGCTCGAGGGAACGGAGCCGCTCGACGCGGTATCAATGTCCGACGTCATCTCCGCGGACTATCGGCCGTCGGAGGACGAGCCGTACATGAATGCTCGCCAGAGCGAGTATTTCCGGCGCAAGCTGCTGCGTTGGCGCGATGACATCCTGCGCGGCTCGGACGTGACCTTGCGGCAGCTCAAGGAAGAGGACATGCGGCTGCCGGACCAGTCGGACTGGGCCTCGGCCGAGATCCAGCGCAGCTTCGAGCTGCGCACCCGCGACCGCGAGCGCAAGCTGCTGAGCAAGATCGACGCGGCGCTGAAGCGGATCGAGGACGGCAGCTACGGCTACTGCGAGGAGACGCAGGAGCCGATCGGCATCAAGCGGCTCGAGGCCAGGCCGATCGCCACGCTCAGCATCGAGGCGCAAGAGCGGCACGAGCGGCGCGAGCGCGCCTACCGCGAGGACTGACGCACGCCCCCGGACCGAGGCTTGCCCGGCAGGATCTGCCGGGTGGGCGGTTCCTGCCGGGTAGCCGGTCGCACCAGGGGCTGCGAATCCGGGCACTTCGGCCGAATCCCGGCCCTGGCATGGCGGTTGCAATCCTGCACCCGTCATGGAGATCCTCGCTGCCCTCGGCCTGACACCAGGCCCATCCTCCGAACCGGGACCGACCACGCCCGGCAGCGGTGATCCGTTTCTCGCGCTCCTGGCCGGCCTGATGCTGCCGGCGACGCCGGCCGCGACACCACCGTCGATGGCCGCACCGTCCGCCGGCGGCGGAGTCCGCCACGGTACCGGGCAGCACGCCCGCACCCGCCGCCACGCCGCTGGTGCCAGCCCTGCCCATGGCGCCGGTCACGCTGGCGCCAACCCAGACGCCCACCGCACTCGGCGAGTCCGACATGGCGGCGACGGCGCCGGCCAGCGAACCGGCTCGGCCGACGCCCTTGCCCGACCCATTACCGCTGGACGTGGCGCCCGGCATGCTGCCGGTGGCGACGCAGCCGCCGCCGGCGACCGCCGCCCGTCGGTGCGGCAAGAATCGCGGCACCCGATCCGGCCGATGGCGCCGCCGGCGAACGCGAGGCGCCGCCCAGGCCCGCGCTCCCCGCCGCGCTCGGGGCAGAGGCGCTGCTCGGACGGCGGCGGAACCGCCGGCACCGATGCCGGCCCGGCCGTCGCGATGCCGCCCGCGTCACCCAAGGCCGCCGTCCCGGCCGAGCCGGACGTCGACGAGCCGGCGCCGACCACCGCCCCGGCGACCGACCCCGCCGGCGTCGCCGCGCCGGCTGCCGAGACCGCGGCCGCGCCACCGCCCGCCACCGCGCCGGCAGCGTCGGACACGATGCCGACCCGGTCCCTGCCGCCCGTGCCGCTGCCCTCGCCCGACCATCGCGGGCGCGCCGTGACGGCCCGGCTGGAGCTGGTCGAGGACGGCACCGGCAGCCGGGTCCGCATCGATCTGGAGCCGGCGGACCTCGGCCGGGTCGAGGTGGCCCTGCGCCTCGACGAGGCCGGCACCGCGGCCGCGACCTTCACCGTCGACCGGCCGGAGACCCTGCAGCTGCTCCAGCGCGACGCGCGGACGGTCAACGAGATGCTGAGTGCCGCCGGCTTCACCGTCGACCAGGGCGGCCTCGACTTCACCTTGCGCGATTCCGGCAGGGGCGACGGCGGCAGCGAGCGCCGGCCCGGCACGCCGGGCCGCCAGGGCCAGGGGTCCGGTGCCGGGCACGAGCCGGGCCCGCCAGCGCCGCGGTACCGCCGCGGCCTTGTGGACCTGCGGGTCTGAAATGAGCCCGAACCCTGTCACGAGGAGACGATGATGGCGGTCAGTGCAGTCGGTGCCCTCGGGTCGGGCCAGGTCAAGTCGTCGAGCCAGAGCTCTCGCCGGCGACTTCGATTCCTTCCTGAAGCTGCTGACCACGCAGCTGCAGAACCAGGACCCGCTCGCACCCATGGACGCCAACGAGTTCACCTCGCAGCTGGTCGAGTTCGCCTCGGTCGAGCAGGCGATCCAGACCAACACCAAGCTCGGCGAGCTGGGCGAGCTGGTCGAGTCCAGCGGCACGACCTCGGCCATGGCCATGCTCGGCCGCGAAGTCACGGCCGCGACCGACAGCGTCGGGCTGGCCGCTACCGGTGATGCCGAGATCCGCTACCAGCTGCCCGAGGCCGCGGCCAAGATCGCGGTGACCATCCTCGACGGCCAGGGCCGCGCGGTCCGGAGCCTCGCCGGCGGTGCCGCGGCCGGGGAGAACCTGGTGCGCTGGGACGGTCTGGATGGTGCGGGCAGCCGCGTGGCCGCCGGCAGCTACCGGGTCCGGGTCGAGGCGACGCGCGCGGACGGCACCGCCCTTTCCGCCGAGCAGTACGTCACGGGCACGGTCGAGGGGATCGAGCCCGGCGCCGACGGCATCACCCTCGTGGTCGCGGGTGCCGAGGTGCCGCTGAGCGCGGTGCGCAAGGTGCGCGCGCTGGAGCCTGCGGACGTGGCCGCGTGACGGCCCCGTCCATCAATCGTGAAGTGGGAGTAGACGCATGAGCCTGTTCGGTTCCCTGTTCTCCGGCGTGTCGGGCCTGAACGCCCAGAGCCGTGCCATGGGCATGATCTCGGACAACATCGCCAACGTGAACACCACGGCCTACAAGGGTGCCCTGGCCCAGTTCGAGAATCTCGTCACCCGCAGCCGCGGCAGCTACAGCTACAGCCCGGGCGGCGTGCGCGCGCAGAGCTTCTACACCGTGGCGACCCAGGGCCTGATCCAGAGCAGCGCGTCGCCGACCGACGTCGCGATCTCGGGTGCCGGCTTCTTCGTCGTCAACGCACCACCCGACGGCCAGGGCGAGCAGCTCTACACCCGGGCCGGGTCCTTCTCGCCCGACTTCCAGGGCGATCTGCGGACCACCTCGGGGCACTATCTGCAGGGCTGGGCCCTGGACGCCGACGAGGCGATCATCGACGTCAACCAGCTGCAGACGGTGAACGTGCGCAGCATCAACGGGCTGGCCGCGGCCACGACCACGGTGGCGATCGGCGCCAATCTCGACGCCGATGCCCCGGCCTACGCCGGCGCCTACGCCGCGGGGGACCTCAACGCCTGGAACACCAGCCTGGGCGCCGCGGGCGTGCAGCCCACCTTCACCCGCGACGTCCAGGTCTACGACAGCCTCGGCCGCGCCCACGACCTGACGATGTCGTTCCTGCGCACCGGGGCCGCCAACAGCTGGGTGGTCGAGGTCGGCGGCGCCGGCGGCCGAGGTCGTCCACCCGAACGGCCTGCTGGCATCCGGCACGCTGAGCTTCAACGGCGACGGCTCGCTCGCTGCGGCCGACCTGACGCCGGTGGTCTCGGGTGCCGTCGGCACGCCGGTGGACGTGCAGTGGTCGGCCGCGGGCGGTGCGGCACCCAGCTCGATCACGTTCGACTTCGGCGAGATCGGCGGCGTGGACGGGGTCAGCCAGTTCGCGAGCCCCACCAACGTCGCGTTCGTCAATCAGAACGGGGCCGAGGTGGGCGAGCTCAACTCCGTGAGCATCGACGAGCAGGGCTACGTCATCGCCGCCTTCACCAACGGCGAGGAGCGCCGGCTCTACCGCCTGCCGGTGGCGACCTTCGCCAACCCGGCGGCACTCGATCCGCGCTCGGGCAACGTCTATGCCTCGACCGACGCTTCGGGCGAGTTCAACCTCCGCGAGGCCGGCATGGGCGGTGCGGGCGTGGTCGCACCCTCGGCCCTGGAGGCCGCCAACGTCGACCTCGCCGAGGAATTCACCAAGATGATCGTCACGCAGCGCGCCTATTCGGCCAATGCCAAGATCATCAACACCACCGATCAAATGCTGGACGAGCTGATCAGGATGACCAGCTGATCATCTGAACAGCCTGGCAGTGACTTCATCATGGTTACTGAACATTAGCCAATATTTGGCTGTTCGATTAGCCCTTGCTTAAGTCAACAGGGCTAGAACTGACTGGTGTGGTCGCACGGGCGGAACGCCTCGCTCATGTCGGAGAAAGGTGATGTCGGATCGCGAGCCTTGCCGGAGATCGTCGCCCCCACCCCCGGCTCGCAGGCTGTCGCTGGCCGACCTGCCGCCGCCGGAGACCCGCCGCTGGGTCGCGCGGCGCAAGGCCCAGGTGGTGGCGGCGGTGCAGGGTGGGGTGCTCAGCCTCGAGGAGGCGTGCCGACGCTACACGCTCTCGGCCGAGGAGTTCGCCGCCTGGGAACGGGCGATCGACCGCCACGGCGTCCTGGCCCTGCGCGTGACGCGCCTGCAGGACTTCCGCCACGGCTGACGCAGCGCCAACGGCGCTCCACGCTTGGCGGTTAACCGCTTCTTCACCGTGCCGACCCTAGCTTCGGCCGGCCTGAGCGAGGGCTCGGCCCGAGGCTGGAACGCATGGAGCAGAGGACCCCGACCGTCGACCTAGGTGCCGCCGACCCCGGCGGTCGCGGGGTGGCGCTCGCCGCCTCGCCATGGGTCCAGCTTGCCCGCACCCTGGGGGCCGGCCGGATCCTGGCCCTGGGCGTGGTCGCCGCGGGGCTGCTGGGCTTCTTCGCCTACCTGGTCAGCCGGGCGGCCGAGGACTCCTACACGCTCCTGTTCTCCGGCCTGGAGCTCGCCGACAGCCAGGAGCTGGTCGGCCGCCTGGAGGCCATGGACGTCCCCTTCCGGCTGAGCCCGGCGGGCGATGCGATCATGGTGCCCGGCGGTGACGCCCTGCGGCTGCGGATGGCGCTGGCCGAAGAAGGCATGCCGGTGGGCGGCACCGTGGGCTACGAGCTGCTCGACGCGGCGAGCCCCTTCACCACCAGCGATTTTCTGGCCAACATCAACCTGCGGCGTGCGGTCGAGGGCGAGCTGGCGCGGACGATCGGGACCCTGCGCAGCGTCCGCGCCGCGCGCGTCCACATCGTGGTGCCCGAGCGCACGCCGTTCGGCCGCAACGAGGCCACCACGACGGCGTCGATCGTCCTCACCCTGCGCGGGCCGGAAGCGCTGGACAAGCGGCAGATCGCGGGCATCCGCCAGCTGGTCGCCGCCGCCGTTCCCGGACTGAAGCCGGATGCCGTCACCCTGGTCGACGGTGCCGGCAACCTGCTGGCCATGCCCGCGTCGCCGGACGCCGACCAGATCGGGTCGGGCGACGCCGAGGCCTACCGCATCGCGCTCGAGGACCGCCTGCGCGGCAAGATCGTGCAGCTGCTGGAACGCTCGGTCGGTCCCGGCAAGGCGGACGCCGCGGTCAGCGCCGATCTCGACTTCGACGAGGTGGCGACCACGGCGGAGACCTACGATCCGCAGAGCCAGGTCGTGCGCAGCACGCAGACCACCGAAGAGGTCACCGACCAGCAGGAGACCCAGGCTTCCGACCAGGTCGGCGCCGCCGGCAACCTGCCGACGGAGAGATCGGCCGGCGCCGGTGCCACGCCCGGCAGCAGCGAGAAGAGCAACAAGACCGAGGAGACGGTCAACTACGAGATCTCGCGCACGGTCCGCAACCAGACCAAGCGCGGCGCCACGCTGCGGCGGCTCTCGATCGCGGTCCAGGTCGACGGCACCTACCGGGCACAGCCCGACGGAACGACCGTCTACGAGCCGCGCGCCGCGGAGGAGCTGGCGCAGCTGGCCGCGCTCGTGCGCAGCGCCGCGGGCGTGGACGAGGGCCGCGGCGACGTGGTCGAGGTGGTGAGCCGGCCGTTCGCCGCCGCTGCCCTGCCGCCCGAGCCGGCGAGCGAGGACGGCTGGGGTGCGATGCTCGCCGGCGGGCAGGGCCGGCTTCTCGACCTGGGCGTGTTCAGCCTGCTCACCCTCCTGGTCCTGTTCTTCGGCGTCCGGCCGGCGCTGCGCCGGCTGCTCGCCGCCGTCCAGCCGGCCACGGCACCGAGCAGCACGGCGGTGGTCCTGGGTGCCGACGGCAAGCCGCTGCTCGTGCACGGGGCCACCGGGGCCACGATCGGCGTCGACCGTGCCGGCAATCCGGTCGTGGTCCGCGAGCCGGTGGCGGCCGAGCCGCCGGCGGCGCGTCCGGGCCTGGGCGAGAGCGCCGGCCAGGGCGGCGAGATGATCGACCTGAAGAACGTGCAGGGCCCGGTCCAGGCCTCGCTGCTCGGCGACGTGGCACGCGCGATCGAGGCCAACCCCGAGGATGCGGTGCGGGTCGTGCGCGGCTGGCTGCATGGGGGTTGACCGGCGATGACCGACGTCACCGACGTGATCTCCAACATCGCCCAGTGCACCGGCGCCGAGAAGGCGTCGATCATGATGCTGGCGCTGAGCGAGGCCGACGTCGCCAAGCTGTTCGGGCTGCTCGACCACCAGGAGGTCATGGAGATCTCCCAGACCATGGCCGTGCTCGGCCGCGTCGAGGCCAGCGTCGTCGAAGCGCTGCTGATCGAGTTCGGCGAGCGCCTGGTCCGCAAGGGCGGCGTGGTCGGCGGTTTCGACGCGACCGAGAAGCTGCTCCTGCGCGCGCTCGACCCGGGCCGGGCCGAAACCATCATGCAGGAGATCCGCGGCCCGGTCGGCCGGACGGTCTGGGACAAGCTGGCCCACGTCAACGAGACGGTGCTCGCCTCCTACCTCAAGAACGAATACCCGCAGACCGCGGCCGTGGTGCTCAGCCGGATCGATTCCGCCCACGCCGCGCGCGTGCTCACCCACCTGCCCGACGATTTCGCCACCGAGGTCGTCATCCGCATGCTGCGCATGGAGGTGGTGCAGAGCGACATCGTGGCCGACGTCGAGCGCACCCTGCGCGCCGAGTTCATGAGCAACCTCGCCCGCAGCAACCGGCGCGACAATCACGAGCTGATGGCGGAGATCTTCAACTATTTCGACCGCGCCACCGAGGCGCGCTTCATCGCGGCGCTGGAGGATCGCAACAAGGAGACCGCCGACCGCATCAAGGCGCTGATGTTCACCTTCGAGGACCTGGCCAAGCTCGACCCCGCCGGCATCCAGACCCTGATGCGCTCGGCCGGCAACGACCGGATCACCGTGGCCCTGAAGGGTGCGAGCGAGACGCTGCGCGACCTGTTCCTCAAGAACATGTCCGAGCGTGCCGCCAAGATCCTGCGCGACGACATGCAGGCGATGGGCCCGGTCCGGCTGCGCGACGTCGAGGAGGCACAGCAGTTCCTGGTCAACATGGCCAAGGAGCTCGCGGCCTCCGGCGAGATCGTCCTGGCCGACGGCAAAGAAGATGAGCTGGTTTACTGAGCGCCCGCGGCCCGCGGCCGACCTCGCGGCCGTACCCTGGCTGCCCTCCAGCCTCCTCGACGGCGAGGATGCCGCCGAGGCCGAGGCGCCGATCCCGCCGCTGTCCTTCGACGAGCGGGAGCTGGCCCGCATCGCGGCCGCCTCCAGCCTGCAGGGGCGGCACGCCGCCGAGGCCGCGATCGCGGCCGATCCCGCGACGCGGCTGGCGCAGGCCGTCGAGCGGCTGGCGCAGGCCCTGGACGATTGCCGGAGCCACGAGCTGCAGGCTGGTGCCGCGACGGTCGGGCGGACCGTGGCGCTCGCGGCGGCGATCGCGCGGGCGATGCCCGATCGCCTGGGCGACATCCCGGCCCTGGCCACGCGCTGTGCGGTACTGCTGGCCGGGATCGAAGGTCCGGCCCGGCTGATCCTGCCCGCGGCCGAGGCCGAGGCGCTGCGTCCGCTCCTGCCGGAGATCGCCGCCCGCGCCGGCCTTGCGGGTGGCCTGGAGCTCGAGCCCGATCCGCTCCTGCCGCCCGGCGCGGTCCGCCTGGTCTGGCCGGACGGCTGGCTCGAGCAGGACCCTGCCGCCTTGGCGGCTCGGGTCGCCGCACTCCTGGCCGCCCACGACCCGCCAGCACCACCCACCCGTGCCGATGGAGCCCACGATGACCACGAACCATCCTGACCTGCCCGCCACCTACGAGGAGACGGAGGCCGGCCCGCCTGCGGGCCAGCCCTCGATCGAGCAGCTGAGCGCCGTCTACGACATCCCGGTCCAGCTCTCGGCCGTCCTCGGCAAGACCACGATGCCGGTCAGCCAGCTGCTGCGGCTGGGCCGCGGCGCCGTGGTGGAGCTCGACCGCAAGGTCGGCGAGCCGGTGGAGATCTACGTCAACAACCGGCTGGTCGCGCGCGGCGAGGTCCTGGTGGTCGACGACCATCTGGGCATCACCATGACCGAGATCGTCAAGGGCGACTGAGATGCGCCGCCCGATGGCATCGAAGGCCCCGCGATGAGGCTGCTGCTGGTCGGCGGAACCGGGCCCGAGATCGCGGCCGCTGCGGCGATGGCCGGCGCGCGCGGGGCCGCGGTCCGGCACGTGGCGAGCCTGGACGCGGCGCTGGCGCAGCTGCGCGCAGGCCATGGCGCCGATCTTCTGCTGCTGGACGCCGCCGACCGGATCGCCGAGGCGATCGCCCGCCTCGACGCCGAGCGGATCCACCTGCCGATCGTCGCCTACGCCATCGCCTGCACGGCGGCACAGGCCGCGGCGGCGATCAAGGCGGGGGCGCGCGAGTTCCTGCCGCTGCCGCCGGAGCCCGACCTGATCGCAGCGATCCTGTCCGCCGTCGGCCTGGAGCAGGACGAGCTGGTCTGCGGCGACGAGCGGATGAGCGAGGTGCTGAACCGAGCGCGCCGCTACGCCGCCGCCGAGGCCAGCGTCCTGATCACCGGCGAGAGCGGGACCGGCAAGGAGATGGTGGCGCGCTTCCTGCACCGGCACGGCCGCCGGGCGCAGGGGCCGTTCGTCGCCGTCAACTGTGCCGCCATCCCCGACCATCTGCTGGAATCCGAGCTGTTCGGGCATGAGCGCGGCGCCTTCACCGGTGCCGTGGCGCGCCGGGTGGGCAGGTTCGAGGAAGCCAATGGCGGTACGCTGCTGCTCGACGAGGTCAGCGAGATGGAGCCGCGCCTGCAGGCCAAGCTCCTGCGCGCCATCCAGGAACGCGAGATCGACCGCGTCGGCGGCTCGCGCGCCGTACCGGTCGACATCCGCCTGATCGCGACCAGCAACCGCGACCTGGAGCGCGCGGTCGCGGACGGCAGTTTCCGCGAGGACCTGCTGTTCCGCCTGAACGTTCTGAGCCTGCCCCTGCCGCCGCTGCGCGAACGGCCGGGCGACATCGAAGCGCTCGCCCGGCACTTCGCCGCCAAGCTGGCGCGCGCCAACGGCCTGCCGCCGCGGCCGCTGGCTCCCGCCGCCCTGGCCCGGCTCAAGGCGCTGCCGTGGCGCGGCAATGTCCGCGAGCTCGAAAGCTGCATCCACCGTGCCGTGGTGCTGGCGCAGGGACCCTGCATCGGGGCCGAGGACATCGAGCCCACCTTCCGCCCCGGCCCGGCGGTAGCGACCGCCGCGGACGCGCCGGCCCTGGTCGGCCGCACCGTGGCCGAGGTCGAGCGGCTGCTGATCGTCGACACGCTGCGCCACACGCCTGGGCAACCGGACCCACGCCGCGACCATCCTCGGCATCTCGATCCGCACCCTGCGCAACAAGCTGCGCGAGTACAGCGACGCCGGCATACCCGTGCCGCCGCCCGCGGCCGGGCGAGCGCGCCGCCTGATGAGTGCCCTCGCAGCGCTCCAGGGTGCCCTGCCGCAGCTCCGGCTCGCGGTGCGGCAGGGCGACGTCCTGCTCGCGACCGGCGTGCTGGCGATCCTGGTCGTGCTGATCCTGCCGCTGCCGGCCATTCTGCTCGACTTGTGCCTCGCCCTCTCGATCACGCTCTCGGTCCTGATCCTGCTCACCAGCCTGTTCATCGAGAAGCCGCTCGAATTCAGCGCCTTTCCCACCGTGCTGCTGATCGCGACCATGCTCCGGCTGGCGCTCAACCTGGCCTCGACCCGGCTCATCCTGGGCCAGGGCCACCATGGCCCCGACGCCGCCGGGCACGTGATCGAGGCCTTCGGCGGCTTCATCATGCAGGGCAACGTCGTCATCGGCGTCATCGTCTTCGGCATCCTGGTGATCGTGAATTTCGTGGTGATCACCAAGGGCTCGGGCCGGATCGCCGAGGTCGCGGCCCGGTTCTCCCTCGATGCCATGCCGGGCAAGCAGATGGCGATCGACGCCGACCTGTCCTCGGGCCTGATCGACGAGGCCACCGCGCGCGAGCGCCGCCGCGTGCTGGAGGCCGAGAGCTCCTTCTTCGGCGCCATGGACGGTGCCGCCAAGTTCGTGCGCGGCGACGCGATCGCCGGCCTGCTGATCACCGCCATCAACCTGGTGGGCGGGTTCCTGATCGGCGTGGCGCAGATGGGCGTCTCGTTCGGCGAGGCCGCCCACACCTACACGCTGCTCACGGTCGGCGACGGGCTGGTCACCCAGATACCGGGGCTGGTCACCTCGGTCGCCGCCGGCCTCCTGGTGTCCAAGGCGGGCGTCACCGGACGCGCCGACGTCGCGGTGTTCGGCCAGCTCGGCGCCTTTCCGCGCGCCCTGGGCGTGACCGCGGCACTGCTGGTCCTCCTGGCGATCCTG
This sequence comes from uncultured Alphaproteobacteria bacterium, assembly GCA_963769465.1. GTDB lineage: Bacteria > Pseudomonadota > Alphaproteobacteria > Geminicoccales > Geminicoccaceae > Benzoatithermus. The sequence continues at coordinate 106,549 of CAVYMA010000028.1, forward strand.
CCGGGCCTGCCGGCGGCACCGTTCCTGCTCCTCGCCACGGCTGCCGGGGCGCTCGCCTGGCAGGGCAGCCGTCCCAAGGCCGCCGACCGCGGCGGGCCCGAGGCCGACGAGGCGCCACCGGCCGCCGGGGACGAGCCACTGTCCACCGCGCTGGCCATGGATGCGGTCCGCCTGGAGCTGGGCTACGGGCTGCTCAGCCTGATCGGCGACGATCGCGGCCAGCGGCTGCCGCACCAGATCCGGGCGCTGCGCCGCCAGCTCGCCGGCGAACTCGGCTTCGTCATGCCGTCGGTGCGGATCCAGGACAACATCCACCTGCCGGCCAACACCTACGTCGTGCGGCTGAAGGAGATCGAGGCCGGGCGGGGCGAGATCCGCGCCGGCATGCTGCTGGTGATGGACCCGCAAGGCCGCCCGATCTCGCTGCCGGGCGAAAGCACCATCGAGCCCACCTTCGGCCTGCCCGCGGCCTGGATCCTGCCGGCACTGCGCGACGAGGCGCTGGCGATCGGGCTCACCGTGGTCGACCCCGCCACGGTGATCACCACGCACCTGACCGAGGTCGTGCGCGACAACCTGGCCGACCTGCTCACCTACGCCGAGACGCAGAAGCTGCTGGGCGACCTGCCGCCAGAGTACCAGAAGCTCCTGGGCGAGCTGGTCCCGGCGCGGATCACGACCGCGGGGATCCAGCGTGTCCTGCAGGGCCTGCTGGCCGAGCGGATCTCGATCCGCGATCTGCCGCGCATCCTGGAGGCGGTCGCCGAGGCCCTGGGCGTCACCCAGAGCACGCTCCTGATCACCGAGCATGTGCGCGCCCGGCTCGCCCGCCAGATCAGCAACGCCTGCACCGCGGAGGCAGGCTTCGTCCCGCTGCTGGCCTTGTCGCCCGCCTGGGAGCAGGCGTTCGCCGGTGCCGTGGTCGGCCAGGGCGACGAGCGCCAGCTGGCCATGGCGCCGAGCGAGCTGCAGCGTTTCGTGCGGAGCTTCCAGGAGGCGCTGGAGGCGCATGCGATGCGCGGGGAGCTGCCGGTGCTGCTGACCTCGCCCGGCATCCGCCCGTTCGTCCGCTCCGTGGTCGAGCGCGTCCGTCCGGCCACCGTGGTCCTGTCGCAGAACGAGATCCACCCCAAGGCCCGCATCCGCACCCTGGGGCAGCTCTAGGAGGGGCGTCGTGACTGGGGGCGAGCGGGGCCGTGCTCGCCGGGACACGCCGGCGGTGAACCCACGCGGAGGGCGACAAGGCACTTGTCCAACCCTTCGTCAGGGTGACAGTCTCGACGCGGCGGAGGAACGCGCTCGGATGACGCGGCAGTGAGCAGGCTCGACAGCTTCATCAGGCGCCTGGAGGCCCAGCGTGCCTGTCTCGACGCGACCGCCGGCTGGATCGCGGACCTGCCCGGCCCGGTCCTGGAGCTGGGGCTCGGCAACGGCCGGACCTACGATCATCTGCGCGGCCTCCATCCGGACCGCGAGATCTTCGTCTTCGAGCGCCAGCTCGCGGCCCACCCGGACTGCGTTCCCGACGCCGCGCACCTGATCCTGGGCGACATCCGCACCACCCTGCCGGCCGCACTGGACCGGCTGCCCGACCGTGCCGCCCTGGTGCACAACGACATCGGCACCGGCGACGCGCAGGCCAACGCCGTGCTCGCGCACTGGCTTGCCGGGGTCTTGCCGCCGCTGACCAAACCCGGTGCCGTGGTGCTTTCCGACCAGGCCCTCGACGATCCCAGGCTGGCGCCCGAGGCCCTGCCGGCGGCGCTTCCCGCCGGCCGCTATTTCCTTTACCGTCGTGTGGGTTGAACCGCCCGGCAGCGCAGCGAGGAGGGCCGCGTGGTTGGTCGAAGCTGAACATGTCGGCCTGCGGGCAGGACGCAGGCCCGGTTGATGGGGACAGCCGACGGCTTCGCCATCCGCTTCTGGGGCGTGCGCGGCACGATCCCGTGCACCGCTGCATCGACCATGCGCTATGGCGGCAACACGGCGTGCGTCGAGATGCGGTGCGGCCCGCAGCGCCTGATCTTCGACGCCGGCACCGGGCTGCGCCAGCTCGGCCGCGAGATGGTGACGCACGGGCGGCCGATCCGCTCGCACCTGTTCTTCACCCACACCCACATGGACCATGTCATCGGCCTGCCGTTCTTCCGGCCGGCCTACGACCAGCGCAACAGCTTCGAGTTCTGGAGCGGGCACCTCGCGGGCCAGGGCCGCCGGCTCGCCGACGTCCTCCAGCAGCTGATGCAGCCGCCGTTCTTCCCGGTCCCGCTCGACATCATGCATGCCTGCATCGCGTTCCACGACTTCGTGCCGGGCGAGCCGATCAGCATCGGCGACGGCGTGGTCGTGCGTACCGCCGCGCTCAACCATCCGGGCGGTGCCGTCGCCTACCGCGTCGACTATGCCGGCCGCTCGGCCTGCTACGTCACCGACACCGAGCATGTCCCCGGCGACCCCGACCGGGCCGTGCTCGACCTGATCGCCGGGCGCCGACCTGGTGATCTACGACGCCACCTACACCGACGAGGAGTTCGACCGCTTCCACGGCTGGGGCCATTCGACCTGGCAGGAGGGGGTGCGGCTGTGCGAGGCCGCGGGCGCGCGGCGGCTGGTCGCGTTCCACCACGATCCCGGACCATGACGACGACGCCCTGGACCGGATCGGAGCCGCCCTCGCGGAGCGCCGGGCCGGCTCGCTGGTGGCCCGGGAAGGGCTGGTCATCGACCTTTGACCAGCAGGGCCGCCTCCTGGCGTCGCCTGCGCCTCGGCCTGCGCACGCTGCTCGGCGGCCGTCCGGGCGGCTTCTTCATCCCCTACCGCCATGCCGCTTCCGTGCGGCCGTGCGCCTACCCGGCACTGGAGCCGCTGTTCGCCGCGGCCATGCCCGACATGCTGCGCTGGCTCGGCCGCGATCGAGGGCCTGGGGGACCGCCTGCGTGCCCTGTCGGGACCGCCCCCGCAGCCGCGCTGGGAGCAGGACTGGTTCCCGCGCCTGGACGGGGCCGCCCTCTACGCCATCGTCCATTCCGGCCGGCCGCGCCGCGTGCTGGAGATCGGCTCCGGCCACTCCACCCGGTTCATCGCCCAGGCCGTGCGCGACGGCGGCTTTCCGTGCGAGGTCACCTGCGTCGACCCCGAGCCGCGCGCCGACATCGCGAAGCTGCCGGTCGAGCTGCATCCGCGGCTGTTCGGGCCGGAGGACGCCGCCCTCGCGCGTGAACTGGCGGCCGGCGACATCCTGCTGATCGATTCCAGCCACGTCGCCATGCCCGGCAGCGACGTCGATCTCCTGCTCAACCTCGTCCTGCCGCAGCTGGCGCCGGGCGTGCTCGTCCACCTGCACGACATCTTCCTGCCCGACCCCTACCCCGTCAGCCTGGACCTGGCGCGGCTACAACGAGCAGCTGGCCGTGGCACCGCTGCTGCACGGCGGCGGCTACGCCATCCGTCTCGCCAGCCACTACCTCGCCTCGCGCCATGCCGACCGGCTCGCGACCGGGGTCATCGGCCAGCTGCCCCTGGCCGCGGGCAGCCTCGAGAGCAGCCTGTGGCTGGAGAAGCTTCCGGGTGCGCCGACGGTGCGACCGGCGCCTCAGTCGGCGTAGAAGAAGGTGTCCGGCCGGTAGAGCCCGATCTGGCCCTGCGGCTCCCAGTTGAACACGGCCTCGGTCGGCAGGTTGCGCAGGTTGGCGCGCACCGCCAGCGGCTGGCGTACCTCCTGCATCAGGCCCAGGGTGAAGCACTGACTGGTGTAGAGGTCGAGCATCTCGTCCCAGATCGCGGCCTGGCGCTCGGCGTCGAACGTCTGCTGCCACTCGGAGAACAAGGCCATCAGCCGCTGCGCCTCCGGCAGGTCGGGCGGCTCGCCCGCCGCACCCTTGGTCTCGTAGTACTGGCCCCATTTCGGCCACTGCGGCTGATCGGCCTGGCTGGTGGGGGCGAAGTCGCGCGGCGGCATGGCCGCGGTCGGCATGCCGTTGTCGATGCCGTAGAAGATCGTCATCAGCGCGTCGCCGGAGAAGATCCGGTTGCGCAGGATCTCGCGGTCGGACGGCTTGGCGTGGACGACGAAGCCGACCTCACGCCACTGGTCGCGGACCAGCTCGAGCACGTCCACCTGCTCGGTGTCCTCGCCCGCCGTCTCGACGATGAGCTCCATCCGCCGCCCGTCGGGCAGCAGGCGCACGCCGCTCCGGTCGCGCTGGTCGAGCCCGATCTCGTCGAGCAGCTGGTTGGCGCGGTCCGGGTCGAAGGCGGTGCAGCGCTCTCCGAACGCCTCGCGAAAGAGCGGGCTCTGCGGGATGACCGAGTTGTTCGACGGCTGGGCCAGGCCGACATAGAGGAACTGGATCAGCAGCTCGCGGTCGATGGCCAGCGACAGGGCCTCGCGCAGGCGGCGGTCCCGGAACAGGTCGCGCCAGACCGGGTCCTTGGCGTTCAGGTTCGGGAACAGCGCCAGATGCGCGCCGCGACCTTCGGGCCAGAGCAGCGGCCGCAGGCCGCTGCGCCGCTCGCTGTCCTTGAGGAACGTGTAGTCCTTGAAGAACAGGTGGCGGAACTGGAGGTCGGTCTCGCCGGCACCGGTCTTGATCGGCACCAGCTTGGGATCGACCACCTCGAGGACGAACTGGTCGAGATAGGGCAGCTGCTGGCCCTTGCTGTCGACGCGGTGGAAATGATCGTTGCGCACCGCGACGAAGCGCTGCGCCGGGGGTGCGGTGGTCGGCCGCCAGGGCTGCAGCGTCGGCATGTCCGGATTGTCGAACTGCTCGTGCCGGTCCTTGCGCAGGAACAGCTGGACCCAGTCGCGCGACTTGGTGTCCTTGACCATCCGCGCGAGTGCGTCGGGATCGGCGTAGCGCTCGTGGAACTGCTTGAGGTAGTGGGCCGGCCGGTAGATCTCGACCGAGGTGGTGGCCGCGAGGGCCGGCAGGAACAGCGGATTGGGCCGGCTCCAGCTGTAGCGGACGGTCCGTTCGTCGAGGATCTCGACCTTGGGCGGCTCGCCGCCGACGAGGAGCTGCACCTCGGGGCCGCTCGGCTGCAGCTGCGGGTTGTTGGCGACGTCCTCCCACCAGAAGCGGAAATCCTCGGCCGTGAACGGCTGGCCGTCCGACCAGCGATGGCCCCGGCGCAGGTGCAGCGTGAACACGCGGCCTTCCTCGACCTCGTAGGAGGCGAGGATGTCGGGCACCAGGTTCAAGCCGAGATCGTAGCCCACCAGCCGCGCATGGCCGAAGACGAAGAACAGCCGCGTGTCGCGCGCCCGACCGACCAGGGTGCGGAGCGTGCCGCCCGGCCGGCCGAGCTCGGGGATGTCGTCCAGGACCCGCGGCTCGTCGGGCGGCTGCGCCACGGCAGCGGCCGCCCACCCCAGGAGGGCCAGCGGGAAGAGGGCTGCGAGCCGGATCATGGCGATGCTCCCCGGGCGGGCGATCAATCGTGGAAACGCACGAAATGGCCCGGCGCCACCTCGCGGAAACGACCGGAGCGATCGGCCAGCGTGTAGGGTGCGGGCCATTGCGACGGCACCGAGTTCCGGCCGCTGGCCAGGGCCGCGAAATCCAGCGGATTGGCGAGATCCGGCTCGGGCACCGCCGCCAGCAGTGCTTTGGTGTAGGGATGCTGTGGATCGGCGAACAGCCGGTCGGTCGGCGCCAGCTCGACCATCCGGCCGGCGCACATGACGGCGATCCGCTGCGCCACGTACTTCACCACGGCCAGGTTGTGGGAGATGAACAGGTAGGTCAGGCCCAGGGCCTTCTGCAGGTCCTTGAGCAGGTTGAGGATCTGCGCCTGGACCGACACGTCGAGCGCCGAGACCGGCTCGTCGCAGATCAGGATCTCCGGCTCGAGCGCGAGCGCACGGGCGATGCCGATGCGCTGCCGCTGGCCGCCCGAGAAGCTGTGCGGGTAGCGGCGCATGTGGCGCACGTCGAGGCCCACGGCCTTGAGCAGCCGCTTCACGCGCTCGGTGCGCTCCTCGTCGGTGCCGATGCCGTGGATCAGCAGCGGCTCGGCCACGATGTCGGCCACGGTCATGCGGGGATCGAGCGAGCCGAACGGGTCCTGGAACATGTACTGGATGCGGCGGCGGAAGCCCTGGAGCGCCGCCTCGTCCAGCGCCAGCACGTCGACCGGGCCATCGGCACCGTGGAACACCACCCGGCCCTGGTCCGGCTGCACCGCGCGCATGATCATCTTGCTCACGGTGGTCTTGCCGGAGCCGCTCTCGCCGACGATGGCCAGGGTCTCGCCGCGGTCGACGGTAAAGCCGATGTCGTCGACGGCCACGACCTCGCGGCCCTCGCCGCCGAACCAGCCCGAGCGGCGGGTGAGGAACACCTTGCGCAGGCCCGACACCTCGAGGATCGGACCCTCGGCGTGGCTGCGCGCCAGTCCATTGGCGCTGTCGAGCGTCAGGTTGGCGTCGACGTCGACCTCGCGCAGCGAGCTCAGCCGCTGGTCGGCGCTGGTGTGCAGCCGCGGCACCGCGTGCAGCAGCGCCCGCAGGTAGGGATGCTGCGGCCGCTCGAGCAGGTCGGCGCAGCTGCCGCGCTCCATCACCCGCCCGCGATAGAGCACGACGATGTCGTCGGCGATGTTGGCGACCACGCCCAGGTCATGGCTGATGAACAGGATCGACATGCCGAACTCGGCCTGGAGATCCTTCATCAGCTTGAGGATCTGCGCCTGGATGGTGACGTCGAGCGCCGTGGTCGGCTCGTCGGCGATCAGGATCGCCGGCCGGCAGATCAGGGCCATGGCGATCATCGCCCGCTGCCGCAGCCCGCCCGACAGCTCGAACGGAAAGAAGCTGACGGCCTGCTCGGGTGCCGGGAAGCCGACCCGGCGGAGCATCTCCACGGTCCTGGCGGTCGCCGCCGCGCCATCGACCCGATGGTGCAGCATCAGCGCCTCGCCGATCTGGTCGCCGATCGTGTGCAGGGGCGACAGCGAGCTCATCGGCTCCTGGAAGATGATCGAGATCCGTCCGCCGCGGATGGCCCGGCGCTCCGCGCTGTTCTGGGCGAAGGCGGCGAGGTCCAGAGGCCCGTTGCGCCGCTGCGGATCGTTGAACCAGATCGAGCCGCCGGTGATGCGCGCATTGGCCGGCAGGATGCCGAGGACGGCCTGGGAGATCACGGTCTTGCCCGAGCCGCTCTCGCCCACGACCGCCACGGTGCGGTTGGGTGGAATGTCGAGCGACACCCCAGCCACGGCCTGCACCTCGCCCTCGTCCGCGGCGAAGGTGACGCGCAGATCCCGGATCGCCAGCAGCGGCTCGCTCATCGGCCCTCTCCGAACAGTGCCCCCGCTGCCGCGAGCGTGGCGCGCGGCTGATCCTGGACCAGCGCCAGCAGACGGTCGAGCGTGGAGAACGCCGCGGCGTCCATCACTTTGTGGTGGCTCAGGATACCGATGGGCTCATCGCCGTGCGCGCGGACCAGTGCCGCCAGTCGCAGCACGGCCTCCTCGTGGTCGAGATGGCGCCCGCCCTCGCGCCAGGCGACGAGATCGAGATGGGTGTTCACCCGGTGGGGGCCCGTCGCCGCCCGCGGCCGCGGGCCGTAGGTGGACAGCCCGACGAAGCCGGCTTCCACGAGCCCGGGCAGCAGGTCCGGGGCGATCCGGTTCCAGGGCGGCACGAGCACGGGCACGAAGCGGCCGCCGAACGCGCGGGCCAGCCGCTCGCGCCCGCGGGCCAGCCCGGCGCGCAGCAGCTCGCGGTCCGCCTGGCCGCCCAGCTCGATCTTCTTTGCCGGCGGTGCCGCGTGGTCGGCATGGGCGATGCCGTGCTGCAGCACGGTGACCTCCGCCGTCTCGACGATGCGCGCGCGGCAGGGCTCCTCCAGCCAGTCGGGGACCACGGCGAGTGCCACCGGGACCGCCCGATCGCCGGCCAGCCGCAGGAGCGGCAGAAGTGCTGGATCGTCGGCACCGGCATCGTCGTCCCGCCACCAGATCCGCACCGGCGTTGGGGCCGCCGCGATCGCCGCCGACAACTCGTCCTCAGGCGTCACCGAACCGCTCCCGCACCAGGGCGGCGACGAGGGCCGCACCCTTCTCGGCGCCGGCGAACGACCAGCGCGTCGGATCAGGCCGCGGCCGGGCGCCCGCACGATCGATCGCGGCCGCCAGGGCGGGCCCGTCGACCTCGGCCTCGCCGACCCGCTCGGCTACGCCGAGACCCACCAGGCGCGCGGTGCGCTGCTCCTGCTCGTCCTCGTCACCGGCCGCGAACGGCACCAGCACCATCCGCGCGCCGGCCGCCAGCCCCTCGACCACCGTGTTGTAGCCCGCCTGCGACACCGACACGTGACAGCGGCCGATCAGGGCGGCGAGATCGGGCCGGTAGCGCTCGATCGCGCAGCCGGGGGCGAGGTCGCGGGCGAGTGCGGCCAAGGTGTCGGCGGGCAGGTTGTGGCCGCCGACCAGGAGCCAGGATGCCGCGGCGTAGCGCGAGCGCGGCCGCGCGCTCAGCGCCGCCCGGAGCAGACGCTCGCCGACGGCACCGCCGCCGGCGCTGACGAGCACCGCCGGCGCCTCGCCGATGAGCTCCGCCAGGGCCCCGGGATGAACGAAGCCGGTATGGACGACGCGATCGCCCAGCTCGGCAGCCAGCGGGAAGGAGGCCGCGAACGGCATCAGCGATGGGTCGCCGTGCACGAGGACCCGGTCATAGTGGGCGATGCAGGCGTCGACCATCCAGCGGTAGCGGGCCGGATCGGGCTTGCTGACCAGGACGTCGCGCACGCTGGCGCAGACGACCGGGCGGGGACGATGCCGTGCTGCCGCCTCGAGCATGGCCAGAAGCTCGGCGCGAAAGGCCCGGCGGCCGAAGGGGAACATCTCGGTCAGGACCGCATGTGGCCGCGTGGCCATCAGATCCAGCAGCAGGCGCTGGCGTTCGGCGCGCAGGCGCTCGTCGAACGGACGGCCGGCCGCGTCGACGAGATCGGCGAAGTCGCCGCCGCGCGCGGTCACCGCCGGCAACTGGACGAGATCCACGCCCGCCGGGGCCGACCACGGGCCGGCGGGTCCGCCATTGACCAGGGTGACGGCAGCGCCGCGTGCGGCCAGCGCCTCGGCCAGGAGGAGCGCGCGACGCAGGTGGCCGGAGCCCAGGAGGCTCTGCACCCAGAACAGGCAGCGCCACGGCACCGTCACCAGGGTGCCCCCAGGTCCGGCGCGGACAGGAAGGACAGCCGGCCATCCTGGTCGAGCTCGTGCACCAGCGCCCGTCCCGGCGCGCAGCGTACCGGCGGCTTGCCCAGCATGTCCCAGCCGAACGCCAGGACCAGGGAGGCGCGCAGCACGCCCTTGTGGGTCACCAGCACGTGGTCGCGGCCGGTCGCCGCGACGTCGCGCAGGCACGCGGCCAGGCGCGCGGCGACCAGGCGCGGGCTCTCCCCGCCGGGCGGGCGGAAGTCGAGGCCGGCATCCTCCAGCTCGCGCATCGCCGCGCCGGTGTCGGCCCGCAGTTCGGCCAGCGTCCGGCCCTCGAAGCCGCCCCAGTCCATCTCGGCCAGCCGCAGGTCGACACTGGGGCGCCAGGCCGAGGAGCCGGGCCGTCTCGCTGGCGCGCGCCAGCGGGCTGGTGAGGCAGGCCGCGCCGACGAAGCCCGGCGGCACGCGCCAGGAGCGGACCTGCGCCGCACCCAGCTCGCTGAGCGGCACGTCGGTCCGGCCCTGGATCCGGCCGGCCTCGTTCCAGCTCGTGCTGCCGTGCCGGATCAGGCAGACCCGCATGCCGGCATCCGGATGGCGGCCAGCGCCGCGGCCAGGCACGCCCGGGCGGGCGCGAGATCGTGCCGCTCCAGCACGCGGGCCTGCGCCGCACGGCCGAGGGCGCAGCGCCGTCCGGGATCGAGCAGCAATGCCCGGACCGCGGCGGCCAGGGCTGCGGGCGAACGCGGCTCGACGAGGAGCCCGGTCCGACCATCGGCCACCACGTCGGCGACCCCGCCCTCGCGCCCGGCCACCACCGGCAGGCCGGCGGCCTGCGCCTCCAGCGGCGCCATGCCGTAGGCCTCGTTGCAGGCGGGCCAGACATAGAGGTCGGCCGCGGCGTAGATCGCCGGCAGCTGCGCCGGCGGCACGGCGCCGGTCAGCGTGACGCGCTCGCCCAGGGGCGCGAACATGGCCTCGACCCGGGGCCGCGCCTCGCCGTCGCCGACCAGCACCAGCCGCCACGGCAGGTCGGCAACCTCCTGCAGGGCGACGGCCAGGAGGCGGTAGGATTCGGCCTTCACGTCGGCGCGCATCATGGCGACCGCGAGCAGGGTCGGCACCGCCTGGGACGGGTCGCGCGGCGGGGCCCGGAACGGGGCCGCATCCAGGAAAGGCGGGAACAGGCGCAGCCGTTCGTCCGCGACCGCGGTGCGCAGACCGGGCAGGTCGTGCCGCGTCATGGCCAGGACCAGATCCGCACCGGCGATCGCCGCCCTGCTGGCAGCGTAGCCGGAGGCCCAGGGCCCCCGGGCCTGCTTGGCCGCGAGGGAGGCCTCGGCCACGACGTAGGGGATCGCCAGGGCCCGGCTGACGACCGGCCCCAGCCAGTCGGGGGCCTTGTGGTGCAGGTGGTAGGTGAACCAGAGCTCCGGTGGCCGCCGCGCGTGCCGGCGGAGGTAGCGTGCCGCCAGACGGCGGCCGAGCCGCTCCAGGCGCGGCTGGCGGACCGGGTCGCCGGTCCGGTCGAAGCTGCGGAAGCTGCTCGCCAGCTCGACCTCGTGGCCGAGGTCGCGCAAGAGCGCCATGAAGCGCGCGGGCCATCCGCCGGTCGCCCGACGGAACGGGATGGTTCGGCGGCTTGAGCGGCGCATAGAAGGCGAGCCGCATCAGGCGGCCTCGCGGCGCTCGTCGAGGCCGAACCGGGCCGCGATCCGGGCGATCCCGGTCTCGAACGCGAACCGCTCCAGGATGCGGCGCCGCCCGGCCTGACCCATCGCCTGCCGCTGTGCCGGTGCACGGATGAGCTGCTCCAGGGCCGCGGCAAGCGCCGCCGGATCGTCGGGCGCCACGATGTGCCCCGTGCCGCCCTCGACCACCACCTCGCCGATGGCGCCGACGCTCGTCGCCACGACCGGCAGTTCCTGCGACATCGCCTCCATGATCACGTTGGGCAGCCCGTCGCGGTCGCCGTCCTCCGCCACCCGTGCCGCGAGGCAGAACAGATCGGCCCGGCGCAGGGCCGCCACCACCTCCTCCTGCGTGCCGCGCACCGAGCCAGGCCACGCGCTCCGCCAGCCCCAGCGCCCGGGCGCGCGCCATCAGGCCGGCCGTGAGCGCGCCGCCGCCGACATGCTCGAAGCGCCAGTGCGAGGTCGGCGGGCAGGAGGGCCAGCGCCTCGATCAGCACGTCCAGGCCCTTCTTCTCGACCGCCCGGGCGACGCAGACGATGCCCACGGGCTGGGCGGCATCCCGCCCATCGGCTGTGCTCGCCCTGGCCGGGGCGGGAAAGCGCGCGGCCTCCAGGCCGTGATAGACCAGCTCGAGATCGGCTCCCGGCGCCAGCGTGCGCAGATGGTCGAGGTTCATGCGGCTGCAGGTCACCAGCCAGCGCGCGTCGGCGATCTTCTCCCGCTTCTCCCAGGCCGGGATGGTCCACACGTCCTTGGCGTGCGCGGAGATGCTGAACGGCAGGCCGCGCAGGATCGCGGCGTAGCGGGCGACCGAGGCCGGGGTGTGCAGATAGTGCACGTGCAGCCAGTCGATGGTCGCCGGCAGCTCGGCCGCGAGCACCCAGGCCTGGCCGAGACGGCGACCGCGGTTGGCCGTGAAGTCGCGCACCAGATCACCCAGCCATACCCGCAGCAGGCGCCAGAAGCCGCGCCGTCCGATGACGCGGGCCAGCGAGCGCAGGACCCGCCAGGGCTCCTGGTAGAGGTATTCCGGCAGGTAGCGGACCGGCGCGCGGATCGCCGCGTGCAGGGGGTGGCTGCGGCCGTCGGTCGGATGGCGCAGCGAGACGATCTCGAGCGCGAGCCCGCGCCGCTCCAGCGCCAGGATCTCCTGGGCGATGAAGGTCTCCGACAGGCGCGGGTAGCCCTTGACCAGGATGGCGACGCGCGGTGGCAAGACCGTCAGGCGTAGCGCGTGCGGCGCAGATCGTCGCCGACGCGGCCGGGGCCCAGCCAGGGTCCGGCCAACTTGGCGATCCGCTCCAGCCCCTGGAGCATCGGCGCCCGCACCGCGTCGGGCAGCACCGGCATGTCGGGCAGGGAGCGCAGCGCGTCGGCCATCAGGCCGGCGCGCACGGTAGCCGTCGTCGGGCAGCATGCGCACCAGCCCCAGCGCCTGGGCCCGCTCGGCGCGCAGATACTGCTCCAGCCGCGGCGTCGTGCGCGGCACGAGCAGTGCCGGCTTGCCGAACGAGAGGATCTCGCAGAACGTGTTGTAGCCGCCCATGGCGACCACGGCGCGCGCCTGCTGGAAGAAGGCCTCGACCCGCGCCTCGAAGGTGATCGCCTGCAGCCTGGGATCGCGCTCCACCCGGGCCTGGAAGGCCAGGCGCTGCTCGACCGGCATGAACGGCCCCAGCAGCAGCACGGCCCGATGCGGCAGCAGCGGATCGGTCTCGTAGGCGCGGATCACCCAGTCGACCAGCTCGGCACCGTCGCCGCCGCCGCCCGGTGGTCACCAGGATGAAGTCGTCCGCTGGGCAGCCGGTGCACGGGCTGCGAGCCGGACGCCTCGGGTACGGAGCGCTTGAGGTAGCCGGTGAAGCGGATCTTCTCGGCGAAGGGCTCCATGCCCGGGATCTCGCGCAAGGGATCGAAGATCTGCGGCAGGCCGTAGACCCAGATCTCGTCGTAGAGTTCCTCCAGTGCCGGGAACACCATCTTGCGCTGCCACTCGTCGACCAGGCTCGCCGGCTCGTCCATGACGTCGCGCAGGCCCAGCACGCAGCGCGTGCCGCGGGCGCGCAGCATCTCCAGGGTCGAGCGCACCTCGCCGCGCAGGCCCAGGGGCTCCTTGTCGACCAGGAACAGGTCGGGCTCGAAGATCTCGGCGGTGTGGTGGATGATCGAGCGCCGGATCTCCAGCGTCTTCTCGATGTCGAGGTGCAGGTTGAGCGAGGTGTAGTCGCCGTTGCGCAGCTTGATCACGCCCGGCACGCGGACGAAGTCGACCCGCGAGCGGAAGTCGAAGCTGCCGATGATCGGCGAGCCCGACAGGATCAGCACCGAGAGCTGCTTGAACTGCTCGACCAGATGATGCGCGATCACCCGGCAGCGGCGCAGATGCCCCAGGCCGAAGCTGTCGTGGCTGTAGATCAGCAATCTTCTGCCGGGATCCATCGGCTCGACCCAGACTGAGGCGCTCCCCTTATGGCAGGTCGCCACCGTGAGGCGAACAGGAAACTGCGCCGAGAAAGAGGAATATCTTCCCTTACATCGCTGATTTTGCTATAGGCTTGGGAATGTGCGGCGTGATGCCGACCAGAATCGTAGCCGACGGAGCCGAGCCATGGCCGTGATGTTCCCTCTCGACGATGACGGGCACCCGATCCCGGTCCTGGGCTTCGACTACCGGGGCACCCAGAAGCTGGCCGTGGGTGCGGCGTCCACCCGCCACACCGCGCCGATTCCCTCGGACATCGAGATCGTCAGCCTGGTCGCGACCGGCATGTGCCGCTTCGAGGTCGGCGACGCCGGCGTGACCGCCGACCCGGCCCTGAGCCCGGTCCTGTTCCCCGGCCAGTACCTCGACGTGCCGCTGCGCCACGGCGAGCGCTGGATCGCCTTCATCGCCGAAGGCGAGCCGTGCGAGGCCTACGTGATCGGCCGGGTGTGACATGCGCCTGACCGTACGCCTGACCGGCACCACCCTGCGGCTGACCGGCTCGAGGCCGGGCTGGTCGCGGCCGGCCGCAACCGGGAACCGCCTCGTTCCTGGTGACCGAGACCGGCGATCTGCTCGCGACCGAGGCGGGCGAGCAACTCCTGGCGGAACCCACCCATGGCCAATAAGCAGATCCATCAGCTGCCCGCCGCGGCGGCCCTGGTGCCCGAGGACCAGCTGGTCCTCTCCCAGGCCGGCACCAACGCGACCCGGCGCGCCAGCCTCGCCAGCCTGCCGTTCCAGCCGGCCCTGCCGGGCAGCAGCCGGCGCACCATCGCGGGCAAGCTCGCCGAGACCGTGTCGGTCAAGGACTTCGGCGCTGTCGGCGACGGCATCGCCGACGACAGCGCCGCGTTCCAGGCCGCCCTGGACCAGCACGCTGCCGATCCACGTCCCGGCCGGCACCTACCGCCTGGACAGCGAGATCCAGGTCAAGCCGCGCCGCCGGCTCAAGGGTGCCGGCCGCGACGCCACGGTGATCGACGCCAGGGGGCCGCGCGCCTTCACCTTCAACCGCAATGCCGGTGCCTTCCAGGTCGACGGCGGTGCCGCGGGCGACTGGAACCGCTCGTCCGTGGCCGGCATGACCATCCGCATGGCCAAGGGCGGCATCCGCGCCCACGGCCACGAGTTCCGGGCCACCGACCTGCTGTTCGCCGGCGGCACGGCACCGCTGGGCCAGGCCGATCCCGACGGCTGGTGCCTCGACCTGCTCGACGCCAACGAGACCGTGCTGCGCGAGATCCAGGCAGGCTATGGCGGCGGCACGTCCCACCGGCTCCTCGCCAACGGCATCCGGCTGGGCTCCAGCACGCCGTCGGTCAACTACGGCGACGGCCTCCTGCAGGAGATCTCGATCAAGCTCGGTGCGGCCAACACCGTGGCCGTCCTGCTCAAGGGCAACGGCACCGGCCTGATCAACAACGTCCTGCTCAGCCGCATCCAGGTCAACGCGCCCCAGGGCGGCACCGGCATCACCCCGCTTGCCGGCACCAACGGCATCAAGCTCTGGAACGCCGCGCGCGTCGTCTGCCTGCTCTGCGACGTCGAGGTCGTCGACGTCTCGTTCGAGGAGTACAGCGAGAGCCAGGGCGGCACGGCCGGTGCGTGCGCCAACAACAGCTATGTCGGCTGCTTCGTCCACTACCCCGGCAGCGCCGCCTACAGGGACAGCAACGGCACCTTCACCCGCTCGGTGATCCGCACGAGCTTCCTCGGCTGCGACAATCTCGGGCCGTTGCCCGTGGGCAACGTCGCCGGCGACGGCGGCCGCGCGCAGGACGGCGACCTCGTGGCCCCGGGCTTCTGGGTCTGCGACCAGTACCGCCAGCCCTCGATCCAGCTGCGCTCGCGCGACAAGGACGTGCTGCTGATCACCAGCGACCAGAAGGGCACGGCCCAGGACAATGCCGACGGCCATCCCAGCCAGGGCACGCCCTATCGCGGTCTGCTGATCGAGCATTCGAGCAAGCAGAGCACCAAGATCACCCGCCCCGTCGCCCACGGTGCCGTCGATCCGGACGACGGCACCACGCCCTTGGTCGACGTCCGCCTCGAGCTCGGCAATGGCGAGGGCGACGCCCGCGGCGAGCTGGCGCGGGTCCAGGTCAACGACCCGCTCTACCTGCGCCCGCGCACGACCCAGCCGATCCGCCCGCTCGACGGCCTGGTCTGGTACGCGACCGGCCAGGCGGCGGTGCCGGCCACCGGCGAGTATTGGCTGGGCAACGGCCTCTATGCCCGCATCAACAGCGGCGAGGCGGTGCCGGTGGCCGTCACCCGCGGTGCGGTGCCCGAGCGTGAGCGCAACGTCTCGTTCACGGCCTCGGCCGCCGACTTCGGCAAGATCCACCGCGTCAACAACGGCAGCGAGGTCACGGTCACCGTCCCGGCCGGCCTCGTGCCGGCGGGCCAGGGTGCCCGCCGCTTCTGGGTCATCCGCCAGGGTGCCGGCGGCGTGCGCTTCGCCGTCTCCGGCGGAGCGGTGCTGCGCTCGCCCGGCAACCGGGTGACCGTGGCCAAGCAGTTCCAGATGGTCGAGGTCGTGATCACCTCGGCCAACGACGTCTACCTCCTGGGCATCTACCCCGACGCCGACCTCACCCCGACCTGGGCCAGCCGCCACCGCGAGCGCAACGCCAGCTACACGGTGACCGCGGCCCAGCTGGGCGAGTTCCATCGCTGCAACCATGGCAGCACGGCGATCACCGTCACCGTGCCGTTCGGGCTGTGGCCCGCCGAGACCGGGGAGGACGTGGCCGAGCTGACCGTCGCCCGGGTCGGCAACGCCCAGGTGTTCATCCGCGCCGACGCCGGTACTGCCGGCACGGCTCCCATGCAGTTCCGCCTGTCCGCCACCACGCCCGGTGTCACCCAGTACAACCGCGGCGACGGCCAGTTGCACAACCAGTACGAGCTGGCGCCCTGGGAGACGCGTCGCCTCCTCATCCGCAAGATCGACGCCACCACCGGCGAGCTGTTCCTCGACGGCGTCCGCTGACCCCACCCCCCTCGGAGTACGAGCGATGGACCTCTACCGCACTGCCCGGGAGACCGCGCTGCTGGGCGCGCTCCGCGTCGCGATCGCGCTGTTCGCCATGATCGGCCGCGAGCTCGCCATGAGCGAGGCCGAGCGCCGCGCCATTCTCGCCCGCATCGAGCGCGCCCTGCTCGATCCGGTGAACGAGGCCGGCGCTTAATTGATCTAGATCAATGCGGGCACCCCCGACGGCGGTGCACTCTCCCGCTCGCATTGATCCTGCTCCGGCCGGTGCCACCACCATCCGCCGCCCGGGCAGCTCGATGGCTCAATGCCCCCATGGCGGTCGGGGAACGCAGCCGACGTGGGGACCGTGGCGCGGAGAGGGTGCCTGCCAACCCTCTCCGCGCATTTTTTGTTTCGGCTGGACGCCGGCGCGGCGAGCGCGTGTAGTCGCGCGGTAAACTCGGGCGGGCCGGCCGATGGACCCAGAGATTCCTCGATCCCGACACCCTGGCGCTGCATGCCGGGCAGGTGCCCGATCCGGTGACCGGGATCGCGGGCGGTCCCGATCTACCAGACCACCTCCTACGTGTTCCCCGACACCGACCATGCCGCGGGCCTGTTCAACCTGGAGCGGGCCGGGCACATCTACAGCCGGATCTCCAACCCGACCGTGGCCGTGCTCGAGGAGCGGGTGGCGGCCCTGGAGGGCGGGGTCGCGGCCGTGGCCACCGCCAGCGGGCAGGCCGCCATGCACCTGGCGATCGCCACGCTGATGGGGGCCGGGGCGCACATCGTGGCCGCGCGCAACCTCTATGGCGGCACGCGTCAACCTGCTGCGCCTCACCCTGCCCCGCTTCGGCATCGAGACGACCTTCGTCGACCCGCGCGATCCAGCCGCCTTCGCCGCCGCGATCCGGCCCGAGACGCGGCTGGTGCTGGCCGAGATCGTGGGCAATCCGGGCCTCGAGGTCCTCGACCTGCCGGCCGTGGCCGAGGTCGCGCACGGCCACGGCCTGCCGCTCCTGGTCGACGCCACCTTCCTCACCCCCGCCTTGTGCCGGCCGTTCGACCACGGGGCGGACATCGTCGTGCACTCGCTGACCAAGTGGCTGGGCGGCCACGGCGTCGCCATCGGCGGCATCGTCGTCGACGGCGGCCGGTTCGACTGGGAGGCGTCCGGCCGGTTCCCGACCCTGAGCGAGCCCTATCCCGGCTATGCCGGCCTCGCCTACGCCGAGAGCTTCGGCCCCCAGGCCTTCGCCATGCGCGCCCGCACCGAGGGCCTGCGCGACTTCGGCGCCTGCCTCAGCCCGCAGAACGCCTTCTACCTGCTGCTCGGCATCGAGACCCTGCCCCTGCGCATGGCGCGCCACATGGCCAACACCAGGACCGTGCTCGACTTCCTCCGCGGCCACCCGGGCGTGGCCTGGCTGGTCCATCCCGCCCTGGCCGAGCACCCCGACCACGCGCTGGCGGCCCGCCTCCTGCCCAAGGGCGCCGGCTCGATCGTCAGCTTCGGGGTCAAGGGCGGCCGCGCCGCCGGCGCCCGCTTCATCGAGGGCTGCCGGCTGGCCTCGCACCTCGCCAATGTCGGCGACGCCAAGACCCTGGTGATCCACCCGGCCTCGACCACCCATGTCCAGCTGGGGCCGGAGCAGCTGGCGGCGGTGGGCCTGCGCGACGACATGATCCGGCTCTCGGTCGGGCTGGAGGATCCCGGCGACATCACGGCCGATCTCGACCGGGCGCTGCGCGCGGCGCAGCAGGCCTGAGCCATGGCCGTCCACCTCTCCACCTACGGCCGACCGATCCGCGCCGAGGCGCCCACGGTGCTCCTCGTCCACGGTGCGGGCATGGACCATACCGTCTGGGCCCTGCAGGGCCGGCACCTCGCCTTCCACGGCTGGAACGCGCTGGCGATCGACCTGCCCGGCCATGGCCGCTCCCGGTCCCTGCCGCCGGCGGCCACGATCGAGGCCATCGCCGACGGGCTGGTCGCAGCCGATGCCCGGAGCGCCGGCGCTGCACCTGGTCGGCCATTCCATGGGTGCCCTGGCCGCCCTGGCCGCCGCCGCCCGCCATCCGGAGCGGGTGGCGAGCTTGTGCCTCCTGGGTGCCGCCGCCCGGATGCCGGTCCATCCGGCCCTCCTGACCCTGGCCGCGGCGCACGACCCGAAGGCGGTCGAGCTGATGTGCGACTGGGCGTTCGGCCCGCGCGGCCAGGTCGGCGGCAACCCCCAGCCCGGCGGCTGGCTGCAGGGTACCGCCCGGGCCCTGCTCCGGCGGGGCGATCCGGCGTCCCTCGCCACCGACCTCGCCGCCTGCAACGCCTACGCCGCCGGCGCCGACCACGCGGCCCAGGTGCGCTGCCCGGCCCTGGTGGTGATCGGGGCCGTGGACCGCATGACGCCGCCCAAGGCCGGCCGGGCCCTCGCCGCCGCCATCCCCGGCGCCCGGACGGTGACGGTCCCCGGCGCCGGCCACATGATGATGGCCGAGGCCCCGGAGGAGACGCTGCAGGCGCTCAGGACCCTGTTGCCCGATCGCTGACGATCCGCCCGTCGACCAGGTGCACCCGGCGCCGCGCCCGGGCGGCCAGGTCGGGGTCGTGGGTGACGACGATGACGGTCCGGCCCTGCGTCTCGGTCAGCCGCGCGAAGATGTCGAACACGGTGCGCGCGTTCGCGGTGTCCAGGTTGCCGGTGGGCTCGTCGGCCAGCAGGATGGCCGGGTCGTTGGCCAGCGCGCGCGCGATCGCCGCCCGCTGCCGCATGCCGCCGGACAGCTGCTCGGGATACTTGGCCGCGGCGTCGGCGAGACCGAGATCGGCCAGCAGTGCGTCGGCACGGGCCCGCCCCTGTTGGTCGTCGAGCCGGCGCAGCCGCCGGATCGGGATCAGCACGTTCTCGCGTGCCGTGAACTCGGGCAGCAGGAAGTGGAACTGGAACACGAAGCCCAGCCGCTCGAGCCGGAGCCGGTCGAGCGCCGCCCCGTCGAGCCCCTGGGTCTCCCGCCCGTCGATCAGGACCGTGCCGGCGGTCGGCCGGTCGAGCAGACCCAAAAGATAGAGCAGCGACGACTTGCCCGAGCCCGACGGGCCGGTCACCGCCACGAACTCGCCCGGACCCACCGCCATGCTGGCATCGTCGACGATGGTCACGGGCGGCGGTCCCGGCAGGGTGCGGGTGACCCGCCGTGCTTCCAGGACGGGGCTCATGCCGCGCCGCGGATGATGTCGACCGGGTTGAGGCGGGCGGCGCGGCGGGCGGGGATCACGGCGGCGACGGTGGAGGCCACCAGCGCGAACACGGCACCGGCGAGGTAGGGCCAGAGCTCGCGGGCGAGGATGAAGCCGTTGCGGCCCGACATCATGCCGCCGACGTTGGAAAAGCGGATCTGGCCCATCAGCTCGACCATGCCCCAGCCGACCACGGCACCGGCGATGGCACCCAGGATGCCGACGATGACCCCCTCGGCCACGAAGATCGCCTGGATGTCGGACCGTGCGAAGCCGAGCGACTTGAGGATCGCGATGTCGCGGGTCTTCTCGTACACGACGGTCGAGATGATGTTGTAGATGCCGAACGCCGCCACCAGCAGGATGGCGCCGACCACCGAGTACATGATCGCGTTCTGGATCACGAACAGGCCCAGCACGTTGCGGTTGCTCTCCTCCCAGCTCTCGGTCCGGTAGCCCACGCGGCTCTCGATCCGCCGCGCCAGGGGCTCGGCCTGGGTCACGTCGGCGAGGCGGATGCGGATCTGGTTGACGATGTTGGTCCGGCCCTCGATGGCCTGCACGGTCTTGAGCAGGGCATAGCCCTGGCTGTTGTCGACCGAGCTCAGCCCGCTGCGCAGCAGGCCGGTGATCTTCATCGACCGGGTCAGCCCGGTGGGCGCCACCACGGTCACCGTATCGTCGAGCTTCGCCCCCAGCTTGTCGGCCACGCCGACGCCGACGATCAGCGCGTTGGCGGTCGAGCGCAGGTCGTCCAGGGTACCGGCGGTCAGGTCCGCCTCGATGTTGGTGACGCGGCGCTCCCGCTCGGGCTCGATGCCGTAGAGTGCGATCGGCACGTCGCGCGTGCCGTAGCGCAGGATGGCCTGGCCCTGCAGGGTCGGTGCCACCGCCGCGCCCGGCATGGCCTCGATCTCCGCCACGCGGGCGCGCGCGTTGCGGATGCCGCGCGGCTCGGCCCTGGGCTTGACGCCGCTGACCGCGACGGCACCGCCCGCATAGGCGGCCTGCGCCGGCTGCGGCGAAGGCAGGCGGAACTCGTCCTTGACCACGATGTGCGGCGAGACGTCGATGACCTGGGCCACGAAATACTGCTGGAAGCCGCGCATCAGCGCGTTGACGGCGACGAAGAAGCCCATGCCCAGGGCCACGCCCAGGATCGAGACCACGGTCTGCCGCTTGCGCTTGCGCAGATGGCCCAGCGCGATGTCGAGCAGGAGGGGCAGGGCCAACGCCGCCGCTCACCGGTCCGGGGCTGCCACCGCCGGCGTCACCGCCGACTGCAGCCCGCCCTGGTCGACACGCACCCGCCGCCCGCTCTCCAGACCGGCGGGCGGGTCGACGATCACCATCTCGCCGGCGGCCAGCTTCGCCCGGATCTCCGCGAGCCCGGGACCCTGCACGCCGACATCGACCGCGCGCCGCTCGGCCCGGTCGCCCGCCATGACGAACAGGTGGCCGTCGCGCAGGGCGCCCGTCGGCACCAGCAGCGCGTCGTCGGTCTCGCGCACGACGATGTTGGCCTCGACCGTCATCCCGATCAGCAGCGGCGCCTCGTCCGGCAGCGCGATCCGCACCCGGTAGGTCTTCTGGACCGGGTCGCCCTTGGGCGTGATCGCGGTCAGCTCGCCTTCGAGGACGCGGTCGGGATAGGCGTCGGCGCGCAGCAGCACCTTCTGCCCCGGCCGGACCCGCGGCACGTCCTCCTCGTCGACGTCGGCCGTGATGCGCAGCGGCTTGCGATCGCCGATCCAGAACACCGTGTCGGCGGTGTCGACCATCTCGCCGGGCTCGCCGTCGCGCCGCAGCACGACGCCGTCGATCGGCGCGCGCAGCTCGTAGTCGTCGAGCTTGCGGCGCGTGGCCTCGGCCACCGCCTCCAGGGCCCGCGCCTCGCTCGCCGAGCGCTCGACCTCGCTGCGCGAGGCGTTGGCGCGTGCCGCCAGGCGCTCCAGCCGCTGGGCCTCGGTCAGGGCATAGACCGCCCGGGCCTCGGCCTCGGCCACCAGCACGGCCGCCACCGTGTCGTCGAGATGCGCCAGCAGCTGCCCGGCGGTCACGCGGTCGCCGTCGTCGACCAGCACCTCGCGCAGGCGCGCCTTCACCGCCGGGCCCACCGCGGCCCAGCGCACGGGCTCCACGGTGCCGGTGGCGTAGACCGCCTCGACCGCCGGACCGCGCGCGGCCGCCACGACCTGCACCGCCAACGGCCGGGCCTGCCACGCATACCAGCCCAGCCCGGCCAGGCCGGCCAGCGCCAGGAAAAGAATGGGACGCACCCAGCGACGCATCGATCAGCTCCCGAGCGCGCCTATAGCACGCTGGACATGGTGCCGATGCCGATCTCCGCCGCCTGCGACGCAGCGTCATCGCCGATTGACAGTCGGGTGGCGGGAGCGTGTGTTCGTGCCAAGTCCTGCGCATCGGGAACACGCCATGTCGAGACTCCACCGTCCGCTCGCGCTGTTGCTGCTCGTCCTGTCGCTGGCCTGGCCGGTCACCGCGGCCTTTGCCGAGGAGCCGTGGCAGACCCTCCCGCCGACGCCGACCCGGCCGGCAGCCACGGTCGAAGGCAAGGCCCCGGTCGACGACGTGCAGCTCTACTATGCGGAGTACGGCGCCGGGCAGCCGGTGATCCTGCTCCATGGCGGGCTCGCCAACTCGGACTACTGGGGCAACCTGATCCCAGCGCTGGCGCCGCACTACCGGGTGATCGTCATGGACAGCCGCGGCCACGGCCGCAGCACGCGCGACGCCCAGCCCTACGGCTACGACCTGATGGCCAAGGACGTGGTCGGGCTCATGGACTATCTGAAGATCGCCAAGGCCGACATCGTCGGCTGGAGCGACGGGGCGATCATCGGCCTGGACCTCGCCATGAACTACCCCGACCGGATCGGCCGCGTGTTCGCCTTCGCCGCCAACTCGACCACGGCCGGCCTCAAGCCCGACATCGACAAGAACCCGACCTTCGCCGCCTTCATCGAGCGCGCCGGCGAGGAGTACCGGAAGAACTCGCCGACCCCGGACGAATACGACGCCTTCCTCAACCAGATCGGGGCCATGTGGGCCACGCAGCCCAATTGGACCGCGGCCGAGCTGGCACGCATCCGCACGCCGGTGATGATCGCCGACGGCGAGCACGACGAGGCGATCCGGCGCGACCATACCGAGGAGCTGGCCAAGGAGGTGCCGGGCGCGCAGCTCCTGATCCTGCCCGGCGTCAGCCATTTCGCGATGCTGCAGAATCCCGCGGAGTTCAATGCCGCGGTGCTGAAGTTCCTGGGCGGCTGAAAGAGCCGGTCACGTCGGAGTGCGTGGCTGCCTGCCCGCCTGCCGGGTGGGCCGACACCGCCCGATCAGGCGATATTTCACGCCGGCCAAACGTGACACGATGCGGCGGCTGGACTTCCCGGCCGCGCTGTAGTCAGTTCGGCCGACAAGGCCGGGCCGGCAACGCGCCTCCGCCTCCGCCCTCGGGACCGGCGGCGGGGCATTCTTCCACTTCCGCGTTCGAGGCCCGATGACCGTCACGCCGCACCGCATCCGCCGCCTGCTCGTCGCCAACCGCTCCGAGATCGCGATCCGGGTGTTCCGGGCCGCGACCGAGCTCGGCATCCAGACCGTCGCGATCTACGCCGAGGAGGACAAGCTCTCCCTCCACCGGTTCAAGGCCGACGAGGCGTACCGGATCGGCAAGGGCAAGGGTCCCCTCGAGGCCTATCTCGACATCGACGAGGTGATCCGCGTCGCCGTCGACCACCAGATCGACGCGATCCACCCCGGCTACGGCTTCCTCTCGGAGAGCCCGGAATTCGCCGAGGCCTGCGCCGCCCACGGCATCATCTTCATCGGCCCGACGCCCGAGACCATGCGCACGCTCGGCAACAAGGTGGCCGCGCGCAACCTCGCCGTCTCGGTCGGCGCCCCGGTCATGCCGGCGACCGAGCCTTTGCCCGACGATCCGGCCACCATCCGCCGGCTCGCGGCCGAGGTGGGCTACCCGGTCATGCTCAAGGCGTCCTGGGGCGGCGGCGGGCGTGGCATGCGGCCGATCGAGCGCGAGGAGCAGCTGCTCGACGCGGTCCATGCCGCCCGGCGCGAAGCCAAGGCCGCGTTCGGCAAGGACGAGGTCTATCTCGAGAAGCTGGTCAAGCGGGCGCGGCACGTCGAGGTCCAGCTCCTGGGCGACACCCACGGCAATCTCGTCCACCTGTTCGAGCGCGACTGCACCATCCAGCGCCGGCATCAGAAGGTGATCGAGCGCGCGCCCGCACCCTATCTCGACGAGGAGCGCCGTGCCGCCCTGTGCGAGGCGGCGCTGAAGATCGGCCGTGCGACCCACTATTGCGGCGCCGGCACCGTCGAGTTCCTGATGGATGCCGACACCGGCTCCTTCTACTTCATCGAGGTCAACCCGCGCATCCAGGTCGAGCACACCGTCACCGAGGTCGTGACCGGGCTCGACATCGTGAAGGCGCAGATCAGGATCGCCGAGGGCGGCCGCATCGGCGCGGTGGCCGAGACCGGCATCCCGTCCCAGCATGCGATGCGGCTGAACGGCCACGCGCTGCAGTGCCGGATCACCACCGAGAACCCGGAGAACAACTTCATCCCGGACTATGGCCGGATCACCGCCTATCGCGGCGCCTTCGGCTTCGGCATCCGGGTCGACGGCGGCACCGCCTATTCGGGTGCCGTGGTCACCCGCTACTACGATCCGATGCTGGAGAAGGTCACCGCCTGGGCGCCCTCGCCGGAGGAGGCGATCTCCCGGATGGACCGTGCGCTGCGCGAGTACCGGATCCGCGGTGTGGCCACCAACCTCGCCTTCCTCGAGGCGCTGCTCGAGCATCCGCGCTTCCTGGCCGGCGAGTACACGACCCGGTTCATCGACGAGACGCCCGAGCTGTTCCAGCTCGGCAAGCGGCGCGACCGTGCGACCAAGCTCCTGACCTACATCGGCGACGTCACCGTCAACGGCCATCCCGAGGTCACGGGCCGTGCCCGCCCGCGCCCCGACGCGCGCACGCCCGAGCCGCCGCATTTCGCTGCCGCGCTCGATGCAGGGCACGGCACCAAGCCGATGCTCGACCGGCTCGGCCCGCAGGCCTTCGCCGCGTGGATGCGCGAGCAGAACCGGGTGCTGGTCACCGACACCACCATGCGCGACGCGCCGCAGTCCCTGCTGGCGACGCGCATGCGCACCTACGACCTGGTCGCCTGCGCCGACGCCTATGCCCGCGGCCTGCCGCAGCTGCTGTCGCTCGAATGCTGGGGTGGCGCCACCTTCGACGTCGCCATGCGCTTTCTCACCGAGGACCCGTGGGAGCGGCTGGCGCTGGTGCGCGAGCGCGTGCCCAACCTGCTCCTGCAGATGCTGCTGCGCGGTGCGAACGGGGTCGGCTACACCAACTACCCCGACAATGTGGTCCGCTACTTCGTCCAGCGGGCGGCCGATGCCGGCATGGACCTGTTCCGCATCTTCGACTGCCTCAACTGGGTCGAGAACATGCGGGTGTCGATCGACGCCGTGGGCGAGGCCGGCAGGCTCGCCGAGGGTGCGATCTGCTACACCGGCGACATCCTCGACCCGGACCGCGCCAAGTACTCGCTCAACTACTATGTCGGGCTGGCCAAGGAGCTGGAAGCCGCCGGCTGCCACATCCTCGGCGTGAAGGACATGGCCGGCCTGCTCAAGCCCGCCGCCGCACGCGCCCTGATCAAGGCGCTCAAGGAGGAGGTCGGCCTGCCGATCCATTTCCACACCCACGACACCTCGGGCATCGCCGGAGCCAGCGTGCTGGCGGCGGTGGAGGCCGGCGTGGACGCGGTCGACGCCGCGATGGACGCCATGTCGGGCCTGACCTCGCAGCCCTGCCTGGGCTCGATCGTCGAGGCCCTGCGCCATACCGAGCGCGACACCGGGCTGGATCCCGAGGCCATCCGCCAGCTCAGCTTCTACTGGGAGGCGGTGCGCGCCCAATATGCCGCCTTCGAGAGCGACCTGCGCGCCGGCGCCTCGGAGGTCTATCTCCACGAGATGCCGGGCGGCCAGTTCACCAACCTCAAGGAGCAGGCGAGGGCACTCGGCCTGGAGACCCGCTGGCACGATGTCGCCCGCGCCTACCGGGCGGCCAACGACATGTTCGGCGACATCGTCAAGGTGACGCCGTCCTCGAAGGTCGTCGGCGACATGGCGCTGCTGATGGTGGCCCAGGGCCTGACCCCGGCCGAGGTGGCCGACCCGACCCGCGAGATCGCCTTCCCGGGCTCGGTGGTCGAGATGCTGCACGGCGATCTCGGCCAGCCCCCCGGCGGCTGGCCAGCCGGCCTGCAGAAGAAGGCGCTCAAGGGCGAGGTGCCGATCACCGTCCGTCCGGGTTCGCTGTTGGCGCCCGCCGACCTGAAGGCGGAAGCGGCCGAGGCCGAGAAGCGCTGCGGCAGCGCGCTCGAGGACAACGAGCTCGCCTCCTACCTCATGTACCCCAAGGTCTTCGCCGACTTCGCCGCGGCGTCCCGCAAGTACGGGCCGGTCTCGGTCCTGCCGACCCTGATCTACTTCTACGGCATGGCCGTCGGCGACGAGATCACGGTCGAGCTCGAGCGCGGCAAGAGCATGGTGCTGCGGCTGCAGGCGGTGGGCGAGACCGACGAGGAGGGCCAGGTCCGCGTCTTCTTCGAACTCAACGGCCAGCCGCGCATCGCGCGCGTCCCCAACCGCACCGCGGTCGCCAAGCTCCCTGCCCGCCGCAAGGCGGAGGAGGGCAACGACAGCCACGTCGCGGCACCGATGCCGGGCTCGGTCTCGACCATCTCCGTCCGGGTCGGGCAGCCGGTCAAGGCCGGCGACGTGCTGCTGACCATCGAGGCCATGAAGATGGAGACGGCCCTCCACGCCCCGCGCGACGGGACCGTGAAGGAGATCCTGGTCCACGCCGCCAGCCCGATCGACGCCAAGGACCTGCTGGTGGTGCTGGAGGTTTAGCGTAGAGCGGGCAATGCGCCGGCATCGGTGACCGATGCTCATAGTCGGCCGCTGGGAAAATATGTGCCCATCGTCGATGACCGCGGGGACTGGCGGCGGGGCGGATTTCCTGCTACTCAAAGTTGGCTAGGGAAACCGACCGTTTCGAGGGCCGTTCATGGAAATTTTTGCCAGGGGAAACTTCCGTTCGATCTGGTTGATCCGATGGCGCGCCATGATCAGCAAGGTTCCAGCGTTTGTGTTGGCCAGTTTTGCCTGGCTCATGATTTCAATGACATCAGCGGCCTATGCCGCGCCCCCGAACATCGTGGTGATACTGGGCGACGACGTCGGCTGGGGTGACGTCCAGGCCAACAATCCGGTTTCACGTGTGCCAACGCCCAATCTGAACCAGTTGGCCAGGGATGGGATGCGGTTCACCAATGCGCATACGGCTGCCGCTGTATGCGCGCCGACGCGCTACAGCGCCTTGACCGGCAACTATCAGTGGCGTGGAAGACGACCCTGGGGTACCTGGAATTTCCAGGAAGCGTCGCAGATCTTGCCTGGCCAAAAGACAATCGGCGATATTCTGAGCTCAAGATCTTACAATTCGGCATTCATCGGCAAGCTTCACATGGGTGGCGATTTCTTCGCCCGTGGCTCCAACACGATTACCCGCAGCGAAAGCCTCGTTGACTTTTCCAGGCCGTTTGGCAACGGCCCCCATGCACACGGCTTCGGATACAGCTTCCCTCTGCTCGAGGGAATTCAGGACGCGCCCTACGCCTACTTCGAGAACGACGACCTGTACGGCGATCCCGCTCTGTTGCGGACCTGGATCTCGGGACGGTACGGGAATTCCGTGATCCCGAACACGGGACGCGGCATGCCATACTACGATTCGTCGAAGGTCGGCCCGGATCTGATGGCACGGGCGTTCTCGTTCATTGATCGGCACAAGGCGACGTATGGGTCGACGAAGCCGTTTTTCCTCTATTATGCCTCGCAATCCGTGCACTATCCCTACACGCCGCCGGAAACCTTCTACGGCCAGCCTGTTCGTGGCGTAAGTCGCCTCTGCGCGCGTCAGGACATGGTCGTCGAGTTGGATGTCGCCGTCGGCACGCTGATCGCGAAGTTGAGGACCGATGGCCTGCTCGCGAACACGCTGATCGTGTTCACCAGCGACAATGGCGGCGGCCCCGACAGCTGTGGTCATGACGCTTCGGGACCGGATTTCAGCGGTTACAAGGGTCTCGTACAGGAGGGCGGCCATCGCGTGCCCTTTATCGTCCGCTGGGGCGACGGCACGAACTTCCACGTTCCTCGAGGCACCGTCCGCGACCAACTCATCGGCGTGCACGACCTAGCAGCAACTCTTGGGACCCTCGCTGGCGCGAGCATCGGCGCCACACAGGCGAAGGACAGCTTCAACATGCTGCCGGTCTGGATGGGAACCCAAACTGATGCCGATCCGGTACGCGACCATCTGATTGCGGAAGCGCGCAAAGCATCGAAGAAAGTCACGATACCCCCTACCTTCGCCTACTATGAAGGCGATCTGAAGCTCGTCGCGCGCAGGAGCGGCAGCAGCTTCACGGCCCTGTCGCTCTACAACATCGTGACCGACAAAGCCGAACTTCGGGACATCAAGGGCACCAACGGTGCCCTGGTGACAGCCATGCTGGGCCGGCTGAAGGCGCGCTACGACGGTCCGCGGAGCGCGCCGGCGCTGCCCTGACGGGTCAGGGCGGAGAGCCCTCGGCAGGCTCTCCGCTCCCACGAGTGGAACCTCAGGAGTCGAACGCGCAGTTCTCGCCGAGCGAGGCACCGCCGCCGGCCACCGCACTGCCCAGGACGTTGTTGTTCAAGACCAGGCGCATGTGCCGGTAGATCTTGGGGATGTCGTTGACCAGTTGCCGCCGTACCGTGGCGCTCACGGTCTGATCGGCCTCCAGCGCCCCGGCGCTGCAGCCACCGCCATCGCCGACATAGATGCCGTAGTTGCGGATGGCTTCGGCCAGACGGCGCCCGGGCTCGCTCAGACCCAGGCTGCCGATGTTGACGCTGGCAGGCAAGGCCAACAACCCGCCATAGGGAATATGGCCGGTGTTGTAGCCGGAGTTGGTCCGGTTGCGGTCGCCGCTGGTCGCCGGCAGGACGACGTCGCGCGACAGCATGATCCGGCAGCCCGGCTTGCGCGGAAGGCCCATCCGCAACGCGTGCTCGATCTTGTGGCCGGGCTGATTGATCTCGAAGCCGCGCAGCACGCCGAATAGGCCGGCCACGCCGGTGGCGGCCATGCCCAGCCTCTCGCTGGGCCTTGTTCCGTGGCCGCGGCCACGCGCGTCGAAGCTGCGGTACTGGCCGGCGGTCGGCCGCCCGCCATTCCAGTTGTACTGCCGCAGGTGGTGCGGCTTGTTCACCGTGCGGTCGAAGAGCACCACGTCGCCGTCGGGGCAGCCGCTGCCGTTGTTCTCGACTGCCGTGATCAGGCCGGCGCGAGGAAATCTAAGGGTCACGGGCAGGCCGGCGACATTGTCGCAGCGCGCCCGGGCGCCGATGGATCGCGTCGGGTCGCTGCCCGTGGTGGCGACGATGGTCGTGCCCCAGGCGCCACCGGTATTGACGTTGAATTTGCTTGCCTTGAGCCAGTCCCTCGTGGCCGCGTGCGTGGCCGACGCATACTGCGCGCCGGTTCCGATCGGCCGGTGATGGGCGCTGCTGCGATTAAACGGATTGAGGAACAGATCGCCTTTTGGGGTCGAGCATGCCGCATAGGCGGGATTGCCGATCATCTGGCTCGCGGCGGCTATCAGCACCACCGCCACCGACCCCGTCTGCCGGCACCGATCTCGTGACGTCATGTTCATGGCTCCCAGTCCGCGCTCCCTGCCGGAGCGACAATGAATGCTGGGACGACGCTAGATCATCGGCGATAACGCAGCCGACTTCCAGGCGTAATAGGCCAAAGTGCTGCAAGATCGCCCGAGCATAGTCGGTGCGCAGCCCAAGACCTATGTATTCGGTGCAGACTTGTCTGTACCGCTGGTGACCTCGCAATCGTCCGACTACGACTTCGCCTGATTGCAGCGATGCCGATCGCTAGAGGCCGTCAGCAGCCGACAGCCTATGCGACTGACGCGAGGCGGGGTGCTTTGTTCCAGATGAGAATGGGCCGGCCGGATCGACCCTCACGGTCGACCCTGCCGGCCGATCTCGGCCGGCCGTGCTAGCCGGCGTCGAATGCGCAGTTGTCGCCGATCGGCGTCCCGCCGCCGGCGGTGGGGCTGCCCAAGACGTCGTTGTTCAGAACCAAACGCATGAGCGGATAGAATTTCAGAATGTCGGCGCGCAGGCTGCGCCGGTTGGCAAGGGTCACGGACTGGTCGGCCTCCAGACCTGGAGCCGCGCAGCCGCCGCCGTCGCCGACATAGATGCCGTACTGCTGCACGGCGCGGGCGAGACGTGTACCGGTCTCGCTGAGCCCGAGGGCGGCGACGTTGATGGTGCGCGGGATCGCCATCAGGCCGCCGTAGGGGATGTTCCCCGTGTTGTAGCCTGCGTTGGAAGCGCTCCGATCGCCCGCGATCGCCGGCAGGACGATCTGACGCGAGAGCATGATGTTGCAGCCAGGCTTGCGCGGAATGCCCATGCGCAGCGCATGCTCGATCTTGTGGCCCGGCGTGTTCAACTCAAAGCCGCGCAACACCCCGAACAGCCCGGCGACCCCCGTGGCCGCCATGCCCAAGCGGTCGTATGGCCTCGTGCCATGGCCAAGGCCGCGAACGTCGAACTCGCGGTACTGGCCGGCAACCGGCGAACCGTTGTTCCAAAGGAACTGGCGGAGATGGTGCGCGGTGCCCGTCACCCGGTCGTACACCACCAGGTCGCCGTCCGGGCACCCGGCGCCATTGTTGCTCAGGACCGAATTCGTACCCCCGGCTGGCATGCGCAGGGAAATCGGCAGGTTCTGGACATTGTCGCAGATGGCGCGCGGGGTGATCCGCTTGATCGGATCCGTCGAACCGACGGTGAACACGTCGGTACCGAACGGCGTACCATTGTTGATGTTGATGACATTGGCCTTGCGCCAGTCGCGGGTTGATGGATGTGTATCACCCGCGTAGATCGCCCCGGTGCCGATCGGCCGATGGTGCGCACTGTTCTTGTTGAATGGATTCTGAAAGAGATCGGTCTTACTCGTCGAACACGCCGCCATTACCGTACTATCTAGAAGACACAGGGTCGCAATCATTACGACAGCCGCAGTCCGATGCAACTTTGAGCATCCGTTCTTCATTGTCGATTCCCTTGCTAAGCAGATCTTTTGTTACCAAGGGACTGTAATTGCGCCGACACTCGTTATCGAGCATGCCGGCGGCTGTCCCGCCCAGTTCCCGCAGACACGACTATGCCGGCCTGCGCACGCCACGGACGAACGCCGGCGGCGGTTGGCAGGGCTACAACGTAGCGGTCGTCTTCAGAATCTACGGACGGACGGAAGCCGCGCTTATTCCAGAAGCTGAATGAAATGTATCTCACCCGATCTGAGCGCGAGGTGACGGCCGGCGCAGGGCGCGCGCCGGCCGCCTATCGGTCGATGGCCTCGCGTTAGACGTCCCAGGCGGTGTTGATGCTGCCAGGGCCTAGCGGCCCGCCGCCGCCGACATAGCAGAGTCCGTCGCTATGCCGCTCGGTCTCGCCGGTGTGGCGGCGGGGATTGAACACCGGCCACAGATGCGGCAGCAGCTTGGCAAGCGCGGCCTCCACCGCGGCTTCCTTGGCAGTGTCGCGGGCGAGCGCCCAGTCGACGCGCAACTGCAGGACCGGGGCGTCGTCCACGATCTGCCCCTGCCCGTCGCACAGACAGCAGCCGAAGTAGAGAAAGGTATCAAACAGCTGTTTGCCGAAAGGTGTCAGGTTCAGGGCAAATCCGCGTACCGGATTTGCTGTTGTGCTGTCGCGTAGGTCACGGTCTTCCCAGCGGACTGCAATGATGGTCCCGTAGGGAATGTCGCCTAGATTGTCTCCAGACGGCATCGGGCGATCCGTTTCCCAAGCCGGATATGCCATACGCTTGCTCAACACATGCTGTGTCGGCGCCGCTCCTTGGCGCGAGTGCCGCGTGGCCGTGGCATTGAGCAGATGCCGAATCGGCGTGGCACCGGTGAGGTCCACTTCGTGACCCCGCAGAAAGCCACCTGGATGCCGCCAGTCGATTGCTCCCGGGCCCCACGCGGCCGTCGCGGTGTTCGGGTCATTGTAGAGGTTGCGCACGTCGCGGCCACCGATGGGATAGGTATCGCGGGCTCGAGCGGAGGCCACTCCCGCCGTACCTTTGCGGCTGTCATAGTTGAACTGCGGGAACACATCGACGAGGTCGGTGGCGGTGCCATTCCGCGGATAGAGCAACACCTCGTTGTCGCCGCTCGGATCATCCGAATAGGGGGACGATGGCCCGGGCGCCGGCATCTTCAGTGTGATCGGGAGGCCGTCGCCGGTGCCGCCGCCAAATGCATCGGTGTGCCACTCGATCTCGCGGGAGGGGTGGCTGGCGGTGACGCGATGCAGGTACTTCTGCCCCTGCTTGGTGGAGCCGACCCGGAAGGTGCGCACGAGGGCCAGACGACCCCGGCTTCCCAGCACCCCCGCATCGTAGGTCGGGTTCGCCACCTTGGCGTTCAGGGTTCCGGGAGGGATCCCGTAGGTGACATTGGCGCCCATCGGTCGGTGATGCGCGCTGTCCTTGTCGAACGGATTGAGGAACAGGTCGACGCTGCTCGAGGCTGCCACCGTGCCGTAGATCCGGCTACGGCTCGTGCGGCCGGCCGGGTCGCGCAGGCCGAATTCGATCACGAACGCCCCGGCCGCCGTCAGGGCGGGGCTGAAGCGCACCTGCGTCGCGTTGGCCACGGAGACGGTGCCGGCACCGGTGATCAGCACGGCGTCGGTGACGGTGAGCGTGTCGCCGTTCGGGTCCCAGGCCGCACCGGTCACCGTGTAGTTCTTGGCCTGCCCGGCATTGGCGGTCTGGCCCTTGAGCGCCAGCGCCACCGGGCTGCGGTTGGTTTCGGCGACCGTGTTCGCGTCGCCGATGCCGTAGACCAGGCGCGGGTCGATCAGCGCCGCGGTCATGGCCTCGGTCGCCGCCACCGGCAGGGCGCTCGCGCAGAAGGCCAGGAACGCGAGCTTGCCCGACCAGTGGATCAGGTCGCCGCGGCCGCCCGCACCCCATTCCAGCGTGTCGGCGACGCTGAGCGTGCCGGTGAGGTTGCCCGTGCTCTGGCCCGGCACGGTGGCGAGACCGTCGATCGCCATGCGCATGGGCGAGCCGGCCGCGGCCACGAAGGCCACCGCCTGCGGCTGGGTGGTCTGGCGCTCGTTGGCGCTCTGGAACTGGTGGAGCGTCGCGCCGAACTTGGCCGTCGCGGTCAGCCGGTTGTTCTCGTTGGCGAAATGCAGGCTGAGCTCGGCCGCGGCCCCGGCGGCGAGGTTGAACACCTCGGACTTCTGGTCGATGCGGCTGGCCTGGTGCAGGCTGATCACGGTCAGCGCCGAGAGCCCGTTCAGCCAGGCGCTGCTCGCCTGGGTGAACTTGTCGTCCACGCCGTCGAGGTTGGCGGCGGGCCAGAGGCCCAGGGACGTCGCCGTGGGCCCGCTTGCCACCAGGTCGCGACCCTGGCCGCTGCGGTCGGCGCCAGGATGGCCGGCATACCAGGCGAGCCAGCCACCGGCACGGGCCGCCGCCGCATCCTCCTCCGAGGCCGCGAGCCCCGCCTTGCCGGTGTAGAGGTAGATGCTCTCGGCCGTGGCCAGCGCGCGGGGCATGTTCACCAGGGCCACCAGCGTGCCGGTGACGCCGTCGTAGCTCAAGATGACATGGCCGAGCTTGACGCCTCCGCTGCTCTCGAACCGGATGTCGAAGCCCTGGGCACTCTTCACCGGGCCGCCGTTCGCCGCGGACTTGAGGTCGGCGCGCTGCTCGGCGACCGGCAGCAGGAAATAGTCGAGCACCGGCGCGCCGCTGGCCCAGGCCGGCAGGCGCAGCTCATGCTGGTTCGCGTAGCCATTGGCGAAGGTCGTGACCGGCGGCGCGCTGACGCTGATGTGCACGTCCGCCTCGGCGGTGCTGGCGCCATCCGTGACCTGATAGGTGA
This sequence comes from uncultured Alphaproteobacteria bacterium, assembly GCA_963769465.1. Classification (GTDB taxonomy): domain Bacteria; phylum Pseudomonadota; class Alphaproteobacteria; order Geminicoccales; family Geminicoccaceae; genus Benzoatithermus. Next base: position 140,252 of record CAVYMA010000028.1, read on the forward strand.
AGCTGTCCGTGCCGATGAAGCCCGGGGGCGGGTTGTAGGTCACGCGCCCGTCCGTCTGGAGCGCGATGTCGCCCTCGATCGGGAGGGTCAGGGCGGCGAGCTTGAGGCTGTCGCCGTCGGGATCGTTGTCGTTGCCGAGCAGATCCAGGGTGATCGGCTCACCGGCGGACAGCGCGAAATCGCTCACCGGCACCGGCGGCGTGTTGCTGGAGGTGACCGTCACGGTCACGTGGCCGGTGGTGCTCTCCCCGTCGTCGTCGCGCACGATGTAGGCGAAGCGGTCCGTACCGGAAAAGCCGGCCTCGGGCGTGTAGACGAGCCGGTGATCGGCCGTCGGCGACACGGTGCCGTGCTCCGGCATGGTGAAGCCGCCCAGGCTGATCGGGCCGCCGTCGGGGTCGTTGTCGTTGGCGAGCACGTTGATCGCGACCGCCTCGTTCTCGGAGGTGGTGGCGGCATCGTCGCGCGCCAGCGGCGGCGAGGTCGCCACCCCGACCGTCACCAGGACCTGCGCGGTGGCGGCACCGCCCATGCCGTCGCCCACCGTGTAGGCGAAGCTGTCCTGGCCGGAGAAGCCCGGCAGCGGCACATAGCGGATGCTCTGGTCGGGGAGCACGGTGACCGTGCCGTGGCCGGGGGCGTCGATGGCGAGCAGCGCGAGCGTGTCGCCGTCGGGGTCGTTGTCGTTGGCCAGCACCGCCACGTCGACCGCAGCTCTCGCCGCCGTCGCGACCTCGTCGTTGGCCGCCACCGGCGGCGCGTTCGGCCGCGTGACGTTGATCGTGACCTCGCCGTCCGCCGTGCCGCCCACCCCGTCCCGCACCGTGTAGGCGAACCCGTCCAGGCCCACGAAGTCGGCAGCCGAGGTGTAGGTGAAGCTGCGGTCCGGGTTGAGGACCAGCGACCCATGCACCGGCAGGGTGTAGCCGACGATGGCGAGGTTACTGCCCTCGTCGTTGCCGAGAACGGCGATGGTGACGGGCACCCCCCGCAAGGTGCTGGTCAGGTCGGGCTTGGCTATGGGCACGGACGATCTCCGCAGGAATGGTATCTGTTCCTTGTATCTAAGCATTTGTTCCTAGTCAGACGTCAATCGGTTTGTGCGCCGGCGACGCCGCGCGGCCGGCCGTGGCGCAGGCGGAAGGGCTATTCCAGGTTGGTGTGGTTGGCGCGCATGGTCTCGGGGCTGATCTGCAGTTGCTCGATCAGCTTGAGCACCATGACCTCGCACAGCACGAACAGGGCCCCCTCGTAGAGCGAGCCCATGGGCAGGACCGAGCTGCGCGCGGGCCCCTGGTCGTCGGCCATGGTCTGGGCCGGCAGATGCAGGACGAAGTCGGCCAGCGCCGCGGCCCGGCCGCCGGGCTGGGCGGTGATCAGCAGGATGGTGGCGCCGGCCGCCCTGGCCACGCCCATCAGCGCCAGGGCGGTCGAGATCTCGCCCGGGCCGCAGGTGACCAGGAACAGGTCGCCCGGCCCCACGGGCGGGGTGGTCATGTCGCCTTCGACCGCGACCGCAAGGCCCATGTGGTACAGGCGCATGGCGAAGCCCATGATCTGCAGCTTCTCGCGCCCGCCGCCGAACACGACGATCCGCCGGGCCTGGGCGATCATCGCCACCGCCCGATCGACCGAAGCATCGTCCAACCGTGCGAAGACCTGCCCTAACTCGGCCAGGGCCGTGGCGTAGAGCGTGCTCATGGGCATGGGTCTCCCTGATTTTCGGCCGGCTGGTCCGGTTGCGCCGCCGTTACCGCGCTTCTAGGCCCAGCCGGAGCCGTCGCCAAGGAGCCCCCTGCCGGGTCACGGGTGGCAGGTCTTGACGCGAGGCGACGAACCATGGACGCGTCGCGCGAAGAACGGTCCGGTTCGGCTTCGGGAGGAATCGACGCCATGGAGATCGCAGCGGCCCAGGCCGCGTCGGCAGTCCTCGTGCGCCATTGGCAGGACGGCACCGTGCTGCCGGCTCTGCCGACCGCCCTGCGTCCCAGCAGTCGCGAGGAAGGCTACCTGATCCAGGCCCAGATCGAGGCACTGAGCGCCCGGCCGCTCTATGGCTGGAAGATCGCCGCCACCAGCGATGCCGGGCAGCGCCATATCGGCATCGCAGGGCCGATCGCCGGTCGCCTGCTCGCCGAGACCGTGCACGTGGACGGCGACATCATCCCCTTTGGTGCGAACCGCATGCGGGTCGTCGAGGCCGAGTTCGCCTTTCGCATGGGCCGCGACCTGCCGCCACGCCCTATGCCATACCAGAAGGACGAGGTGCTGGACGCCGTGGCGGAGCTCCATCTGGCGCTCGAGATCCCGGACTCGCGCTACGCCGATTTCGTCACCGCCGGCGGCCCGCAGCTGATCGCCGACAATGCCTGCGCCCACCGCTTCGTCATCGGCCCGCCGGCACCCGCACTCTGGCGGCGGACCGACCTCGCGGCGCATCGCGTGGTCGGTCGGGTCGGCAACCGGGTCGCGGAGGGCACCGGTGCCAACGTCCTGGGCGATCCGCGGACCGCACTCACCTGGCTCGCCAACGAGCTGTCCTCGCTCGGGCTCACGCTCGCCGCCGGTCAGACCGTGACAACCGGGACCTGCGTCACGCCGATGCCGATCGCACCGGGTGACGTGGTCGCTGCGGATTTCGGCGAGCTTGGTCGGATGGGCTGCCGATTCGCCCAAGCGTGACGCGGCGGGGCTACGACCAAGGCGCCAGGCGCCATTGATCGTCGCCTCCGCGATGCCGCGGAGGGCAGCAGCGACCGCTGGCAGGGGTCACGGCGTTTATGCGGTGCTTAGGGCGGCCTCGCGCCGTCCACATGGCAAACTTAGCCCGCTCAGCGCATCCAGAGCGTCGCCCGTCCGAACCGGGGCGGATGCTTCGCGTCGGAGATGGATGTGCTGGATATCGCGATGCTCGTGCTGGCGGCGGCGGCCTTCGTCCTGTTCGGCCGCTACCTTCTCGCCTGCGAGCGGGGCTGAGCCATGAGCTTCGACCTCGTCCTGTTCGCGCTGACCTTCGCCGGCCTCGCGGCCTACCTGCTGGTGGCCCTGCTCCGGCCCGAGCGGTTCTGAGCGGAGGACGGCCATGACCTTCCTCGGCTGGGCGCAGATCGCGCTCTACTGCCTCGTCATCCTGGCCCTCGCCCGGCCGCTGGGCGGCTACATGACCCGGCTGTTCGCGGGCGAGCGCACCCTCCTGTCGCCGGTGCTCGGGCCGGTCGAGCGCGGCTTCTACCGCGCCGCCGGCGTCGACGAGCGCCAGGAGCAGCATTGGGTGACCTACGGGCTCGCCATGCTGGCGTTCAACGCCATGGGCTTCTTCCTGCTCTACGCGCTGCAGCGGCTGCAGGGTGTGCTGCCGCTGAACCCGCAAGGCATGGCGGGAACCAGCCCGCATCTGTCCTTCAACACCGCGGTCAGCTTCGTGACCAACACCAACTGGCAGAGCTACGGCGGCGAAAGCACGCTGGGCTATCTCGTCCAGATGGCCGGGCTGACGGTGCAGAACTTCGTCTCGGCCGCCACCGGCATCGCCCTGTCGGTGGCGCTGGTGCGCGGGTTCACCCGCGCGGACGCCCAGACGATCGGCAATTTCTGGGCCGACCTCGTCCGCTGCACGCTCTATCTCCTGCTGCCGCTCTGCCTCCTCCTTGCCCTGTTCTATGTCTGGCAGGGCGTGCCGCAGAACCTCGACCCCTACGTGGCGGCGACCACGCTCGAGGGCGGGCAGCAGACGATCGCGCAGGGACCGGTGGCCTCGCAGCTGGCGATCAAGATGCTGGGCACCAATGGCGGCGGCTTCTTCAACGCCAACTCGGCGCATCCTTACGAGAACCCGACGCCGCTCGGCAACTTCGTGCAGATCGTGACGATCTTCGCGCATCGGCGCGGGGCTCACCAACCTGTTCGGCCGCATGGCCGGCGACGAGCGCCAGGGCTGGGCGATCCTGGCCGCCATGGGCTGTCCTGTTCCTGGCCGGCGTGGCCGTCGCCTACTGGGCCGAGGCCCAGGGCAACCCCGCGCTCACCGCCCTGGGCGTCGACGGCAGCGGCGGCAACATGGAGGGCAAGGAGGTGCGCTTCGGCATCGTGGCCTCGGCCCTGTTCGCCGTGATCACGACGGCCGCCTCCTGCGGTGCGGTCAACGCCATGCACGCGAGCTTCATGCCGCTGGGCGGCATGATCCCGCTGATCAACATGGAGCTGGGCGAGATCATCGTCGGCGGCGTCGGCGCCGGGCTCTACGGCATGCTGCTGTTCGTGATCGTCGCCATGTTCGTGGCCGGGCTGATGGTCGGCCGCACGCCCGAATATGTCGGCAAGAAGCTCGAGGCCAGGGAGGTCAAGATGACCATGCTGGCCATCCTGGTCCTCCCCCTCGCCATGCTGGGCTTCACCGCGATCGCCGTGGTCACCGACGTCGGCCTCGCCGGCCTGCTCAACAAGGGACCGCATGGCTTTTCCGAGGTGCTCTACGCCTACACCTCGGCCGCCGCCAACAATGGCAGCGCCTTTGCCGGCCTCACCGCCAACTCGCCCTTCTACAACCTGACCCTCGGCATCGCGATGCTGCTCGGCCGGTTCGGCATGATCGTGCCGATGCTGGCGGTGGCGGGCTCGCTCGCCGCCAAGAAGCGGCTGCCGCCCTCGCTCGGCACCCTGCCGACCCATGGCGGGCTGTTCGTGGGCCTGCTGGTGGGCGTCATCCTGATCGTCGGCGGCCTGACCTTCTTCCCCGCCCTGGCCCTCGGCCCGATCGTCGAGCAGCTGGCGATGCTCGGCGGCACCCTGTTCTGAGCAGAGACAACATCATGATCACGCAAACGACGCCGCTCCAGGCCCATCGGGAGCGCAAGCGAATGCCGGTGGCTTCGTTGTTCGATCCGGCGATCCTGCTGCCGGCCCTGCCCGAGATGGTCAAGAAGCTCGACCCTCGGGCGATGATCAAGAACCCGGTCATGTTCGTGGTCGAGGTGGTCACGGTGCTGACGACCGTCCTGCTCGTCCGCGACCTGGTCACCGGTGCCGGCGGCTTCGGCTTCTCGGCCCAGATCGTCGGCTGGCTGTGGGCCACGCTGCTGTTCGCCAACCTGGCCGAGGCCGTGGCCGAGGGCCGCGGCAAGGCCCAGGCCGCCTCGCTGCGCCGCACCCGCACCGAGGCCAAGGCCAAGCTCGTGGCCTCGGCCGCTGATCGCAGCTGGCGCGAGGTCTCGGCCCTGACCCTCAAGCCCGGCGACCTCGTCCTGGTCGAGGCGGGCGACCTGATCCCGTCCGACGGCGAGATCGTCGACGGCGTGGCCTCGGTCGACGAATCGGCGATCACCGGCGAATCGGCACCCGTGATCCGCGAGAGCGGCGGCGACCGCTCGGCGGTCACTGGCGGCACGCGGGTGCTGTCCGACCAGATCCTGGTGCGCATCACCGCCGCCCAGGGCTCGACCTTCATCGACCGCATGATCGCCCTGGTCGAGGGTGCGGTCCGGCAGAAGACCCCCAACGAGATCGCGCTCAACATCCTGCTCGCCGGCATGACGCTGATCTTCGTCCTCGCGGTGGCCAGCATCCCGAGCTTTGCCGCCTATGCCGGCGGGTCGATCCCGGTGATCGTGCTGGTGGCCCTCTTCGTCACGCTGATCCCGACCACGATCGGCGCGCTGCTCTCGGCCATCGGCATCGCCGGCATGGACCGGCTGGTCCGCTTCAACGTGCTGGCCATGTCCGGCCGGGCGGTCGAGGCCGCGGGCGACGTCGACACGCTCCTGCTCGACAAGACCGGCACCATCACGCTGGGCAACCGCCAGGCGACCGATCTCGTCGCCATGCCGGGCGTGGCCGAGGAGGAACTCGCCGACGCAGCACAGCTCTCCAGCTTCCCCGACGAGACGCCCGAGGGCCGCTCGATCGTGGTCCTGGTCAAGGAGAAGTACGGCCTGCGCGGGCGCGAGATGGCGCCGATGCACGCGCGCTTCGTGCCGTTCACCGCCCAGACCCGGATGAGCGGCGTCGATGTCGGCGCGCGCGAGATCCGCAAGGGTGCGGTCGATGCGGTGGTCGACTGGGTCAAGGCGCAGGGCGGCCGGATCCCGGCCGAGCTGCAGCGCGGCGCCGAGGCCATCGCCAAGGGCGGCGGCACGCCGCTGGCCGTGGCCGAGAACGGCCGCGTGCTGGGGCTCGTCCACCTCAAGGACATCGTCAAGGGCGGCATCCGCGAGCGCTTCGCCGAGCTGCGCCGGATGGGCATCCGCACCGTGATGATCACCGGCGACAACGCGCTGACCGCGGCCGCCATCGCCGCCGAGGCCGGGGTCGACGATTTCCTGGCGCAGGCCACGCCCGAGGCCAAGCTCAGGCTGATCCGCGAGGAGCAGGCCAAGGGCAAGCTGGTCGCGATGTGCGGCGACGGCACCAACGACGCCCCGGCCCTGGCCCAGGCCGATGTCGGGGTGGCCATGAACACCGGCACGATGGCCGCGCGCGAGGCCGGCAACATGGTCGACCTCGACAGCGATCCCACCAAGCTCATCGAGGTCGTGGCCATCGGCAAGCAGCTGCTGATGACCCGGGGCGCCCTCACCACCTTCTCGATCGCCAACGACGTGGCCAAGTACTTCGCGATCATCCCGGCCATGTTCGCCGCGATCTACCCGCAGCTGCAGGCGCTCAACGTCATGGGCCTGGCCAGCCCGCAGAGTGCGATCCTGTCGGCGATCATCTTCAACGCGCTGGTCATCGTCGCCCTGATCCCGCTGGCCCTGCGCGGCGTGAGCTACCAGCCGCTGGCCGCCGCCAGCCTCCTGCGCCGCAATCTCCTGGTCTACGGCCTGGGCGGGCTCGTGGTGCCGTTCGCCGGCATCAAGCTGATCGATCTCGCCGTCGCCGCTATCGGCCTCGCCTGAGGATTCCCCCATGTTCGCCCAGCTCCGCCCCGCCCTGGTCATGCTGCTCGGCCTGACCGTGCTCACCGGCCTCGCCTACCCCCTGGCGGTCACCGGCCTCGCCGGCCTGCTGTTCCCCTACCAGGCCGGCGGCAGCCTCCTGGTCCGCGACGGCACCGTCGTCGGCTCGCCGCTGATCGGCCAGAACTTCACCGGCCCGGCCTACTTCCACCCTCGCCCGTCCGCGGCCGGTGCCGCCGGCTACGACGCCGCGGCCTCGAGCGGCTCCAACCTCGGCCCGACCAGTGCCGCCCTGGTCGACCGGGTGAGGGCCAGCGTCGAGCAGCTGGGCGGCCAGGGGCCGGTCCCGGTCGACCTCGTCACCGCGTCGGGCAGCGGCCTCGATCCGCACCTCAGCCCGGCCGCGGCGGAGTTCCAGATCGCCCGCGTCGCAGCGGCGCGCAACCTCCCAGCGGAAAAGGTCCGCGCACTGGTCGCTGCCCACACCGAAGAGCGCTGGCTGGGAGTCCTGGGTGAGCCGCGTGTCAACGTGCTGCTGTTGAACCTCGCCCTCGACGCGTCCTGACAGCCGCCCGCCGCTGACCTAGTCTCGCGCCATGGCCGACGAGGACCGCAACGGCAGCGAACCGCGACCCTCGCCCGAGGCACTCTTGGCCGAGGTCGGCCTCGAAGGACGCGGTCGGCTGAAGATCTTCCTCGGCGCCGCGCCGGGGGTCGGCAAGACCTACGAGATGCTGACCTCGGCCCGACGCCGCAAGCTCGACGGCGTCGACGTGGTGGTGGGCCTGGTCGAGACCCACGGCCGGCGCGAGACCGCGGCCCTCCTGGCCGGGCTCGAGGTCCTGCCGCGCCGGCGGGTAGAGCATCGCGGCCGCGAGATCGAGGAGATGGATCTCGACCGGCTGCTCAAGCGCCGGCCGCAGCTGGCACTGGTCGACGAGCTGGCGCACGACAACGCGCCGGGCAGCCGCCATCCCAAGCGCTGGATGGACGTCGAGGAGCTGCTGGCGGCGGGGATCGACGTCTGGACCACGGTCAACGTCCAGCATGTCGAGAGCCTGAACGACGTGGTGGCGCAGATCACCCATGTCCGCGTGCGCGAGACCGTGCCGGACAGCGTGCTCGACACAGCCGAGATCGAGCTCATCGACCTGACCCCCGACGAGCTGCGGACCCGCCTGCACGAGGGAAAGGTCTACGTGCCCGAGGCCGCGAGCCGGGCGCTCGACCATTATTTCAGCCACGGCAACCTCACCGCCCTGCGCGAGCTGGCGCTGCGCCGCACGGCCGAGCGCGTCGACGACCAGATGGTCCAGTACATGCGCGCGCACGGCCTGGCCGGCCCCTGGGCCGCCGGCGAGCGTCTGCTGGCCTGCGTCCATGGCGGCGAGGGTGCGGCCGAGCTCGTCCGCTACACCAAGCGGCTGGCCGATCGCCTGCGGGCACCCTGGACGGCGATCCACGTCCAGACCGCGGCCGACAGACGCGCCGGCGAGGCCGCCAACGACCGGGTGGCCGACACGCTGCGCCTGGCCGAGCGGCTGGGTGGCGAGACCCAGGTCCTGCCCGGCGAGCGGATCGCCGAGGAGATCCTGGCCTGGGCACGCGGCAACAACGTGACCCAGATCGTCATCGGCAGCCTGCGGCGCTCGGGCTGGCGCGACTGGTTCGGCGGCTCTTTGCCGCGCGACCTGATCCGAGGGGCCGACGACATCGTCGTGCTGGTCCTGCCCGAGGGCGGCGAGACCACGCCACCCAAGCAGGTCCGCGCCCGGCCGCCCGAGCGCCGGCCCCGTCTCCTGCCCTTTCTCGGGGCGGCAGCCATGGTGGCCGCCGCCACCGGCACCGGCTGGCTGCTGCAAAGCCTCCTGGACCTGTCCAACGTCGCCCTGATCTTCGTCGTACCGGTCCTGGCGGCCGCCCTCGCCTGGGGCCTTGGCCCGGGCCTCGCGGCTGCCGTGCTGGCGGTGCTGGGCTACAACTTCTTCTTCATCGACCCGCTCTACACCTTCCACGTCGCCGATCCGGAGAACGTGGCCGGCCTGCTCCTGTTCTCGGCGGTGGCGGCACTGGCCAGCGGCATCGCCTCGCGCACCCGGGCCCAGACCCTGGTCGCCCGGCAGGAGGCGGCGCGCGCGGCCGCCCTCTACGCCTTCGCCAAGAAGCTCACCGGGGTCGCCGGCATCGACGACCTGCTCTGGGCGGCGGCCCACCAGGTGGCCGTCATGCTCAAGGCCGAGGTCGTGTTCCTGCTGCCCGAGGATGGCAGTCTCGCCGTCCTCGCGGCCTACCCGCCCGAGGACCAGCTCGACGCCAACGATCTGGCCGCCGCCGAATGGTGCTGGCGCAACGACACGCCCGCCGGCCGCGGCTCGGACAATCTGCCCGGCGCACCGCGCCTGTTCCTCCCCTTGCGCACCGGTCGCGGCAAGCTGGGCGTGGCCGGCATCAAGAAGAACCTGGCCGGGCCTCTGCTCACCCCCGCCGAGCGCCGGCTGCTCGACGCCCTGCTCGACCAGACCGCCTTGGCGGTCGACCGCGTCCAGCTCGCCCGCGACGTCGACGCGACCAAGCTCCTGGCCGAGACCGAGCGGCTGCGCACGGCACTCCTGACCTCGATCGGCCATGACCTCAAGACGCCCCTGGCCTCGATCCTGGGTGCGGTCTCCGCCTTGCGCAGCGATGCCGCGTCCTATGGCGAGGCCGCGCGCGAGGAGCTGCTCGCGACCGCCCAGGAGGAGGCAGAGCGGCTCGCCCGCTTCGTCGACAATCTGCTCGACATGACCCGGCTGGAGGCGGGTGCGCTGGGCCCCCGGCGCGAGCCGGTCGACGTCGCCGACGCGGTCGGCTCCGCCTTGCGCCGCACCGGCCGGCTGCTGGCCGACCACACGGTCACGACCGACCTGCCGCACGACCTGCCGCTCCTGCGCGCCGACTTCGTCCTGCTCGAGCAGGTCCTGGTCAACCTCCTGGAGAACGCCGCCCGTTACGCCCCGGCCGGCACGCCGGTCGAGATCGCCGGCCGCCATGCCGGCGACGGGTTCGTCCTGGAGGTGGCCGACCGCGGCCCCGGCATCCCGCCCGACGAGGTCGGGCGCATCTTCGACCGCTTCTACCGGGCGCTCAACGCGGCACCGGGCAAGGGGGTGGGCCTGGGACTGGCCGTCGCGCGCGGCTTCGTCGAGGCCATGGGCGGCACCATCGCGGCCCACGGCCGTCCCGGCGGCGGCACCGTGTTCCGGCTGAGCTTCCCGGCGGAGCTGGTCACACCCGCCGCCAGCGAGGAGCCGGCGCTTGTCCCATAGCCCGGCCACCGTCCTGGTCGTCGACGACGAGCCGGCGATCCGCCGCTTCCTCAAGAGCACGCTGGAGGCGCAAGGCTGGGCCATGGTCGAGGCGGCCGACGCCGCGGCAGCGACGCGGGCCGTGCGCCACCACCACCCGGAGATCATCCTGCTCGACCTGGGTCTGCCCGACCGCGACGGCATGGCGCTGCTGCCCGAGCTCAAGGCGCTGTCGGACGCGGCGATCCTGGTGCTGACCAGCCGCGACGACGAGCGCGCCAAGGTGGCGGCCCTGGACGGCGGTGCCGACGACTACGTCACCAAGCCGTTCAGCATCCCCGAGCTCCTGGCCCGCATGCGCGCGGCCCTGCGCCACCGGGTCCAGGAGCAGGGCGGCCGGCCGGCGGTGCGGGCGGGCGAGCTCACCATCGACCTGGTCCTGCGCCGGGTGACCCGCGCCGGCGTCGAGATCAAGCTCTCGCCCAAGGAATGGGACATCCTCGAGCAGCTGGCGATCCATGCCGGTCGGGTGGTGACCCACGGCCAGATCCTGGCCAAGGTCTGGGGCCGCGCCACCGAGACCGAGCAGCAGTATCTGCGCGTCTATCTGCGCCAGCTGCGCCACAAGCTCGAACCCGACCCCGCCCGCCCACGCTGGCTGGTGACCGAGGCGGGCGTGGGCTACCGCCTGCTGGCGGCGGTCTGAGCGGCGGCGGCCGGCAGCAAGCGCGGGGCTTTACGGCGGCGCTGCCGGGCGCATGATCCGCAAAGCCACGGACGGCGACCGGGGAGAGGCAGGCATGGAGATCCTGGAGCTGCATCACGTCAGCCTGCCGACGGCGGATCTGGCACGGTCGAAAGCGTTCTACCGCGAGGTGCTGGGGCTCGCGGAGATCGCACGGCCCGATTTCCCGTTTCCCGGTGCGTGGTTTCGGCTGGGTGACCGCGAGCTGCACCTGATCGGAGGCGAGGCCGCCGTCTGGGCTCCGGATGCCGGCACGCATCCGCGGCGGCTGCATCTGGCGGTGCGTGTCGCCAGCTTCGCGGCAGCCTTGGCGCGCCTGGAGGAGCTGGGCTACCGCCAGGACGCCCCGCCGGGTGATCCGTCGCATCTCACCGTCCAGCGCCGGCCGCCGACCGGCTACCCGCAGATCTACCTGGTCGATCCGGACCGGCACCTGATCGAGATCAACGCGGCGCAGCTGGATGGCTGAAGCGCCACCGCCTTGAGCCTGTCAACGCTGCGTGTGATCACCGCTTCGAGGCGACGGCAGAGGCGGGGAACGGCAGATGACGGCACGTTGGGTGATCTGGCTCGCGCTGGTCGTGGCTCTTCCGATATCGGCGGGGCGCGCGGCCGACTGGCAACCTCCGGTCACCCGGGCGATGGTCGAGGAGCAGTTCACGCTGTTCGATCCCGACTACCGCCAGCGCAAGCAAGCGAGGCTGGCTAAGCTGCGGCCGCTCGAGGAGCGGCTCTATGCGCTGCAGGCCGGCGGCAATCCCATGTTCTGCTCGGCGCACATGCTCAACGAGCTGCGCTGGCTGCTGCAGTCCTCGACGCAGTGGTCGCGGATCGACAAGCAGATATGGCTGCTGAAGGTCAGTCTCGAGGATCCGGAGCAGGACTTCGCCATGGGCCAGGAGTTGCACGACGGGTCCTGGGGCGTCTGTTACGACGAGTGGTTCAAGAAGCTCGACCCCATGATCCAGGCGATCAACATGATGGCCGGCAAGGGCGCGGCGCCCGAACACACCCAGCTCGACTTTCTGGAACCGATCGACACGCCGGCCGAGCTCAACGACTATCTCGGGCGGGTACGCGTCTCCGCGATCGCGACGACCGGGCTCAACCGGCGCGACGAACTGGGCGCGGTGACGTCCGTGATGGCCGAGATCGTCTTCAAGCAGGAAGTCCAGGACTATATCGCCCGCCACGTCAAAGGCCTCGATCTCAACCACGACTACACGACGGCCTATCGCGATTTCATCGACCGCTGGCAGGATCCCGAGACCGGCTATTGGGGCCCCTGGTACGAGATCGACGGCGAGATCAGGAAGGCTACCGACCTCAGCTTCACCTACCACATCATCGCCTACCGCCAGGGCGACGTCGGCCACTGGGACCGGATCATCGCCACCACCCTGGCGCTGGAGAACCACGAGTACCCGTTCGGGTGGCGCTACCAGGGCCAGCTCACCAACCACAATGCCTACGACGTGGTCCGCATCCTGCAGCTTGGCTGGCCGCACATGGACGAGGCGCAGCGCGCCCAGGCGTCGTCCGCGATCGAGCGGATGCTGGATTGGAGCCTGCAGCAGAGCCTCCAGCCCGACGGCTCGTTCGTGACACCGGGAGGGTTCGACAGCAGCGTCAGCGATGCGCAGTACTACGGCGTCTCGTTGCTGACCAAGGCCGGCTACTGCTCGACCAAGCCGCCGTTCTGGACCGGACGCAGCTGGCCCGAGGCCAGGGACACCTGCTGCCGGATCGCCGCCCGGCTCGACCGGCTGGACGCCGAGATCCCCGCGGCCGAGGCGGCACGGCGGCGTCTGGCGGAGGCGTACCCGGCCTGCGGCACGGCACCCTGACGTAGCAGCCGGTAGCGCCGCTTGACTCGTGGCGAGCCAGGGGGTTGGTGACCACACCAGCGACCGCCCGGGGGCCGATCGCGGCATGGACATCTATCTTCCCGTAGCCGAGATGTCGGTGAACCTGTTCGGCGTGCTCGGCCTGGGAGGAGTGATCGGCTTCCTGTCCGGCCTCTTCGGCGTCGGCGGCGGCTTCCTGATGACGCCCATGCTGATCTTCATGGGGGTCCCGTCGGCGGTGGCGGTGGGCACCCAGTCGGTGCAGATCCTGGCCTCGTCGGTCTCGGGCGTCCTGGCCAATCTGCGGCGGCGTGCCGTCGACCTCAAGATGGGCTGGGTCCTGGTCGCCGGCGGCGTGGTCGGCTCGGTGGCCGGGGTGGCGCTGTTCCGGCTGCTGATGACGCTGGGGCAGATCGACCTGTTCGTGAGCCTGGCCTACGTCCTGTTCCTCGGCACGATCGGCGCCATGATGCTGGTCGAGAGCCTGGGTGCCCTGCTGCGCAGCCGCCTGCCCTCCGCCCGCCGCAGCCGCCTGCACCAGCACTTCTGGATGCATGGCTGGCCGCTGAAGATGCGCTTTCCGGAATCGCGCCTCTACATCAGCGTCCTCATGCCGCTCGCGGTCGGCGCGTTCGGCGGCCTGCTCGCGGCGGTCCTCGGCATCGGCGGCGGGTTCGTCATGGTCCCGGCCATGATCTACCTGATCGGCATGCCGACGGCGGTCGTGGTCGGCACCTCCCTGTTCCAGATCTGCTTCGTCGCGGCGATCACCGGCTTCCTGCAGGCCTACGCCAACCACTCGGTCGACATCCTCCTCGGCCTGCTGCTGATCGCCGGCGGCGTGGTCGGAGCACAGTTCGGCTCGCGCTTCGCCACCCGGCTGCGGGCGGAGCACACCAGGGCCCTCCTGGCGCTCCTCGTGCTCCTGGTGTGCGGCAAGCTCGCCTGGGACCTGGTGGTACGCCCGCGCGACCTGTTCTCGCTCAGCTTCGCTTGACCGGCCCGGGTCCCAATCCCACCCTCTGCACACCATGCCAGAACCGCCGCTTGAGCTGTCGGTCGTCGTGCCCGCCTACAACGAGGAGGTGGTGCTCGCCGCTTTCCACGACCGGCTCGCAGCCGTCCTGGACCGCATCGGTGGCCGCAGCGAGATCCTCTACGTCAACGACGGCAGCAGCGACCGGACGCTGGCCGTGCTCGAGCGCCTGCGCGCGGGTGACCGCCGGGTCGCGGTGCTCGATCTGTCGCGCAACTTCGGCAAGGAGGTGGCGCTGACGGCGGGCCTGCACCACGCGCGCGGTGCGGCGGTGATCGTGATCGACGCCGATCTGCAGGACCCACCCGAGGTCATCCCGCTGCTCCTCGCCGCCTGGCGCGAGCGCGGCGCGGACGTGGTCTATGGCCAGCGCAGCACCCGCGCCGGCGAGGGTCCGGTCAAGCGCGGCACCGCGCATCTGTTCTATCTGCTGATGCAGCATGTCGGCCGCATCCACATCCCGCCCGACACGGGCGACTTCCGGCTGCTCAGCCGGCGTGCGGTCGAGGCGCTGCGCGACTATCCCGAGCATCACCGCTTCATGAAGGGTCTGTTCACCTGGATCGGCTTCGACCAGGTCGCGGTGACCTACGAGCGCGACCCGCGGCAGGCGGGGGTCAGCAAGTGGAGCTGGGTCAAGCTGATCAACCTCGCGATCGAGGGGATCACCTCGTTCACGGCGGCACCCTTGCGCTTTGCCAGCGTCTTGGGCCTGGTCATCGCCGTCTTCGCCTTCGGCGACGCGGTCTACATCGTCTACAAGACCATCCGCTACGGCGACCCGGTGGCGGGCTATCCCTCGCTGATGACGGCGGTGCTGTTCCTGGGCGGCGTGCAGCTCACCGCCATCGGCATCCTGGGCGAGTATCTCGGGCGCGTGTTCAACGAGACCAAGCGCCGGCCGCTCTACCATGTGAAGGACTACCGGCCGGCGGCGGCGGCCACCGGCCTGCCCCAGGCGGTCGAGCGCGCCCTTGCCGAGTGAGCCGGTGCCGACGGCGGTCAGCCTGCACGGGTACCGCGCGCTGGGCCTGCAGTATGGCCGGTTCGCCGTGGTGGGGCTGGTCGCCACCCTGGTGCATGTGTTCGTCTATGCGGCCAGCATCGAATGGCTGGGGCAGACCCCGCTGGCGGGCAATGCGCTGGGCTTCGCGGCCGGCGTCAACGTCTCCTTCCTCGGCCATCGCCGCTGGACCTTCGCCGTTGCGCGGGCGGTTCAGGGGCCGGACGCAGCCTCGCGCGGTTCTGGATCGTGGCGCTTGCGGGCTTCGCGCTGAACAGCCTGTTCGTCCACCTGGTCACCGGCACGGCCGGGCTCGGCTATGGCTGGGCGATCCCGCTGATCGCCGGGGTCACCCCTCTCCTGACCTTCGTCCTGGCCAAGCGCTGGGCGTTTCGGGGCTGAACGGGCGGTGGCGACCGCGGCCTGGACCATGCTGCACGCGCTGATCCTGCTTCTGGTGGCCAATGGCGCGCCGGTGGTGGCGACCCGGCTGCTCGGCAGCCGCGGTGCGTGGCCGATCGACGGCGGGCGGTCGCTGGGGGACGGCCGACCGGTGCTCGGCCCATCCAAGTCCTGGCGCGGGCTGGCCATGGCCACGGTGGCGACCGCGGCCGTGGCGGCGCTGCTGGGACTCCCTGCGACGACCGGGGCTGCCGTCGGTGCTGCCGCGATGCTGGGCGATCTCGCCTCCAGTTTCCTCAAGCGGCGCCTCGACCTGGGCTCCGGCAGCCGGGCGCCGGTCGTCGATCAGGTCCCCGAGGCCCTGCTGCCGCTGCTGCTCTGCCAGCATCTGCTCAGTCTGTCGCTGGGCGAGGTCCTGATCACGACGGCACTGTTCGCGCTCGTCGACGTCGGCCTGTCGCCGCTCCTGTTCCGTCTGGGGATCCGTGCTCGGCCCTATTGAGCGGCGGCCCGCTCGAGCCGGTGCAGGGTGATCTCGGGCAGGCAGTTCAGCCGTACCGCGACCACGCTCGAACCGGCGCCGACCGAGGTGTAGCCGGCCATCGCGCCATAGCGCCAAGCCCCCGCACCGAAGCGCCGCGGCAACGCGGAATCCAGCGTGATCGGCACGCCGCCCGGCAGGCAGATCTGGCCGCCATGGGTGTGGCCGGCCAGGAGGGCGGAAAAGCCGGCATGCGCCGCCTGGCGGTAGATCTCGGGCGTGTGGGAGAGCAGGAGCGCGAAGTCGCCGGGAGGTATGCCGCCGGCCGCCTTCTCCAGATTGTCGACGCGAAAGAAGTGGGCGTCGTCGATGCCCGCGAGGTGGATCCGCGCGCCGCCCCGCTCCAGCGTTTCGACCTCGTTGAGCAGCATCCTCACGCCCATGTCCTCGAGCTCGGGGACCATGCGGATCGTGTCGTGATTGCCGAGCACGCCGTAGACCGGTCCGGCGAGGTGCGCGCGCACGCGGGCCACGCCGGCGAGTGCTTCGGCAAAGGGACCGAAGGTCTTGCCGCGATAGTCGCCGGTCAGGGCGCAAAGGTCGTAGCGGAGGCCCGCGAGCAGCTCGATCGTCCGGTCCATGGCGGGACCGGACATGTCGGCATGAAGATCGCTGAGCTGGAGGATCGTGAAGCCGTCGAAGGCCTCGGGCAGGCTGGCGCAGCGGATCGTGTTGTGGCGGAGCTCGACGCGGGCGGCGTTGCGCCGGCCGCGGCCGTACAGCCCGCCGAGGCGCAGCGTCGTGCGGATGACCGCGTGGACCGAGTACCAGTTCTCGATGTGGAAGAAGTTGAGGCCCTGCCCGAAGCACTGCGCTTCGTGGTCGGCCTCGATGCCGAGGCGCTGGCGGGCATGCACGGCCCCCAGCCGCCGCTCGAGACGGGCGAGGACATCGGCCTCCTGCATCGGCGACCGCCCCGGCTCAGGTCCGCGCCGGACCGGCCGGCAGCGCCAGGGCGAGGACGGCGCGGAACGGGGCCAGTGCCAGGACCGCCAGCAGCAGCTTCACCGCGAGATCGCCCAGGGCCAGGGTGACCCAGGGCAGGCCCGTGCCGGCAAACGCCAGGGTGAAGAACAGGGCGGTGTCGACGATCGAGCCCATGGTCGAGCTGACCAGCGGCGCCCGCCACCAGCTGCCCGCTCGCAGGCGCTGGAACAGCTGGATGTCGAGGAGCTGGCCGGCAAGGAAGGCCGCACCCGAGGCCAGCGCGATCCGCGGGGTGGCGAGCCAGATCGAGAGCAGGACGGCCAGCGCGAAGCCGACCCACACCACCCGCCGGGCACGCTCCGGCCCCTGCAGCCGTGTCGTGAGGTCGGTGATCAGGAAGCTGAAGGGGTAGGTGATCGCACCCCAGGTCAGGACATCGTTGATCGGGAACTGGACCAGCCAGTTGGATGCCGTGACGACCACGGTCATCGCGATGAGGGCAAGGATCGGCAAGCTGGCGCTCCGGTTCACTGGGCCTGGCCGCGGCGGCGGCGCTTCAATCGTCGCGCAGGGTGCGGTCGAGATCGATCAGGATCGGCTCGTGGCCGGTGCCACGGACGAACCCGAGCAGGTCCTGGCTGCGCAGCGAGACGGTGGCGTCGTTCTGCAGCGGATGGCAGTTGATCCGGTCGTGCGCGAGCAGCTTGGTGTCGAGCACGGCCGTCACCCGGCCGTCCCGGTCGTTGACGATCGCCAGTGGCGTGACGCTGCCCGGGCTGACGCCCAGCACCTCCTGCAACAGCTCGGCGCGGCCGAAGGAGAAGCGGGCAGCGCCGAGCAGCTTGGACAGCCGGTTGAGGTCGACCACCTGCTCGTCGAGGCAGGTCACCAGCCACAACCGGTCCTTCTTGTCCTTCAAGAACAGGTTCTTGCAGTGGCCGCCGGGGATGTGGCGGGTATGCGCCTGCGCCTCCTCGACCGTGAACACCGGCGGATGCAGCGTGGTGTGGTACTCGATCCCGAGCGCGTCGAGCCGGGCCAGCATGTCGTCGCGGGTGGTCAGCATGGTCGCGGAGATAGCCGCGCCGGCGGGCGGGGGCAAGCCGACGCGTCACAGCCTCGTTACGCGGCAAGTGTTGTGGACGCGAGCGGGGCCAGCCGATACTCGTCGCCGCGGCCACGCAACGGATCGGCCGAGGGGGCCTGCCGATGCACCAGACGCTGACCCCGGACCTGTGCGTCGTCGGCGCCGGCTCGGGCGGCCTCAGCGTCGCCGCCGGTGCCGCGCAGCTGGGCGCATCGGTGGTGCTGATCGAGCGCGCGGCGATGGGCGGCGACTGCCTGAATGTCGGCTGCGTCCCCTCCAAGAGCCTGATCGCCGCGGCGGCGGCCGCCCAGGCGTTCCGCACGGGCGCAGCGTTCGGGGTGTCGGCGGCCGAGCCGAGCGTCGACTTCGCCAAGGTCCGCGGCCATGTGCGCGAGGTCATCGACGGCATAGCACCCCACGACAGCGTGGAACGCTTCGCGGGCCTCGGTGTCACGGTACTGCGCGCGCATGCGCGGTTCACCGATCCGCACCTGATCGAGGCCGACGGCCGCAAGGTCCGGGCACGCCGCTACGTCATCGCCACCGGCAGCCGGCCGGCCCTGCCGCCGATACCCGGGCTGGCCGCGCTCGACTGCCTCACCAACGAGACCGTGTTCGACCTGGCCGAGCTGCCGCGACGGCTGCTCATCCTGGGCGGCGGGCCGATCGGCTGCGAGCTCGGGCAGGCGTTCCGGCGGCTCGGTGCCGCCGTCGACATCGTCGATCAGGGCCCGATCCTGCCGCGTGACGACCCGGAGCTCGCCGCGGTGGTGCGTGAGCGCCTGCTTGCCGAGGGCGTGCGCCTGCACGAGGGCGTCCAGGTCGTGCGCGCCGAGGCCGGTCCGGCTCTTGTGCTGGGCGGTGCCGCCGAGCCGCTGCAAGGCTCGCACCTGCTGGTCGCCGCCGGCCGCAAGCCCGTGGTCGAGGATCTCGGCCTCGATGCGGCAGGCGTGGCCGTCGACGCCAAGGGCATCAAGGTCGACGCGCGGCTGCGGACCACGAACGCCCGGGTCTACGCCCTGGGCGACGTCTCGGGCGGACCGCAGTTCACGCATGCGGCCGGCTACCAGGCGGGCATCGTGATCCGCAACGCACTGTTCCGGCTCCCGGCCCGCGCCAGCACGCGCGCCATGCCGCACGTCACCTTCACCGACCCGGAGCTGGCCGCCGTGGGGCTCAGCGAGGCCGAGGCCAGGTTGCGCAACCTGCCGCACGAGGTCGTCCGCTGGCCCTTTTCGGAGAACGACCGGGCGCGGGCGGAGCGCGCCACGGCGGGCCTGGTCAAGGTGGTGGCCGGACGTCGCGGCCGCGTGCTCGGGGCCGCCATCGTCGGCGCGCATGCGGGCGAGCTGATCCTGCCCTGGATCCTGGCGGTCGAGCGCGGGCTCAAGCTGAGCGCTCTCGCCGGCGTCGTTGTGCCCTACCCGACGCTCAGCGAGGCCAGCAAGCGCGCCGCCGGCGCGTACTATGCGCCCCGCCTGTTCAGCGACCGCACGCGCTGGCTGGTGCGCCAGCTCCGGCGGCTGGGATGAGCGCCGCGGCGCGCCGCTGGCTGCCGCTCGTCCTGCTGCTGGCGGCTGCCCTTGCCGTCTACGCCACGGGCCTGCACCGCGAGCTGAGCCTCGCCGGGCTGCAGCGCCACCGCTCGACCCTGCAGGAGCTGGTGGCGGTGCATCCGCTCCTGGCGCCGGTGGCGTTCGTGGCGCTCTACGCCGTGGCGACCGCGCTCTCGCTGCCGGGAGCGCTGTTCTTGACGCTGACCGGCGGGTTCCTGTTCGGCACCTGGCTGGGGGGCATGCTGTCGGTCATCGGCGCCACCGCCGGCGCCACCGTCCTTTTCCTGATCGCGCGCACCAGCCTGGGCACGGCCCTGCGGGCGCGGGCGGGACCCTGGCTGCAGCGGCTCGAGGCGGGCCTGCGCCGCAACGCGTTCGCCTATCTCCTGGTGCTGCGGCTGGTGCCCTTGTTCCCGTTCTGGCTGGTGAACCTGGTGCCCGCCTTGCTCGACGTGCCGGTGGGGGTGTTCACGCTCGCCACCTTCCTCGGGATCATCCCGGGGGCCCTGGTCTATGCCGGCGTGGGCAATGGCCTGGGCGCCGTCCTGGACCATGGCGGCGAGCCCGATCTCGGCCTGATCTTCGCACCGCAGGTGATCCTGCCGCTGCTCGGCCTCGCGGCGCTAGCACTGCTGCCGATCCTCTACCGGCAACTCCGCCGGCAGCCGGGCTAGGCGGCCGGGGCCGCCTTCGGATCCACCGGCTGGCCCATGCGCAGGAACTTGTCGCGCCGGCTGCGCTTGAGCTCGACCGGGGACAGGCGCAGCAGCGGACGCAGCTGGCCCTCGATGGCGTCGCCGACGGTGGCGATGGTGGTCGCGCGGCCACGATGGGCGCCGCCCAGCGGTTCCTGGATCACCTGGTCGACCAGGCGATGCGTCAGGAGGTCCTGCGCGGTGAGCCGCAGGGCCTCGGCTGCCACCGGCGCCTGGTCGGCGCTGCGCCAGAGGATGGCCGCACAGCCTTCCGGCGAGATCACCGAGTAGATCGAGTGCTCGAGCATCAAGATGCGGTCGGCGGCGGCGAGTGCTATGGCCCCGCCCGAGCCGCCTTCGCCGACGATGGTGGCGACGATCGGCACCTCGAGCGACAGGCAGACCTCGATCGCGCGCGCGATCGCCTCGGCCTGGCCGCGCTCCTCGGCGTCCACGCCGGGATGCGCGCCGGGCGTGTCGACGAAGGTGAGCACCGGCAGGCGGAACCGCTCGGCGAGCCGCATCAGCCGCACCGCCTTGCGGTAGCCCTCGGGCCGGGCCATGCCGAAATTGTGGCGCACACGCTGCTCGGTGTCCGCACCCTTCTCGTGGCCCATCACCACGACCGACAGGCCGCGGAACCGGCCCAGGCCGCCGACGATGGCGCGATCCTCGGCATAGAGCCGGTCGCCGGCCAGCGGCGTGAAATCCTCGATCAGGCTCTCGGCATAGTCGCTGAAGTGCGGCCGGTCGGCATGGCGCGCCACCTGGGTTTTCTGCCAGGCGTTGAGCTTGGCGTAGGTCTGCGAGAGGAGCTTGGAGGCCCGGCCCTCGAGCCGCGCCACCTCCTCGGCGATGTCGATCTCGCTGCCGGCCGCCAGCGAGCGCAGCTCCTTCACCTTGCCCTCGAGTTCGAGGATCGGCTTTTCGAAGTCGAGGAGCGTGCTCATCCGTCTTTCACTGCTGGCCGCGAGCGCCCGCGCGGATTTGGGCGTGCGGCCGGCGATTGTCAATTACACAGGGTGGTCGGGAAAGGGGCGGGCTTGGGGTCCGGGCGCTTTCGGGCTAGACCGGCTGCGGGACCAGCGTGGAGGCGGCATGCTCGCGATCTTCCAGCAGGGCGGGCGCGCGCTGACGGAGGTGGACCCGGCGACGGCGGTCGACCTGCCGGAGCAGACGGTCTGGCTCGATCTGTTCCAGCCGACCCCGGAGGAGATCGCGTTCGTCGACCGCATGCTCGCCATCGAGCTGCCGACCCGCGACGAGATGCGCGAGATCGAGGCCTCCGCGCGCGTCTACGAGGCCGACGGCGCCCTGTTCCTGACCGCCACCATGCTGGTCCATGTCGACCGGCCACCGCCGGACACCAGCGAGATCACCTTCGTCCTCAAGGGCGAGATGCTCGTGACCCTGCGCTACGCCGATCCCCAGCCTTTCCGCGGCATGCCGGCACGCATCGAGCGGCACGGGCCGGCCATGCATTCCGGTCTGACCGTGCTGCTGTGGCTGGTCGACCAGATCGTCGCGCGCACGGCCGACGTCCTCGAGCGGGCGGCCCTGGACATCGATCTGCTGTCACGCGAGATCTTCGGTGCCGCCAACGCGCACAAACCGAAGCGCGAGCGGATCAACCTCCTGGAGGCGATCGAGCGCATCGGGCGCAGCGGCGACACCGCGACGCGCGACCGCGAATGCCTGCTGACGCTGGCGCGCGTCGTGCTCGCGGTGAGCGCCTGGGAATCCGTGCCGCCGGCGCACAGGAAGGAGGCCAGGGCGCGGGCGAAAGCCATCCATCGCGACATCGCGTCCCTGACCGACCACGCGACGTTCCTGGCCAACAAGATCAGCCTGTTGCTGGACGCGACCTTGGGCATGATCAACATCGAGCAGACCAACATCATCAAGATCTTCTCGGTGCTGTCGATCGTGCTTCTGCCGCCGACCCTGATCGCCAGCATCTACGGCATGAACTTCGAGTTCATGCCCGAGCTGCACTGGCGCCTGGGCTACCCGCTGTCGGTGGCGCTCATGCTGCTCTCGGCCTTCGTCCCGTTCTGGTACTTCCGCCGGCGCGGCTGGCTCTAGGCCGGCCCGGCTCAGCTCTCGTACTTGAACGAGACCTTCACCTTGGTGCGGTAGGCCTGCACCTTGCCGTTCTCCAGCACGAGGTCCTGCTCGACCACTTCGGCGACGCGCAGCTCACGCAGCGACTGCGCTGCCCTTTCCACCGCCACCCGGGCGGCCTGCTCCCAGGACTTCGAACTGGTGCCGACCAGCTCGATCACCTTGTAGACGCTCTCAGCCATCGGATCCTCCCCGAGCAATAGGGTAGGATCCGCTGAAGGCACCGCATCGTCAATAGCTGTCGGCGCAGGCCGAGCGCGCTCAGCTCCACCGGGCCCCGATTTCGGATGGCAACGCCGCAGGCTGGTCCGTGGCATGGGCCGGCTGCGCCACGAACTCGTCCAGGTTCGACCGCAGCCGCAGGGCCAGCAGCTCCCGCACGCGTCGTTGCGCATCGCAGGTGAGGTCGACGACTTCGCCTGCGGCCGAGGCGGTGCGATCCAGCGCCGCCCTGGTGACCGCCGCCACGGCCTGCGGCTGGAGCAAGGGCGGGGCGGCAAGCGTGGTCCAGGCATCGGCCAGCCAACGCTCGACGCAGCGGTACTGCACGCGCACGACCGAGCGCAGGGCTTCCGCCAGCAGGTACTGGGCCTCGTTCGCGACCGCGAGGTTGCCCTGATGCACGATCAGCAGGCCTTCGAGGTCGATCCTCGGCTCCAGCGACGTGGCCGCCGGCTGTGTCACGGTGCGCTGGTCCTGCTCAGGGTCATTGTCCCTTGATCGGCGATGCGGACCCGCCCCGAACGGCGCGGCTCAGCCACGCGTCCCACCCGCCGGGGCGTGGCCGTCGGCGCGCGCCGACGCGGCGGCCAGCGTCTTGCGCAGCTCGGCCTCCATCGCCTGCAGCTCCTGCTCGGCCGTGGCACGCCGGCGCTTGCCTTCGTCGGCGATCTGCAGGCTCTCGTTGATGGTCGCGATCAGCTTGGCGTTCGCTTCCTTGACGGTCTCGATGTCGAACACGCCCCGCTCGACCTGGCGCCGCACCTGGGCGTTGGCGGTCTGCAGGTTCTCGGCGTTGTTCTTGAGCAGCTCGTTGGTCAGGTCCGAGGCGGCCTTGACCGAATCGGCGGCCTCGCCCATCCGGTAGATGGTCACCGCCTGCGCCAGCTGCTGGCGCCAGAGCGGGATCGTGTTGGCGATCGTGCTGTTGATCTTGGTGACCAGCGACTTGTCGTTCTCCTGCACCAGGCGGATCGAGGGCAAGGCCTGCATGGTCACCTGCCGGGTGAGCAGGAGATCGTGGACGCGACGCTCGAGATCGTCGCGGGCGGAACGCAGGTCGCGCAGCTTCTGCGCCTTGAGGACGTCGTCGGAACCCTCCACCTCCCTGGCCATGCCCGGGATGACCTGCTCGTCGATCTCCTTGAGCTTGGCGCGGCCGGCGGCGATGTAGACCTCGAGGGTCCGGAAGTAGTCGAGGTTGGCGTCGTACAGCTTGTCCAGCTTGACGATGTCCGTGAGCATCCGGGTCTTGTGCTGCTCGAGCTGGGTCGTGATCGAGTCGATCTGGCCGCGCACGTCCTCGTACTTGTCGAGGTACTTCTGCACCTCGCTCTTCACGCCGAACAGCCGGCCGAAGAAGCCCGGCCGGTCGGTCGGGTCGACGTCGCTGATGTCGATCTCGCGCAGCTTGGCCACCATCGCGTTCAGCGCGTTGCCGGCCGGGCCCATGTCCTTGGTGCGGACGTTCTCCAGCATGGTGTCGGAGATCGTCGTCAGCTGCTGCTGCGCCTTGCTGCCGAAGAAGATGATCGAGTTGGTGTCGGTGACGTCCAGCTCGCGCATGGCCTGCTGCACCTGCTGCTCGACCGGGCCGATCAGGTCGATCTGCAGGTCGCCGGCGAGCTCCTGGTCCAGCACCGCCAGCTGGCTGGCGAGCGGCTCGGTCGCGACCGGCGGCACGCTGACGCTGGTCTTGGTCGTGGTGGGGTTCTCGGCCATGGCTTCTGCTTCCTCGTTGAGCCCGTGCGACCGGCTGCTCAGTGCACGCCCTCGCGCTTCAGCTGCGTCTCGAGCACCTCGATCTGCACCTCGAGGTCGAGCTTGTCATCCTGCTTGAGGATTTCCTCCTGCTCGGCGAACACCTGCTCGATGGTGGTCAGGACCCGGCGGAAGTTCTCGGCGAGCAGGGTCTCGCTCACGTCCCGCTGCTGTGCCGCATACTTGGCGACCACGTCGCGGGTGCCGTCGAGGTAGGTCACGAGGAAGCGCCGCGCGCGCGACAGGTTCTTCGGGTCCTGCTCGAGCTGGGCCAGGATCGTGCGCGCCTGCTGGCAGATGCGGTCGAGGCGGGTCTTCAGCTCGCGCGAGTGCAAGCCCATCGCGGCATCCTCGATGCCGCGCACCTTGCGGTGCGCCTCCTCCAGCGTGTCGATGACGTCCTTGCTGCGGATCCCCGCGCGCTGGGCTGCCGCCTCCAGGGCCGACCGGTCGGCGCGCGGGTCCAAGCCGTAGGTGAAGACGGCAGCGCCGGTGACCAGGGCACCATAGACGAGCGTCATGCCCAGATTGTCGCCCGAGCCGAGGCTGATGGCCGCCGCGGCACCGCCGGCGGCGAGCGAGCCAAAAAGCTTCCAGGGCGTGGGGCTCTGGGTCAGCGCCCGGCCTTCGTTGAGGACCTCCTCGCGGCTGCCGCGCTCGATCGACTTCGAGCCGAAGTAGAGCAGGAAGATCGCGGCCACCAAGGCCAGGGCCTCGGCGAGGCTGCCGCGCACCAACGCCAGGAACAGCGGCCAGACGAAGGCCACGGCCCAGAGCTTCAGCAGCCAGCCGCGCACCGGCGCCAATCTGAGGGTCGCCGGGTTGCCGGTGGCCTGGCCGCCGCCGATCCGCCGCGAGCTGCCAGCCGCCTGCCGTCCGTGCTGCTGCAAGTCGTCGAAACTCCCTATGTCGGCTGCCGGCCGGGTCAGAACAGGTGGAACACCCACAAGGTCGAGGCGCGCAGCCAGAGGATACCCAGGAGAGTCGCCAGCACCATGCCGCCGGCCACCGTTCTTCCGCTCATGGCACCCCTCCGGCCACCTGCCCGACGCCTAAGATAAGCGATACCGCAAGGGTATGAAGGGTCCGCCCGCTCCGCCATCGGTTTTGTGCGAAGCCGGCGGGGGGATCAAGCCGCCGTCGCTTGCACCGTGTCCGGCGGCAAGCGTAGCTGGGTGCTACCGACGGTCAGGCGAAGGCGGGCGCGCGCAACGATGTCCAGGCACTACGGCGCCGTCGCCGGCATCGTCGGCGGCGTCACGCTTCTCCAGTTCGCCAACACGCTGCTTGCCGTGATCCTGCCGCTGACCCTGGCCCTCAATGGCTACTCGGGCACGATCGCCGGGCTCGTGGTCAGCGGCTACGGGTTCGGCTTCCTCGCCGGCTGCGTCGTCGCACCGCGCCTGATCCGCGACGTCGGCCACATCCGCGCCTTCGCGGTCCTGGCCGCGGTCTGCTCGGTGACCAGCATGGTGTTCGCGGTCAGCGATCTGGTGGCGCTGTGGCTGGTGCTGCGGATCGTCATGGGCTTCTGCCAGGCGGGGCTGTTCACGGTGGTCGAAGGCTGGCTCAGCGCCGCGGTGCCGGCGCAGGCGCGGGGCGGCATCCTGTCGTTCTATCTGGTGGCCACCAAGGTCGCGATCGTCGGCGGGCAGGTTCTGCTGGGTCAGCTCGACAGCACCTCGCCGCTCTGGTTCGAGATCGCGGGTGCGGTGTTCACCCTGTCGCTCATTCCGGTGGCGCTCACCCGGACCCCACAGCCACCACCGGCGCGGCTGGAGGTCCTGGGCCCGAGGGCGCTCTACCGCGTGGCGCCGGCGGCGGTGGCGGGCTGCGTGGCCTCGGGCCTCGTCAACAGCGCGCTCCTGGGGCTCACCCCGATCTACGGCACCAGGCTCGGCCTCGAGCCGCGGATGGTCGTCTGGCTGCTCACCGCCTTCCAGCTCGGCAGCTTCGTCTGCCAATGGCCGCTGGGCCGGCTCTCGGACCGGGTCGATCGCCGGCTGGTGCTCGTCGGGTGCGTCGTGGCGCTGGCCCTGCTCTCGGTGGCAACGGCGCTCGCCACGAACGGGCCCTGGCTTCTGCCGCTCTACTTCCTCCTCGGCGGATCAGCCTTGACCTTCTACGCCGTGGCGGTCGCCCATGCCGCCGACTTCGCGGCTGCCGACCAGATGGTGGGCGTCAGCAGCAGCCTCCTGCTGCTCTGGGCGGCCGGGGCCGCCATCGGCCCCACGATCGCGGCACCCTTCATCGACCTGCTCGGGCCGGAGGGCCTGTTCGTCTATGCGTTCATGGTCGCGACCGGGCTCGCCGCGTTCGTGGTCTGGCGCATGACGCGGCGGACGGCACCTTCCGGCGAGGCCAAGGGCGGCTTCGTCGATCTCGCGGCGACCTCGCCACGTCTGGCCGAGATCGACCCGCGCATGCCCGAGCACCCCGCCGCTTGACGCGGCGGCACGCGCTTCGCCATGCCGGGGCGCAATCAGGCCGTGGGAGGCTAGGCGATCATGATGCACGTCGCGGACCGGCGGCAGCTGGGCGGCTCCGGGGTCGAGGTGCCACTCCTCGGTTTCGGCGGCGCCCCGCTCGGCAACCTGTTCCAGGAATTCTCCGACGAGCAGGCGCGCGCCACGGTGCGCGCGGCCTACGACAGCGGCATGCGCCTGTTCGACACCGCGCCGCTCTACGGCTTCGGGCTGTCGGAGCATCGGATCGGCGAGGCGCTGCGCTGGCTGCCGCGCGACAGCTTCGTGCTGTCGACCAAGATCGGCCGCCTGCTGCGCCCGCGGCCGGCCGACCAACTCGACGGCGGGCTGTTCAAGCAGATCCTGCCGTTCGAGGGGGTGTACGACTACTCCTACGACGGCGTTCTGCGCTCCGTCGAGGACAGCCTGCAGCGGCTGGGCATGGACCGGATCGACGTGCTGCTGATCCACGACGTCGACGTGTGGACCCACGGCAGCGAGGAAGCCCGGCTGCAGCGCTTCGCCGAGGTGATGGGCGGCGGCTACCGCGCCATGGTCAAGCTGCGCGAGGAGGGCGTCGTGCGGGCGATCGGCGCCGGGATCAACGAGATCCAGGCTTGCGAGGAACTGGCCCGGGCCGGCGAGTTCGACTGCTTCCTGCTCGCGGGGCGCTACACGCTGCTCGAGCAGAACGCGCTCGACACGCTCCTGCCCTACTGCGTCGAGCGGAACATCTCGCTGCTGATCGGCGGACCCTACAACACCGGCATCCTGGCCACCGGCGCGGTGCCGGGCGCCTACTACAACTACGCGCCGGCGCCTGAAGAGATCATGGCGCGCGTCGCACGGATCGAGGCGGTGTGCACCCGCCATCGGGTCCGCCTGGCCAGCGCCGCGCTGCAGTTCCCGCTGGGCCACCCGAACGTCGCCACGCTGATCCCGGGCGCACGCTCGCCCGAGGAGATCGAGCAGAACCGCGCGCTGTTCGAGGTGGACATCCCGGCCGCACTCTGGGCCGAGCTCAAGGCCGAGAAGCTCCTGCGCGCGGACGCGCCGACGCCGGACTGACGATCGAACCGCTCCTCGACAAGCAGAGCACCACGCGGCACAGTCGTTCACCTACAAAGTGAACGACTGGCGCCGTCGCGCTTGCTCGAGGAGAACGCCCCGATGTCCAGCGCCCCCGTCAGGCGGCATCCCTCGCGGCTTGCCAGGCGTCTGCGCCACGGCGCCGCCGCAGCGCTGCTGCTCACCGGCCTGGTGCATGCCCCGGCCTGGGCGATCGACGACTTCTTCCCCACCTTCGGCAATCTCGGCATCGACGTCCGGCACTATGCGCTCCGCCTCGACGTGAAAGGCAAGGCGCGGGAGCTCGCGGGCCGGGCGACGATCGACATCACCGCCACGCGCCGCCTGGCAAAGTTCTCGCTCGACCTCAGCAACCTGACCGTGACCAAGGTGACGATCGACGGCGTGGCGGCCCGCTTCGTCCAGACTCCGGGCAAGCTGACGATCACACCGGCGGCCGCCATTGCCAAGGGCGAGCGGTTCACTGCCACGATCGTCTATGGCGGCGTGCCTGCGACCATACCCGACCCGACCGCCGACGACCCGAGCTCGCTGCCCGGCCTCGGCTGGAGCAAGTACCAGGGGACCTCCTATGTCGTGAGCGAGCCCGTGGGTGCCGGCACCTGGTATCCGGTCAACGACGAGCCGACCGACAAGGCGACCTACCGCTTCACCGTGATCGTCGACGAGCCCCTGGTGGCGGTCGCCAACGGCGTGCCGGTCTCGGTCACGGATCTGGGCACGCGCCGCCGCTATCTGTGGGAGCAGCGCCAGCCGATGGCGAGCTATCTCGCCATCACCGACGTCGACACCTACCGGCTTGAGCGCCGCACCTCGCGCAGCGGCGTGCCGATCCGCAACTACCTCACCGACGACACGCCCGCCGACAGCGTGGCGGCGCTGCGCCAGACCTCGGCCATGATGTCGTTCATCGAGGATCTGATCGGTCCCTATCCGTTCGACGGCTACGGCGCCGTCATGGTCGACGACCCGAACCTCTTCTACGCCCTGGAAACCCAGGCGATGTCGACCTTCCAGAGCTCGTTCGTGGACGAGCTCACCGTCATGCACGAGCTGGCGCACCAGTGGTTCGGCAACGCCGTCACCGTCGCCCAGTGGCGCGACCTGTGGCTGGCGGAGGGCTTCGCGACCTACTTCGAATTCCTGTGGGAGTATCGCGGCGATCAGGTCGGCTTCGACCAGGCCATGGGCCGCCTGCATGCCTTCGTGGTCCAGGAGGGCGTAGGCCCGGCCGTGGTCAGCCGGCCGCAGGATCTGTTCGCCCTCAACACCTACTACCGGGGTGCGCTCACCCTGGAGGCGCTGCGGCTCACCGTCGGCGACGCGAAGTTCAAGCGCATCCTGCGGGCCTGGTACCGCACCTACCGCAACAAGAACGCGACCTCGCAGGACTTCATCGATCTCGCCGCGGGCATCGGCGGCCCGTCGGTCAGGCCGGTCCTGCGCGCCTGGCTCTACGAGCAGCCGGTACCACCTCTGCCCGGCAGCACCATCGCCCTGTCCGCCCCCGAGGGCAGCGCCGCCACGGTGGCGGCACCGCAACTCGGCATCGGCGTCCGCCGCCCGCCTCTGCCGTAACGGAGGGGCGGCTCAGCGGGCCGCGACGGCGGCCGCTGCGCCGGTCCGGCCGCGATTGAAGCCCATCGCCACCAGGACCAGGGCTGCCCACAGGATCGCCGCACCCCACCAGCCGTTCAGCCCGCCCTGGATCAGGGCGGTGCCGATCAGCCCGCCCTGCACGACGTAGTAGGCCATGGGGATCAGGGTCTTGCGGATGATCTCGCCCTCGCGGTCGACCAGGCCGACGGTGGCCGATGCGGCGACCACGTTGTGGACGCAGATCATGTTGCCGGCCGCACCACCGATCGCCTGCAGCGCCACCACGAGACCGGCGCCCGCCGCCCCCAGCCCGATCTGCTCGGCCGTCGAGAACTGGAACAGCGAGAACATCATGTTGCTGATGGTGTTCGAGCCCGCGATGAAGGCGCCCATGGCGCCGATCAGCGGGGCGAACAGCGGCCATGCCCCGCCCGCCAGCGCGGAGACCCCCTCGGCCAATACGATGGGCATGCTGGCGTAGCTCGCCGAGGCCGAGTTGAGGAACACCTGGACCATGGGGACGGCGAGCATCAGGGCCGGTGCCGCCGCGAGCATCGTCGTCGCCGAGGACCGCACGGCCGTCGCGTACTGGCGGGCCGACATCCGGTGGAAGAAGAAGGTGATCAGCGAAACCAGGATCAGGATCGTCCCGGGCAGGTAGAGCGGCTGCACGCTGGCGTTGATCCCGGATCCGAACAGATCGCGAAACACCAGCGTCATGTCCGGCGAGGTCAGCCAGGCCTTGAGCGGGCCAATGGTCCGCGAGGCCACTAGCAGGGCCACCACCAGCACGTATGGCGCCCAGGCCTTGAGCAGCGGCATGGCCGGGGCGTCGCCGCGATGATCCTCCAGGTCGTCGAGCTTGCCGACCCAGGCCGCGTCCCAGGCCGCGCGCGGCGGGAAGTCGAAGCGGTCCGCCGGCACGAACCAGCCGCGCTGGGCCGCCGGGACCACGATCAGGAGGCCGATGATGCCGCCGACGAGCGAGGGGAACTCGGGTCCCAGCAGCGACGCGATCAGATAGTACGGCACCGTGAAGGCCAGGCCCGCGAACAGCGCGAAGCGCCAAGCGCGAAAGCCGTCCGCGAACGAGCGGTTGGCGCCGAAGAACCGGGTCAGCATGCCCACCATGATCAGCGGGATCAGGAACCCGATCAACCCGTGGATCATGGCGACGTTGGTCGCGATACCGAGCAGGTAGTCGAAGAAGGGCACCGGCGCGATGGTGGCCTCGACCAGGGGCTGGTCGACGAGGCCGGTACGCACGCCGACCAGGATCGGCGTGCCCACCGCGCCGAACGAGACCGGGGTGCTCTGGATGATCAGCGTGACCATGACCGCGGCCATGGCCGGAAAGCCCACCGCGACCAGGAGCGGTGCCGCGATCGCCGCCGGCGTGCCGAACCCGGAAGCACCCTCGATCAGCGACCCGAACAGCCAAGCGATGATGATCACCTGCACCCGCCGGTCCGGCGAGATGCTGGTAAAGCCGCGCCGGATGGCGCGGATGGCGCCGCTCTCCTCGAGGGTGTAGAGCACGAGGATGGCGCCGAACACGATGTAGAGCAGGCTGACCGCGGTCACCAGCCCGTTCACCGAGGCGCCAAGGACCTTGGCGAGATCGGTGCCCCAGATGGCGAGCGCCGTGAGCACGGTGACGACGTAGGCCACCAGCATCGAGAACTTGGCCGATCGCTCGAGCACCACCAGCAGCACGAACACCGTGGCGATCGGAACCAGCGCCAGGGAGAACAGCAGGATCGGGTTCACCATCGGCCTCCGCTTGCCGCCTCGCCACGGTTCTCGGTCGTGGCCTTTGCCCGTCACGTCCGGGCCGTCAACCGGTGTTGCGCGCCCGCCCTAGGGCGGGCGCGCCGAGCTGCTGCCGTCAGCTCTCCCGCAGGGCGCGGCGGAAGCTGCTGCGGATCGGCTCGATCAGGTATTCGAAGGTGGTCCGCTCGCCGGTGATGATCAGCGCCTCGGCGGGCATGCCAGCGCTGAGGCGCACGTCGGGGGCGGTCTTCTGAACCTCGGCCAGGTCGACGACGATCTGGGCGGTGTAGTAGGGCTCGCCCGTCTTGGGATCCGTGAGCCGGTCGGCCGAGACCTGCGTCACCTCGCCCTGGATACGGACGAGATTACGGCTGTGGAACGCCGTGAGGTGGATGTCGGCCTTGAGCCCAGCGTGGACCACGTCGATGTCGTGGGGCGAGATGCGCGCCTCCAGCACCAGGGGCTGATCGCGCGGCACTACGTCCATGAGCGGATCGCCGGGACTCACCACGCCACCCAGCGTGCGCAGCTTGAGGTCGACCACCTCGCCGGCGACCGGCGAGCGGATGCTGGTGCGCTCGAGCCGGTCGCGGGCGGCCTGGACCTCGGCCCGCAGCCGGTTGGCCGAGGACAGCGCCTCGGCGAGTTCGGTGGCGACCTCCTCGCCGCGTGCGCTGACCAGGGCGGCGCGCTCCGCCTGGGTGGTGATGATCAGCTCGCGCGTACCCGTGGCGTTGTTCACGGCGGCGTTGCGCTCGCCGTCGAGGTCGGCGCGGCCGCGTTGCAGGGCGAGCAGGCGCGGCTTGCGGTCGAGCCCTTTGCGCAGGAGATCCTCGACGGTGGCGATCTCCTCGTCGATGAGCTCGAGCTGCCGGTCGATGCTCGCCAACGACCCTTGGTAGCTGGCGAGGTCGGCTCGGGCCTGGGCGATCTTGCCGTCCCGCATCGCCACCTGGTCGGCCAGGGCATGGCGCCGCGCCAGCAGGTTGGCGCGCTCCGCGTCCATCAGCGCGCGCACCTGCGGATCCGCCTCGCCCTCGGCGATCAGGGTGTCGGCGAAGATCGGGGCAGCGGCGCCGGACTGCTCGGCCGCCAGTCGGGCGCTGCGGGCGAGCACGGAGACGAACTGGGCTCGGGCGGCCTGGTACTCGGCACGGGCCCGCGTGTCGTCGAGGACGATCACCACGTCGCCCGCTTCGACCTGGCTGCCGTCGCGCACGCGGATGTCGGCGACGATGCCGCCCTCGAGGTGCTGGACGGTCTTGCGGAAGCCTTCGGGCGCGACGTAGGCAGGCGCCACGGCCGCACCCGACAGCGGGACGAAGAACGCCCAGCTGCCCAGACCGCCGAAGAAGACCAAAAGGATGGCCGAAGCCGCGAGCAGCGGGCCGCGGAAGCTGGCGGCGCGCTCGACGGATGCCGCCGCCTTCGGATGGGAGGCCATGGTCCTCGTGCTCCTCAGGCCACGCGCGCCGGGCGCATCAGCTCGCCCAGGACCGCGTCGCGGGGGCCGAAGCGGACGACCTCGCCGTTCTCGACGACCATGATCCGGTCGGCATGGCGCAGGATGTTGAGCCGGTGGGTGACCAGGACGACGGTGGCCTTGCCCTCCTTCAGCGTCATCAGGGTCGCCGCCAGGGCATTCTCCCCGGCCCCGTCGAGATGCGCGTTGGGCTCGTCGAGGACGACGAGCTTGGGATCGCCATAGACGGTCCGCGCGAGGCCGATCCGCTGGCGCTGGCCGGCCGAGAGCGGCGCGCCCTCGTCGCCCAGCGGGGTGTCGTAGCCCTTGGGCAGCTGGAGGATGAGCTCGTGCACGCCGGCAGCCTTGGCTGCCGCCACCACGCGTTCGGCCTCGGGCTCGGGTGCCAGGCGGGCGATGTTCTCGGCCACGGTGGCCGCGAACAGCCCGGTATGCTGCGGCAGGTAGCCGACATGCGGCCCGAGCACGGAACGGCTCTGCGTGGCGATGTCAACGCCGTCCAGGCGCACGAGGCCGGCCGTGGGCTTGAGGACGCCGATCAGCAGCCGGCAGAGCGTGCTCTTGCCGGCGCCGGAGGGGCCGACGATCCCGATGAACTCGCCGGCCTCGATGGCAAGCGTGGTCGGCTTCAAGATCGCCCGGTCGTCGACCGAGAAGGCGACCCGGTCCAGGCCGACCGCACCGGCGGGCGGCGGCAGGGCCAGCGCATCCTCGCCTTCGGGCGCGTGCGCCAGCAGCACCTTCAGCCGCTCCCAGGCCTCGCCGCCCTGCACCAGCGACCGCCAGCCCGCCAGCATCTGCTCGATCGGCGCCAGCGCCCTGCTGAGGAGGATCGAGCTCGCGATCATGCCGCCGGCCGTCAGCTCTCCCTGGAGGACCAACAGGGCACCCAGGGCCATGACGCCCGCCTGGATCATCAGGCGCACGGCGCGCGCCACGCCCGACACCATGCCGCCCCGCTCGGAGGCCTTCTGCTGCAGGATCAGGACCTCGTCGTGCAGACGGGCGAACCGGGCCTGCAGGCTCGGCAGCAGGCCCATCGCGGTCACGACCTCGCGCTGCCGGCCGAGCGCGTCGACCTGGCGCTGCGCGCGCGGCGAGATGACGTTGGCCGCCTTGAGGCGTCGGCGCGCCACGACGTCGCCCATGACCGCGAGCACGCCCAGCAGCAGCGCGCTGGCGAGCCCGAAATAGCCGAGATAGGGATGGAGCAGCCAGACCAGGGCCAGGGCGATCGGCAGCCAGGGCGCATCGAAGATCGCGGTCAGCGCCGGTCCCGACAGCATCTGGCGCAGCTGGGTGAGGTCGCGCAGGCCCTGACCGGGATCGCCGGCCTGGGCGCCGGCGGCGAGCAGCGTCGGCGAGAGCCTGGCGCCCAGCCGGGTCGACAGGCGCGCCAGCACCGAGGTGCGCACCGTCTCCAGCATGCCCAGCGCCGCGAGCGCGGCGCCGGTGATGAGGACGAGTGCCAACAGCGTGTCACGGCTACCGCTGCCGAGGACGCGGTCATAGACCTGGAGCGAGAAGATCGGCACCGCCAGCATCAGGACGCTGATCGCGAAGCTGACCAGCCCAGCAAGCGCCAGCGGTGACCTGGCCGCCGTCGCCACCTGCTGTCCCGGAGTATTCAGGACCTTAGCATCCACAATCGGCGCCCCTCGCTATGTAAACCTCATGTGGCGCCGCAAGGCTGCGGACGCAACTGCGGCGCTTGCGCGCCGTGCCGGCCGGAGCCGCGGTCAGCCTTAATCGCGCCAGACATAGGCCACTTCCCGCAGTCGTGCGCCTGCGATCGTCACCGCGCTCTCGCCGGCCTGCTCGCCGCCGAGACGCTCGTAGAAGCGCCGGGCGGTGTTCTCGGCCAGCACCCAGGCCAAGAGGCCACGATGGCCGCAGCGGGCGAGCTCGTAGTGGCAGGCGTCGAACAGGGCACGCCCGATGCCGTGCCGATGGCAGGCCCGCAGGACGTAGAGCAGATGGAGCTCGCCGCTGATGTCGCGGCGCGCGCGCGACAGGCCGCCGCTCGCGAACCCCACGATCCGCTGCTCCCACTCGGCGACGAAGGCCCAGGTGCCCGAGGTGAAGCTGCGCCGCCATTGGCGCTCGTGGCCGGCGACGCTGAGCTGGTCGAGATACCCGTCGGGCACGATCCCGCGATAGGCCTCGCGCCAGCTCTGCACATGGACCCGGGCGATGGCCGCCGAATCGGTCACCCGAGCGCGGCGGATCACCAACGCCGCGTTGCGCTGCGGCAGGACGAACGACATCGGCGTGGCCTCCGGCGCCGGTTAAACGCCGCCCAGCAGATTGCCGCGATCGCCGCCGCCGTACAAGCGCGGCGGCTAGGTCGCCGATGTCCAGGGGCCGATCAGCACCTTGTCGATGCGTCTGCGGTCGAGGTCGACGACCTCGAAACGCAATTCGCCCATACGGAAGGTATCGCCGACCTTGGGCATGCGGCCCAGCTCCCAGAGCACGAGGCCGGCCAGGGTCTGGTAGCGACCGCCGCGATCGAGGTCGCGGCGGTCGAGGAGACGCTCGAGGCGATGGATCTCCATGCGGCCGTCGACGAGCCAGGAACCGTCGGCCCGGCGAACCGCATCGGGCTCCTCGGCGCTGTCATCGCTGAGTTCGCCGGCGATCGCCGTGAGCACGTCGGCGGGGGCCACCACACCCTCGACCACGCCATACTCGTCGAGCACGATCGCAAGGCGCTGCGAGCCGCCCCGCAGCAGCTCGACGATCCGGATCACGGAGGTGCTCTCGTGCACCATCACCGCCGGGCGGGCGAGTGCCGCGAGGTCGAATGGCTTGCCGGACAGGAGGCCCGGCAACAGATCGCGGACGTGGACGATCCCCACCAGATCGTCGAGACCGCCGCGGCAGACCAGGTAGCGGCTGTGCGTGTTCGCCGTGAGCATGGTGCGGAGCGTGTCGTAGCTGGCGCCGACATCGAGCCAGACCAGATCCACCCGCGGGGTCATGATCGCGCGCACCGGCCGGTCGGCGATGCGCATCACCCCTTCGATCAGCTCGTGCTCGATCGGCTTGACCACGCCGGCCTGGGCACCCTCGGCGAGCAGGGCCCGGATCTCCTCCTCGGTGACCCGGGCCTCGGGCCGGTCGCCGACGCCGAGCAGCCGCAGGACGGTGTTGGTCGAGACCCGCAGCACCCAGACCACGGGCAGGCCGATCCGCGCCACGAACGCCAGCGGGATGGCGATCAGGCTCGCGGCCCGCTCCGGGTAGGCGAGGGCCAGGCGCTTGGGGACAAGCTCGCCGATCACCAGGGAGGCGTAGGTCAGGGCGAGGACCACGCCGCCGATACCCAGCGTGTCCGCGGTCTTGCGCGCAAGGCCCTGCCCCGCCAGGAAATCGGCGAGATGGATGCCCAAGGTGGCGCCGCTCAGCGCACCGGCGAGGATGCCCACCAGGGTGATGCCGACCTGGACCGTCGACAGGAACGCCGTCGGATCGTCCAGGAGCTGCAGCGCGGTGCGGGCGCCGCGACGGCCCGACTGCGCCATCTGCTCGAGCCGCCCGCGCCGCGACGACATCAGGGCGAGCTCGGACATGGCCAGCACACCGTTGAGCAGCATCAGCACGACGACGACGGCGATCTCCAGGAAGATCAAGGGGTCCGGTCCTTCTTCGGCGGCGACGGTGCCCGGGGGCGTGGGCGGTGCCACAGGGTGCGGAGCATGGCCAGCATCAGCCACGCCAGCTCAGAGGCGGTGACCAGGCAGCGCCACAGCCAGCGCAGGCCGGGCAGGATCAGGTGCAGCAGGATCTCGGCATGCAGCAGCAGGGCCGCCGCCGCACCCAGCATCGACAGGACGAGCTCGCCGCCGGCGTGGTCGAGGTGGGCCACCAGCGACAGCACGCAGCCGGCGGCGACGGCCAGGCCGCGCACCAGCCAGGGCTTGCCCACGAGCAAGGCGATCCCGAGCACCAGCAGGGGAGCCAGCGGATTGGTGAAGGCCTCGGCGAAGGCCGCGATCGCCGTCAGCACTGGGTTTCCCGTCGGGTCGAGGCGGCGGTCGACCCGGCTCATACTAGGTCCGGCCGAGCATGGCCAGCCCGTGTCCCGTAGCAGGCGCTATTGATCGCCCGCTGCGGCCGGCACCACGAGCAGGACGGCACCACGCGCACCGACGACCCGCACGCGGGCGCCGACGGGCAGCTCGGGACCATCCGCCAGCCAGGTGGTGTCGCCGATCTGGACCCGGCCGTGGCCGGGACCGATCGGCTGCACCAGCAGCGATTCGGCGCCGACATAGGCCGCCGCGCGCCGGTTCAGGCCCGGATCGCCGCCGGCGAGCGGCAGGCGGCGACGCCAGCGGAACGACACGCCCACGGTGACCACGGCGGCAACGGCGAAGGCCAGGACCTGCCACTGCCAGGCGAGGCCCGGCAGCAGCAACAGCAGCAAGCCGGCCAAGCAGGCGGCCAGCGCCAGCCACAGGAAGACCACGCCCGGGGTCAGGACCTCGAGCAGCAGCAGCCCACCGCCCAACGCGAACCAGTGCCAGAAGGTCAGGCTCATGCCGACGGCCGGTCCCAGGGCCTGGGCGCCTCGGCTTGCGGCCCGGCCTGCGGCCGCGGGCCCATGGCCTCGCGCGCCAGCTCGGCGATCCCGGCCAGCGAGCCCAAGGTGGCCGCCGCCTCCACGGGCAGGATCAAGGTCTTCTGGTTCGGGCTGGTGGCGAAGGCCTTCAGCGCCTCGAGATATTTCTGCGCGATGAAGTAGTTGGCGGCCTGGACGCTGCCTTCCTTGAGCGCGACGGACAGCATGGCCGCCGCCGCGGCCTCCGCCTGCGCCAGCCGCTCGCGGGCCTCCGCGTCGCGGAACGCCGCCTCCTTGCGGCCCTCGGCCTCCAGGATCGCCGCGGCCTTCTCGCCGTCGGCCTTCAAGATCGCGGCCGTCTTGTCGCCCTCGGCCTGGAGGATGACCGCCCGCTTGTCGCGCTCGGCCTTCATCTGCCGGCCCATGGACTCGACCAGATCCAGAGGCGGGGTGATGTTCTTGATCTCGATCCGGGTGAGCTTGACCCCCCACGGGGTGGTCGCCTCGTCCACGACCTGCAGCAGGCGGCCGTTGATCTCGTCGCGCTTGGACAGGAGCTCGTCGAGATCCATCGAGCCCATGACCGTGCGGATGTTGGTCGTGGTCAGGTTCAAGATCGCGTTGTCGAGCCCGGTGACCTCGTAGGCGGCCTTGGCGGCGTCCAGGACCTGGTAGAAGACGACTCCGTCCACCTTCACCATCGCGTTGTCGCGGGTGATCACCTCCTGCTCGGGCACGTCGAGCACCTGCTCCATCATGTTCATGCGGGCGCCGATCCGGTCGACGAACGGCACGATCAGGCTGAGGCCCGGACCGAGGGTGCGCGTGTAGCGGCCGAAGCGCTCGACGGTGAGCTCCGTGCCTTGAGGCACCGAGCGCACGCCCATGATCACCAGCACGACGGCCAGGGCCAGGATGACGAGAACCAGCAGGGTGGCACCGTCGGGAACGAGCTCGGCCATGAGGTCTCCGCAGCAGACGACCGGTCTGTGGCACCAGGATCGCGAAGCGAGCTTACCCTGCGGTTAACCTCGGCGCGAGCAGCTCCTGGCACGTCCCAGCGCCGCGTGGCCGTGCTATGGCTCCCGCCCGGCGGCTGGGCGCTGCCAGGGGAATGCAACTTGCTGAGGCGGCTCTACGACTGGACGATGACGCAGGCGGCAGGCCCGCACGCCACGCGCGGGCTGGCCGCGGTGGCCTTCCTGGAAAGCTCGGTGTTCCCGATCCCTCCCGACGCGATGCTGGTGCCCATGGTCCTGGCGCAGCCGCAGCGGGCCTGGCGCCTCGCCGCGATCGCGACCGCCGGCTCGATCCTGGGCGGGCTGGCCGGCTACGCCATCGGCTACTTCCTGTTCGCCACGCTCGGCAGCTGGATCATCGACTTCTACGGCCTGGGCACCAGGTTCGACGACTTCCAGCGGACCTGGAACGAGTGGGGCTTGTGGATCATTCTGGTCAAGGGCCTGACGCCGATCCCCTACAAGCTGGTGACGATCGCCAGCGGACTCGCCAAGTTCAACCTGGTCGTGTTCATCCTCGCCTCGATCGTGACCCGGGGCGCTCGCTTCTTCCTGGTCGCCGGACTGCTCCGCGCGTTCGGCACCCCGATCCGCACCTTCATCGAGAAGCGGCTCACCCTGGTCACCACGAGCTTCGCCGTCCTGATCGTCCTGGGCTTCGCGGTGCTGCACTATCTGTGAGGATCGAGAATCGTGATGCAGCAAGGTGAGTGGCCGCTGCCGTTCCTGGTGCTGGCGGCCGTGGCCGCCCTGGTCGCCGCACTGGGCCTGCAGTTCCTGGGCGGCCTGCCGCCGTGCCCCTTTTGCGTCTATCAGCGCTACCCCTACCTCGTGGTGATCGCGGTCGGCGTGCTGGGAATCTGGCTGCGCCGGCCCGGGCCGGCCCTGGCGCTGATCGCCCTGGCGCTGGCCGTCAATATCGGTATCGCGGCCTACCATGTGGGGATCGAGGAGGGCTGGCTCGCCCTGCCCGAGGGCTGCGCCGCGGCCGGCAACGCCACCACGATCGAGGAGCTGCGCCGCCAGCTCGAAGCGGCACCGGCGCGCTGCGATCAGGTGCCCTTCACCTTCGCCGGCCTGTCGCTGGCCGCGTGGAACGCGATCTATGCCGCAGGATTGCTCGCGGTCGCCGCCTGGGCGCTGACGCGGCGCTCAGCAGCTTAGCAGCACCGGCAGCCGCGCGTGACGCAGCACGTCGCGCGTGGCTCCGCCAAGCACGATCTCGCGCAGCCGGGAATGGCCATAGGCGCCCATCACCAGAAGATCGGCGTTCTCGGCGGCGGCCGCGTCGAGCAGGGTGGCACCGTGGCCGCGGCCCAGCTCGATCTGGCGCGCGGTCACCTTGGCCCCGTGCCGCTTGAGGAGGCCCACGCCGGCGTCGAGCGAGGCCGCCGCCTCGTCGCCGGCCGCGATCAGGGTCACCGAGTCGGCCGCGGCAAGGAACGGCAACGCGTCCTTCGCCGCCCGCGCGGCCTCGCGCGACCCGTTCCAGGCCACCACGACGCGCTGGCCGAAACCCCGGGCGAGGTCGGCCGGGGGCAGGACCAGCACCGGACCGCCGGCACTGAGGATGACATGGTGGACCGGCTGCGGCCCGAGCGCCTCCAGGCCCGATCCGCCCTCCTGGGCGAGCACGGTGAGGTCGGCGCCGCGCGCGGCCTCGGCCAGCA
The DNA here is from genome assembly GCA_963769465.1 of uncultured Alphaproteobacteria bacterium. Taxonomy (GTDB): domain Bacteria; phylum Pseudomonadota; class Alphaproteobacteria; order Geminicoccales; family Geminicoccaceae; genus Benzoatithermus. The sequence continues at coordinate 180,037 of CAVYMA010000028.1, forward strand.
GCACGCCCGCGTCGCCCTCCTCGTACAGGTCGCGCACGGCCATCCTGGCCGGGTCGCACAGGCGCCGGAAGGAGGCCTCCACGCGCTCGCGCACCAGCCGGTTGGCCTCGCGCTGCGCCTCGAACACCTCCGGACCGACATAGGCGGCACCCTCGCCGAACCCGACCGGCAGGAAGGGCGGCGGCGAGACGTGGATGCCGACCAGCTCGGCGTCGAAGCGCTGCGCCAGCCGCCGTCCGCACTCGATGCGGGCGTCGTTCTGCGGGTCGTCCAGCAGTTCGAGGAGGATGGTGCGGTAGGTCATCACGGGCTCCCGGCCCTCGTTCGCCGACGGGCGTGCGAGGCTTATGGCGGAGGGCTGCGACCCGTTCAAGGTCGACGATCGGGACTTTCACGCAAGAGTTGAACGCCGGTGGCGATCCGAGCCGCGGTGGTAAGCCAGCACATGGCGGCGAAGCCGAGGGCCAGCGGAACGAACCAGCCGGGCAGCAGGCAGGCCAGGGCCAGGAACAGGATGGTCTCGGTGCCCTCGGCGAGACCACCCAGGTAGTAGAACGACTTGCGGCCACGCATCTCGGTGGCCATGCCGCGCTTGGTGGCCATGATCGCGAAGGCCAGGAAGGACGAGCCGGTGCCCATGAACGCGAACAACAGGAAGGCGGCAGCCAGGGCATTGGCCTCGGGATCGGCCAGGGCGAAGCCGAACACCATGCCGGCATAGACGAGGAAATCGAGGACGATGTCCAAAAAGCCGCCGAGATCGGTGGGCCGGGTGCGTCGGGCGACGGCGCCGTCCAGGCCGTCGGCCAGGCGGTTGAGGAGCAGGAGCCCAAGGGCGAGGCCGTAGTGCTGGCCCGCCACGGCCCCGATCGCCAGGAGCCCCAGCCCGAACCCGGCCCAGGTGAGCCCGTCGGCGCCGACGCCGCGCCGCACCAGCGCCTCGCCCGCGGCGTCCACCACGGGATCGATCAGCCGGCGCAGCCTGGCGTCGAGCATCGCAACCTGCAGGCGCGCGATCTTGGGATGGACGGCCCGTCAGTGCGGCCGCTGCTGCCGCGGACCCAGGTTCACGACCCGCTCGGCCGATCCCTCCTCGTCCGGCGGCGGTGCCGTGGTCGGGGCCGGCTGGGCCGTCGCGGCCTCGCGCTCGCGCATGCGCCGGGCCACCACCACACCGACCGGGAGGCTCAGCAGATAGAGCAGCCCGATCACCGAGAGGGTGAGCCACGTCTCCACCACGAGGCCCACGATCACCACCGAGGCCAGAAGCAGGGTCGGCAGCACCTGCTCCGGCGCGATCCGGATCTTCTTGATCGAGAAGGTCGGCACCCGGCTGACCATCATCGCCGCCACGAAAACCAGGAAGACGGCGTTCAGGAGCCAGTTGCGGGTCGAGCGTGTCGCCCAGCACGAAGGACGCGATGAGCGGGGTGAGCGCCAGGCCTGCGGCTGCCGGCGCCGGTATGCCGGTGAAGAAGTTCTGGGTCCAGTTCGGCCGGTCGGGTGCTTCCAGCTCGGTGTTGAACCGGGCAAGGCGCAGTGCGCAGCAGGTGGCGAACAGCATCGCCACGGCCCAGCCCACGCCGCGCACGTCGTGGAGCGTCCACATGTAGGCCAGGATCGCCGGCGCCACGCCGAAGCTGAGAAAGTCGGCGAGGCTGTCCAGTTCGGCACCCAGCTTGCTGGTCAGGTTGAGCATCCTGGCCGACCGCCCGTCCAGGCCGTCGAGCACCACGGCCGCGCCGATCAGGATGACCGCGAGCTCGAACCGCCCGTCCATCGCGTAGCGGATCGAGCTCATCCCGGCGCACAGGCCGAGGATGGTCAACATGTTGGGCACCAGGTGGATCAGCCTGGGTGCCGAGAGCCGCACGCGGCGGTTGCGTTGGCGCAGCATCATCAGGCGGCGCGTCCCTGACGCTTGGGTTGATTGCCGAACAGATCGGCAAGCACGGTCTCGCCGGCGAGCGTGCGCTGGCCGACCAGCACGAGCGGCTCGACGCCGTCGGGCAGGTAGACGTCGCAGCGGCTGCCGAAGCGGATCAGCCCGACCCGCTCCCCGGCGGCCACGGCCGCACCTTCGTCGACGAAGGGCACGATCCGGCGCGCCACCAGGCCCGCGATCTGCACCAGCCCGATCTCGCGCCCGCTGGGGGTGCGGATCTTGAAGGACTGCCGCTCGTTCTCGTCGGACGCCTTGTCGAACGAGGCGTTGAGGAACTTGCCGGCGTGGTAGGCGCGGCGGACGACCGTGCCCACCGCCGGGGTCCGGTTCACGTGCACGTCGAACACGTTCATGAAGATCCCGACGCAGGGCAGCGGCTGCGCGCCGAGCTCCAGTTCCGGCGGCGGCACGCGCTCCGCGGTCGTGACCACGAGACCGTCGGCGGGGCTCACGATCAGGGCCGGATCGTCGGGCGTCACCCGCGCGGGATCGCGGAAGAAGTAGACGCACCACGCGGTGGCGAGCATGCCCAGCCAGAACAGCGGGGTCCACAGCCAGCCCAGCACGACCGAAGCCGCGAAGAAGGCCGCAATGAACGGCCAGCCTGCCCGATGGATCGGGGGGAGCACCGAGCTCAAGGTTCCTGCGTTTGCCATGCCGCCGCGCCTGCGCCCCTCACGCACGATAAAAGACGATGTCGAGCTGAACCTGGCGACCCAACGCCCGCGAGAAGTAGCCCGGAAACACCAGATAGGGTGCGAAGCCCCGCCCTGCGAGGTCCGCGACGAGATCGAGCCAGGGCCGCTCGCCCTCGTAGAGCGGCAGGAGCGCCAGTTCGAGCTGCAGTCCGTGGACCCGATCCCAGATGCCGCTCAGGCCCGCGAGCACCGCGGGCTCGGCACCCTGGACGTCGATCTTGACGAACAGGCGCCGCCAGGGTCGGTCCACCACGAGCGCAAGCTCGTCCAGCCGCTGCTGTGCGACGACGACGCGCCGCCGCACCGCCGAGGTCGGCGAGATGTCGCGAAGCAGGGCCGACTGCGGCAGCGTCGAGCTCATGTCGCTCTCGGCCGACACCTCGAGCACGACCTCGCCGCCGCATGCGCCCGCGGCCATCGGCGGCGCCACCTCCCAGGCCGGGTCGGCGGCGGCCCGGCTCGCCAGGAGGGCGTGCACCTCGGGGATCGGCTCGAGCGACAGGATGGGGCCGCCCCAGCCGGCCGCACGCAGGCGCTGCGCGTACTGGCCGACATTGGCGCCGACGTCGAGCACGGCGTCGATAGCCTGGCGCTCCAGCGTGTGGGCGAGCTGCGCGTCGAGTTCCTTGAGCTTGCGGCGGGACTCGTCGGTCCCGCTCATCGCTCCTCGCTGAGCCCGAACACCTCGATGGGCTCGTCGACGCCGCGCACCGGAAAGCGCCCGAGCGTGGTCAGGAACTCGGCGCTGCAGCCGCACATCATGGCGAAGGGCGCCGAGAGCACGACCTGCCGGCGCAGTTCCTTGGTCAAGGTCTGCATTCGCGAGGCCACGTTCACCGCCGGGCCGATCACGGTGAAGTCGAGGCGCGTGGCGGTGCCGATGTTGCCGTACATGACGTCGCCGACATGCAGCGCCACGCCGAAGCCCAGCTCGAACGAGCCGCGCTCGATACGCCGGACGTTGAGCTCCCTCATGCCTCGCCGCGCCTCGACGGCGGCCTGCAGAGCGTTGTAGCACGCATCGGGGCTGTCCAGCCGGAAGATGGCCAGCATCCCGTCACCGACGAACTTGAGCATCTCGCCGCCATGCGCCTCGACCGGGGCGGCCATCACGTCGAAATACTCGTTCAGCCACTGGATCACGTCGTCGCGCGGCCAGTGCTCGGAGATGCGGGTGAAGCCGCGCAGGTCGCAGTTCCAGATCGCGGCCCGCACGGTCGCACCGCTGCCGCGGCGGATGTCGCCCGACAGGATCCGCTCGCCGGCATGCTGACCGACATAGGTGTTGAGCAGGTTCTTGGTGATCCGGCGGTTGGAGCGGATCTCCACCGCCAGCGCCAGGACCGGCATGATGGTCGTCGATCTCGACCAGGTCGGCGGTCGAGAAGCCGCCCGGCTGGTCCGTGCTCCAGCTGGTGGCGTGGCGCCGGCCGTCCGTGAACTGCATCGGCAGGGCGACATAGTCGGTGTAGCCCTGCTCGCGCAGGTCGGCGTAGATGCCGTAGTCGACCGCCGGCTTCTCGGCGCAGGTCAAGGCGCTGGCGGAAGCCTTCGGCACCCTCGTAGAGGGCCTTCACCGGGCTGTTGACGAAGCGCGGATCCTCGAAGATGCCGTGCTCGAGCAGGTTCAGCTGGGCCTCGGCCATGTCCGTCCGCCACAGCACCCTGGCACCCTGGAACTGCGGATGCAGGGTGCGCAGGTGCATGGTGGCGCGGGCGAGCGGCAGCCCGTCGGCGCGCAGCCGCTGACAGAGCTCGGCGAACAGGTTGTCGAGGAAAGGCTGGCCCGCGGTCTCACCGATCAGCCAGTCGAGCGCAGCGCTCCGCCGTGCCGGCCAATGACCGCTGTCGGGACGTCGCGCCGTGTCAGCCGGCATGCTCCACCTCGCGCAGGCGCCGCGACGTCTCGGTCAGCCGCTGCGTGGTCTGCAGCAGGCGGGAGGCCAGCTCGTGCATCACCTCGACGCCCACCGCGGGGAACTGGTTGACGAGGTTGAAGAAGCCGTCCTTGGACACCCGCAAGGCCACGAGCGGCGAGGTCGCGACCACGGTGGCGGTCCGCGGGACGTCGCACAGGATGGCGATCTCGCCGACGATGTCGTTGCGGCCGATGTTGGCCACCGTCATCGGGCCGCCCTCGCCCTGCACCACCACGTCGGCCGTGCCTTCCAGCACGATGTAGGCGGCGTCGCCCGGATCGCCCTGCCGGCACACGGCCTCGCCGGCGCGGAACTCGACATGCTCGCTCGTGAACGCGAGGAGCTTGAGGCGGGCCGGCTCGATCTTGGCGAACAGCGGGATCTTGCGCAGCACCTCGACGTCTTGTTGGAGGGTCATCCTCGGCTCCGGCTCACTCTGCGGTAAGTAGCTTGGCGCGGCCGCGCGCGTCTTCGGCGGCGCCAGCGGGCAGCCCTTCGCGGACGAGGCGGCCCTCGTCCAGCTCGATCACCCGATCGAACGCGGTCGCCCATTCGTCGTGCTGCAGCGCCCAGACGACGGAGCGGCCGGCCGTGGCGGCAAGCAGTGCGTCGCGCACCTCCGCCTGCTCGCGCTGGTCGAGCGGACCCAGAGGATCGTAGAGGACCAGCAGGTCGGGCTGCTTGAGGACGGCACGGGCGAGGCCGAGCTTCTGCCGCTGCGCCACCGAGAGGCGCCCGCCGCCGATGCCGACCGGGGAATCGAGCCCCACCGCCATGACGCCGGTGCGCAGCTCGAGCTTGTCCAGGAGTTCGGTGAGTAGCTCGGCCATGCGCTGGGAGGCCTGGGCCTGCCCGTAGGCGATCTTGCCGAAGATCACGTTCTCCTGGATCGTGATCGCCACGTTGTAGGCGTCGGGGTCGAAGAACGCGATCGCGTCGGCGTGGCGCGGCGGCAGATTCTCCCGGAAGTAGCGACGCGCTGCCAGGACCTTGTCCATGAGCTCGGGCGTGATCAGGCCCAGACGGTGCCGGGCATGGATCAGCTTGAAGGTCGGCGCCAGGAGCAGCCGGCGGTCCTCGGCCGACAGCCGCTCGAGGTGGGCCGGATCCGCGCGGGTCAGCAGGGCGCGGTAGGTCGGCAGGTCCTCGGGTGCGATGAAGCTGAACTGGCTGAAATACTCGTGCTCGGGCGGCAGGTCGGCGAACAGCTCGAGCATGGTCTGCGCCAGCCGGTAGCCGACCTGGTAGAGGTCGTCGAGCAGACCGGTCCGCTCCAGGGTCTCGCCGACATAGGGCTGGTCGGCGATCTGCTCCGGATCGAAGGTCGGCCCGACCGGCGAGCCGAACAGCAGGTTCTCGGCCAAGCTGGCGTTGGTGTTGTAGCGGTCGGGGTCGAACGGCTCGACCAGGCGCGACATGTCGGGACTGGTGCCGAGGCGTTCCAGCATCGCCCGCCGCGCCTCCAGCAGCCGGTCCTTGAGCTCGATGTGTGCACCCGGGGGAATGGCGCTGCGCAGGCCCAGGCCGAACACGTCGCCGTCGAGCCGGACCAGCTCCAGGATGCGCACGATGCCGGTCACGCGCCGGGCCGGATCTTCGATGCCGGCCGCAGCGTAGTCGATCCAGTCGGCCTGCGGATCGTGCGGGCTGTTGCCCGACTGGGTCGCCTCGGCCATCTCGCGCTCGTAGCGCGACAGCGCGTCCTCGCCGACCGGGCGCGGTCGCTGCGGCCGGTATTTCAGGCCGTAGAGCAGGTTGTCCTCGATCGAGCCCGCGAACACCATGGTCGGGTTGCCGACATAACCGATGCGGCGGCCGAGCACCGCCTCGGGCTGCGCGGCGAGATCGAGCTCCCCGATGGTCACCCGGCCGCTGGTGGGCTCGACCAGCCCGCCCAGGATCAAGGAGAGCTCCTCCTTGCCGCTGCCGGCGGGACCGATGATCGCGACATGGGCGGGCAGATCCAAGTGGAACGAGACCCCGTCCAGGAGGTGCTCGCCGCTCTCGCCCACCAGCGTGACGTTGTTCGCCCGCAGCTCGCCCACCAGGGGCGGGATGGTCGCGGGCTCCTCGAGCTGCGCCCGCTCGTCCTTGCAGGCCGGGCGGGGCGAACTGCTGCACGACCTGCTCGTACTTGATCTTCACGTCGTAGAGCGACTGATAGTAGGTCAAGAGCTCGCGCCAGGGCGAGGTGATGTCCTTTTGCGCGCCCACCACCGCGGTGAGCGCGCCGATGGTCATCTGACCCTGCAGGACGAGGTAGCCGCCGATCGAGTAGAAGAAGAAGGGACCCAGCTGCGAGATGAAATTGTTGAGGAACTTGATCAGGAACTTCTTCTTGTAGATGGCGAACCGGATCCAGAACACGGCACCCAGCTGCTCGCTGAACCGCGCCCGCTCGTAGACCGTGGCGTCGTTGGCGCGGATGTCGCGTGCCCCGGCCGCGACCTCGCTGATCTTCTCGGCGTTGCGCCGGACCTGGCGCACCCGCTCCTTGCCCAGCAGGTTCACCTGCCGCTGCAGCTTGGGGATGATGTAGATCTGCAAGGGATAGAGGGCCACCGCCGCCAGCCCCAGCTTCCAGTCCTGCATGAACATGAAGAACAGACTGGTCAGCAGCGTTCCCGCCTGCAGACCCGGCGTGGCGACGGCCTCGCCGACGAAGCCGCCCAGGGCCTCGGTCTCGGCGTTGATCATCTGCACCAGCTCGCCCTGGCTGACCCGCCGCAGGTGCGGCAGGGGGAAGCGGAGCAGATGGCTGTAGAGCTGGTAGCGCAGGCGCCGCAGCATCCGCTCGGCAACGACGCCGGCATAGACGTTGACGACGTATTTCAGCCCGCCGCTGATCAGCACGATGCCCAGGAACAGGCCGCACAGGACCATCAGCAGCTCGAAGCGGTCCATGCTGTAGCCGAAGAAGTCCTGATTGTCGCCGGAGCCAAGCGCGCGATTGATGATCTGCTTGGGGATATCGTAGGAATAGTAGTTGAGCGGCAGCAGCGCGATGCTCAGCGCCAGGATCACCAGCTGCTGTCGCTTGCTGTACTTCCAGATGAAGCCGAAAATGGAGGATTCCATCGGCCTTCCGCGCTGCCCGACCCGCGGACCTTAGGCGATCCCGGCGCCTGCGGCAAACGCCCCGGAGCCTGTGGTCATCTCGCCGCGTTGTGGCGACCGGTCCCCCTACCTATCGTGCCGCGCTGCGACTGCCGGGGGAGGTGGCGAGATCATGGACATCTACCGCACGATCTACGAGCGCAGCATCGAGCAGCCGGCCGCCTTCTGGGCGGAAGCGGCCGCAGCGCCTGCACTGGGACCGCCCCTGGGACAGCGTGCTCGACGACTCCAAGGCACCGTTCTATCGCTGGTTCGCAGGCGGCCGGCTCAATACCTGCTACAATGCGGTCGACCGCCACGTCGCCGCCGGTCGCGGCAGCCAGCCCGCCATCATCCACGACAGCCCCGTCACGGACAGCCGGCGCGTGCTGACCTATGCCGAGCTGCAGGATCTCGTGGCCCGCTTCGCCGGGGCCATGGTGCGCCACGGGGTCGCCAAGGGCGACCGGGTCATCGTCTACATGCCGATGGTGCCCGAGGCGCTGGTGGCCATGCTGGCCTGCGCGCGCATCGGTGCGGTCCACTCCGTCGTCTTCGGCGGCTTTGCCGCCAACGAGCTCGCGACCCGGATCAACGACGCCAAGCCGGTCCTGATCGTCTCCGCCTCCTGCGGCATCGAGGGCACGAAGGTCATCCCCTACAAGCCGTTGCTCGACCGTGCCATCGAGCAGGCGGCGCACAAGCCCAAGCACACCATCATCCTGCAGCGGCCCCAGGCCAAGGCGGAGCTGATCGCCGGCCGCGATCTCGACTGGGCCGAGGCCATGACCGCGAACCCGGTCGACTGCGTGCCGGTCGAGGCCACCGATCCCCTCTACATCCTCTACACCTCGGGCACGACCGGCCAGCCCAAGGGCGTCGTGCGCGACCATGGCGGCCACGCCACGGCCCTGCTCTGGACCATGCGCCACATCTACGGCGTGCAGCCCGGGGAGGTGTACTGGGCGGCCTCGGACGTCGGCTGGGTCGTGGGCCACAGCTACATCTGCTACGCGCCGCTGCTCAACGGCAACACCACCATCGTCTACGAGGGCAAGCCGGTCGGCACGCCCGATCCCGGGGCCTTCTGGCGGGTGATCGCCGAGCACAAGGTCGCCGTCCTGTTCACCGCACCCACCGCCTTCCGCGCCATCAAGAAGGAAGACCCGGAAGGCACCCACATCGACCGCTACGACCTCTCCAGCCTGCGCACCCTGTTCCTCGCCGGCGAGCGCTGCGACCCCGACACCCTGCTCTGGGCCGAGGCGCAGCTGGGCGTGCCCGTGATCGACCACTGGTGGCAGACCGAGACCGGCTGGGCCATCGCCGCCAACCCGGTCGGCGTGGAGCTCCTGCCGGTCCGCCCCGGCTCGCCGACCGTGCCCATGCCCGGCTACGACGTGCAGATCCTGGACGAGGAGGGCGAGATCCTGCCGGCCGGCAAGATGGGGGCGATCTGCATCCGCCTGCCCATGCCCCCGGGCTGCCTGCCCACGCTCTGGCACGCCGACGAGCGCTACCTGCAGTCCTACCTGTCGCGCTACCCCGGCTAGTACCTGACCGGCGACGCCGGCTACAAGGACGCGGACGGCTACCTCTACATCATGAGCCGCATCGACGACGTCATCAACGTCGCCGGCCACCGCCTGTCCACCGGCGGCATGGAGGAGGTCCTGGCCGGCCACAAGGACGTGGCCGAGTGCGCCGTGATCGGCGTCGCCGACCAGCTCAAGGGCGAGCTGCCGCTGGGCCTGGTCGTGCTCAAGGCGGGCGTGACCCGCGACCCCGCCGTGATCCGTGACGAGCTGGTCTCCCGCGTCCGCGACCAGATCGGACCGGTGGCGGCCTTCAAGCTGGTCGCCATCGTCTCGCGCCTGCCCAAGACCCGCTCGGGCAAGATCCTGCGCGGCACGATGAAGAAGCTCGCCGACAACAGCGAGTTCAAGGTCCCGGCCACGATCGACGACCCCTTGATCCTCGAGGAGATCGCCGAGAGCCTGAAGGAGCTGGGCTACGCCCAGGCGGCCGCCGGTTCTTGACGGCGCGCGCATGGGGCATGAGCTAAGGGTCTAGACAAGCTGGGATCGCTGCCATGGCCACCGTCACCGTCCATGGCGCCGAGACCAGCCTCTAGCGCCTAGTCGAGCAGGCACTGCGGGGCCACGTCGTCATGGCCGACACTCCCCGCTAAGCGGCACCAAGCGTCGCGCCGTCCGGGTGGACCGCCTCGCATCGCCGCAGCCTATTCCGGTCGGTCCTCTTTCCCGATAGCATGCGATCACATAATCGGGGGACGAACGCGTGCTGCGTCGGCACAATCAATCGATCGCGCACGCCACCCTCATGGCGACCACGGCGATGCTGCTGGCGCTTCCGGCGCTGGCCCAGGTCACGACCGACGGCACCATGGGTGCCCGTGTCAGCCTGACCGGTCCCGACATCGAGGTCGGCGCCGGGCTCGGCCAGCGGCGCGGCGGCAACCTGTTCCACAGCTTCGAGCGGTTCGACATCGCGACGGGCGGGCGCGTCACCTTCACCGGGCCCGGCGGGATCCGCAACGTGATCGGCCGGGTCACCGGCGGGGCGCCCTCCTCGATCGACGGGACGCTCGCGTCGACCGTGCCGGGTGCCGACGTCTTCTTCATCAACCCGGCCGGCATCCTGTTCGGGCCCAACGCCAGCATCGACGTCCCGGCCTCGTTCCACGCCAGCACCGCGGATGAACTCCGCTTCGCCGACGGAGCCGTGTTCAGCGCGCTCGATCCCGCGGGCAGCACGCTCACCGTGGCACCGCCGCAGGCGTTCGGCTTTCTGGGCGCCCGGCCCGCGCCGCTGGCGGTAGAGGAAAGTGCCCTGGTGGTGGCACCGGGCGCCACCCTGATGCTGGCAGGCGGCGACCTGACCATCGTCGGCGGGCCGACCGGTTTCCAGCAGGCCGAGCGGGGCCGCATCCTGCTCAGCGCCCATGACGGCCCGGGTGCCGTCGACGTCGCGAGCGGCGTGGCCACCGGTGCGACCGGCGGCGCCCTGCGGCTCACCGACTACGCCCAGCTCCAGGCCGCGGGCGACGGTGGCGGCACGATACGGCTGACCGGCGGTGCCGTGACGATCGAGGGCAATTCCAGCATCCTCGCGGTGAACTATGGGGGTGCCGCGCCGGCCACCGGAGGCGTCACGATCGCGGCCGAGCGTCTGACGCTGACCGGCACCTACAGTGCGATCTCGGCCGCCTCCTTCACGCCCGGCGCGCCCGGGACGGTCGATATCGCGGCCGGTGCGGTGGAGCTGGCCGAGGGCGCCACCATCGGCTCGATCACCATCGGCAGCCTGATCCCGACCGGCGGGCCGATCCTGATCGACGCCGACAGCCTGGAGCTGCGCGACGGGGCCACCATCAGCGGCGACACCTTCACTGACCTTGCTGCCGGTGCCGTCGACGTCACCGTGACGGGCCTGTTGCGCATCGCCGGCGGCGGGCTCGCGACCGGCATCACCGCCAACACCCAGGCCGACGCCACGGGCGACGGCGGTGCGGTCACCGTGCGTGCCGGCGGCGTCGCCCTGGAGAATGGCGGGGTGATCGGCGCCGCCACCCTCGGCAGTGGCCGGGGTGGTGCGGTCCTGGTCGAGGCGGGATCGCTGACCATCGTCGGCGACGGCCTGCTCGACGGCAGCTTCACCGGGATCACCAGCCAGTCCCAGGGTACCGGCGACGCCGGCACGGTCACGGTCGACGCGGGCGACCTCGTCATCCGCACCGCGGGCGAAATCTCGAGCGGCGCCTTCGCCGGCGGCCGTGGCGGGCCGGTCACCGTCACCGCCGACGCGCTCCTGATCGACGGCACGGGCTCGACGGGCTTCACCGGCATCGCCAGCCGGTCGCGCGAGGGCGCCACGGGCGGCAGCGGCGAGGTGACGGTGCAGGCCGACGCCATTGTCCTGCGCGACACGGGTGCGATCAGCACGAGCACCTTCTCCGATGGCGACGCGGGCGCGGTCGCGGTCAGGGCACGTACGCTGCTGATCGACGGCAACGGCGCGGACGAGTTCACCACCATCGCCAGCCAGAGCCGCGCCGGGGCAGCCGGGGCCGCCGGCACGGTCGCGGTCACCGCTGAGACCATCGAGCTGCGCGACCGCGGCACCATCCTCACCAACACGGAAGGCGACGGCGTCGCCGGTGCGGTCACGGTCGCCGCGACCACCATCGACCTGCTCGCGCAGGGCACCATCGGCAGCAGCACGCTGTTCGGCGGCGGCGCCGCCGGTGCGGTCGACGTCTCCGCCGCGGGCGAACTCACCCTCCAGGGCGGCCGGATCCAGACCAACAGCACCAGTGCGGGCAGCGCCGGCACCGTGAGCGTGCGTGCGTCCGATCTCACGGTCGCCGGCACCGGCAGCCTGATCGGCAGCACCGCCGCAGGCAGCGGTGCGGCCGGGACGGTCGCGATCGCGACCGCCGACGCCGGCACCCTCGTCGGGTCGATCGCCGTAGCCGACGGCGGGAGTGTCAGCACGGCCACCAGCGGGGACGGCGACGCCGGCACCGTGACCGTGCGCACCGGTGCCCTGACGGTGCAGGGGACGGGCAGCCAGATCTCGTCCGCGACCACGGGCGCGGGGGATGCCGGTACCGTTCAGGTCGCGGCAGGCACCCTGGACCTCGGTGCGGCGGGCGAGATCACCAGCGACGCGGCGGCGGGGGCGACCGGCCGGGCCGGAGCGGTCGAGGTCGAGGCCGCCGATCTCGCGCTCGCGAGCGCGGCGCGGATCAGCACGAGCACGAGCGGGCCCGGCGATGGTGGTCGGGTCGCGATCGAGGCCGCCTCGCTGAGCCTCACCGGCGCCGGCACCGGAATCGCCAGCACCACCGGCGGCGCGGGCAATGCCGGTGCGGTCGAGGTAGCCGCCCGGTCGGTGGCCCTCGCCGACGGCAGCCGGATCAGCAGCGAGGCGCTGCCCGGTGCAGCGGGCGAAGCCGGCTCGGTGACGGTTTCGGCCCCGAGCCTGAGCGTGGCCGGCGGAGCCGCGATCAGTGCTGGGACCGCAGGTCCCGGGCGTGCCGGGGCGGTTGTGGTGGCAGGTGCGATCTTGACCCTGAGCGACGGTGGCTCCATCGGCAGCACGACCACAGGCGCGGGCGCCGCGGGCGACGTTACGGTGGCCATGAGCGAGGCCGTGGAGCTCGCGCGCGGCGGACGGATCGCCACCGACAGCCAGGCCGACGGTGCTGCGGGCAGCGTCGTGGTCGGCGCACCGCAGATCGCCCTCACGGGCGGTGCGATCACCAGCTCCGCCGCGGCGGGTGGTGCCGCCGGCACGGTGCGGCTGGCGACGGGGGCCGGTGCGGCCGCGGCGCCGGTCGGCGGCACGGTGACCCTGGCCGAGGGCGGAACCGTCAGCACCAGCACCGACGGCGACGGTGCCGGCGGGACGGTGATGATCGACACGGGCACGCTCGCCGTGACCGGCCCGGGCAGCCAGGTCGCCAGTGACGCCGGCGGCAGCGGCGCCGCCGGGGCAGTGAGCATCGCCGCCACCAATGTCCAACTGAGCGACGGTGGCCGGATCACGAGCGGCACCACGGGCAGCGGTGCGGCGGGGAACGTCGCGGTGGCGGCTGCGACCAGCCTCGTCCTGAACGGCGGACGGATCGCGACCAGCAGCAGCGGGGCGGGTGCCGGCGGTCGGGTGAGCGTGACGGCACCACAATTGCGCCTCCAGGACCAGGCCGAGATCGCCGCCTCGGGCACCGGCACGGGTGCGGCGGGCGACGTCCGGATCCGCGCGACCCGCCTGCAGGCGACCGACAGCTTCATCCGGACGTCGGGCTCGGGATCGGAGGGCGGGCGGGTCGACGCGCGGGCGGGCGAGCGGATCTATCTGCGGCGGGCGGAGGTGACCTCGAGCGGCATCGAGCCCGCAGCGGGCGCCAGCGTCATTTCGCTCACCGCACCGCAGATCGTGCTCAACGCCAGCACCGTGACCTCGCTCACCGGCGATGGCCGACCGCTGGCGGGCTCGGGCGAGGCGAGCCTGCTCGGCGAGGTGACGGTGATCTCGGCCGACAGCTTGGTGGCAGGCAGCTCGAGCGTGACGATCAGCGGCCTGCAGACCAATCTGGGTTCGGACCTGCAGCTGGCGCCGGCGGGTTTTCTCGACGTCGGCCGGCTGTTGCGCGAGAGCTGTGCCGCCAGCGGCGGCACCCCACGCTCGACCTTCACCCGCGGCGGCCGCGGCGGCCTGCCGCCGGCACCCGACCGGCCGCTGCCTTCGGCGGGCGCGACGGCAACCTCGGCCGGCGGCGTGGCCGGCAGTGGCGGTGTGTTCCTCGATGTCTGCTCCTTGGCGATGCCGACGGGCACCTGACCACCGCTCCGGTCGCACCATGTTCGGCAAGCGGCCCGGGCCCCACGTCGAAGCCTGCTTGCCCGGGCAGCTGCGCCGCTGTATGCGATTGTGGTTGATCTAGAATTATGCCGCGGGGAAGAACTCGAATGACGTTGCGTTCGCGGTTTGGCGCCACGCGCGCTGTCTCTGGCGGCACTGCTCCTGTGTGCTGGGCGTGGTGCCAGGGTGCATCGGCGCAGACCGACATCCCGGCCAGCGTGCTGACCACGGCCAAGCTGGTGAAGGGCGCCACCCAGGCCAGCACCATCGACCGGGCCGGCGACGCGGACTGGTTCAAGCTGACCCTGCGCGACGCCAACGCGTACGCGATCGCGATCAGCGGCCCCGCGGTCATCCGCATCTACGACAATGCAGGCGTGCTCAAGGCGAGCAGCGGTACGAAGAAATACTATGTCTGGCGCACGCCGGTCACCGGCACCTATTTCATCTCCGCGCAGGGGACCGGCACCAAGACCGGTCGCCTACACCATCAGGGTACACAGTCCAGGATCCAGCCGCCAACACGGCGACCGAGGGCAAGCTGACGGTGAGCACGCCCAAGCGCGGCCGGATGAGCAACACCGGCGATTCCGACGGCTAGGCGATCCGCTCCAGGTTCCGCGACGAGGACTGGTACGCGGATCGATCGTGCACGCCCGGGACGCTACCACGTCGATGGCTGAACTGAATGCAAGCGACGTACGCCGGCTTGTATCCTGTACGATCTGATCGTCTACGGATGCCGCGGAACGTCATGCAAGAGCCGTACTGCGGCATCTGTCGATGAAACTTCAATTTTGTGGATGTATACGGATCTACGCCAGGCATTTCGTTCGACATCGATATCACGAATGCCGGCTCATACTTCATCAGTGTCGCAAGTCGGCCTGCCGCAGCGACGGCGGGCGGTGATTACGAGCGCAGGCGTGACCGCACGACCGGTGCGGAGTCACGCTTGAGGATCCTTTCGACCGGCGAACCTAGGTACAGCCTGCGGCTTGTGAGAGCCGCCGAGCTCGCGGCCCGATCACGCCCTGGCCGGCGGACAGGGTTGGCGACCGTGCAGTGGTGCCAGACCCGCGCCGCGCGGGCGTCTGCACGTCGCGCAGCTGGACTAGGCGTCCTAGGCTCGCGGTAGTCTCGGGGAGGTGCCGATGTCGCACGGCGATCTGCTCTACGACGACGCCACGACCGCGTTCCTCGAAGCTTTGTGGGGCGAGGGCTACCTCTCGCCCGGCGGGCCGGAAGAAGTCGCGCGCATCCTCGATGGACTCGACCTTCGCGGCCGCACCGTGCTCGACATCGGCTGCGGCTCCGGCGGGATCACGGTGGCCATCGCCCGCGACTTCGGTGCTGCCAGGGTGATCGGCATCGACGTCGAGGCTCCCGTTTGCGCCAAGGCGCGGGCGCGTGCCGAAGCCGCCGATCTGGCGGGGCGGATCGAGATCCGCGACGGTGGCCCCCGGGCCGTTCCCGCTGCCGGACGCCAGCGTGGATGTCGTGTTCAGCAAGGATTCGATCGTCCACATCCCCGACAAGGCGGCACTCGCACGCGAGGCGTTCCGCGTCCTGCGCCCGGGCGGCTGGTTCGCGGCCTCGGACTGGCTGATCGGCCATGACGGGCCGCCCTCGCCGGAGATGGCCCACTACATCGCCTGCGAGGCGCTCGACTTCGGCATGGCCTCGCCGGGCACCTACCGTGTGGCCCTGGAGGCGGCGGGCTTCGTCGACGTGGCGCTGGTGAACCGCAATTCCTGGTACCGCGAGGTCGCCCGCGCCGAGCTCGAACGCCTGCGCGGGCCGGTGGGCGCGCGGGCGAAGGCGATCATCGGCCCCGACGGCGTCGCCCGGCAGATCCGCACCTGGGAGGCGATGGTGGTCGTCCTGGGCACGGGCGAGCACTGTCCCCACCATTTCCGCGGCCGCAAGCCCGGCTGAGACGGCTTGCCAGCGAGACGCTCGTCGGCTATTTTGAATGAGCGCTCAAATAAATATGGAGGGCGGCCTCATGAACATGCAGCCGCGCGACCTTTCGATCCCCGCTGGCTGGGATCGCCGCGGGCTCCCGGCATGGAGCTACGCCAACGAGGAGTTGCTGGAGCTCGAGAAGGAGCTCCTGTTCCGCCGCTCCTGGCAGCTGGTCGGGCACGAATGCGAAGTCGCCGAACCGGGCGCCTACCTCACCCTCGACGTCGCCGGCGAGCGCGGGCTGGTGGTGCGCGGCCGCGACGGCGTGCTGCGCGCGTTCCACAATGTCTGCCGCCACCGCGGCTCGCGCGTCGTCGCCGACGAGCGGGGCATGTGCAAGGGCGTGATCACCTGCCCCTTCCACGCCTGGTCCTACAACCTCGACGGCAGCCTGCGCGGCGCCGCGCGGCCGCAGACCCTGCCGCCGCTCGACCCCGTCACCTGGGGCCTGAAGCCGATCGAGCTCGAGCTCTGGCAGGGGTTCGTGTTCGTGCGCTTCAAGCCGAGCGCGCAGCCGCCCGTGGCCGATATCCTGGCGCCGTTCGCCGACGAGGTCGCCCACTACCGCACCCACGAGCTGGTGACGCTGCCGGGCGGCGGCGAGTGGAAGGACGAGCTGCCGGTCAACTGGAAGGCCGTGCGCGACGTCGACAACGAAGGCTACCACGTGCCCAAGGCCCATCCCGGGCTGCAGGACCTCTACGGCCACGGCTACTCGGACGAGCCGTTCGTGCGCGGCGCCTCGCGCTCCTTCGCGCCGTTCAACGATGGCCCGGGCTCCTTGTGGAGCGTGCGCAAGTACAAGAAGATCCTGCCCGAGGTCGCCACCCTGCCCGAGAGCCATCGGCGCGCCTGGCTCTATGTCGGGTTCTTCCCCAACACGGTGCTGACCTTCTATCCCGACTCGGTCATGTTTTATCAGGAGTTCCCGCTGGCCGTCGACCGCACGCTCCAGCGTGGCCGCTCCTACGCCTACCGCGACGAGAGCCGCGAGCTGCGCGCGGCACGCTACCTGTCCGGCCGCATCGACCGGATCACCGGTGCGGAGGACGCCCAGCTCATCGTCTGGTCGAACGAGGCGGTCCATTCCAGCGGCTATGAAGGGGTCATCCTCTCGGACCTCGAGTATGGCGTGCGCAGCTACCACGACCATCTGCGCCAGCTCATGCCCGTGCTGGAGCAGGAACAGCCACCGGCGCCCGGTACCCTCGTCGCCCGCAACGAAGCCCTCGTCGCGGAAGGCGCTTGAACGACGAGGCCGAGCCGTCGACACTGCCGCCATCGCGACGCGGCTGAACGCGTCGCCACGGGCGGGACGAGGGGATGGCGCTGGACACCGCGCAGGCCCGGGTCGGCGGCGGCGAGCCCGCGGCGCGGTCCTGGCTGCGTGGCGAGGGCCGGTCCGGCTGGCTGCTGGTCAGCCCCGCCTTTGCCTACGCCCTGCTCCTCCTGGCGATCCCCATCGCCGCCATCCTGGTCTTGAGCTTCTGGACCCAGAACGATCTGGTCCTCGACCGCAGCTTCACGGTCGCCAACTACCAGGAGGCTTGGAGCAATCCACTCTACCGCACGCTGATGCTGCGGTCCTTGTGGATCTCGGGCGCGGTCACCGTGATCACGGTGCTCCTGGCCTACCCGATCGCCTACTACGTCTCGTTCTACGGCGGCCGGCGCAAGGCCTTGTGGCTGTTCCTGATCACCATCCCGTTCTGGACGAGCTACCTGCTGCGGGTGTTCGCCTGGAAGGTGATCCTCGGCAATGGCGGCGTCCTCAACTCCGGCCTGATCGGGGCCGGGCTGATCGCCGAGCCTCTGCCCTGGCTGCTCTACAATAGCGGGGCGGTGGTGGTCACGCTGGCCCATGCCTGGGCGCCGTTCGCGATCCTGCCGATCTACGCCTCGCTGGAGAAGGTCGACCGCAGCCTGCTCGAGGCCGCGACCGACCTCGGCGACGGCCCGGTGCGCCGCTTCCTGCGGGTCACCCTGCCGCTTTCCATGCCCGGCGTGATCGCCGCGGCGCTGATCGTGTTCATTCCCACGGTCGGCGACTACGTCACGCCGCGGCTGGTTGGCGGCAAGGATGGGGTGATGATCGCCAACATCATCCAGGTGCAGTTCGGCAAGGGCAGCAACTGGCCGCTGGGCGCAGCGCTCTCGGTCTCCGCCATGCTGATCGTGGCGGCCGTGGCACTGCTGGTCGTTGTGGCTGGGCGCCGTTTCGGCGACCGGGCCGCGTGAGGCCGGGATGAGCGCGCCGCGCGGCCTTACCGCCTATGCCCTGGCCTACCTGGTGTTCCTCTACCTGCCGGTTCTGCTGCTGCCCCTGTTCTCGTTCAACGACGCGTCGGTGGTGGCCTTCCCGCTGCAGGGCTTCACCACGCGCTGGTACCAGAACCTGGCGGAGATCCCCGTCCTGCATGAGGCGGTCGTGAACAGCCTGATCGTGGGCATCGCCTCCGCCGTGATCGCGACCATCCTCGGGATCGGTGCGGCCCGCGCCATGACCCGCTACGACTTCAAGGGCCGCGGCCCGGTTTCGGCCTTCCTCATGCTGCCCATGGTCATGCCGGAGATCATCGTGGCCGTGGCCCTGCTCGTGGTTCTGCTCCAGCTCGGGTTCGAGCTGTCGCTGTTCACCATCACGCTGGGCCACATCCTGTTCTGCCTGCCGTTCTCGATCTCGGTGCTGCGCACGAGCTTCCAGGGGCTGGACCGCAGCCTGGAGGAGGCCTCGCTGGACCTGGGCGAGACCCGGCTGATGACCTTCTGGCGCGTGATCCTGCCGCTGGTCGGGCCGGGTCTGATCTCCAGCCTGCTGATCTGCTTCACCATCTCGTTCGACGAGTTCATCCTCGCCTTCTTCCTGGGCGGGCAGGCGACCACCCTGCCGCTCTACATCTGGGGCCAGCTGCGCTTCGCGGCCAAGCTCCCCAACGTGCTGGCGCTGGGCTCGCTGATCCTCCTGTTCTCGCTGATCCTGCTGGGCACCGCCGAGTTCCTGCGGCGGCGGGCCGAGCGCCGCACGGGCATGGCCGGGGAGCCCTTGGCATGAACCAGCCCCCGCCGATGATCGATGTGCGGCGGGTCACCCGCCGCTTCGGCTCGTTCACGGCGCTGGACGACGTGTCCCTGACCGTCGGCGCCGGCGAGTTCTTCTCGCTGCTCGGGCCATCGGGCTGCGGCAAGACCACCCTGCTGCGCATGCTCGCGGGCTTCGACCATCCGAGCGAGGGAACCATCGCCATCGCCGGTCAGGCCATGGCCGAGGTGCCTCCCAACCGGCGCCCGACCAACATGGTGTTCCAGTCCTACGCGATCTTCCCGCACCTGACGGTCGCGGAGAATGTCGGCTACGGCCTGCGCCGTCTGAACCTCGATCGCGCCACCTTCGAGCGTCGGGTCGGCGACGCGCTGGCGATGGTGGCGCTCGCCGGGCTGGGCGCGCGCCGGCCGCACGAGCTGTCCGGCGGCCAGCGCCAGCGCGTGGCACTGGCACGGGCGCTGGTGATGCGGCCCAAGGTGCTGCTGCTCGACGAGCCGCTCTCGGCCCTGGACAAGAAGCTGCGCGAGCACATGCATGTCGAGCTGCGCCAGCTGCAGCGGGCCATCGGCATCACCTTCGTGCTGGTCACCCACGACCAGGAGGAGGCGCTGACGCTCTCGGACCGGCTTGCGGTCATGTTCGCCGGCAAGATCGCGCAGGTCGGCCGGCCGGAAGAGATCTACCAGGAGCCGGCAACGCGGGCCGTGGCCGAGTTCATCGGCGGCATGAACTTCCTGCCCGCCACCGTGACCGGCGACGCGCCCGGGCGACTGACCCTGGACGTCGCGGCGCTGGGCGAGGTGACCATCGCCCGCCCGCCCAATCTCGACGGCCGACGCGAGCTGACGGTGGGAGTGCGGCCCGAGCGCATGACGCTTCTGGTCGACGCCGGAGCCGAGGCGGCGCGGATCACGTCCGGCCGTATCACCAACGCCGCGTATTACGGCGACATGACCTACTACTATGTGGAATTGGCGGGCTTGGCCGAACCGGTCGTCGTCTCGATGCGCAACGCGGTCGGCCGGCGGATCCTGCAGCCCGGCGAGCCGGTGCAGGTCGGTTGGGCCCCGGAATCGGTGGTGGCGCTAGCCTAACTGCGCCTCGTGTGGCTGTCGCTTAGACGGCGGCCTGCGGCTCTTCCTTGCGCTTGCGCGCGCGCGCCTTGCCGGCATCCACGAGCTTCTGCCGTTTGGCGGCCTTGCGGCTCTCGATCTCGGCCTCCAACGCGGGCAGCAGCTTGGCAGCCGAGGCGCGCTGGACGGCGGTGCCGCTCTCGCCGAGGCGGACCGCATTGGCGTGCAGATTGCCCAAGGCGGCGTCGGCCATTTCCGGCAGACGGTCGATCAGGCTCATCGCTGCTTCCTCCGGGACACGGGCCCCGGCCACAAGAACGGTGGCGGACCCGGAATGGTTGCCGCCCGTGGGCGGCGACCGCGAGGGCGCCCCCGATGGCTCGGGGGACGCTCTCGGGTCAGGCCTGTGCGGCCTTAGTCGGCGCGCTTGAGATCTTCTGCCGAGCTCTTGCCGTTGTTGCCGCGGGTCAGGTTGTACTGAACCCGCTGGCCCTCGCGCAGCTCGCCGAGGCCGGCGCGCTCGACCGCCGAGATGTGCACGAAGGCGTCAGGCCCGCCCGAGTCGGGCTGGATGAAGCCAAAGCCCTTGGTCGGATTGAACCACTTGACAGTACCAGTTTGCATTACGTCACTTCATAGCCATAGGCACGCCGGGCAAGGTGCACCGGCGTGAGAGTTTCCCCATCGATCCAATGAAGGCCAGCCCGAAGGCCGGTCGCCACGAGGCGACAAGAACGCTCGCTTCTTGAAATGGGGTGTCCGCGCCGGATCGCAAGCGCGCGACGTCGCCTTCCTGTGCAGAGGTTTGCCCGGCCGCTCGATCTGCCCTAGGAGCGCACGAAAGCCGCACCGTGGGAGGTTCGTGTCTTGGCCATCGCCACCCCCGAGGGCTATCGCCCGCTCGACGACCGCTCCGTGCCCGACTACCTCGCGGGCCTGCCGGCGATCCGCCAGCGCCTCGGCGGCGAGCCCGGGAGCTGGCGGGTGCGGGAGGTCGGCGACGGCAACCTGAACCTCGTGTTCATCGTCGAGGGGCCGGCGGGCGATCTGTGCCTCAAGCAGGCCCTGCCCTATGTCCGCCTGGTGGGGGAAGGCTGGCCGCTCGACCTCAGGCGCGCCTGGTACGAGCATCGCGCCGCCTCGATCCAGTCGCGCCATGCGGGTGCCCGGATCCCCGAGCTCCTGCACTTCGACGAGCGGCTCTACCTGATCGTCATGGAGTGCTGCCGGCCGCACGTGATCATGCGCCGCGGCATGCTCGAGGCCGTGGTCTATCCCGAGTTCGCCGCGCACATCGCGGAGTATCTCGCCACCACGCTCTACTACACGTCCGACCTGGCGCTCCCGGCGGCGGAAAAGCGCGAGCTGGTGGCGGCCTTCTCGGGCAACACCGAGCTGTGCAAGATCACCGAGGACCTGATCTTCACCGATCCCTACATGGTCTGCAGCCGCAACCGCTGGACCAGCCCGCAGCTCGACGATGTCGCGGCCGAGATCCGCGGCGACGCGCGCCTCAAGCGCGCGGTCTCGGCGCTGAAGCTCAAGTTCCTGAGCGAGGCGCAGGCCCTGCTCCACGGCGACCTGCACACCGGCTCGATCATGGTCACCGCGGAGGACACCAAGGTCATCGACCCGGAGTTCGCGGTCATGGGCCCGATGGGCTTCGACGTCGGCAAGCTCCTGGGCAACCTGCTGCTGAGCCATTTCAGCCAGCGCGGCCACGAGCGCGCCGCCGGCGACCGCGACGGCTACCGGCGCTGGATCCTGGCCACCGTCGCCGAGGTATGGACGGGGTTCCGGCACCGCTTCGTCGAGCTGTGGACGGCCTATCCGACGGGCGACGGCTATCCGGCGCCCCCTGTTCGACGGCACGCAGGGCCGTGCCTCGCTGCGCGAGGCGCAGGCGGGCTACATGGACCGCCTGTTCCGCGATGCCCTGGGGTTCGCGGGTGCCGCCATGATCCGCCGCACGCTGGGCCTCGCCCACAACATCGACCTGGAGCTGATCGAGGACCCCGATCTGCGTGCCGACTGCGAGCGCCGCACGCTCAGGCTCGCGCGCGAGCTTGTCACCGACCCCGACCGGTTCGCCGACATCGCGGCCGTGACCGCGCGCGCCGCGGCGATCGAGGCCGCCTAGCTCAGGCCGCCGCGACCTTGCGGGCCGTCGCCCAGACCGGGTCGTCGAGCAGGGCGTCGCCGATGCGGTAGGCCGCGACGAACCGGTCGAGGCCGTGCCGGCCGCCATTGACCAGGCGCCGTGCCCTGGCGAGGTCGCCCTCCAGCAGCGCCTGCTTGATCGGCCGTTGCCGGTCGGCCAGGAACGCCGCGAGCAGGCGGCCCGCGATGGCCGGCTCCGTGGCCCGGTGCGGCTCGTGCAGCAGCCGGTCGCCAAGTTCCACCGCCATGCCGTAGCGGTGGTAGTTGTCGCGGCCGGTGAGCTGAACGAACCCGCGGCCGCGGTAGCGGCTCCCGTCCGGGCGGCCGCGATTGCCCAGGTCACGACGATGGTCGTAGAGGTCGAACGGCTCGCCGTCCGGCGAGGTGTTGAAGCGCGAGGGCTGCTCCTCCACCGGCGCGAACCCCTCGCTTTCGGCGCGGATGGTGGCGAGCGCCATCAGCAGCATCGGCTTGTCCACGAGCCCGGCCCCGCGCAGGCCGGCCAGCACGGCCGGCAGGTAGCGGCGGATCGGCTGCAGGGGCGTGAACGGGAACAGTTCGGCCACCAGCGCCGTGTCGATCCGGTGGCTGAGGTCGGTGGGCGTCCCGTCGCCGCGTGCGGCCAGCGCCCGCCACGTCGCCGGACCCGCGATACCGTCGGCCAGCAGATCGTGGGCGCGCTGATAGCCCAGGAGCGCCGCCTCCGTGGCGGCACCGAAGGAGCCGTCGACCCGCCCGGGCGGGAAGCCCGCCCCGCGCAGCCGCTGCTGCAGCAGCTCGACCTCGGGCCCATGGTCACCGCGGCGGAGAACCGTTACCATTCTGTGTACCGATCTATCGTGAGTACACTTTCCTATAACATGGCGTGGATATCAGGTGCAAGTTCCTAGCGCGGGCCAGGACTGGGACGCTTCTCGCTACGCCACACATGCCCGTTTCGTCGCCGAACTCGGGGCGCCCGTCCTCGACCTGCTGGCACCGCGGCCAGGCGAGCGCATCCTCGACCTGGGCTGCGGCGACGGGGTGCTGACCCGGCGGTTGGCCGAGCTGGGCTGCGCGGTGGTCGGCGTCGACGCGGCCCCCGACATGGTCCGCGAGGCAGCCGCCCGCGGCGTCGATGCGCGCCTGGCCGACGGTGCCAGCCTGCCGTTCGCGAACGAGTTCGACGCGGTGTTCTCGAACGCTGCCCTGCACTGGATGAGCGCCCGGCCCGACGCGGTGATCGCTGGTGTCGCCCGGGCGCTGCGCCCGCGGGGCCGCTTCGTCGCCGAGTTCGGCGGTCACGGCAACGTGGCGGCGATCATGGTGGCGCTGCTGGCGGTCCTGGCCCGCCACGGCATCGACGGCGGCGAGCTGAACCCCTGGTACTTTCCGACGCCGGACGAGTATCGCGGCAGGCTGGAGCGCCATGGTTTCACGGTCGAGCGGATCGAGCTGATCCCGCGGCCGACCCCGCTGCCTACCGGAATGGCCGCATGGCTCGAGACCTTCGCCGACCCGTTTCTTCGGCCCGTACCGGAAGGTGAACGCGCGGCCGTGCGTCAGGAGGTAGTCGATCTCCTCCGGTCGGTGTTGCGCGACAATACCGGAAGGTGGACGGCGGATTATGTTCGTCTGCGGTTCGCGGCAGTTCTGCAACTTTAGCGGGAAAAGCCGGACGGGGAACATTTGGCCCCGTTTGCGCGTCTTGTGCGTGACCGGCCCGCTGTTTACCACCCGCAACGATCAAACTAGGGTAGCCGGCCATTCGAGAATCACCGGACCCGGCAGGGACATGCAAGGTCGGTGTCGGTGGCGAGGTCGGGATCGTCCGCCGCAACATGCCCGGGATCGAGCTGGCACTGATGAGCCGTCCTTCGTTTGCGTTCCCTTCGCGAGCCGCCCTCGTCGGGCTCCTGCTGGCGCTCACCGGCTGCATCGAGCCGTCGCCGCACTCGGACATCACGCAGACGCTGAACGACGTCTCGTTCGAGCCGCCGCCGCGGACCGCGCCCGGGCTCGCGCCGGGGCCGGCCGGCATCGGCCCGCAACAGGAGGCCGAGCCGCCGCTGCAGGCGCAGATCTATGGCGGCCGCAGCGTCACGCCGCAGCGCCCGGCCACCGGCGGCGCGCAGCGGAGCGCGGACGGCGTGCAGCTGAACTTCGAGCAGGCCGAGATCCGCGACGTGGTCAAGGTCATCCTGGGCGACATCATCGGCCGCAGCTACACGGTCGATTTCGGACGTGCAGGGCCAGGTGACGCTGTCCACGAGCGCACCGATGTCGGAGGGTGACCTGCTGGCGGTGCTGGAGACCGTGCTGCGGGCCAACGGCGCCACCCTGGTCGAGAGCAGCCCCGACACCTTCCGGGTCATGCCGGTGGACGCGGCGATCGGCAGGTCCCAGGTCGTCCCCCTCGGCGGCCGGCCGGTGCAGGTCCGCCCCGGCTACGGCATCACCATCGTGCCCTTGCGCAACATCTCGGCGACCTCCGCCGCCCAGTTCATCCAGCCGCTCGTGGCCTCGCCCGAGGACATCCGGATCGATCCCGGCCGCAACGCCATCCTCTTCAGCGGCACCGGCATCGAGCGGCAGAACGTGGTCGAGACCCTGGCGGACCTCGACGTCGACTGGATGGCCGGCAAGGCGATCGGTCTGTTCCCGCTGGAGCGCGCGAACGTCGAGGCGGTCATTCCCGAGCTGCAGGCGATCTTCGCGCCGTTCGACCCCACGGGCGCCGAGCCGTCGCTGATCCGCTTCCTGCCCCTGGCCCGCCTCAACGCGGTGCTCGCCATCGCCGGCGACCCCGACCAGATCCGCGAGGTCGGCTCGTGGGTGGCGCGCCTCGACCGCGGGCAGGCGGTGGGCTCGCAGTTCTACGTCTACAACCTCAAGCACGGCGCCGCCGAGGACGTGGCCAAGCTGCTGAACGAGGCGTTCAGCGAAGGGCCGGCATCCGATGCGGGCCCGAGCCTGGCGGCGGCCAGCGCCGCGCTGGGTGCCACGGCCGGCGGCGAGGATGGCGGCGAGGCACTGGATTCCGACGGCTTCGGCGGGACGCCGGGTGCGCCGCCCGCCGCCGCCTCCGAGTCCACGACCCTGTCCGGTCCGGTGAAGGTGGTGGCGAGCAAGGCCAACAACTCGTTGCTGATACGGGCCACGCCGGAGGAGTACGACCGGATCGAGGCGACGCTGGCGCGGCTCGACACCGCGCCCTGGCAGGTGCTGATCGAGGCCACCATCGCCGAGGTGACGCTCAACAACACCCTGCGCTACGGCGTGCAGTACTTCCTCGAGCAGGGCAGCTTCGCCGGCGGGTTCTCGCAAGGCGCCGCGGCCAACCTCGTCAGCGCCGCTGCACCGCGGCTTCAGCTTCCTGTTCACGCCGGGCAGCAGCCAGATCACCATCGACGCACTGTCGCGCCTGACCGACGTCAAGGTCCTCTCGGCCCCGTCGGTCGTGGTGCAGGACAACAGCGAGGCGGTGCTCGAACGTCGGCCAGGAGGTGCCGGTCCAGACCCAGCAGCAGCAGAGCCTGCAGGGCGACGCCAACATCCTCAACAGCATCGAGTACCGCGACACCGGCGTGATCTTGCAGGTGCGGCCGCGGATCAACTCCAACCAGGCGGTGTCGCTGGAGATCGCGCAGGAGGTCAGCCGCTGCGACAACTGCGACGTCGCCAACAACCTCAATCCGACCTTCACCCAGCGCAAGATCACCAGCCGGGTCAACGTGCAGAGCGGCCAGACCGTGGTGCTGGGCGGCCTGATCCAGGACAGCGAGGAGCGCGGCCGCGACCGCATCCCGATCCTCGGCGAGATCCCGGTGGTGGGCAACCTGTTCGGCACGACCAGCAACGTGAACATCCGCACCGAGCTGATCGTCTTCATCACGCCCCGGGTGATCCGCAATCCCGAGGACGCGCGCGACGTCAGCGAGGAACTGCGCTCGCGGCTGCGCTCGCTGCGCCAGTCCGAGGACCTGCCCCTGGGCGTCGTGGAGCCCTACACGCCGGCACCGATCCCGCAGCGGCCTCCGTCCGCCCCGCAGCCGCTCCTCGTTCCGCGCGGCCAGCCGGTTCCCGATCCGTACGGGCTGTCGCCGGCGCCGGCGGGCTAGCCCACCCTGGAGGCGGTGGCATCCGCCCTCCTGGGCGCCCTGCTCGGACTGTGCATCGGCAGCTTCGTGGGCACGGTCGTGCTGCGCGAGCCGGAAGGCTGGTCGGGCCTGCTGACAGGCCGCTCGGCCTGCCGTGCCTGCGGCAAGCGTCTCGGCATCGCCGACCTGATCCCGTTGTGGAGCTGGCTCGCCAGCCGCGGCCGCTGCCGCCATTGCGGCGTTGCGCTGCCAGCCTTCTACCCGCTGGTGGAGCTCGCCGCGGCGGCGATCGGGGCCACCGCCCTCACGCTGGTCGAAGGCCGATTGGGGCTGATCGCCGCCCTTCTCGGCTGGTGGCTCCTGGCGCTGGCGCTGATCGACCTGCGCTCCTGGCGCCTGCCCGATGCGCTGACCCTTCCCCTGCTCGCCATCGGCATCGCCTGCGCCGCACTCGGTCTGCTGCCGGGCGTCGAGCTGCTGCAATCGCTGGCCGGTGCGGCTACGGGCTACCTGGTCCTGGCCGGGATCGGCTGGATCTACCGCCGCCTGCGGGGGCGCGACGGCCTCGGCCTCGGCGACGCCAAGCTGCTGGCGGCGGCCGGGGCCTGGCTGGGCGTCGAACCTCTGCCCTGGCTGGTCCTGATCGCGGCGCTCCTGGGGCTCGGCTTTGCCCTCCTGCGGGCATGGCCGGTACGCGCAGAGACGGCCGTACCGTTCGGACCGCCGCTGGCGCTGGCCTTCTGGCTCCTGTTCCTGGTGCAGGCCGCGCGCTGACGCTCAGCCGCGGGCGAGATGCTCCAGGATGGGGCGCACGCCGGTGAGGTCGTAGCCCGCCCCGGCCGCTGCCGCCATCGTCTGCTCGACCGGGCGGTCCGCGGCGCTGGCGAACGCCCAGATGTGGCAGGAGCGGGTACCGGAGCGGCAATAGGCGAGGTGCGGGCCGGGATTCTCGCTCACCGCCGCCTGGAACGCGGCCACGTCGTCGGGACCCATACCGCCCGACACCACCGGCACGAAGGCATAGGCGAGGCCGTTCGCCTCGGCCAGCTCGCGCGCCTGGGCGTCGCTGAGCTGGTCCGCCGCCTCGCCGTCGGGACGGTTGTTGATGATCGTGCGGATCCCGGCGGCGCGCGCGGCCGGGAAGTCGGCGGCCGTCAACTGCGGCGCCACGAAAAAGCCGTCAGCCACGCGTCGGAAGGGTGTTGCGCCCATGACCTGTCTCCGCACTCGACC
Source organism: uncultured Alphaproteobacteria bacterium (assembly GCA_963769465.1). GTDB lineage: Bacteria > Pseudomonadota > Alphaproteobacteria > Geminicoccales > Geminicoccaceae > Benzoatithermus. The sequence continues at coordinate 207,641 of CAVYMA010000028.1, forward strand.
GTGCGGCGGAGGGTTAGCGTCTCGTGCGCGCGGCGTCGAGGGGCGCGCTTTCGCGCGTGGCAATCAGCGACGCTGCCGCTATAGGCGATTCAACGACGCCAGACGAGGGACCCCGCCGATGCTCGAATATCTCGCCGATCCAAACATCTGGGCCAGCTTGCTGGCCTTGACGGCCCTGGAGATCGTGCTCGGCATCGACAACCTGATCTTCCTGTCGATCGTCTCCTCGCGCCTGCCCAAGCACCAGCAGCGCTTGGCACGCCAGCTCGGCCTGGCCCTCGCACTGCTCGGCCGCATCGCGCTCCTGTTCTCGCTGACATGGTTGATCGGGCTGACCCAGCCCGTGTTCTCGATGTTCGGATTCGCCTTCTCCTGGCGCGACATCGTGCTGATCGTCGGCGGCCTGTTCCTCCTGGTGAAGGGTACGATGGAGACCCATCACATGCTGGAGGGGCAGGAACAGGAATCGCAGGTCGGGACCACCACGTTTTTCGCCGCCGTCGTCCAGATCATCATCCTGGACGTGGTGTTCGCGCTCGATTCGATCATCACCGCGGTCGGCATGACCGACCAGCTGCCGATCATGATCGCGGCCGTGGTCATCGCCATGATCGTGATGCTGATCGCTGCCAACCCGGTCGGCGACTTCGTCAACAACCATCCGACCGTGAAGATGCTGGCGCTGTCGTTCCTGCTGCTGGTCGGCATCGCGCTGATCGCGGACGGGTTCCACTTCCACATCCCGCGCGGCTACCTCTACTTCGCGATCTTCTTCTCCGGCATGGTCGAGGCGCTCAATCTGTGGGCGGCGCGCTCGCGCAAGCGGGGGCGACACCTCACCGCGTCGGGCACCATCGTGGACGACGGGCCGGACGTCCCGCCCAAGCACTGACGCCGCCTGCCTGCGCGCTCAGGCCGCGGCCCCGCGGCCTGGGTGCGACAGCAGGAAGCGTTTTCGTCAAACTGTCGCACTTGTGCGGGTGTCGCTTGACACCTTGCCGCATCCTTCACGCCGGCCGCGTGCCCCTAAGGAATCGTCGACTCTGCGAGCCCAGAGCGATCACGTCCAAGGAGGCATGCGATGGAACCGGCGTCCTACGCCAAGATTCGGAGCAATCCGAAATTCGTGGAGCTCGTCCGCCAGCGAGGGGCCTATGCCCGCAACCTGACGATTGCGATGCTGGTCATCTATTTCGGCTTCATTCTCCTGGTCGCCTTCGCCAAGGGCTTCCTCGGCACGCCGATCAGCTCGACCGGCGTGACCACGATCGGCATCCCGATCGGTCTGTTCGTGATCGTCTCGGCCTTCGTCCTGACGGGCATCTATGTCCGCAAGGCCAACACCACCTTCGACGAGCTCAACGGCCAGATCCTGGAGGAGAGCAAGTGATGCGCGCCTCCCCACGCGGCCTCGCAGCTCTCGCCGCCACGGCCAGCGGCCTCGTCCTCGCAGCGCCCGTCTTCGCGGCCGGCGCGCTCGAAGGCCCGACCACGACCCAGGCCACCAACTGGTCGGCGATCGGCATGTTCCTGGTCGTTCGTCCTGTTCACCCTGGCGATCACCAAGTGGGCCGCCTCCAAGACCAAGTCGGCGGCCGACTTCTACGCCGCCGGCGGCGGCATCACCGGCTTCCAGAACGGCCTCGCGATCGCCGGCGACTACATGTCGGCGGCCTCGTTCCTGGGCATCTCCGGCCTGGTGTTCGTCTCGGGCTTCGACGGCCTGATCTACTCGGTGGGCTGGCTGGTCGGCTGGCCGATCGTCCTGTTCCTGATCGCCGAGCGGCTCGCGCAACCTCGGCAAGTTCACCTTCGCCGACGTCGCCTCCTACCGCCTGCAGCAGACCCCGATCCGGCTGCTCTCGGCGATCGGCACGCTGACGGTGGTGGCCTTCTACCTGATCGCGCAGATGGTCGGTGCCGGCAAGCTGATCCAGCTCCTGTTCGGCCTGCCCTATCTCTACGCGCTGATCATCGTCGGCGTCCTGATGATCGCCTACGTCACCTTCGGCGGCATGCTCGCCACCACCTGGGTGCAGATCATCAAGGCCTGCATGCTGCTGGCCGGCGCCTCGTTCATGGCGTTCATGGTCTTGTGGCACTTCAGCTTCAGCCCGGAGTCGATGTTCAGGGCCGCCACCGAGATCAACCCCAAGGGGCTGGCCATCATGAGCCCCGGCAGCCTGGTCACCGACCCGATCTCGGCGATCTCGCTCGGTCTCGCCCTGATGTTCGGCACGGCCGGCCTGCCGCACATCCTGATGCGCTTCTTCACCGTCTCCGACGCCAAGGCCGCCCGCAAGTCGGTGTTCTACGCCACCGGCTTCATCGGCTACTTCTACATCCTCACCTTCATCATCGGCTTCGGCGCCATCACCTTCGTGATGACCGACCCGGTCTTCTACAACACCGTGGTCGGTGCCGACGGTGCGGTGACCTACGACAAGGTCAAGGACCTGATCGGCGGCACCAACATGGCGGCCATCCACCTGAGCGAGGCGGTCGGCGGCAATCTGTTCTTGGGCTTCATCTCGGCCGTGGCCTTCGCCACCATCCTGGCGGTGGTCGCCGGCCTGACGCTGGCCGGCGCCTCGGCGGTGAGCCACGACCTCTACGCCTCGGTGTTCGCCAAGGGCCGGGCCAACGACGTCGACGAGATCCGCGTCTCCAAGATCGCCACGGTCTGCCTGGGCATCCTGGCGATCTATCTCGGCTACGTCTTCGAGCAGCAGAACGTCGCCTTCATGGTCGGCCTCGCCTTCGCCATCGCCGCCAGCTGCAACTTCCCGGTGCTGCTGATGTCGATGTTCTGGAAGGGCCTGACCACCAAGGGTGCCCTGATCGGCGGCCTGCTGGGCCTGATCTCGGCGGTGACCCTGGTCGTCCTCGGCCCCACGGTGTGGGAGAAGACGCTGGGCAACCCGGCCGGCAGCGCGCCGTTCCACTACGACAACCCCGCGCTGTTCTCGATGACCATCGCCTTCGTCGGCATCTGGCTGTTCTCGGTCCTCGACCGCAGCCAGACCGCCCGCAACGAGAGCGCTGCCTACGAGTCGCAGTACATCCGGTCGGAAACCGGCCTGGGCGCGTCGGGCGCCTCGGCGCACTGACGCCTCTCCAACCCGCTTGACGGCGACGGCCCCGGGGGTGACCCCGGGGCCGTTCGCGT
>CAVYMA010000029.1:0-133148 GCA_963769465.1 uncultured Alphaproteobacteria bacterium
GAAGGCGCGCAGCATCTCCCAGCTCGTGTTGTTGAACAGGATCACGATGCGGATCGATCCCCAGCCGCCGGCAGTTGCCCAGCTCCCACCCGGTCATCTGGAAGGCACCGTCGCCGACCAGGATCAGCGGTGCGCCGGCCGGTGGCGAGCTGCGCACCCATGCCGGCCGGGACACCGTAGCCCATGCCGGCATAGTAGCCGGGTGCGGTGAGGTCGGTCTGCGCGATCTCCATGGCGGTGAACAGGCAGTCGCCGACGTCGGCGGCGATCGGCATGGCCCCGTGCCGGTCGAACAGGTCGTTCACGCCGCGGGCGATGTCGTCGGGTGCGAGCGGTGCCCCGTCGGCGGCGAGCCCGACCGGGTAGGCGGGGGCCGGCGCCGGGTCGGCGCGGCCCAGCGGCCGGGCGCGCGCCAGCAGGGCGTCGACCAGGTCGGCGAGCGGGATGTCGCGGTACTGGTGGAAGCCCATGCCGACCTGGCGGTCGAGCGCCTGCATGGTGCGGCGCAGGTCGAGCTGGCCCGCGTTCACGCCGAAATTGGTGTCGCTCAGGATCACGCCCAGGAGCAGGAGCCCGTCGGAGCCCTCGACCAGGGCGGTGACCGCGGGATCGCCGGCCACGCCCAGATAGGTGCCGGCCAGCGGGGCCCCGGTCGAGGAGAGCAGGCCGCGGCCCATGAAGGTGGTGGCGACCGGGATGCCCAGCCTTCGCGTGAGCTCGGCGACCTTGGCCTCGAGGCCGTAGCGGCGGACCTCGACGTCGACCAGGACCACGGGCCGGCTGGCCGCGGCCAGCCGCGCCATGATCTCCTCGGCACAGGCGGCGACGGCATCCGGGTCCGCCGGTGTGGCGACATAGGCCGGCACCGGCGCGCAAGGTACCCCCACCATGTCGCGCGGCAGCTCGAGATAGACCGGCCGCGCCTGGTCGATGGCGGCCGTGAGCACGCGCGCGATCTCGAAGGGTGCCGTGGCGGGGTCGTCCAGCCGCGCCTGGGCGCAGGTGATCTCCTGGTAGACGCGGAACTGGGTGTCCAGCGTGCGGCCCTGATGGTGCAGGAGGAGGCCGGAGCGGCTCTCCGCCACGCCGGGTGCGCCCGAGATCACCACCACCGGCGACTTCTCGGCAAAGGCACCGCAGACCGCGTTGACCAGGTTGAACGCACCCGCACCGTAGGTGACCGCGGCCACGCCGATGGTGCCGCGGAACCGCCCGGCGGCGTCGGCGGCGAAGCCCACGGCCGGCTCGTGGCTCAGCGTGTGCAGCGGCAGGATGCGGCTCTCCTCGACCACCTTGAAGAAGGGCAGCGCGAAATCGCCGGGGATGCCGAAGATCTCCCCGGCCCCGTAGGCCTTGAGGCCGTGGAGCAGCGCCGTCGCGACGTTCATGGGCCGGTGCCTCCTGGGCATGCGCCGAGTCGGTGGAGCATACCCGGCGCCGGGCGGCCGGGAAACCGCAAGCCGATCAGCCTTGCAGCCGGGGCCGGCTCAGCTCCAGTTGCCGATCAGCAGGAACGGCGCCCAGTAGAACGGGTGGACCGTGGCGCGGTCGGCCATGATCGCGCGCTGGGCCAGGCGCAGGGCCTCGGCCTTGTTGACGCCGGGCTCGAGCAGGTTGCGGTAGAAGCCGGGCATCAGCTGTGAGGTGGCCGTGTCGTCGACCTCCCACAGTGCCGCCAGGGCGCTGCGCGCGCCGGTCTTGACGGCCAGCCCCGCCAGGCCCAGCGCCGAGCGGTCGTCGCCGGCGGCGGTCTTGCAGGCGCTGAGCGTGAGGATCTCCACCGGCTCGTCGCGGAACTGGCTGAGCCGGACCAGATCGGCCAGCTCGTTCATGTTCAGCCGGCCGTCGTAGGTCAAAAGGTAGCTGTCCTCGGGGTTGGAGGCGAACTCGCCGTGGGTGGCGAGATGGATCACGTTGAACGGGGTCCGCCCCAGCGCCTCGCCGAGCTCCGGCTTGACGAAATCCTGGTTCATCAGGACGCGCCGGGCCCCGAGCACGCCGCTCAGCGTGTCGATCTCGGTGGCGACGGCGGGCAGTGCGGGGGCACCCGCCACCGATTCGCTCAGGCCGCCCAGGAGCACGTCGACCTTGCGCTCGGCCAGGGGCCGCGTGTCGAGCAGGTTGAGGCCGAGGCTGGTGGCGACCGCGAACCGCTCGGCGACGAAGTAGGTGCCGTCGTGCAGGGCCGCGATCGGGATCGTGCGCAGCGCACCGTCGGGCACGAACACCAGGGTCTGGATGTCGTACTCCTTGAGCAGAGGCTCGACCGGCTTGATCAGCTGCGCGTCGAGATAGACCGCGGGCCGCAGCCAGTTGGCCGGGTTGACCGGGTCGGGCCGCGTGTCGATCGCCAGGCGGAACTGCTGTGCGGCCTCGGTGATCTCGGCACCGGAGGCGGTGCTGCGCGCGGCCACCAGGCGGCCGTCGGGCAGGCTCAAGATCAGCTCGGTGCGGTCGGCCAGCAGCACCGGGTAGAGTACCGCCGTGCGCTCGCCCGGATTGTCGACCGGCTTGACGCGCGCGGTCAGGTCGGCGGCACAGTCGTCCTTGAAATAGTCCTCGAGCTCGACCGTCTTGAGCTGCTCGATGACGGCACGGGCCTCGCCGAGCTCCACCTGCTGCACGGCACCGTCGCTGGCGCTGGCCTGCTGCAGCAGAAGATCGGCGAGCTCGGTGAACACCGGGCCCAGGGTCTCGCGGAAGAGCGAGCGGCCGGTCTGCGGGTCGAAGGCGGGCAGGTCGAGCCGCACGCGCTCGAGGTTGCGCACGGCACCGCGATAGGCGGCGATCGCCTGCTCGTCCTGGCCCTGTGCCGCCAGGATGCGCCCGGCGAACCACTGCCAGCGGAACAGCAGCTCCGGGGCACCGGCCTGCTCGGCGTCCAGGGCCGCCTCGCGGTAGAGGCGCAAGGCGTCCTGGTCCCGGCCGGCCAGCGCGTAGAGCTCGCCGCGCAGGCCGGTGGCCCAGCTCCGGTCGCGGCGGCTGCCCGAGGCGTCGCTGGCGGCCTGGGCCTGCTCCTGCAGCGCGGCCGCGAGCTCGAGATCGGCCGGATCGAGACGGGCCAGCTCCACCGCCTGCGCCGCCGCCGCCAGCCGCTCCAGCGTGTCGTTGCCGCCCGTCGGCGTGGCGTCGAGCAGGCCCGTCGCCTGGCGCAGCAGGGCCGCCGCGTTCCCGGTCTCGCCGCTCAGGCGCTCGGCCCGGGCCGCGTTGATCAGGGCCCGGACCCGCAGCCGGGGCAGGCCGGCACTCTCGGCCAGTGCTGCCGCCCGGGTGTAGGACTCCAGCGCCGCGACCGGGCGGCCGCGCATCTCGACATTGCCCAGATCGTTGAGCGCACCCGCCTCGAGGTCGGTGCGGTCGGCGGCCGCGGCGAGGGCGATGGCTTCCTCGAGCAGGGCCGCGGCGCGCTCGTCGTCGCCGGCCTCACCGACCACGGCACCCAGGCGTGCGGTCACCAGGGCCCGGCTGCCGGCGGGAGCGTCGGCCGCCATGCCCGCATGGGCGCGCTCCAGCACGGCCTGGGCCCGGCGCAGCTCACCCTGGGCCAGGTAGGCGTCGGCGGCGGTGACGTCGTCGAGCAGCGGGTCCGCCAGGGCGGCGGCCGACGGGCCCGCCAGCGCCAGCAGCAGTGCTGCCAGCATCGGCAGCATCCGGTGCATCTGGACCACCCGCCGCATGGTCTTCTCCCGACCATCTGGTCGCCCGGCCGACCCGGCCCGATCGCTGCCATTCGGTAGGCCATCCGGCGGCAAATGCAATATCGGCGCGCCGGTACGACCGTACTTGAGCGGAACTCCGGCTCGATGCTTGGCCTTGCCGGCGAAGGCCGCTATGGCTGATACGGACAGTATTCGCGACCTGATGCCAGCCGGAGAGACGCGATGGCGGCAGCGCAGCGGCACGAGGCTCGACGGGCGCGGCTCCTCGCCACCGCCTCGGCCCTGGCTTTGTCCCTTGCGTGCCTGCGGCCCGTCGGTGCCCAGGTCGTCACCGACGGCACCATGGGCCCGGCGGTCGTCCTGGGCGGCCCCGACGTCACCGTCGGTGCGGATCTCGGCCAGACCCGCGGCGGCAACCTGTTCCACAGCTTCCAGCGCTTCAACGTCGCCACGGGCGGCCGGGTGGCGTTCACCGGCCCGGGCGGGATCCGCAACGTCATCGGCCGGGTCACCGGCGGCGAGCGCTCGGCGATCGACGGCATCCTCGCCTCGGAGATCGAGGGTGCCGACCTCTACCTGATCAACCCGGCCGGCATCCTGTTCGGCCCGAACGCGCAGATCGACGTCAAGGGCTCGTTCCACGCCAGCACCGCCGACCAGCTGAACTTCGCCGACGGGGCGGTGTTCAGCGCGCTGGACACCGCCGGCAGCACGCTCACCGTGGCCGAGCCGCAGTCGTTCGGCTTTCTCGGCGCCAATGTCGGGCGGATCGAGCTGCAGCGGCAGCAACCTGCTGGTGCGCTCGGGCGACGTGCTGAGCCTGACCGCCGGCGACATCGCGCTGAGCGGAGCGCGGCATCGCCAACGCGCGGTCCGCCGCTGCCGGCCGGCACGCACCATCGCGCTGGCGGCCCAGCGCTCGGCCGGCACCGTGCCGGTGGACCCGTCCGGGCCGGCCGTGGCGCGCGACGGCGACATCGCGATCGCGTCGAGCGACCACCGGCACGCCGACCTTCCTGGGCGTGGTCGGGCCGGACGGCGGGCCGGATCAAGATCGAGGCCGGCAGCCTCGTGGTCGACGGCTGCGGACCTCTTCTCCGGCAACCAGGGTGACGCTACGACGCCACCGGCGGCATCGACATCGGCGCGCAGACGCGTTCACGCTGCAGCTGCGCCCGACCATCGCTCGGCGGACGTCTAGGGCGCGGATCGCCACCACCACCCTGGGCGACGGCGACGCCGCGCCGCTGCGACTCGCCGCGACCGAGACGGTCGACATCCGCGGCGGCTTCGTCTTCAGCTCCGCCTACTGTCGCCGCCGGCGGCAGCGGCCCGGTGACCGTGGAGACCGGCCGCTTCACCATGACCGGCGGCCAGGTCGGCACGCCGCGCGTCACCACCGGCCGCGGCGCCAGCGACCGCACCGAGATCAGCGCCAGCGATTCGCATCGTCCTCACCGCCGGAGCGTCGATCTTCAGCGGGTCGCTGGGCGACGACAGGCCGGGACGGTGAGTCGTGCGCAGCGACGGGCCGATCACCCTGGAAGGCGGCTCGCGGATCACCGCCAGCACGCTGGGTGCCGGGCAGGGCGGCTCGGTCAGCGTCGCCGGCAGCTCGCTGTCCGTCGCCAACAGCAGCATCTCGTCCTCCACCTACACCGGCGGCGGTGCGGCGGGGTCGGTCGCGGTCGCGGTGGCGGGCCTGGTCGAGCTGACCGACGGCGGCCAGATCGTCAGCTCGACCCTGGGCGGCGGTGCCGGCGGGACCGTCACGATCGACGCTGCCGCCCTCGACGCCAGCGGCGGCATCCTGGCGGGCGGCATCCTCTCGCAGAGTGGCGTGCGCACGACGGCCGAGCAGGGCAGCACGGGCAATGCGGGCTCGATCGCGATCAATCTGGCCGACAGCCTGACTCTGACCGATGGCGGCCAGCTGATCAGCTCGACCTTCGGGCCCGGTCGCGGCGGCGACATCGCGATCACCGCGCCGGCGGTCGCACTCTCCGGCGCGTTCACCTTCGACGGCGGGCTCCGGCTCAGCACCATCCAGGCCTCCGCGGCCGTCGGCAGCCAGGGCCAGGCCGGGGCGATCCGGATCAGTGCCGCGGACACGCTGAGCGTCACGGGCGGGGGGCTGATCGTCAGCGGCACCTACGGCCAGGGTGCCGGCGGTGCCATCCAGATCGATGCCGGCGCCATGACGGTGAGCGATGCCTTCCGGTTCGGCGGCGGGGCCTACATCAGCGCCGTGCGCGCCTCCAGTGCGGTGACCGGCACGGGCAGTGCTGGCTCGATCGGGATCACCGCCGACAGCCTCACCATCCAGGACGGTGGCCAGATCGTCAGCTCGACCTACGGAGCGGGCAATGGCGGGATCGTGGCGCTCGACGTGGGCACGCTCGACGCCCGCGGCAGCCTGGCCGCCGGCGGCGCCATCATCCTGAGCGGGCTGCGCACGACGGCCGAGCAGGGCAGCACCGGCGACGCGGGCTCGATCCAGGTCACCGCCGAGCGGGTCGACCTGCAGGCCGGCGCCCAGATCGTCAGCGGGACGCTGGGCAGCGGCGATGGCGGGCAGATCGCGATCGACGCCGGCACCTTCTCGGCCACGGGCGGGGTCAGCTCCGCCTTCGGCAGCTTCACCAGTGCGATCCAGGCCTCGACCACGGGCACAGGTACCGCCGGCGCCATCCAGATCACCGCCGACAGCCTCGATCTGCGCCAGGGTGGGCAGATCGTCAGTGGCACCTTCGGGGCCGGGGACGGCGGCACGGTCGCGATCGACGTCGGGACGCTGACCGCCGACGGGTTCTTCACCGTTCCGGGCGGGGCGTTCGTCAGCGGCGTGCTCGCCTCGGCGGCCCCGGGCAGCACCGGCCAGGCCGGATCGATCCGCATCGCGGCCGACAGCCTGGACCTCTCCGCCGGCGCCCAGATCGCCAGCTCGACCTTCGGCGCCGGCGATGCCGGCGAGATCCGCGTCAACGCCTCGCAGACGCTCACGGTGGACGGTGCGAGCATCAACACGACCAGTGCCACGGACGGGCGCGGCGGCGACGTGACCGTGTCGGCGCCGCGGGTGCTGGTCAAGGGCCAGGGCGAGATCGCGGCCTCCGGCTTCGGCAGCGGCCCGGCCGGCAGCGTGACGGTGCGCGCCGACCGGCTCGAGGTCCGCGACGCCGGCATCCGCACGGCGGGTACCGGGTGCGGAAGGCGGCCGGATCGCGGTCGCCGCGAACGAGCGCATCTACCTGCGCCGGGCCGAGGTCACCTCCAGCGGCATCGTGCCGGCCGAGGGCGCCAGCGTGATCTCGCTGGCAGCGCCGCAGATCGTGCTGAACGCCAGCACCGTGACCTCGCTGACCGGCGACGGCCAGCCGCTCGCCGGCTCCGGCGAGGCCAGCCTCTTGGGCGACATCACGGTGATCTCGGCCGACAGCCTCGTGGCCGGCAGCTCCAGCGTGGTGATCAGCGGCCTGCAGACCAACCTCGGCTCCGACCTGCAGCTGGCGCCCGGCGGGCTTCCTCGACGTCGGCAGCCTCCTGCGCGAGAGCTGTGCGGTCACCGGCACCGCACCGCGCTCGACCTTCACCCGCGGCGGCCGCGGCGGCCTGCCGCCCTCGCCCGACCGGCCGCTGCCCTCGGCCGGGGCTGCGGCACCGGCCGCGCCGCCGCCAGCGCCGGCGGGCTGTTCTTCGACCTCTGCGCCCTGGACCCGGCTACCAGCGGCTGAGTTGGTGGCAGCAGCACTTGCCGAAAGATGTTCCACAGTCTACCGGGTGGAGCATTCGGTCAGCTTGGGCGAAAAGAAATGGCACATGGTCGCGGGTGGTCGATGCTCCGGGTCTGGCTGGCGGCGCTCGTCCCGCTCGCCGTCTGCCTCCTGCATGGCCAGGCCGCGCTGGCCCAGGCCGACATCCCGCGCAGCATCGCCACCTTCGCGACGCTGACCAAGGGCGTGGCGCAGTCCAGCACCATCGGCGTCGCCCGCGACGCCGACTGGTTCAAGGTCGTCCTGCGCGACTCCAACTCGTACCAGATCACCATCCAGGGCCCCGCGGTCATCCGGATCTATGACGCGACCGGCGCCAGCGTGGCGAGCAGCGGCACGGCCAAGAACTACACCTGGTTCGCGCCGCGGACCGGCACCTACTTTGTCGGTGCGGTGGGCGAAGGCACCAAGACCGGCGCCTACACCATCAGGTACGTGGTGGCGGACAACTCGGCCAACACGGCCACCGAGGCACGTCTTGTCCTGGGCAAGCCCAAGACCGGCACCATGCGCAATACAGGAAACTTCGACAATTTCGGTGACCCTGATCTGTACCCTCCGGACGAGGACTGGTTCAGGATTGTTCTGAACCCAGGGTACTATTGTGTATCTGCTGCAATAAATGATGGTTTCGTTGACATTCTGGAAATCATGAATCAGGATGGACAGCGCTACACCAGCGACTTCAACCCTTTCGGGTTTTTGTATTCCGGGTTTCCGAATGTCGACAGTGCCGATTTGTTCATCCAAACGAGCGGTATCTATTTCATCAAGATCGTGGCCGGTCCGCGCGGCTTCACCCAGAACACGTCCTACACGGTATCGGTGGTGAACTGCGAGTGACCCCGACCGCCACGGGGTGACCCTGGCAGCCACCGTTTCGCGGTGACCGCTCAAGGCTTGGGCGGCTCGCCTCCGGCCTGCGTTCGTCGACCTACGCGCCCAGACATGGGCCGTTCATACAACCGTAGCGCGTGTATCCGGCCTTGAGTTCTTCAAATATTTGAGTTCCGAATTCTTGATTGTAACTCCTCGCGCCTTGCCCGCCACCTTGTGGACAAAGCAGACCGATTCTGTCATCTTGGTCAGCAAGAATATTGCATGAAATCATGGGGTGGGAACGATGGCGAGAACTCGCCGACGAAGCCTTGTGCGCGCCGTATTGCTAGGAACGATATCTTATATCGGGATGACCGCCCTGAGCGGCGGTCCCGTTTGGGCCGAGGTGGTGACCGACGGCACGATGGGGCGGCGTGGCGTGGTCCGGGGTGGGCTGGACGTCACCGTCCGCGCCGGCCTGGGCCAGCTGCGCGGCACGAACCTGTTCCACAGTTTCGAGAGGTTCGGCATCGCCGAGGGCGGCAAGGTCACCTTCACCGGCCCCGATCGCGTCACCAACGTCATTGCCCGGGTCACCGGCGGCGAGCGCTCGGACATCCTGGGCACGCTCGCCTCGACCATGCCCGGCGCCGATTTCTTCCTGATCAACCCGGCCGGGATCCTGTTCGGCCCGAACGCCAAGCTCGACCTGAAGGGCTCGTTCCACGCCAGCACCGCCGACCAGCTGCGGCTGGCGGACGGCGCGGTGTTCAGCGCGCTCGACACCGCCGGCAGCACGCTGTCGGTGGCCGAGCCGCAGAGCTTCGGCTTTTTGGGTGCCGCCGCCGGCAGGATCACGCTCGACCGCGGCACCCTCGCGGTGGCACCCGGCGAGCGGCTGGGGCTCAGCGCCGGCGAGATCACGCTGGTGGGCGGCGCGCTCCTGGCCGGCGACCAGGTACTCGACGACGGCATCGCCGCCCCGGGCGGCCGGATCGATCTGGTCGGCCTGGCCGGCGGCGAGCTCGATCTCGCCTCGGGGGCCACGAGCGGCGGTGCCGGCGGCGTCGTGAGCCTGACCGCGCAGGCCCGGGTGGACGCCAGCGGCCTCGGTGGCGGCAGCATCCGCATTCGCGCGGAGGACATCGAACTCCGCGAGCAGTCGCAGATCCTGGCCGGCAATCGGGGCGATCTGGACGCGCTGGCCGGGATCGACATCGCCGGCGGGCGGCTCACCCTTGCCGGCGGCAGCCTGATCAGCGCCGACGCGCTCACGGGAACCGGCCGCGCGGGCCAGGTCGCGGTCAGGACCCAAGGCCTCTACATCAGCGACAATGGCGGCATCACGAGCAACACCTTCAGCCTGGGCGATGCCGGTGCGGTCTATGTCGGCACGGGGCGCCTGATGATCGACAACGGGGGTGCCAACAACGTCCGCGGCTTGGACAGCAGTGCCCTGGCGGGCGAGGGGAATGCCGGCAGCGTGACCGTGCGCGCCGATTATCTCCAATTGCGCGCCGGAGGTCGCATCCGCAGCTCCACCGAAGCATTGGGGGCGGCGGGCTCGATCGACGTTCATGCCGGCGTGCTGATGATCGACCTGGCCGGATCGCGGGACAACACCGGAATCTTCAGTGCCGCCAAGGCCGGCAGCAGCGGTGCCGGCGGCATGATCAAGGTCGAGGCCGGTCGTATCGGCATCTATCGCGGCGGTCTCATTTCAGGCTCGACCTCGGCGGCGGGTACGGGCAGCCCCCTGGAGGTGAGGGCCGAGACGATCGTCGCCGATGGCGGCAACCTGATCCGACAGACCGGGATCGCCAGCGATGCGAGGGAAGGCACAGGGTCCGGCGGGTCGATCTTCGTGAGCGCCGGAGACGTGTCGTTGTTGAACAATGCTTCCATCACGAGCTCGACCCTCGAAAAATCGACCGGCAGACGCCGGCAGGTTGGAGATCAATGTCGGCAACAAGCTGCTCATCGATCAAGGAAGTCTGATCTTCCTACTCGATCAGGGGAAGCGGTGGCGCGCCAGGCTCGATACGGGTGAAGGCGTCGGATATCGAGATCAGCGATGCAAGCGAGCAGGAAAAGGGCATTACCGCCAGCACGGAGAATGCGATCGCGGCAGGAAACATCTTTCTCGATACCGACACGCTGACGATAAGAGATTCCGGCAGGATCTTGAGCAATTCCCTGACCAGATCCGGCGACGCCGGCAACATCGAGATCAGGGCCAGCCAAAGCGTGTCGCTGCTGGACGGCGGCCGTATCGGGGTGAGCAGCATCAGGGGTGGGAGTGCCGGGTCCGTCACCATCGTCGCACCGTCGCTGGTGCTCCAGAACGGCACCATCGCCAGCGACGCGTCGTCGGTCGGGCAGGCGGGCATGATCCGGATCGACGCCGGTCCCGCCGGCAGCGTCAGCATCGAGTCGACCGCGCGACGCATGGCGGCCGTGTCGACGACGACCCGGGGCGCCGGGCGGGGCGGTGCGATCCAGCTCACGACCGGCACGCTGTCGATCGCCGGTGCCGGCAGCCGGATCTCCAGCAGTGCCGAGGCCGGCGGGGATGCCGGCTCGGTCGATGTGGCCGCGGGTCGCGTCGAGGTCCGCGACGGTGGCCGGATCGCCAGCGACACCCTCAAGGGGGGCGACGCGGGCAACGTCTCGGTGGCGGCGCCGGTCATCGCTCTCCTCGACGGCCATGTCAGCAGCGCGTCGGCCGCCGGGTCGGGCGGCCGTGCGGGCATGGTGCAGCTCACCGCGGCACCGCCGGCCGGCGGGCCCGGCGGCAGCGTCCAGGTGAGTGCCGGCGGGTCGGTCACGACGAGCACCGCGGGAACCGGTATGGGGGGTGTGGTGGCGATCCGGAGCGACACCTTGTCGGTCACGGGCGACGGCACGCGGATCGCGAGCGACACCTCGGGTCGCGGGCCGGCCGGGGCGGTCCGGGTCGTCGCCGACGACGTGCTCGTCGGCCAGGGTGCCAGCATCAGCAGCGCCACCTCGAGCGAGTCGGCGAACGCGGGGGCGGGGGGCGAGGTCACCGTCGCTGCCGGCAGGAGCCTGATCGTCGACGGCGGCCAGATCACGTCGAGCAGCACCGGGACCGGCGCCGGCGGGAACATCGTGGTCGACTCGCCGGGTGCCGTGGTCGTCCTCAAGGGCGTCGACGCGCCCAACGCCGCCGGGCGGCTGGCCGGCGCCGGCGAGATCACCGCCTCCGCCGAGGGCAGCGGTGCCGCCGGCGAGGTCACGGTCCTGGCGCGCGACCTGCTGGCGAAGGACGGCGCGATCCGCACCAGGAGCACCGGCGCCGAGGGCGGCCAGATCACGGTCCGGGCGAGCGAGCGCATCTACTTGCGCGAATCGGTGATCGCCGCCGACGGCAAGGTGTCCCGGGCGGGTACCGCCGTCATGACCATCCAGGCGCCCGCAATCGTGCTCAGCGACAGCCAGATGACCTCCCTGACCGAGGGATTGGTCCGAGAGGGCTCGGGTGAGGTTAAGGTAACGGGTGACGACTTCACTGTGGTGTCGGCGAACAGCACCATTCGCGGCTCCACCGAAACTCTGATCAGCGGCCTGCAGACCAACCTCGGCTCCGACCTGCAGCTCTCGCCCGGCATCTTCCTCGACACCAACAGCCTGCTCCAGCCGAGCTGCGCCGACCGGGGTGCGGCCCGCTCCACCTTCACCCGCAGCGGCCGCGGCGGGGTGCCGGCGGCACCCGACCGGCCGCTGCCGTCGGCGGGGGCGGATGCGGCGGGGGTGGGGCGGGTCGCGGCGGGCGGGACGGTGTTCCTCGACGCCTGCGCCGGGAGTCTGGTGCCGGAGACGAATTCGTAGCAGGGTGCACCCGCCGGTTGCCGGCCGCCAAGAAACGACCAGCCTGGATGCGCCCATGTCTCGCTGGCAGCTGATGCTCCTTGCGGCGGTGCTCGCGGTGGCGGGCAGCGCTCCCGCCGGTGCCCAGGCGGTCGCACCCGGCTTCGAGCAGCGCACCACGCGCGACAATGTCCCGCCGCTGCCCGAGCCCGAGTTCCTGCCCGAGCAGCGGCCGACCTTCGAGCTGCCGCCGGCACCGCCGCCGCGCCAGCCCGGGCTGGCCACGGGTGCGAGCCTCCTGGTCAAGGACATCCTGGTCGAGGGCAACACCGTCCTGCCGCCGGCCGATCTGGAAGCGCTGGTCACGCCCTACGAGGGGCGCGAGGTCACGCTGGAGGAGCTGTTCCGGCTCAAGGACGAGATCACGCTGGCCTACGTCAATGCCGGCTACGTCAATTCCGGGGCCACCCTGCCCGACCAGGACGTGAGCGACGGCACGGTGCGGCTCCAGATCGTCGAGGGCGGGCTGGAGGCGATCGAGATCACCGGCACCAAGCAGCTCGACGCGGACTTCCTCGAGCAGCGCATCCGGCGCGGTGCCGGGCCGCCGCTCAACGTCAACGCGCTGCAGGACCGGCTGCAGCTGCTGCTGCAGGACCCCTCGATCATCAAGCTGGACGCGCGGCTGCTGCCGGGCTCGCAGCCCGGCCAGGCGCGCCTCGCGGTCACGGTCGAGGAGGAGCCCAAGCGCTTCTCGGTCACCGCGCGGGCGGCCAACGACCAGTCGCCCAGCATCGGGGCCAACGATGTCGGGCTCACCTTCACCTGGTTCAACCTGTTCGGCCGCAACGACCCGCTGGTGGTCACCGGCGACCTGACCGAGGGCCTGAAGGAGGCCGGCTTCTACTATTCGGTCCCGCTCAACGCCCGCGACCTGCGCTTCCACATCGGCGGCCAGATCAGCAGTGCCGACGTGATCAACGACGATGTCGAGGACCTCAACATCGAGAGCAGTGCCAAGCAGATCACGGTCGGCCTGGGCATGCCGATCATCGACACCACCGCCAACCGGGTCGGGCTGGACCTGTCGCTCAACCGCGAGCGCAACCGCACCTACCTGCTCAACGAGCCGTTCTCCTTCTCGCCCGGCACGGACGACGGCCGCAGCGACGTCAGCGTGCTCCAGTTCACCCAGGACTGGCAGAACCGCGGCCGGCGGCGGGCGATCTCGATGGCCTCGACCTTCAACCTCGGCCTGCCGATCCTGGGTGCCACCGACAATCAGTGCTGCGAGCAGCCGGACGGCGAGTTCTTCTACTGGTTCGGCCAGGGCCAGCTGGCGCACCGCCTGTTCTCCGACCGCGACCAGGTCGTCCTGCGCGGCCAGGCGCAGATCGCGACCGACGCGCTGCTGGCCAGCCAGCAATACTCGATCGGCGGCATCGACACGGTGCGCGGCTACTTCGTCAACGAGGTGGTGCGCGACAGCGGCTTCGCGCTCGGCATCGAGTACCGCTACCCCCTGCTCGACCTGTTCGACGCCGAGCGCCTGCGCGGCCCCGACGACATGTCGCTCGAGCTGGTGCCGTTCTTCGACTATGGCTACGGCGTCAACCACCACGGCAACCCCGAGGACGTCGATTCCGACACGCTGGCCAGCGCCGGCCTCGGCCTGCGCTGGATCTGGCCGCCCCGCGTCCTGGCCGAGGTCTACTGGGGCAACCGGTTCAGCAACCGCGACGGCGACCCCGACGACTTCCTGCTCGACAACGGCATCAACTTCCGGGTCTCGGTCCAGCTCTACTGAGGGTGCCCTGCCCGGCATTGCCCTGGCCGCGACATTGGGCCATGGGTCCTGTCCGGCAGCGGCGGCAGGGGAGACGGATGGAGGTCGAGCGCAGCGTTCTCGGGCGGCACTGGCGGCTGCGCCCGTGCGACGAAGCCGCGGCACTGGCGATCAGCCAGCAGCACGGCATCCCCGAGCTTCTGGGCCGGGTCCTGGCCGGGCGCGGGATCGGGCCGCGCGAGGCGGCGGCCTTCCTCAACCCGCGGCTGCGCGACTGGCTGCCCGACCCCTCGCACCTGCGCGACCTCGACCGGGCGGCCGAGCGGCTGGCCGAGGCGATCATGGCCGGCGAGCGGGTGGGGCTGATCGGCGACTACGACGTCGACGGGGCCACCGCCACCGCCCTGATGACGCGCTACCTGCGCGCGCTCGGAAGCGAGGTCGCGATCCGCATCCCCGACCGGATGCGCGACGGCTACGGCCCCAATGCCCGGGTGCTGGCCGAGCTCGCCGACGCCGGCTGCCGCCTGGTGGTGACCCTGGACACCGGCACCACGGCCTTCGCGCCGCTGGAGGATGCGGCCCGCCTCGGCCTGGAGGTGATCGTGGTCGACCACCACGCCGCCGAGGAGGCGCTGCCGGCGGCCCTGGCCGTGGTCAACCCGAACCGGGTCGACCAGGCGAGCCCGCTCAAGCACCTGGCCGCCGTCGGCGTCACCTTCGTCGTGCTGGTGGCGGTCACCCGCGTCCTGCGCGACCGCGGCGCCTTCGCCGCCCGCCGCGAGCCGCCGCTCCTGGAGTGGCTGGGCCTCGTGGCGCTGGGCACGGTGTGCGACGTGGTCCCGCTCACCGGCCTCAACCGCGCCTTCGTCCACCAGGGCCTCAAGGTGGCACGCGGGGCCGGGATCGCCGGCCTCGCCGCACTCGCCGAGGCCGCCGGCCTCACCGGGC
This sequence comes from uncultured Alphaproteobacteria bacterium, assembly GCA_963769465.1. GTDB lineage: Bacteria > Pseudomonadota > Alphaproteobacteria > Geminicoccales > Geminicoccaceae > Benzoatithermus. The sequence goes on from CAVYMA010000029.1 coordinate 14,820, forward strand.
TCAGCGACGCGCGCCAGTTCGGCTTCGTCCTGGGCCCGCGCATCAACGCCGGCGGCCGGATCGGCCGCTCGGACCTCGGGACGCTCCTGCTCACCACCGATCTGGGCGAGGAGGCGAGCCGGATCGCGGCCGAGCTCCACGCGCTCAACGCCGACCGCCAGGCGATCGAGCGCGAGGTGCTGCACGCGGCCGAGCGCGCGGTCGAGCCGCAGCTCCGCGCCGGGCTGCCGCTGCTGCTGGCGGCCGGGGCGGGCTGGCACCCGGGCGTGGTCGGCATCGTCGCCAGCCGGCTCGCCGACCGCCACCATCGCCCGGCCGTGGTGCTGGGCATCGCCGACGGCATCGCCAAGGGCTCGGCGCGCTCGATCCGCGGCTTCGACCTCGGTGCCGCGGTGATCGCCGCCCGCCAGCAGGGCCTGCTGCAGCAGGGCGGCGGGCACGGCATGGCGGCGGGGATGACCCTGGCCGAGGCCGATCTGCCGCCGGTTCCACGACTATCTGGTCGAGCGCCTGGCGGGCGAGGTCGGGCGCGGCGTGCCGGCCCCGGCGGTGGTCGAGCTCGACGGGGCGCTCAGCGTCGGTGCCGCGCACACCGCGCTGGCGCAGCAGGTCCAGCAGCTCGCCCCCTACGGTGCGGGCAACGCCGAGCCCTGCTTCGCCCTCGGCGACGCGCGGGTGATGCAGGCCCGGATCGTCGGCGAGGGGCATGTCAGCTGCGTGCTGACCGGTGCCGCCGACGGCCGGGTCAAGGCGATCGCGTTTCGCGCCGCCGCCACGCCGCTCGGGCGCGAGCTGCTCGACGCGCGCGTGCCGCTGCGGCTCGCCGGCCGCATCCGGGTCGACCGCTGGCAGGGCCGCGAGCAGGCCTGCTTCGAGATCGACGACGCCGCCGCGGTGCCGTGACCGGCCGGCAGGCGTCCCGGAACCCACCCATGGGGGATGCGTTCTCGGCTGCAGTGAGCCGCAGGCCCGACCCGGGCCCCGGCATGGCACGCGGAGAGCATCATGAACACGCGCACCTTTGCGCTCGTCTTCGGCATCCTTTTCCTCGTGGTCGGCATCGCCGGCTTCGTTCCCGGACTCGTGACCTACGGCGGACCGGTCGCCGACACGGCTCCCGACGCCGCACCCATGGCCGAGGTGATCCACACCCACGGCTATCTCCTGGGGCTGTTCCCGGTGAACGCGCTCCACAACCTGTTCCACGTCGCGTGGGGCGTGTTCGGCCTCGCCGCCTATCGCGGCCTCACCGGCGCGCGGCTCTTTGCCAGGGCCACCGCGATCGTGTACGGCCTGCTGACCGTGATCGGGCTGATCCCCGGCCTGAACACCCTCTTCGGCCTGCTGCCGCTGTATGGGCATGACGTATGGTTGCATGCGGTCCTGGCGCTGATCGCCGCCTACTTCGGCTTCGCCCGTCCGGCGGAGACCGCGGTCGTCACCACGACCGATCGCACCGCAGCTCCGCTGGGCACCGGTCGGGGTCACTGATCCCCACCATCCTGCGTTGTTGCGCACTGGCCGCAGCCCTCCTGGGCTGCGGCCTTTGCATGTCCGGCCCGGCCGTCGCCTGCCCCGGGCCGGGCTATTGCGAGGTCGCCGGCGGGCGCTACCTCGCCCTGGCGCCGCCCGGCTGGGACGGCACGCGGCCGATCGCCGCCACCATCTTCTTCCATGGCTGGCAGAGCAGTGCCGAGGCCTTCGCCGCGGATGCCCCGTTCACCGCGGCCTTCGCCCGGGAGGACGTGCTGCTGGTGCTGCCCGACGGGGTGAACAAGACCTGGGCGCACCAGGGCTCGCCCAGCCGCGCGCGGGACGAGATCGCCTTCATGGACGCGGTGCGCGCCGACCTGCTGGCGCGCTTCCCGGTCGATCCGGCCCGCATCCTGGTCACCGGCTTCTCGCAGGGCGGCTCGATGGTCTGGGACCTGGCCTGCCGGCGCGGCCGCGACTATGGCGCCTTCGTGGCCGTGGCCGGTGCGTTCTGGGAGCCGATGCCGCGGCACTGCACCGGTGGTCCGGTCGACCTGCTGCACATCCACGGCACCGCCGACCCGGTGGTGCCGATGGCCGGCCGCTGGATCCGCGACACCTGGAAGCAGGGCGACGTGCTGCAGGGCCTGTCCGTGCTGCGCGAGCTCGACGGCTGCGCGGCCGCCCCGGACCGCAGCGAGGAGGTCATGGGCCTGTCCTGTGCCATCTGGAGCTCCTGCCGCTCCGGCCGCGAGCTGCGCCTGTGCGAGCACGGCGACGGCCACATGATGCCGGAAGGCTGGATCGGCCTCGCCCATGCCTGGGCGCGCGGCCTCGCGGTGCCCGTGGGAGGAGGATAGGGCCATGCTCACCGCCGACGCCCGCGGCGTCTACCTGATCGCCGCCACGCCGTTCGCCGAGGACGGTGCCCTCGACCTGGACGGTCTCGACCGCCTGATCGACTGGTACCTCGCCCGCGGGGTCGACGGGCTGACCATCCTGGGCCAGCTCGGCGAGGCGCCCAAGCTCACGCTCGAGGAATCGCTCGTCGTGGCGCGGCGGGTGCTGGCCCGGGTCCGGGTCCCGGTCGTGGTCGGGGTCTCCAGCCCGGGCTTCGCCAGCCTCGTCCAGCTGACCGAGGCGGTCATGGCCGCGGGTGCCGCGGGCGTGATGATCGCCCCGCCCGGCACCCTGCGCGGCGACGAGGCGGTCCTGGGCTACTGCAGCGAGGTGGCCGCGCTGCTGGGGCCGGTGCCGTGGGTCCTGCAGGACTTCCCCCTCGCCGGCGGGCCGCCCATGGGCGCCGCCCTGGTCCGGCGCATCGCGGACGCCTGCCCGAACATGATGGTCCTCAAGCACGAGGACTGGCCGGGCCTGGACAAGATCACCGCCGTCCGCCGCCAGGAGGCGGCAGGTGCCCGCCGCCTCGCGATCCTGTGCGGCCATGGCGGCATCCTCCTGCCGCACGAGCTGGCCCGGGGTGCCGACGGTGCGATGACCGGCTTCTCCTTCCCCGAGATGCTGGTCGACGTCTGCCGCCTCGTCCGTGCCGGCGAGCTCGACACCGCCCTGGACCTCTACGACCGCTACCTCCCGCTGGTGCGCTACGAGCAGCAGCCGGGCCTGGGCCTCGCCGTGCGCAAGTACGTGCTGTGGCGGCGCGGCGCCCTCGGCACGCCGGCGCTGCGCTCGCCCGGGGCGCGGCTGAGCGCGGAGACCCGGGCCGAGGTCGACCTCCTCCTGGCACGCCTCGAACGCGCCCTGGCCTGACCGGACGACCAGCCATGCCCGATCCGCACGACCCATACGATCTCGTGATCCGCGGCGGCACGGTCGCGACCGCCACCGACGTCTTTGCCGCCGACGTCGCGGTCCGCGGCGAGCGGGTGGCCGCGATCGGGCAGGGGCTGCCCGCCGGGGCCAGCCGAGATCGACGCCACCGGCCGCCTGGTCCTGCCCGGCGGCGTCGACAGCCACTGCCACATCGAGCAGCTCACCGCCTCGGGGCTGATGAACGCCGACACCTTCGCCACCGCGACCGCCTCGGCGGCGGTGGGCGGCACCACGACGGTGATCCCGTTCGCGGCCCAGCATGTCGGCACCAGCCTGACCCGGGTGGTCGCGGACTATCATGCCGCCGCCGAGCGCGGTGCGGTGGTCGACTACGCCTTCCACATGATCCTGTGCGACCCGCGCCCCGAGGTGCTGGCCGAGGAGCTGCCGCCGCTGGCGCGATCGGGCCACGGCTCGCTCAAGGTGTTCATGACCTACGACCGGCTGCGGATCGAGGACGGGCAGTTCCTCGACGTGCTCGACGCCGCCCGCGCCCACGGGCTGATGGTCTGCGTGCACGCCGAGAACCACGGCATGATCGGCTGGATCGGCAAGCGCCTGCTGGCCGGCGGCTACACCGCACCGCGCTACCACGTGCCCTCGCACCCGCGCCTGGGCGAGGTGGAGGCGATCGGCCGGGCCATCGCCTGTGCCGCCCTGGTCGACCAGCCCTTGATGATCTTCCACGTCAGCACCGCCGAGGGTGCGGGCGTCATCCACCGCGCGCGCGGCGAGGGGCGCAAGGTCTGGGGCGAGACCTGCACCCAGTACCTGACCCTCACCGCCGCCGACCTGGACCGGCCCGGGCTCGAGGGTGCGATGTGGATGTGCTCGCCGCCCTTGCGCGAGCCGTCGGACCAGGAGGCGCTGTGGTGGGCGCTGGAGGTCGGCACGCTGCAGACCGTCTCCTCCGACCATGCGCCCTACCGCATGGACGCGAGCGGCAAGCTGGCCAAGGGGCCGGGTGCGAACTTCAAGGAGATCGCCAACGGCATGCCGGGCCTGGAGCTGCGGCTGCCGGTGCTGTTCGACGCCATGGTCAGCCAGGGCCGGCTGGGCCTGAGCAAGTTCGTCGAGCTCACCGCCACCGCCCCGGCGCGGCTCTACGGGCTCCAGGCCAGGAAGGGCAGCATCGCCGTCGGTGCCGATGCCGACCTCGCGATCTGGGATCCCGAGCGGATCGTGCCGATCGCGCAGGGCCCGCGGCACGACGGGGCCGGCTACACGCCCTTCGCCGGGCGCACGCTCAAGGGCTGGCCGGTGACGGTGCTGCGCCGCGGCGCGGTGATCGCCGCCGATGGTGCCCTGCACGCCGCGCCCGGATCGGGCCGTTTCCTGCCGCGCGGCGGCGGCGAGGCCGCGCGACCCGCTCGGCCGGCCCGCACCGGAGCTCGATCCGGCGCGCAATTTCGGCGCGGTGCTGCGCGGCTGAGCCGGCTCAGCCGGTCCGCTTGGCCTCGAGCCGGGCCACGTTCTCCAGCTGCCGCTTCGCCGCCTCCAGGCTCGGGTCGAGCCGCAGCGCCTGGGCGAAGTCCGCCCTGGCCGGGTCGAGCCGGTCGGCCATGGTGTAGGCGCGGCCGCGGCCGTAGTAGGCGGGGGCCGAGTCGGGGCGCAGGCGGATGGCGGCGTCGAAGTCGGCGATCGCCGGAGTCGGCTGCTCGAGCCGCAGATAGGTGTTGGCGCGGCCCAGATAGGCCAGCGCATTGTCGGGCGCCAGGGTCACCGCCTGGCCGTAGTCGCGCAAGGCCGCCTGGTTGTCGCCCTTCTTCACCAGCGCATCGGCGCGCGAGAGATAGGCCGGGGCGAAGCCCGGATCGATCTCGATCGCGCGGGTGAAGTCGGCGATGGCGGCCTCGGCGTTGCCCGCACCCAGCTCGGCCAGGCCCCGGTTGCGGTAGGCGCCGGGCTCGTTCGGATCGAGTGCGATCGCCTGGGTGAACGCCGCGATGGCCGCCGGGACGTCGTCCTGGGCGGCGGCGATCCGGCCGCGCTGGTTGTAGGCGTCGGCCGAGTTCGGGTCGCGGGCGAGCGCCGCGTCGACGTCGGCCGAAGCACCGGCATAGTCGCCCAGCTGGAACAGAGCACTCGCCCGTGCCAGGTAGACGCCGGCCGCGTCCGGCCGGAACTCCAGCGTCCGGCCGTAGTCGGCGGCGGCCGCGGCATTGTCGCCGATGCGCCGGTAGGCCGAGCCCCGCAGCATCCAGGCGTCCGAGCGCTCCGGCCGCAGCTTCAGGGCGTTCGACAGGTCGGCGATCGCCGCCTCGTAGTTGCCCTGCTCGATGTCGACCCGCGCCCGCCCGATCAGCGCGTCCACGAGCCAGGGGCCCTCCTTGAGCGCCTGGTCGTAGTCGGCCCGGGCCGCCCCGAGGTCGCCCAGCTTCTCCTCCAGCTTGGCGCGCTCGATCCGGGCGAAGGTGAGCCCCGGCTCCATCTCCAGGGCCCGGGAGATCTCGGCGATCCCCTCGGCCGTGCGCCCCTCGCGGCCATAGGCGATGCCGCGCGAGGCGACGTAGTAGGCGCGCTTGTCGGCCGGCTGGTAGACGCCGAGCAGCCGGTCGCAGGCCGCGATCGCCTCGGGCGCGTCCCAGTTGCGGTCGCGGCAGTACCAGGTCGCCTCCTTGAGCTGGTCCTTGTTCGGGCCGCAGCCGGCAAGCAGGAGCAGCGCCAGGCAGGCGGTCGCGATCCGGTTCATGTCGATGGTCCTCTTCGCCTGACTCGTCCCGGGTTCGGCAAGGTCCGAACGATCCTGCCAGACCGTGGCCCCGTCACCCAAGCCAAGTTGACGCCGACGTGATCGGGGTATGGTCGCGCCGCTGATCCGCGGGGCGCGGTGTGGCGTAGCATATGATGGCCAACGAGGTTTCCGGGCCTCCCCGGAGCATCGTAGGTTTTCCCCCGAAATCTCTGCCCGACTGCGGTCTCGCGGTCGGGCCTTTTTTTGTCTCAGCCGTTGCCGCCGGACGACGGCCGCGCCGGTCGCACCTCGGCGGAGGGTCCCGCCGGCCGCGGCGTGCGGCAGACATCGTAGGACAGCCAGCCCACATCGTCGCCACCCGCGTCGCGCGCCACCGCCACCGCCAGGCAGGCGCTGCCGGTCGGCTGCACCTGCGAGCGCGGCGTGTAGAGCGGCTCGCGCTCGCCCGGGAGCTGCGAGACCGTCCATACCCGCTCGGTCAAGAGGATGTCGCCGCCCTCGGCCTCGGCCACGCAGTCCACGCGCTCGCCGCCCGGGGCCAGCAGCCGTACCCCGGCCAGGTTCTCGGCGATCGGCCATGCCTTGGTGACGCCGACCGGCGGCTGCTCGACAGCACCGAGGCAGGCCTCGATCGCCGGCAGCAGCCCGGGCAGCTCGGTCGACCAGTCCGGCCGCGGCTCGGTCGTCGCGCGGGCGGCCGAGCGGGGCGACGGCGGCGGCTCGGGCGCGGCGCAGCCCGCCAGGGCCACGAGGCCCATGGCAACCCACGCCGCAACTCGTCCCATCCTTCGCTCCACCGGTCGCCCGTGCTCCCGTGCCATGCCACCGCTCAGCAGGTCATGCCGCCGTCGATAACGTGAACCCCGCCCGTCGTGTAGGCGCTTTCGTCCGACGCGAGATAGAGTGCGAGCCGCGCGATCTCCATCGGCGTGCCCAGCCGGCCCATCGGCTGCCGGGCGATGAAGGCGGCGCGGGCGGCGTCGTAGTCGCCCTGGGCCCGCATCCGGTCCTCCAGCGACGGCGTCTCGACCGTGCCCGGGCAGATCGCGTTGCAGCGGATGCCGCGGGCGACGAAGTCCATGGCGACGGCCTTGGTCAGCCCGATCACCGCGGCCTTGCTGGTGCCGTAGACGAAGCGGTTGGGCACGCCCTTCACGCTCGACGCGACCGAGGCCATGTTGACGATGCTGCCGCCGCCGCGCGCCAGCATCGCCGGCAGCATGGCGCGGATCAGGCGGTACATGGCCCGCACGTTGAGGTCCATGGCGAAGGTCCCACTCGTCCTCGGTGCAGTCGAGGATCGTGCCGTGATGGACATAGCCGGCGCAGTTGAACAGCACGTCGACCCCGCCGGTCTCGGCCGCGAACGCGGCGATGGCGCCGGCATCGGTGACGTCGAGCCGCCGGTGGGTGCAGCCCGCGACCTCGGCCGAGCTTGGCCGCGTCGATGTCGGTGGCGATCACCTCGGCACCCTCGGCGGCGAACAGCTCGGCCGCGGCACGGCCGATGCCCTGCGCCGCCGCGGTGACCACCGCCCGCTTGCCCTCGAGCCTCGCGCCCATCGTGATGTCCCTTCCTGCAGCTCCGCGCCGGAGCGATGCGCGGCCGGTGTGGCCGCGTCAAGCACCGGCCTTGCCGCCGCCGCCGTCGCTGCGCCATGATGTGGTGGCCAAGGAACGGGAGGTCGATCGGATGAGGCTCGTGCTCACGCTCGCGTTCGCGATGCTGGCGGCTGCGCCGGTGCTCGCGCAGACCTCGGCCCAGGAACCACCGGCCGCGGCCGGCGGGGCCACCGCGACCCCCATCACGCCCGGCGAGGCCGCCGGCGCACACTCCGCACCCGGTGCGACCACCGAGGCCAGCCCGGCGGCCCCCGCCCCGCCGGCCGCAGCCGGTCGCCAAGGCGGCCGACATCGGACAGGCCGTCGATTGCGCCACCTTGAGCCAGCAGTTCGGCGACACGCTGACCGCGCTCACCGCTCCCACCGCCAAGACCCCGCTCGACGAGGCGGTCAAGACCACGAGCAGCGAGCAGGCCGGTGCCGGCCGCAAGGCGTGCATGGCGCACGACTACCCGGCGGGCATGGACAGCCTGCGCCAGGCGATCACCACGCTGGGCAAGAAGCCGATCGTCTGACCGCGTCCGCGGGCGGCCTCAGCCGCCCTTGACCACGACGAGCAGATGGATGCCGTTCTCGACCCGCTGCTCGGCCAGCTCGTGACCGGTGATCTCGGCGAATTCCTCGAAGTCGCGCGGGGCGGCGGGGTCGGTCGCGAGCACGCAGACCCGGGCCCCCTTGGGCAGCACCATCAGCGCCTGGCGGGCCTTGACCAGCGGCAGGGGGCAGCTGAGGCCGCGGGCGTCGATCAGCGCATCGTAGACGGCATCGGCCATGCGGGCGGCGTTCCTCGACCGGTCCTGGCGGGTCCGGCCAGCATACCCACCGGCCGCCCGGAGCGCGACCGCCTATCGGCGGGGCGTCCGGTGCACTATGTAAGGGCGGTCGCGTGCGATCGCCCGCCGATCGTCGCCGCCCGCTGACGGTTCGGACCCTGCCCTGATGTCGACGGCCTCGCCCCTGGAGCCACGCGCGCCGCGCACCGCCTCGACGGCGCTCGAGGACCCGCGCACGCGCCAGCTCGATCCGGTCCTGGCCCGGCTGGTGCTCGCCGGCCGGATCTCGGCCGACGCCGCCGTGCGCGCGACCACGACCGCACAGGAGCAGCGCCAGAGCCTGGCCGCCGCGGTCACCAGCCTGGGGCTGATCACCAGCCGCGACTGGGCCGAGGCGGTAGCGCGCCACTACGATTTCGAGCTGGTGGGTGCCGACGACCTGCCGCGCGAGCCGCTGCTCGCCGACCTGGTCTCGCCGCGCTTCCTCAAGCACACCGCCGTCCTGCCGGTGCGGGCGACCGACGACACGGTCTGGCTCGCCATGGCCGACCCCGGCAACAGCTACGCGGTCAAGGCGGTCGGGCTCGCGGTCCGCCGCCGCGTGGTGCCGATGATCGTGGCGCTGGAGGACCTGCAGAAGGCCTATTCGCGCTACTGGGACGCCGGGCAGTCGGCGCTGCAGCGGATCGTCGACGACATCGGCGAGGACCTGACCGGCGAGCTCAGCGCCGACGTCGAGCACCTGATCGGTGCCGCCCAGGAGGCACCGGTGGTGCGGCTGGTCAACCAGCTGCTCACCGACGCCCTGCGCCTGCACGCCTCGGACATCCACATCGAGCCCGCGCGCGACCATCTGCGCGTGCGCTACCGCGTCCACGGCCGCCTGCGCGAGGCCGGAGCACCGCCTGCCAGGCTTTCGGCCGCGGTGATCTCGCGCATCAAGATCCTGGCCAAGCTCGACATCGCCGAGCGGCGCCTGCCGCAGGACGGCCGTGCCCGCCTGACGCTGCTCGGCCGCCGCATCGACCTGCGCGTCGCCACGGCCCCCTCGGTCCACGGCGAGAGCCTGGTCATCCGCATCCTGGACCAGAGTGCCCAGGGCGGGGATTTCCCCGACCTCGGCCTGGGGCCGGACCTGGAGCCCAAGCTGCGCCACGCGCTGGCCGCACCGCACGGCATGATCCTGGTCACCGGCCCGACCGGCAGCGGCAAGACCACGACGCTCTATGCCGCCCTGCGCCACCTCAACAAGGCCAGCGACAAGCTGATCAGCATCGAGGACCCGATCGAGTACCAGATCGACGGGATCACCCAGATCCAGGTCAAGCCGGAGATCGAGCTCGACTTCGCCCGCGTCCTGCGCTCGGTGGTGCGCCACGATCCCGACGTGATCATGGTCGGCGAGACCCGCGATCCCGAGACCGCCGACATCGCCGTCCACGCGGCGCTGACCGGCCACCTGCTCCTGACCACGCTGCACACCAACAGTGCGGCCGGTGCCGTGGCCCGGCTGCTCGACATGGGCGTGGAGCCCTACCTCCTGGCCTCGGTGCTGCGCGGCATCCTGGGCCAGCGCCTGGTCGGCATCCTGTGCCCGGCCTGCAAGGTCCGCCGGCCCGCCACCGCCGACGAGCTGGCCTTCTTCACCCAGGCGGGCCTGGCGCTGCCGCCGGAGCCGCATCTGTGCGACGCCAAGGGCTGCGAGGCCTGCGAGGACATGGGCTTCGTCGGACGGGTCGGCATCTTCGAGTTCCTCGAGGTCAACGAGGAGGTGCGCGAGCTGATCCGGGCCCGCGCCTCGACCCAGGCCGTGGCGCAGGCCGCCGCCCGGACGGGGATGCGCACCATGTATGTCGACGGCCTGCTCAAGTGCCTGGCCGGCACGACCACGCTGGAAGAGGTCTGCAGCGTGACCAGCGAGGACTGGTAGGGGGACCCGGGCACCGGTGCCGAACATCGCCTACCGCGCCCTGACGGCCAGCGGCGAGCGCGTCAGCGGCGAGCTGGAGGCGGCCGACGTGGCGAGCGCGATCGCCCGGCTCCAGGACAGCGGGCTGATCCCGATCGACGCGGCCCCGGCCGGCCGCGGCGAGCGCCGTGCCGCCGCGCCGGTGGTGGCCACCCGCGCCGCCCGCCACGTCAGCCAGCTCACCCGCGAGCTCGCCACCCTGATCGGCGCCGGCCAGACCGTCGAGGGTGCGCTGTCGCTGGCGCGCGAGGAGGTGCCGGACCGCGCGCTGGCCGCGGCACTGGAGGGCGTGCTGTTGAAGGTGCGCAGCGGCTCCAGCCTCAGCGACGCGCTGGCGGCCGAGCCGCGCTACTTCGCGCCGCTCTATGTCAGCCTGGTCCGCGCCGGCGAGGCCTCGGGGCGGCTGGGTGCTTCGCTGGGCGAGCTCGCGACCATGCGCGAGAAGACCGAGGCGCTGCGCTCGAAGCTCAACTCGGCGCTGATCTACCCCACCGTGCTGTTCCTGACCGCGATCGGCGCCGTGCTCGTGCTGCTGACCGTGGTCGTGCCGCGGATGGAGCCGATGTTCGCCCAGGCCGGGTCCGCCCTGCCGACGAGCACCCGGATGGTGCTGGCCGCCACCGATCTCCTGCGCGAGCAGGGCTATCTGCTGCTCGCCCTGACCGCGGCCCTGCTCCTGCTCGGCGAGCGCCTGCTGCGCCGGCCGGGTCCGCGGCGCGCCTTCGACCGCTGGGTGATGCGCCTGCCGTTCCTGGGCCAGCTCGTGCGCGACCGGATCACCGGCCAGCTCTGCCGCGCGCTTGCCACCTGCCTCGGCGGCGGCCTCGACCTGCCGGCGGCGCTGGTGGTCAGCCGCGACACGCTGGCCAACCTCCACGCCCGTGCTGCCATGGACGAGGTGGTGACCCGGGTGCGCACCGGCCGCACGGTCGCCGACAGCCTGGCCGCGGCCGACATCATGACCCCGCTGGCGGTGAAGATGCTGCGGGTCGGCGAGGAGAGCGGCCGGCTCCAGCCGGTGGCCGCCCATCTCGCCGAGACCTTCGAGGAGCGCGTCGCCACCCGGCTGCAGCGCCTGGTGGCGCTGATCGAGCCGGCCACGGTGATCGTGCTCGGGCTCGTGGTTGGCGGGATCGTGATGTCGATCCTGACCGCGGTGCTGAGCGTCAACGAGCTGGCCTTCTAGGTGCCGGCCGCCCGGCGACCCATGGTACGGGCCCCGCTATTGACGCCCGGACGGGCCGTCACCTACCTACACGCTGCCCCGAGCCCCAAGGATGATCGACGCCCGTGACCCAGTGGCATCCCGCCACCAAGCTCCTGGTGCTGGCGGCCCTGCTGGTGCTGCCCTACCTGCTGTGGACCGGGAGCGGCGACCAGGTTCCGGTGGTGGCCGCCACCGCGGTGCGCCCGGCGCCGGCCGAGGTCGAGGTCGCGGCGCTCGAGCCGCCGCCGACGCCGATCATGCTGCCGCCGCTCGAGCGCTTCACCGCCGTGGTCGAGCGGCCGCTGTTCTCGCCGACCCGCCGCATGCCGCCGCCACCGCCGGCGGTGGTGCGCGAGCCGGAGGCACCCTTGCCCGAGGCGCCGGTGGACGCGGGCCCGGCCGAGCCGGACTTGCGGTTCTTCGGCACGGTGCGCCAGGGCGGCACGGCGGCGGCACTGGTGACCTTTCCGGCCACGGCCGAGGTGGCGCGGCTGCGCCCCGGCGACATGGTCGGCGACTGGCAGGTGCTCTCGGTCGAGCGCAACCGGCTGGAGCTCGGCCTCGGCGAGGAGCGGCGCGGCTTCGAGATCTTCGGCGCCGGCATGCGCGGCTCGCCGCCGGCCGAGGCGCCGCCGGGGGAACCGCACGATTCCTCGGCGGCGGACGAGGCCTACTACGACGCCAAGGCATGAATCAGGAATGAACGACGGGACCGTCGCACCGGTCTCCTGCGGAGTAGGGCATCCGATGGCGAACAAGCAGGACCGATCCTGCCGGCGGGACCGGCGCCGCGAGGCCGGGTTCACGCTGATCGAGCTCCTGGTGGTGCTCGTGATCCTTGGCCTGCTCGCTGCCCTGGCCGGGCCGCGGGTCATCGGCTACCTGGGCGGTGCCAAGACCGACACGGCCGAGCTGCAGGTCAAGAACTTCGAATCCGCGCTGGACCTCTACCGGCTCGACACCGGGGTCTACCCCACGACCCAGCAGGGCCTGACGGCACTGGTGCGCAACCCCGGCAACGTCTCCGGCTGGAAGGGCCCCTACGTCGACAGCGCCACCGTGCCCCTGGACCCCTGGGGCAACCCCTACCTCTACAAGGCGCCCGGCGAGCATGGTCCCTACGACCTGCTCTCGCTCGGCTCCGACAAGGCGCAAGGGGGGAACGGCGAGGCGGCCGATGTCACGAGCTGGGGCTCCTGACCGGGGCTTCACCCTGGTCGAGCTGCTGGTCGTCCTGACGATCGGCGCGCTGCTCGCGGGCGTGGCGCTGCCCCAGCTGCGCACGCTGCTGCAGCCCGACATCGACCGGACCACGCGCGAGGTGGCCCTGGCGATCCGCGACCAGCGCAGCCTCGCCATGCGCACCGGCACGGCCGCTTCCGTGACCGTCGACGCGATCGTGCCCTTGCTGCCCGGGGGCACCGAGCTGGTCGAGGACGGCTTCGGCGCCGACGGGCTCCTGTTCTTCCCCAACGGCACCTCGACCGGCGGCCGCGTCGTCCTGGGTGCTGTCGACGGCAATCGTGCGGTCAACGTCGACTGGCTGACCGGGCGCGTCACCGTGACGGTGGTCCAGTGACCGGCGGCGGGGCAGGGTGCCGCGAGGCGGGCTTCACCCTGCTCGAGACGCTGGTGGCGCTGGCGATCCTGGGCATCGTGATGAGCACGGTCTACGCCGTGATCGGCAGCGGCCTGCGCACCGCACACCGCGACGAGGACCGCCTCCTCCTGGGGCTGGTCGCCCAGAACCTCCTGGCCCGCAGCCACTACGACCTGAACCCGCGCGACGGTGCCCTGAGCGGCGACATCGGCGGCGGCCTGCGCTGGCGGATCGAGAGCGAGCCCTATGAGGTGCCCGAGGGCCTGCTGCCCGAGCCGCCGCCGGCGTTCGACGAGCCGGCGTTGAGCCCGAGCGGGCAGGAGGAGTCCGCCGACACCGGCGGAGGCGGCCTCGGCGAGCGCGCTGCGGGTGAAGGCGGCCTTTCCGACCCTGCGCCCGGCGATCGCTCCGAGAGCGGGCCGGGCACGTCGGAGGACGCGGCCGCCGATGGGCGGGCCGGCGAGCCTGCGCCGCCGCGGGCGCCGTTGCGGCTGCGGCTGGTCCGGGTCTCGGTGGAGAAGGGCGACCAGCGCTACCAGCTCAGCACCCTGGCCATGGAGCCGCCCGTTGCGGGCCCGCGCGCGCCCTGACCGCTCGGCCGGCTTCACGCTGGTCGAGCTCCTGGTCAGCATGGCGGTGCTGGCGCTGGTGGCGCTCGTGATGGTGGCGGGGCTGCGCTTCGTGATCCGCGCGGTGGCCAGCACCGACGATCGCCGCGAGGCCATGGAGGAGCTGACCCTGGGCCTGTCGGTGCTGCGCGGGGAGCTGGAGCGCGCCGAGCCCTTGATGATCAAGGCCGGCAATCGCGACCTGGTCCTGTTCTCGGGCCGGGGCGACCGGCTGCGCTTCGCCAATGTCGAGCCGCCCTACCTCGCCGGTGCGCCCTACCTCGCCTACGAGTACGCGGTGACGCCCGACCGCGGCGCCTACCGCATCGAGCTGCGCCGCGTGCCGATCGATCCGGACCGAGCTCGATCTGGCCGTGGTCGAGGCGGGCGAGCCCCGGACGATCCTGCGCGTGCCGGAAGAATTGAGCTTCACCTACTGGGGCAGCCTGGAGCCGCGCGAGGCCCCGGCCTGGCACGCGGAGTGGCCGGCGGGACCGCGCCTGCCCGAGGCGATCCGGCTGGCCGCCGGCGAGGAGCCGGGCTGGCCCGACCTGGTGGTGCCGCTGCGGATCACCGCCCCTTGGTACTGCGGCGGTGCCGGCGAGGGTGCGCGGCGAGGCTGGCGGCGCGGAGCAGGGCGGGGACGGCGTCGGCGGCGGGGTCGAGGCCGGCCTCGGCGCGGGCGGAGGCAGGGCCGGCTGCCCCGGCGCCGAGGAGACCGGCGAGCGCGGCCTGCTCCGGCCGGGCGGTGCGGCCGAGACGCCGTTCGGCGAGAGCGGCGGCTTCTCCACCCGTGGCCAGGACCGGCCGCAATGAGCGGCGCGACGCGCGAGCGCGGTGCCGCCCTGGTGATCACCCTGGTGTTCGTGACCGCCATGGCCGCCGCCGCCGTGGCGTTCCTGGCCGGCCGGCGCACCGACGCCCTGACCCTGCGCGGCCAGCTGCAGGCGATCGAGGCCCAGGCGATGCTGGAGGCGGCGCTGCAGCAGACCGTGACCCTCCTGGCCAACCGCGAGCCGCGCCAGACGGTGCCGCCGCAGCTGAGCTGGCAGTTCGGCGAGGTCGCGGTGCGGGTCCGGTTCGAGCGCGAGTTGGGCAAGATCGACCTCAACGCCGCGACCGATCAGATGCTGCGCGCCCTGCCGCTGGCCCTGGGCCTGGACGAGGACAGTGCCGCCACCTTCGCCGACGTGATCCAGGACTGGCGCGACGAGAACCAGCTCAAGCTCGAGTCCGGGGCCGAGGACCGCGACTATGCCAGCGGCGGCGGCCGCGGCGGGCGGTGCGGCCGACCGGCCGTTCGCCAAGCCCGCCGAGCTGCGCTACCTGCCGGTGGTCGATCCCGCGGTCTGGTCCATGGTCGAGCCCTACGTCACCGTCTATTCCGGCGCTGCCGAGCCGTCGGTCCGCTATGCGGCGGGTCCGGTGCGGCAGGCGGTGCGGATCGCCCGCAGCCTCGAGCCCGACGATCCCCAACAGGAGGAGACCGGCGAGCACGACCGAAGCGGACGGCGCCGACGGTCGAGCCGCGGCAGGCCAGGCGGGCCTGGGCCGCGCCGGCGGTGCCGAGGCGGCTCCCGAGTCGGGCGCATTCGGCGGTCGCGGGCGAGGCAGGCGCGCGCGAGGGCCTGAGCCGGGCGCGCGACAGCCGTGGCGGCAGCCTCGGTGCGGACGGTGCCGAGGAGGCGAACGGCTCCGGTGCCGGCGGCGAGGACGAGACCGGGCCCCAGTCCGTTCTGCTGGACGTACGATTCCCCAACGGCTACGAGGCCGCGGCCAAAGCCGTGATCGCGCTCGCCCAAGGCGGTGCCGGCGGGCCGCCCTTCATCGTCCTGGACTGGACGCCCATCCTTCGCGCGCGAGGTGACGCATCGTGATGGCTCTGGCCCGACCCGGGCAGCCCGAGGCGGAGACCGGCTTCTTCGCCTGGTGGCTGGGCGAGCTGCTGGGGCTCCTGCCCCGGCGCTGGCGCGAAACCGGTCCGCGCCGGCACCACCTGGTCCTGCGCCTCGAGCGGCCGTTCGCACGGGTCTACGAGCGCCGCGGCCGCCGCCTGGAATTGGTCGGCAGCCTGCTCCTGCCCGAGGCCAGCCCGGGTGCGGAGCCGCCCCCGCTCGAGTCCCGGCTGCGGCGGGTGATCGGCCGGCACAAGGATTCGACCCTGCTGGTGCTGGGCGACGAGGACGCGCTGACCTGCACCGACGTCCTGCCGGCCGCGGCCGAGGGCGATCTCGCCCGGATCATGGGCCACAAGCTGGACCTGCTCACCCCCTGGTCGGCCGAGCAGGGCTACGTCGCCCACAAGGTGCTCGGGCGCCGGCGCGACGGCATGCTCGAGGTCATGGTGGCGGCGGCCTCGCGCCCGCGCCTGGACGAATTGCTGCGCGACCTGGCCACGGTCGGCGTGAAGCCGGCGGCGGTCGACGTGGCGCTCCCCGGCGACGGCCAGCCCACCGCCGGCGTCGATCTCTTGCGCATCAACGCGCCCGAGCGGCGCGGCGGCCTGGCCGGGCTGCTGCTGGGGCTCGCCCTCCTCGTCCTGGCTGGCGGCCTGGGCCTGGTCGGCTGGCAGATCTACCAGCGCCACGGGCTGCTGGCCGAGCAGTCGCGGCTGGTGGCCGGCCTGGAGCAGCGGCTGGCCGACCTGCCCGACCTGCGCGCCCGCATCGACGGCCTGCGCGCCCAGGCGCGGTTCTTCGCCGACGACCGCAGCAGCCGGCCCTCGCCGCTCCTGGTGCTGGAGGTGCTGAGCCGCCTCCTGCCCGACACGGTCTGGCTGACCGAGACCCGGCTGGACGGCAACGAGCTGTTCATCTCGGGCCTCGCCGAGGATGCCTCGACCCTGGTGCCGCTGGTCGAGGCGGCGCCCGAGTTCGAGCAGGTGCGGTTCCAGGCGCCGAGCACGCGCGTGACGTTCCGCGGCGTCGACGACACCGACCGCGAGGTCGAGCGCTTCTCCTTGCGCGCGGTGGTCGATCCGGCGGCGGAGCCGGCGCTGTGATGGACCGGCTGAGCCAGCCGCAGCAGCGCGCCCTGGCCGTGGCACTGCTGCTCCTGGCGCTGGGGCTGGTCGCGGCCGCGGTGTGGCTGCCGGTGGCCTATCTGCGCGGGCAGGGCGCGGCACTCGCCGCCGGTGTGCAGCATCTGGGCGAGCTGGAGCGGCGGATCCCGGGCCGCGAAGCACTGCTGGCGCAGGAGCGCGAGCTGCAGGGTGCCCTCGACACCGAGCGGACGCTCCTGCCCGGCAGCACGCCGGCGGTCGCGGCCGCCCAGCTCCAGGGCGACCTCGCCGGCCTCGCCGCCGCCATGGGCGGCGAGATCACCACGGTGCAGATCCTCGAGCCCGAGGCAGCACCACCCTTCGCCCGGATCGGGCTGCGGCTCAGCCTGAACGGCGACACCGCGACGGTGCGCGATTTCCTCTACGCCATCGAGACCCGCGAGCCGATGCTGATCGTCCGGCGCATGGACCTCGCGGTCGGCGGGGCCGGCGACGCCGACTCGGTCGAGAACCCGTCCCTGGTCGCGACCTTCGAAATCTACGGCTACGCGCCCGGCGCGATTTTACCCTGAGCTGTTGCACACGGGGCGACGCCCGGCGGGCGGTGGCGCTTGAAGCGTGCCGGCCGCTGTGACACCCATCCCGGCGATGCGGCAGGCGAGGAGACTACCGGCATGGCCGAGGTGACCTACCGGCGTGGCGACAGCGACAACCGGCCCTGGGGACGCTGGGAGGTCCTCGAGACCGGCGACGGCTTCGCGGTCAAGCGGATCACGGTCAATCCGGGTGCGATCCTGTCCCTGCAGCTGCACCACCACCGCGAGGAGCACTGGGTCATCGTGCGCGGCCGGGCGCGGGTGACGCGGGGTAGCGAGGTGTTCGAGCTCGCCCGCAACGAGGCGGTGTTCATCCCGCTCGAGACCGCGCACCGGATCGAGAACCCCGGCACCGAGGTGCTCGAGTTCGTCGAGGTCCAGGTGGGCGACAAGCTCGACGAGAACGACATCGTCCGGCTGGACGATCGCTACGGCCGCAGCTGAGGCGCGACCTCACGGCTGCGGGGTCGCCCTTGCGGAGCCATCTCCGGTTCCGTATCTCCATGTGACAAGGCTCACTGCGGCATCCTCCTCGAGGACCCTATCCTGCCGCGCTGCCAGGGGTTGCTTCGAAGGCTTGGCCATGTTGGGGCGTCGTGCGCTGTTCGCGGTCGGCTTGCTGCTGGCCGGTGCCTTGCCGGCCGCGGCCTGGGTGCCGGGGCCGCACGAGCCGTTCGACATCCAGCTCACCGCCCCCTTCCAGCTGCAGCGGGTCGAGGGTGCGGTCGCGCTTGGCCTGCACGAGACCTCCGCGGCGCGGGTGCAGGAACTCCAGGCACGCGGGGTGCGCACGGTCTGCGTCGTCAACGGCGGTGCCTGGGAGAACTGGCGCCCCGACGCCGGCGCCTTCGACCAGCGGCTGATCGGCGCCAACTTCGCCGGCTGGCCCGGCGAGCGCTGGCTGGACATCCGCGCCCAGGAGGCACTGCGCCCGATCCTGGCGCGGCGGCTGGACCTGTGCGTCGCCAAGGGCTTCGACGGCGTGCTCCTGCGCAACCTCGACGGCTACGCCCACCGCACCGGCTTTCCGCTCACCGCCAAGGACCAGCTCGCCTACAACCGTTGGCTGGCGGCCGAGGCCCGCAGCCGGGGCCTGGCGGTCGGGCTGATGAACGCGCTCGAGCTGGCGCCGGAGCTGATCGAGGACGTCGACTTCGCGGTCAGCGAGGGCTGCTTCGAGGCCGGGACCTGTGCGGCACTCCTGGCCTACCGCAAGCGCGACATGGCGGCCTACGCGGTCGAGTACACCAACGTGCGCCGCAAGATGGACGCCTACTGCGCCGAGGCCGCCGAGCTCGATCTGCCGCTGATCTTCAAGACCCAGTCGCTCAACGGGAAGATCCATCGTCGCTGCCCGTGACCGCGCGCTCGCGCAGCCCCCGGGCGAGCAGGTAGACTTCCGAGGAATCGGCCCGCGTGGCCTTGGGCCGCACCACCCGTGCGGTGGCGAACAGCCCCATGGCCCGCGGCATCAGCGTGGCCTCGCTGCCCTTGATCAGCTTGACCACGCACGCACCCCCGGCGACCAGCACCTCGCCCGCGAAGTCGAGCACGGTCTCGCCCAGCCCCTCGGCGCGCAGCCGGTCGATCGCCCGCCGGCCGGTCGCCGATGCGGCCATGTCGCTCAGCACCACGTCGGCGGGGCCGCCCAGCCGCTGGCGCAGCTCGCGCTGCACCTCGAGGTCGAGGAAGTCGCCCTGGATCAGCTCCGCACCGGCCACGGGCTCGACCGCCACGAGGTCGACCGCGACCACGCGGCAGCCGCGCTTGACCGCGTACTGGGTCCAGCTGCCGGGTGCGGCGCCGAGATCGAGCACGCGCGCACCGCGCTGGAGCAGCGCGAAGCGCTCGTCCAGCTCCTGCAGCTTGAACACCGAGCGGGCCCGCCAGCCCTCCTGCCGTGCCCGGTGCACGAACGGGTCGTTGAGCTGGCGGCGCAGCCACTGCTGCGAGGACGTGGTGCGCCCGCGCGCGGTCAGGAGCCGCGTCTTGAGCGGGCGGTCGGCACTCATGCGACGGCTTCGCTGCGCAGCAGGGCGGGCCCGAGCGAATGGCCGAGCAGGGCGTTCAAGATGCCCTCGCGCAGGCCGCGGTCGGCCACCTGCAGCCGCTCGACCGGCCACAGCCGGTGCACGGCCTCGAGGATGGCGCAGCCGGCCACCACGAGATCGGCACGGTCCTGGCCGATGCAGGGGTGCGCCGCGCGGCCGGCATCGTCCAGGTCGCGCAGCCGGCGCGAGACCGAGTGGATCACCGAGAAGGGCAGGGACATCCCGTCGACCTTGCGCCGGTCGTAGCGGCGCAGGCCGAGATGCACCGCCGCCAGGGTGGTCACCGTGCCCGAGGTGCCCAGCATCTGCAGGCCCGGGCCGCGGTCGACGCGGGCCGAGGCCGGCAGGCGGTTGACCTCGGCCAAGCGGTCGACCGCGTGTGTCACCATGCGGCCGTAGGTGGCGTCGTCGCTGCCGCCGCCGAAGGTCTCCGAGAGCGTCACCACGCCCAGCGGCATGGAGAGGCTGTGGCCGGGCTCGCCGCCCTGCGTGGCCTCCTTCCGGTCCAGCCACATGATCTCCGTGCTGCCGCCGCCGATGTCGAGCATCAGCAGCCGGTCGGCCTGCGGGTCGATCAGGGGCAGGCAGCCCAGCATGGCCAGGCGCGCTTCCTCGTCGTGGCCCAGCACCTCGAGCTCGATGCCCGCGAACCGCCGCACCTGGCGCAGGAACTCCGGGCCGTTGCTCGCCCGACGGCAGGCCTCGGTGGCGACGCAGCGCGCCCGCACCACGCGGTGGCGGTCCATGATCCGGCGGCAGACCTTGAGTGCCGCCAGGGTGCGCTGCATGGCGGGCTCGCCCAGAGCACCGGTGGCGGCCAGGCCCTCGCCGAGGCGGACGATGCGCGAGAAGCTGTCGACGACGTGGAAGCCGGTCCCGACCGGCTCGGCCACCAGCAGCCGGCAATTGTTGGTGCCGAGGTCGAGCGCCGCCAGCCGCCGGCCGCGCGACGTGCGCTGGCCGCTCAGGACCTGATCGTCTCTATCGGTAGCCAGCATGCGCTCGCCCACACCATCGGTGGCAGTGTAGGCACAGTTGTGGCCGGCGGATAGGGGCGTGTGGAGGGCGGCCGCGCGGACGCGGATGGGGCTTGTCAGTGCCCCGGCCGCCCGGTACGCCAGCGCCCGGATCGCCCGCGGTGGCGAACGGGCGCGGAAGGGGAGCCGGATGGACGAGCGGTTGGTCGCGCAGAAGGCGCCCTACAAGGTCGAGGTCGCGGCCGGCAAGGCCTACTGGTGGTGCGCCTGCGGCCGCAGCGCCGCCCAGCCCTTCTGCGACGGCTCCCACAAGGGCACGGGCCTCGAGCCGGTGAAGTACCAGGCCGAGCGCGCCGGCCCGGTCTGGTTCTGCGGCTGCAAGCGCACCCACACCGAGCCCACCTGCGACGGCAGCCACAAGGCCCTCTAGCATGGCATCCGCTCCGCGCGCGCGCCTCCTGGCCCCGGCGATCCTCGCTTCGCTCCTGGCCGCCTGTGGCGGCACCCCGCCCCCGCCGCCGGTCTTGTGCCCCGAGGTCGGGATCATCAACGGGCTCGAGGACCTGCAGCAGCCGCCCGAGGCCGCCGCCGGCGACCTTGCCTACCGTGCTGCCATGGAGAACCTGGACGGCGGCTGCCGGGCCGAGGGCGGCGACCTCGTGGTCGAGATCGCGCTCGACCTGCTCGTCCTGCCGGGGCCGGCCATGCCGGGCGGGATCATCGAGCTGCCCTACTTCGTGGCGATCAGCGCCCCGGACGGGCGGCTGCTCGACCGCCAGGACTTCGTCGCCCGGGTGACGGTCCCGAGCGGGGCGCGCCGCGGCGGGGTCACCGAGACCTTCAGCCAGCGCTTCGTCGGCCGCGCCGACGGTGCCGCCGAGTACCAGGTGCTGTTCGGCTTCGCCCTGCCCGAGAGCGAGGCCCTGCGCCAGTACCGCCGCGGCTAGCAGCCGCTCGGCGGACCGGCCAGGCTCCAGCCCGGAGGCCTGCTCGGCGCAGAAAAGCGCTCCAGGCCCATGGCCGCTCACGGCGGCCGGCCGAGCCGGATCGGCCCCGGGGTGGCGACGGGCACCGGGCGGCCGCGTTGGGTGACCGCGATCAGGCCCTGCGCCAGCAGGTCCGCGGCCACCGCACGGACCGCGGGCATGAGGACGCGCCAGTCGCCGCCGGGGCCGGCGAGCGCGCGGGCGATCTCCGACGGGCACAGGGTGGCGCCGGGACGCCGGCGGGCCAGCCCGGCCAGGATCGCCGCGGCGATCTCGGCCGGGGCCGGCGCAGCCCGCGTCAAGCGGCGACGGTGACCTGGCTCTGGACGCCCAGCCCGGCGATGCCCAGGCGCATGGTCTGGCCGGGGCGCAGGTAGCGCGGCGGCTTCTGGCCCATGCCGACGCCCGGAGGCGTGCCGGTGGAGATGACGTCGCCGGCCTGGAGGCTCAGGAACTGCGACAGGTAGCTGATCAGGAACGGCACCTGGTAGACCATGGTGCGCGTCGAGCCGTCCTGGAAGCGATGGCCGTCGACCTCCAGCCACATGGCGAGGTCCTGCGGGTCGGCCACCTCGTCGCGCGTCACCAGCCACGGGCCGATCGGCCCGAACGTGTCGTGGCTCTTGCCCTTGGTCCACTGGCCGCTGCGCTCGGTCTGGAACGCCCGCTCGGACACGTCGTTGACCACGCAGTAGCCGGCCACGTGCGCCATGGCGTCGGCCTCGGCGATGTACTTGCCGGGCGTGCCGATCACCACGCCGAGCTCGACCTCCCAGTCGGTCTTCTCCGACCCGCGCGGGATCTCGACCGGATCGTCCGGGCCGCAGATCGCACTGGTGGCCTTGAGGAACATCACCGGCTCGGGCGGGACCTTGAGCCCCGACTCGGCGGCATGGTCGGCATAGTTGAGGCCGATGCAGATGAACTTGCCCACCTGCCCGACGCAGGGACCCAGCCGGGGCGTGCCCTCGACCAGGGGCAGTGCCGCCGGGTCCAGCCCGCGCAGCCGGTCCAGCCCGGCCGCAGCGAGCACATCGCCGGCGATGTCCGGCACGATGCCGACGAGCGAGCGGATCCGCCCCTCCCCATCGAGCAGCCCGGGCTGCTCGTGACCCTTCGCACCGTACCGCAACAGCCGCATCTCGAGGTGCCTCCCTACCGCCCGACCTTTCCGGTCGCCTTGCGGCGGCTAGTCAGCACGGCCGGCGGCGGCTGGCAAGCCGCGCCGGGGGCACGGGCCGGACGCGGCTCGGCCCCCACAGGCGCGCGGCCGGTGGCGGCCTAGTGCTCCTGCTCGCTCACCACGGCCAGCTCCGGGTTCGACAGCGCGCGCGCCAGGCTGCACATGGCCTCCTGGTGCTTGCGGCTCGGCATGCTGATGAAGTTGCGCGCAAGTTCCAGGAGCATCCGCTGCTGCGGCGTGGGCTTGAACGAGCGCTCGCTGTCCATGCCGTCGAAGAAGTAGCCGACGTCGACGCCCAGCGCCTGGGCGATGGTGAACAGCCGCCCGGCCGCGATGCGGTTGATGCCCTTCTCGTACTTGTGGGCCTGCTGGTAGGTCACGCCGATGAGCTCGGCCATCTGCTGCTGGGTCAGGCCCAGCATGATCCGCCGCTCGCGCATGCGTGAACCGACGTAGCGGTCGATGTCCTGCGCCCGCGAGCGGCCCGGCCCCACCTTAGCCTTCAAGCTTGCAGTTGCCATCATGCTCTCCATCCACGATCCTCGCCAGGGGCCGCCACAACCGAACGCCGCGCGCACCAAAGCGCCCGGGTCGATCCCGAACCTCGGAGCGCTAGGCGGCGGCGCTACTCGAAGTTAGGTGCTGCACCTTCAGGAATAGTTAATGCCGAATCGCCAAAACACTAGCGAGCGAATTATCCTCGATGCTATTTCCACGTACGCATCCAACGCCGTTTCAGCGCGAAAGTTCGTGCTGTCAGATAGTTATTTAATCTTAAGGTTTGGTGGTGGGGAACATCGCCGGCCGCTCGCGAGGTCTGGAGCCTAGCCGCATGAGCGTCGCACAGGAGCTTCGCCTGGCCCTCGAGCGGGCGCTGCAGCCCGAGGCGGTCGTGATCGTCGACGAATCGGCGCGCCATCACGGCCATGCCGGCTGGCGCGAGGGCGGCGAGACGCATTTTCGGGTCGAGGTGGTGGCGGCCTGCTTCGCCGGCCGGAGCCGGATCGAGCGGCAGCGCCTGGTCCATGCGGCGGCGGCGGACCTGCTGCACGAGCGGATCCACGCCCTGTCGATCGCCGCCCTGGCGCCGGGCGAAGGCGCAGGGCGCGGCTAGCGCCGCCGCTCCCGCCCGGCCGCGCTCCGGGGCTACTCGCCGGTGGGCTTCAGCTTGCCCTTGGCGCGCTCGATGCCCTCGAGGATCAGCTCGTGGGCGCGCTCCGGACCCTCCCAGCCCTTCACCTTGACCCACTTGTTGGGCTCGAGGTCCTTGTAGTGCTCGAAGAAGTGGGCGATCCGCGCGAGGTCGATCTCGGGCAGGTCCTGGTAGGTCCGGATGTTCCGGTTGATCGGCGTGATCTTGTCGGTCGGCACGGCCAGGAGCTTCTCGTCCATGCCGGCCTCGTCCTCCATCTCGAGGACGCCGATCGGCCGCGTGCGCAGGACGGCCCCCGACATCACCGGCATCCGGCCGACCACCATGACGTCGAGCGGATCGCCGTCACCGCCCAGGGTGTTGGGGATGAAGCCGTAATTGCAGGGGTAGAACATCGTCGTGTAGAGGTACCGGTCGACGAAGATGAAGCCGGTCTCCTTGTCGTACTCGTACTTGATCGGGTCCGAGCGCAGCGGCACCTCGA
This sequence comes from uncultured Alphaproteobacteria bacterium, assembly GCA_963769465.1. Lineage (GTDB taxonomy): Bacteria > Pseudomonadota > Alphaproteobacteria > Geminicoccales > Geminicoccaceae > Benzoatithermus. Next base: position 39,032 of record CAVYMA010000029.1, read on the forward strand.
TGAAGACGTTGATCTCGTAGGGCGGATTCTTGCCGGCCGGCAGACGGTTGATGTCCATGGCGTGCTCCTGGGGCGGGGGCGGGCTGGGTGCGGGTCAGGGCCAGGCGACGGCCGGCGGCAGCGACATCAAGATGGCCTCCGGGTTGCCGCCCGTCTTGAGGCCGAACTGGGTGCCGCGGTCGTAGATCAGGTTGAACTCGACGTAGCGGCCGCGGCGGACCAGCTGGTGCTGGCGCTCGGCCTCGGTCCAGGGGCGGTCCATGTGGCGGCGCACGAGCTTGCGGATAGATGTCGAGGAAGGCCTCGCCGACCGCCTGGGTGAACGCCAGGTGGCGCTCGTGCTCGCCCTCGAGATAGTCGTAGAAGATGCCGCCGACGCCGCGCGGCTCGCCGCGGTGCGGGATGAAGAAGTACTCGTCGGCCCAGCGCTTGAACCGGTCGTAGGCGTCGGGCGCGTAGCCGTCGCAGGCGGCCTGCAGCCGGGCGTGGAACGCCGCGGTGTCGGCCTCGTCCGGGTAGATCGGGTTGAGGTCGGCACCGCCGCCGAACCAGGTCTTGCTGGTGCGGATGTGGCGCGTGTTCATGTGCGCCGGGGGGCAGTGCGGCGAGCGCAGATGCGCCACCAGCGAGATGCCGCTGGCCCAGAACCGGCCGTCGCTCTCGGCCCCGGGCATCTGCTTGCGGAACTCGGGGCTGAACTCGCCCCAGACCGTGGAGACGTTCACGCCCACCTTCTCGAACACGCGGCCGCGCATGAGCGAGATCACGCCGCCGCCGCCGCCGGGCCGGTCCCAGGGCCGGCGCTCGAAGCGCCCCGGGGCGACGTCGCGGTGCGCGGCGCCCGCATAATCGTCCTCGATCGCCTCGAACGCGGCGCAGATCCGGTCGCGCAGCTGCTCGAACCAGGCGCGCGCCACCTGGGGCTCGTCGCCGTCCGCGCCGCTCATGCGCTGGTCTCCGGCAAAGCCGCCGGTCTGGCGCAGCGCCTCGCCCAGCCCGATCGCCGCCGCCATGGCGACGTTGAGCGAGCGCAGGCCCGGGCGCAGGGCCACGCGCACGCGCAGGTCGCAGCGGCGGTGGACCGCCGCGGGCACGCCGGCGCTCTCGCTGCCCAGCATCAGGATGTCGTCCGGCATGTAGGCCACATGGTGGTGCAAGTTCTCCCCTGCGGTGCTCAATAGGACCAATCGGCGTCCGTTCGCCAGCCGGGACGTGTCGAACGACGCGAAGTCCCGGTGTCGCACCCAGTTCGCCTGCGGCGCATAGTCCAGTGCCCCGGCCCGGATTCGCCGGTCGTCCAGCGGAAAGCCGCACGGCTCGATCACCTCGAACGTCACGCCGAGGCAGGCGCACAAGCGCAGGATCGAGCCGAAATTGTGCGGCCGGTCAGGCTGATAGAGTGCAAGACGCAGTGCCGGCGGCGATTGGCCGGCACCTTGCGGTGCGGCTTCCGGAGAGCCCATCGGCACATGCAAGACCATGAATTTACAGTGAATTTATGCGACCAAACGTCGCTTGTTCGGGCTGGTCCCGGCGCATAGATTGCCCGCCAACACGTCGACCTCCTTCTCCAGCCATACCGGGCTCCGTTGCAATGTCCGACGCTGCCACCCCGTCCACGACCCATGCCGACGGTACCACCCGCCGCGATTTCCTCGACCTGGTGACCTGGTCGACCCTGGCGGTCGGTGCCGGTGCCCTGGCCTGGCCGCTGATCAACCAGATGAACCCGTCGGCCGACGTGCTGGCGCTGTCCAGCGTCGAGGTCGACCTGTCGGCCGCTCGAGGTCGGCCAGGCGGTGACCGTGAAGTGGCGCGGCAAGCCGGTGTTCGTCCGCCACCGCACCGCAGGAAGAGATCAGCGAGGCCGACGCCGTGCCGCTGGCCGACCTGCGCGACCCGCAGACCGACGCCGAGCGCGGCGACCAAGCCCGAGTGGCTGGTGATGGTCGGCGTCTGCACGCATCTGGGCTGCGTGCCGCTGGGCAACAAGCCGGGCGAGCCCAAGGGCGACTTCGGCGGCTGGTTCTGCCCGTGCCATGGCTCGCACTACGACACGGCCGGCCGCATCCGCAAGGGGCCGGCGCCGCTCAACCTGCCCGTGCCGGAATATGCCTACCTGACCGACACCAGCGTCCGCATCGGCTGACGCGTCGAACCCGACATCCGCGCCCCGACCGAGGGCGCGGCCACGCTACGGAAGGTAACCCATGGCGGCCGACGTCCCCAATCCCGTCTTCAAGAGCGGCGTCCTGCGCTGGATCGACGACCGGCTGCCGCTGGTCACCTGGGGCTACAAGGAGTTCGTGGCCTACCCGACGCCGAAGAACCTGAACTACTTCTGGAACTTCGGCTCGCTGGCCGGCATCATGCTGATGCTGCAGATCGTCGACCGGCATCGTCCTGGCGATGCACTACACGCCGCACACCGCCTACGCCTTCGACTCCGTCGAGCACATCATGCGCGACGTGAACTACGGCTGGCTGCTGCGCTACGTCCACGCCAACGGCGCCTCGATGTTCTTCATCGTGGTCTACATCCACATCTTCCGCGGCCTCTACTACGGCTCCTACAAGGCGCCGCGCGAGCTGCTGTGGATGCTGGGCGTGGTCATCCTGCTGCTGATGATGGCCACGGCCTTCATGGGCTACGTGCTGCCCTGGGGCCAGATGAGCTTCTGGGGCGCCACCGTCATCACCAACCTGTTCTCGGCCATCCCGTTCGTCGGCGACGCCATCGTCACCTGGCTGTGGGGCGGCTTCTCGGTCGACAACCCGACGCTGAACCGGTTCTTCGCGCTGCACTACCTGCTGCCGTTCGTGATCTTCGCGCGTGGTGTTCCTGCACATCGTGGCGCTGCACCAGTTCGGCTCGAACAACCCGGTCGGCATCGACCTGACCAAGAAGGACAAGATCCCCTTCCACCCGTACTACACGGTCAAGGACACGTTCGGGCTGGCGATCTTCCTGATCATCTTCGGCTTCTTCGTCTTCTTCGCGCCGAACTTCCTGGGCCATCCGGACAACTACATCCCGGCCAACCCGCTGAGCGACGCCCGCGCACATCGTGCCGGAATGGTACTTCCTGCCGTTCTACGCGATCCTGCGCTCGTCGTGTACGAGCAGCTGTTCGCGCCCTTGGCCTTCCTCGGCTGGTTCGGCATCTCGGCCAAGCTCGGCGGCGTGCTCGCGATGTTCGGCTCGATCGCGGTGCTGTTCGTGCTGCCCTGGCTCGACACCTCCAAGGTGCGCAGCTCCACCTTCCGGCCGGTCTACAAGTGGTTCTTCTGGCTGCTTGCTGATCGACTGCGTGATCCTGACCTGGGTCGGCGGCCAGGTGCCCGACCGGACCGTGGTCTGGATCGGCCAGTTCGCGACGCTCTACTACTTCCTCCACTTCCTGGTGATCCTGCCGCTGCTCGGCAAGCTCGAGCGCCCGCGCCGGTGCCGACGAGCATCGACAAGCCCGTGCTCGACCGCGGCATCGCGGCCCAGCCGGCGGAGTGAACCCGATGAGCCTGCACTTGCGCCTCACCAGCGCGGCCGCCGCCTGCGCCGCGGCCCTGCTGGTCGCACCCGCCGCCATGGCCGCCGAGGGCCACATCGAGCTCAAGCACCGCGAGTGGCCGACCTCGACGGCATCTTCGGCAGCTTCGACCGGGCGGCCGCCCAGCGCGGCCTCCAGGTCTACCGCGAGGTCTGCGCCGCCTGCCACGGCGCTGAAGTACGTCGCCTTCCGCAACCTCGCGACGCTCGGCTACTCGGAGGACGAGATCAAGGCGATCGCCGCCGAGTACACGATCACCGACGGCCCGAACGACGAGGGCGAGATGTTCGAGCGGCCCGGCCAGCCGTTCGACCGCTTCCCCAGCCCCTTCCCAACGAGCAGGCCGCCGCGGCCGCCGCCAATGGCGGCAAGGCGCCGCCCGACCTGTCGCTGATGGCCAAGGCGCGCGCGGGCGGCGCAGAACTACCTCTACAGCCTGCTGACCGGCTACGAGGAGCCGCCGGCCGACTTCGAGGTGCCGGACGGCGGCTACTACAACGCCTATTTCCCCGGCCACGTCATCGCCATGCCGCCGCCGCTCAGCGACGACCAGGTGACCTACGCCGACGGCACCAGTGCGACGGTCTCGCAGATGTCCCAGGACGTCGCCCAGTTCCTGACCTGGGCGGCCGAGCCCAAGCTCGAGGAGCGCAAGGCCATCGGCCTCAAGGTCATCCTGTTCCTGGTCGTGCTGACCGGGCTGACCTTCGCCCTCAAGCGCAAGATCTGGGCCGACGTCCCGCACTGATCACCGCGCCGGGCGGGGCTCGGTAACATTTCGTAACGTTATGTGAATTTGGCGCCGTGCTGCAGTGCGGCATGGTTCTGGCGGTAACGAACGCCAGAACCACGCCTCGCCGCCGCAGGTCGCCGCATGTGCGCGCTACGTGTCCCAACCGAGCATTTCGGGGCCGCCCCCGGGCGGTTGCCGGCTCGTGGCGCGACCGCACCGGGACCACGCGCCCGCGTCGCCGCGGTGGCCCCGCTCCGCCAGCCCGTCGTCTGGGTGCTGGCATCGCACCGCGCCGGTGACGCCAGCCAGGTCCTGGCGCTGGCCGAGGCGATCGGCTGGCCGTTCGAGGTCAAGCGCCTGGCCTTCCGGCCGCTGAACATCCTCCTCGCCCCGCCGTTCGTCACCAGCGACGCCGGGCTCGACCGGGCCCGCTCCAGTGCCCTCGCCGCCCCCTGGCCCGATCTCGTCCTGGCCTCCGGCCGCGAGAACGAGCCCGTGGCGCGCTGGATCAAGCGGCAGTCGGGCGGGCGGACCCGCATCGTCCAGGTCGGCCGGCCCTGGGGCCCGATCGCGGCCTACGATCTGGTCGTGACCACGCCGCAATACCGCCTGCCGGCCCGGCCCAACGTGCTGCTGAACGCGGCACCCTTGCACCGCGTGACGCAGGAACGGCTGGACGCCGCGGCCGGGCGCTGGTCGCAGCGGCTGGCGGAACTGCCGCGGCCGCTGATCGCCGTGCTCGTCGGCGGCAGCAGCGGCCCCTACGCCCTGACCCGGCGCGGCGGGCGGCGGCTGGCGGCCGCCGCCGGGGCGATGGCCGCCGAACGCGGCGGCACGCTCCTGGTCACCACCAGCTCGCGCACGCCGCGGGGTGCGGCGCAGGCACTAGCCCAGGGCCTCGACCGGCCCGCACCTGCTCTACCGGTGGCGCAAGGGCGATCCCGACAACCCCTATTTCGCGTTCCTGGCCCTGGCCGACGAGATCATCGTCACCGCCGACAGCATGTCGATGGTCAGCGAGGCGCTGGCGACCGGCAAGCGCGTGCACCTGTTCGACTCTCGGCCAGGGCTGGACCTCGATGCGCGCACCCCTGGCGATGCGCGGCGAGGAGCCGGTGGCAGGCCCGGGGCTGCGCGCGTGGCTGAGCGACTTCCACCTCCAGGCCCGCCTCTACCGCTGGCTGCTGCGCCTGGCACCCTCGCGGGTCACCCGCGACATCCGCCTCGTCCACCAGCAGCTGGTCGATTCCGGCCGCGCCGGCTGGCTGGGCGAGCCCAGCGTCGACGAGCCGCCGCCGCCGCCCGACGATGTCGGCCGCGCGGTCGCCCGCGTGCGCAAGCTGATGGCGCGGCCGGCACCGCTGGGTGCTGCGGAATGGTCGGCGCAGCCGGCCCTGGTCGAAGCCGCCGGCTGAGCCGTCAGCCCGCCCCGAGCCAGGCCACGCCCACCGCCAGCGTCGCCAGGGTGAGGGGCACGCCCACGACCAGGTGACGCCAGAAGCCGACCCTGATGCCGGCTGCGGCGGCACTCTGGACCACGATCAGGTTGGCGACCGAGCCCACCAGGGTCAGGTTGCCGGCGAAGGTCGAGGCCATGGCGACGACGAGCCAGGCGTGGGCGGGGTCGGCCGCGGCGTCGGCCAGCGGCTGCAGGAGCAGGACCGCCGGGACGTTGCTCACCAGGTTCGAGAGCAGGGCGGTGGCCGCGGCGAGCCCCGCGTCGCCGCCCGGCATGAGCAGCCGCGCCTGGGTCAGGAGCTCGGGCGTCAGCACCGCCCGCTGGAAGCCGGCGACGACCACGAACAGGCCGGCGAACATGACCAGCAGCGGCCAGTCGATGTGGGCGTAGACCTTGCGCGCCTTGACGCTGCGGGTGAGCAGCAGGACGCCGCCGCCCAGGATCGCGACCTCGGCCACCGGCACGCCCAGGAAGAACGCGGCCACCATCGCCGCGGTGACCAGCACCGACTTCAGCGCCAGCCAGCGATGCACGCGCACGCGCGGGTGGCTGGCCTCCAGCCGTTCGCGGTCGAGGATCTCGCGCGGGTTGCCGAGTGCCACGAACAGGACGGTGAGCAGGAGCGCCAGCCCGGCCACCGGCGCCAGGGCGGCGGCGAAGTCGGCGTAGGGAATGCCCGACAGGTTGCCCACGATCATGTTCTGCGGGTTGCCGGTGATGGTGGCCACGCTGCCGGCGTTGGCGGCCATGGCGACGGCCAGGAGATAGGGCACGGGGTCGCGCCGCAGGGCCCGGGTCAGCTCGATCACCAGAGGCGCCATGACCAGGCAGATCGCGTCGTTGACCAGGAAGGCCGAGAGCACGCCCGCGGCCAGCACGATCGCCGCGAGCAGGGGCAGGGGCCGGTGCGCGCGGGTCACCGCCCAGGCGGTCACCAGGCGGAAGAAGCCGGACAGCCGCAGGTTGGCGGCCACGATCATCATGCCCAGGAGCAGGACGATGGTGTCCAGGTCCACGGCACGGTAGGCGTCCTCGAGCGACATGATGCCCGTGGCCACCATGAGGGCCGCACCCAGGAGAGCCGCACCCGCCCGGTCCAGGTGGAAGCCGGGCAGCTTGCCGACCGCCATGACCGCGTAGGTCGCGACGAAGATGGCCACCGCCGCCGTCGCGCGCAGCTCGCCCCAAGGCACGTCCAGCCAGTCCGGGATCACCCCTCAGGCTGCCGGGATCGCGCGCGCCCCCGCCGTCGAGCGGCGGCGGGAAATCGGCGCGGCGTGGTCGCGCGTTTCGGGCATCAGCAGGGCGTAGAGGAGCAGCCCGGCGGCCGCAATCGCCGCCAGCAGGAGGAAGGCCGCCGAGTAGCCCGCTGTGACCACCACCACCCCGGCCACGATGCTGGAGAGGGCCGCACCCACCCCCTGGGCGCTGGCGATCGCACCCTGGCTGACGTTGAACCGTCCGGTGCCCCGCGTGAGATCGGCCACGACCAGCGGGAACAGCGCGCCGAAGATCCCGGCACCCACCCCGTCGAGGCACTGCACCCCCACCAGCCAGAAGGGATCGTCGGAGAGCGGGTAGAGCGCACCCCTGGCGGCCAGGGTGGCGAACGCGGCCAGGAAGATCGGCTTGCGCCCCCACAGGTCGGCCCTGGCGCCCACCAGCATCGCCACCGGCACCATCACCAGCTGGGCCGCGACGATGCACACGGCGGTCAGCGTCGTGGCGAGCGTGGCGTCGGCCAGGGCCAGCTTCTGGCCGACCAGCGGCAGCATCGCCGCGTTGGCGAAGTGGAACAGCACGGCGCACGCCGCGAAGATCAGCAGCGGCCGGTTCGCCAGGAGGGCGGCGAGCCCGGAAGGCCTCGCCCCGTCCTCGCCGCCAGGATCGTCCCGATCGGCGCTCAAGCCGCGGGCGACACGGTCGTCGATGGCCCCCGGCGGTATCCGCAAGGTCGCCACGATGCTGGCGACCGCCAGCACCGCCATCAGCCAGAACACGACGGTGGGACCCCACAGGTAGGCGGTGGTCCCGGCGATGGTCGCCGCGGCGGCGTTGCCGGCGTGGTTGAACGCCTCGTTCCGGCCGATGCGGCGCGCGAAGGCGGCAGGTCCCGACGATCCCCAGCGTGACGGCGGAGAGTGCCGGCGCGAAGATCGCCCCCGCCGCCGCCGTCGCCGACTGTGCCGCCGCCACCAGCCAGAAGCTGGACAGGAGGGGCAGGGTGATCGAGCCGGCGGTGACCACGATCGCGGCCACGACCAGGGTCGCCCGCTTGGCCGTCGTCCGATCGATGAACGCGCCGGCCGGCGTCTGGGCCAGGACGCCGACGATGCCGGCAATGGTCATCACCGCGCCGATGGACGCCGCGTCCCACTGCTGGACGGCCAGCAGGTAGATGGCGAGGTAGGGTCCCAGCCCGTCGCGCACGTCGGCCAGGAACAGGTTGAGCGCGTCCAGCGAGCGGGCCACCGACCGGCTCGGTCGGGATGCTTCGTTCTGCGCCATCTTCGTCCCCGCTCGCGCCGCGTCGGCACAGCAAGGCGGCGGCCTGGGCAAGGTTCCGCCGGTCGCTTGCGCATGAGGCCGAGCACGGCTCCAGCTACGCCTGGAGCGGGGTCCTCGGCCCGGCCACCCTTGACCCGGCCGCGGGCCGCATGCACTTGCACGGGATGCCAGTTTCCCCCGGCTTCCGCCCATCCCGCCACCACGCCGGCCTCGGCGCGGGCTTCTTCGACCTGGTGACCCCGGCCGAGTTCCCGCGGCACGTCCTGCGCTACCGCAACCAGCGACTGGGCGGCGCGCGTCGGGCTCGAAGGCCTGAGCGACGCGGAATGGCTCGACCATTTCGGCCGGTTCGCGCCGCTGCCGGGCAGCTTCGCCGAGCCGCTGGCGCTGCGCTACCACGGCCACCAGTTCCAGGTCTACAACCCGCAGCTCGGCGACGGCCGCGGCTTCCTGTTCGCGCAGGTGCACGATCTCGTCGACGGGCGGCTGCTCGACCTCGGCACCAAGGGCAGCGGGCGCACGCCCTGGTCGCGCGGCGGCGACGGCCGGCTGACGCTCAAGGGCGGCGTGCGCGAGCTGCTGGCGAGCACGCATGCTGGAAGCGCTGGGTGTGGACACCTCCAAGACCTTCAGCCTGATCGAGACCGGCGAGGAACTGGCGCGCAGCGACGAGCCGTCGCCGACGCGCTCGTCGGTGCTGGTGCGGCTGAGCCACTCCCATATCCGCATCGGCAGCTTCCAGCGCTTCGCCTACCACGAGGACCGCGCCGCGCTGAGCCGGCTGCTCGACCATGCCGTCGCGACCTACCTGCCCGAGGCGTGGCGCGAGGACGAGGCGGCGCGGGCCGTGGCCTTCCTCGAGCACGTGCTTGCCGGCGTCGCCCGCACCGGCGCGCAGTGGACTGGCCGCGGGCTTCGTCCACGGCGTGCTCAACACCGACAACATCAACATCACCGGCGAGAGCTTCGACTACGGCCCCTGGCGGTTCCTGCCGACCTACGATCCCGGCTTCACGGCCGCCTATTTCGACCATGGCGGGCTCTACGCCTTCGGCCGCCAGCCGACCACGCTCCTGTGGAACCTGACCCGGCTGGCCGAGTGCCTCCTGCCGCTGGCGCCGCAGGCCGAGCTGGAGCGCGGCACTGGCCGCCTATCGGACCGTGTTCCCGCGCGAGCTGGCCACCGCCGTGCTGCGCCGGCTGGCGCTGCGCTCCGCGGGCGAGCCGGCCGACGGGGCCCTGGTCGAGGCGCTGTTCGAGTTCCTGCAGCTCACCCAGGCCCCGTTCGAGCAGACCTTCTTCGACTGGCGCGGCGGGCTGGCCAGTGCCGAGCGGGCGCAGGGCAGCCCCGCGGCCGGCCACTACGCCGAGGCCGCGTTCGCGCCGCTGCGGCGCGCCCTGGCCGAGCACGAGACCGCGGGCGACGCCGGGCTCGGCCATCCCTATTTCGCGGGCACGCGACCGGTGACCCTGCTGATCGACGAGGTCGAGGCGCTGTGGGCGCCGATCGCGGCCGCGGACGACTGGGCGCCGCTGACGGCGAGGCTCGCCGCGATCGGGCGGATGGCCGAGGCCTGCGGCACGGCACCGTCGCCGGGCGGCCCGCCCGCATAGGGCGATGGCCTGCGGAACGCGCTGCGCCGTCCACGGGTTGGGACGGCAGCAGCGCAAGGAAAACACCGCATGTCCGCCATTGCCCGTCGTTCCCTGGCCCTTGCCGTGCCCGCCTGCCTGCTGCTCGCGGGCGCACCGGGCATGGCGCAGGAGCCGACCGTCCCGGCCGATCCGCCGCCCGCCGGCAGCCAGGAGGTGGTGCCGGAGAAGATCGAGCCCGACCGCCCGATCGGCGAGCCGCCGCCGGGCGAGACGCTGAGCGACGAGCTGTCGCGCACCGGCGGGGTGATCCGCCCGCCCGCGGGCGTGGACCCGGAACTGGTCGAGCCGCCGCCCGACGGCGGGGCCGCGGTCGGCCCGGTGATCAAGCCGCCGGCGCCGCCGCCCGCGGAGTAGGTGCGGTGCCTGCGGGCTTTCGCTAGGGAGGTCGGGGGCGATGGCGCCCCTGCACCGACCCGGGACCCGCCCATGTCCGACGAGCCGGATGACTTCCAGGAGCTGCGCGAGGCCGTGCGGGCGCTCTGCGCCCGGTTCCCGGCCGAGTATTTCCGTGGCGTCGACCGGGCGGCCGCCTACCCCGAGGCCTTCGTCACGGCGCTGACCGAGGCGGGCTGGCTCGCGGCCCTGATCCCGCCGGAGCATGGCGGCTCCGGGCTCGGCCTGGCCGAGGCCTCGGTGATCATGGAGGAGATCAACCGTGCCGGCGGCAATGCCGGCGCCTGCCACGGCCAGATGTACAACATGGGCACGCTGCTGCGGCACGGCTCGGCCGAGCAGAAGGCGCGCTGGCTGCCCAGGATCGCCAAGGGCGAGCTGCGGCTGCAGGCGATGGGGGTCACCGAGCCCGAGGCGGGCACGGACACGAGCCGGATCCGCACCATGGCCGTGCGGCGCGGCGACCGCTACGTCGTGCACGGGCAGAAGGTCTGGACCTCGCGCGTGCGCCACTCCGACCTGATGATCCTGCTCGCGCGCACCACGCCGCTGGCGGAGGTGGCGCGCAAAGGCGACGGGCTGTCGGTGTTCCTGGTCGACCTGCGCGAGGCCGTCGGCCGCGGGATCGAGGTCCGCCCGATCGCCAACATGGTCAGCCACGACACCAACGAGCTGTTCATCGACGGGCTGGAGATCCCGGCCGAGAACCTGATCGGCGAGGAGGGCCGGGGCTTTCGCTACATCCTCGACGGGCTCAACGCCGAGCGCGCGCTGATCGCGGCCGAGTGCGTGGGCGACGGTCGCTGGTTCGTGGCCAAGGCCGCCGCCTACGCCACCGGGCGGCAGGTGTTCGGGCGGCCGATCGGCCAGAACCAGGGCGTGCAGTTCCCGATCGCCCGCGCCCTGGTCGACGTCGAGGCGGCGAGCCTGATGCGGTTCGAGGCCTGCCGCCGGTTCGATGCCGGCCTGCCCTGCGGTGCTCAGGCCAACATGGCCAAGCTCCTGGCCGCCGACGCCTCGTGGGCGGCCGCCAACGTCTGCCTGCAGACCCATGGCGGCTACGGCTTCGCGGTCGACTACGACGTCGAGCGCAAGTTCCGCGAGACCCGGCTCTACCAGGTGGCTCCGGTGTCCACCAACCTGATCCTGGCCTACATCGCCGAGAAGGTCCTGGGCCTGCCGCGCTCCTACTGACCGTGTCGTGCCGGCCACGCTTGAGGTGCCGCGCCGCGCTGCTAGGCTCCGCGATCGTCGCTCCGCGAGGGAAAGCCCGATGCATCTGCGCGCCATCCTCCTGTCCTGGGCCCTGCTCCTCGCCGGCACCACGGCCGAGGCCGCGCTCCGCACGCTCGAGGTCGACAGCCGGCTGGTGGAGTGCTCGGGGGTGGGCAGGATGCAGTGCATGCGCGTGCGCGACGCCGCCGATCAGCCCTGGCGCCTGTTCCACGGCGAGATCGAGGGCTTCACCTTCGAGCCCGGCTACCGCTACCGGCTGACGGTCGAGGAGATCGCGGTCGCCAACCCGCCGGCCGACGCGTCCGCGATCCGCACCGTGCTGCGCGAGCAGGTGCGCAAGGTCGCGGTCGAGCCGCCGGCCGATCCCTTCGCCGGCAAGACCTGGCGGCTCTACGAGCTCCTGCCCGAGGCCGGCGGCGCCGTCCGCCAGCCCACGGCCATGATCACGCTGGCGATCGACACCCCGGCCGGCCAGGCGGCGGGCAAGGGCGGCTGCAACCGATGGTTCGCCACCGCCGCCATCGACGGCCTGAACCTCAAGCTCACCGGGATGGGGGCCACGATGATGGCCTGCCCGGAGCCGGCGATGGAGGAGGAGCGCGCCTTCTTCGACGCGCTGGGCCGGACCGAGGGCTACGCGGTGGGCGACGAGGGGACCAGCCTGACGCTCAACCTGACCGGCGGCGGGCTGCTGCGCTTCCGCGAGCTGATCGACTGAAGGGCCGACCCGCCGGATCGTGAACGGACAGGCCGGCAGGCCTCGGCTTTCCTGGGCCCCTGGACGGCAACGGACGGAGGGCGGGCAGATGCGGTACGGCACGCGGGCGCTTGTCCTGGGCCTGATGGCCTTCGCCGGCACCGCGTTCGCGGCCGAGCCGGTCGATCTCGAGCTCGTGCTCGCCGCCGACGCCTCGGGCTCGATCGACGACGGCGAGATCCGGCTGCAGCGCGAGGGCTACGCCGCCGCCATCACCTCGGACGAGATCCTGCAGGCGATCGGCGTGGGCTATCTGGGCCGCATCGCGGTGACCTACGTCGAGTGGGGCGACCAGAACTCGCAGGAGGTGGTCGTGCCCTGGCAGGTGATCGACGGGCCGGAGAGTGCCGCCGCCTTCGCCCAGGTACTGCGCACCACCCCGCGGCTCGCCTTCGGCCGCAACGCCATCGGCAGCGTGATCGACTTCGCCCAGCGGCAGATCGAGACCAACGCGTTCCAGGGCGAGCGCCTGGTGATCGATATCTCGGCCGACAGCGCCTACAGCTGGAACGGGGTGCCACTGGCGCTGGCGCGCGAGCGGGCGCTGGAGGCCGGCATCACCATCAACGGCCTGGCGGTGCTCTGCCGCACCTGCTCCGGCCGTCCGGCGGGCGGCGATCTGGAAGGCGAGTTCGCCCGGCGGATCATCGGCGGCCCCGCCAGCTTCGTGGTCACGGTCGACGGCGACACCAGTTTCGCGGACGCCGTGCGCAAGAAGCTGCTCTTGGAGATCGCCGGGCTGGTGCCGGGGGCACCCGGCGCACACGGTGCGGCAACACGCGGCTGACCGTTCGCCCTTCCTGGGGCCTGCGAACGTTTACTCCATTGTCACCGCTTGGTAGAAACCGGCGCCCTTCGTCATGCCCGCCCGCCGCGCCGGGGACGCCGCTCCATGAAACTGCTCGCCGGGAACAGCAACCGACCCCTGGCCGAGGCGATCGCCGCCTCGTTGCGGGTCGAGCTGACCAAGGCCACCGTGCACCGCTTCGCGGACATGGAGGTGTTCGTCGAGATCCAGGAGAACGTGCGCGGCGAGGACGTGTTCGTCATCCAGTCGACCTCCTATCCCGCCAACGACAACCTGATGGAGCTCCTGGTGATCATCGACGCGCTCAAGCGCGCGTCGGCCAGGCGCATCACGGCGGTCATCCCCTATTTCGGCTATGCCCGGCAGGACCGCAAACCCGGGCCGCGCACCCCGATCTCGGCCAAGCTCGTGGCCAACCTGATCACCGAGGCCGGGGCCGACCGGGTCCTGACGCTGGAGCTGCATGCCGGGCAGATCCAGGGCTTCTTCGACATCCCGGTCGACAATCTCTACTCCGCACCGCTCATGGTGCCCGACATCCTGAGCCATGTCGGCCAGGACCATCTCATGGTGATCTCGCCCGACGTCGGCGGGGTGAGCCGGGCGCGCGGCTTCGCCAAGCGCCTTGACGTGAATCTGGCCATCATCGATAAGCGCCGCGAGCGTGCGGGCGTCTCCGAGGTCATGAACGTGATCGGCGACGTGCGCGGCATGCGCTGCATCCTGGTCGACGACATCGCGGACAGCGGCGGCACCCTGTGCAACGCCGCCGATGCCTTGCTGGAGGCCGGGGCGGTGTCGGTGCAGGCCTACGTCACCCACGGCGTCCTGTCGGCCGGGGCCGTGGCCCGGATCGCGGCGAGCTCCCTGGAGCGGCTGGTGATCACCGACAGCATCCGGCCCAGCGAGGGCGTGCGCGTGACCTCCAAGGTGCGCGTGCTCTCGGTGGCGCAGCTCATGGGCGAGGCGATCAGCCGGATCTCGAGCGAGAGCTCGGTCTCCAGCCTGTTCGACTAGATTTTTGCAACGGCCTGTCCGGGGTGCCGATGGTCGGCATGCCGGAGGGGCGAAGGGAAACGAGCATGACCACGGTATTTGCGGCCGAGCGCCGCGAGAAGCTGGGCAAGGGCCCGGCACGGCAGCTCCGCCGCGAGAACAAGATCCCGGCCATCGTCTACGGCGGCGCCAAGGAGCCGCTGCGGATCGCGATGCCGCTCAAGGAGATCCGCCTCGAGCTCAGCAAGAACCCGCGCTTCTTCAGCACGGTGTTCGAGCTCGACTTCGGCGACGAGCGCCTCAAGGTGCTGCCGCGCGAGGCCCAGCTGCACCCGGTCAGCGACGACCCGCTGCACGTCGACTTCCTGCGTGCCGAGCAGGGTGCGGTGATCCACGTCGACGTGCCGGTGCGGTTCGTCCACGAGGAGCAGTCGCCCGGCCTCAAGCGCGGCGGCGTGCTCAACATCGTCCGCCGCACGCTGGAGCTGATCTGCCCCGCCGACGCGATCCCGGGCGAGATCCTGGTCGACCTCGCCGGCCGCGAGATCGGCGATTCCGTCCACATCAGCCACGTCACGCTGCCCCCGGGCGTGAAGTCCGCGATCACCGACCGCGACTTCACCATCTGCTCGATCGTGCCGCCGACCGTGGTGACCGAGACCGCGGCCGCCGCCGGCGAGACCCCGGCGGCCGGCTGAGCGATGCCGGGGCTGCCGGCCCGATGAAGCTCTTCGTCGGGCTGGGCAACCCCGGCGACCGCTACGCCCGCCACCGGCACAATGCCGGTTTCATGGCGGTGGAGCGGATCGCCGACCGCCACCGCTTCGGCCCCTGGCGCCAGCGCTTCCAGGGCCGGCTCGCCGAGGGCACGCTCGACGGCGAGCGGGTCTGGCTGCTCGAGCCGCAGACCTTCATGAACGAGAGCGGCCGCGCGATCGCCGAGGCGGCGCGGTTCATGAAGCTGCCGCTGGGCGACGTGGTCGTGTTCCACGACGAGCTCGACCTGGCACCCGGCAAGGTGCGGGTGAAGCTGGGCGGCGGCGTCGCCGGCCACAACGGCCTGCGCAGTGCGGACGCCTGCCTGGGCTCGCGCGAGTTCCGGCGCGTGCGCATCGGCATCGGCCATCCCGGCCACAAGGACCGGGTCACCGGCCATGTCCTCTCGGACTTCCACAAGGTCGAGCAGACCTGGCTCGAGCCCTTGCTCGACGCCATCGCCGACGCGGCGCCGCACCTCGCCAAGGGGGAGGACGCGGCCTTCATGAGCCGCGTCGCCCTGCTGACGCAGCCGCCCAAGCCGCCCAGGCCCGAGCGTCCCGCACCCGCGCCAACCGCCACCAGGGAGCCCGACTGATGGGCGAGACAGCTGCCACGGTCCGGGCAACCTCGCCGGGCGACCTGCCCGGCCTCAAGGCGGTCATCGACGCCACCGGCCTGTTTCCCGGCGAGATGCTGGACGGGATGATCGCGGCCTATCTGCGCCGCGACTTCAGCGAGGGCTTCTGGCTGACCCTCGACGCGGGCCGACCCATGGGCGTGGCCTTTTGCGGGCCCGAGCGGATGACCCAGGGCACCTGGAACCTCTACCTGATCGCGGTCCACCCCGACCTGCAGGGCCAGGGTCACGGCAAGTCGCTGCTGCGCCACGTCGAGGAGGCGCTGACGATGCGCGGCGAGCGCCTGCTGCTGGTCGAGACGTCGGGTCTGCCGGCCTTCGCGCCCGTGCGCGCCTTCTACCGCGCAAGCGGCTACGACGAGGAGGCGCGGATCCGCGACTACTACCAGGACGGGGAGGACAAGGTGGTGTTTCGGCGGATGCTGACCGCGACCTAGCCGGCTGCTGCGGGGTCACGTCGAGGCCGGTCTGCCGGCGTTCGCTGCGGGTCGAGGGAGGAGGGTGGTGGAGCCGAACGGGATCGAACCGTCGACCTCCTGAATGCCATTCAGGCGCTCTCCCAGCTGAGCTACGGCCCCTCCGAAGGTGTGCGCTAGATAAGGAAGACGCCCGTACCGCGCAAGCGGCAAGTTGGCGCCGTCCCGGGCCTAGCGCGGCTCGTCGTCGATCCCGCCCTCGATGACGTCGGACATGTCCTCGTCCTCGCCGAGCTCGGACACGTCCTCGATCAGGCTCTCGTCCTCCTCGGCGTCGTCCTCGGCCTCGATGACGGCCTCGTCCTCCTCGATCGCCACCTCGTCGTCGACCTCCTCGGTCTCGACCTCGACCTCGAGCTCGCTCTCGTCGGCCACGATGCCGGTGGCGGCCACCGCGGCGACGCGCGAGGACGGCCGCGTCCGTCGGGCGCGGTTGAGAACCTCGAGATCGAACACGGCACCGCAGGCCGGGCAGGTGATCGGGGAGCGGCCGAAATCGTAGAAGCGGGCGCCACAGCTCTGGCAAATCCGCTTGGTGCCCCATTCCGGCTTGGCCAAACACTGTCTCCGGCTGGCGAATGCGAAGCGAGGCGGGCAATTGCCATGCCGTTCCCAAGCTGTCAAAAGCAAATTCCTCGCGCAGGCGGGGCGAGCGGGTTTCCGAAGCTTCCAACAGGTTTGCGGGTCATGTTGTTGCGGGCGGCGCCGCACGGCGCTCTTTCCGGTGCGGCGCCACTGCCGGGCGACAAATCGATCTCCCATCGCTCCTTGATGCTGGCGGCCATGGCCGTGGGCGAGAGCCGGATCGAGGGCCTGCTCGAGGGCGAGGACGTGCTCGCCACCGCCGGGGCGCTGCGCGCCATGGGCGTGGAGATCGAGCGGCTCGGGCCGGGCAGCTGGCGCGCCTGGGGCGTGGGCGTGGGCGGCCTCGCCGAGCCGGCCGACGTGCTCGACATGGGCAATGCCGGGACCGGGGCGCGCCTCCTGATGGGCCTGCTCGGAGGCCACGGCTTCACCAGCTTCCTCAGCGGCGACGCCTCCTTGCGCTCGCGGCCGATGCGCCGGGTGATCGAGCCCCTGGGCCGCATGGGCGTGGGCTTTCTGTCGCGCAGCGGCGGCCGGCTGCCCCTGGCGCTGACCGGCCGCACCGACCTGTTGCCGATCGTCTACGAGAGCCCGGTCGCCTCGGCGCAGGTGAAGTCGGCGGTCCTGCTGGCCGGCCTGCACGCGCCCGGTGCCACCACCGTGGTCGAGTCCCAGGCCTCGCGCGACCACAGCGAGCGCATGCTGGCGGCGATGGGTGCTGAGATAACGGTCGAGGTCCTGCCGGGCGGCGGGCGGCGGGTCACCATCAAGGGCCAGCCCGAGCTGCGCCCGCAGAGCTTCGTGGTGCCGGGCGACCCCTCCTCGGCCGGCTTTCCCACCGTGGCCGCGGCCTGTGCCGCGGGCTCGCTGGTCCGGCTCGAGGGCGTGTGCCTCAACCCGCTGCGCACCGGCCTCTACACCACCTTGCGCGAGATGCGGGCCGACCTCACGGTCGAGAACGAGCGCACCGCCGGCGGCGAGCCCGTGGGCGACCTCGTCGTCCGCGGCGGCGAGCTGCAGGGCGTCGAGGTGCCGCCCGAGCGCGCGCCGGCGATGATCGACGAGTACCCGATCCTCGCGGTGGCGGCGGCCCTGGCGCGCGGCACCACGGTGATGCGCGGGCTGGCCGAGCTCCGGGTCAAGGAGAGCGACCGCCTCGCCACCATGGCCGACGGCCTCGCCGCCTGCGGGGTCGCGGTCGAGGTCGCGGGCGACGACCTGATCGTGCATGGCGGCGCGCGGCCGGCCGGGGCCGCCACCATCGACGCCAAGCTCGACCACCGCATCGCCATGAGCTTTCTGGTCCTGGGCGGGCTGGCGCGCGCGCCCGTGGCGGTCGAGGGTGCCGAGGCGATCGAGACCAGCTTTCCGGGCTTCGCCGCGCTGATGAACCGCCTGGGTGCGGCAATCGCAGCGCCGGAGGGCGAAGGGTGAGCGCGCCCGTCGTCATCGCCGTCGACGGCCCCGCCGCCTCGGGCAAGAGCACGCTGGCGCGCCGGCTGGCCGAGCATTTCGACCTGGCCTTCCTCGACACCGGGCTGCTCTACCGCGCGGTGGCGCGGGTGCTGCTCGACCGCGGGCAGGCCTTCACCGACGCCGAGGCCGCGGTCGCGGCCGCCCGGGCGCTGGCGCCGGCCGACGTGGAGCCGGGCCGGCTGCGCGGCGAGGGCATCGGGCAGGGTGCGTCGATCGTGGCGGCGGTGCCGGCGGTGCGCGCGGCCCTCCTGCCGTTCCAGCGCCAGTTCGGCGGCGACGGCCGCGGCGCGGTGCTGGCCGGCCGCGACGTCGGCACGGTGATTTGCCCCGACGCGGCCTTCAAGCTGTTCGTGACCGCCAGCGACGCGGAGCGGGCGCGGCGCCGGTACGAGGAGTTGCGGGGCCGCGGCGATGCGCCTATATACGCCGCGGTTTTGGAAGAGCTGCAGGAGCGTGATCGCCGCGATGCGGACAGGGCGGTCGCGCCGATGCGTATTGCTATAGACGCTTGGGTGCTCGACACGACCGAGCTCGATGCGCAGGCGGCCTTCGCGGCGGCCCGCGACCACATCGCAGCCGGGCTTGCCACGGCCGGACACCCCGTCGCCTGAACCGATCGTTCGCATGTGCAACCCCAACCCCGACCGGTTGGTCGGACGGTGCCCGTCGCGCACGGCGGCACCTCGCCTGGAGCCCGAATGCAGGAAGCCACCCAGACCATCGCGCCGCGTCCGTCCCTGGACGATTTCGCGGCCATGCTCGACGAGACCCTGAGCCCGAACTCGCGCCTGGAAGGCAGCGTCGTCCGCGGCACGGTCGTCGGCCTCGACGACGACATCGTCATCGTCGATGTCGGCCTCAAGTCGGAAGGCCGCGTGCCGCTCAAGGAGTTCGGCTCGCCGGGGCAGCCGCCCGAGGTCCGGATCGGCGATCCGGTCGAGGTGTTCGTCGAGCGGTTCGAGAACAAGGGTGGCGAGGTCGTCCTCAGCCGTGAGAAGGCCAAGCGCGAGGAGAGCTGGAACCGGCTCGAGCGCGCCTTCACCGACACCAGCAAGGTCGAGGGCCACATCTTCGGCCGGGTCAAGGGCGGCTTCGCCGTCGATCTCGGCGGTGCCGTGGCCTTCCTGCCGGGCAGCCAGGTCGACATCCGCCCGGTGCGCGACATCGGGCCGTTGATCAACAAGACCGAGCCCTTCCTGATCCTCAAGATGGATCGCCGCCGCGGCAACATCGTGGTCAGCCGCCGTGCGGTCCTCGAGGAGAGCCGGGCCGAGCAGCGCAACGAGCTGCTGGCGACCCTGGCCGAGGGCCAGATCCTGGACGGCGTGGTCAAGAACATCACCGACTACGGTGCGTTCGTCGACCTGGGCGGCCTCGACGGCCTGCTCCACGTCACCGACATCTCCTGGAAGCGCGTCAACCACCCGAGCGACGTGCTCGGCGTCGGCCAGAACGTCCGCGTCCAGGTCATCCGCTTCAACCGCGAGACCCAGCGCATCAGCCTGGGCATGAAGCAGCTCGAGGCGGATCCCTGGGAGGGCGTGGAGCTCAAGTACCCGGTGGGTGCGAAGTTCACCGGACGCGTGACCAACATCACCGACTACGGCGCCTTCGTCGAGCTGGAGCCGGGCGTCGAGGGTCTGGTCCACGTCTCCGAGATGAGCTGGACCAAGAAGAACACGCACCCCGGCAAGATCGTGTCCTCCTCCCAGGAGGTCGAGGTCATGGTGCTCGAGGTCGACCCGGAGAAGCGCCGGATCAGCCTCGGCCTCAAGCAGTGCCTGGGCAACCCCTGGGAGGCGTTCCTCGAGACCCATCCCGCCGGGACGATCATCGAGGGCGAGGTCCGCAACATCACCGAGTTCGGTCTGTTCGTCGGCCTCGACCACGACATCGACGGCATGGTGCACCTGTCCGACCTCGACTGGCAGCTCCAGGGCGAGGAAGCGGTCAAGAAGTACACCAAGGGCGACATGGTCCGCGCCCAGGTGCTCGACGTCGACGTCGAGAAGGAGCGCATCTCGCTGGGCATCAAGCAGCTCGGCGAGGATCCCTTCCGCCAGGCGACCTCGGGCATCAAGAAGGGCGACCGGGTGACCTGCACCGTCAAGGAGGTCAACGCCGGCGGCATCGAGGTCGAGACCACCAGCGGGGCCACCGGCTTCATCCGCAAGGTCGAGCTCGCCCGCGATCGCGACGAGCAGCGCCCGGAGCGGTTCGCCCCTGGCGAGAAGCTCGACGCCAAGGTGATGAACGTCGATGCCGGCAGCCGGCGGCTGACCCTCTCGGTCAAGGCGCTGGAGCTCGAGGACGAGAAGCAGGCCATGGCCGAGTTCGGCTCGTCCGACAGCGGCGCCAGCCTGGGCGAGATCCTGGGTGCGGCCTTCCGCCAGAAGCAGGAAGAGCAGACCAAGGACTGAGCCTGCGCCCGGGAGCTCCCGGGCCAGCGAGAAGATGGAGGGGGCGGGGTGCCAACGTGTCCCGCCCCCTTTCCTTGACGCTCCATCCGCCGTTTGGCACTGTCCGGTCAAAGGGGGGCCGGACGCGGTGACAGACCGGACGATGCCCCCGCGCACCGGATCGGAGGCATGACCAAGTCGGACTTGATCAAGCGGCTCGCCGAGGCGAACCCGCATCTCTACGTGCGCGACATCGAACGGATCGTCGCGCGCGTGTTCGAGGAGATCAGTGCCGCCTTGTCGCGCGGGGACCGCGTGGAGCTGCGCGGCTTCGGCGCGTTCTCCGTCCGCCCCCGCGGCGAGCGCGTCGGCCGCAACCCGCGCACCGGCGACGAGGTCGCGGTGCCGAACAAGGTTGTGCCCTACTTCAAGACCGGCAAAGAACTGCGTGACCGTCTGAACGTCTTCGAGTGAGCCCGTGCCCACGGGACGAGCCCGGCCCAGGAGTCGCCGCCCATGCTGAAGCTGTTGACCTTCCTCCTCGCCCTCCTGGGCGCGATCGTCATCGTCGTCCTGTCGGTGGACAACCGCCAGATCGTCGACATCGTGTTCTGGCCGCTGCCCTTCACCTACCAGATGCCGCTCTACGGCGTGTTCCTCATCGGCCTGTTCGCCGGTGCCATCCTCGGCGGCATGGCCACCTGGCTCTCCGCGCACGAGGACCGGCGCCAGGCCCGCGCCCTGCGCCGCAAGGTGCGCGCGGTCGAGTACCAGGACCGCCTCAAGCGCGAGCGTGACGAGCAGGAGGCCCTCGAGCAGGCCCGCCGCAAGACCCAGAGCATGGCGCTGACCGCACCCCAGGCCTAGGGCCGAACGGGCGCGCGTCGCCCGGCCGGAATAGGAGCCGTCGGGGCGACGGCGATCTTGGACTTCGGGGCCGGCCCCTGGTTCCTGCCGGGACCGAGCGCTACTTTGGCAGCGCGGAGCGCCTCTGCTATAAGCGCGCGCCGCCCCTCGTCGCGACCCGCCGCCTGACCGGTGCCACCCTAGTGACCAACCCGATCTTCTGCGCCGTCGACCGCCCCGACCTCGAGGGCACGCTGGCACTCGCCCGCGCCCTGGCCCCGCATGTCGGGGGCATCAAGCTCGGGCTCGAGTTCTTCGCCGCCCAAGGGCCGCGCGGGGTCGAGGCGGTGGCGGCCCTGGGCCTGCCGATCTTCCTCGACCTCAAGCTGCACGACATCCCCAACACCGTGGCCGGTGCCGTGCGCGAGGTGGCGAAGCTGGGCGTGGCCATGCTGACGCTGCATGCCGCCGGCGGGCGCGCCATGCTGGAGGCGGCGGTGGCGGCCGCCGCGGCGGCACGGCACCGGCCCTGGCTGCTCGGTGTGACCGTGCTCACCAGCCTGGACGCGGCCGACCTCGCCGCCACCGGGGTCGCCGCGGCGCCGGACGAGCAGGCGCTGCGGCTGGCGCGGCTCGCGGTGGCCGCGGGCCTGGACGGCCTGGTGTGCTCGCCTTTGGAGATCGCCGGCCTGCGCCAGGCGCTGGGGCCCGGGCCCAGGATCGTGGTGCCCGGCATCCGTCCGGCCGGCGGCGGCGACGACCAGAAGCGCACCATGGCGCCGGCGCAGGCCCTGGCGCTGGGTGCGGACATCCTGGTGATCGGCCGGCCGATCACCCGGGCGCAGGCCCCCGCCATGGCCGCGGCCGACCTCGCGCGCCAGCTGCGGCCCGCCGCCTGAGATGGCCGGGGTGAAGATCTGCGGGCTCACCGAGCCCGGTCCCGTCGAGCAGGCCGGCCGCCTGGGCGCGGCGTTCCTGGGCTTCGTGTTCTACCCGCCCTCGCCGCGCTGCGTCGATCCGGCCCTGGCGCGCGAGCTCGTGGCCCTGGCGCCCGAGGGCGCGCGGACCGTGGGCCTGGTCGTGGACGCGAGCGACGCCGAGATCGAGGCACTGCTGCAGGCGGTGGCCCTCGACGCGCTGCAGCTCCACGGCCACGAGACGCCCGGAGCGGGTGGCCGAGGTCGCGCTGCGCTTCGGCTGCCAGGTGATCAAGGCGCTGCGCGTCGAGACGGCGGACGACCTGGCAGCACTGCCGGCCCATGCCGAGGCCGCCGACATGGTCCTGTTCGATGCCAAGCCGCCGCGCGACGCCGCCTGGCCCGGCGGCCACGGCCTGCCCTTCGACTGGCGGCTGCTCGAGGGCCTGGCGCTCGACCGGCCCTGGCTGCTGGCCGGCGGGCTGCATGCCGGCAACGTGGCGCAGGCCCTGGCCCTGACCGGAGCGCCGCTGGTCGACGTGTCGTCCGGCGTCGAGAGCCGGCCGGGCGTCAAGGACCCGCAGAAGCTCGACGCCTTTTTCGCGGCCGTGGCCCGCGCCGATGAGGATTCCGCTCGATGACCATGCCCAACAGCCTGCGCAACGGCCCGGACGAGCACGGGCGGTTCGGCATCCATGGCGGCCGCTTCGTCGCCGAGACCCTGATGCCGCTGATCCTCGAGCTCGAGCAGGCCTACGAGGATGCCAAGCGCGACCCGGCCTTCGCGGCCGAGCTCGAGGGCTGGTTCAAGGACTATGTCGGCCGTCCCTCGCCGCTCTACTTCGCCGAGCGGCTGACCGACCATCTCGGCGGGGCCAAGGTCTACTTCAAGCGCGACGAGCTCAACCACACCGGCGCGCACAAGATCAACAACGTGCTGGGCCAGATGATGCTCGCCCGGCGCATGGGCAAGAAGCGGATCATCGCCGAGACCGGCGCCGGCCAGCACGGCGTCGCGACCGCCACCGTCGCCGCCCGCTTCGGCCTGGAATGCATCGTCTACATGGGCGAGCGCGACATCGAGCGGCAGCAGCCCAACGTGTTCCGCATGAAGCTCCTGGGTGCGGAGGTCCGCCCCGTGAGCTCGGGCTCGCGCACGCTCAAGGACGCGCTCAACGAAGCCTTGCGCGACTGGGTCAGCAACCCGCTCGACACGTTCTACGTCATCGGCACGGTGGCCGGCCCGCATCCCTACCCGGCCATGGTGCGCGACTTCCAGTCGATCATCGGCACCGAGGCCAAGGCCCAGCTCTTCGAGAAGGAGGGCCGCCTGCCCGACATGCTGGTGGCGGCCGTCGGCGGCGGCTCCAACGCCATGGGCCTGTTCCATCCCTTCCTCGACGACCGCGAGGTGCGGATCGTGGCGGTCGAGGCCGCGGGCCATGGCATCGCCACGGGCGAGCATGCGGCGGCGATGACCGCCGGCCGGCCGGGCATCCTGCACGGCCAGCGCTCCTACCTGCTCCAGGACGAGGAGGGCCAGGTGATCGAGCCGCACTCGATCTCGGCCGGGCTCGACTATCCGGGCATCGGGCCGGAGCTGTCCTGGCTCAAGGATATCGGCCGGATCGAGGTCGAGTCCGCCACCGACGACGAGGCCCTGGCGGCGTTCTCCTTGTGCTCGCGCCTGGAGGGCATCCTGCCGGCGCTGGAGCCCAGCCACGCCATCGCACAGGTCGTGAAGCTGGCGCCGACGCTCGGCCGTGACCAGATCATCGTCATGAATCTGTGCGGGCGGGGCGACAAGGACGTGTTCACGATCGGCAAGGCCATGGGGTTCCAGCTGTGAGCGGCCGGATCGACGCGCGCTTCGCGCAGCTGCGCGCCGAGGGCCGGGCGGGGCTGGTCACCTTCCTCACCGCGGGCGATCCGGACCTCGCGACCTCTGCCGAGTTGCTGGCAGGCCTGCCCGAGGCCGGCGCCGACCTGATCGAGATCGGCATGCCGTTCACCGACCCCATGGCCGACGGGCCCTCGATCCAGGCCGCCAGCCTGCGTGCGCTCGCGGCCGGGGCGCGCATGGCCACGACCTTCGAGCTCGTCCGCAAGGTACGGGCACGCGACGCGGCGGTGCCGATCGTGCTCATGGGCTACTACAACCCGATCTACAGCTACGGCAACGCGCGCTTCCTGGCCGATGCCAGGGACGCCGGGGCCGACGGGCTGATCGTGGTCGACCTGCCGCCCGAGGAGGACCCCGAGCTGTGCCTGCCGGCGCGCGCCGCCGGGCTCGACTTCATCCGGCTCGCCACCCCCACCACCGACGACAAGCGGCTGCCGGCGGTGCTCGAGAACATCTCGGGCTTCCTCTACTACGTCTCGGTCACCGGCATCACCGGCCAGAAGGCGGCCGTGGCGAACCGGGTCGCACCCGAGGTCGCGCGCATCAAGCGCCACACGCGGCTGCCGGTCGCGGTGGGCTTCGGCATCCGCGAGCCCGAGCAGGCGGCCGAGATCGCGCGCATCGCCGATGCCGCCGTGGTGGGCTCGGCCCTGATCGACCTGCTGGCCGCCCACCTCGACGAGCATGGCCGGGCCGGGCCCGAGCTCGTCCCGGCGCTGCATGCCAAGGTGCGGGCCCTGGCCACGGCGGTGCGGGGGGCCAGGGCATGAGCTGGCTCACCGACTATGTCCGGCCCAAGATCCGCGCCCTCTACACGCGCGACAAGCCGGAGGTGCCGGAGAATCTCTGGCAGCAGTGCGCGTCGTGCGAGCGGATGATCTTCCACCGCGACCTCGAGGCCAACCAGCGGGTCTGCCCGCACTGCGACCACCACATGCGGGTGGGGCCGGACTACCGCTTCGCCGCCCTGTTCGACGAGGGCAGCTGGCAGCGGCTGGAGATGCCCCGGAGCGCGCCCGATCCGTTGCGCTTCCGCGACCAGAAGAAGTACTCTGACCGGCTGCGCGAGGCCCAGGCCAAGACCAAGGCGGGGGACGCGCTCGAGGCGGCGCTGGGGCGGATCGGCGGCCTGCCGACGGTGATCGCGGTCATGAACTTCGAGTTCATGGGCGGCTCGATGGGGACCAGCCTGGGCGAGGGCTTCGTCGCCGCCGCCCGCCAGGCCGTCGCCAGCGACGCGGCCTTCGTCGTGGTCACGGCCTCCGGCGGGGCGCGGATGCAGGAGGGTGCCCTGTCGCTGATGCAGATGGCGCGGACCACGGTGGCGGTCGAGGAGGTCAAGGAGGCCGGCCTGCCCTACATCGTGATCCTGACCGACCCGACCACGGGCGGGGTGACCGCCTCCTTCGCCATGATCGGCGACATCCACCTGGCCGAGCCCGGGGCGATGATCGGCTTCGCCGGGGCGCGGGTGATCGAGCAGACCATCCGCGAGAAGCTGCCCGAGGGCTTCCAGCGCGCCGAGTACCTGCTGGCGCACGGCATGGTCGACCAGGTGGTGCACCGCTTCCAGCTGCGCGCCACGCTGGCGCGGCTGCTCGACCTGCTGCAGCGCCCCGACCGTGCTACCGACGCGCGGATCATCACCGAGGTGGCGCCCGGGCAGGTGACAGCACCGCAGCCGCGCGCCGAGGCTCTGGCGGATTCGGGACATGGCGAGCCGCGCCAGTGACCTGATCCTGGCCGGGCTGCACGCGCTCCACCCCAAGAGCATCGATCTCTCGCTCGGCCGGGTCGAGCGCCTGCTGGCAGCACTGGGCCATCCGGAGCGCCGGCTGGCGCCGGTGGTGCACATCGCCGGCACCAACGGCAAGGGCAGCACGCTGGCGATGCTGGCGGCGATGCTGCAGGCGGCGGGGCGCCGGGTCGACCGCTACATCTCCCCGCACCTGGTCGCCTTCAACGAGCGCATCCTGATCGACGGCCTGCCCATCGCCGAGGATCGCCTCCGGCACTGTCTCGAGCGCTGCGAGGCCGCCAATGCCGGCGAGCCCATCACCTTCTTCGAGATCACCACCGCCGCCGCGTTCCTGGCCTTCGCCGAGGGTGCCGCCGAGTGGGTGCTGCTGGAGACCGGGCTGGGCGGCCGGCTGGATGCCACCAACGTCGTGCCCCGGCCGCGCTTGTGCCTGATCACGCCCGTGTCGATGGACCATGAGAGCTATCTCGGCGACACGCTGGCCGCGATCGCGTTCGAGAAGGCCGGCATCCTCAAGCCCGGCGTGCCCGCCGTGCTGGCCCCCCAGCATCCGGACGCGCTGGCGGTGATCGCCGCCCGGGCCGAGGCGGTGGGCGCACCGCTCCTGTGCCACGGCCGCGACTGGGACGTGCGGGAAGCCGGCGGTGGCCTCGTCGTGGAGGCGGGCGCGCGGCGCCTCGAGCTGCCCCGGCCGACCCTCGCCGGGCGCCACCAGCTCCTCAATGCCGGCCTCGCGGCGGCCGCCGCCCTGCAGCTCGCCGAGGCCGGGCTCGACCAGAGCGCGATCGCGCGCGGGCTGCTGGAGGCGCGCTGGCCGGCACGGCTGCAGCGTCTGGTGGCCGGGCCGGCGGTAGCGGCCGTGCCGGCCGGGACCACGGTCTGGCTCGACGGCGGGCACAACCCCGCGGCCGGGCAGGTGCTCGCCGACAGCCTGCCGGAGCTGCTGCGCGGCCGCACCCTCCACCTCGTCGTCGGCATGCTGAGCACCAAGGATCTCGGCCAGTTCCTGACGCCGCTCGAGCCGCTGGCGGCGAGCATCCGCTTCGTGCCGGTAGCAGGCGAGCCTTTGGGCCGCGATCCCGGGGCGTCGGCCGCCACCGCGGCCGCGATGGGTGCGCGCGCCTCCGCCCAGGCCTCGGTCGAGGCGGCGGTCGCGGCGATCGTGGCCGAGGAGCGGCCGCCCTACGACATCCTGATCTGCGGCTCGCTCTACCTCGCCGGCGAGGTCCTGCGCCGGCACGTCTGACCGCACCGCCCGGTCCGCGGCCGGTGCGTGGCCATGGACCGGCGCTACGCCTGGCCCTCGGTGAGTACCCGGGCGAACAGGTCGGCGTCGACATTGCCGCCGGAGACCACGACCCCGACGGTCCGGCCCCGGGTCGGGATGCGCCCTGCGATGGCCGCGGCCAGGGCCACCGCACCGCCGGGCTCGACCACGAGGTGCAGGTGGCGGAAGGCGAGGCGCATGGCGGTCGCCACCTCGGCGTCGCTGACCGTGACGCCGCCGGCGAGCAGGCGGTGGTTGATCGCGAAGGTGAGCTCGCCGGGCATGGGTGCCAGCAGCGCGTCGCAGAACGAGCGGCCGCCCGGCGCGTTGGCCTGGCGCGTGCCGGTCGCCAGCGAGCGCGCCGTGTCGTCGAACGCCTCCGGCTCGACCGCATAGACCGCGGCCGCGGGCGCGCGCGTGGCCAGGGCCACGGCACAGCCCGCCACCAGGCCGCCGCCGCCGCAGCAGACCAGCACCGCGTCGAGCGTGGCCTGGCTGCGGCTGGCCTGCTCGGCGAGCTCGAGGCCGAGCGTGCCCTGGCCGGCCACGATGAGCGGATCGTCGTAGGGGCGGATCAGCACCGCCCCGGTGCGCTCGGCGACCTCGCGGCCGATCGCCTCCCGGTCGTCGGCGTGGCGGTCGTAGGTGATCACCGCCGCACCGAGTGAGCGGGTGCCCTCGAGCTTGGTGCGCGGCGCGTCCGCGGGCATCACGATCGTCGCCGGCAGGCCCAGCAGGCGTGCGGCCAGCGCCACGCCCTGGGCATGGTTGCCGGAGGAGTAGGCGACCACGGCCGGCGGCCGCAGGGTCGAGATCGCGTTGTAGGCACCGCGGAACTTGAACGAGCCCGAGCGCTGCAGCGGCTCGGGCTTGATCAGCAGGCGGCCGCCGACCAGCTCGTTGAGCGCGTCGCTCTCGAGCAGCGGCGTGACCGCGGCGATCCCCCGCAGCCGCTCCGCCGCACCCGCGACGTCGGCGAACCGCACCGGCAGCTCGCCGGTCATCGCCACCTCCCGGTCGCCCGCCGCTCCTTGGTGACGCTCGGCATCATGCGCCCTCCCGTGTGGGCCGGCGGACCCGCGGCGTCCGCGACCGGCGGCCCGCCACCGCGATAGGCCGTTCCCGGCCGCGCGCGCAAGGCCCGATCCGCCCGATCCGCCTCGCGTCAGGAAGCGGGCTTCGCCCTGGGTGCCGGAGGCGGCTCGCGGGCGGCCGAGCGGGCCGGGGGCAGGGCCGGCTGGCCCAGCGCGACGCGGTACATGCTGCGGCCCTCGAGCACGCGCTGGACGTAGTTGCGGGTCTCGGCGAACGGGATCAGCTCGATCCAGTCGACCAGCCGGTAGGGATCGCTGCCGCGCGGGTCGCCGTTGAGCTCCAGCCACTCGGTCACCCGGCGCGGCCCGGCATTGTAGGCGGCCAGGGCCAGGACCGGCTCGTTGTCGAACCGTGCCAGCTGCTGGCCCAGATAGTGGGTGCCCAGCCGGACATTGTAGTCCGGGTCGCGCACCAGCCGCCAGTTGGTGTGGTTCTCGCCGAGCTCGCGCGCCACGGTCTGGGCGGTGCCGGGCATCAGCTGCATCAGGCCCATGGCCCCGGCGGAGCTGCGCGCGAGCGGGTCGAACAGGCTCTCCTGGCGCGCCACGGCCAGGACCAGCGCCGGCTCGGCCATGCCGTCGTGATCGCGGCGGAAGCCGTCGATCCGCGGCACGGGATAGGATTCCCGCACCAGATGCGTGCCGTTGCCGGCGGCCCCGCGCGTGGCGGCGAGCACGAGATCGGCGCGGCCGCAGGCCTGGGCGAGCTCGACCACGGCGGCGAGCTCGTCCGGCGCGCCCGCCGCCTCGTAGCCGAGATGGCGGAAGAAGGGCTGGGCGTGCCGGGCCTGGCCGGCGCGGCACAAGAGGCTCGCCAGCACGGCCGGCGTCCGGCGGCGCAGCGCGTCGCGCGCGGCCGGCGGGGCCGCGAGCGGTGCGGGCATCCGCGTCGCCGGGTCGTGGCCGACCTCGGCCGCGGCCAGCTGGCCGTAGAAGCTGTTGGGATAGGCAGCGGCCCGCTGGTACCAGCCGGCGGCCGCGTCCTGCGCACCGGCGGCGGCCGCGGCGCGGCCCGACCAGTAGCCGGCCCGGCCCTTGCTGATCGGCGTGCTCACCGCCGGCCACAGCCGCTCGAAATGCTGGCGCGCCGCCTTGGGCTGGCCGGTGAACTGCAGGGCCAGCCAGCCCGCCTGCCATTCGGCCTCGGCGAACGGCGTTCCTTCCTTCTGCCGGCTGGCGCTGGCCAGGCGGTAGGCGAGCTTGAACTGGCGTGCCGCCAGGGCGGCGCGGATCGCCTTGTCCTGCTCGCGCCACCACAGGTCCGGGCGGCCGAGCTCGGCGGGCGGGCTGAGCAGGATCTCGCGCACGCCGGCCTCGATGCCCGCCTTGCGGCGCCAGCGCAGCCGGTCGTACATCACCCCGGCCTCGCGCCTGGCCTCGGCCGGCAGTGCGGCGAGGCCGGCCTCCACGCCCGGGTCCGACCGCTGCAGCTGCAGGCGCACCTTGGCCGTGGCGCGCTCGGCCGGGCGCACCCGCGGCAGCATGCGCTGCGCCTGGTCGGTGCGGCCGTCCCAGAGCAGCCGGTCGAGCCGCGCGGCGTGGGCCGCCGGGTCCAGGTCGGCGCCGAAGCGCTCGACGAAGAGCTGCTCCTCGGCGGCACCGAAATCGTCCTCGACCCAGGCCTCGCGCAGCAGGGCCAGCGCCTCGGGCCGGCGGTCCGTGGCGAGCAGGGCCTCGGCCAGGAGGATCCGCCCCTGCCGGGTGCGCGGCTCGCGGCCGGCGAAGAACGCCAGGCGGTCCGCGTACGGCACGGCGGCGTCCATGGCCTCCTCGGCGCGGGTCTGCACCTTGCCGAGGCCGGGCCAGTCGGTGCCCGCGGCCAGGAAGGCGGCGTAGACGGCGAAGGGCGGCGGGTCCTTGCTCTCGGAAAGCTCGCGCCAGCGCACATAGCCGCGCAGCTCCGGCACGCCGCTGTCGGCGGCCAGCTTGCCCGCCCAGTCCCACTCGCCCTGATCGGCGGCGTCGAGCAGGCGCTCGAGGTTCGAGCGCCCGTCGTCGGCCGCGACGCCGGCGGGGTCGAGCGGCGCGGCCAGCAGGGCCACGAGCGCAGCCATCGCGAGCCGCGACCCGAGGCGGCAACCCCGGGCCCGTGGGCGGTCCTTACACACGCAGCACTCCTCGTCGGGCGAGGCCACGACCACAACCGCACGGGGCGGCGCTTGTCGCTCCCGCCTCGTGCGGTTATGAGGGCACTCTACTAATTCCGACCTAAGATCCGGAAGGCCGAACTGCATGTTCCATGGCTCGATTGTCGCGCTCGTGACGCCATTTCGCCATGGTGCGCTCGACGAGGCGGCATTCCAGGATCTGGTGGCCTGGCACCTGGCCGAGGGTACGCATGGCTTCGTGCCGGTGGGCACCACCGGCGAGAGCCCGACCTTGAGCCATCCCGAGCA
The DNA here is from genome assembly GCA_963769465.1 of uncultured Alphaproteobacteria bacterium. Classification (GTDB taxonomy): domain Bacteria; phylum Pseudomonadota; class Alphaproteobacteria; order Geminicoccales; family Geminicoccaceae; genus Benzoatithermus. Next base: position 69,640 of record CAVYMA010000029.1, read on the forward strand.
CGAGCGGGTGATCGAGCTCTGCGTGGAGGCCGCGGGCGGGCGCGTGCCGGTGATCGCCGGCACCGGCTCGAACTCGACCGAGGAGGCGATCAGCCTCACCCGCCACGCCAAGCGTGCCGGCGCCGACGCCGCCCTGGTCGTGACGCCCTACTACAACAAGCCGACCCAGGAAGGGCTCTACGCCCACTACCGTGCCATCCACGACGCGGTCGACCTGCCGCTTGATCATCTACAACATCCCCGGCCGCTCGCGTGGTCGACATGACGCCCGAGACCATGGGCCGCCTCGCCCGGCTGCCCAACATCGTGGGCGTCAAGGATTCCACCGCCGACATCGTCCGGCCGCTGCTCACCCACGCCGCCTGCGGCCCGGAGTTCCGCCAGCTGTCCGGCGAGGACGCCAACGCCGCTGGCGTTCCTGGCGCATGGCGGCCACGGCTGCATCTCGGTCACCGCCAACGTGGCGCCGCGCCTGTGCGCCGGCATGCACGACGCGTGGCGCGCCGGCCGGCCGGACGAGGCGCTGGCGCATGCATCGCCGGCTGATGCCGCTGCACCGGGCCCTGTTCTGCGAGACCAATCCCGCGCCGGCCAAGTACGCGCTGAGCCGTCTCGGCCGCTGCGGCGACGAGGTCCGCCTGCCGCTGGTCCCGCTCTCCGAGCGCGGCCGGGCCGAGGTCGACGCGGCCCTGGTCGCGGTCGGCCTCGCGAACTGAACGCCGATGGCGCGCGAGCCCGGCGAGCGCAAGGTGGTGGCGCAGAATCGCAAGGCCTTCCACGACTACGCGGTCGAGGAGCGGATCGAGGCCGGGCTCGTGCTCAGCGGCACCGAGGTGAAGTCGCTCCGCGAGGGCAGGGCCACGATCAGCGAGGCCCATGCCGGCGAGATGCAGGGCGAGCTGTGGCTGTTCAACGCCTACATCCCCGAGTTTCACGGCGGCAACCGCTTCAACCACGAGGTGAGGCGACCGCGCAAGCTGATGCTGCGCCGGCGCGAGGTGGACAAGCTGTTCGGCGCGGTCCGGCGCGAGGGCATGACGCTGGTGCCGCTCTCGCTCTACTTCACGCCGCGCGGCTGGGCCAAGGTCGAGATCGGTCTCGCCAAGGGCAAGAAGCTCCACGACAAGCGCCAGGCGATCAAGGAGCGCGACTGGAACCGCGAGAAGCTGCGGCTGATGCGGCCGAAATAGGGCCGCTGCGGTCGCAGGCTTACCGGTTGTTAACGCCGCTCGACTAGAGCAGGGCCCTGGCGCGTCTGCCGGGGCCATCGATGCTCGCGATCGTCGGAGTCGTTCTCGTCATCGGCATGGTGTTCGGCGGCTACCTGCTGGCCGGCGGCAAGTTCGGCATCATCCTCAAGGCACTGCCGTTCGAGCTGATGATGATCGGCGGTGCCGCCGCCGGGACCTTCCTGATCGCCAACAAGGGCGACGTGGTGAAGGGTGCGCTGGCCGACACCAAGCGCGTCGTCGCCGGCCCGCACTGGCACAAGGACGACTACCGCGACCTGCTCTGCCTGATGTTCATGGTCGTCAAGCTGCTCAAGACCAAGGGTGTCCTGGCGCTCGAGCCGCACATCGACAACCCGCACGAGAGCGCCCTGTTCGGCCGCTACCCCAAGATCCAGAAAGACCATTTCGCGCTGGAGTTCATGACCGACACGCTGCGCATGCTGACCATGAGCATGGACGACCCCTACCAGGTCGAGGACTGCATGCAGCGCCAGCTCAAGAAGCACCATGCCGAGCTCCACGCCCGCGCCGGCGCCCTGCAGAGCATCGCCGACTCCGCGCCGGCACTCGGGATCGTGGCCGCGGTGCTGGGCGTGGTGAAGACCATGGCCTCGATCAACGAGCCGGTCGAGGTGCTGGGCGGGATGATCGGCGGCGCCCTCGTCGGCACCTTCCTCGGCGTCTACATCGCCTACGGCTTCATCGGCCCGATCGCCGCCAAGATGAACCAGACCTACGAGGAGGACGCGCAGTTCTACGCCATCATCCGTGACTGCCTCGTGGCCTACCTCCAGGGCCATTCCGCGCCGATCGTGGTCGAGCTCGCGCGCGGCAACGTGCCCACCACCCTCCAGCCCAGCTTCCACGCCATGGACGAGGTCCTGGGGACCATGCCCAGCGATCCCCTGGCGGCGGCATGAGCCGCGAGGCCCGCCCGATCATCATCCGGCGGACCGTGGTCGCCGGCGGCCACGGCCATCACGGCGGTGCCTGGAAGGTCGCCTACGCCGACTTCGTCACCGCGATGATGGCCTTCTTCCTGCTCCTCTGGCTGATCAGCAGCGCCAGCGACGAGACCAAGAAGGGCCTCGCCGACTTCTTCAGCGACGCCACGGTCAACATCGGCCCGCCCGGCGGCGTCGGCGGCGTGCTGGACGGGATGACCGTGACGCCGACCTCCGTGCCGCCCTTGCCGACCTCGCCCTTCGACCGACCGCCCGAGCTGCCCAGCCGCACCGAGACCGACGAGGTGCTCGAGGCCGGCATCCCGTCGGGCGACGCCGTCGCCGCGGTGCCGCTCTCGGCCGGATCGGCGGGCGAGGCCGACGGGCGTGCGCGAGCAGGCCGAGTTCGCCCGGGCCAAGGCCGAGATCCTGGCCGCACTGCAGGTCGAGCCCGGCCTGCGCGGCTTCAAGGACAGCCTGCTGGTCGAGGAGGCGCCCGAGGGGCTGCGCGTGCAGCTCCTCGACCGCGAGCAGCTGCCGATGTTCCCCGTCGGCAGCGACGCCATGTACCCGCACACCCGCCAGCTCCTGGCCGTGGTGGCGGCCGCGGTCGCCGGCACCGGCAACCGGCTCTCCCTGCGCGGCCACACCGATTCGCTGCCCTTCGCGCCCGGCTCCGGCCGGGACAATTGGCGCCTGTCCGCCGACCGCGCCAACGCCACCCGGCAGGCCCTGGTCGCGGCCGGGCTCGAACCTGCGCGCGTGGCCGAGGTCGTCGGCCGTGCCGACGCCGAGCCCCTCCTGCCCGACCGCCCGGACGACCCGCGCAACCGGCGGATCTCGATCGTCCTCCTGCGCGGCACGGGCGGCGAGCCCGCCGGCCCGGCACCGCCGGCCGGGGCGCCCGGGGACGGTTGACGGCCGGACGTGGGTGCGGCCTAACCGTCCGACGCCGCGCCGGCGGCTCGCGGAGGCAGCATGGACGCACCGGCTCCCGGCCCGGAATCACCGCCGACCGACGCCCTGCTGGCTTTGGAGCTGGAGCGGGTCGAGGTGGCGGGCATGCGCGTCCGGCTGGGCCATCTGGCGCCGCCGGCCGGGGCCGCGCGCGGTACGGTGGTGGTCCTGCCCGGGCGGGCGGAGTTCATCGAGAAGTATGGCGAGACCCTGGCCGCGGTGCAGGGCTGGGGCTACGCCGCGGCGATCCTGGACTGGCGCGGCCAGGGCGGCTCGGACCGCTTCCTGGCCTACCGCCATCGCGGCCATGTCGCCCAGGTCGAGGACTACCTGGCCGATCTCGACGCGGTCCGGGCGCGGATCGAGGCACTGCGCCTGCCGGCACCCCATCTCATCCTGTCCCACTCCATGGGCGGGCACATCGCCCTGCGCTACCTGCACGCCCATCCCGACCGCTTCGCCGCCGCCGCCATGGTGGCGCCGATGTTCGGGATCCGCCTCGCACCCACGCCCGAGCCGGTGGCACGCCTGCTGTGCGACGCCGCGATCCGGCTCGGCGGTGCCTGGCGCTACGCGCCGGGCCAGCGCGACTTCATGCTCGAGCGCTACGTGTTCGCGCGCAACCGGCTGACCTCCTCGCCCGAGCGCCACGCGCTGCTGCGCCGCCACGTCGCCGCCACGCCCGAGCTCGCCCTGGGCGGGGTCACCTATGGCTGGCTGGGTGCGGCCCTGCGCTCGCTGCAGCTGACCCGGCGGCCGGGCTATCTCGAGGCCATTCCCACGCCGATCCTGGTCTGCCAGGCCGGGGTCGAGCGCATCGTCAGCAACCGGGCGCAGGCGGCGGCGGTGCGCCGCCTGCCGCACGGCCGGCTGCAGGTCTTTGCCGGCGGCGCGGCACGAGCTGCTGATGGAGCGCGACGAGATCCGCGACCGGGTGCTGGACGCGATCCGCACCTTCTTCGCCGAGGTCACGCGCTGACCGCGGCGGCCGGCTCCCCCGCCAGCGCCGCGGCGAGGCGGGCCACGACCGCGTCGAACATCGCCTCGGTCAGCCGGCCGGTGTTCACGTTGTAGCGCGAGGTGTGGAAGCTCGCCGCCAGGATGCGGCCGTCCGGCAGCCGGTGCCAGGCCCCGTGCGCGAAGGGGTACGCGGCCAGCCGCAGCCCCAGGCAGCGCAGCGCCGAATCGTGGGCGATGCGCCCGAGCGCCAGCAGTGCTCGCGGTGCTCCGGGCCCGGCGATCTCGGCTTCCAGGAAGCGGCGGCAGGTGGCGATCTCGGCCGGCGTCGGCCGGTTCTCCGGCGGCACGCAGCGCACGGCGTTGGCGATCCGGCAGCCGACCAGCGCGAACCCGTCCCCCGGGTCCGCACCGTAGCGGCCGCGGGCGAAGCCGTGGCGCAGCAGGGCCGGGTAGAGCACCTCCCCGGCGAAGTCGCCGGTGAACGGCCGGCCGGTCCGGTTCGCACCCCGCAGGCCCGGGGCCAGGCCGATCACGACCAGCCGGGCGGCGGGATCGCCGAAGGCCGGCACCGGAGCGTTGAACCAGCCGGGCTGTGCCGCCCGGTTCGCCCGGCGGAACGCGTGCAGCCTCGGGCAGAGGCCGCAGTCCGGCTCGGGCGCCGGCGCGCTCGCGCTCAGCCCCGCTCGTCGTCGAACTCCGCGTCCTCGTCGTCGTCCTGCGGCAGCGCCCGGCCGCGCGCGGTGTCGTCGTGCCGCGCCTGGTACTCGCGCGCGACGCGGCCCTGCAGCTCGGCCAGGTCGAGGAAGAAGTCGGCCTGGCGCCGCAGCTCGTCGGCCACCATCGGCGGCTGGGTGCGGATGGTGCTGACCACGGTGACCCGCACGCCGCGCCGCTGCACCGCCTCGACCAGACGGCGGAAGTCGCCGTCGCCGGAGACGAGCACGACGTGGTCGACGCGGGCGCTGATCTCCATGACGTCGACGGTGATCTCGACGTCCATGTTGCCCTTGTACTTGCGCCGGCCGGTCGCCTGGGTGAACTCCTTCAACGGCTTGGTCACCATCGTGTAGCCGTTGTAGTCGAGCCAATCGACCAGCGGTCGGATCGGCGAATATTCCTGCTCGTCGAGCAGCGCCGTGTAATAGTAGGCGCGCAGGAAGCGGCAATCGTTGGCGAGGGTCTGCAGCAGGCGCTTGTAGTCGATGTCGAACCCCAGCGCCTTGGCGGCCTGGTAGAGGTTGGCACCGTCGATGAACACGGCGACCCGGTCGTCCGGGTGAAATAGCCGCTCAGGGGCAGCTAGAGCCATCACGAGAAACTCCGGCGAGATAATCCATATGGACTAGGTGAGGGTAGGCCCTGCGCCCGGACTTCGCAAGTTAAGTTAGGCGTATGGTCCGCTGTTAGGCTTCTGATTGAGCAGGCTGGGCAACGGGGCAATCTCGAAGATTCCAGATCCGGCGCCCCGCCTTGTTCCCAGGCCGCCGAGCCGCCATCTCCATGAGCGCTTGCCGCGCGCGGCTGCGCGCCGCCGCCGAATTTGCCTGCACCGGCGACATCGGATAAACCCGGCGCAGGCATAGACGTTCCCGCTTCCGGAGTCTCCGACCGAATGGCCCGCATCACCGTCGAAGACTGCGTCCTGCGCGTGCCGAGCCGCTTCGAGCTGGTCATGCTCGCGGCCCAGCGCGCCCGCGACATCTCGGCCGGCGCCCAGCTCTCGCTCGACCGCGACAACGACAAGAACCCCGTGGTCGCGCTGCGCGAGATCGCCGACAGCACGATCGACCTCGACCATCTGCGCTACGAGCTGATCCACGGCCTGCGCCGGCATGTCGACCTCGAGCCCGAGACGCCCATGGATCTCGCCGAGGAGCTCGAGGCGCTGATCCCGCCGCAGGAGGCCGGGATCGTGGCGCCGATGCCGGAGGGCGTGAGCTACAGCGAGTTCAACGTCGCCGACGAGGACTGATCCGCCGGCCGGAGCGGGCCGGAATCGCTGGAAGGGGCTGATGGGGGACACCGCGGAGCTGGTGATCGAGGCCAACGGGCCGGCCCTGGTGCCGCCGCCCGTGGCGGCCGTCCAGCGTCCGCCCCGCCGGCCGGTCATCCGCCAGTACGAACTGGTCGAGCGGGTCCGGGCCTACGACCCGGACGCCGACGAGGACCTGCTCAACCGCGCCTACGTCTTCGCCATGAAGGCGCACGGCTCGCAGCTGCGCGCGTCCGGCGACCCCTACTTCCACCATCCGGTCGAGGTCGCGGGCATCCTGACCGGCTTCAAGCTGGACAGCGCCTCGATCGCCACCGCCCTGCTGCACGACACGGTCGAGGACACCGGGGCCACGCTCGAGGAGATCGAGCGGCTGTTCGGGCGGACGGTGGCGCGGCTGGTCGACGGCGTCACCAAGCTCAACCGGCTCGAGCTGCAGTCCGCGCACACCGCCCAGGCCGAGAACTTCCGCAAGCTGCTGCTCGCGATGTCCGAGGACATCCGGGTGCTGCTGGTGAAGCTGGCCGACCGGCTGCACAACATGCGCACGCTGCACTTCATCAAGAACCCGGACAAGCGGCGGCGCATCGCCGCCGAGACGATGGAGATCTACGCCCCGCTGGCCGAGCGCATCGGCATGGAGGGCCTCAAGGCCGAGCTCGAGGACCTGGCCTTCGCCGAGCTGCGGCCCGACGCGCGCGAGAGCGTCCTGCACCGGCTGCGCCACCTGCGCCAGGGCGACGTCGACCTGGTCGACCGGATCGTCGCCGAGCTCACCCAGATCCTGCGCGCGGCCGGCATCGAGGCCGAGATCCCGGGCGCGAGAAGACGCCCTACTCGATCTGGCGCAAGATGGAGCGCAAGAACGTCAGCTTCGAGCAGCTCTCCGACATCATGGCGTTTCGCGTCCATGTCGACACGCTGGCCGACTGCTACGCGGCGCTCGGGCGTGGTCCACGGCGCCTATCACATGCTGCCGGGCCGCTTCAAAGACTTCATCAGCACGCCCAAGCCCAACGGCTACCGCTCGCTGCACACCACGATCATCGGGCCCGAGCGGCGCAAGATCGAGGTGCAGATCCGCACCCGCCGACATGCACGAGGTGGCCGAGCTCGGCGTGGCCGCGCACTGGGCCTACAAGCAGGATGCGCCGGATCACCGAGGGCAAGCAGTACCGCTGGATCCGCGAGCTGCTCGACATCCTCGAGCACGCCGCCGATCCCGAGGACTTCCTCGAGAACACCAAGCTCGAGATGTTCCGGACCAGGTGTTCTGCTTCACGCCCAAGGGCGACCTGATCGCCCTGCCGCGCGGCGCCACGCCGATCGACTTCGCCTACGCCGTCCATTCGCAGGTCGGCGACCGCTGCGTCGGGGCCAAGATCGACGGCCGCATGGTCCAGCTGCGCACGCCGCTGCAGAACGGCGACCAGGTCGAGATCATCACCAGCCGCAGCGGCACGCCCTCGCCGGAATGGGAGCGGTTCGTCGTCACCGGCAAGGCGCGCGCCCGGATCCGGCGCTACCTGCGGCTGCGCCAGCGCGAGGACCATCTGGTCCACGGCCGCGAGCTCCTGGCCAAGGCCGCACGGCAGGAGCAGGTGTCGGTCAACGACAAGGCGCTCGAGAAGGCCGCTCGAGCCGTTGCACCAGAAATCGCTCGAGGATCTGCTGGCCGCGGTCAGCGACGGGGCGATCGCACCGCGCGCGGTGCTGGAGGCGCTCCACCCCGAGCTCAAGCGCAGCGAGACGCGCAAGGGCGATCTCGAGCTGCCGCTGCCGATCCCGCTGCGCCGGCCCACCGTAGCACCCGCGGTCGGCGGCACCCCCCTGGTCGGCCTGGCGCCCGGGATCGCCTTCCACTTCGCCGGCTGCTGCCGCCCGGTGCCCGGCGACGCCGATCGTCGGCCTGATCCGGACCGGCCGCCCGGTGAGCGTCCACCGCGCCGAGTGCTCGGTCCTGACCCGGACCAAGCTGGCCGAGAGCCGCCTGCTCAGCCTGGGCTGGAACGAGGCCGAGGCGCTGCCCAAGGTGTCCGCCCGCCTGAGCGTCACCACGATGAACCGGCCGGGCTCGCTGGGCTCGATCAGCACGGTCGTCGGCAAGCAGGGGGCCAACATCGTCGATCTCAAGATCGGCCGCCGCACGCCCGACATCTACGAGCTCCTGCTCGACGTCGAGGTCGACGTCGGTCGACCAGCTGCAGCGGGTGCAGGCGGCCCTGCGGGCCACCAGCTGCGTCACCTCGGTCGAACGGAACCTCGGATAGGATCATGAGCGACATCAGCGAGGCCGAGGTCCTGGAGGAGTTCCGCGCGGCGGGTGCCCTGCTCACCGGCCATTTCGTCCTCACCTCGGGCCTGCACAGCCCCTTCTACCTGCAGTGCGCGCGCGTCCTGATGGAGCCCGCGCGCGCCGGCCGCCTGGTGGCAGCCCTGGTACCGCGGGTGGCGCCTGCGCGCGCCGACATCGTGGTGGCGCCGGCCCTGGGCGGGATCGTGCTCGGCTACGAGCTGGCCCGCCAGCTCGGCTGCACCTCGATCTTCGTCGAGCGGGTCGAGGGCAGCTTCACGCTGCGCCGCGGCTTCGAGATCCCGCCGGGCAGCCGCATCGTCGTGGCCGAGGACGTGATCACCACGGGCCTGTCGACCCGCGAGTGCATCGCCTGCTGTGCCGCGCGTCGGCGGCGAGGTCGTGGCGGTGGCCTGCCTGGTCGACCGCAGCGCCGGCAAGGCCGAGCTCGGCGTGCCGCTGCACTGCCTGGCCACGCTCGACCTGCCGACCTACGCCCAGCACAAGGTGCCGCCCGAGCTCGCGGCGATCCCGGCGGTCAAGCCGGGCTCGCGCGGCCTCGACGCCCGCGGTGCTGCACCCGGCTCCTCGCCCGCCTGACCGGCTACGCCGCCGCCCGGGTCGCGTGGCGGCCCTCGGCGATCTCCTCGATCATCTTGTTGCAGAAGTCGGGCAGGTCGTCGGGCTTGCGCGAGGTGACCAGCCCGCGGTCGGTGACCACCGCCTCGTCGACCCACTCGGCACCGGCATTGGTCAGGTCGGCGCGCAGCGACGGCCAGCTGGTCATCCGCCGCCCGGCCACGCCCCCGGCGTCGATCAGCGTCCAGGGCCCGTGGCAGATGGCCGAGACCGGCTTGCCCGACCGCACGAAGGCACGCACGAAGTCGATGGCCTCCGGCACCAGGCGCAGCGCGTCGGGGCTGATCACGCCGCCGGGCAGCACCAGCGCGTCGTAGTCGTCGGGGTCGGCCTGGTCGAGCACGCGGTCGACCGGCACGGCATCGCCGCGGTCGTGGTGGTTCCAGCCCTGGATCTGGCCCTCCTTGGGCGCCACGATCTCGACCTGGGCACCGGCGCGCTGCAATGCCGCCACGGGCTCGGTGAGCTCGATCTGCTCGAAGCCGTCGGTCGCGAGCACCGCCACCCGCCGTCCATCCAGTTCGCCGGCCATCTCGTCCTCCGCCTTGTCGATACTGACGGGGGATAACCCGAACCGCCCGGACCAGTTCCCCGCCGGCGCCCGGATCGGCGTGGTTCATCAACCATAAGACGATTTCTTTGACTGATCATCAACCTTATGTACGCTCTCCCGGACCAAGACGGGGCGATGCGCCATGGCCGGCTCCACCACCTCCCTCACCACCGCGCGCGTCCGCACCCTGGCCTTCCTCGGCCTGGAGATCGCCGAGGTCGACGTCGAGGTGCAGCTCGCCAGCGGCCTGCCGAGCTTCGCCATCGTCGGCCTGCCGGACAAGGCGGTGGCGGAGAGCCGCGAGCGGGTGCGCGCGGCCCTGGGCGCCATGGGCCTGGCCCTGCCGCCGCGCCGCATCATCGTCAACCTGGCGCCGGCCGACCTCGCCAAGGAGGGCAGCCACTTCGACCTGCCGATCGCACTGGGCGTGCTGATCGTCATGGGCGTGCTGCCGGTCGACACCGTCGAGCGCCACCTGGCGCTGGGCGAGCTGGCACTGGACGGCGGCATCCGTGCGGTCGCCGGCGTGCTGCCGGCGGCGGTGGCGGCGGCCGAGCGCGGGCCTGGGCCTGATCTGCCCCGCCGCCTGCGGCGCCGAGGCGGCCTGGCTCAAGGACCAGGTCGAGATCCTGGCCGCCCCCAGCCTCCTGGCCCTGATCAACCACGCCCGCGGCACGCAGCTCGCTGGCCCCGCCCGAGCCGGCCATGGCCGAGGACGACGCACCCTATCCCGACCTGCGCGACGTCAAGGGCCAGGAGACCGCCAAGCGGGCACTCGAGATCGCCGCCGCCGGCGCCCACAACCTGATGCTGGTGGGCCCGCCCGGTGCCGGCAAGTCGATGCTCGCCGCCCGGCTGCTCGGGCGTGCTGCCGCCGCTGGACCCGGCCGAGGTGCTGGAGGTCAGCATGATCGCCAGCGTCGGCGGGCGTCTCGACGGCGGCCGGCTGTCGCGCCGGCGCCCGTTCCGCAGCCCGCACCACGCGGCCTCGATGGCGGCCCTGGTCGGCGGCGGCAGCCAGGCGCGGCCGGGCGAGATCTCGCTGGCGCATCTGGGCGTGCTGTTCCTGGACGAGCTGCCCGAGTTCGCGCGCGGCGGTGCTGGAATCGCTGCGCCAGCCGCTGGAGGCCGGGCGGATCACCGTGGCCCGCGCCCAGGCCCACGTCACCTATCCGGCACGGTTCCAGCTCGTGGCGGCCATGAACCCCTGCCGCTGCGGCCATCTCGACGACCCGATGCTGGCCTGCCCGCGCGCACCGCGCTGCGGGGCCGACTACCAGGCGCGCATCTCCGGGCCGTTGCTCGACCGCATCGACCTGCATGTCGAGGTGCCGGCCCTCAGCCTCGCCGACATGACGCTGCCGCCGCCGCGCGAGGGCAGTGCCGAGGTCGCCGCCCGGGTCGCGGCCGCGCGGCTGCTGCAGGCCGAGCGCTTCGCCGCCGCCGGCCAGCCACGCCTGCGGACCAACGCCGAGGCCGACGGCGAGCTCCTCGAGCGGGTCGCGGTGGGCGACGAGCCGGCCATGGCCCTGCTGCGCCGCGCCGCGCAGCAGCTGCATCTCAGTGCCCGCGGCTATCACCGGGTGCTGCGGGTGGCGCGCACGATCGCCGACCTCGACGGCAGCGAGACGATCCGCAAGCCGCACATCGCCGAGGCGATCGCGTTCCGGCGGGTGCCGCGCGTGCGCAGCTGAGGCCCGCCGCCTCCCTCGACGGTGGGGCGGGAACGTGGCATGGCTGCGGCCGCAGCATGGAGCCACCGCCGACCGCCCATGATCATCGGCCTCGGCAGCGACCTGATCGACATCCGCCGCATCGAACGCACGCTGGAGCGCTTCGGCGACCGCTTCGTCATGCGCGTGTTCACGCCGCTCGAGCGCGAGAAATCCGACCGCCGCGCCAACCGTGCGCATTCCTATGCCCGCCGCTACGCCGCCAAGGAGGCCCTGGCCAAGGCGCTGGGCACGGGCTTTCGCGCCGGCGTGTTCTGGCGCGACATCGGCGTGGTCAACCTGCCCGGCGGCAAGCCGACCCTGGCGCTGACCGGCGGTGCCGCCGGCCGCCTCGCCGCGATCACGCCGGCCGGGATGCGCGCGGTGATCGACGTCAGCCTCACCGACGAGCCGCCCCTGGCGCAGGCGATCGTGATCATCACCGCCCTGCCCGCCTCGTGAGCCGGGCGGCATCCGGCTCGCCTTTACCTGACCGCCCCCCTCCGCTAGCTTGCGCCACGCCCGGGGCAGGCGGTGCCGACCCCGGCGCGCAGCGACGCATCGGCGGCCGGCATTGCCTCTCAGGGCGCTTGCGTATTTCCATCGGACACATGTGAGATCATGCGCGAGTCGTTGGCGATGCCAGAACACAAGAGCGGGGGGCTGCGCGAGACCCTCAAGACGCTGGTCTACGCGGTCCTGATCGCGCTCACGGTGCGGACCTTCCTGTTCGAGCCGTTCAACATCCCCTCGGGCTCGATGAAGCCGACCCTGCTGGTGGGCGACTACCTGTTCGTGTCCAAGTTCGCCTACGGCTACAGCCGCTACTCGCTGCCGCTCGGCCTGCCGCTGTTCTCGGGCCGGATCATCGGGCGGCTGCCCGAGCGCGGCGACGTGGTCGTGTTCAAGCTGCCCAGCGACAACAAGACCGACTACATCAAGCGGGTGGTCGGGCTGCCGGGCGACCGGATCCAGGTCCGCAACGGCCTGCTCTACATCAACGACGCCCCGGTCCAGCTCCGGCAGGTCGGCGAGTTCGACGAGGACGATGGCGGGCGGCCGTTTCCGGTGCCGATGCTGGCCGAGCTGCTGCCCAACGGCCGCGAGCACCTGATCCTCGACCGCACCAGCACCGGCGGCCTGGACAATACCGGGGTCTATGTCGTGCCGCCCGACCACGTCTTCGCCATGGGCGACAACCGCGACAACTCGCAAGACAGCCGGGTCGCGCATGTCGGCTACATCCCGGTCGAGAACCTGATCGGCCGCGCCGAGCTGCTGTTCTTCTCGGTCAACGGCGAGGCCCGGTTCTGGCAGCCCTGGACCTGGCCCTTCGGCATCCGCTACGGCCGCCTGCTCAACCTGATCCATTAGCGGCGGTGCGCCCGCGTCGCGCCCGGCAACGCGCAGCGCCACCCGATCTGGGTGACCTCGAGGACCGGCTCGGCCACCGGTTTGCCGAACCGCACCTCCTGGAGGAGGCGCTGACCCATGGCAGCGTGCTCGGCGGCTCCGGCGCCGGCCACCGCACCTACGAGCGCCTCGAGTTCCTGGGCGACCGCGTGCTGGGCCTGGTCGTCGCCCACCTGCTGCTGGCGCGCTTCCCCACGGACGCGGAAGGTGCGCTCACCCATCGGCTGGTGGCGCTGGTGCGCCGCGAGAGCCTGACCGCGGTCGCGACCGGGCTCGACCTCGGCCGGTGGCTGCGCACCTCGGCCAGCGAGGCCGGCACGGTCCGGCCGGCGATCCTGGCCGACTGCTGCGAGGCCGTGATCGGGGCCATCTACCTCGACGGCGGCTTCGCGGCAGCACAGACGTTCGTGACGCGCCACTGGGCGCCGCTGGTCGAGAAGGTGCAGGTGCCGCCGCGCGACGCCAAGATGGCGCTGCAGGAATGGGCGCATGCGCGCGGCCTCGCAGCGCCGGTCTACCGGGTGGTCTCCGCCCTGGGACCGGCCCACGCCACCACCTTCACGGTCGAGGTGACGCTTGCCGGACGCCCGCCGCAGACCGCGGCGGGTGCGACCAAGCGGTCGGCGGAGCGGGCCGCCGCCGCCCTCATGCTGGAACGGATCGACGCCGATGACCATGCCCGAGGCTGAGCCCACGCGTGCCGGGTTCGTGGCGATCGTCGGGGCGCCCAACGTCGGCAAGTCGACCCTGCTCAACCGCCTGGTCGGGACCAAGGTCTCGATCGTCTCGCCCAAGGTGCAGACCACCCGGCGGCGGGTGATCGGCATCACGCTGGTGGGCCAGGCGCAGGTCCTGTTCGTCGACACGCCCGGCATCTTCGCGCCCAAGCGGCGGCTCGAGACCGCCATGGTCAAGGCCGCCTCGGCCGGCATCGCCGACGCCGACCTGGTCCTGCTGGTGCTGGACGCCAAGAAGGGGCTGGACGCCAACGCCCAGCTGGCGCTGCGCCAGCTCCAGCGCGAGAAGCGCCGTGCCTTCCTGGTCATCAACAAGATCGACATGACCGCCCCCGAGCGCGCGCTGCCGCTCATCGCCGCCGCCAACCAGGACTTCCCCTTCGCCGAGACCTTCATCGTCTCCGCCCTGAACGGCGAGGGCTGCGACGAGCTGCTGGCGGCCGTGGCGCGCGAGCTGCCGGCCGGTCCGTGGCTGTTCCCCGAGGACCAGCTCTCCGACCTCTCCGACCGGACCCTGGCCGCCGAGATCACCCGCGAGCAGATCTTCCACCGCCTGCACCAGGAGCTGCCCTACAGCATCACGGTCGAGACCGAGGGCTGGGCGGAGATCCGAGGACGGCCGCGAGGTCCGCATCGACCAGACCATCTACGTCCTGCGCGACAGCCAGAAACCGATCCTGATCGGCAAGAAGGGCCAGCAGCTCAAGGCGCTGGGCGAGGCATCGCGCCACGAGCTCGAGCGGATCCTGGAAAAGCGCGTGCACCTGTTCCTGTTCGTCAAGGTGCGCGAGAACTGGCTCGACGATCCCGAGCGCTACCGCGAGATGGGCCTGGACTTCGAGCGCTGAGGCTCAGGCCAGCGCGGCGCGGATCGCGTCCAGCCCGTCGGTCAGCGCCGCCGGGCCGGGCTGCAGGATCAGGGGCGACTTGATCTCGACGATCCGGCCCGTCCGCACCGCGGGGATCGCGTCCCAGCCCGGCCGTGCCGCGATCCGTGCCGGCACCACCTTCTTCCCGCACCAGGAGGCCAGGATGACCTCCGGGGCCGCCGCGATCACCGCCTCGCCGGTCACGATCCGGTCCTTGGCCGCCTGCGCGCCGCGCAGCTGCGCGAACACGTCCCTGCCGCCCGCGACCTCGATCAGCTCCGACACCCAGCCGATGCCGGCGATCATGGGCTCGTCCCACTCCTCGAAGTAGACCCGTGGCCCGCCCGGCCCCGCCGCGCGCGCCACCGCCGCCACCCGCGCCTCCAGCCCGGCCGCGAGCTCGTCCGCCTTCGCCGACGCCCCGACCAGTGCACCCACCGTGCGGATCATGGCGAAGATGCCGGCGAGGTCGCGCTGGTTGAACAGGTGCACGGCAAGCCCGGCCCGGGCGAGGTCGGCCGCGATCGTGGCCTGCAGGTCGGAGAAGGCCAGGACCAGGTCCGGCCGCAGCGCCAGGATCTTGGGCAGGTCCGCCGAGGTGAAGGCCGACACGCGCGGCTTCTCGCGCCGGACCCTGGGCGGCCGGACGGCATAGCCCGAGACGCCGACGATGCGCTCCTCCTCGCCCAGGAGGTAGAGCGTCTCCACGGTCTCCTCGGTCAGGCAGACGATCCGTTCGGGCGGGAAGCGGCGCATGCGGGATCCATTCTAGCCCCGGCGGACGGGCAGCCGGGTGGCGTCGGGGGCGCGGTGACAGGCGGCACAGGACTTGACCGGCCCCGCGGCCTTGCCCGCCGCGGCCTCGCGCCGGTGGCAGTCGGTGCAGAAGGCGTGGAACACGGTGTCGATCCGGCGCAGCTCGGTGGTGCCCCAGGCCTTGTGGCAGGCATAGCAGGGCTTGGGGCCGAGCCCGCGCTCGGCGAAGTTGTGGTGGCAGGCGACGCAGTTCGCGGTGCGATGCCGCCCGTGGTCGAAGCCCGTGTCGAGCAGCGGCCGCCTCGCGATCACCTCCAGGCGGGTCGCCGAGCCCCAGGCCAGCAGTGCCGTCGTCGCTGCCGCCAGCGCCAGGAGGAGCGGCCAGGCGCATCGCTCAGCCGCGCAGGCCGGCGACCAGGGCCGGCACCGCCACCATCAGGACCAGGAAGGCCAGGAGTGCGATGAGCAGGGTGCGGCCGGCGCCGGCCGCGGTGGCAGGCTCGGCGCGGGGCAGGGCGGTGCGGCGGCCGAGGACACCCGCGGCCGCCACCAGGGGCGGCAGCGCCAGGGCGGCCGCGAGCACGGCCGTGCGCCAGGATGCGGTCAGGCGCGAGGAGGACATGAGCACGTGTGCCGCCAGCAGGACGCCGCCCGCGATCCCGCTCCAGGCGTGGAGACGCGCGCCCGCGGGCAGGGGCAGGCGGCGGCGGATCCAGGGCTCGCGCGTGGCGGCCGCCACCAGCAGGGCGAGGAGTGCCGCCACGCCCAGCAGCACGTGCAGGGGCATCATCCAGCCGAGATAGTCGAGCAGGAACGGGTCGAGTGCCACCATGACCGCGACATGCGCCAGGACCAGCGCCACCAGCGCGTTGCCGGCGACGCGATGTACGCTGAAACGGTAGGAGGTGAGGTTCGGCCGGGGTGCTGGCGGTACGGCGAACACGGCGATGGCGGCAGCACAGGCGGCATAGCCCAGCCCGGAGGCGATCTCCCACACCGGCTCGTAGGCCACCACCGGCGGCAGCAGCAGTGCCGCCGCCAGTGCTCCGACGGCGAGCAGGCTGCGGCGGTCGTAGGGCGGCGGCCATGCGGTCACCCCCGCCACGTCAAGGTGCCTCGCCGCGCGTGCTCGCCATCAAGATGCTGCTCCGGCTCCGGCGCGACGCTGCTGGCCCGCCGCCCGGGAAGCGGCTACCGTCCCCGGCGCCGAGAGAAGCGTCAAGACACCGGGGCAGGGCCATCATCGCCTCACGACCAAGCATCTGGCCGGAGCTGCTGCCGGCGGGACAGTCGCGCGCGGCGGCACTCGCCGGTGCCTTGGGCGTCGGGCTGGTGTGCGGTCTGCTGCAGACGGTCTATGCCGTGTCCTATGTCGGCCTGGCCTTTCCCGGGCCGCTCGGCGTCCATCTCGGGCCCGCGCTGAGCCTGGGGCTCCTCAGCTCGGCCGTGGCCGGCATCGTCGCCGCGCTGGCCTTGCGCTATCCCGGCAGCATGGGCGTGCTCTCGCCCGAGGCCACCCTGGTGATCGGCGGCGTCGGCCTGCAGTTCGCGGCCGCGGTGGCGCCGGCACAGCTCTACCCCACCATGCTCGCCACCATAGCACTGGTGACCCTGGCCACGGCCGCCCTGCTCTACGGCATGGGCCGGGCACGGCTGGGCTACCTGATGCACTACCTGCCCTACCCGGTGGTGGCCGGCCTGATCGGCGGCCTGGGCGTGCTGCTCGTGATCGGCGGCCTGGAGCTCGCCGTGCCCGGCCTGCGCGCCGAGGGCGGGCTGGCCCGGCCCGAGGTCTGGCCCAAGCTGGCGGCGACCGCCCTGTTCGGCACGGCATTGTGGGTGCTGCACTATCGCCACCGCTCGGTGCTCAACATCCCGAGCATGGTGCTGCTCGGCACCGTCCTGTTCTGGCTGGTAGCCGCGGATTCACCGGCGCTCGAGAGCTGGACGATGCAGCACCGCGGCACCCGCCGCCGCGATCGACCAGCACCTCATCTGGACCCAGCTCGGCGCGGTCGACTGGAGTGCCATCCTCCTGGCGTCGCCGACCCTGGCCATGCTGGTCGTGTTCCTCGCCGTCATCCTGCTCACCGATGCCGCCAGCCTGGAGCTGGCGCTGGGCCGCCATCTCGAGCCGAACCAGACCCTGGAGACCTTCGGGCTCGCCAATGCCGCCGCGGGCGCGCTGGGCGGCTTCACCTCGGTGATGAGCATCTCCGGGACCATCATGGCGCACCGCTCCAGGACGGTCTGCCGCCTGGTCGGCGTGACCGCCAGCCTCGTCACGCTGGGCTGCTGGCTCGCCGGCCCCGACCTGCTCGCCTGGGTCCCGGCCTTCGTGGTCGGCGGGCTGATCGTGTTCGTCGGGCTCGAGTTCGTCGGCGAGTGGGTGATCCTGCAATGGCTGCGCCTCAACCCCGCCGACCGGGCGATCCTGGTGACCGTGGTCGCCGGCGTCAGCCTCGCCGGGTTCGCCGTCGGCTTCATGCTCGGCCTGCTCCTGGGCTTCCTGTTCTTCGTGGTCAGCTGCAGCCGCCTGCCGGCGATCCGCCACGAGACCACCGGCCGCTACCGCTTCAGCCATGTCGAGCGGCCCGAAGCCGAGCGCGACCGGCTGCGCGGCGCAGGCGACGCCACCTTGATCCTGGAGCTCGGCGGCTTCCTGTTCTTCGGCTCGGCCTGGCGCGTCTACGCCCGCATCCGGCGGCGCGCCCTGGACGGGCAGGCCGCACCGCTGGGTGCGGTGCTGCTGGACTTCAGCCGGGTGAGCGGCGTCGACAGCTCGGGCTGGCACAATTTCCGCAAGATCGTCGAGCTCGGCGACCAGCACGCCTTCCACGTCGTCCTGACCCGCGTCCCGCCGGCCGTGGCGCGGCTGCTGCGAGCTCGAGGGGGTGGCCGGGCCGCACCTGCCGCAGGTGCGGGTCCTGCCCGACCTGGACCGCGGGCTGGAATGGCTGGAAGAGGCGGTGCTGGCGCGGACGGCCGTGGCCCCGGGCCTGGCCGAGGCCGCGGCACCCTTCGCGGCCGACCCGCTCGCCGCCTTCGCGCCCGAGCGCCTGCAGGGCTATGCCAGCCGCTGCAGCTTCGCGGTCGGCGAGCCCCTGATCGCGCAGGGCGACATGTCGGACGACGTCTACATCCTGCGCAGCGGCTCGGTCTCGATCGCGGTCGACGGGCCCGAGGGCGGGCGGATCCGGCTGCGGACCGCCGGCCCGGGCACGGTCGTGGGCGAGATCGCCTTCATCCTGCGCCGGCCGCGCACCGCCTGGGCCGTGGCCGACACCGCGGTCACCGCCGACCGGATCACCCGCGGCGACGTCGCCCGCATGGCCGCCGAGGAGCCGCAGCTCCTCCTGGCCCTGCAGACCGCCATGCTGCGCATCCTGGCCCGCCGCGTCTCCGACAGCACCGAGCTCGTGGTCCAGCTCAGCCGGTAGCGGCCGCCTCGGCGTCCACGGCGTCGAACACCTCCTTGGCGATCGCCAGCGCGGTGAAGCCGGCGGGGTAGCCCGCATAGTAGGCCAGATGCATGAACGCCTCGATCAGCTCCTCGCGGCTGAGGCCGGCGTTGAGCGCGCCGCGCAGGTGCAGCCGCAGCTGCCGCTCGCGGCCCAGGGCGGCGATGACCGACACCGTGATCAGCTCGCGGTCGCGCAGCGACAGGCCGGGGCGCGCCCAGACCTCGCCGAACAGGTGCGCCGTGCTCAGGGTCATCATCTCCCGGCTGACCTCGTTGGCCGCCGGCTCCCCGCCGAACAGATGCTCCAGGATCTCGAGGCCGGCCTTGCGGCGATCGTCGCTCATGTCGAAGCACTCCCATTTCGGTAAAATTCTGATCGACCGATCAATTATATTTGAAGATCAGTTGATCAAGATCGTCCGATGAGGATGCCGACTGCGTTCTCGGCGACGTGGTCGATCATGCGGCGGTCCGCACCCGCGCGGCCCAGGGTCATGATGCTGATCACCGCACCGGTCAGCGAATCGGCACAAGCTTCGACGGGGAGCCCGCGGCTGACTTCGCCACGCTCGATGGCCACCGCGAGCTGCCGCAGGAAGAAATCGCGGATCTCCTGCAGCCGGCCCTGCGCCAGGGCGCGGGTTGCGGCCGAATGGACCTCGCGCTCGGCCAGGGTGTTGACGATCAGGCAGCCCTTGCGTTCCGGGTCGTCGGCGGCCAGGCGCACCTGGAGCTCGAGCCAGGACCGGATCGCCGGCAGTCCGGCCTGGTCCGTGGGCAGGGTAGCGCGGAAGAACGCCGCGTAGCCCTCGAAGCAGCGGCGGAACAGCTCCTCCTTGTCCTTGAACGCGGCGTAGACGCTGCCCGGCTTGAGCCCCGTGGCGTCGTAGACGTCGGACATCGACGTGGCCGCGTAGCCGCGACGCCAGAACACCTCCGTGGCCTGCGCCAGCACCTCGTCGAGCTGGAATGCGCGCCGTCTGCCCATGGCCGAGAGATGCCGATCGAGCGATCGGATTGCAAGCCGGAAAGACCGGGCTTGTTTTTGATCGATCGATCATCTAATTCGCCGCCTGTGCATTCCGACACACAGGCAGGAGACCGAGATGACCCATCGCATTGCCGGCACGGCCCTGGCACTGGCGCTTCTGGCGGGCAGCGCCGCGGCCGAAGGCCTGACCGAGCCCCCGGCACCGGCCGGTACGGTGGCCTACAACGAATGGCTGGGGCGGACCTTCTCGGAGGTGCTGCTCAACGAGCCCTCGCAGGAGGCGCGGGTGGCGATCCTCGATCGGATCGTCGCCAAGGACTACATCCAGCACAATCCGCTGGTGCCCGAGGGCCGGCAGGGCCTGGTCGACTTCATCCCGGTGATCTACCAGGCGATGCCGGATTCGCGGTTCGTCCTGCACGACGTGCTGGCGACCGAGGATCGCGTGGTCACGCGCTGGACCTGGACCGGCACGCTGACCGGGCCCGGCTTCCTCGGCGTCGAGCCGCGCGGCCAGAAGCTCGAGTTCGACGTGATCGACCTGTGGACCGTGCGCGACGGCCAGCTCTACGAGCATTGGGACCAGTTCGACTGGCCGCGCGCCTTCGTGCAGCTCGGCGTGCAGGGCCTGCCGCAGCCCTTCTACGACGTGGCGGCCAAGCCCTACGACCGCTGAGCCAGGGCCACGGCGTCTGCGGGCGCCGTGGCCAGCCGCTCCACCGCGACCCAGCGGTTCCAGTCGGCGACCACGCCGGCGAACGGCCGCGCTCCCGGCATCCGCCAGTGGAACACCGGCCGCGGCGTGACCTTCTGCAGCCACAGCCGGCGCCGGACCCGCTCGGGTGCGAGGAAGCTGAAGAGCGGGAGCAGGTCGAGCTCGCGGTAGCGGGTGGGGTTGGCGGCGAGGTAGTCGTCGATCAGCCGGCCCGTGTCCGGCCGGTAGGCGGGGTCGGCCACCAGCGCCTGGTAGCCCGGCGGGAAGGCGGAGGAAAAGCCCAGCCGGCCGGTCGCCGCCACGCCCATCTCGGCGCGCAGCCGCGGTGCGAGACGCATGAAGGCGCGCAGGAGGGCCACGATGGCGCAAGGCGTGGTCGCCGCGACCTCGGGATTGAGATGCGGCCCGTCGACCCGCAGCCCGGGCAGCCGCGCGATCAGTTCCGCCACCAGCAGGTCGAGCTCGGGCAGCCGCGCCGGCGGGAGGGGCGGGAAGATCAGCTCCACCTGGGCGAACCCGCTGGCGGCGAGGCCGATGGCACGCGCGAGCCATGCCCGCGGCCCGTGCCGCCGGTCGGCGGGTGGATGCGCCAGCCGCAGGTCGAGCTCGACCGTGACGTCGCCGAGCCGGCTGTCCGCGACCTGGAAGCGATAGGGATCGAGCTCCACCAGCCGGCCGCCGCGCAGCTCGCGCACCAGCCCCGCCACGGCGCGCGGCGACGCGCCCGCGACCTCGATCTCCACACCCACCCGGCGCGGCGTGCCGTCCTGGCTCATGGGCAGCGGCAGCGGCTCGGGCAGCCGCGGGTCGCTCAATCCTTCGGCCAGCCGAACATCTTGGGATCGCGCCAGACGAACAGCTCGCGCTGCAGCTCCACGCCGGTGCGCACGTCGTCGATCTCGAGCGTGGTCACCAGGCCCTGCGCGTCGGTGACGCTCCAGCGCGTCAGCCGCATCGGCTCGGCCGCGAAGGTGAGCACCACCTTGCCCTGGTCCGGCTCCTCGGTGCGGATCAGCGTGACGTCGATCTCCGCCCCGCGATCCGCGACCGACTGGACGGTGACGTCGTCGCTGAGCTTCACGTCCTGGCTGAGCAGGAAGCCCAAGGGCGTCTCGCTGAGCGGGATGACGTTCACCTGCTGGATGCTGCCGTCGTAGAAGATCAGCCGCCAGTCGCCGGGTGCGACCAGCAGCACCTTGGAGGGCGGGTCGTAGTCGAAGCGCATGCCGCTGCGGTTGCGGTCGATGAACAGCCGGCCGGTGCTCAGGCTGCCGTCGGGTGCCGTCTGGCGGAAGGACGCCTCCAGCGTGCGGATGTCGTTGAAGTAGCTCTCGACGCGCTCGACCACGGCCTGCTGCGGCGGCGGCAGCGCTGCCTGTGCCGGCAGCGCCAGTGCCGCGGCCAGGAGAAGCGGGGCCAGGCCCCGCCGGACGAATGCGGTCAATGCCATCGTGCGGGTCCGGACAGAAGATCAGAACGGGTCGTCGGTGGGCTCGGTGCCGTCGATGCCGCCGCGACCCATCAGGACATGGCGACGCCCGACATGGTCCGCACGGCTGATCAGCCCCTCGTTCTCCATCCGCTCGATCAATTTCGCGGCACTGTTGTAGCCGATGGCGAGCTTGCGCTGGAGGTAGCTGGTCGACGCCTTGCCGTCGCGCGCCACGACCTGCACCGCCTGGGCGTAGACGCCGTCGGCACCGCCGGCCGCCTCGAACAGCGGCCCGTCGGCCACGGGCTCGCCCTCGCCGTCCTCGGTGACCTCGGACTGGTAGTCGGGCTCGCCTTGCGCCTTGAGGTGGCGCACCACCTGCTCGACCTCGCCGTCGGTGACCAGCGCACCGTGGATGCGGCTGATCCGGTCGCCCGGCATCAGGTAGAGCATGTCGCCCTGGCCCAGCAGCTGCTCGGCCCCCGGCTCGCCCAGGATGGTGCGGCTGTCGATCTTGGAGCTGACCCGGAAGCTGATGCGCGAGGGCAGGTTGGCCTTGATGACGCCGGTCAGCACGTCGACCGAGGGCCGCTGCGTCGCCACGATCAGGTGGATGCCGGCGGCACGGGCTTTCTGCGACAGGCGCTGGATCGCGTTCTCGATCTCCTTGCCCGCGGTCAGCATGAGGTCGGCCACCTCGTCGACGATGACGACGATGAGCGGCATCGGCGTCATGTCGATCGGCTGCTCCTCGAAGATCGGCACGCCGGTGCCGGGCTCGAAGCCGGTGCGGACCCGGCGGCTCAGCTCCTCGCCCTTGGCCTTGGCCTGCATCAGCCGCTTGTTGAAGGCGAAGATGTCGCGCACGCCCAGATGCGACATCAGCCGGTAGCGCTCGTCCATCTGCCGCACGACCCATTTCAGCGCCACCACCGCCTTGGGCGGGTCGGTGACGACGGGGGCCAGCAGATGCGGGATGTCCTCGTAGACCGAGAGCTCGATCACCTTGGGGTCGATCATGATCACCCGCAGCTGCTCGGGCGTCAGCCGGTAGAGCAGCGACAGGATCATGGCGTTGATCGCCACCGACTTGCCCGAGCCCGTGGTGCCGGCGATCAGCAGATGCGGCATCCGGGCGAGGTCGGCCACGATCGGCTGGCCGGAGATGTCCTTGCCCAGGGCGATCGGCAGCCGCGCCCCGCTGCGGGCGTAGACGTCGGCCTCGAGCAGCTCGCGCAGATAGACCGTCGCACGCCGCTCGTTGGGCAGCTCGATGCCGATCACGTTGCGGCCGGGCACCACGGCCACGCGCACCGAGAGCGCGCAGAGCGAGCGGGCGATGTCGTCGGCGAGGCTGATCACCCGGGCCGCACGGGTGCCCGGTGCGGGCTCCAGCTCGTAGAGGGTCACCACCGGCCCGGTCTTGGCGTCGATGATCTCGCCGCGCACGCCGAAATCGTCGAGCACGGTCTCGAGCTGGCGCGAGGTCTCGGCCAGGGCCTGGGGCGACTCGCCCGGGCCGGCGATGGTCTTGACCGGGGCCAGGAGGTCCAGGCCCGGCAGCTCGAAGCTGTCGTCCAGAGGTGCCGGCAGGGGCTCCGGCGCGGGTGCCGGCCGGCGCGGTGCGGGCGGGGCCGCGGCCGCCGCCGGCCGGGGGCGCTCCTCCGCGACGGGGGCGGGCGCCTCGGGCTCCCGCTGGCGCCGCTTGGCCGGGACCTCCGGTTCGGGCTCGGCCGGCGCCTCGAGCACGAGCTTGCGCCGCGCGCGGCGCACGGCCGGATCGACCTCCTCCTCCACGGCCGGGGCCGCCGGGGCGGGCACGCCGGGCCGGCGGCGGCGGGCGAGGTCGATGCCGCGCATGCCGTCGCGCACCAGCCGCCCGGAGGCGAGGGTGGCCACGCCCGCGGCGTCGCCGAGCCGGCGCCCCACCCAGAGCGAGCCGCCCGCCACCTTGCCCGCGGCCCACAGGCCCTCGGCCCAGCGCACGCCCAGGGCGGTGATGCAGGCGAGGAACGCGGCGCCGAAGCTGGCGGCGGCGAAGCCGGCCGTGCCGAGCCGCGGCTCGAGCCAGCGCCATTGCAGGTCGCCCACGGCCCCGCCCATGCCCGCGCGCAGCGGCCAGGATTCCGGGGGCAGGGGCGGCAGGCAGGCCAGGAACGCCGCCAGCGCCAGCAGCGCCAGCGGCAGGCTGAAGATCGGCAGCCACGGCCAGGCGAGGCGCCGGCCGAGCGCCAGACGCAGGCCCCAGCTCGCCGCCACCACGACCGGCAGCCAGGCGGCGAGGCCGAACAGCTGGTAGAGCAGGTCGGCGGCGTAGGCGCCCGACGGGCCCGGCCGGGTTGCGGACCGGCTGCAGGCTCGCCTGGTTGAGCGAGGGGTCGCGCCAGTCGAAGCCCCACAAGGCCACCGCGAGGGCGATGGCAGCGGCCACCAGGGCGATTCCGCCGAGCCGGCGCAGGCTGCCGCGCACCCGGTTGCGCAAGGGCGCGCCGGCGAAGGCGTCAGCGGTCGACGCGGCCATCGGTCTCTCCTCGCTCCAGGGTCATGCCGCGGTCAGCACCTCGCCGAGCCGGCCCAGCGCCGCGTCGATCACGGCCGGCTCGTCCACCAGCGCCACGCGGACATAGGCCCGCCCGGCATTGCCGCCGGCCCCGTCGACCGACAGGTAGCCGCCGGGCAGCACGCGCACGCCGCCCTCGCGCCACAGCCGCCGGCAGGCGGCCTCGCCGTCGCCGACGTCGAGCCAGAGGAAGAACCCGCCGGCGGGCCGGTAGAAGCCGAAGCGGTTGCCGAGCCGGCGCTGGGCGGTGTCGAACTTGGCGCGGTAGCGGGCGCGGTTGTCCTCGACATGCGCCTCGTCCTGCCAGAGCGCGGTGGCGGCCGCGAGCAGGGGCAGCGGCTGCACCGGCGAGGCGTAGGCCCGCAGCCGCAGCAGCCGGGCCATGATGTCGGCGTCGCCGGCGACGAAGCCGGAGCGCAGGCCGGCGGCACTCGAGCGCTTGCTCAGCGAATGGAACACGACGACCCGCTCGAAGCCGCCATCCTCCGCCAGCGCCGCCTCGAGCGCACCCGGCGGCGGGGCCGTGTCCCACAGCTCGCTGTAGCACTCGTCCACCGCCAGCACGAAGCCATGCCGGCGGGCGAGCCGCACGGCCCGGCGCAGATAGTCGAGGTCGGCCACCGCACCCTGCGGGATTGGCGGGCGTGCACAGGTAGAACAGTGCGGTGCGGTCGAGCAGGGCCGCCGGCAGGGCGTCGAGATCGGGCAGGAAGCCGGTGGCGGCGGTGGCCGGCAGCAGGACCGGCTCCGCACCCGCCATCACCGCGGCACCGTAGTAGACCGCATAGACCGGGTCCGGCATCAGCACGGCCGGATGGCCGCGGCTGGGGGTCACCAGGGCCGGCAGCAGGTAGAGGCCCTCCTTGGTGCCCGCGAGCGGCACCACGTGGCGGTCGGGATCGACCGCACCCGGCGGCAGGGCGAAGCGCCGGGTCAGCCAGGCCGCGACCGCGGCCCGGAACTCGGGCGTGCCGGGGACCGGAGGGTAGCGGTTCCAGAGATGGGCGTTGGCGGCCACGGTCTCGGCCAAGAGCGCCGGCGGCGCATGGCGCGGCTCGCCCAGCGCCAGGTCGAAGGTCGGCCCCGAGGGCGCGGACTCGTGCGCCAGCAGTCCGGCCAGACGGCGGAACGGGAACTCGGCGAGCTGGTCGAGACGGTCGTTGCGCATCTCGGGGCAAGTTCGTTGGCGGCACTGCCCGCGGCCGGCGCCGCGGGCTCACGTGCTGACTTAACATTGATCGCGAAGCGGTAGCAACGGCGCGGCAAAGCCAGCGCGACACGCCGGGAGGGGAAACCCTCAGCCCATGACCTGCTTGAGCGGCGTGTAGGCCAGCTGCAGGCTGCGCGCCACCGCCTCGTTGGTGAGCTTGCGCCCGACCACGTTCGCACCGTTGGCCAGGTGCGGATCGTCCTGCAGCGCCTTGCGCCAGCCCTTGTCGGCCAGGGCCAGGGTGAAGGGCAAGGTGGCGTTGTTGAGCGCGAAGGTCGAGGTCCGCGGCACGGCGCCGGGCATGTTGGTGACGCAGTAGTGGATCACGCCCTCCTCGACATAGGTCGGGCTGTCGTGGCTGGTGGGCCTGGAGGTCTCGGCACAGCCGCCCTGGTCGATGGCGATGTCGACGAACACCGAGCCCGGCCGCATCCGCCGCAGCATGCCGCGCGTGATCAGCTTGGGTGCGGCGGCACCGGGGACCAGGACGGCCCCGATCACGAGGTCGGCGCTCGCCACATGCTGCTCGATCGCGTCGACCGTGGAGTAGATCGTGTTCAGCGTCGGGCCGAACTGGGTGTCGAGCTCGGCCAGCCGGTCCAGGCTCTTGTCGAGCACGTAGACCTGCGCCTCCATGCCCATGGCCATCCGCACCGCGTTGGTGCCGGACACGCCGCCGCCCACCACCACCACCTTGGCCGCGTGCACGCCCGGCACGCCGCCCAGCAGCACGCCCGCACCGCCCTGCATCTTCTCCAGGAGATGCGCGCCGACCTGGACGCTCATCCGGCCGGCGACCTCGCTCATCGGCGCCAGCAGCGGCAGGCGGCCGTGCCGGTCGGTGACCGTCTCGTAGGCGATCGCGACGCAGCCCGACTGGATCAGCCCCTCGGCCTGCGGCAGGTCGGCGGCGAGGTGCAGGTAGGTGAACAGGATCTGGTCGTCGCGCAGCAGCCGGTACTCGCGCTCCAGCGGCTCCTTCACCTTCACGATCATCTCGCTCATGGCGAAGATCTCGTCCGGCGTGGCGGCGATGGTGGCACCCGCGGCGCGGTAGGCCTCGTCGTCGATGCCGATGCCCCCGCCGGCGTCGCTCTCGACCGTCACCTGGTGACCGTGCAGGACCAGCTCGCGCACGCTCGACGGCACCAGGCCCGACCCGGTACTCGTGCGTCTTGATCTCCCGCGGCACGCCAATCAGCATCCTGCCACCTCTCGCCCGGCCCGTTCCGCGGCGCATTGGAAACCGCGCCGCACCCGTCTATTCCTAGACCGAGTCCAGCGCGGTCGCCATGCGGGCAGACGGCGGGAGGAGCGGATGCGACAACTCCGACGAGGTGCGGCCGCCGGCCTGGGGGCGGCACTCGTGGCGCTGCTCTTGCTCGCCCTGCCCGGCATCGCCGCGGCCGGGCCGATCGAGGACCTCCAGGGCAGCTGGGCCACGGCACCCGACGCTGCACCCTCCATGCAGTGGACGGGCGGTGCGGGCGGCTTTTCGGTCGCCTGGACGCCGCCCGGCGGCACGGTGACCACGGTCCAGTACACGCCAGCCGGCCGGCCCGGCGTCTTTGGCGGCAAGGCCAAGGACGGCTGGTCGATCATGGGCTCGATGTTCGGGAACGACGGCACGGTCAACCCGCTCGACGGCGGTGCGCTCCACTGGGCTCGCAGCACCGCGGCGGAGGTCTATCTCTACCGCATGGAGATCGACGACAAGGGCGGCTTCGCGATCGACCGCTACGCCGTGCGGCTCGCCGACGGCACGCTCAGCATCGTGGGCGACCGCCGCACCGCCGAAGGCGGCGAGCAGCTCCCCGAGCAGCGGCTGGTGAGGACCGGACCATGAGCGCGAGGCACCAGTACGGCCTGCTCGCCGCCGTCATCCTTCTCCTCGCCGCGAGCCCGGCGCCGGCCGCAGCCGCCGGGCGTGGACCAGCTGATCGGCACCTTCGTCGGCGTGGCGGCGGACGATCCGCGCGCTCGGGCAGCCAAGACCGAGCAGCGCGACATCGTGATGGAGATCGCACCCTACCAGGATCACGGCCTGCGGGTGGACTGGCACAACGTGACCCTGGTCGACGGACGGCGCGACGTGCCGGGCGTGAAGTACCGCCACGACGAGGTCCTGCTGGTCCCGACGCCGGACCGCGCCTTCTTCCTGGCCGCGGTGGGCTACGACCCGTTCGCCGAGCGCAAGGCGCCCGACGCGCTGCAGGGCGATCCCCTGCGCTGGGGTGCGGTCGCCGGCGAGGCGCTCGACCTGTTCGCCTTCACCATCCTCGAGGACGGCACCTACGAGCTGCAGCAGTCGCGGCGGCATCCCAGCGGCGACGGCGTGCGCCTGGATTTCCAGCGCGTCCTCGACGGCCAGCTGGTGCGGCACATGGTGGGCCACGCGGTCCGGGCCGAGTAGCCCGATGCCGTGGCGGCGCCGCAGCGTCCTCGCCTCCGGCCTCGCCGTCGCGTCGCTCGGCCCGGGCCGGCCCCGGGCGGAGGAGGGCCGCTACGTCACGATCGCCACGGGCAGCGTCACCGGCACCTACTATCCGGTGGGCTCGCTGATCGCCAACCTGCTGTCGCGGCCGCCGGGGGCGCGCGCCTGCGACGAGGCCGGCGGCTGCGGCGTGCCCAACCTGATCCTGGTGGTCCAGGCCTCGAAGGGATCCGTCGCCAACGTCGAGGCGATCGCCGCCGGGCAGGTCGAGACCGGGTTCGCGCAGAGCGACGTCACCCACGGCGCCTTCTCCGGCACCGGCGTGTTCGCCGGGCGGCCGCCGCTGACCGGCCTGCGGGCACTGGCCAGCCTCTATCTCGAGAGCGTGCATCTCGTCGTCGCCAAGGATTCCGGCATCGCCCGGATCGCCGACCTGCGCGGCAAGCGCGTCTCGCTCGACGTCGAGGGCTCGGGCACCCTGGTCGACGCGCTGCTGATCCTGGAGGGCTTCGGCCTGGGCCCGGCCGACCTGCAGGTGGTGCACGCCACGCCCACCCGCGCCCTCGACCTCATGGTGGCGGGCGAGCTCGACGCCATGTTCATGGTCGCGGGCTACCCCGCGGCGATCGTGACCGAGGCCGCCCAGGGCATCGGCGCCCGGCTGGTGCCCATCGTCGGCGAGCCCGTGGCGGCCCTGCTCCAGCGCCACCGCTTCCTCACCCTCGCCGACATCCCCGGCGACACCTATCCCGGGATCGGTGCCGGCACGCCCACGCTGGGCGTCGCCGCCCTGTGGGTGGTCACGGCCGAGCTCGACGAGGAGCTGGTCTACGCGATCACCCAGGCCCTGTGGCATCCCGACACCCTGCGCAAGCTGGCCGAGGGCCATCCCAAGGGCGCGCAGATCCAGCTCGCCAACGCCCTGCGCGGCGTCTCGATCCCGTTGCATCCGGGTGCCGCCCGCTTCTACCGCGAGCAGGGCATGGCCGAGTGAGTTCTGCGGAGCCCGCACCCGCGATCCTGGTCGAGAACCTGGTCCGCCACTACGGCGCGGTGGCGGCGGTGGACGGGCTCAGCTTCAGCGTCGGCCGGCGGCGCACCGTCGCCCTGCTCGGACCCAACGGCGCCGGCAAGACGACGACCATCGCCATGCTCCTGGGCCTGCTCGAGCCCAGCGCCGGCAGCATCCGCATCCTGGGCGAGGACATGCCGCGCCACCGCGCCCGCGTCCTGCCGCGCATGAACTTCACCAGCCCCTATGTCGACCTGCCGCATCGGCTGACGGTGCGCCAGAACCTCAAGGTCTACGCCGACCTCTACGCCGTCGACCGGCCGCGCGAGCGCATCGAGGAGCTCGCCCGCGACCTCGACCTGGCGACCTTCCTCGACCGCCCGTTCGGCCGGCTGTCGGCGGGCCAGAAGACCCGCGTGCTGCTGGCCAAGGCGCTGATCAACGAGCCCGAGCTCCTGCTCCTGGACGAGCCCACCGCCTCGCTCGACCCCGACACCGCCGACCTGCTGCGCGGCCATCTCGAGCGCTACCAGGCCCGCACCCACGCCACCCTGCTCCTGGCCTCGCACAACATGGGCGAGGTCGAGCGGCTGGCGCACCGGGTGCTGATGCTGCGCAAGGGCAGGCTGGTGGACCAGGGCAGCCCCGCCGACCTCCTCGCCCGCTACGGCCGCGACGATCTCGAGGAGGTGTTCCTCGACATCGCCCGCGACCGCCGCCGCCCCGAGGCGGCCCCTTGACCCTGTCGCCGCCGCTGCGGCGGATCCGGGCCATGCTCTACCGCCACGCCTGCCTGCTCCTGGGCTCGTGGCCGCGCCTGCTCGACCTCGTCTACTGGCCCACGGTGCAGATGATCCTGTGGGGGTTCATCACCCTGTTCCTGGCCGGCCAGTCGGGGTGGGTGGCGCAGGCGGCGGGCGTGTTCCTCTCGGCGGTGCTGCTCTGGGACACCCTGTTCCGCGGCCAGCTCGGCGTCTCCTTGTGCTTCCTCGAGGAGCTCTACGCGCGCCATCTCGGTCACCTTTTCGTGAGTCCGCTGCGCCCGGGCGAGCTGGTGGTCGCCAACTTCCTGGTGAGCCTGCTGCGCGTGCTGATCGGCGTCGGCGGGGCCGCGATCCTGGCGATCCCGATCTTCCACTTCTCGATCGTCGACGCCCTGGGCTGGGCGTTGATCCCGTTCTTCGCCGTGATGATGCTGTTCGGCTGGGCCATCGGCCTGATCATCGCGGGCCTGGTCATCCGCCTGGGGCTGGGTGCCGAGAGCCTGGCCTGGGCCGCGATCTTCTTCATCCAGCCCTTCTCCGCCGTCTACTACCCGATCGACACCCTGCCGCCGGCGGTGCGCTGGATCGCGTATCTCCTGCCCTCGGCACCCGTGTTCGAGGGCATGCGGGCGGTCCTGGTCGAGCACCGCTTCGACGGAACGCTGTTCGCGCAGGCCCTGGCGCTGCTGGCGGTGTGGCTGGTCGCCGGTGCGGTCGCCTTCACGCTCCTGTTCCGCAGTGCCCGGCGGCGCGGGCTGCTGCTGCAGAGCGGCGAGTAGGCCCGACCGCTGGAGCGGGATTGACCCGGCCCGCCACCTGTCTACACGTTGACATCTCACGGATCATTCGGGGAGCGGTTCTTGGAACGGGTGGAGGCTTGGCCGGCCGAGACGCGCCGCACGCGGGCGGACGCGCTGCGCGACGCCATCGCCGAATCGATCGTGCGCGGCGAGCTGGTGGCGGGGCAGCGGCTGGACGAGGTGTCGGTGGCCCAGCGCTACTCGGTCTCCCGCACGCCGGTGCGCGAGGCGCTCAAGCAGCTGGCGACCATGGACCTCGTGATCCTGCGGCCGCACCGCGGTGCCGTGGTCGCCGGGCTCGAACCCACCCGCCTGGCCGAGCTGTTCGAGGCCATGGAGGAGGTCGAGGCGGTCTGCGCCCGCCTCGCTGCCACCAAGATGCCGCGCGCCGAACGGGAGCGGTTCGAGGCCGCGTTCGAACGCTGCGACGCCGCGCTCATGGGCGGCGGCGACCTCGAGCTGGTCCACGCCACCAACATCGAGTTCCACAACGCGATCCATCGCGGGGCGCAGAACAGCTTCCTGGCCGAGGCCGCCTGGGTGCTGCGGCGCAAGCTGGCACCGCTGTCGCGCGCCCAGTTCGCCCTGACCGACCGGCCGCTGGACTCCGCGGCCGAGCACCGCGCCATCCACGACGCCATCGTCGCCCGCGACGTCCCGGGTGCCGAGGCGACGATGCGCAACCACATTCGCAGCGTCGCCTGTGCCTTCGACCGTTGGCTCGGCAACACGGCCAACCGGCCGCTTGCCTAGCAGCGCGGCCAGCCAGGCCATGGCGACCACGGACGCGCCAAGTCCCCCCGACGTTGCCGGTCCCGCAGCCGCCTGGCTGGGTGGCGGGGGGGCGATGGCGGCCGCCGTCGCGGCCCATGACTGGCGCGCCACGCCGCTCGGGCCGATCGAGGCCTGGCCGCAGAGCCTGAAGACCGCGGTCGGCATCATGCTGACCTCGCGCTACGCGATGTGGATGCTCTGGGGGCCGGAGCTCACCTTCTTCTGCAACGACGCCTACCGGCCGACCCTGGGCGTGAAGGGCGACTGGGCGCTGGGCGCCCGCTCGGACCGGGTCTGGGCGGAGATCTGGGCCGAGATCGGGCCGCGCATCGAGACCGTCCTCGACCACCGGCGCCGCCACCTGGGACGAGGGGCTGCTGCCTGTTCCTCGAGCGCAGCGGCTATCCCGAGGAGACCTACCACACCTTCTCCTACAGCCCCTTGCGCGACGACGCCGGTGCGATCGCCGGCATGCTGTGCGTGGTCACCGAGGAGACCGAGCGCGTGATCGGCGAGCGGCGCCTGGCCACGCTGCGCGACGCTGGCCGCCGAGCTCGCCACCGCCCAGTCGAGACGAGCAGCTGGCGGCGGCGATCGCGCGCGGGCTGGGCGGCAACGGCAGCGACCTGCCCTTCACCCTGGTCTACCTGTTCGACGAGCGACGGGCCTGTCCGCGCGCCGGCTGGCCGCCACCGGCATCGCCGCCGACCATCCCGCGGCACCCGCCGTCATGCGGCTCGGCGATCCGGCGTCGCCCTGGCCGCGCGGCGGAGCTGATGCTGACCGGTGCGGCCGTCCGCGTGCACCGATCTCTCGGGCCTGGGGCCGCTGCCGACCGGGCAGTGGGACGACGCCGGCCGCGCCAGGCACTGCTGTGCCCCATCGCCCAGCCGGGGCAGGACCGGCCGGCCGGCTTCCTGGTCGCCGGCCTCAACCCGTTCCGCTCGCTCGACGCCGCCTATGCGCGGCTTCATCGAGCTGATCGCCGGGCCAGATCGCGGCCGGCCTCGCCAACGCCCACGCCTACGAGCCGAGCGCCGCCGCGCCGAGGCGCTGGCCGAGCTCGACCGCGCCAAGACCGCGTTCTTCTCCAACGTCAGCCACGAGTTCCGCACGCCGCTGACGCTGATGCTCGGCCCGCTCGAGGAGCTGCTGGCGCACGCCGACGCGAGTCTCGCCGGCCGAGGACCGCGCGCTGCTCGAGACCGCGCACCGCAACGGCCTGCGGCTGCTGAAGCTGGTCAACACGCTGCTCGACTTCTCGCGCATCGAGGCCGGCCGGGTCGCAGGCCAGCTATCGAGCCGATCGACCTGGCGCGCGCTCACCGCCGACCTCGCCTCGCAGCTTCCGCTCGGCCATCGAGCGGGCCGGGCTGCGCCTTCGTGGTCGACTGCCCGCCGCTGCCCGCAGCCGGTCTACGTCGACCGCGACATGTGGGAGAAGATCGTCCTCAACCTGCTCTCCAACGCCTTCAAGTTCACCTTCGCGGGCAGCATCACGGTCACGCTGGCGCCCTCGGCCGACGGCAGTGCCGCCGTGCTGACCGTCGCGCGACACCGGCACCGGCATCCCGGCCGCACGAGCTGCCGCGCCTGTTCGAGCGCTTCCACCGCGTCGAGGGCGCGCGCGGCCGCACCCACGAGGGCAGCGGCATCGGCCTGGCGCTGGTGCAGGAGCTGGTGAAGCTGCACGGCGGCACGATCGCGGTCGAGAGCGAGCCGGGCGCCGGCACCACCTTCACCGTGACGCTGCCGCTCGGCACGGCGCACCTGCCCGCCGACCGGATCCGCGACCGGCCGGCGCGATGCGCTCGACCGGCGCTGCGCGCCGACGCCTTCGTCGAGGAGGCGCTGCGCTGGCTGCCCGACGGCGCGCGGCGAGGATGCGGTCGACGGCCTGCTCGACCGCGCCGGAGCGCAGCCTGCGGTGCCGCGCCGTCGGGCGCCGAGCGGCCGCGTGCTGCTCGCCGACGACAACGCCGACATGCGCGACTACGTCGCGCCGCCTGCTCGCCGCCCAGGGCTACGCGGTCGAGGCGGTCGGCGACGGCGAGGCGGCGCTCGCGGCCGCGCGCGCGCGAGCCGCCCGACCTCGTGCTCTCCGACGTGATGATGCCGCGGCTCGACGGCTTCGGCCTGCTGCGGGCGCTGCGCGCCGATCCGGCCCTGCGCGATCGTGCCGGTCATCCTGCTCTCGGCGCGCGCCGGCGAGGAGGCGCGCGTCGAGGGCCTCGACGCCGGCGCCGACGACTACCTGACCAAGCCGTTCTCGGCCCGCGAGCTGCTGGCCCGGGTCGGCGCCAACCTCGCCATGGCGCGGATCCGGCGCGAGGCGATCCGCAGCCTGCGCGAGCTCAACGAGACCCTGGAGGAGCGGGTCGCCGCGCGCACCCGCGAGCGCGACAGCATCTGGCGCCTGTCGCGCGAGCTGATGCTGGTCACCCGGCCCGATTCCACCAGCCTCGCCCTCAACCCGGCCTGGGCCGCGACCCTGGGATGGGACGAGGCCGAGCTGGTGGGTGCGCGTCTGCTCGAGCTGGTCCATCCGGACGACCGGGCGACGACGGTGGCGGCGCTCACCCGCCTCGGCGCTGAGCCCGCGGGCGTCTCGTTCGCGAACCGGCTGCGCCATCGCGACGGCAGCTACCGTGGCATCGACTGGACCGCGGTGCCCGGCGAGGGCGTGATCTACGGCGTCGGCCGCGACGTCACCGAGGCCAGGGCGATCGAGGAGCGGCTGCGCCAGGCCCAGAAGATGGAGACCATCGGCCAGCTCACCGGCGGCGTCGCGCACGACTTCAACAACCTGCTCACCGTCGTCATCGGCAACCTCGAGAACGTGCAGCGCAACGTCGACGGCCTGCTCGTGGACGCGGCCGGATCGCGGATCCGGCGGGCGGCCGACAACGCCATGCGCGGCGCGCAGCGTGCCGCCTCCTTGACCCAGCGCCTGCTGGCCTTCGCCCGCCGCCAGCCGCTCGACCCCAAGCCGCTCGAACGTCAACCGCCTGGTCGCCGGCATGTCCGAGCTGCTGCGACCGCACCCTGGGCGAGCAGATCGAGGTCGAGACCGTGCTGGGTGGCGGCCTGTGGTGGACGCTGGCCGACCCCAACCAGCTGGAGAACGCGCTGCTCAACCTCGCCGTCAACGCGCGCGACGCGATGCCCGACGGCGGCAAGCTCACGATCGAGACCAGCAACGCCTATCTCGACGAGCGCTACGCCGCTGGGCCAGGCCGAGGTCGTGCCCGGGCAGTACGTCATCATCGCGGTCAGCGACACCGGCGCCGGCATGGCGCCCGATACCATGGCGCAGGCGTTCGAGCCGTTCTTCACCACCAAGGACGTCGGCCACGGCACCGGCCTCGGCCTCTCCCAGGTCTACGGCTTCGTCAAGCAGACCGGCGGCCACGTGAAGCTCTATTCGGAGCTCGGCCAGGGCACGACGGTGAAGATCTACCTGCCGCGCCACCGCCAGGGCGAGGACGAGCCCGACGCCCAGCAGCTCGCGGACGCGCCGCCGCTGGGCGACGCCGCCGAACTCGTCCTCCTGGTCGAGGACGACGACGACGTGCGGGCCTATTCCGCCGAGCTGGTCCGCGAGCTCGGCTACCGCGTGCTCGAGGCCGGCACCGGGGCCAGGCCCTGCAGCTGCTCGAGCGCCACCCCGGCGTGCGCCTGCTGTTCACCGACGTCGGCCTGCCCGGCGGCATGAACGGCCGGCAGCTGGCCGACGCGGCCGCGCGGCTGCGCCCGGACCTGCACGGTCCTGTTCACCACCGGCTATGCGCGCAACGCCATCGTCCATGGCGGCCGCCTCGACCCGGGCGTGCAGCTGATCACCAAGCCGTTCGACCGCGCAGGCGCTGGCCGGCCGGCTGCGCGAGGTGCTGGATGCCGCGGCCCCGACCGGCCGGGTCCTCCTGGTCGAGGACGAGGCACTGGTGCGCATGGTGGCGGCCGAGATCCTGGCCGACGCGGGCCTGGCGGTGGTCGAGGCCGGTACCGTCGCCGAGGCCGTGCGTGCCGTGGACGAGACGCCCGGCGGCTGGGCCGCGGCGGTCTTGGACTTCACCCTGCCGGACGGCTCGGCCGCCGATCTCGCCCGCCGCCTGCGCGAGGCCAGCCCCGGCCTGCCGCTGCTGATCGCGAGCGGGCATGTCGAGGCCGAGCTGCGCCAGCATTTCGCCGGGCTCGCCGGCGTCGTCTTCATCGGCAAGCCCTACGAGAGCCGGGCGCTGACCGAGGCGCTGCGGCGCCTCGGCGTGCGGCTCAGCGGCCCGGCACCTTCGCCTTGAGGTAGGCGCGCCAGCCGCCATGGGCGGTGATGTCGCCGGACGGGTCGACCGCGTGCTCCTCGCACAGGAAGCCCTTGACCCTGGTGCCGTCGGCGAGCTCGACGGTACCGATGGCCAGCGGTGCCGGCACCCGCGCCACCAGCGCGCCGAACGATCTGACCGGCAGCGCCCAGACCTCGACCTCGATGCCGTCGCCCGCCGGATCATAGCCCTTGACCATGCCGGGCTTGGGCGGCTCCGTGTCGGCCAGGGCGTAGAGGCGGTAGCGGTTGCCGGTGCGCGTCGTCCGCAGCAGCCGCCCCTGGCCGGCGACCAGCTCGTGGTTGAGCGGCCCCCCGGACAGATGCGCACCCACCACCGCGATCTCGACCTCGTCCACACCCGGTGCGGCGACGTCCGGCTCCTCGGGCAGGGCCGCACCCGTGGCGCCGAGCGGCAGGCCCATGGCGCGCTGCCAGGCCTGGCCCAGCCCGGCCAGCATGCGGTCGCTCCAGGCCGGTGCCATCAGGGTGACGCCCAGCGGCAGGCCGTCGGGCCGGAACCCGGCCGGCAGCGCCAGCGCGCACAGGTCGAGGAGGTTGACGAAGTTGGTGTAGGTGCCGAGCCGGCTGTTGAGCAGGATCGGCTCGGCCGCCAGCTCCTCGACCCGGTAGATCGTGGGTGCGGTCGGCAGCAGCAGCACGTCGATCCGCTCCCAGACCGGCAGCGTGGCGCGGACGAACTCGGCCAGCCGGTACTGGCCGGCGAACGCGTCGACCGCGCTGAACCGGCGCCCGGTCTCGATGACCGCGCGGGTGGTGGGCCAGAACGCGTCCGGGCGCGCGTCGAGGAACTCCCCGACCGCGGCCGTGCGCTCGGCGACCCAGGGGCCGGCATAGAGCAGCTCCGCGGTGGCCAGGAACGGTGCCAGGTCGATCTCGACCAGCTCGGCACCGAGAGCCTGTGCGCGCGCCAGTGCCTCGTCATAGAGGGCACCTGCCGCCGCGTCGCCGAAGAACTGGCGCTGGGCGGGGGCGGGAACGCCAGCGCGCAGCCCGGCAAAGCCCCGCGGCGGCACCTGGGGCGCGGTGCGCGAGAACGGGTCGGCGGCCTCGAACCCGCCGGCCACCTCCAGCACGCTGGCCGCATCCGCGGCGGTGAGCGCGAAGATCGAGATGCAGTCGAGCGAGCGGCAGGCCGGGACCACGCCCCGGGTCGGGATCAGCCCCTTGGTCGGCTTCAGCCCGACGATGTTGGTGAACGCCGCCGGCACCCGGCCCGAGCCCGCCGTGTCGGTGCCCAGCGCGAAGCTCACCAGCCCCGAGGCGACCGCGACGCCCGAGCCCGAGCTCGAGCCGCCCGGGATGAAGGCCGGGTCGAACGGGTTGCGCGCGACGCCGTAGGGCGTGCGCACGCCGACCAGCCCGGTCGCGAACTGGTCGAGGTTGGTCTTGCCGACGAGGATCGCACCCGCCGCCAGGAGCCGGTCGACCGGCGGGTGCCGAGCTCGTGGGCGTGTAGGCGAAGTCGGGGCAGGCGGCGGTGGTGGGCAGGCCGGCGACGTCGATATTGTCCTTGACCGCGAACGGCACCCCCCAGAGCGGCCCGCGCTCGGCTGCCGGCATCGCCTCCAGCGCCGCGGCCCGCGCGCGCAGTGCCTCGGGTGCCGCGCGGGCGATCCAGACCGCGTCGCCGTCGCTGGCCGCGAGGCGCGGCAGCAGGGCCTCGACCAGCCCCGTCGGCGAGGTTCGGCCCTCGCCGTAAAGCGCCTTGAGCCTGGTCAGGTCGAGTGGGAAAAACTCACTCATGCTCGCGGCCACCTCCGAGCGGTCTGCAGGGCGCATCGTTATGCGGACGCCCTACGCCAGGGTCGCATTGCATGCAACGATCGCGCCGCACGCCGTTCTGGCACGACCCTTGCCACGGGACCGGGCGAGCGACCGAGGAGAAGCGCCATGGCCGACCAATCCGATCCGCCGCCCTTCGACGCCGAGGCCTATGTCGAGCAGGCGAGCCGGCTGGTCGGCCTGACCGTGGCCGAGCCCTTCCGCCCCGGCGTCGCCGCCAACATCGGCCTGATCGCGCGGATGGCGGACCTGGTCATGGGGCTCCCGCTCGAGGTCGAGGACGAGCCGGCCCCGGTGTTCGGCCCGCGCGGGACCCGGCCATGAACGACCCCTTCGCCAGCGGGATGGCGATCGCGACGGCGATCCGCAGCGGCGCCGTCTCGGCGGTGGAGGTGGCGCAGGCCGCCCTCGACCGCATCGCCGCCGAGGACGGCAAGCTCAACAGCTTCACCACCGTCACCGCCGAGCGGGCCCTGGGCGAGGCTGCCGCCGTCGACGCCGCGCGCGCCCGCGGCGAGACCCTGCCGCCGCTGGCGGGCGTGCCCTACGCGGTCAAGAACCTGTTCGACCTTGCGGGCGTGGTCACGCTCGCGGGTGCCAAGATCGAGCGCGAGAAACCCCCCGCTTCCGCCGACGCGTTCCTGGTCGCGCGCATGGCCGCGGCGGGTGCGGTGTGCCTCGGTGCCCTCAACATGGACGAGTACGCCTACGGATTCACCACCGAGAACGCCCATGACGGGCCCTGCCACAACCCGCACGACCTCGCGCGCTCGGCCGGCGGCTCGTCGGGCGGCTGCGGTGCCTCCGTGGCCGGCGGCCTCGTACCCCTCTCGCTGGGCAGCGACACCAACGGCTCGATCCGGGTGCCGGCCAGCCTGTGCGGCATCTTCGGCCTGAAGCCGACCTATGGCCGGCTGGCGCGGACCCGCACCTACCCGTTCGTGGCGAGCCTCGACCATCTGGGCCCGTTCGCCCGGGACGTCGCCGACCTCGCCGCCGCCTGGGACGCGCTCCAGGGCCGCGACCCGGAGGACCCGGCGCAGGGCGACTGGCCGGTCGAGGCCGCCGGTCCCGTCCTGGGCCAGGGCATCGACGGGCGTGCGGATCGCCGTGGCCGACGACCATTTCGCCCGCAACGGCCAGCCCGAGGCGTTCGCCGGCGTGGCGGCCGTGGCCGGCGCGCTGGGGGTGAGCCGCCGGGTGACCGTGCCCGAGGCCGCCCGCGCGCGCGCCGCGGCCTTCCTGATCACGGCCGCGGAGGGTGCCAACCTGCATCTGCCCGACCTGCGCACCCGCCCGCAGGACTTCGACCCCGGCACCCGCGACCGCCTGCTCGCGGGTGCCTTGATCCCGGGCACCTGGGTGGTCCAGGCGCAACGCCTGCGGGCCTGGTTCCGGGCCCGGATGCTGGCGCTGTTCGAGGAGGTCGACGTGATCCTGGCACCGGCGACGCCCTACGTGGCGCCGAAGCTGGGCCAGCAGACGATCGAGGTCGACGGCGAGGTGCTGCCGGTCCGCCCGATGCTGGGCGTGTTCACCCAGCCGATCTCGTTCATCGGCCTGCCGGTGCTGGCCGTGCCGGTGCCGCTGCCGGGCGGGCTGCCCATCGGCGTGCAGCTGATCGGGGCACCGGGCAGCGAGAACGTCCTGTTCCGGGTGGCGGCGGCACTCGAGCGCGCCGGTGCGGTGCGGGCGCCGCGACCGTGAGCGCGCCCGAGATCAACCTCCCCGAGGTCGTGGCCGAGGTCGAGGCGGCGTTCCGGCGCTACGAGCGCGCACTGGTCGGCAACGACGTCGCGGTGCTGCAGGAGCTGTTCTGGCGCAGCCCGCACACGGTCCGCTACGGCATCGCCGAGAACCTCCTCGGCTGGGACGCGATCACCTCGTTCCGCCAGGCGCGGCCGGCGGTCGACCTCGACCGCGACCTCGCGCCACCGTCATCACCACCTTCGGCCGCGACTTCGCCACCGCCAGCACCGAGTACCGCCGCAAGGAATCCGGGCGGCGCGGCCGGCAGAGCCAGACCTGGGTGCGCATGCCCGAGGGCTGGCGCGTGGTGGCGGCGCATGTCAGCCTCCTGCCCGACTGACGTCGATGATTGCATGCAATCGGGGCGGGTGTTGCCTGCCGAATGGGCACAAGCTGCGTGCGCGATGGCCCGCCCGGCGGACGGCCGCTCCTGGCACGGCAGTTGCACGGGAGCGTGCAGAGGCATTCCCGGAGCCCACGCGTCCGGGCAGCGAGGGAACTACCGCATGACGATGCTCGATCGCCGCCGCCTGCTGCTGTCCTCCGCCGCCGGCTTCGCCGCCGCCGCGGCACCCGGCCTGCTGGTGCCGCGCCGGGCCGCCGCCGCCGACATCGTGGTCGGCTTCATCTATGTCGGGCCGAAGGACGACTACGGCTACAACCAGGCCCATGCCGAAGGTGCCGCCGCCATCAAGTCGATGCCCGGCGTGACCGTCATCGAGGAGGAGAACGTCCCCGAGACGGTCGACGTCCAGAAGACCATGGAGAGCATGATCAACCTGGACGGCGCCTCGCTGATCTTCCCGACGTCCTTCGGCTACTACGACCCGCACATGCTCAAGATGTGCGAGAAGTATCCCGACGTGCAGTTCCGCCATTGCGGCGGCATGTGGAACGCCGAGAAGCACCCCGCCAACGCCGGCTCCTATTTCGGCTTTATCGGCATGGGCCAGTACCTGAACGGCATCGTCGCGGGCCACACCTCGAAGACCAAGAAGCTGGGCTTCATCGCCGCCAAGCCGATCCCGCAGGTCCTGATCAACATCAACAGCTTCACCCAGGGTGCGCGCTCGATCGACCCGACCATCACCACCCAGGTCATCTTCACCGGCGACTGGTCGCTGCCCGTGAAGGAGGCCGAGGCCACCAACAGCCTGGTCGACCAGGGCGTGGACGTGATCACCTGCCACGTCGACAGTCCCAAGGTCGTGATCGAGACCGCCGAGCGCCGCGGCATCTACAGCTGCGGCTACCACGCCGACCAGTCGCCCCTGGCGCCCAAGGGCTACCTCACCGGTGCGGAATGGAACTGGGCCACGGTCTACAAGATGTTCGCCGAGAAGGCGATGGCGGGCGAGCCCTTGCCCAACTTCGTCCGCGGCGGCCTCGCCGAGGGCTTCGTCAAGACCAGCCCCTATGGGCCGGCGGTGAGCGATCTCGCCAAGACGCAGGCCGACGCGATCAAGGCCGACATGATGAAGGGCGGCTTTGCCGTGTTCAAGGGCCCGCTCAACGACAACAAGGGCAACCAGGTCGTGGCCGCGGGCCAGAACTTCGGTGAGACCGCCACGGAACTGGAATCGACCGACTACCTGATCGAAGGCGTGATCGGCTCGACGTCCTGAGCGGAAAGGAACGGCCGGTGAGCGTGGCGCTGGATCGAAGCCTGGAACCTGCCGCGCCCAGCATGCGGGCGGACCTCGAGGTCCGCCTGCGCCAGGCGGCCGAGGGGATCGCCATCCCCGTCCTGGCGCTCCTGCTCTCGGCCGTGATCTTCTCCCTGTTCCTGCTCGTGCAGGGCTACTCGCCGCTGCAGTTCTTCACGCTGATGTGGACCGGCGGCTTCGGCTCCTCCTTCAGCCTGCAGAACTCGCTGCAGCGCGCCACGCCGCTCCTCCTGACCGCCTTGTGCGTCGCCATCCCCGCCCGGCTGGGCCTCGTCGTCATCGGCGGCGAGGGTGCGCTGGTCCTGGGCGGCCTGATGGCGGCCGCGGTGGCCGTGCCGATGCTGGGCCTGCCGGTACCCGTGGTCTGGATCGCCATGGGGCTTGCCGGTGCGCTCGGCGGTGCGATCTGCATCGGGCTGGTCGGTGCTTTGCGCCACTATCGCGGCGTCAACGAGACCATCTCCAGCCTGCTGGTCGCCTACATCGCCATCGCGATCATGAACCAGCTGGTCGAGGGCCCGCTGCGCGACCCGGCCAGCCTCAACAAGCCCTCCACCCTGCCGATCGGCGACGCCTACATGCTGCCGGCGATGCCGGGCCTCGACGTCCATTGGGGCCTGGCCATCGGCATCGTCGCCTGCATCGCCGCCTGGCTCCTGATGGGCCGGACCACCTACGGCTTTTCCGCCCGGATCACCGGCGGCAACCCGCGTGCCGCCATGCTGCAGGGCCTGCCGGTCGGCAAGCTGATGATCTCGGCCTGCGCGCTCGCCGGTGCCTGCGCCGGGCTCGCCGGGATGATCGAGGTCGCCGCCGTCAACGGCAGCGCCAACGCGTCCCTGATCGCGGGCTACGGCTACACCGGCATCCTCGTGGCCTTCCTCGCCCGCCACAGCCCGCTGGCGATCATGCCCGTGGCCTTCGTCTTCGGCGGCATCGTCGCCAGCGGCGGCCTGATCCAGCGCCGCATGGGCCTGCCCGACGCCACCATCCTGGTCCTGCAGGGCATCGTGTTCGTGACCATCCTGGTCAGCGAGACCCTCTACGGCCGCTTCAAGATCTTCCAGCCCAAGGGCCCGGCCACATGAACGAGACCGATCTGGGCTTGTGGACCGTCGTCCTTGCCGTGGTCGCCGGTGCGATCCGCGTCGGCACGCCCTTCCTGTTCGTCAGCCTCGGCGAGTGCCTGACCGAGAAGAGCGGGCGCATCAACCTCGGCCTCGAGGGCACCCTCGTCCTGGGTGCCATGGTCGGCTACGCCGGCTCCTACCTGTCGGGCTCGCCCTGGCTGGGCGTGCTCGCCGCCGGCATCACCGGCTCGGTGTTCGGCCTGCTGCACGGCTGGATCTGCAAGTTTCCGCGCGTCAACGACGTGGCGATCGGCATCGCCATGATGCTGCTCGGCATGGGGCTCGCCTTCTACTTCGGCAAGCCGTTCATCCAGCCCTCCGCGCCGATGCTGCCCTCGATCCCGCTCGGTTTCTGGTCGGACGTGCCGCAGATCCGCTCGGCGCTGAGCATCAACGCCCTGTTCCTGGTCGGCGTGGTCATCGCGTTTGCCATGTGGTGGGCCTTCGCCAACACCAAGATCGGCCTGGTCATCCGCATGACCGGCGATTCGGCCGACGCCGCGCGCGCCATGGGCTACTCGGTCGACACCATCCGCCTGCTCGCCACCGCCTTCGGCGGCTTCCTCGCCGGCATCGGCGGCGCCTACCTCTCGCTCTACTACCCCGGCAGCTGGAACGAGCGCATCTCCTCCGGCCAGGGCCTGATGGCCGTGGCGCTGGTGATCTTCGCCCGCTGGAACCCCCTCTACTGCTTCCTGGCCGCGCTCCTGTTCGGCGGCGCCGGCGCCCTCGGCCCCGCCCTCCAGGCGGTCGGCGTCACCCAGGGCTACTACCTCTTCTACGCCGCCCCCTACGTGCTCACCCTGGTCATCATGGTCCTGACCTCCTCCGCCAGCGGCCAGCTCAAGGGTGCCCCGGGCGAGCTGAGCATCACCAAATGAGCCTAGGAGCGCTCCCGAAGCATCACCGAGGAGATCTCGGGCGAACTCGGCCACGCACCCTTGCGGCTGCCGTGATGCACCACGAGCCCTTCAAGGGTCTCCGGCCGGTCGGGATCGGGCCGGGCCAGGCTGCCGTCGGGGCGGAGCAGGGCGCCGTAGGGGAGCGACCGAGGCAGGGCGCTTACCAGGACCTCTGCTTGGGCGACCTTGTCG
Source organism: uncultured Alphaproteobacteria bacterium (assembly GCA_963769465.1). GTDB lineage: Bacteria > Pseudomonadota > Alphaproteobacteria > Geminicoccales > Geminicoccaceae > Benzoatithermus. The sequence goes on from CAVYMA010000029.1 coordinate 112,617, forward strand.
CGGAGCCGGTTGTTCAGCTCTGCTGCCGTCATCTCGATCAGGAGATCTTCCTCGGCGAGATGGTAGTCCTGGTAGCGGCACCGCCAGCGAAGATTGCTCAGCACTCCGTCGGGAAGCCAGCCCGGATCCTTCTCCACCGCTGCCCAGGCGACGGCACCGAGCGGTTGGACATGCTCGTCGATCCAGAGCAGGTCGATGGCGTCCCGCGCCTCGACGCGCGAAGCGGCTGCCATGATCTTGTTGGTCGCAAGATCGATGGGGTGAAGGACGAAGCCGAACAGCTCGTCGGCTATCGCCGGAAAGAACCGAAAGTCCGAGTTGATCACCCACTCCACCTTGGTATTGGCCGTCCCATCGGTGACGATGGCCCGTACGAAGGTCGGCGAGTTCGAGCGGGACATCGACCTCGAGTTCCGCCGAGCGAAGCGACGCAATGTCGGCTCTGCAAGCCGCGCGGAGCCGTTCTTCGCGATCATGAAAGATATCGATGTCGCGCGAGCGGCGGATGCCATCCCTCTGGATCACCGTACCGCCGGCAACGAAGCTCTCAGCGTCCCGGTTGCTAGCGATGACCGAGAGGATCAGATGCTGCAATCGGGTCAAGGGCATCCGCGAGATCCTCGAGCTTTTCGACCAAACGGCGCGCCCTTGCCGGTCCCTCTCTGCGCAGTGAATAGGCGATGGATCGGGCCGTTCCGGGTACGATCGTCGTCGGTCGGCGCTTTGACCACAAGCAAGACGGACCGTACTCGTCGAACGCCTGATCTACGGCGGCTTCGAGTTCGGCCTGCAGGACGGTTCGCTGGTCGTCGAACTGCGACATCACGCATCTCCACCTCGCCGCCAGACTAGCACGGGACCGTCTGCGATGCCCGAGCATTACGTCGCCGCCGAGCCCTACCGCTGGCCCTGGAACGGCGACCTGCGGCCTGCCAACACGGCACTCATCGTCATCGACATGCAGACCGATTTCTGCGGCGAGGGCGGCTATGTCGACAAGATGGGCTACGACCTGTCGCTGACCCGCGCCCCGATCGAACCCATCAAGGCCGTGCTCGCCGCCATGCGGGAGCGCGGCTACCACATCCTCCACACCCGCGAGGGCCACCGCCCCGATCTCGCCGACCTGCCGCCCAACAAGCGCTGGCGCTCGCGCCAGATCGGTGCCGGCATCGGCGACCCCGGTCCCTGCGGCCGCATCCTGGTCCGCGGCGAGCAGGGGTGGGAGATCATCCCCGAGCTCGCTCCGCTGCCGGGCGAGCCCGTCATCGACAAGCCCGGCAAGGGCTCGTTCTGCGCCACGGACCTGGAGCTGATCATGCGCCAGCGCTCGATCGACAACCTGATCCTGACCGGGATCACCACCGACGTGTGCGTCCACACCACCATGCGCGAGGCGAACGACCGCGGCTTCGAGTGCCTGATCCTGGCCGACTGCTGCGGGGCCACCGACCGCGGCAACCACGAGGCGGCGATCAAGATGGTGACCATGCAGGGCGGCGTGTTCGGTGCCGTGTCGGATTCCCGCAGCCTGATCGAGGCCCTGCCGTGAGCGCCGCCCGGCGCGGTGCCGGCGCCGGCCGCACTCGGCCTCTCGGCCAAGGGCCTGACCAAGCGCTTCGGCTCGTTCACGGCACTGGAGGACGTCTCGCTCGACGTCACCCCCGGCAGCGTCCACGCGCTGCTCGGCGAGAACGGTGCCGGCAAGTCGACCCTGGTCAAGTGCATCATGGGCTACTACGCCGCGGATGCCGGCGAGGTCCGCGTCGACGGCACGCCGGTGACCATCGCCAACCCCAAGGACGCCCACCGCCTGGGCCTGGGCATGGTCTACCAGCACTTCACGCTGGTGCCGTCCATGACCGTGGCCGAGAACCTGGTCATGTCCCGCCTGGTCGTGCCGGCGGTCATCGACTGGCGCAAGGAGCGGCTGGCCCTGGAGGCGTTCCTGGCGCGGATGCCGTTCAAGGTGCCGCTGGGAGCACGGATCGACGAGCTCTCGGCCGGCGAGCGGCAGAAGACCGAGATCCTCAAGCAGCTCTGGCTGGAGCGCAAGTTCCTGATCCTCGACGAGCCGACCTCGGTGCTGACGCCCGACGAGGCCGACGAGATGCTGGGTCTCCTGCGTGGGATGGCCAGCGACGGCCTGCTCACCATCCTGATGATCACCCACAAGTTCCGCGAGGTGATGGGCTACACCGACGCCGTCACCGTCCTGCGCAAGGGCAGGCTCGCCGGCTCCGGGCTGGTCAAGGAACTCGACCGCCAGGAGATGGCGGCGATGATGATCGGCAAGAGCGAGCTGCCCCAGACCGCCAAGCGGGTGGGCTCGCCCGACGTCAAGCCGGTCCTGGTGCTCAAGGACGTGACGGCCGAGCATCCGCGCCTCGCCGAGGGCATCGCCATCGAGCGGCTGGACGTGCACCAGCACGAGATCGTGGGCATCGCCGGCATCTCCGGCAACGGCCAGAAGGAGCTGGTCGAGGTCCTGGCCGGCCAGCGCCCGGCCACCGGCGGCGAGATCCTGGTCGAGGGCGAACTCTACGACCGGACCCGCGCCGCCGCCCAGCGGCTGGGCGTCTACTGCCTGCCCGAGGAGCCGCTGCGCAACGCCTGCGTGCCGCGCATGTCGGTGGCCGAGAACCTGGACTTCCGCCGCTTCGACCGCCGGCCCGACGGCAAGCTCAGCTTGTGGCTCGACTTTCGCGACATGGCCCGGAACGCCCGCGCCCAGATCGCCCGCTACCAGATCAAGACGGCAAGCAAGGACTCCCCGATCGCCAGCCTGTCGGGCGGCAACGTCCAGCGCTCGGTGCTGGCGCGCGAGCTGTCCGGCTCGCCCAAGCTCCTGATCGTCGCCAACCCCTGCTTCGGCCTGGACTTCCAGGCGGTGGCCGACATCCGCTCGCAGATCGTCGAAGCCCGCAACCGCGGTGCCGCCGTGCTGCTGATCTCCGAGGATCTCGACGAGATCCTGGAGCTGTCGGACCGGATCCTGGTCATGAGCGACGGCAAGATCGTCTACGAGACCACGGCCGAGGGTGCCGACCCGCACGTCCTGGGCTCGCACATGGCCGGGCACCACTGATGCGCGAGATCCAGGCCCAGCCGTTCCCCTTCCCCTGGCAGCCCGGCAAGCTCGCACTGGTCGTGATCGACATGCAGCGCGACTTCGTCGAGCCCGGCGGCTTCGGCCACTCGCTGGGCAACGACGTCGCCCGCCTGCAGGCGATCGTGCCCACCCTGCGCCGGCTGATGGACGCGTTCCGTGCCGCGGGCCTGCCCATCGTGCACACCCGCGAGTGCCACCGCTCCGACCTCTCCGACTGCCCCCCGGCCAAGCGCCTGCGCGGCAACCCGACCTTGCGCATCGGCGATCCCGGTCCCATGGGCCGGGTCCTGATCGACGGCGAGCCCGGGGCCGAGCTCATCCCCGAGCTCGCGGCCCTGCCCGGCGAGCCGGTCATCCCCAAGCCCGGCAAGGGTGCCTTCTACGGCACCCACTTCGGCCAGACCCTCGAACGCCTGGGCGTCACCCAGCTCGCCATCACCGGGGTGACCACCGAGGTCTGCGTCCAGACCACCATGCGCGAGGCCAACGACCGCGGCTACGAGTGCCTGCTGGTCGAGGACTGCACCGAGAGCTACTTCGCCGAGTTCAAGGCCGCCGCGATCGAGATGGTCCGGGCGCAGGGTGCCATCGTCGGGTGGACGACGGAGGCCGACGAGCTGATTGGCGCGATCAGCAATCGGTAGTGGGGTTCGTAAAAGTATAAAGAAGGCAAGATGCAGTCATGTCAAAATCTGCCTTCTGGCAACAAGCAAATCGCGGTACGTTTGTAACGTATCCGCCGCGAGAGCATCCATCTCGCCCACCCATTCGAAATATTGAATGTAACATGGAGATTTTGGGTCTAGATCGTATGTGCGATCAGGATTTTGATCTGGCTGCAAGGCAAGAGTGTGATTGCTCACATCAAAGAAACGAGTAGATATGAATTCATCAAACCTCATCGCAGAATGTGCAAGGCGAGCGCGTGCGGCATCCAGTTTCTTATCATGAAAATGGCTTGTAGTAAGATTTAGGTAAGCAACCAAATCACGGAATTGTGTGAGTGCTTGTTCGTTGCAACGGTGAGAGGCGCGAATATAGCTGACAAAATCCAGAAAATCACGCTCAGGCATTATGCTAAAAAGGCTACCAGTGCTGCGACGATTGGCGGCCATGTACGCAGTGACCAGCCAGTCCGCGAACCTGATCTCAGGGCAACGAGTGCCAACTTCGAAGGGGCTATTCCGCCTGTCTCAGGGTAATGCGATCGATGGCGAGCAACTCCGCCATGCCGCGCCACGTCTGATTGCAGCTTTCGACCATTACGCGGGCATTAGCGACTTGGTGAGAGGTCAGTTTGCGCAAAACCTTTTGGGGTGAGACGTCGTTTGGAATCCGGAAGCGGCTTCTTGGCCATATCGTCTGCGAAATTTGTCAAAGCAGGCGCTTCACTATTGGTTTGAGCAGGACGCCTGATGACGTCGGTCACGCCGATCCCGTCTGGCCGGGGTCGAAGCGGCGCACGTCGATCTCACCGGCCCGCTGCCGCATGGTGTAGGCATCGTGCCAAGCCTGCATCCGCAGCAGCATGTCCATGTCCACGCCGAACGCCTTCTCGATCCGCAGCGCCATTTCCGGCGACAGGGCAGCATGGCCGTTCACGAGGTCGGACAGGGTGGCGCGGCGCACGCCCAGCACCTCCGCGGCACGCGCGACCGACAGATGCAGCTCCGCCAGGATTTCTTCGCGGATGAACTCCCCGGGCGGGGACGGCCTCATGCCGACTTTGCCGATCTCCTCGCTCATCAGTGGTAATCCTCCAGGTCGAGGTTGCAGACCTCGCCGTTCACGAGATCGAACGTGATCCGCCAGTTTCCCGACACCGACAGGCTCCATGTGCCTGCCCGGTTGCCGGTCAGTTGGTGGATGCGCCATCCAGGCGGACCTTCCAGGCGCGCGATACTTTCGACGCTCAGCAGAGCGGTCAGGATGCGGCGGACCCGGCCCACCAGATCACGGCGGATACCCTTGGCGTCATCGTTCTCGATGAGATGTTGCAGGCCCTTGTGCCGGACACTTCGAACTCTCATGCGTGCATTTGTACGGTAATGCCGTACGCTGTGTCAAGCTGGGTTTCGTGCTCGCTCGCCAGGATTGATTCGGCGCGTTGCTACCCCAAGTCGGGAGCAGCCTATCTCGCCCAGGAGGAACGCCCGTGCCCCGATCCCTCCCCACCGCGCTGATCGCCCTGGCCCTCGCCCTGCCCACCGGCGCCGCACTCGCCCACCACGGCTGGGCCTGGACCACCGGCGGCAATCTCGAGCTCACCGGCGTGATCGCGGAAGCTCGCCTCGGCAACCCGCACGGGCTGCTCGAGGTCGACGTCGAGGGCGAGCGCTGGACCGTCGAGGTCGGCCAGCCCTGGCGCAACGAGCGGGCGGGCCTCAAGGACGGCGACCTCGCCCCCGGGGTCGAGATCCGGGCCGTCGGCGAGCCCGCGGCCGACGCCGCCGACAGGCGGCTCAAGGCCGAGCGCCTGTTCATCGGCGGCCAGGAGTACCAGCTCTACCCCGAGCGCGACTGACCCCTTGGAGGCGCTGCTCGCCGGGCTCGAGGCCACCGCCGTCGCCCAGACCCTGCGCACCTCGCGCTGGCTCTACGCCGCCACCAGCACCGCCCACGTCTTCGGCATCGCACTCCTGGTGGGCGCCATCGTGCCCTTGAACCTGCGCCTGCTCGGCTTGTGGCCCGACGTCCCGCGCACGAAGCTCGTGCGCGTCCTGGTCCCCGTCGCCGCCACCGGCCTCGCTTTGGCGATGCTCGCCGGCGGCCTCCTGTTCGCGGTCCGTGCGCGCGAATACGCGCCGATCGGCTTCCTCCAGGCCAAGCTGGCACTGGTCGCCCTCGGCACGCTGGCGGCACTCGCCCTGCACCGCAGCCACGGCTTCCTCTTGGACACCGCCCCCGACCGCCGCCTCACGGCCCACGCCCTCTTGTCGCTCGCCTGCTGGCCCCTGGCCCTGGTCTGCGGCCGGCTGATCGCGTTTGCGGGGGATTGAGCGAGATCGGCTGAAGCCTTACATTGCTGCGAGATGTAAGGCGATCGATCGATAGTAAGGAGATCGCGATGGCGGTCGCGACGATGACCAGCAAGGGCCAGCTGACCGTGCCCAAGGAAATCCGCGACCGGCTCGGGCTCGAGCCGGGCGACAAGGTCGAGCTGGTACCGAGCGGCGAGCACGCGGTGACCATGCGCAAGCGGCGCCGGCTGCGGCTGGACGAGGTTCTGGGGACGTTGCCCACCAACGGTGTCAGCGCCACGGTCGCGCAGATGGAAGAGGATCTCGGCGAGGCCATCGTCGAGTCGGTTCTGCGTCGTTGATCGGTCTCGACACCAACGTCCTGCTGAGCGCACTCCTCCGCGATGCCCATGGCCGGGACGGGGCCGCCGCACGCAGCCTGATCACCGATCGCTGCGCGGGTCCGGATACCGCCTTGGTCAACCATGTGGTCCTGTGCGAGACGGCGTGGGTCCTGGCCCGCACCTACCGCTATTCGCGGCAGCAGATCTACGAGGCGCTGAGTACCGTTCTCGCCACCGAGGCCTTCCTGGTCCCCGAGCGGGCCCTGGTCGAGGAAGCCCTGGATCTGTTCCGCGCCAATCGCGCCGACTTCGCCGACGTGCTGATCGGGGTGCTCAACCGACATGCCGGCTGCCGGACGACCTACACCTTCGACCGGCGTGCGGCCGCCTGCGCCGACTTCACCGCCGTTCCGTCGCCCCAGCCTTGAGGAGCACGCCTTCCCACTCGGGCAGGTTCTGGTCCTGGCGCAGCCGCAGTCGCTGGTAGCGCATGGCGGTGAAGACCTCGTCGAGGTCGCTCGCGAGGCCCGTCTCCCCGATCCAGCCCGGGTAGCTCTCGCCGTCCGCGAGCCCGGGCGCGCCGGTGCCGCGGCCGTCATCGGCGCCGACGGGCAGGGTCGCCTGCGCCTCCTCGGTGAACCGGCGGGCGAGATCCCCGCCGCCGTGCCGGTAGGCGTTCGTCCACCAGCCCTGGATGCACTCCCGGGCGCGCGACAGCGCGGCGTCCGACACGAGGCGGTCCCGCTTCACCGCATTCGCGCGAGGGCTCGCGGGCAGCAGGTTCCAGAGATCGTCGCACGGCCAGGCCGAGAACGGGAAACAGTGGTCGATCTCGATCTTCCGCACGTCGGTCAGCCGTTCGCCCGACCAGACGCAGTGGATCGGCCGGCCGCGGTCGAGCAGGCCTTGCGCGATCTTGCGGACCGTCGCGGTGTCCCGCTCGGGGCTGATCCAGCGCAGGGCCTGCAGGACCGGGTCGTAGGGGAGGGTCAACCCCCGTGCTGCGGCGAAGCGGATGCTCAGCCGCGACCATTCGGCGAGCAGCATCGGCTCGATCCAGGCGGCGAGGCGACGGAGTGCGATCCAGAGGTGCAGGGGCACGCGGGTCGTGCCGAACGCCCAGAGCATGGCGGGCTCGATCACGAGCCGTGAGCCCGGCGGATGACGCGGCCTGCCCCGATAGACGGTCGGAAAGATCGGCCCGCCATCCGCGAAGGTCAGGTAGAACGCCGGCATCCTGGCGATGGTGGCGGCCGCGTCGCCCAGCGCCCGCACGAGCCATGCGCCCCGATCCGGTGCGAAGGAAGCACCCGGCCGCAGCTCCAGGGCCGGTATGTCCGCGATCGCGGCGTAGGCCTCCTTGACGAAGCCGAGGCCCTTGCCGACGCGGTTGGGCGGCGCCTGCGGGATGTCGGCCGCGAGCAAAGGCTTGAACATCCGCAGCCAGTAGAGTGCCACGAGGCCGAGCGGCACCTCGACATGGTCGCCCGCGTGCCGCGTCATCGCCGCCGACTGGTCGGCGATCCGCGCGAGCACCCGCACGAGTGCGAGCTTGTAGGTGGCGGATTTGGCGTCCTCGAGGATGATGCCGCGCAGGAGCGGCAGGGCGCCGGTGGCGTCGTCGGGCAGTTCCAGGACCATCGTGGTCCAGGCGACCTCGGTCCGCCCGAGCCGATCGTCGCTCCGGCTGACCTGCCGGATCGCCAGCCCATGCTCCACCGCCAGCGTCTCGACCTCGGCGGCGTCCACCGGGTGCATCGGCCGGTCCGGCGGCGCGGGCCCGTGCCGCAGCGAGAGCATCATCCGCCCGCCCGGCTTCAGCAGCGTCACGAGCTTGCGGAAGGCGCGGCGCCGGTCCGGCGGTGCCACGTGCATCCACACCGCGCTGAGCCAGACGAGATCGAACGACAGCCCGAGCCGCAGCGTGCGCTCCAGCCCCGGCAGCCGGTCGTTCTCCCACCGGATCGCCGCCGCCGGGTGCAGGGTGCCGGCCACCTCGCGCAGCCCCGCCGAGGGCTCCACCGCGACCACGCTCCACCCACGCGCCGCGAACCAGGCCGCGTCGCGGCCGCTGCCGGCGCCGAGGTCGAGCACGACCCCTGGGGCCGCGGGCAGGAAGGGCAGGGCCGCCGCATGGACCTGCTCGAACGCGACCTGCTCCCAGGTCCGCGCGAGCTCCGCCGCATCCGCCTCGTACGCTCCGCCCAAGCCCTGCCGACCCGTCCTCTGGTTGCGAGCCCTTGCGAGAGTCCCCGCCGCGGCCGCGCTGTCAATCGTCCGCGGCACCCCCATAATGTTCCCAGGACGAACCCGCCCGCGAGGAGACGAACATGGCCACCAAGCTCAAGGTCTACTCTGAGGACGAGGCGAAGGCGCGCCTCGCCGCCGAGCTGCCGCACTGGTACCTCGAGGATGGCTGGATCCGGCGCAAGTACCGGACCAGCAGCTGGAAGGGGACGCTGATGGTGATCAACGCCGTCGGCCACCTGGCCGAGGCGGCCTGGCACCATCCCGACCTCACCGCGTCCTATGCCTGGGTCGAGGTCCGGCTGATGACCCACGACCACAAGGGCCTCACCGACAAGGATTTCGAGCTGGCGAAGAAGATCGAGGAGGTCGTGCAGTGGCGGCCCGTGGGCGGTGCCCTGGACGGCACGCCCGAGGACGATCTGCGCTTCGCCTACGTCAAGTACGACGCGCCCAAGGCCTGAGCCGGCCCCCCCGATTGCCCGGGCCAGCCGGCCCGGCTAGGTTCGCGCGACAGGACCGGGGGGAGAGCGTGGTGGACGAGGGAGCGATCGTGTTCCGGGACGTGGTGTGCCCGTTCTGCTCCCTGGGCTGCGACGATCTCGAGGTGGCGGCCGAGGGCGGGGCACTGCGGCTGGCAGGGCCCGACTGCCCCATCGCGGCCGAGGGCTTCGCCCGCGCGGCGGCGGCCACGGCACCCCTGGTGGGCGGTGCCCCCGCCACGCTCGACGCCGCCGTCGCCCGCGCCGCCGAGCTGCTCCAGGCCAGCGCCCTGCCGCTGTTCGGCGGGCTCGGCACCGACGTCGCCGGCATCCGTGCGGTCCTGGCCCTGGCCGACCGCCTGGGCGGCATCGTCGACCATGCCGGCTCGCGCGGCCTCTTGGCCAATGTCCGCGCCATGCAGGACGGCGGCACCGTGACCACCACGCTGGCCGAGATCCGCAACCGCGCCGACCTGGTCCTCATCGTCGCCACCGACGTCGCCGCCATCGCCCCGCGCTTCGCCGAGCGCTGCCTCGCCCCCGCCACCGGCCTGTTCGGCTCCCTGCACCGCGAGCTCGTCCATCTCGGCCCGGGCACGCCCTTGCCGGGGGCGGAGGTGATTCCCTGCCCGGCCGAGCGGATCGGCGAGGCCGTGGCCGCCCTGCGGGCACTCGCCGCCGGCCACCGGATCGCCGCCACGACCGTGGCCGGCATCCCGCTCACGACACTCGCCGCCCTGGTCGGCCGCCTGCACGCTGCCGCCTACCCGGTCATCGTCTGGGCCGCGCGCGACCTGCCCGGCGCCCATCCCGACCTCGTCACCGGGACCGTGGCCGGCCTCCTGCGCGAGCTCAACGCCAAGCAGCGCTGCTGCGGCCTGCCCCTGGTCGGCCCCGACAACATCGTGGGCGTCAACCAGGTCTGCGCCTGGCAGACCGGCGGGCCCTTGCGCACCAGCTTCGCCGCCGGTGCCCCCGACCACGACCCGGCGCGCTGGTCGACCGCCGCGGTCCTGGGTGCCGCCGACTGCCTCTTCTGGGTCAGCACCATCGGCAGCCAGCCGCTGCCCGCCGCCTGGCGCGGCCCCACCATCGCCCTGGTCCGCCCCGGCCACCCCCTGCCCGAGGGCGTGGCGGTCGTGATCCCCGTCGGCACCCCCGGCCTCGACCATGCCGGCAGCCTCTACCGCACCGACGGCGTGGTGGCCCTGCCGGTGCGCTCCCTGCGCGCCACCGGCCTGCCCAGTGCCGCTGTCGTCCTCGACGCGATCCGCGGCCCGTCTCGCCGCCAGGGAGGCCGCATGACCACGACCAGGCTCAAGGGCGGCCGCGTCTACGACCCGCTGAACGGCATCGACGGCAAGGTCCTGGACCTGTGGATCAGCGACGGCCGGATCGTCGCCCCGCCGGCGGACGGCCGCGCCGACGAGGTGATCGATCTTTCCGGCAAGGTGGTCATGCCCGGCGGCATCGACCTGCACAGCCACATCGGCGGCGGCAAGGTCAACATCGCCCGGATGATGCTGCCCGAGGAGCACCGCGCCCACCTCCAGCACCGCCACGGCGCACTGCCGCTCCGGCAGCGGCCACGCCAGCCCGTCCACCTTCTCCACCGGCTACGCCTACGCCCGCATGGGCTACACCATGGCGTTCGAGCCGGCGATGCTCGCCGCCAACGCCCGCCAGGCCCACCAGGAGATGGCCGACATCCCGCTGCTCGACAAAGGCGCCTACGTGCTCCTGGGCAGCGACGACCTGCTGCTCGGCCTGATCAAGGACGGTGCCGGCAGGGACGCCATCCGCGACTATGTCGCCTGGACCTTCCAGGCCGCCCAGGCGCTGGCGATCAAGATCGTCAACCCCGGCGGGATCAGCGCCTTCAAGTTCAACGGCCGCCGCATGGACCTCGACACCGAGGGCCCCTTCTACGGCATCACGCCGCGCACCATCCTGAACACGCTGGCCGACGCCGTGACCGAGCTCGGCGTGCCGCACCCGATCCACGTCCATGGCTGCAACCTGGGCGTGCCCGGTGCCGACGCCACCACGCTGGCCACCATCCAGGGCATGGAAGGCCGCCGCATCCACCTCACCCACCTGCACTTCCATAGCTACGGCAAGGAGGGCAAGGCCGGCTTCTCCTCCGGTGCCGGCCCCATCGCCGAGCTGATCAACCAGAGCCCCAACGTGTCCGTGCGACATCGGCCAGGTCATGTTCGGCCAGACCGTGACCGCGTCCGGCGACACGATGAGCCAGGTCCGCAACGCCCGCTTCGCCAGCCCGAAGAAGTGGGTCGCCATGGACATCGAGTGCGAGGCCGGCTGCGGCGTGCTCCCGTTCCAGTACCGCGACCGGAATCTGGTCAACGCGCTGCAATGGTGCGTCGGGCTCGAGCTGTTCCTCCTGATCGAGGACCCCTGGCGGGTGTTCCTGACCACCGACCACCCCAACGGTGCCCCCTTCACCACCTACCCGCATTTGATCCGGCTGCTCATGGACCGGAGCTTCCGCCGGGACATGCTGGCCACCATCCACAAGGGTGCCCGCGCCCTCTCGTCCCTCGACGGCATCGACCGCGAGTACAGCCTCTACGAGATCGCCATCGTCACCCGCGCCGGCCCCGCCCGCATCCTGGGCATCCACGACCGCCACGGCCATCTCGGCCCCGGAGCACTCGCCGACGTCACGGTCTACGACGACCTCCCCGACCGCGAGCGGATGTTCGCCGAGCCCGCCGCTCCTCCTCAAGGCCGGCCGCCCGGTCATGCGTGCCGGCACCATCCTCGCCCCCGACCTCCACGGCGGCACCCACGTCGTCCGCCCCGGCTACGACGCCGCGATCACGGGCCGGATCGGCCGGTTCTTCGAGGACTACCGCGACATGCGGCTCGGGAACTTCATGGTGGCGGACGGGGAGATCGAGGACGGGGGCAGGGGGTGCGTGGTGGTGCATGAGTGTGGTGGTGCGCCGGCGCCGTTGTGAGCTTCGGCGGCATCGCCGTGCGGCCGGTCAAGTGCCTGTGCCGCCCAGCGTCACACGGGCGAAGCTATCCTGCACGCCTCGCGCCGAGGCCGTCACCTTGGACAGGGTGAACAGATCCCGGATCTCGTCGTCCGTCAGGCCATTGAACGACGGCTGCAGCTTCAGTAAGGCGCTCGATCCCCGGCAGGTCGAACACCGGCTTCAAAGCGTCGGCAAGCTTCGACTGCCGCCGCTCGGCGAAGTTCTCGACCTCCTTGAGCAGAGGCGGTTCGGCTGCCAGCACCGCGTAGGCCCGGTCGAACGCCACCTGCAGCAGCACCAGCTTCGCGATGTGGCGCACCCGCTGCGCGTTGGGCCAACTCTGGCTCAGCGCGTCGATGTCGGCTTCGGTCATCCCATCGAGGTAGAGCGTCAGCTGCAGGATGTTGAGCACGCGCTTGAGCGCCCGCGGATTGTGCGGTGCGGCCGCCTCGACCAAGTCGCGGCATAGGACCCCCGCCGCATGGCCCGGCCGCTGGCTCAGCTCGTCCAGGTAACGCCCGATCTGCCGCGCCCCGAGCGGTGGCAGGGTGAAGGGGAGCTGAATGATCTTGTCGAGATAGGCGCGTGGGTCGAACACCGGCTCCGGCTCCACCAGCTTCTGGTAGCGCAGCCGGATACCCTGCTCCACGACGCTCCGGTCCATCCCCAGCACGAACACGCAGCCCTTGAGGTCGAGGAACAGCTTGATCGCCTCCAGGGCCGCCACCGCGTCCTCCGGCAGGCAGCGGTCGAGATCGTCGACGAACACGAACAGCCGCCGCTCCGTCGTCGATCCCGAAGTGCGCGAGCAGCTGCTCGAACGTCTCTTTGAACTGCTCGAGCGAGGCCATCTGCTCGACATAGCCGCTCGCTCGCCTCGCGCTCGATCAGCTTGACCGCTTCCTGGTGCCGTCGCCCGTGACCCACTTGGTCAGCGGCGGCGACGCCCGTCTCGCTCTTGTCGTCCGTGACCGCCTTGGCGATCTCCTGTTCAGCCCGGCCGTGAGCGCCGTCAGCGCCGCGTCGGCGACCAGCGGCAGCGCGCCCCACCAGTTGACCCTGATCCCGCCCTTCTCCGCGACGGTAAGGCTGCGGTAGAGGCTGGCCCGCGCCTCGTCGAGCAGCCGGGTCGCGTCCTTCCGCCCCTCCTCGCTCTCCTCCAGTTCGCCCAGCCGGCGCCGCAACTCCCCGATCACCCGCAAGAGCAGCGCCCGCCACAGGCTCTGCTCCTGCCGCGCATAGATCCAGGCGTCGAACCATAGGAGGACGCGGTCCGGCCGCTCCAGCTCCGCTTCCAGCGTCCGCATAACGCTGGTCTTGCCGCTGCCCCAGCCGCCATAGATCCCGACCACGAGCGGGGTCTCCAGCTCGACGCCGTTGAGCAGCCGCCGCAGCGCCGCCACTGCCGGCCGCCGGTCGAGCCAGTCGTCCTCGGCTCGCGTGAACGCACGCGGATGGTCGGCGTGGCTCATGTGATATACACATTGAAAGCAGTCAGGTTACCTTTGGCGTCTCCAACGATAGCAAGGCGGTGATAAATATTAAGCGAAACACTGCATGGAACGACATCAAATGCAAGTCGATGCAGTGCTTTTCCCGTATCAATACGCCATAGAATAATACTTTTGTCACTCGATCCAGAGAGGCAAAATAGCCCGTCGCTGCTAAGCGATAATGTTACTACAGGCCCTTCATGTCCACACAACTCGCATAGTAATTGCCCATTTATCAAGTCCCAAACAGAAATTTTGCCGCTCTCGTCAGATGTCACGCCAGTACGACCAGCGGCGTCTATATCACAACTCAGGACTGACCCACCGCCATGATCCAGGCCACGTCGGCGTCTAAAGTCTATTAGGTCCCACACAGTTATCCAGCCATCATCGGAGAATGAGAGACATACCCGACCGTCCCCACTGATGCGGCAGCCCTGAACGCCGTCGTTATGATCTCTAAGACGAGCCCGAGTTTTTCCAGTTTCAAGATCCCATAGAATAATAGTTCGATCTCCTGAGGCCGAGACTCCAATACTTCCGTTTTCACTAATTGAGCAATCACGGATCTCCCTTGAGTGACCTACTAAGCGACGACGCCCTGTTCCCTTCCGGACATCCCACACCATCAAGTCACAATCTCCGTAGGAGGAAAGTACCACCTGACCATCAGCGCTTATCGCAACAGCCTTCGACCATCCGGCTCTGCGGCTTAGTATCTTTTCTTCTTTCCCAAGTCTTAAATTCCATATCCTCAATGTTTGATCATCAGCCGCTGACACCACGACTTTACCGTTTGTACTTATTGCACATCCTTTCACTTCCTCGCTATGCCCACTAGACCTTCCGTGTTGTCCAGCTCGTTCCAAGTCCCAAACTATGAGCGAGTTATCGTCAGAGGCTGATAGCCCAACACGACCATCAGCACTGATATCACACTTCCGAACTCCACCCCCGTGACCGCGCAATTTTGCGTGAATGCGACCACGCTTCAGATCCCACACATCAATCACTCGTCCAAAAGCGATGCTCATCATTACATCTGCATCTATGCTTGCGGAGAAAGCACGAGGCGCTCTGCCTAAATCGCTCAAATCATAATTCTTTGATAGATCCCATTTACATCTGTACATCTTTAACTCATCAGATCCTAACATTACAATCGTGTCGCGATGATTTCCAGCCACGGCATACTGATAATGTCTGCTGATGCCGTACGGATAATCAACTATCTGAGCTATGTATTTTGGCTCCCGAATAATTGTCGGCACATTGATTGGCCTATCCAAAATTATATCCCAATATCGATGTTCATGTTGTGATTGTATCATTGCAGTTCGACCATCATCACTTATTGCACAACATTCGGCTCCTTCCGCTACGCGCGTTAGGCGCCAGACCAACTCACCATTCACGAGGTCCCATGCGCGCAGAACATCATCTTTACCAAGCGTAAGGGCCACTTCGCCATTTGCGGAAATTGCATAGAATTTAATCTCCCAATCATCAACAGTTAAATGAAATCTCTGCTCTTGGCGCTCAAGGTCCCAAACGAACAAGACCCCGTCTTCTGACGAGAGACCGGTTGATCCGTCCGCGCTGATGGCAAAATCCCTGACAGCAAACCTATGGGCAAGCAGTCGGCTTATCATCTGACCACTCTGTATATCCCAGAGAATGATACTGCGGTCATATGAGCAAGACAGTGCTAGAGAGCTATCGGCGCTCAGATGACAATCTAGTACACTATCGCTATGACCCTCCAGTCGACGCCGTATTTCCTGCTCAGCTGCGCCGGTAGACCAAAGTAGGACAAAGTGGGGAGCATTCATTGAACGGAGACGGTGTATTGCGCCTGTTCTAATATCGTTAAGATTGTTGATTGCGGCGATGTAGGCGATCTGCGAGAATACAGAAAAGCCGGATGAGTTAGATGAACTAGAACGTCGAATGATTGAAGCTTGGGAGGATATTATTCTTGTGATAGATGCGAGCCGGCTGCTTTTCGGAGTTTGATGATTTATTAACGAGATCTTGACGATCGAAGAAATTTGCTAGATAAATCAGAGCCTTGATCTGCGAGCCAATATATTCTATGATGTTGGCGAAAACATGAATGGATCTGGACACTGTGTGCTTTTGAAATCTATGGTCGACTTTGGATCGTGCGAATTGATGAATTAAAGGATGCAGTCGTAGTTCATAAGATTGATTGCGCTCTAATAACTGGGAGTTGTGTAACCAAGTTATTGCGGATTTCACGGGATCAGTAGCAATCGTGGATTGGTCTAGACGATGAGAGGAATAAAGTATCATTATAACACCCTCAGGTACAAAGGCGTTTTCTGGTAGATAGCCCACCATCTTCATGATGGCAGCTAACGATGGTTGATTAGCAGGTAACATTTTCCACGTTTGAGCTAGTACTGCTTTAGGCTAAGCTTTATGCTATCCTTGTAATCGAAGGGTATTGTGCCGTAATCCGTGAGTATTTTTACTGCTCCGTGTTGTCGTAGTGCTGCCACCATGGGTACAAAATCGAGCTCTGGATGTCTCATTAGGAGACGACCGGTCATCACGATTGCCAGAGGTAAGCCGCCAAGGGTCGATGAGCGAGATCTCGTAGTGCCTTTGCCTCAACGCCAGTTGGCTCTGCTCGGTGAGATTCTCGCAAGAGCAATGCTTGCGCTACTGGCATAGGTAGAAAGTCGAGCTTTAGGGGTTGGCATCCTGGTAGTTCTGGTTGTCGACTAGTAATTAGGAGCCGGCATCCCAGACCACGGGGTCTAGCCTGCGCTAGGTCTGCAAGATCGCGATCTAGAAGACCCTCGTCTTCGAGATTATCGAGTACTAGAAGACTGTCTTTGCGCCCCGCAAGCCTGCCGATCAGGGCGTTTGCCTTTGCGCGATCGGTATCGCCGGATATTTGGTTCCTCTCAGCGAGTTGAGCTAACTCCATAAGGACTTGACTGGGCTCGGCCATACTGAGCCAGATGATACCTCCAGTCCAATGTGGTCTGTACTCCCAACAATTGCGCGCAGCGAGTTGAGTTTTGCCGATTCCACCGATCCCCTGCAGCGCCGTCAGCAAGGTTGGGCCACCGCCGGCCATTAGTCTTGCGTGGAGCTCCCGTAATGTTGCATCTCGGCCGACTAGGTGGGTTGGATTGTCGTGCGGTACGCAGAATAATGGCTCCGGCATTCCCGGCTCCGGTTTTTGTTCCTCGACCTCGCTGCGACCGATGCTGCTACAATTCGGTTCCGCTGTCCATGCAGGGGCTTTCCTCCCGCTGCCCTACGTATCATCGTCGCGCAAATTTTGGCTTTTTCGCACCGCGCGGCATATGGTTCATCGTCCCCTGCTTGACCCAAGGATCCGCACCGATCTGGCGCCCCGCCCGGAGACGTTCCTCTCCGGCTACGGAGCCATGCTAGGGTTGGATCTTGTAATGCGCTATCCAATGAGGCCCGAATGCGACGAAACAGACGTTAAAGCTCGTCGATCGAGAATGGTCAATAGGATGCCCCGTATGGCACAAACGAGCGCGGAAAACCTCTTGAGATCACGGGATTGACATTCCCGAACCCGACACTTCGACCCCCGCCGGCTCACGCCCTGCCGGCGCGCCGGCCGCTCGCGGCGACGATGACGGCGATGATGATCAGGCCGGTGGCGAGGTAGCGGATGCCGGCGCCGAAGCCGTAGGTGTTGAGCATGGTGACGACCAGGAACAGGAACAGCGCCGCCCCCCACAGGCCGGGAACGTTGGAGAAGCCGCCGGCGACCGAGGAGCCGCCGATGACCACGACGGCGATGGAGGTCAGGAGATATTCCTCGCCCATGCTCAAGGAGGCCCCGCCCGAGAAGCCGGAGAGGAGGTAGCCGCACAAGGCGGCGAAGGCGGCGCTCATGACGTAGGTGACAAAGCGGGTGCGCTGGACGTCGACGCCGGCGAGGTGGGCGGCCCGGATGTTCTGGCCGATGGCGACCACCCAGCGGCCGTAGACGGCGCGGTGCAGGACCACGCCCATGACGGCGGTGAGGAGCAGCACGCACAAGGCGAGGATCGGCACGCCCGCGACCTGGGCGGTGGTGAAGTCGGCGAGCAGGGGCGGGGGCTTGATGCGCAGGCCGCGGCCGTAGGCGATGGCCGCCGACTGGACCAGGAAGCTCGAGGACAGGGTCGCGATGATCGGCGGGATGCGCAAGGCCAGGATCAGGAGGAAGTTGAAGCAGCCGACCAGGACGCCGATCAGCAGGGCCACCAGGAGGCCCAGGAGTACCAGGGAGTCCTGGGTGTCCATGACCTTGGTGGCGACGGCACCGGCCAGCGTGATCGTGGCCGGGATCGAGAGATCGACATTGCCGGGGCCCAGCGTGATCACGAACATCTGGCCCAGGCCGACCACGACGTAGAAGGTGGCGAAGGTGAAGGCCGCGGTCAGCACCTGGCCTCCCCCCTGGCCGCCGGCGACGAAGGCGGTGGCGAGCCAGACCAGGCCCGCCGCCAGCCAGGCCCACAGCCAGGGCTTGGCGAGGAGCCGGGTCACGCCCGGGCACCCTTGCGGTCGATCAGCACGCGCAAGGCCAGGACGAGGATCAGGATGCCGCCCTGCGCCCCGATCTGCCAGTCGGGCGGGAGGCGCAGGAAGGACAGGAAGGAGCCGGCCAGGGTCAGGGTCATGGCCCCGATCACCGCACCCACGGGCGAGATCCGCCCGCCGGTGAACTCGCCCCCGCCCAGGATTACCCCGGCGATGGAGAGGAGGGTGTAGCGCAGGGCGATGTTGGCGTCGGCCGAGGTGGTGAGCCCGATCAGCGCCAGGCCCGCCAGCATGCCGAAGAAGCCGGCGGCGGCGAACATGGTCATCCGCACCGCGAGCAGGGACCAGCCGGCCCGCTCGATCGCCCGGGGGTTGCCCCCCGCTCCGCGCAGGACCGCACCGTAGGAGGTGCGCATGAGCAGGAGGTGGGCGACCAGCGCGATGACCGCTGCGGCGATGATCGGCAGTGGCACCAGGGGCGGCTTCCAGGTCATCAGCGCGCGCACCCATTCGGCGCGGCTCGCCGCCGGGCGTGGGCAGGATCAGGACCGAGAGGCCCAGCCAGACGAAGGACATGCCCAGCGTGACCACGATCGAGGGCAGGCCGCGCAGCTGGATCAGGGCACCCAGGGCGGCATAGACCAGGATGCCGCCGGCCAGGGCGGCCACGCCCAAAGCTGGCGTCTCGACCAGCCAGGTGGCCGACACGCAGGCGACGAAGCCGACATAGGTACCGATGCCGAGGTCCAGGTCGTTGACCGCGATCACGCACATTTGGGCCACGGTGGCCAGTGCGATCGGGATCGCGAGGTTGAGCATCAGGTTGAGGCCGACATAGCTCATGGTCCGCGGCTGCAGCCAGAAGATGGCAACCAGCAGCACGGCCAGGGACAAAGCCGGCAGGGCGTCGCGCAAGGTGCGGCGCGACAGGAGGCGGGCGCTCACGCCGGCTCCGCGAACGAGGCGTGGAGGACGGCCTCCTCGGTGGCCTCCGCGCGCGGCAGGTCGGCCACGATCCGGCCCTCGCGGAAGACGTAGACGTGGCCGCAATGCTGCAGCTCGTCCATCTCGGTCGTGTACCAGACGAAGGAACGCCCCGCCTCGGCCTCGGCGCGGATCATGGCGTAGACCTCGCGCTTGGTACCGACGTCCACACCCCGCATGGGGTCGTCCATGAGCACGATCGCCGCGTCCGAGCCCAGGGCGCGCGCGAACAGGGCCTTTTGCTGGTTGCCGCCGGACAGGGTGAGGATGTTGGCGTCCATGTCGGGCGTGCGGATCCCGATGCGTCCGCGCCAGTCGGCGGCCAGTTCCGCCTCGCGGGTTTCGTCGACCAGCCCCGAGCCGGGTCAGGGCGCGCAGGGAGCCGATGCTGATGTTCTTGGCGATCGACCAGAGCGGGAAGACGCCGTCGGTCTGCCGGTCGCCTGCGACCGGGCAGACGGCGTCACCGCGACGTCCGGACGGCGCCGCGGGCGTGATCGAAGAGCCTCCGAGGAGCTCGGTCTGGCCGTGGCCGGTGAGACCGGCGAGGCCGACGATCTCGCCGGGGTGGGCCACGAGCTCGCGTGGGCCGCCATGGCCCGGATGCGCGGTCGGCCGGGGTGGCGGGGCCCGGCGGCTTTCGGTGCCCGCTTCCTGACCGGCTCGGCGACGTTGCCCATGGCGCGGACGAGGGTGTTGCGGTCGAAGGCGCGGGCCGGTCGTGCGGCGACGATATGGGCGTCGCGCATGACGACGATCCGGTCGGCGGTCGAGGATCTCGCCGAGGAGGTGCGAGATGAGGACGAAGGTGCCGCCGCCGGCGATGAACCGGCCGACGTAGGCGAGGAGCTGCTCGGCGACCACGTCGTCGAGCGACGAGGTGGGCTCGTCGAGGATGACGACGCCGGCGGGGGTGTCGGTGGCGGTGAAGGCGCGGGCGATCTCGACCTCTGGCGCCGGCCGATGGGCGAGGTCGCCCACCAGCTCGCCCGGGCCGATGCCGTGGCCGGGGAAGATCGCGTCGAGCCGCGCGCCGATCAGCCGGCCGGCGCGGGTGCGCCAGCCGGGGCCGGTGAGCGCCGGGTGCACGATGCGGGTGTTCTCGGCCACCGTCAGGTTGGGGCAGAGCGACAGCTCCTGGAACACGCAGCGCACGCCGTGGCGCTCGGCGGCGACCACCGCCCCAGCCGGCCGTGGCGTCCGTGCCGTCGACCCGGATGGGTGCCCCGGTCCGGCGCCAGCGTGCCGGCCAGCACCGCCATCAGGGTCGACTTGCCCGCACCATTGTGGCCGACCAGGCCCAGACATTCGCCGGTGCTACAGGCGAGATCCACGCCCGCCAGCGCACGGACGGCGCCGA
>CAVYMA010000030.1:0-68980 GCA_963769465.1 uncultured Alphaproteobacteria bacterium
CTCCCGCCGCAACGGCGCCCTCTCGCGCGGCCCGGTCACGCCGGAGGGCAAGGCCCGCTCGGCGCTCAACGCCACCCGCCACGGCCTGTGCGCCAGGACCATGGTCCTGGACGATGGCGAGGACGCGGCCGCCCTCGCGGACCTGCGCGCGGCGCTGCTCGCCCGCTGGCAGCCCCTGGACGCGGCCGAGGCGCATCTGGTGGAGGAGCTGGTCTTCGCCGCCTGGCGCCAGGTCCGCCTGCGCGCGGTCGAGGACGCCGTGCTCATGCAGGCCGCCACCGGCGCGCCGCCGCCGCCTGGCCTGCCGACGCTGGCCACGCTCCTGCGCTACCGGGCGCGGATCGAGCGCGACGCGCGCGCCGCGACCGAGCAGCTCCTGGCCCTGCGCCGCGGCCGCAAGGAGCTGGCCGAGCCAGCGCAGCTGCGCTGGCTCGCCGAGCGGATCGAGCAGGCCCAGGCGATCCTCGCCGGCGGCGAGGCGGCGGCCGACGCCACGGGCGAAAACTGCACGAACGAATTCGATTGCGGCACGAACGAACCCACCGTCGATACGGCCGGAAGGGACGCGGCCGTGCCGACGCACCCGGGCGAATGGCCGCGCGGCACGGACGAACCCAGGCACGGCGTGCCGCCCCTCGGCGGCCCTGCGCACCGGGATGGCGGATGGAACCCTCGCCCCCGCCTGGCAACGACCGGATCCGTCGCGTGCCCACCAACTCCCGGCGGCCGCCTGACCGCGCCGCCGGTCAGTCCGCGCGGGCCGCGAACACCGCCCAGGCGAGCTCGGCCAGCGAGGCCGTCCCCGGCAGGCCCGCCGCGGCGGCGAGGCTGCGCACGGCTTCCGTGGGCCAGGCATGGCCGCCACCGTCGATGGTCACCTGCAGCACGGCCCCGCCGGGCGGGCAGCCGGCGTAGCCGGTGACGGTGACCGCATGGCCGCGCCCCATGGCTTCGGCACCTGTTGCGCGCGGGCCCGGCTCGCCGCAGCCGTTGCGCGCGGCGACGAAGGCGGCCGTCGCCGCGGCCCCGAGCATCGGCTCGCCGGCGCGGCCGTTCACCATCCCCATGCCGCCGGCAAAGGGGAAAAGGTCGTCGGCCGTGCCGTTGGCGAGCACCAGGGCCAGCGGGCGGGGCGGATCGCAGCCCGCGGCCAGGCGCTCGCCCAGGGTCGCCGCGACCACGAGCAGGCCCGCGGGCCGGATCGCGGCCGGGCGGCAGGCGAGGGTCAGCGCCATCAGCCCGCCATTGGAGAAGCCGGCGAGGCGGACCGCCGCCGGGTCGGCAATGCCTTGGGCCGCCAGACCTGCCAGCAGGGCCTCGAGGAAGCCCTGGTCGTCGGCCTGCGACGGCGTGCCGAAATAGACCGCCTGCCGGCCGTCGTTCCAGTGCCCGTCCAGGGTCTCGGGTACCACCAGCGCCACGCCCTCGCGCGCTGCCAGCGCCGGCAGCCCGGTGGCGTCGGCGAAGGCCAGCGGGTCCTGGAGGGCGCCATGGAGCAGGACCAGGGTCGGCGCCGCACCGCCCGTGGTCGGGCGCAGGAGGTGGTAATGGCGCGTGACGCCGCCTATCTCCAGCGCGTGGCGGGCCCAGTCCGCCGCACCGGCGTTTGCTGCCTGGGCGCAGGCGGCAGCCGCCAGCAAGGCGGGGACGAACCGAAGCCGGCCCGGGCGGCGCTTGCCGCCCCGCTGGCGTGGTGCTATCCGCCCGCGTCTGGCGCCGGTCTGATCCATCGCCTTCGTCCCCGCTCCGGAAGCTCCATGCCCGACGACGTCATCCAGACCGACATGGTCATCATCGGCGCCGGCCCCTGCGGCCTGTTCGCCGTGTTCGAGGCCGGGCTGCTCGGCATGAAGTGCCATCTGGTCGACAATCTCGACAAGATCGGCGGCCAGTGCGCCGAGCTCTACCCCGACAAGCCGATCTACGACATCCCGGCCGTGCCGCGCTGCACCGGCCAGGAGCTGGTCGACCAGCTGATGGAGCAGATCAAGCCGTTCGAGCCGCAGTTCCACCTCAAGCAGCAGGCCTCGCGCCCTGACCCGGCTGGACGGACGGCAGGTGGCGGCTGGAGACCGATCTCGGGACCGTGATCGAAGCGCCGGTGGTGGTGATCGCGGCCGGTGCCGGCAGCTTCGTGCCGCGCCGCCTGCCCCTGCCCGGGGCCGAGCGGTTCGAGGGCACCTCGCTGTTCTACGCCGTGCGCAGGATGGAGCATTTCCGCGGCAAGCGGATCCTGGTCGCCGGCGGCGGCGATTCGGCGCTGGACTGGGTCTTGAACCTCGAGCCGATCGCGACCGGCATGGCGCTGGTCCATCGCCGCGACGAGTTCCGGGCCGCCCCCGATTCGGTCGAGAAGATGCGCCGGCTCGTGGCCGAGGGCCGGATGGAGCTGGTCATCGGCCAGATCTCGGGGCTGGTGGGCGAGGGCGACCGGCTGGACCACGTCATGGTCAAGGGCAATGACGGGGCGGAGCGGCCGGTGGCCTGCGACACGCTGCTGGCCTTCTACGGCCTGAAGATGGAGCTGGGCCCGATCGCCGAGTGGGGGCTCAACCTCGAGCAGAACCTGATCGCGGTCGACACGGCGGCCTTCGAGACCAGCCAGCCCGGCATCTTCGCCATCGGCGACATCTGCACCTACCCCGGCAAGCTCAAGCTGATCCTGTCCGGGCTTCCATGAGGCGGCGCTGATGTGCCAGAAGGCGTTCAAGCTCTGCTTCCCCGAGCAGAAGCTGATCTTCCGCTACACGACCTCGAGCACGGACCTGCAGAAGAAGCTGGGTGTTGCCTGACATGCCGAAACTGATCGTCACCGACCGCGAAGGTGCCCGGCACGAGCTCGACGGACCCGTCGGCTGGTCGGTCATGGAAGTGATCCGCGAGAACAATCTGCCGGTCGAGGCCGCCTGCGGCGGCTGCTGTGCCTGTGCCACCTGCCACGTCTACGTCGCCGAGGACTGGCTGCCGCGGCTGGAGGCCGCCAACTCCGACGAGAGCATGATGCTCGACGAGGCGTTCGAGGTGAAGGACAACTCCAGGTTGTCCTGCCAGATCAAGTTCGGCCCCGCCCTGGACGGCCTCGAGGTCACGCTGGCACCCGAGTTCTGAGCCGCAAGGCGGCCCGGACCTGCGCCGCCTCCTCGACCGCGGCCGCGGCGGCGCGCTGTACCCGCTCGGCCTCCCGGGCCCGGAGCTCCAGGCCCACGAGATCGAGCGTCTTCCAGCGCCGTGCCTGCCGGCGCAGCCCGGCCTCGGCTGCGGCCACGGCGTCGCCGGCCCTGGCCTCCTCGGCGCGCAGGGTGCGGGCCTGGGCCTGGGTGAGCCTGGCATAGGCCGCCAGCGGCTGCGGCCCGCCCGGCAGCTCGAAGGCCAGGGCGTGCTCGGCCGCGACGCGCTGCTGGAGCTGGACGAGCTGGCGGCACCGGCCTTCGAGCTCGGCCGTGGCCGCCTGCAGCGCCAGCCGTCGCTGGTCCAGGGCGTGGCGCTCCAGGCGCGTGAGCAGCTCGATCGCCCGGCGCATCAGGCCGCCTCCGGCCCGGCTGCCGCCAGCGCGGCGGCCAGGGCCGCGAACGCCGCGGCACCGGTGCTGGTCTCGCCCGCCTCCTGCTCGAGCACCCGTTCCAGCGCCGGCTGCACCGCGATCGCCCGGTCGAGCTCGGGATCGCTCCCCGCACGGTAGGCGCCGAGCCGGATCAGCTCGGCCATGTCGGCGTGGAGGCGCAGCCAGCCGCCGCGCCTCGCGCACCAGCGGCCGCTCGTCGGCGCCGTAGCAGCCGGGTGCGGTGCGCGAGATGCTGCGCAGGATGTCGACGGCCGGGAACCGCCCCCGCTCGGCGACGGCCCGGTCGAGCATGACATGGCCGTCCAGGATGCCGCGCACCGCGTCGCTCACCGGCTCGTTGGCGTCGTCGCCCTCGACCAGGACCGTGAACAGGCCGGTGATGCTGCCCGCGCCGTCGCCGGGGCCGGCGCGCTCGAGCAGGCGCGGCAGCTCCGCGAACACGCCGGGCGGGTAGCCGCGGCTGGTCGGCACCTCGCCGGCCGCGAGGTAGATCTCGCGCAACGCCATGGCGAACCGGGTGACGCTGTCCATCAGGCACAGCACCTTGAGGCCGCGGTCGCGCAGGAACTCGGCCACGGTCAGGGTGAGGTAGGCCGCGCGCCGCCGCAGCATCGGCGGCTGGTCGGAGGTGGCCACGACCACCACGCTGCGCGCGCGCCCCTCCGGTCCCAGCGTGCGCTCGAGGAACTCG
This sequence comes from uncultured Alphaproteobacteria bacterium, assembly GCA_963769465.1. Lineage (GTDB taxonomy): Bacteria > Pseudomonadota > Alphaproteobacteria > Geminicoccales > Geminicoccaceae > Benzoatithermus. Next base: position 4,254 of record CAVYMA010000030.1, read on the forward strand.
TGCAGCTCGCGGCCGCGCTCGCCGATCAGCCCGATCACCAGCACCTCGGCGTCGGAGCCCGCGGTGATCATCGACAGGAGCGTCGACTTGCCGACGCCGGACCCGGCGAAGATCCCCATCCGCTGGCCTTCGCAGCAGGGCGTGAACAGGTCGAGCGCCCGCACGCCCAGGCTCAGGCGCGGCCCCAGGCCACGGCGGCGCTCCGCGGCGAGGCCGCGTGCCTGGACCGGGTAGGCGCGCCCGCCCTGGGGCAGCGGCGGGCCACCGTCGATCGGGCGCGCCATGGCGTCGAGCACCCGCCCGCGCCAGGCGAGGCTCGGCCGCACCGTGCCGTGGCCGGCGGCGAGTGCCACCCGCGCACCGCGGCGCGATCCCGTCCGGCTCCTCATAGGGCAGCAGCTGCACCCCGCCCGCGCCGAACGCCACGATCTCGGCCAGGAGCGCGTCGCGCTCCTCGAACAGGGCAGTCGCCCGACCGGGGCGGGCGCCGCTCGATCAGGCACACCTCGCCGACACCGGCCCGGTCGGCGAGCCCGCTGGCGGTCGACCGTGCCGCCCGCGCAGGCGGTCACCAGCCCGCCCGACGCGCTGCCGGGGGATGGCGTCCAGGGCCGCGATCAGATCCGCGACATCAGCCGTCGAGCGCCATGTCAGCGCGCTGCCGCCCACACGCGTGACGAGTGCATCGAATACACTTTTTACTTGCATACGAACTGCAACCCATGATTGTATCCGCCCCATGACGAGGCGACCTCGACCGCCAGCACAAGACACCCGCGGCGCTTAACGCCGGCTTAAGGGTGATCGGGCTACGGTCGGGTCGATCCAAGCGGAGCGCCGCCGCCGGCGCATGATTGGAGCGAGTGATGCGGGCATTGGTGATCGAGGACGATCCGGTCTCGGCGCGGCTGATCGAGCAGGCGCTGCAAGAGCGAGAACATGGTCTGCGAGCCGGCCGATTGCGGCGAGGACGGGATCGAGCTCGCCAAGCTCTACGACTTCGACATCATCGTCCTCGACCTGCGCCTGCCCGACATGGAGGGCTACGAGGTCGTGCGCCGGCTGCGGGCGGCCCGGGTCCAGACGCCGATCCTGATCCTCTCCGGCCGCAGCGATCCGACCGACAAGGTGCGCGGCCTGATGGGCGGTGCGGACGACTACCTGACCAAGCCGTTCAACAAGGCCGAGCTGGTGGCCCGGATCCAGGCGATCGTCCGCCGCTCGAAGGGCCACGCGGAATCGATCATCCGGACCGGCAAGCTCCAGCTCAACATGGATGCGCGCTCGGTCGAGGTCGACGGCCGCCGCCTGCACGTCACCGGCAAGGAATACAGCATCCTGGAGCTGCTCTCGCTGCGCAAGGGCACGACCCTGACCAAGGAGATGTTCCTCGACCATCTCTATGGCGGCATGGACGAGCCCGAGCTCAAGATCATCGACGTGTTCATCTGCAAGCTGCGCAAGAAGCTCGCCGAGGCCACGGGCGGCGAGCACTACATCGAGACGGTCTGGGGCCGCGGCTACGTGCTCAAGGATCCCGAGCCGGTCGAGGAGCGGCAGCGGCAGGCCGCCGTGGCCTGACGCTCACGATTGGCCGCAAGACCCTCGCGGCCTGACCGACCGAACGCGACACCTCCGCCCATAGCGCGGGCACCGGGTCCGCCGGACGTGAGTGCGTTTGCGCGTTGAGCGAAAACCCTCGGCATCGAGTAGGCCAAGGGCCGATAGGCGTCAGGAATGCCGGGCCGGGTCGCGCGGCGCGAATGCGGTCCAGCAGCGGCCGCGTTCCCTGAGCGAAGCCGAGCGTCCGATGCGCGCCGAGGGTGCCTGCAGCGGCCGCGGTCCCGCGATCAATTCGCGACGGGATCAGTTGCGCGGCTGAACGGCCCGGCTCTCCTGGCGGGGCGGGCCGGCGCATTGGTGCGCCTTCAGGCTCGCGGTTACGTAGGCGCGGAGCGGCGTGGCATCGGTCCGCCTGGGCCGTTCGCATGTCCCCGCGCCCGCGGGTGAACAGGGACACCGCGTAACCGGCCGCGGCTGCGGCGGACGGTGGGCAACGTACGACTGCGCAGCAGGGTCTGGATGAAGCGTTCGGCCTTGCCGTTGGTCTTGGGCGTGTACGGCCGGGTCCGCAGGTGGCGGATGCGGAGCAGGCGACGGACCTGGCGAACAGCCGCGACAGCTCGAGTCCTCGGCGTGACGGCCGCGACTCGGTACGCTCGACGTCGCGTGTGTCGCTCATCCCCCGCTCGACGCGGATGCCGCGCTGCTTGAACCAGCGCAGGGCACGGACGAGGAAGCCGGTGCAGCTCTGGCGGCGCTCATCGGCCAGGACCTCGACATAGGCCAGGCGCGAGGCGTCATCGACGGCGACGTGGACGAACTCCCAGCCGGCCCGCCGGAGGCATTGCGGCGGTTGCCGGTGATGCGGTGCCACGTCTTGCCGGAAGCGCGCCAGCATTCTTGATGTCGAGATGGAGGAGCTCGCCGGGCCGTTGCCGCTGATAGCGCCGGACTGGTGCGGCGGGCTCGAGCCGGCTCAGGCGGCCGAGACCGGCGGCGGCCAGATGCGCCGCCACGGTCGAGCGCGCCAGCCGCAGCTCTGGCGGCGATCTCGGCCGCGGTCAGCCGGTAGTCGTGCCGCAGCCGCAGCACCATGCCCACCCAGGCCGCGGCCAGGCGGTTGGCGACGGTGTGTGCCCGACTGGAGCGGTCCTGCAGTCCGGCCGGACCTTCGGCCCGGTAGCGCGCCGGCCACTTGCGCATCGTGCGCTCGCTGACCGCGAACGCCGCGGCGACCGCGGTCGCGGTCCAGCCTTCCTCCTCGATCCGCCGGACCATCACCGCTCGACCGTGTGGCGTGGTCTAGGCATTCTTGTGGGCGCTCATCCGAGGCGCGCTTCCAGGCAGCGGGTGGGGTGGTACCAACCACCTGCCCAAGGTCACCTTGGGTGAGCAACCCGCTCGGAAACCACACCTAGCTCCCCGTCCGTCCGGCGGTCGCGCGCCGGCGGCGTTGCGCGGCCGGGGCGGGCATGCGACTGTCCGGCGTCCGCATTCACGCGGTCGCCGGCCGGGAGCCGTCCCACTGCCGACCCGTCGCTCGACCATGGCCGCCCTGGGCGGCATCGTCCTTCTGTCCGGCCGACCGGCCGGTGCGGCCGACGCCGTCGGTCGGGTGGCACGGGCCGAGGGCAGGCTGTCGGCGGTCCGCGGTGCGGGGATCGTCGGGCTCGCGGTGGGCGACGATGTGTTCGTCGCGGACATCCTGCGCACCGATCCCCAGGCGCGCGCCCTGATCGCCCTCGCCGACGGCCTGGAGGTCGCGATCGGACCGGGCACGGAGTTGGCGCTGCGCAGCCTGGCAGTCGATTCCGGCGGGGTTTCCGTGGTGTTCGGTCTGCTGCAGGGCATCACCCGGCTGATCGGTGGCGTCGTCGCGGGCGGGCGCGCGATCGAGATCGACACCCGCACGGCCGTGGCCTCGGTGCGTTCGACCGAGTGGCTGGTCGAAAGCACCGCCAAGGGAACCGGCGTCCTGTCCGTGGTGGGTGAGGTGGCCGTGCGCGCGCTCGCCGGCGGCAGCGTGGTCCTGCGCCCGGGCGAGGGCACCGACGTGGCGCCGGACGGCCCGCCCAAGCCACCCGCGATCTGGGGCGAGGCGCGACGCCGGGATGCCATCGCCCGCACTACGCTCTGAAGCGGGCCTAGCCGGGCGCGCGGCTGACGGCCCGAGCCTGCCGGCAAGGCTGCTGGTCGCACTCCTGGTCGCGCTCGCGGTCCTGGCGGTCGACGCCCGCTACGGCGAGCGCGGCGTGCTCGGCCCGCTCGAGCTACAGACGCTGGACTGGCGCTTCCGGCTGCGCGGGCCCGAGCCGCCCGGCGGTGCGGTCGTGCTGGTGCTGGCCGACGACGCCAGCGTGGCGCAGCTCGGCGGCTGGCCGCCACCGCGCTCGGCGCTGGCGACAGTCGTGGCCCGACTGGCCGCGGCCGGCGCGCGGGTCATCGTCGTCAACCTGTTGCTGGCCGAGCGCGGCGCGGAGCTGCCCGTCGCTGCCCGGGACCTTCTGGCCGAGAGCCTGGCAGCCCTGCCCATCGACGGCACGCTGCGGCAGCGGATCGCCGGCCTTCTGGCCGAGCCGGGCGACGCGGCGCTTGCGTCGGCCGTCGCCACGTCGGGCCGGGTGGTCCTGCCTTATGCATTCGTGCAGGATCCCGCGCAGGCCAACGTCACCGGCCTGCCGGGCTGGATCGAGGCTACCGCCTACCGCGTCGTGGCGGCCGCGGCCGCGGACCCGGCGGGTGCCGCACTCCGGCCGGCCGGCCTGATCGCGCCGGTCGAGCGATTTGGTGCCGCGGCGCTCGCGGTCGGACATGTGTCGCTGCTGCTCGAGGCGGACGGTTCCCTGCGCGCGGACCTGCCGGCCGTGGCCTATGGCGACCGGCTGCTGCCGTCCCTGGTCCTGGAGGCGGCGCGCCTGCAGCTCGGCGTGGCACGCGACCGGGTCCTGGTCGACGGCAGCCGCGGCATCATACTGGGCGATCGTGTCGTCCCGACCGACCAGCGCGGCCGCCAGCTGCTCGACCACCTCGGCCCCGAGGGCACCGTGCCGACCTACAGGCTGGCCGATTTTCTCGCCGGCCGGATCGACCCCGGGCTCCTCGCCGGCCGGACCGTGATCCTGGGCGCCTCGGCCTCGGGTACTGGCGATCGCTTCACCACGCCCTTCACGACCCGCCTGCCCGGGAGCGAGCACCTGGCGACGGCGATCGACAACATCGTCTCGGGGCGGATGCTGGTGCGCGGTGCGACCGAGCGCGCGGCCGACCGGCTGCTGACGGCACTCCTGGCCCTGGCGGCAGCACTCCTGGCCGGCCGCCGCTCGCCCTGGATCTCGCTCGTGGTCCTGCTCCTCCTGCTGGCAGGCCTCGCCGCGCTGCTGCATTTCGCCTTCGTCGTCGAGCGCGCCTGGCTCGGGGCGCTGGCGCCGGCGGCGGCGGTGCTGCTCGCCGGGCTGGCCGTGGAGGCCCTGCGCCTTGCCGACGAGCGCAGGCGTCGCCGCGGGCTCGAGCGGCAGAAGGCCAACCTCGCCCGCTACTTCGCGCCGGCGGTGGTCGAGCGCCTGGCCGGCAGCGATGCGCCGGCCGCACTGGACCGCACCCAGGAGGCGGCCGTCCTGTTCATCGACGTGGTGGGCTTCACCCGGCGCAGCGAGGGCATGGCGCCGGCGGCGGCGATGGCGCTGCTGCGCGACTTCCACACCTGCGTCGAGCGGGCGGTGTTCGAGCATGGCGGGATGGTCGACAAGTTCATGGGCGACGGTGCGATGGCCTGCTTCGGCGTGCCCGAGCCCTCGCCGCGGGCGGCAGCCGACGCGGTCCGCGCGGCCTTGGCGATCCTGGCGGATCTCGCCGCCCGGCCGGAAGCAGAGCGGCTGCAGGTGGGCATCGGCCTGCATCGCGGCCCGGTGCTGATGGGCGACATCGGCGGTGCCAGACAGTTCCAGTTCACGGTGATCGGCGACACGGTCAACGTCGCCAGCCGCCTGGAGGCGATGACCCGGCAGCACGATACGCCGCTCCTGGTCTCCGATGCGCTGTTCGCGGCGGCAGCACCCCTGCTGGCGCCGGACGTGGTGGCACGGTTCCAGCACCTGCCCGGCCTCGCCATCCGCGGGCGCGGGGCAGCACTCGACGCCTGGCGCCTGTCCGGCGGTCAGGCCGCGGCGGGATAGATCCCCGCCTGCAGCAGCTCGGTCACGGCGGCCGCGCGCAGCCCCGGTGCGGTCCAGGCCTGCGACGGTGCCGCCGCCTGCCATGCGGCCACCTGGTCGCGCAGGGCCGGCGGTGCCGCCCGTCCGGTGACCTCGAGCGCCTGGGCCGCGACCACCGCGACGGCACCCAGGGCCGCGTCGAGCATGCGCCCGGCGGTGTCCTGGCCCTCCCAGGCGAGCGAGGTCGGCACGAACGTGTCGTTCTGCACGAACCCGCCGGATTCCGACCCCGGCAGGAACACGGCCTGCGCCGCCCGCCGCGCGGCCTCGCCGTAGCCGACCACGGCAAAGCCCAGCGTGCCGACATAGGCCCGCTCGCCGTCGCCGCCGCCGAGCTGGTCCGGCAGGCCCGAGGTGCGCCCGTCGAGCAGCCGCGCGATCATCCGGTCGGCGATGGTGCACAGGTCGGCATAGGCCATGGCCAGCCCGTTCAGCGCCGGCCAGGCTGCGGCGTTGTGGTAGCCGCCGGTGGACAGGACGCGCCCCTGCGGGTGGGCCGCGTCCGGTGCCAGGAACACCGGATTGTCGGAGACCTGGGACAGGGAGGTCGCGGCCACCTCCGCCACCACCTGGGCCGTGCGGCGCAGGCGGCCCAGCATCTTGGGCAGGATCCGGAACGAGACCGGGGCCTGGTAGGGGCGGCGCTCGGCCGTACCCCCGGCGATCAGCGCGGCCAGGCGCTCGGCCGCCGCCAGCTCGTGCGGGTCGCCCCACAAGGCGGCGACGGCAGGGTCGAAATGGCCGAGCGGCACGCGATAGGCCTCGGCCGCGAGCGCCAGCACCGCTTCGGCGGCCTCGACGCGGCGCCGGGCCGCGAGGGCACCGTCGGCGGCGAGCGCTGCCGCCACCGGCGCGCCGTTGACCAGGGCCAGCGTTTCCTTCTCGCGCGGCGCGAAGCGGTCGAGCAAAGGCCCGAACAGCCAGGACAGGGGCAGGATCTCGCCGGCACTGACCGCCCCGGCGCACGGCACCGGGGGCAGCGGTGCTTCCAGCAGGCCGGCCACGGCCTGCGCCAGCTCGGGCCGCACGGCCGCGTGGCCGTCCAGGAAGTTGGCGAGCCGGGCCAGCACCATCAGGCGGGTCACGCGCTCGGGGAAGGGGGTGCCGGTGTTGGCCTGCATGGCCGCGGGCGGCCGGCGCGCGTGGCGCAGCCGCTCGTCCGGGGCCAGCCGGACCGAGGCATGCTGGCCGTAGCCGGAGGTCACCCCGTAGACGGTGATGTCCGGATCCGCGATCAGCCGCTCGAACGCGGCGCGGCTGACGGCCATGCGCTCCAGCGCCTCCGGGGCGATCGCGACGCCGGCACCCTGCCAGCCCACCTTCTCGGCGGCGGCAAGGGTGATGTCGTTCCGGGTGCGCAGGGTGACCGTCATCGATTCTCCTTCGCGTCTTGCCCGCGCCGTCACGGTCAGGCCGCGGCGTCGTGGCTCTGTATGGGCAGCCGGAACGCGACGCTGGCCGTGACGCCACCCTCGCCGCCGAGGGTGAGCCTGGCGTCGAGCTGGCGCACCAGCATGCGGATGATCCGCAGCCCGAAGCCCTCCGTCGGCGGGTCGGCATAGCCCCGGCCCCGATCGCTGACGGTCAGCACCACCTCCTCCGCCGCCTGACGTTCCAGCGTCACCCGGACGACGCCGCCGTGCGGCGCCGGATAGGCGTATTTGAGGCTGTTGGTGATCAGCTCCGAGGCGATCAGGGCGACGAGCACCGCCCGGTCCATGTCGGCCTGCAAGGGTGCGCAGCGGCAGTCTATCGTGACCCGGCGGTCGTCGTCGATCAGGGCCTCGGCCAGGGAGCCGCACAGCTCGCGCAGGTAGGCGCCGAGATCGAGCGTGCCGATGGCGCCGCCGCGATACAGCATGGCGTGCAGCTCGCCGACGGCGGCGATCCGCTGGCTCGCCGCACTCAGCGCGTCCTTCGCCGCCGGGTCGGTCAGCCGCCCGCTCTGCAGCACCAGGAAGGACCTGACGATCTGCAGGTTGTTCTTGATGCGGTGGTTCAGCTCGCGGAACAGGAGGTCGCGCTGGCGCAGCGCCTGCTCGCGCTCGGCCTCGACCGCCCGCCGCTGGGTGACGTCGCGGGTGATGCGGGCGAGCCGGATCACCGCACCGTCGGAATCGCGGATCGGGAAGGCCGTGCTCTGCAGCCAGCGCTCGCTGCCGTCGGGGCGGGTGATCCGGTACTCGGCGGTGCCCGCCTGGCCGCGGCGGGCCCGCTCGAGGGTGGCCAGCAGCCCCGGCCGGTCGTCGTCGCGCACGGCCTCCAGCCAGTTGCTGCGGCCGCCGCGGACATCGGCCGCCGGCTGCTGCCAGATCGCCTCGAAGGCCGGGCCGAGATACTCGATCCGGCCGGTGGCCGCGTCCTCGACCCAGATCACCTCGGGCAGGTTCTCGGCGAACTGGCGAAACAGCTCCTCGCTGCGGCGCAGCTCGCGCTCCCTGGTCTCGATCGCGCCGGCCATCTCGTCGAAGGTGGCGCCGAGCCGGCCGAGCTCCGAGCGCCGCTCGGGCAGGTCCGCGCGGGCCGAGAGATCGCCCGCGCGCAGGCGGGCCACGGCCTGGCTCAGCGCGTCGACCGGGCGGCGGATGAAATGCCGTCCGCCCAGGACCGCGGCGGCCAGCGCCAGGGCGGCGACGCCGGCGAGCAGGGCCATGTCGCGATGCAGGGCCTCGTCGAGCCGGGCCAGTGCCGCCCGCTTGGACAGGGCGACGCTGATCGAGCACGCCGTGGTTGGCGGCCGGCGGGACGAAGGCGCCGACCCGCTCCACACCGTCGGGCCCGACGCCGCTGGTGATCTGCTCGCCCGGGGCGTCGAGCATCCAGCGGAACGGCTCCGACAGCTTGGCACCGACCAGCTCGGGATTGGGCCAGCGGACGACGATGGTGCCCGTGCGATCGACGATCGAGATCGAGCCGCCCTGCGGCCAGGCCTTGTTCTGGAACGTCTGCTGCAGCGCGTCCGCGCTGAGGCCCATGGCCAGCACGCCCTGGACGGTGCCGCCGGCGGAGGTGAGCGGCAGGGCGACCGGCAGGCTCCTGGTCCCGTCGATCCGGGACACGACCAGGTCGCCGACGCTGAAGCGCCGGGAGTCCCGGGCGAGGCGGAAGTAGCTGCGGTCGGCCACGTCGACCACGCCTTCGAGCGGGCGGCTGGAGCAGAGGATGGTGCCCTGCGCGTCGACCAGGAACGCGCCGCGGAACGGCGTCGGCGGCAGCCCCATGCCGCCGAGGTGCTCGCTGCAGGCCTGGGGGTCCGCCTCGCGGATGGCGGGATGCGCGGCCACGGCCAGGAGAAAGGCGCGGGCACCCTCGAGCACCTTGTCGAACTCGCCGCTGGCGAAGCGCACCAGCCGCAGGGCCTCGGCCTCCACCTGGGCCTCGCCGGCGGCGCGCTGCTCCAGGTCCTTGTAGAGCTGCAGCGCGAAGGCGGGGGCGGCCGCGAGCAGGACGAGCAGGTAGACTCGGCCGACCAGGCTCACATCGTCCCCTCCGGCGATCGCGCGGTGCCACCGCCCGCATGATCAGTTTGGAACACGGCTCGCGGCTGTCAACGCTGCCCATCGACGGGCTGACGCTGCGGTCGTGCCGTTTCTTCCTCACGGCCGGCTGGGGCGAGGTCAGCCCCGCGACGCGGCCGGTCCGAAGCTCTCGCCCGCCGGGGCGAAGCGACAGGGTCCGCTCGTCCCAGCGCACCGGCCAGACGCCGGGTGCGCCACCCCTGGCGCGCCACAGGATCAGCCGCCAGAAGACGCCGTCGACCACCGCCAGCGGCTCCGCCCGCCAGCGGGTCAGGGCGGCGTTGGGCGAGGGGTCGGCCTCGGGCCGCAGCACCAGCCCGGCCCCGCCGCCGGCCTCGACCGCGAGCTGCAGGCGGCGGCTGGACAAAAGGTCGAGGCGGTCGATCTCGGCCACGGCACAGGCGACGCCGCGGCAGCGCAGCGCCTCCTCGAACGACCACAGCACCTCGCCCTGGTTCGCGCAGCGGACCACGATCAGCCGTTCCGGCCCGAGGCCGAACCGGGCGAGGCCGGGTCCGTAGAGCTCGCCCAGCTCGGCCGCCACCCGCGCGTTGCGGCACCAGACCAGGGCACCGCCGCGGGCCAGGAAACGGCTGGCGAAGCCGGCGACCGCACTGGTGGCCGCCAGGCCGCCGACCTCGTGCAGGGCACGGTAGGGCAGCCCGCCCCAGGGCAGGGCCGCGTCGAGCGGGTCGCCCAGGCTGGCCACGGCGCGGCCGAAATCGACCCCGCCGCCCTCGATCGCGCGCACCTGCGCGCGCAGCTCGTCGAGCCCCGCCGTGTCGGCCATGCGTTCCGCAGCATCAGATGTTCACTTTTTGTTCTAGATAAGCCCGGGCGATTGTCAAGGTCGGCAGCCTTCCGCCGGCGCCGCCGGGCAGGTAGCATGCGGCGTCAACGGCGAGGATCGGCCAGCATGCGCGTGTGCGTCGTCCAGATGAGCTCGATCAACGACAAGGCCGCCAACCTCGAGCAGGCGCGCGGCCTGATCGAGGCCGCGGTGCGCGACGACCGGCCGGACCTGATCCTCCTGCCCGAGGTCTGGGCCTTCCAGGGCGGCACGCCCGACGAGCGCCGCGCCGCCGCCGAGGCGATCCCCGACGGCGAGGCCTACGCGCTGCTCGCAGGGGCTGGCGGCCGCACACGGTGTCTTCATCCACGGCGGCAGCTTCCTCGAGCGCGGTCCGGAGCGTCTGTTCAACACCACGGTCGTGTTCGGCCGCGACGGTGCGGAGCTTGCCCGCTACCGCAAGCTGCACCTGTTCGACGTGGTCACGCCCGGACGGCCGCGAGTACCGCGAATCGGCGGTGGTCGGGCGCGGGCGGGAGGTCGTCACCTACGCCGCCGACGGCGTGCGGGTCGGCTGCTCGATCTGCTACGACCTGCGCTTCGGCGAGCTCTACCGGCGCCTCGCCGCCGACGGTGCGCAGCTCGTCATGGTGCCCGCGGCCTTCACGCTGCAGACCGGCAAGGATCACTGGGAGATCCTGCTGCGGGCGCGCGCCATCGAGACCCAGTGCTTCGTGGCGGCCGCGGCCCAGGTCGGCGCCTTTCCGGCGGGCAAGGACCTGCGCCACAATTGGGGCCACAGCATGATCCTGGACCCCTGGGGCAAGGTGCTGGCGCAGGTGCCCGAGCGGCCGGGCTTCGCCACCGCCCGCCTCGACCTCGACTATCTGGCACGGGTCCGCGAGATGCTGCCGGTCGCCCAGCACCGGGTCCTGCCCGGCTGAAGGCAGCGCCGGTCAGTCGGCGGCGTCCTCGATCTTCGCGCCGGTCCCGCATCCGACCAGGCCATTCACCCCCACCAGTGCCAGCACCGCCAGCACGAGCAGGTCGCGGTGCAACGCGCGCATTCCGCTACCGCACCGCATCGGTTTCTTTTCGGTCCTGTTCATCTGGAGCCAACGTGGCGCCCGCGGACCGGTTCCGCCGCAGGCGAAGCGGAACCTGTGCCCGTGCACGGGCTTGATTCCCGCCACAGGCCAGAAGGAGGCGCAGGTGACCGACGCCGCAGCCACGACCGACGAGACGTTCCGCTGGCGGGATCTGGCCGAGCGGATCGGCGACTACCTCTGCCGCGAGGGCGTGCCGGCCGCCCAGGCCGCGCAGTTGAGCCAGGCCGTCATCCGCATGTGCGCCGATGCCGCCGACTCCATTCAGCGCGGGCAGGTCGGCGCCGAGGCGATGGACGAGGCGCGGACCCTGCTCGAGACGTGGCAGGTCAACCGGCGCGAGCAGATGCTGGCGGACATCTGAATCTGGCGGGCGCCAACATCGGCCGAATACAAAGCGTCCGCGGGGTGACTAGACGGTGGCCAGCAGGGCTACCGGCGCCTGCCGCAGCAACGGTGCCAGCGGCAGGTGCCCGTCGCGGATCTCCACCCCGAGCCCGGTCAGCCGGTCGCGCCACGGCAGGCTCTGCCATGCCCGCGGCAACCTGATCGTCGTGTCCGCCCAGGCCTGGGCGGGCAGGGCCGCTACCAGCCGTGTCACCAGCGTGATGGCAACCCGTTCGCCATCGACCCGCCCGAAGGCGAGCACGTGCGCGGCGCGCGGCCCTTCGACGGCGAGCGGGTGGTAGCGCCCACGCGCGAACAGATCGGGCTGCTCCGCGCGCAGTTGCAGGGCGTGCGCCATCACCGTCAGCTTGGACAGGGTGCCAGCCTCGGTGGCCTCGGCCAACGCGCGGGCCTGGGCGGCGAAGTCGACCGGGCGGCGGTTGTCGGGGTCGACCAGGCTGCCGTCCCACTCTTCGGTGCCCTGGTAGATGTCCGGAACACCCGGGCCCGTGAGCTTCAGCAGCAGCTGGCCGAGGCTGTTGGCCGTGGCCGGTACCTCGATCTGCGAGACGAAGGCGGCGACGGCCGCGGCAAACGCCGAGCGGGATGCAAGGCTCGACCGCACGAACGCGCGCGCCCGCTCCTCGTAGTCCTCGTCCGGATCGTTCCAGTCCGATCGCTCCTTGCCCTCGCGCAGCGCCTTGACCAGCCAGCCTTCGAGCCTCTCGGCCAGTGTCGCAAGGCCTGCTGCATCGTCCGCGCGCAGCCCGGGCGGCCAGGCACCGACCAGGGACTGGTAGAAGGCGTACGCGTCGGCCGGATGGATCGAGCGGCAGGGCGGCATTCAGGGCGTGCCAATGGGTGACCGCGCGCTCCCATTCGTCCGGCAGTTCGCTCAGCACCGCGAGCCTGGCCCGGGCGTCCTCGCCGCGCTTGGTGTCGTGGGTCGCGGTCGCGAGCATGCTGTCGGGTCAGTGCTCGAGGCGCCACGCCGCCTTGCGGTGGAAGGCCTCGGGTCCAGCACCCATGCTGTCCGCCTCGCCGCCGACCTCGTTGAGCGCCAGCAGGCGGTGGTAGCGGTAGAACGCGGTGTCCTCGACCGCCTTGGCCATCACCGGCCCCGACAGCCGCTGCAGGGCCTGCAGCAGACGGGTGCGCGGCCTCGTCCTGCGCGGCCAGCCGGCGCTCGATGCGCGCGAGTGCCGCGCGCGTGCCGTCGTCGGCATCGCGCGCCGCGCGGTCGAAGGCCTCTTCCAGCACGCCGACGTCGCCCGGCGACCAGCCTTCGCCGGCGACATAGGTGCGGTAGACCGGAAAGCCCGCCAGCGAGCCGGCGCAGCGCGTCGCGCAGCCGGCTCGTGCTCCAGCCCGCACAGCTCGGCGACGCTGCCGCGCCAGGCCCGCAGCTCGCCCGGGAACAGCCGCGTCAGGACCTCCGACTTCGCCCGCCGCACGATCGCCGGCAGATCCTGCCTTTCGCCGGTGAAGCGCTCCGCGATCCGGGCCAGCGCCTCGAGGCCGGGCCGCGCCACCTGCAGCCGGAGCACCTCGTTCATGAACTCGTAGCCGGTCGTACCGGCGACCGGCCACTCGTCCGGCAGGCGTCTCCTCGTCGATCAGGATCTTCTCGACGAGGAGGTAGAACGGCTCCGGATCGGCGCGCACCTCGGCCAGACGGCGCTGCAGCCGGTCGAGATAGGCCTTGGGGTCGCTGAGCCCGTCGACATGGTCGATGCGCAGGCCCTGGATCATGACCGCGCGCGGCAAGATCGAGGATCAGCCGGTGGCTGGCCTCGAACACCTCGCTCGTCCTCGACCCGAGCGCCGGCGAGCTGGTCGATGTTGAAGAAGCGGCGGTAGTTGCGGCGCGGCGGCACCTTCGCGCCAGCCGACGAGCCGATAGTGCTGGGCGTCCAGCGTCGCGCGCAGGTCGCGTGCGGGCGCTCCGCTCGGAGCCAGCGGGAACCGCTCGTCGAAGTAGGCGAGGAGTTCCTCGCCGTCCTCGCTGACCAGCCGCAGCTCGCCGCGTTCCAGCACCTCCTCCAGCGTGCCGCCGAGCACCGGCAGGACCAGCTTGCCGCCCGGGTCGGCGGCGAAGTCGATGGCGAAGTAGCCGGCGTAGCGGCTGTCCCGGCCGTGGCGCAGCACGTCCCACCACCAGGCGTTGGCTGCGCCCGATGCCCATGTGGTTGGGCACGATGTCCAGGATCAGCCCGAGACCGTGCGCGTCCAGTGCGCGGCGCAGCCGCGCGAATCCCTCCTCGCCGCCGAGCGTCGGGGTCGAGGCGGTTCGGGTCGACCACGTCGTAGCCGTGGGTCGAGCCGGGTGCGGCCGCGAAGGGCGGCGAGAGGTAGAGGTGGCTGATTCCCAGGCGCGCGAGATACGGCACGATCCCGGCAGCGCCGGCGAAGTCCATCCCGCCGCGCAGCTGCAGGCGGTAGGTGGCGCGGGGCGGTGCGGTCATCGCGTCAGGCGTCCTGGCGGAGTTTCCACGTCACCGACCAGGGGGCGAGCGTCCCGGGCTGGCGGGCGTGGGTGGCGTAGAGAATGGGGCCGGCCGGCGGGTCCGAGCCTTCGAGCGGCGCCGGGCCGAGATTGGCGTGGAGGCTCGAGCACCGATCCGTCGGCCAGCCGCCAGTCGACCGCGAGGCCGTGCGGGCCGAGGGGCCGTTCGCCGACCACCCGCACCCGTCCGCCGGCCGAGGCGGGGCGCGATCTCGCGCCGGCGCAGCAGCAGGAGGGTCCGCGTCCGCTCGAGGCAGGCGGCATGGGGCGGCCGCTCGGGCTCGCTCCAGTCGAGCCGGGAGGCGGCGAAGGTCGCCTCCTCCAGGGGGTCCGGTACGTCCTCGACGTGGGCGAACAGGCCCGCGAACTCGCGCCGGCGGCCGTCGCGGATCGACTGCGCCAGCTCGCCATGGAAGTCGCAGAAATAGAGGAACGGGGTGCGTTGCACCCCATTCCTCGCCCATGAACAGCAACGGCACCTGCGGGCACAGCAGCAGCACGGCCTGGCAGGCCGCCACCGCCTCGGGCGCGGCCAGCTCCGTCAGGCGTTCGCCCAGGGCGCGGTTGCCGATCTGGTCGTGGTTCTGCAGGAAGCCGACGAAGGCCAGCGGCGGCAGGTCGGCCGAGGGCTCGCCGCGCGGTTCGCCGTCGCGGTGCGCCGAGGGCTCGCCCTGGTAGACGAAGCCCTCGGCCAGGGCCCGGCGCAGCCGCTCCGACCGGATCGTCGGCGAAGTCGGCGTAGTAGCCGCCGGCCTCGCCGGTGACGAGCGCGTGGGCGGCATGGTGCAGGTCGTCGTTCCACTGGGCGTCGTACAGCCGCCGGCCGGTCGCTGGTCGTGGCGCAGGAAGGCCGCCTGGTTGTGCTCGTTCTCCAGCACCAGGTGGACCTCGCGCGGCACCTGGGCCCGCACGGTGCGCGCCAGCTCGACCAGGAAATGGGTGTCGCTCGGGTCGAGGATGGCGTGGACCGCGTCGAAGCGCAGCCCGTCGAAGCGGTACTCCTCGAGCCAATAGAGGGCGTTGTGACGGTAGAATGCCCGCACGGTCGGGATCGCGGAAGTCGATCGCGATCGCCCCAGGGCGTGTGGAAGTCCTCGGTGAAGAACCCCGGCGCGTAGCGGCCGAGCTGGTTGCCTTCCGGGCCGAAATGGTTGTCGACCACGTCCAGGAACACCATCAGCCCGAGGCCGTGGGCGGCGTCGATCAGTGCCTTGAGCTCGTCGGGCGTGCCGTAGGCGCGGTCGGGCGCGAAGGGCAGGACGCCGTCATAGCCCCAGTTGCGGCTGCCCGGAAAATCCGCGATCGGCATCAGCTCGACCGCCGTGACGCCGAGCTCGGCGAGGTAGGGCAGGCGGTCGGCCGCGGCCGCGAACGTCCCCTCCGGCGTGAACGTTCCGACGTGCAGCTCGTAGAGAACGGCTTCGTGCCACGGGCGCCCGGTCCAGCCGTCGTGGCGCCAGCGGTAGGCCGAGGGGTCGACGACCAGCGACGGCCCGTCCGCGTCCGCGGCCTGGCAGCGCGAGGCCGGATCGGCGACCGCCCGGCCGTCGGGCAGGACGAAGCGGTAGGGTTCGCCGGCACCGACCGGCGCCACCCCTCGATGCCAGCCGCCGGGCTCCGGCTCCAGCGGCAGCTCCAGGCCGCGGCCGGGCAGCTCCAGGCGCACCGTCGCCGCGGCAGGTGCCCAAAGGGCAAAGCGCGTGGTGCCGTCGGAGCGCAGCTCCGCCCCGAACGGCATCCGGTGGACGCTCACGCCGCGGGCTCCGCCTCGGCCATGACCGGCTCGGGGGCGGCAGCTTCCGTCGCTACGGCGCGCGGCTTGGCCTGCAGCGGCCCGCGCCGGATCAGGACCACGACCGAGCGTGGCTCCAGCGCATATTCGCTGGCCGCGGCGTGGACCTCGCCGGCGGCGTCGTCGCGGGCGGTGTCGAACACCACCTCCCAGCGGCGGCCCATCTCGTCCGGCGGCAGGCTGAAGCCCAGCCCCTCGTGGAAGGCGTTCATCAGGACGATGAAGCCGTCGTCCAGCTCCTGGCGGCCGCCGGTCGAGTAGAACAGCTCGCCGGCGTCGCCGCCCAGGAGGAAGCCCAGGCAGCGCGCCTCGGGATAGTGCCAGTCCTCGTCGCGCTGCTCGCGCCCTTCCGGATTGAGCCAGACGATGTCGCGCACGTGGGTGCCCGGCACCTCGCGGTTGCGGAAGAAATGCGGGCGGCGGAACACCGGGTGCCGCTTGCGCAGGCCGATGAGCAGCTGGACGAACGCGATCAGGTAGGGATCGGCCTCGTCCCACTTGATCCAGGCGATCTCGCTGTCCTGGCAGTAGGCGTTGTTGTTGCCGTGCTGGGTGTTGCCCATCTCGTCGCCGGCCAGCAGCATCGGCACGCCCTGCGACAGGAGCAGCGTGGCCAGCAGGTTGCGCTTCTGGCGCAGGCGCAGCTCCAGCACTGCGGGATCGTCGGTCTCGCCCTCGACGCCGCAGTTCCAGCTGTCGTTCTCGTTGATGCCGTCGCGATTGTCCTCGCCGTTGGCCTCGTTGTGCTTGCCGTTGTAGCTGACCAGGTCGTGCAGCGTGAAGCCGTCGTGGGCGGTGATGAAGTTGACCGTGGCCGAGGGCCGCCGGCCCTGGTGGGCCAGCATGTCGGCCGAGCCGGTGACCCGCGTGGCCAGCTCCTGGATGGTGTCGGGCTCGCCCTTCCAGTAGCGCCGCGTCGTGTCGCGGAACTTGCCGTTCCACTCCGACCAGCCGGGCGGGAAGCCGCCGACCTGGTAGCCGCCTTCGCCCAGGTCCCAGGGCTCGGCGATCAGCTTGACCTTGGACAGCACCGGGTCCTGGCGCACGGCGTCGAGGAAGCCCGAGCCGTAGTCGAAGGCGTAAGGATCGCGCGCCAGGGCGGAGGTCAGGTCGAAGCGGAAGCCGTCGACATGCATCACCTCGACCCAGTAGCGCAGCGAATCCATGACCATCTGCAGGACGCGCGGGTGGGACAGGTTCAGCGTGTTGCCGCAGCCGGTGCAGTCCCAGTAGAAGCGCGGGTCCTCGGGGCTGAGCTTGTAGTAGGACGCGTTGTCGATGCCCTTGAAGGACAGGGTCGGCCCGAGATGGTTGCCCTCGGCGGTGTGGTTGTAGACCACGTCGATCATGACCTCGATGCCGGCATCGTGCAGGCAGCAGACCATGGCCTTCCACTCGGCGAGATCGCCGGTGTGCAGGTAGCGCGGCTCGGGCGCGAAGAAGCCGATCGAGTTGTAGCCCCAGTAGTTGCGACAGCTTGCGCTCGACCAGGTGCCGGTCCTGGACGAAGGCATGCACCGGCAGGAACTCGACCGCGGTGACGCCCAGATCCTTCAGATGGTCGATCACCTCGGGCATCGAGAAGCCGGCGCAGGTGCCGCGCAATTGGCTCGGGCACGTCGGGGTGCAGCATGGTGAAGCCGCGCAGGTGGGTCTCGTAGAGGACGCTCTCGTGCCAGGGCAGGTTGAGGAGCTTGTCGTTGCCCCAGGTGAAGGCGGTGTCGACCACCCGGCACTTGAGCATGCCGCGTGCATTGTCGCGCGGGTCGAACGCCAGGTCCTCGCGCCGGGCGCCGACGCGGTAGCCGAAATGCGCGTCGCTCCAGTGGAGCTGCCCGACCAGCTGCTTGGCGTAAGGGTCGAGCAGCAGCTTGTGGTGGTTGAAGCGGTGCCCGGACTTGGGGTCGTAGGGCCCGTAGACGCGGTAGCCGTAGAGCTGGCCCGGGCGGACGTCCGGCAGGTAGCCGTGCCAGACCTGGTCGGTGTATTCGGGCAGCACGATCCGCTCGAGCTCGCGCTGGCCGCGGGCGTCGAACAGGCAGAGCTCGACCTTCTCGGCGTTGGCGCTGAACAGGGCGAAGTTGACGCCGCGGCCGGTGAAGGTGGCACCGAGCGGATAGGCCGACCCGGGCCACACCCGGGCCCGACGGGCGAGTTGGAGCATCGTGTCGTTTCCTGCAGCTCTAGCTTCGTTGACGTTGCTTCATGAGAGACGGCCGATGGTGGCGGTGGTAGGGATCAATGTGCCGCCCCTGCGGGCGGCGGTTCAGGTCAGCTGGCGATCCGGTGGGGTCTCGATCTGCCGGTCGGCATGCTCGGCCAGCACGGACTTGGCATGCACCACGTCCTCCTCGGAGCGCGGATGCACGAGCAGCAGGATGCCGCCCTGCGCCAGTTGCTCGGCATAGTTCTCGTCGACCGAGCCGCGAAACGCCCCGGCGGCACCAGCGCCGAGAGCGCCGCCCCCGGCCCCACCGAGGAGGGCCGCCACCGCCGCACCGGCGAGCGTGCCGCCGGAAGCGACCGCCACGCCGGCCGCGAGCACGGCGCCGACATAGGCCGGCATGCCGGCCAGCAGCGGCGTCATGTTCTGCTTCTCGGACTCGTCCACGGGCGTATCCGATCCCGGAGCACCCGGATCGCCGGGCTCGCCCACGGGCAGGCCCAGCCGGCCGCGCACCGCGTCGGCGGTGCCCAGGATGCTGAGCTGGCTGCGCTCGAGGCCATGGCTCTGCAGCATCTCGATCGCCCGCTCGAGCGCGTCGCGCTCGTGGAAGACGGCGATGATCTGCGTCTGCGGTGGCTCACTCATCGTTGACGTCCAATCCCGGTCTCCCCGCCATGGCATGCGCTTCGGATGGGAAAAGCGCAGGCCGCGGGCGCGGTTCCCGGAGTGCACCCGGGAACGGTCGCCGGTGCGGCGGGTTTCACGCCCGTTCGGGAGATTTTCGAGTGGATCGACAATGGAGAAGGGCATGACGGTTCAGGACGTGATGCGGCCCATGCCGGCTTTCGTCAGCTGGCTGGATTCCGCCGAACTCGGCCCTGGAGCGGATGCGTGAGCTCGGCTGGGACCGGCTGCCGGTGGTCGACGCCCACGGCGTGATCGGCCTGTGCGACCGGCGGATGCTGCAGGCCACGGAGCGGCGCGGCAACTGGATGGGAGGAATCTCGGTCGGCGACGTGATGCGGCGCGGCCCGTTCTGGTGCCGCCAGCTGGAGGCGGGCGACAACGCGCTGCAGACGATGGACCGCCTGAACACCGACGTGCTGGCGGTGATCGACCACCGTGGCCGCGTGGTGGGGGCGGTGCATCGCGACCAGCTCCTGGCCGAGACCGATCCCATGCACTGATGCGCATACGTACGGATGCTGCCGGCCGCAGAGGGCTTGCGTGCGGTGAGGTGCGGGCGTTCATGGCGCCATGGCCCCGTTTCCGCTTCGTTGCGTGCCCCTCCTCCTGGTCCTGGCAGCCTGTGCCGGGGAGCCGGAGCCGCCGCCCGTCACCGCGGCCATAGCACCGGACCGGCCCCTCGACGGGGCCGCCGGGGATCCCGTCGCGGTGCGCACGGCGGTGCTGATCGAGGCGGCCCTGGCGCAGGTGCGGCCGGAGGACCTGCGCCGCTGCCTCGTGGAGTTTTCGGCCGGATCGCCGGGCCAGTTCCAGCCGCCGGCGCATGCCACCTGGCTGATCGTGGCCTCCGCACTGCCGGTCGACGGGGCGACGTTCCAGCGCCGGCAGGCCGCGGCGCCCGAGCTCAACCCCGAGCCCGACGACGACTGGCAGGACCGCGTCGTCTATCGCGCCCTCCTGCGCCCGGCCGATCCGCTCGGCCAGTGCGGTCGCGTGCCTGTCCTGCGTGTTCGACCACGAGGACGGGACGCTCGCCTACCGGCGCGCCTATGCCCTGGACACCTGCCGCCGCGCCGTTCCGCCCGAGCGGGACCTCGCGACCGTCATGCCCCTGCGACTGAGCGCTCGGCCCGGTCAGCCGGCGAGGCGGACCGTGTCCTCGTCGCCCAGCGCCTCGCCATAGCCGATCTCGATCAGCCTGAGCGGCACGTCGCCGGGGTTGCTGAGCTGGTGGTGCGAACCGCGCGGGATGGTGATGCTCTGCCCGGCCGCCAGGCGCAGCTCGTCGCCGTTCCGCCGCACCATGGCCTCGCCCTCGACCATCACCCAGGTCTCGTCGCGGCCGGGATGATACTGCAGCGTGAGCTGGCCGTGCGGGTCGACGACGACCTCCTTGACCTTGTAGCCCGGCGCCTGCTGCAGCACGGTGAACCGGCCCCATGGCCGTACCTCGCGGGCATGGATCACGGCCTCGCGCCGGTCGGCCTTGACCAGCGCGTCGACCACGCCGCGCACGGCTTCGCTGTTCTCACGGTCGACCACGAGCAGCGCGTCGGCCGTTTCGATCACGGCGAGCCCGCTGACGCCGGCCAGGGCGACGAGCCGCTTGTCCGAGCGGATCAGGTTGTCCCGTGCCTGCACCGCGATCGTGTCGCCCTGGCGCGCATTGCCGTGCGGCGTCCTTGTCCATCAGCTCCCAGATGGCGTGCCAGGAGCCGACGTCCGACCATTGCGGGTCGGACGGGCACGACGGCGACGTGGCTGGAGCGCTCCATCACCGCCTTGTCGATCGGCTGCGAGCGGATGGCGCGCGTAGGCGGCGGGCTCGATCGGGCCAGCCGCGTCCGGCCGGGCAGCGCGCGTCGCGGCCAGGATGTCGGGCGCCCAGCGCTCCAGCTCGTCGAGCATCCGGCGGGCCTGGAACACGAACATGCCGCTGTTCCACAAGTGCGTGCCGGTGGCCAGCAGCTGCTCGGCGATCTCGCGTGGCGGCTTCTCGATGAACCGCTGCACCCGGCACACCGAGCCCAGGCCGGGCAGGCTTTCGGCGGGCGCGATCCAGCCGAAGCCGGTCTCCGGCCTGGTCGGCGTGATCCCGAAGGTGACCAGCCAGCCTTCCGCCGCGGCCGCCACCGCCGCCTCCAGGGACGCGTAGAGGGCATCCCGGTCGCGCATCAGGTGGTCCGACGGGCAGACCCAGAGGATGGTCTCGGGTCCGAACGCCGCCTCGGCATGGAGCGACGCCAGCGCCACCGCGGCGGCGGTGTTGCGCGCCGACGGCTCGAGCAGGAGATTGTCCTGCAGGTGCCGGTCGATCGCCTGGTACTGGCGGCGGATCAGCACCGCCTGGCCCGCCGCGGCCACGGTGATCACCCGCCCCGCCGGGGCGACGCCCGAGCGCCCGGCGGACCGTGGTCTGCAGCAGCAATTCCTCGCCGAACAGCTCGACCAGATGCTTGGGGAACGCAGCACGGCTGACCGGCCACAGCCGGGTGCCGGAACCGCCGGCCAGGATGGTGGGGGCGAGCAGGGCGTAGTCGGCCTTCGGCATGGGCAGCAAGGTCCCGCAGGTGGCTGGGCCCACCCCCGCAGGCGGGGCGGACTCCGCAGATCCAGGCTGCCAGTCCGGCGCGGACCCTGCAACCCGAAGTACGCGCCGCAGTAAGCCGCAAGCGAGCTTGACGGCGCAATGACCCCGCGCCATCGCTCGCGTCCGGGTATGGCGGCGAGGGCATGACGATGAGCGATCTGCGCTGGAGCGTGCAACCGAGCCACGGTCCGTTCGCCGAGGGACTGGACCGCAACGACGCCAACCACGCGCCGCTGACGCCGCTGTCCTTCCTGCTGCGCACGGCGGCGATCTACCCGAACCGGCCCGCGGTGGTCCACGGCCGCCTGCGCCGGACCTATGCCGAGCTGCTCGAGCGCTAGCCGCCGCCTGGCCTCGGCACTCGAGCGGCGGGGCATCCGGCCGGGCGACACGGTGGCGGCGATGCTGCCCAACATCCCGGAGATGCTCGAGGCGCATCACGGCGTGCCCATGTGCGGGGCCATCCTCAATGCGCTCAACACCCGCCTGGACGCCGCGGCGCTGGCCTTCATCCTGCAGCACGGCGAGGCCAAGGCGCTGCTGACCGACACCGAGTTCGCACCGCTGATGCGCGAGGCCGTGCGCCTGTCCGGTCGGCAGCTCCTGGTGATCGACGTCGACGATCCCGAGGGCCCCGGCGGCGAGCGCATCGGTGCCGTCGACTACGAGGATCTCCTGGCCGAGGGCGACGCCAGCTTCCGCCCGCTGCTGCCCGCCGACGAATGGCAGGCGATCGCGCTCAACTACACCTCGGGCACCACCGGCAACCCCAAGGGTGTGGTCTACCACCACCGCGGCGCGCATCTGAACGCCGTCGGCAACGTGCTGGTCTGGAGCATGCCGCAGTTCCCCGTCTATCTGTGGACGCTGCCGATGTTCCACTGCAACGGCTGGTGCTTTCCCTGGTCGATCGTGCTGCAGGCCGGGGTCCAGGTCTGCCTGCGCCGGGTGGCGAGCGACACGATCTTCGCAGCCCTGGCCGATCAGGGCGTCACCCATCTGTGCGGTGCTCCCATCGTCATGGGCATGCTGGTCAACGCCCCCGAAACCGCCCGCCGTCCGTTCGCGCAGAAGGTGCGGATGATGACCGCGGCCTCGGCTCCGCCCGCGGCGGTGCTGGAGCGCATGGAGGCGCTGGGAATCGAGGTCACCCACGTCTACGGCCTGACCGAGGTCTACGGCCCGGCCACGGTCTGCGCCTGGCAGGAGGAGTGGGCGGACCTCGACGCCGACCACCGCGCGCGCATGCTGGCGCGCCAGGGCGTGCCCTATCCGGTGCTGGAGGGCCTGGAGGTCATGGACCCGGCCACCATGACGCCGGTGCCCCGCGACGGCGAGACCATCGGCGAGATCATGATGCGCGGCCACGACGTCATGAAGGGCTACCTCAAGAACCCCACCGCCACCGCCGAGGCGTTCGCCGGCGGCTGGTTCCACACCGGCGACCTCGCGGTCATGCATCCCGACGGCTATGTCGAGATCAAGGACCGCTCGAAGGACATCATCATCTCCGGCGGCGAGAACATCAGCTCGATCGAGGTCGAGGGTGCGCTCTACCGTCATCCGGCCGTGCTGGAGGCCGCGGTGGTCGCCCGCCCCGACGCGCAATGGGGCGAGAGCCCGTGCGCCTTCGTCACCCTGCGTGAGGGTGCCGCCGCCACCGCCGAGGAACTGATC
Organism: uncultured Alphaproteobacteria bacterium; assembly: GCA_963769465.1. Taxonomy (GTDB): domain Bacteria; phylum Pseudomonadota; class Alphaproteobacteria; order Geminicoccales; family Geminicoccaceae; genus Benzoatithermus. The sequence continues at coordinate 27,248 of CAVYMA010000030.1, forward strand.
GAGCACTGCCGCCACGAGCTCGCGCGCTTCAAGGCCCCGCGCACCATCGTGTTCGGCCCGTTGCCCAAGACCTCGACCGGCAAGATCCAGAAGTTCCAGCTGCGCGAGCAGGCGAAGGAGCTTCGGTAGCGGACATGGAGAGCACGTTCGCGATCAAGTTCTTCGGCGCGGTGTTCGCGATCATGAACCCGTTCGTCGGCCTGCCGCTGTTCTTGAGCCTGACCGACGGTGCCGGTGCCGCGGAGCAGCGCCGGATAGCACTGCAGGTCGCGTTCTACATTGCCGTGATCGGCGTGGTCACCGCGCTGGCCGGTGCGGAGGTGCTGAAGTTCTTCGGCATCAGCATCCATCATCTCCAGGTCGCCGGCGGGCTCGTGGTGCTGACCATGGCCTTCGGCATGCTCCACGGCAACGACAGCAGCATGCATCACGGCACGGACAGCGAGCGCACGACGGCGGCCACGGCCGAATCGATCGCGTTCTACCCGCTGGCCTTTCCCTTGATGGTCGGTCCCGGCACGCTCACCACCATGATCCTGTTCGCCGGCCAGGTGGACGGTGTGGAGGGCTGGATCGCCTATTTCACCGCATTCGGGCTGGTGGTGGTGCTGGTCGCGATCATCTTTGCGCTCGGCAGCCGCTTCGGCAGCCACCTGTCCAATGGCGCACGGGTGATCATGAGCCGGGTGATGGGCCTGATCCTCGCCGCCATCGCCGTCGAGATGATCTTCGACGGCACGAAGGCGTTGCTGCCCGGACTGGCCGGCACCGCCTGAGACCGGGCTAGCCGTTCCGTCCGCGTCCGGTCTTCGCCTGGAGTTCGTCGATGCGGCGGCTGGCTTCGGCCTTCGTGAGGTCCGGATCGAACGCCTCGCCGGCCTCCTCGCTCAGCGTCTTCAGGTAGGAGCCCTGGGCGCCGGTCATCGGCTCGTCGCCGGTGGTCCAGTCCGCCACCGGCTTCTCGGTGTTGGAGCCGGGCTCGGGATTGATCTTGGGATTGGGGGAATCGGCGGGCACGTTCATCTCTCCGCTGTGGCGTTCGATGAATGTTCTTGGACTTCCTCCGGTTCCCTCGGGCGTCAGGGCAGGCCGGCCTCGTCGGCCGGGGCATGGGTCCAGGCACCCGTCGGTGCCCGGGTGATGCCGGTCGGGGACGAGGTGGCCAGCAGAAGCCGGACGGTCCGCTCGAACGCGTCCGCGTCGAGCCGCACCGGCGCGCCCTCGGCCAGCCGGTTGACCTCGTGCATGCGGCGGACCTGCGGCTTCTCCGCCAGGGTCTTGGCGGCATCGGACTCCTGGACGATGCGCACGGCCTCGACCGGGTTGGCGCGCGCCCACTCCCAGCCGCGCTGGGTGGCGTAGAGGAAGGCCGCGAAGGTCCGGACCATGTCGGGATCGGCGAGGAGATCCTCGCGGACCCAGATGCCGTCCTCGAGCGGCGCCGGGCCGAACGCGTCCGCCGCGATCACCGCCAGCTGCTCCGGCGCCACGCCGGCATCGGTCAGCTGCGCCTGCTCGTCGTAGCTCATGGCCGAGATGCAGTCGACGAGCCGGTCCTGCAGCAGCGCCGCGTCATGCTCCTGCGGGACGATGGTGGCGTCGCCGGGGCGAACGCCCAGGCCTGCCAGCCAGGCGAGCACCAGGTCGCGATTGTCGTCCACCCAGACGCCGATCTTGCGGCCCTTGAGGTCGGCCGGGGTGCGGATGCCGCTGTCGGCCCAGCACAGCAGGCGCAGCGCGCTGTGGGCGAAGGCCTGGCCGATATGGACCAGCGGCACGCCCCGCTCGCGGGCCGCGAGTGCCGCGGGCATGCGCTCGACGATCACGTTGGCCGGTCCGTCGGCCAGCGCCTGCGCCGGGTCGATGTCGGTGCCGCCCGGCACCAGTGCCACCGCGACCTCCGCCTCGTCGTAGAAGCCCTGGAACTCGGCGACATAGTAGCCGGCCACCGCCGCGTGCAGCGGCAGGTTCAGCTGCACCACCAGCGGCAGGTGGTGCGCCTGCGCGGGCGTCGCGGCGGCCAGGACCGCCGCGACGAGGAGGTGCCGGCGCACCGGCGCTGGCCGTGGCCGTGCTAGAGCTTGGCGGCGTCGGTCACCGCGTGGCTCCAGGCACCTTCCGGTGCCTTGGTGATCACCGGGTCCGAACCGCCCGACAGCAGGGTCTGGACGGTGCGCTCGTAGTCGGCGGGATCGAGCACGCCGTTGGAGCCCTCGGTGAGCTTGTTGATCTCGCCCATCATCCGGACCTGGTGCTGCTCGGTCTGGGCACCGGTGGTGTCGTTCTCGAGCACGATGGCGGCGGCCTCGGCGGGATTCTCGCGCGCCCAGGCCCAGCCCTTCTGCGAGGCCGCGACGAAGCGGGCCATCCTGTCGACGAAGGCGGGATCCTGGAGGTTCGCCTCCATGACGTAGAGCCCGTCCTCGAGCGTGGCCACGCCCTGGTCCTCGTACTTGAAGACGACCAGGTCCTCCGGCTTGATGCCGGCGTCGATCACCTGCCAGTACTCGTTGTAGGTCATGGTCGAGATGCAGTCGGCCTGCTTCTGCAGGAGCGGGTCGACGTTGAAGCCCTGCTTGAGGACCTTCACGCCCTGGGCCGAGCCGTCGGTCGGGATGCCGAGCTTGGCCATCCAGGCCAGGAACGGGTACTCGTTGCCGAAGAACCAGACGCCCAGCGTCTTGCCGCGGAAGTCCTCCGGCTTGGTGATGCCGGTGTCCTTGCGGCAGGTCAGCATCATGCCCGAGCGCTTGAAGGGCTGGGCGATGTTGACGAGCGGCACGCCCTTCTCGCGGCTGGCCAGTGCCGAGGGCATCCAGTCGACGATGACGTCGGCCCCGCCGCCGGCGATCACCTGCGGCGGGGCGATGTCCGGCCCGCCGGGGTTGATCGTCACGTCGAGCCCGGCCTCCTCGTAGAAGCCCTTGTCCTTGGCGACGTAGTAGCCGGCGAACTGCGCCTGGGTGACCCACTTCAGCTGCAGGGTCAGGTCGTCGGCGGCCTGGGCCGAGCCGATGCCGAGCGCAAGTGTGCCCGCGGCGAGCAGTGTCTTCATCATTCTTCCCGGCCCTCCTTGCTGTCTCGCGATGAAGGCCGCGCGAACGCTAGGCACCGCAGTGGCCTTCTGGTCGAAATCGTCAGGCCAGATTGGCCGGGTGCCGAAAGGACCGCAAGGTCGTCGTGCGCATTCCAACGCCGCCGAGGAATCTGCGCCGTCGAGGCCGGCACGGAGGTCCAAGACGAGATGACGGGTCGCCCTCCCCACGGCGGCCCGCCATGGCACCGACTTGGCGATCGATGCCGCGAGGGCTGCGACCGCCGGGCAGCCTAGTGACGCTGGCTACTGGAAGCTGGCCATGTTCTCCGGTGTGACCAGCGCGGCCCCCGAGTCGATCAGGTTGTCGACCTTCTCGCCGCGAATGCTTTTCACGAGCGCGTCCACGCCGAGCTCGGCCATCTTGGACGGAAACTGCGCCACGGAGGCGTCCTCGATCCCAGCCGTCAGCGCCTCCGCCTCGCCGCAGCAGAAGTCGAAGCCGACCAGCACGATGTCGTCTCCGGCGAGACCGGCATTCTTGATGGCGGTCGCGGCGCCGGCGGCCGGCGGGCCGCAGGCGGCATAGATGGCCTTGAGGCCCGGGTTGGCCGTCAGCAGATCCTCGGCGACGCTGATGCCCAACTCTTCCGTGCAGTTCGTCGCGCCGCGGCCGACGATGGTCACATCCACGCCCTTGAGCCCGTCGAGCATGCCGTTGACGCGGTCATCCAGCGAAGGCACGCCGGGCACCCCCTCCAGAATGCCGAGCGTGTCACCGGCCTTGAGAACGGTCTTCAGGTATTCACCGGCGATCTTGCCTGCGTTGTAGTTGTCCGTGGTCGCGAGCGAGGTGCGCCCCGACCAGTCCGGGATGTTGTTGTCCATCAGGACGACCTTCACGCCCGACGCGATGGCCTTGTCGAGCGCCGTCGCCACGGTCGGATCGACCGGGGTCACCGCGATCCCCTGCACACCCTGGGTCACCATCGACTCGATGAGGGCGATCTGCCCCTCGATGTCCGTGGCCGACGTGCCCTGACCGAAAATGATCTCCACGCCCGGGTTCGCCGCGGCGTACTGCTTGGCCGCATTTTCCATGGTGGCGAAAAAGGGCACCGGGAACTTGGTGATGAAGCCAAGCTTGATCGTGTCGTCCGCAGGGGCGGGGCCGGCAGTCGCCAAGGCAAGCGCCAGCCCTCCCAGCACAAATCGCCAGTTCATCGTCCGTCTCCCTGTGTCGGCCGCCTCGCCATGAAGCGGTCCTTTTTCTCGCCATCCTTACGGATGACGAATTCGGCTAGACCTCGGCGCCCACGATCATGGCGACCAGCTGTCCTTGATTTGCGCGGCTGGGTCGGAGCTCGCCGACCTTGCGCCCCTGCCGCAGGACGACGGCGCGATCGGCCAGTTCGACCACATGCTCCAGGTTGTGGGTGATGAGGATGACCGCGTTGTCCTCGGCCTTCAGCTGCCGGATCAGGTCCAGGACCATGCGCGCCTCGCGCAGGCCCAGGGCCGCGGTCGGCTCGTCGAGCAGCACCACCTTGCGCGCGAAGGCGCTGGCCCGGGCCACGGCGATCGCCTGGCGCTGGCCGCCGGACATCAGCGCCACGGGCGCGTCGAGCCTCGGCAGCACGACCTTGAGGCGTGCAAGGACCGCCGACGCCTCCCGGTCCATCGCACGGCCGTCGAGCAACCGGAGGCCCCTGGGCAGCCAGCGAGGGAAGGCGAGCTCGCGGCCGCAGTAGAAGTTCTGGGCCGGCGTCAAATTGTCGAACAGCGCGAGATCCTGATAGACCGTCTCGATACCCACGCTGCGCGCGGCGGCTGGCGACGCCATCGAGACCGCCTCGCCATCGAGCAGGATTTCACCCTCGTCCAGCGGGTGGACGCCGCTGATGCACTTCACCAACGTCGACTTGCCGGCACCGTTGTCGCCGAGAAGTGCCAGCACCTCGCCGCGATTGGCCTCGATGCTGACGTCCTTGAGCGCGTGGACGGCGCCGAAGCGCTTCTGCGCATGGCGGACGATCAGGGCCGGAGCGTGCCAGGAGCCGCTCACGATGCCTCCGCCGCCTGGAGGGCACGCGCTCGGGACTCGAGGTAGCTGCGAAGCACATCGGCTTCGACGGCCACCACGATGACGATCCCGATGGCGATCATCTGGAAGAAGACGTCGACGCCGAGCAGGTTGAGCGCGTTGCGGATCACGCCGATCATCACGGCGCCGACCAGGGCGTGACCGAGGTGGCCGCGACCGCCGAGGAAGCTCGCGCCGCCGATGATCACGGCGGCGATGGTGTCGAGCTCCAGGAGGTTGCCGTAGAGCGGGGAACCCGCCTGCGTCCGGCCGGCAAGCACGACCGCACCGATGCCGGCGCACAGCCCGGAGATCACGTAGACCGACACCAGGACGGCCTTGGTCGGGATGCCCATCTCGACCGCGGCCTGGGGCGCTCCCGCCGACAGCGTAGATCCAGCGGCCCCAGACCATGAACTTGGTCATCGACGAGCGCGACCGCGGCGACGGCCAGCACCACGAACAGCGAATTGGGCAGGCCGAGCATCGAGCTGCCGCCGAGAGCGGCGATGGCGTCCGGCATCCCGCGCATCGTCGTGTGGCCGATCGCCAGCTCCAGCGCGAGACCCCGGCAGATGCTCAGCGTCGCGAGCGTGATGATGAACGGGATGAGGCAGCCGTCCGAACACGTAGACCATGCCATTCACGGCGCCCACGGCGGTGCCGGAGAGCACCATGGCCAGCATCACGAGCGGAGCCGAGTCGACCATGCGGAAGACGAGGCCGCCGACGACGGTGGCAAGCGCCAGATTGGCGCCGACCGAGAGGTCGATGCCGCGGGTGAGGATGACGAGATGCTGGCCGATGGCGACGATGGCGATCACCGCCGTCTGCGCGGCAATGTTGCTCAGGTTTCCGGGCTTCAGGAAGTTGGGCGTCAGCATGCCGATCACCGCAGCAAGCACGATGAGGATCAGCAACGGGCCAATGCTCAGGAGCTTCAGGCCGAGCGACACCGGCGATACTGTGACAGAACCCCGTCCGGTACCGGGGGAGCTGGAAGCAATATCCGATTGCTTGCTCACGGCTCCTGCCACGGCCACGCCATCCCTGCCGACTCTCTGTTCCTTATTGAGAAAAAACTGTGGCCGACCCAGGGTCAATCTGTTTTTTATGGTTTAAGAGATACATCAGGACGTAGCCCGGTCGCGATGAAAACGGACGCCGTGTTCAAGCGCGCCTTCAACGACGCGCTGGATCTGATCTCGGCCCTGCGGGACGGGGAGCCCTTGCCGTCGGAAACGTCCTCTGAGCGTCGAGCTTGGGCGTCAGCCGGACAACGGTGCGCAAGGTCCTGGCAAGTCTCGCCTCACGCGGGCTGCTCACGGGCAGCGGGCGTCATCGGGTCGTCCGGGCGACCGGCGAGGTGGTGGCGCGGTTTCCCAGCCTCGAGACCATCTCCATGGCGGCGCAGATCGAGAAGCGCTTCATGGCTTGGATCGCGCTCGACGATCCGCCGCCTGGCACGATGATCAGCGAGCTCGAGTTGGCGCGCACCTTCGGGGTGGCCACCACCGGCATCCGCGAGTTCCTGTTCCGCTTCCAGCGCTTCGGGTTGGTCGACAAGCGGCCCAGCGGCGGATGGGTGTTCAAGGGCTTCACGACCAGCTTCGCGCTGGAGCTGTTCGAGATCAGGGAGATGTTCGAGCTACGCTCCGCGATGACGTTCGCGGCCCTGCCGGACGGCTCAGCCACAATGGCGGCAGCTCGAGGAACTGCGCACAGGAGCACATCGTCCTGCAAAAAGAAATCGACCTCCGCTTTCGCGACTTCTCCGATCTCGACAGCCGCTTCCACCGCCTGATCAACTCGGCGGCACCCAATCGCTTCATCGACGGCTTCTACGACATCATCACTCTGATTTTCCACTATCACTACCAGTGGAACAAGCGTGACGAACGGCAGCGCAACGAAGTCGCGATCAGGGAGCACCTCGCCTACATTGACGCCTTACTGGGCCGGAACGTCGCGATGGTCGAAGGGGCGTGCCGGGCTCATCTCGCCTCGGCCAAGGCGACCTTGATCCGATCCACCTCCGAAAAGTCTGCGCTATCGCCTTCCCGCGCGTCTCCGCTCATGACCGCCGGTATGACGGATGCCAGAAAGTGACCGCCCGCTCCAGGAACGCGAGCAGGGCGTAGAAGGCGGAGCCCGCGACCGCCGCCACCAGGATCTCGGCCCAGACCATGTCCAGGCTCATCCGGCCGACCTCGGTCGAGATGCGAAAGCCCATGCCCACGGTCGGCGTGCCGAAGAACTCGGCGACGATGGCGCCGATCAGGGCCAGGGTGGAGTTGATCTTGAGCGCGTTGAACACGAACGGCATCGCCGCCGGCAGGCGCAGCTTGACCAGCGTGGCCAGCCAGGAGGCGCCGTAGGAGCGCATCAGGTCGAGCTCGAGCCGTCCCGCGGCGGCAAGGCCGGCCACCGTGTTCACGAGCATCGGGAAGAAGGTCATCACCACGACCACGGCGGCCTTGGAGTGCCAGTCGAAGCCGAACCACATCACCATGATCGGTGCGATGCCGACGATCGGCAGGGCGGCCATGAAGTTGCCGAGCGGCAGGAGCCCGCGGCGCAGGAACGGCACGCGGTCGGCCAGGATCGCGGTCAGGAACCCGGCGCCGCAGCCGATGGCCCAGCCGATCAGGACCGCATGGAGGAAGGTCTGGACGAAGTCGGCCCACAGGATCGCGGTCGAGGCGGCGAAGGCGGCACCCACCGCCGAGGGGCTGGGCATGAGCACCGCCGGCACGCCGAAGCCGACGGTGGCGACCTCCCACAGGAACAGGACGCAGGCGCCGAAGGCCACGGCCACCGCGAGGTCGAGCAGCCGCTGGCGCAGCGGGTCGAGCAGCGTGACCGCCGCCATGGCGTCGACGGCGAGCCAGGAGGCGAGCCACAGGCTCAGCACGCGCAGCCAGAACCCGAGGCCGGCGGCACCCGCGACCTCCGGGCGATGGACCTCGCCCAGCGTCACGACGCAGCCGAGCACGACGAGCGCCACGACGAGGACGATGCGGCGGCCGTGCAACTGGCCCACGGCGCCGATGGCGATGAAGGCCGCGGCCAGGATCACCGGCGGCAGCGGGAAGTCGGCGAGGGCCTCGCCGCCGGGCGGCCGGTCGAGGACGAGGCTCAGGCCCATCAGCGCCCCGGCCAGGACCCACATCGCGCAGCCCACCCGGCCCAGCGTGTCGGGTGCTGCCGTTACCGCGGCACTCATCGCGGCAGGCCCATGGCCGTCAGCGTCGCCCGCTCGGCGAGGCTGGTCAGCGCCACCATGGCGGCGGCGACGAAGGATGCCGCGAACAGGGCGGCCCAGATCTGCACGGTCTGGCCGTAGTAGGAGCCGGTGAGCAGGCGCGCACCCAGCCCGGCCTGGGCGCCGGTCGGCAGCTCGGCCACGATCGCACCCACGAGGCTGATGGCGATCGCGACCTTGAGGCTGGTGAACAGGAACGGCACCGAGGCCGGCCAGCGCAGCTTCCAGAAGGTCTGCCAGCGGTCCGCGCTGTAGGTGCGCATCAGGTCGAGCTGCATGGTCTCGGGCGAGGTCAGGCCCTTCACCATGCCGATGGTCACCGGGAAGAAGCACAAGTAGGCCGAGATCAGGGCCTTCGGCACGAGGCCCTTCAGTCCGAGCGAGCCCAGGACGACGATGACGATGGGCGCGATCGCCAGGATCGGCACGGTCTGCGAGGCGATGATCCAGGGCAGGAGGCTCTTGCGCAGCGCCCGGCCATGGACGATCAGCACCGCCAGCACGATGCCGAACAGCGGTGCCGATGGCGAAGCCCAGGAGCGTGGCGGCGATCGTCACCCAGGCGTGGTAGACGAGGCTGCGGCGCGAGGTCGGCGGCAGGGTGAAGACCGAGCGCCAGAGTTCGGCCGCGACCTGGTGCGGTGCCGGCAGCACCGGCCGCTCCATGTCCATGGTCGCCGCGACCAGGGCGGTGCCGTGCAGGGTCGCCGGGTCGGCGGCCAGGGTGCGGGCGAGCGGCGCGTTCAGCCAGACCGTGGCGGCGTACCAGATCACGACCAGGGCCAGCACGAGCACCGACACCGGCCCGGTGCGGCCGGACATCCAGCCCGGCTCAGTCGTCATAGGAATGCCCGGCATGCAGCCCGTCGCGCACCCGCTGCGCCACGGCGAGGAACGCGGGCGTCTCGCGGATGGTCAGCGGGCGCTCGTCGGGCAGGTCGACGTCGATCACGTCGAGGATCCGGCCGGGCCGTGGCGACATGACGACGATCCGGGTCGACAGGAACACCGCCTCGGGGATCGAGTGGGTGACGAAGACCACGGTCTTGCGCGTCTCGGCCCACAGGCGGCGCAGCTGCAGGTTCAGCTTGTCGCGGACGATCTCGTCCAGCGCGCCGAACGGCTCGTCCATCAGGAGCAGCCGGGGCTCGAAGGCCAGGGCCCGGGCGATCGAGGCGCGCTGCTGCATGCCGCCCGAGAGCTGCCAGGGATACTTGCCCTCGAAGCCGTCGAGATTGACCAGCTTGAGGTAGCGCGCGGCGCGCTCGCGCTGCTCGGCCGCTGGGAAGCCCATGACCTCGAGCGGCAGCATCACGTTGCGCGCGACCGTGCGCCAGGGGAACAGGGCGGGGGCCTGGAACACGTAGCCGTATTCGCGGTCGAGGCGGGCAGCCTCGGCGGTCTTGCCGTTGACGCGCAAATGCCCGGCGGTCGGCCGCTCGAGGTCGGCGATGGCCCGGAGCAGGGTGGTCTTGCCGCAGCCGGACGGGCCGATCAGCGAGACGAAGTCGCCCTCGGCGATGTCGAGGCCGATGTCCTCCAACGCGGTGACCGGGCCGTCCGCGGTCGTGAACACCAGCGAAAGGCCCCGGACCTCGATCACCGGCGCAGCTTCGGGCATCTGCGCCACGCGCTCAGAACTCGCTGGGCGCGCCGCCCTCGCGGACGCGGCGGTCGACGAAGGCGTCCAGCTCCTCGCGGACCGCCGGGTCCATCGGCGGCGGCTCGTAGGCCGCGACGATCTCCTTGTAGACGCGGTTGGCGTGGCGGGCCGCATCGGGCGAGCCGGCCTCGCGCCAGCTCTCGTAGTTGCGCCAGTCGGAGACGATCGGGGCGTAGAAGGCGGTGCGGTAGCGCTCCTGGGTGTGGGCGCAGCCGAAATAGTGGCCGCCCGGGCCGACCTCGCGCACGGCGTCCAGCGCCAGCGAGGCCTCGTCGACGGCGAAGGGCTCGAGGAACCGGGCCACCATCTGCAGCGTGTCGACGTCGATCACCAGCTTCTCGAACGAGGCGCACAGGCCGCCCTCGAGCCAGCCCGCCGCGTGCTTGATCAGGTTGCCGCGCCCCTGGACCACCGCCCAGAGCGAGAACACCAATTCGTACATGGCCTGGCCGTCGACCGAGTTGGCGGCGCAGGTGTTGGAGGTGCGGTAGGGCAGGTTGTAGCGCCGGGCGAGCTGGCCGCCGACGATCACCGACTGCATGTATTCGGGCGTGCCGAAGGCGGGCGCACCCGACTTCATGTCGACGTTGCTCGTGAACCCGCCATAGATCACGGGTGCTCCGGGCCGGACCAGCTGGGCCAGGGCTAGGCCGAGCAGGGCTTCCGCGTTCTGCTGTGCGACGGCGCCGGCGACCGTGACCGGCGCCATGGCGCCGGCGAGCGTGAACGGCGTCAGCACCACGATCTGGCCCGCCTTGGCCATCTCGATGATACCCGCCGCCATGGGCGCATCGAGGCGCAGCGGCGAGCTCGTGTTGATGATGGTCATCATCGACGGCTCGCGCTCGAGCTGCGCCCGGTCGATGCCGCGCGCGATCCGGCACATCTCGATCGCGTCGCGGATGCGGCCCCAGCCCAGCGAGTAGGAGTGCGAGGGCTTGTCGGTCAGCGTGTAGACGTCGCGCAGGGCCTCGAGGTGGCGGATGTCGGGGGGGATGTCGACCGGCTCGACCGTGTAGCCGCCGGTCAGGTGCAGGATGTTGAAGTACTGGCCGAGCTTGAGGAAATCCTGGAAGTCGGCACGGGTGCCCGGCCGGCGGCCGCGCTCCAGGTCCGAGCAGTTGGGCGGGCTCGCCACCGGCGAGAACATCATCCACTCGCCGCCGACGCGCAGGTTCCGCGCCGGATTGCGGGCATGCATGGTGAACTCGGCCGGCGCCTTGGCGACGGCCTCCAGCACCAGCCCGCGGTCCGCCCGGACCCTGCAGACCGTCGACCTTCGCACCGGCCGCGCGGTAGATCTCGCGCGCCTCGGGCAGCAGCACGTCCATCCCGATCTCTTCGAGGATGGTGAGTGCCGCCTCGTGGAGGCTCTCGAGCTGGTCGGCGGAGACCAGCTCCACCGGCGGCAGGCGGTTGCGCGGCTGCTTGAACGGCAGCTGCTCGATGGCACCCGCCGCGCGCGCCGGACGCCGCCCGCGCCGCTCGCCGCGTCCGCCGCCCGTCTCGACCACGCTCATGCCAATCGGCCCCTGGCTCAGAAGTTCTTGCACAGCCGCAGCGAGTCGTAGATCGCCGCGTGGATGTTGCGACCCGCGACCGCGTCGCCGACGCGGAACAGCTGGTAGCGGCCGTCCGGGTTGGCGTCGATGGCCTGCGGCCGGCCTTCGATCAAGGCGTCGAGATCGACCTCGCCGTGGTTGCGCGAGCCGGCCTTGAGGCCGTGGTAGAGCTCGTCCGCCGGCAGGGTGCCGTGCTCGACCACGATGTGGTCGGCCACGTGGTCCTCGCGCGCCTCGGTGTACATGTTCTTGAGCGTCGCCACGAGCCGGTTGCCCTCGCGCCGCACGCCCTTGCAGCGCGAGGTCGGGGACGAAGCGCACGCCGGCCGCGTACAGCGCCTTCATGAACTGGGCCGAGTTGGTGGCGCCCAGCTCGACCGCCGGCAGGCGGTCCGGGACGACGAAGGTCACCTTGGCGCCGCGTGCCGCCAGGAACTCGGCGACGCTCGGGCCCTGGTGGTGGCCGTTCTCGTCGTAGACCAGGACCTCGCCGGAGAGTGCGGTCTGGCCGGAGAGCACGTCCCAGCCGCTGACGACGAGATCGCCGCCCTCGCCGAAATAGTCGGTGTTGGGCAGCCCGCCCGTCGCGACGATCACGATGTCCGGGTCCAGTGCCAGGACGTCCTCGGGCTCGGCGTAGCTGTTGAGCCGGACGTCGACCCCGGCGAGCTCGACCTCGCGCTGCAGCCAGCCCGGGATGCTCAAGATCTCGCGGCGGCGGTCGAGCCGGGCGGCGAGGTTGACCTGCCCGCCCAGCCGGTCGGTGGCCTCCAGGAGTGTCACCGCGTGGCCGCGGGCGGCCGAGACGCGCGCGGCTTCCAACCCCGCCGGCCCGCCGCCGATCACGACGACACGCCTGGGCGGCCCGTCGCTGCGCGGAATCACATGCGGCACGGTCCGTTCGCGGCCGGTGGCCGGGTTGTGCACGCAGAGCGCGTCGCCGCCGACATAGATCCGGTCGATGCAGTAGCCGGCACCGACGCAGGGCCGGATCCGGTCCTCCTCGCCGCGCAGGACCTTGGCGACGATGTGCGGGTCGGCGATGTGCGCACGGGTCATGCCGACCATGTCGGCACAGCCCTCCGCCAGGATGTGGCGCGCCGTGCTCGGGTCGGTGATCCGGGTGGCGTGGAACACGGGCAGCCCGGTCTCGGCGCGGACGGACCGCGCCAGGTCGGCGAAGGGTGCCGTGCGCTGGCCCATGGTCGGGATCAGCTTGGAGATGCCGAGGTCGGTGCTGGCGTCGGCGCCGATGACGTTGATGAAATCGATCAGGCCGCTGCGGGCGTGGCGGACGGCCATCTCCAGGCTCTCCTCCGGCGCCAGCCCGCCCTCCAGCATCTCGCTGGCCGACATGCGGATGCCGACGATGAAGTCCGGGCCGACCGCGGCGGCGGATCTCCTCGAACAGCTCGAGCGTGAAGCGCGCGCGGTTGGCGAGGCTGCCGCCATAGCCGTCGCTGCGCTGGTTCATGGTCGGCGACCAGAACTGGTCGGGCAGGTGCGAGGAGCAGATCACCTCGAGCCCGTCGAGCCCGCCCTCCTTGGCCCGCCGCGCCGCGTCGCCATAGTGGCGGTGGACCCGGCGGATGTCCTCGATCTCCATCTCCTTGGGGATCGAGCGGTGCTGGTACTCGCGGATCGGCGAGGGCGACAGGTTGGGCAGCCAGTCGCCCGTGTCCCAGCGCGTCCGGCGCCCGGCGTGCGTGAGCTGGATCATCAAGGCGCAGCCATGGGCGTGGATGCGGTCGGCGAAGGTCTGCAGAACCGGGATGATCCGGTCCTCGGAGATGTCGATCTGGCCGAACGAGGAGGGGCTGTCCTTGGCGACGCTGGAGGAGCCGCCGAACATGGTCAGCGCCAGGCCGCCCTTGGCCTTCTCCTCATGGTAGAGCTGGTAGCGCAGCTGCGGCAGCCCGTCCTCGACGTAGGCGGGCGCGTGCGCCGTGCTCATCACGCGATTCTTGAGGGTCAGGTGCCGGAGCTGGAAGTGGCTGCAGCAGGGGATCGGCGGCGGACATCGCGACGGCACTCCGGGCTGGTGCGCCACGAATAGGCCAGGGCACCCGCCCATGATCTTGCCGGGGCGACGTGCCGATGTCACCAAGGCGGCATGCGGCCGTGACCGTGAGGTGCGATGCTCGTCAATTCCCTGGCGGTGGCGGCCGGCGGTGCCCTGGGCAGCCTCGCCCGCTTCTGGCTGGCCGAGCTGTGCCTGCGCCTGGGGCTGACGTCGTTCCCCTGGGCGACCCTGATCGCCAACGTCAGCGGCAGCCTGCTGATCGGGCTGCTCGCCGGGGCGATGACCGTCGAGGGCCGCTTTCCGGCCACGCCCGCCACGCGCCTGTTCTGGCTGGTCGGGGTCTGCGGCGGCTACACCACCTTCTCGTCGTTCAGCCTGCAGACGCTGGCGCTGGCACAGGAGCAGGCCTGGGTGCGGGCGTCGTTCAACGTCGCCGGGTCGGTCGTGCTGTGCCTCGCCGCAGTTTGGCTGGGCTACCAGGTCGGCGGGCGCGTCGGGCGGCCCTGAAGGTTCAGATCGCGAACGAGGTCCCGCAGCCGCAGGACGAGCTGGCGTTCGGGTTGGTGACCTTGAAGTAGGAGCCGGTCAGGTCCTCGACGAAGTCGAGCTCGGCGCCGAGCACGTACATCAGGGACATGCCGTCCACGACCAGCGCGGCACCGTCGCGCTCGACCACGATGTCGCCGTCCTCGCTCTTGTCGTCGAGCGCGAACTGGTACTGGAAGCCCGAGCAGCCGCCGCCGGAGACGCTGACCCGCAGCCGCGCCTCGGCCGCACCCTCGGCCCTGGCGACGGCGGCGATCCGCCGCGCCGCGCTGGCGCTGAGCGAGATGGGGGCCGGGCGGGTGTCGGTCACGGTCATCGGGAAATCCTCGTGCGCAAGCTGAAGTGACGCCTGCTTCTTCCTATTTATGCAACGATAATTTATTGTCAAATCGACCCGCCGCGGTGGGCCCTTTCGGACCGACGCATGTTCCTTCAGCCCTATGCCTGCGCCCCGGAGAGAAGCCTGGGGCGCGCGGTCGCGGAGCCGCCGAGCGGGCTGCGCAGCGTCTACCAGCGCGACCGCGACCGGATCGTGCACTCGATCCCGTTCCGTCGCCTCGAGTACAAGACCCAGGTCTTCGTGAACTTCGAGGGCGATCATTTCCGCACGCGGCTCACCCACTCGCTCGAGGTGGCGCAGATCGCCCGCGCCATGGCCCGGGCACTCGGCGTCGACGAGGACCTGGCCGAGGCCGTGGCCCTTGCCCACGATCTCGGCCACAGCGCGTTCGGCCATGCCGGGGAGGCCGCGCTCGACGAGGCCCTGGCCGGCGTTCGGCGGCTTCGACCACAACCTGCAGACCTTCCGCATCGTGACCCGCCTGGAGCGCCGCTACGCCGAGTTCGACGGGCTGAACCTGACGTTCGAGACCCTGGAGGGGCTGGTCAAGCACCATGGACCGCTGGGTGGCGCGGTCCCGCCGGCGGTGGCCGCGCATCCGGTCGCGCGGCCGGGTCGCCCTCGGCCTGCAGCCACCGCTGGAAGCCCAGCTCGCCGCCATCGCCGACGACGTCGCCTACACCAACCACGACCTCGACGACGGCCTGCGCGCGGGCTTCCTGGCGCTCGACGAGCTGCGGCCGCTGCCGCTGGCCGGCGACGCCCTGGCCGAGGTCGACCGCCGCTATCCCGGACCTGGAGGCGCCGCGCCGCGTCCACGAGACCATCCGCCGGCTGATCGACGGCATGGTGCGCGACCTGGTCGACGGCGCGCGCGCGCGCCTGGAGGCGCTGGCGCCGGCCTCGCCCGACGCGATCCGCGCGCACGCCGCGCCCATCGTCGCGTTCTCGCCCGGCGTCGCCGCGGGCCTCGCCGAACTGCGCGGGTTCTTGCGCGAGCGCGTCTATCGCCACTACAAGGTCAGCCGCATGACGCTGAAGGCGCGGCGCGTGGTGCGCGAGCTCGCCGATGCCCTGCTCGCGGCGCCCGAATGTCTGCCGGATGGCTGGCGCGAGCCGGGCAGGCCCGCCCCACGCCGCCGCCACCGCCGCAACCGTACGGGACTATGTCGCCGGCATGACCGACCGCTTCGCGCTCGACGAGCATGACCGCCTGTTCAAGCTCAGCCGGGACCGCGCATGAACCCCTTCCGCGAGCTGCTCGACCAGGTCCACGCGGCCATCGCCGCGCTGCAGGCCGCAGGCCAGCTGCCGGCCGGGCTCGACCTCGAGCGCGTGGCGGTCGAGCCGCCGCGCGATCCGGCCCATGGCGACGCCGCGACCAACGCCGCCCTGGTGCTGGCCAAGGCCGCGGGCCGCCCGCCGATGGCGCTGGCGACCGAGCTGGCAGCCGCCATGGAGGCGCAGGGCGGGTTCGCCAGGATCGCCGTGGCACCGCCGGGCTTCGTCAACCTCGCCATGCCGGCGGGCTTCTGGCAGCGCCAGGTCGGCACCGTGCTGGCGGCCGGCGGCGACTATGGCCGCAGCACCATCGGCGGGGGCCGCCCGGTCAACGTCGAGTTCTGCTCGGCCAATCCCGACCGGCCCGCTCCATGTCGGCCACGGCCGCGGCACCGTGTTCGGCGACGCGCTGGCCGCGGTGCTGGCCCATGCCGGCTTTGCCGTGACCCGCGAATACTATCTCAACGACGGCGGGGCCCAGACCGAGATCCTGGCCCGCTCGCTGCACCTGCGCTACCGCGAGGCGCTGGGCGAGACCGTCGAGGTCCCCCCCGGCCTCTACCCGGGCGACTATCTCAAGCCGGTGGCCGCCGAGATCGCCGTTCGCGACGGCGACCGGTGGCTCGCCTGCGGCGAGGCGGTCTGGCTGGATCCGTTCACCCGCATGGGCGTCGCGGCCATGCTCGTCCTGATCCAGGGCGATCTCGACGCCCTGGGCGTGCGGCACGACGTGTTCAGCTCCGAGCGCCGCCTGATCGACGAGGGCCGGATCGACGAGGCCCTGGCGGTGCTCGACGGCAAGGGGCTGCTCTACACCGGGACCCTGCCGCCGCCCAAGGGCGGCAAGCCCGACGCCGACTGGGAGCCGGTGCCGCAGCTGCTGTTCCGCTCCACCGCCTATGGCGACGAGATCGACCGCCCGCTCAAGCGCTCCAACGGTGCGTGGACCTACTTCGCCGCCGACATCGCCTACCATCTCGACAAGTTCCGCCGCGGCTTTCCCACGATGATCGACGTCTGGGGGGCCGACCATGGCGGCTACATCAAGCGGATGCAGGCGGCGGTGCGCGCGGTGACGGGCGAGGGCGGCTCGCTGGACGTGCGCGTGTGCCAGCTCGTCAACCTGCTCGACGGCGGCGTGCCGATGAAGATGAGCAAGCGCGCCGGCCGGGTCGTGACCTTGCGCGACGTGGTCGACGAGGTCGGGCGCGACGTCGTGCGGTTCATGATGCTGACCCGCAAGAACGACGCGCCGCTGGACTTCGACCTCGCCAAGGTCACCGAGCAGTCCAAGGACAATCCGGTCTTCTACGTCCAGTACGCCCATGCGCGGATCTGCTCGGTGCTCCGCCATGCGGCCGAGGAGGGGATCGCGGCGCAGGCGGCCGACCTCGCCGGCGCCGACCTGGCGCTCTTGTCCGACCCGGCCGAACTCGCCCTTCTGCGCGAGATGGCCTCGTTCCCGCGCGTGCTCGAGGGTGCCGCCGTGCATTACGAGCCACACCGGGTTGCGTTCTACCTGCAGGATCTGGCCGGTGCCTTCCACGCCTTGTGGACACGCGGGAAGGAGGACGCGAACTTGCGCTTCCTGATCGGGGACAGCCTTGAGCTCACCCGGGCGCGGCTGGCCATGCTGACCGCGGTCCGGCGCGTGCTCGCGATCGGCCTGGGTCTCATGGGCGTGCGCCCGGTCGAGGAACTGCATTGATCGGCGCGATCCGCGCCCACGGCGGAGTGTAGGTCATGGTTCATGCCCACGACCTTTCGGAGCCCTGGCAGGCGCAACGCCGCGGACAGGGCTGGTTCGTCCTGCTCATCGGCGTGGTGGTGTTCGCACTGTTCGGTGCCGTCGTGGGCTATGCCTACCTGCGCGGCCTGCCCGGGATCGGCGGCGAACCGCCGCTGATCCGCGCGATCGAGGGGCCCTACCGCTCCGCACCGGCCGAGCGCGGCGGCATCGCCGTGCCCAACGCGAACTCCAACATCGTCACCGTGCTGCGCCCGAAGACCGAGTCGCCCCGGGTCGAGCGTCTGCTCCCGCCCGAGGGTGCCATGCCGCTGGAGTCGCCCGAGCCGGGGACCGACGAGGACCCGCCGGTGGCCGCCCTGACCCCGTCCGAGGCCGCAGTACCCGGGACGCCCCAGGAGGCACCCGCGGTCGAGGCCCCGCCGGCACCGGACGAGGCCGCGGGTGCCGTGGCGCCCGGGCTGCCCTATCCGCGCTCACGGCCGGCATCGCCGGAGCCCGTGGCCGACGCCGGCCCGCCCGAGGCGGCCATCAGCGCCCTGCCGCAGATCGAGCCGGCCGCACCACCACCACCGCCGCCGCCGCCGGCGCCGGCACCCGCCGCACCCGTCGCGGTCGCACCGCTGCCAGAGCCCACGCCGCCCCCTGCCGCCCCGCCGCGTCCGCAGCCGCAGACGCAGACCGCCGCCGCCGCGCCGGCCCCTGCCGCGCCACCCGCTGCCAGCGCCGGACCCCAGCGCCTGGTCCGGGTGACGCCACCCGCCGCACCGCCGCCTGCCGCGGTGCAGCCGGCGGCCGGCGGCAGCGTCTACCGCCTGCAGCTGGCCGCGGTGCGCTCGGAGGGCGGGCTGACCCAGGCCTGGGCCGATCTCCGCCAGCGCTATCCCGCGGCACTGAGCAGCGTGAACCCGCAGGTCGAGCGGACGGACACCACCTCCGGGCCGCTGTTTCGTCTCCAGGCCGGGCCGTTCCGCTCGCGCGAGGCGGCGGCGGACGCCTGCAGCGCCATCCGTGGCAGCGGCGGGCAGTGCTTCATCGTCGGCCCGATCGCCCAGTGAGGGCGGCATGAGCCGCGCGTCGCCGACGCGCGCGGCGGTCGTCGGTATCGCCGGCCCGGTGCTGGAGCCGGCGGAGCGCGAGCTGCTGCTGGCGCTGCCGCCGGCAGGCGTGATCCTGTTCCAGCGCAACTGCGTCGATCGCGCCCAGCTCCGCGCGCTGACCGACGAGCTCCACGGCCTGGGCGTCGCCCGGCGGCTGCCCGTCCTGATCGATCAGGAAGGCGGCCGGGTGATGCGGCTGCGGCCGCCCGAGTGGCGCGCGCTGCCCTCGGCGCGCGAGATCGGGCGGCTGGCCGGGAGCGACCCCGCGGCGGGCCGGGAGGCGGCGCGGCTGCTGGGGCGTCTGATCGCCCACGATCTGCGCGAGGTCGGTATCGACATCGACTGCGCGCCGGTGATCGACGTCGCCACGCCTGCCATGACCGAGGCCATCGGCAGCCGCTCGTTCGGCGAGCGTCCCGACCAGGTGGCCCTGCTGGCCCGCGCCTTCGCCGACGGGCTGCTCGCCGGGGGCGTCGCGCCGGTGATCAAGCATGTCCCCGGGCATGGCCGTGCGGTCGTCGACAGCCATCTCGAGCTGCCCCTGGTCGCGGCCTCGCTCGCCGAGCTGCGTGCCGGCGACTTCGCGCCGGTGGCCAGCCTGCGCGACCTGCCCTTCGCCATGACGGCGCATGTCGTCTTTCCCGCCCTTGATCCGGCCCGGCCTGCGACCACCTCCCGGGAAGTCATCGCCCGGACCATCCGCGGCGCCTTGGGGGTTCAGGGCATTCTCTTCTCCGATGACCTCGCCATGCAGGCGCTGAGCGGCCTTCCGGCCGACCGCGCGCTCGCTGCGCTGGAGGCGGGCTGCGATCTGGCGCTGTTCTGCCCGGGCCGGCTGGCCGACAACCGGGCCGTGCTGCAGGCGGTGCCGCTCCTCGCACCCTCGCTGCTCGCACGGCTCGACGGGGTCCTGGCCACGCTCGCCGAGGCGCCGGCCGAAGCCTTCGACGCGCCCTGGGCCGAGCGCCGGCTCGGCGATCTGCTCGCCGGCACCGTGGCATGATCGACCTGGTCGCGATCGGTCAGGCCCTGTCGATCTGGGCGTTGCCGGTCATCACCGCGATCACCCTGCACGAGGCGGCGCATGCCTGGATGGCCGACCGGCTCGGCGACGACACCGCGCGCCGGCTCGGGCGGGTCAGCTTCAACCCCATCCGCCACGTCGACCCGTTCGGCACGCTGGTCCTGCCCGGCATCCTGCTGCTGTTCGGCTCGCCTTTCGTGTTCGGCTGGGCCAAGCCGGTCCCGGTGGCGTTCCACCGCCTGCGCAGCCCGAAGCTGGACATGGTCTGGGTGGCGCTGGCCGGTCCGGGGATCAACATCGCGCTCGCCGCTGGCCGCCGCCCTCCTGATGCACCCGCTCCAGCCCTACACCACCGGCGACCTGGGGCTGTGGGTGTACCGCAACCTCGAGAACGCGATCTTCGCCAACGTCGTTCTCGCCTGCTTCAACATGCTGCCGGTGCTGCCGCTCGACGGCGGCCGCGTGCTGACCGGACTCCTGCCCAACCGGCTGGCCTGGCGCTTCGCCGCCACCGAGCGCTACGGCCTGCTCCTGATCCTGGGTCTGGCGTTCCTGGTGCCGATGATCGCGCGCGAGTTCGGCTACAGCGTCAACCCGCTGACCTGGGTGCTGATGCCGATGATCCAGGCGGTCTACCATGTCCTCCTGTTCCTCACCGGCTGGACGGCATGAGCGAGGAATCGGCCCGCGACGCCTTCATCGTCGACCTCGAGGGGTTCGAGGGTCCGCTCGACCTCCTGCTCGACCTCGCCCGCGCCCACAAGGTCGATCTCGGCCGGATCTCGATCCTGGCCCTGGCCGAGCAGTTCCTGGCCTACCTGCAGGGCGTGCAGGCCCGGCAGCTGCAGATCGCCGCCGAATATCTCGTGATGGCGGCCTGGCTCGCCTACCTGAAGTCGCAGCTGCTCCTGCCGCCCGCCGAGCGCGAGCTCAGCGACGCCGAGGCCATGGCCGAGGATCTCGGCGAGCGGCTGCGGCGGCTCGAGGCCCTGCGCATCGCCGCCGGCTCCCTGCAGGAGCGGCCGCGCCTGGGCGAGGCGCGGTTCGCCCGCGGTGCGCCGGAGATCCCGGCCGTGCTCGTCACGCCGCTGTGGCGCACCAGCCTCGCCGAGCTGCTCGCCGCCTACGGCGCCGTGATGCAGCGCGGCCGCATGATCAGCATGACCATGCCCGCACGGCGGCTGATGACGCCCGAGGCCGCCCTGCAGCGTCTGGCCCAGCTCCTGACCGGGCGCGACTGGTGCGATCTCGCGAGCTTCCTGCCGGAGGACCTGGCCGACCCGCTGGTCCGGCGCTCGGCGGTCGCGGCCTCGCTGATCGCCAGCCTCGAGCTCGCGCGCCAGGGGGCGATCGAGCTGAGCCAGGCCGCGCCGTTCGGCCCGATCATGATCCGGCGGCGCTCGTGACCGTCCCGGCACCCAAGCAGGTCCTGGAGGCGCTCCTGTTCGCCTCGGCCGAGCCGGTCGAGGAGGCGGCCCTGCAGGCCCATTTGGGCGAGGTGCACGTGGCGGCGCTGCTGGCCGAGCTGCAGGAGGACTATGCCGGGCGCGGGGTGCGCCTGGAGCGCCAGGGCCGCGCCTGGGCGTTCCGCACCGCGCCGGAGATCGCACCCTTGCTGCAGCGCAGCCGGATCCAGCCCCGGCGCCTGTCGCGGGCGGCGATGGAGACGCTGGCGGTGATCGCCTACCAGCAGCCCGTGACCAGGGCCGAGATCGAGACCGTGCGCGGCGTGGCGCTGGGGCAGGGGACGCTCGACCTTCTGGTCGAGGCCGGCTGGGTGGCGCCCAAGGGGCGCCGCGAGACGCCGGGCCGCCCGGTCACCTGGGTGACGACGCCGGCCTTCCTCGATCAGTTCGCGCTGGCCTCGCTCGACGATCTGCCCCGGCTGGACGAGCTGGAAGGCGCTTCCCTGTTCAATCCGCCGCGCGACGGGTAGAAGCGCGGGCCCGATCGAACAGGATGATGATGCCGCCGGTGCCGTCCACCCCGTCCCAGGGCCTCGTGATCGACGAGCTGTCGCACCGCTTCGGCGACCGGCTGGTCGTCGACCGCGTGTCGATGGTCGTGGAGCCGGGCGAGGTCCATTGCCTGGTGGGGCCGTCCGGATGCGGCAAGACCACGACCTTGCGCCTGGTCGCCGGACTGGAGAATCTCCAGGCCGGCCGGATCGCGCTCGGCGGCCGGGTGCTCGCCGAGCCCGGCGCGATCCTGCCGCCGGAGCAGCGGCGGGTCGGCCTGATGTTCCAGGACTTCGCCCTGTTCCCCCACCTGCGCGTCGCCGAGAACGTGGCCTTCGGTCTCGGTGGCCGGGACCGGCAGGCCAAGGAGCGCCGGGTGGCCGAGCTGCTGGCCGCGGTCAACATGGGTGCCTACGCCAGGGCCTACCCGCACACGCTCTCGGGCGGCGAGCAGCAGCGGGTGGCGCTGGCGCGCGCCCTGGCGCCGGGTCCGGAGCTGATGCTGCTGGACGAGGCGTTCTCGGCACTCGACACCTCCCTGCGCGCCCAGGTGCGCGAGGAGAGCCTGGCCCTGCTGCGGGCGGCGGGCACGCCGACGCTGCTGGTGACCCACGACGCCGAGGAGGCGATCCGGGTCGGTGACCGCATCCATGCCATGCTCGCCGGCCGGATCGTGCAGAGCGGCACGCCGTCCCAGCTCTACACGGCCCCGGTCAACAGCTTCGTCGCCGGCTTCTTCGGGCCGGTGAATCGGTTCAGCGGCCGGGTCAGCCGCGGCGAGGTGGAAACACCCCTGGGCCCGGCCTGTGCCAACGGGCTGTCCGACGGGCTCGCGGTCGAAGCGATCGTCCGACCTGAAGCACTGAAGGTGCGACGGCCGAGCCAGGGCGGGACAAGGGCCACAGTCCTGGTCAAGCGCGATCTCGGCCCGGTGCACCTGCTCCGGCTCGGTCTCGCCGACGGCAGCAGCATCAAGGTCCGCCAGGCGGGTGAAACCGACGCCATGGTCGGCGACGAGGTCGAGATCGATCTCGACCCCCGCCATCTTTTCGTCTACCCGGCGGCGGACTGACGGTGCGCGCGTTGCCGTCCCGGACTATTTTTGCGACAAGCCTCGCGGCTGGCGACGGCCAGAGCCGGCGTGGGTCGGCTGGGAGCGGTTGATGAGCATTGGTATCTGGCAGGTCCTGCTGGTCCTGGTCATCGTCCTGATCATCTTCGGCGCTGGCAAGCTGCCGCAGGTGATGGGCGACGTGGCCAAGGGCGTGAAGAACTTCAAGTCCGGCCTGAAGGACGAGGAGGAGCCGCGTCCGATCGCGAGCGATCCCCAGATCCAGGCCGGCACGGTCAAGAAGGACGAGCACGCCGGCGGCTAGGCACGCGCACCCTGTGTTGGAGTACGGTCGATGTTCGACATCGGCTGGTCGGAGATGGCCGTCATCCTGATGGTCGCCCTGATCGTCATCGGTCCCAAGGATCTTCCGCGCGTGGCCCGGACCATCGGCAAATGGACCGGGAAGGCGCGCGGCATGGCGCGCGAGTTCCAGCGCTCCCTCGACGACATGGCGCGCGAGGCGGAGCTGCAGGACGTGAAGGCCGAGATCGACAAGCTGAGCCGCGTCGATGTCCGCCATCGGATCGAGGAGACGATCGATCCCGCCGGCGATCTGCGCCGCACGCTCAATGCGCCGGTAGCCGCCTCGCTGCGCGACGACGACATGGACGAGCCCGACCGGCCCGAGCCTGCGCCGGCTCTGACCGCGCCGGCAACGCTCCCGCCACCGAAACCGGCAGCACAGCCGGCGCCCGCCGCACCCGCCGCGAGCAGTGAGAAGACCTGATGGCGCTGATCAAGGACATCGACGAGCGGGAGATGCCGCTGCTCGACCATCTGGTCGAGCTGCGCAACCGCCTGATGTACTCGGCGGCGGCGATCATCCTGGGCTTCCTGATCTGCTACGCCTTCGCCGACGACATCTACGCCTTCCTGGTCCGCCCGCTCGCCGAGATCTACGAGAGCAAGGGCATCACCGACCGGCGGATGATCTACACCGGCCTGACCGAGGCGTTCTTCACCTACATCAAGGTCGCGTTCTGGGCCGGGGCGTTCATCACCTTCCCGTTCGTGGCCACCCAGCTCTGGCTGTTCATTGCACCCGGCCTGTACCGCAACGAGAAGGAGGCGTTCCTGCCGTTCCTGGCGGCGACGCCGGTGCTGTTCTTCACGGGCGGCGCCTTCGTCTACTACTTCATCTTTCCGATGGCCTGGCGGTTCTTCCTGGGCTTCGAGACCGCGCCCAGCGCTCCGGGCGAGCTGCCGATCCAGCTCGAGGCGCGGGTCGGCGAGTATCTCGACCTGGTGATGAAGCTGATCTTCGCCTTCGGCATCGCCTTCCAGCTGCCGGTGGCGCTGACCCTTCTGGGCCGCGTCGGCATCGTCTCGGCGGACCAGCTCGCCAAGGGGCGCCGCTACGCGATCGTGCTGATCTTCATCGCCGCGGCGATCCTGACCCCGCCCGACGTGATCAGCCAGGTCGGCCTCGCGATCCCCATGCTGCTGCTCTACGAGATCTCGATCTACCTGGTGCGGCGGTTCGAGAAGCGCCGGGCCGAGAAGGAAGCCGCGGAGGCCGCCGCCGAGGCCGGCGGGCGCGACGTCGGCAACCCCCGATGAGCGGACGGCCGGCGTGATCGACATCCGATGGCTGCGCGAGCAGCCCGCCGCGTTCGACCGGGCCCTGGCCCGTCGCGGCCATCCCGCCGCGGCGGCGGCGATCCTGGAGCTGGATGCGCGCCGGCGCGCGCTGGAGACCGAGCTGCAG
The DNA here is from genome assembly GCA_963769465.1 of uncultured Alphaproteobacteria bacterium. GTDB lineage: Bacteria > Pseudomonadota > Alphaproteobacteria > Geminicoccales > Geminicoccaceae > Benzoatithermus. Next base: position 51,696 of record CAVYMA010000030.1, read on the forward strand.
GAGGCGCAGGCGACGCGCAACCGCCTGTCGCGCGAGATCGGCCAGCGCTCGGGCCAGGGCGAGAAGCCCTCGCCGGAGCTCCTGGCCGAGATGGCGGCACTCAAGGAGCGGGTGAAGCAGGGCGAGGAGGAGCTGCGCGCAGCTCCAGGCCCGCCAGGACGCGCTGCTGCCGACCTTTCCCAACGTGCTCGCCGACGACGTGCCGGACGGCGCCGACGAGCGCAGCAACGTCGAGCTGCGGCGCTGGGGCAATCCGCGCAACTTCGCGTTCGATCCGCGCCCGCACGAGGAGGTCGGCGCCGGACTGGGCATGGACTTCGCGCGCGGTGCCAGGCTGTCGGGCGCCCGGTTCGTGGTGCTGTGGGGCCAGCTCGCCGAGCTCGAGCGCGCGCTCGGGCGGTTCATGCTCGACCTCCAGACCCGCGAGCACGGCTACACCGAGGTCGCGGTTCCCTATCTCGTCCGGGATGCCGCCCTGTTCGGGACCGGCCAGCTGCCCAAGTTCGGCGAGGATCTGTTTCGGACCACGAGCGACCATTTCCTGATCCCCACGGCCGAGGTCCCGCTCACCAACCTGGTCGCCGGCGAGATCGTGGACGAGGCGCAGCTGCCGATGCGGCTCACGGCACTCACCCCCTGCTTCCGCTCCGAGGCCGGTGCCGCCGGCAAGGACACCAAGGGGATGATCCGCCAGCACCAGTTCACCAAGGTGGAGCTGGTGAGCATCACCACGCCCGAGGAATCGGACGCCGAGCATGCGCGCATGACCGGCTGTGCCGAGGCCGTGCTGCAGCGGCTGGAACTGCCCTACCGGGTGATGGCGCTGGCGTCGGGCGACACGGGCTTCTCGGCCCGCCGCACCTACGATCTCGAGGTCTGGCTGCCCGGCCACGGCGCTTACCGCGAGATCTCGAGCTGCTCGACCTGCGGCGACTTCCAGGCCCGGCGGATGAACGCGCGCTGCCGGGCCAAGGACGCGCAAGCAGACCCGCTTCGTCCACACGCTCAACGGCTCCGGGCTCGCGGTCGGCCGGACGCTGATCGCCGTGCTCGAGAACTACCAGGAAGCCGACGGCAGCGTGACCGTGCCGCCCGTCTTGCGTCCCTACCTGCACGGCCGCGAGCGGCTGGTGCCCACCGGAGGCTGAGCCATGATCCGTCGTCCGCCGCGGATCCTGGTCAGCAACGACGACGGCATCAACGCGCTGGGGATCAAGACGCTCGAGCGGATCGCGCGGACGCTGAGCGACGATGTCTGGGTGGTCGCACCCGAGAGCAACCAGAGCGGGGCGGCGCATTCCCTGACGCTGACCCGGCCCTTGCGGGTGCGGCGCCACGGCGAGCGGCATTTCTCGGTCGACGGCACGCCCACCGACTGCGTGCTGATCGCCCTGCAGCGGATCGTCGAGGGCCCGCCGGTCGACCTCATGCTCTCGGGCATCAACCACGGCGCCAATCTGGGCGAGGACATCACCTACTCCGGCACGGTCGCCGCGGCGATGGAGGCCACCCTGTTCAAGGTGCCCTCGATCGCCTTCAGCCAGGTGTGCGCGAGCCGCCAGAACATCCGCTGGCCGACCGCCGAGCGCTTCGCGCCGGAGGTGATCGAGCGCCTGCTGTCGCTGCCCTGGACCCCCGACGTGCTGATCAACGTCAACTTTCCCGACCTCGACCCGGACGACGTGCGCGGGGTCCGCGTGGCGGCCCAGGGTGCGCGCAAGATCGGCGACACGCTGCTCGAGCGCACCGACCCGCGCGGCGAGCCCTATCTGTGGATCGGTGCCCTGCGCGAGGCCACCGATCCGGCCGAGGGCACCGATCTCGCCGCGGTCGCGGCGGGCTACGTGGCGGTGACGCCGGTCCATCTCGACATGACCCACCACCGCAGCCTGGATGCCTTGCGCGAGCGCTTCGCGTGACGGCGGGGGCCTGCCGCCGGTTTCCGGCGGCGATTGTGGCCGGGCGGTGACGGAAACCGGCACTCCGGACGGCACACGACCTTGATCAGTCGCGAGCAGGGCCACTAAGCTTGCTGCCCCAAGCCTCAGTGAGGAGCGCCGCGGTGCGCTTTGGTTGCGGCGCCCTATTGCTGCTCTGCCTGGCCGGCTGCACCACCTACCAGCCGGTCGACTGGAGCGAGCGTGCCGGCATGACGCGCGCACAGCCGCCCCATGCCGGGACCGCGGATGCCACGGAGGCCGCACGTCACCGCGTGGCACGGGGCGAGACGCTCTCCGGGCTTGCCGTGCACTACCGCGTGCCGTTGCGCGACCTCGCGCGCGCCAACCGGATCGCCCCGCCCTACCGGCTCTATGCCGGCCAGTACCTGACCGTGCCGGGACGCGCGGAAGTGGTCGATCCGCCCGCCGTCCGTGCCGTCGCCGCGGTGGTCCCCGCCCGACGGAGCGTGGCCCCGACCGCGGCACCGGCGGCCAAGCCGCCCGTGCGGGGCGTCCAGGTTGCCTCGCTCGATCCGCAGCCCGCCGAGATCGACATCGCCCCGCCCCTGCCGCGCGAGCGCCTCGAGGCCAGCCGTGGAGCTGCCGGCCGCGAGCCGCCGCCGCTGTCGGGCGACGGCTTCCTGTGGCCGGTGCGTGGCAAGATCGCCAGCGGCTTCGGCAGCAAGCCGAACGGCACGCGCAACGATGGCGTCAACATCCGTGCACCGGAGGGGGCCACGGTCGTCGCCGCCGAGAACGGCGTCGTCGTCTTCGCCGGCGACGAGATCCCGGGCTATGGCCGCATGCTCCTGATCAGCCATGCCAACGGCTTCCTGACCGCCTACGCCCACAATCGCGACCTCCTGGTCGCCGTCGGCGACCAGGTCGAGCGCGGCCAGCCGATCGCCTCGGTCGGCCGCACCGGCAACGTCACCTCGCCCCAGCTGCATTTCGAGGTGCGCGACGGCAAGGAGCCGGTCGACCCGACCCTGGTGCTGGTGCCGGCATCGACCCAGGTCGCGAGCGTCCGCTAGCGCGGCGGACCCAAGGAGGCCGTGACCGGCACGCCAAGCCGGCCGGCGACGTCCTGGATCACCTGCCAGGCCACGCGGCCGGAGCGGCTGCCGCGGGTCTTCGCCCATTCCAGCGCCTCGCGCCGCAGCTCCTCGCCGTCGATGGGCAGGCGGAAATGCGCGGCATACCGCTCCACCATCGCGAGGTAGGTTTCCTGGCTGCAGGGGTGGAAGCCGAGCCACAAGCCGAAGCGATCGGACAGCGAGACCTTCTCCTCCACCGCCTCGCCGGGGTGGATCGCCGTGCTGCGCTCGTTGTCGATCATCTGGCGCGGCATCAGGTGGCGCCGGTTCGAGGTGGCGTAGAACAGGACATTGCCCGGCCGGCCCTCGATCCCGCCCTCCAGCACCGCTTTCAGCGACTTGTAGCTGGTCTCGCCGGCGTCGAACGAAAGGTCGTCGCAGAACAGGAGGCAGCGGCGGCCGGTGTCGGCCAGCAGGTGGAGCAGGCGCGGCAGGCTCTCGATGTCCTCGCGGTGGATCTCGATCAGCACCAGCCGGTCGGTGGCGCCTTCGTTGAGACGGGCGTGGATCGCCTTGACCAGGGAGCTCTTGCCCATGCCGCGGGAGCCCCAGAGGAGGGCGTTGTTGGCGGGCAGGCCGCGGGCGAAACGGCGCGTGTTCTCGAACAGCGCCTCGGCCACGCGCTCGATGCCGCACAGCAGGTCGAAGGGGACACCGGCGACCCGGGGCACCGGCCGCAGCCGCTCGCCCCTGGCCTCCCAGACGAAGGCGTCGGCGGCATCGAGGTCGACGCTCGAGGCCGGCGGTGGCGAGGACCGCTCCAGGGCCGCCGCGATCCGCTCCACGAGGCCTGCCAAGGCACGCTCGTCCATGCCGCATGATCTCCCGATTTCGTGATGCCGGCGGACGCTAGCAGCGCCGGGTCGCGGCGCAAGCGGTTCGCAGCAGCGCGGCGGGTGGGCGGTTGCAATGCGGTTTCGCGGGACTATAAGTGCGGCTCGCGTCGGCCACCGCCCCTGAGGATCCCATGCTCATCTCCCCGGCTTACGCCCAGGCGGCGGCTCCCGCCGCCGGCGGCGACATGTTCATGTCCCTGCTGCCGCTGGTGCTGGTCTTCGCCATCTTCTATTTCCTGCTGATCCGTCCCCAGCAGACCAAGATGAAGCAGCACCGCACGATGCTGGAGAACCTCAAGAAGGGCGACCAGGTCGTCACCGCCGGGGGCATCGTCGGCAAGATCGCCAAGATCGAGCCGAGCGACAACCAGTTGCTGGTCGAGATCGCGCCCAACGTCCAGGTCAAGGTGATCCGCCAGACCGTGGCCGACCTCCTGACCAAGCCGGCACCCGCCTCCGGCAACGACAATCGCGCGGTGGCGGCTCCGGCCGGCGGCGGCTTCCTCGGCAAGCTGCTGGGCAAGAAGTAGCCGTCGCCAGCATGCTGAAGCTACCGTCCTGGCGCACGCTCGTCGTGGCCGCCGTCTGTCTGTTCGGCGTCCTGTCGCTCGTGCCCAACTTCCTGTCCGAGACCGCGCGTCAGGCGATTCCCGGCTGGCTGCCCAACCGTGCCATCACCCTGGGCCTCGACCTGCAGGGCGGCTCCTACCTCCTGCTCGAGGTCGACGTGGCGCCGGTCTACGCCGAGCGGCTGGAGAGCATGGTGGGCGACGTGCGCGCCGGCCTGCGCGCGGCGCGCATCGGCTATCGCGGGCTCGGCGTGCAGGCCAACGCGGTCACGCTGACCCTGACCGACCCCGCCCAGCGCGACGCCGCCCTGGCCGAGATCGACAAGCTGAACCCGGTCAATGTCGCGGCCAACGGCCGTGTGCGCGATTTCGACGTCAGCGACGAGGCGGGCCGGATCGTCCTGCGCCTCACCGAGGCCAAGCTGTTCGACCTGCGCCAGTCGGCGATCAACCAGTCGCTGGAGGTGGTGCGCCGGCGCATCGACGAGCTCGGCACCCGCGAGGCCTCGATCCAGCGCCAGGGTGCGGACCGCATCCTGGTCCAGGTCCCGGGCGAGACGTGACCCGGAGAACATCAAGCGACTGCTGGGCCGGACCGCACGCCTGACCTTCCACATGGTCGATCTCGGGGCCAGCGTGCAGGATGCGCTGCAGGGCCGCGTGCCGCCGGGCACGATGCTGCTGGAGTCGGCCGAGCGCGACGGCGTCGGCTCCACGCACTACGTGGTCAAGCGCCAGGTCGAGCTGAGCGGCGAGAACCTGACCGACGCGCAGCCCACCTTCCAGGACAACCAGCCGGTCGTCAGCTTCCGCTTCGACAATGCGGGTGCGCGCAAGTTCGGCAAGATCACGCAGGAGAACGTCGGCAAGCCGTTCGCCATCGTCCTCGACGACAAGGTGATCTCGGCCCCGAACATCCGCGAGCCGATCCTCGGCGGCTCGGGCATCATCTCGGGCAGCTTCTCGGTCGAGATCGGCCAACGAGCTCTCGGTGCTGCTCCGCGCCGGCGCGCTGCCGGCACCCTTGAACGTGATCGAGGAGCGCTCGGTCGGGGCGGAGCTCGGCGCCGACTCCATCCGTGCCGGCACCATCGCCTGCATCGTGGCGGCGATCCTCGTGGTCACCCTGATGCTGGTCTACTACGGCGTCTTCGGCGGTCATCGCGGACGTGGCGCTGGTCCTCAACGTGGTGCTGATCTTGGGCATCATGTCGATGCTCGGCGCCACCCTGACCCTGCCCGGCATCGCCGGCATCGTGCTCACCATCGGCCAGTCGGTCGACTCCAACGTGCTGATCTACGAGCGGATCCGGGAGGAGCGCCGCGGCGGGCGGACCCCGCTCTCGGCGATCAACTCCGGCTTCACCGAGGCCATGCGGACCATCGTCGACGCCAACCTGACCTCGCTGATCGCGGCGCTGGCCCTGTTCCAGTTCGGTTCCGGACCGGTCAAGGGCTTCGCGGTCACGCTGGGCCTCGGGATCGTGACCAACATGTTCACCTCCGTGTACTTCAGCCGCTTCCTGGTTGGGCTCTGGTACGACCGGACCCGTCCGGCAAGCCTGCCGCTTTGAGATTCGCCATGCGCCGCCTGCGACTCGTCCCCGACAACACGCAGATCCCGTTCTTCCGCTACCGCTGGATCGCGTTCGTCTGGTCGCTCGTGGTGCTCGTCGGCACGATCGTGCTGGTGTCGCTCAACGGGCTCAATCTCGGGATCGACTTCAAGGGCGGCGTGCTCCTGGAGGTCCGCACCCAGGGCCCCGCCGATCTCGGCGCGATGCGCTCGGCCCTGGGCGATCTCGGCCTGGGCGAGGTGACCCTGCAGACCGCCGGCGGCGACGACCAGGTGATGATCCGCGCCGAGGCGCCGGAGGCCGACGAGGCGGCTCAGCGCGCCGCGGTCGAGCAGATCAAGGGCGCCCTGGCGGGGGTGGTGGGCGGCGACGTCAGCTACCAGCGTGCCGAGTTCGTCGGTCCCCGGGTCAGCCAGGAGTTGCTGATCAACAGCGTCTGGGCGGTGCTGATCTCGCTGCTGGGCGTCCTGCTCTATCTCTGGTTCCGGTTCGAGTGGCAGTACGGCATCGGTGCCATCGCCTCGCTGATCCACGACGTCTCGGCCACCATGGGCATCTATGCGATCTCCGGGATCGAGTTCAACCTGACCAGCGTCGCCGCGGTGCTCACCATCGTCGGCTACTCGCTCAACGACACCGTGGTGATCTACGACCGGGTGCGCGAGAACCTGCGCCGCTACAAGGCGATGCCGCTCGAGCAGCTGCTCGACCGCAGCATCAACGAGACCCTGGCGCGCACCATGATGACCTCGCTCACCACGCTGGTGGCCCTGCTGCCCTTGTGGCTGTTCGGTGGCGAGGTCATCCAGGGCTTCACGATCATCATGATCTGGGGCGTGATCATCGGCACCTACTCGACGATCTACATCGCCACGCCGGTGCTCTACTACCTCAACCTCCGTCCCGCGCCGTCGACAAGCCGACGCCGCCCGCGGTCGAACAGCCGGCGCGCTCGCGGTAGCGCGGCCTTGGACGCCCAGCGGCCGCACTTCGCCCCAGGCCTGCAGGTCGTGCAGTCCTATGGCAGCGGCGGCTTCACGGTCTCGGGCGTGCGCTACGCCGGCTCGATTCTCGTGCTTCCCGAGCGGGTGCTGCCCTGGCCGGTCAATGGCCCCGACGAGCTCGAGCTCGCCACCCTGGAGGCGATCCGCGCAGCACAGCCGCTCCCGGACATCCTGGTGGTCGGGTCTGGGTGCCAGCTTCGTGCCGTTCCCGCCCGAGCTGCGGCAGGCGATCCGGGCGTGGGGGCCGGTGGTCGAGGCCATGGCCACGGCGTCGGCCTGCCGCACCTACAACGTGCTGCTGGCGGAGCAGCGCCGCGTCGCGGCGGCGCTGATCAGGCTGCCGCCAGACTAGCGTCTGCGCCTAGAAGATGCCGCCGATGCTGCGGCTCATCCCGGCCACGAGCTGCGGCTCGGCCTCGTCCCAGGCGAGGTTCACCTTGTTGGCGGTGCTGACCGATCGCGGGTGCGGTAGCGCTTGGCGTCCGTGGTGCGGCTGCTGTTCTGGCTGATCGTGCCGGAGCGTGCCCTGGCTGCAGGCTCGCCTGCTCGCTCTGGCTCACCACCACGCCCGGCGGCGCGCGCTCGGAGACCTGCACGTCGGTGACGATGGTGTAGGTGGTGTCCTGGACGTAGGCGTCGGCCAGCCCGGCGATCGCGGCACCGGCCAGCGCACCGCCGATCGCCGCCACGGTGTTGTTGACGCCGATACCGGCCGCACCCAGGCCGTAGCCCGCGGCCCCGCCGGCGGCCCCGCCGAGCAGCGTGCCGCCGAAGCCGTCGCCGCGCGCGACCTCCGCGGCGGTTGGCGAGCTGCGGCCGGCCTGCAGCACGTTGGCCTGGAGGACGAAGCGGGCGTCGCGCGGATCGCTCGACCACGCGGTAGCCGCGCGACGCGACCGCGGCGCGTACCTGGGGCGCGATGTCGAGCCCCGGCTGGTCGGAGGTGTTGCGCACGTCGACATAGACGGTGCGCTCCTCCGGCCCGACCGGGTCGAGGAAGATCGTGTCGCTCATCTTGGTCTGGACGTCGAGGTTGCGCTTGGCGACCGCGGTGGTGCCGGCGGCGCAGCCGGAAAGGCCGAGCGCCGAGCAGGAGGGCGCCGGCGGTCGATCGGGCGGCGACGGACGGCATGGACGGGCCTCGTCGAGTGAGCACAGGGCCGGCCCCGCGCCGGCCCCGCCGTCATGTGGTCAGGCGATCGCCTTGTGCAACTCCGCCTCGACCTCCTCCCAGTTGACGAGACTGTTGAGGAAGGCCGCGAGATATTCGGGGCGGCGGTTCTCGTAGTCGACATAGTAGGCGTGCTCCCAGACGTCGACGCCGAGGATCGGGCGCATGCCGTGCACGAGCGGGTTCTCGCCGTTGGGCGTCTTCATGACCTTGAGCTGGTCGCCCCGCACCGCGAGCCAGGCCCAGCCCGAGCCGAACTGGGTCACGCCCGCGGTCTTGAACTGCTCCTTGAACGCCTCGAACGAGCCGAACGCGTCGTCGATCCGCTTGGCGAGCTCGCCGCCGGGGTTGCCGCCGCCGCCCTTCTTCATGATCCGCCAGAACAGGTTGTGGTTCCAGTGCTGGCCGGCATTGTTGAAGATGCCCTGCTTGGCCGCGTCGCCGTAGGAGCCGGTGACGATGTCCTCCAGCGACTTGCCGGCGAACTCGGTGCCCTCGATCAGGTTGTTGAGGTTGGTGACGTAGGCCTGATGATGCTTGTCGTGGTGCAGGTGCAGCGTCTTGCGCCGACATGTAGGGCGCCAGCGCCTCGTAGTCGTAGGGCAGATCCGGGAGCTCGAAAGCCATGGCAGCCTCGCCTTCGCTGGGGTCGGTGGACGGTCCTCGCGGGCTAGATAGGCGGTTTGTCCCGGCATGGAAAGGCCCGAGGGCGGGCTCGCGCGGGACGCGGATTGACGTTCGTCAACGCGATGCGACCCATCCGGGCGCTGCTAGCCGGAAGGTCGTTGACCTGCAGGAGGACGGGCGATGGCTGGTGCGCGGAAGGACGGGCGGCGACGGCTTTCTCGGTCGGCGGACCGTTGGCGCAACGCATCCAGGCACTCGGGGCGACACGGTCGCGGCCGAGCGGACCAGCCGGCGGGTCGAGGTCCGACATGGACGCAGATGATCCGTCGGTTCGGCCTCGACCCGGCACAGTCTGCGCGAGGCGGCCTCCTGGAGACTGCTGGCGGCCGAGACGCGCTGCGCTTCCTGCCGGGACGTCGACCGGTGCCACGGCTACCTCGACGGCGCGGCGGACGTCCCGACGGAATTCTGCCCCAACGCAGCGACCTTCGACGAGGTCGCCCGCGAGAGCTGAGCGACTGCCGGATCCGGCGCTGAGCACAGCGCTTCGCCGAGGGCACGGCGGCCGAGCTCGGTGTCGTCCGGCGCCGGCCGATGGCGACGTCGGAGTGCGCCTGCGTGCCGACGGGGAGCGTACCGGGGCCGGACAGTTCCTCCTCGAGGAGCCGGTAGTCGTCCAACGCGCGTTGGCGCTGCATGGAGATTTCCGAAGCATTGCGTGCGCGGCGGCCGTGCCCGGCACGAGGTAGTCGAAGATGGATAGAGCGGTCGAAACGACCGTGCAGGAGCGGGGCGAGGACGCGCAGCATACCCGACATGATCGACTCCGCTCGAAGTGATGAGCGGAGCCTGACGCCAAAAGTTAAGCCAAAACCGGGGTCGGGGCAATCTGGCGGCGGGTCCGTCGGCCGACTCGATCGGCCAGCGCACTACAGTATAGCCGGCGAGACCGTCCGCCTACTCCGCCGGCTCCAGCGCCCGCTCGGCCGGCTTCGCCGCCGGGTTGTTCGGGTGCTCCAGCCAGGTCCGGTGCCCGCCGACCTGCCGGCCCGTCCGCGGGTCGACACCCTCGGTCAGCGGCACGCAGCGTGATGCACTCCTCGACCGGGCACACCACGGCGCAGAGATTGCAGCCGACGCACTCGGCCTCGATCACCTCGTAGTGCCGCTTCCCGTCCTTGAGGTGGCTGATCGCCTGGTGGCTGGTGTCCTCGCAGGCGATGTGGCAGCGGCCGCACTGGATGCACTTGTCCTGGTCGATGTGCGCCTTGACGACATAGTCGAGGTTGAGGTGCTGCCAGTCGGTGACGCGGGGCACCGCACGGCCGACGATCTGGTCGACGGACGGTGTAGCCCTTGGCGTCCATCCAGTCCGACAGGCCGGTGATCATCTCCTGGACGATCTTGAAGCCGTAGACCATGGCGGCGGTGCAGACCTGCACCGTGCCCGCACCCAGGGCCATGAACTCGGCGGCGTCCCTCCAGGTCTCGATGCCGCCGATGGCGGAGATCGGCAGCCCGCGCATGGCGGGCGTGCGGGCGATCTCGGCCACCATGTTGAGCGCGATCGGCCTGCACCGCGACGCCGCAATAGCCGCCATGGGTGCCGTAGCCGCCGGTGGCGGGCGAGGGCGTCATGGCGTCGAGGTCCACGCCCATGATCGAGTTGATGGTGTTGATCAGCGAGACGGCATCCGCACCGCCCCTGTGGGCGGCCAGTGCCGGCTGCTTGATGTCGGTGATGTTGGGGGTGAGCTTGACCACCACCGGCATGCGGGTGTTGGCCTTGCACCAGCGGGCGACCATCTCGACATATTCCGGCACCTGGCCCACGGCCGAGCCCATGCCGCGCTCGGACATGCCGTGCGGGCAGCCGAAATTGAGCTCGACGCCGTCGGCGCCGGTCTCCTCGACCCGGGCCAGGATCGCCTTCCAGCTCTCCTCGGTGCAGGGCACCATCAGCGAGACCAGGAGCGCCCGGTCGGGCCAGTTGCGCTTGACCTCCTTGATCTCGCGCAGGTTCACCTCGAGCGGCCGGTCGGTGATCAGCTCGATGTTGTTGAAGCCGATGACGCGCCGGTCCTGGGCATGGATGGCGCCGTAGCGCGGGCCGTTGACGTTGACCACGGGCGGGTCCTCGCCCAGCGTCTTCCAGACCACGCCGCCCCAGCCGGCGCGGAACGCGCGCTCGACATTGTAGGCCTTGTCGGTGGGCGGTGCGCTGGCCAGCCAGAACGGGTTCGGGGCCTTGATGCCGCAGAACTCGACGCGCAGATCGGCCATCTCGCTCCTCCTCAGGCGGCGCTGGCCGCGGTACGCGCCCGCAGGTTCCGGTCGATCGCCATCGCCGCCTGCTTGCCGTCCTCGACCGCGGCGACGGTGAGGTCCTTGCCGCCGGCGACGCAGTCGCCGCCGGCCCAGACATCGGGCAGCGAGGTGCGGCGCTCGGCGTCCACGGCGATGCGGCCGGACGCGAGCTCGACCACCTCGCGGCTGCCGTCGAGATCGGCGGGCAGGAAGGCCTGGCCGATCGCCTTGAACAGCTGGTCGCAGGGCAGCGTGAGCGTCTCCGCCCGGCCGTCGGTGTACTCGAGCTCGACGCCGGCAAGCCGGCCGCCCTCGGCCAGCAGGCGCTTCGGGCGCAGCCAGTGGCGCAGGAGCACGCCGTCGGTCTGGGCGACCTCCTGCTCGTAGGCCGAAGCACCCATCTGCTCGGGCCCGCGCCGGTAGACGATGGTGACGTCCTCCGCACCCAGGCGCTTGGTCTGGCTGGCGATGTCGATCGCCGTCATGCCGCCGCCGATGACGACGATCCGCCGCCCGACCGGCAGGGCCGCGAGGTCGGCCGCCTGGCGCAGGGCGGCGATGTAGGCGACCGCGTCCATGACGCCGTCGATGCCCGCCTCGTCCAGCCCCAGTGCGTTCACCGCACCCAGGCCCAGGCCCAGGAACACGGCGTCGAAGTCCCGGCGCAGGTCGGCCAGGGCGAGGTCGCGGCCGAGGCGGACGCCGGTGCGCAGCTCGATCCCGCCCACGCCCAGGATCCACTCCACCTCGGCCTGGGCGAAATCCTCGACCGTCTTGTAGGCGGCGATGCCGTACTCGTTGAGCCCGCCGGGCTTGTCCCGGGCCTCGAACAGGGTGACGGCGTGGCCCAGGAGGCTGAGCCTGTGGGCGCAGGCGAGGCCGGCCGGGCCGGCGCCGACGACCGCCACCTTGTGGCCGGAGGCGGGGCCCTGGCGGTAGGGCTGATGGCCGCCGGCAAGCAGCGTGTCGGTGGCGTAGCGCTGCAGCCGGCCGATCTCGACCGGCTTGCCCTCGGCGATCTCGCGGACGCAGACCTCCTCGCACAGGGTCTCGGTCGGGCACACCCGGGCGCACATGCCGCCCATGATGTTGGCATCGAGGATGGTCTTGGCCGAGCCCAAGGGATTGCCGGTGGCGATCTGGCGGATGAACAGGGGAATGTCGATCGAGGTCGGGCAGGCCTGCACGCAGGGCGCGTCGTAGCAGAACAGGCAGCGCTCGGCGGCGACGCGGGCCTCGCGCGGGCTCAGCCGCGGGTGCAGGTCGGCGAAGTTGCGCTCGATGGCCTCGGCCGGCAGGCGGCCGGCGGCGATATCGGGGGCGTGGCTCAAGGGGCTGTCCTCACCGCTGCAGCGTCGCCAACCCGCCGAACAGTCGATCAAAGCGGGCGTGGCCGGTCAAGCAGCTTGCGCGCGACCGGCCGCGGGCATAGATGTGGCACATCAGCAGGCAATGTGCCACAAGGGGCCCATGCGTCAGGTCACGGTGCGGGAGATGCGTGAGCTGCTCCCCGAGATCGAGAGCGAGTTGCGGGTGGAAGGCGAGCTGATCCTCACCCGCCGCGGCAAGCCCGTGGCCCGCGTCGTGCCCATAGGCCCACCGGTGGCGCGCCGGCCGTCGAATGCGGATCTCAGGGCCGTTTTGCCCGTGCAGACGGTCACCAGCGAGGAACTGGTGCGGGAGGACCGGGACGCGCGCGGTTGAACGCCTATCTCGACACCAGCGCGCTCGCCAAATGGTACGTCCCCGAGCAGGGCTCGGAGGCGGTGGCGACGTTCCTTGCCGAGGTTGGGGACGTCCTCATCTCGCGGCTGGTCGTGGTCGAGATGCGCTGCCTCCTCGCACGGCGCCGTCGCGCCGGGTATGCTGTCCACGGAGATGGAAGCGACGATCTATGGCCGGTTCACCGAGCAGATCGCCCACTGCGCGACGGCGGTCTAGTTGCGCTCGGCAGCGCGAGCTGGTGGCGTTCTTCGGCGTGACGCCCGCGTGACCCCGGCAGCCGACGGCCCCGACATCGAGTTCTCCGGCGTCACCAAGCGCTTCGGCGACGTGGCCGCGGTCGACGGCGTCGATCTGCGGGTGGCGCGCGGGCTCGTTCTTCACCTTCCTGGGCCCGTCGGGCTGCGGCAAGACCACCTCGCTCGCGCCTGATCGCGGGCTTCGAGCAGCCGAGTTCGGGCGACGTGCGGATCGGCGGCCGGTCGATGGTGGGCGTGCCGCCCTACCGGCGGCCGGTGAACATGGTGTTCCAGCACTACGCCCTGTTCCCGCATCTCGATGTCGCCGCCAACATCGGCTACGGCCTCAAGCAGCGGGCACCCCGGCCGAGCGGGGCGGAGCTGGCGCGCCAGGTGGACGCCATGCTCGAGCTGGTGCGGCTGCCGGGCTACGGCGCGCGCCGGATCTGGGAGCTGTCGGGTGGGCAGCAGCAGCGGGTGGCGCTGGCGCGGGCACTGGTCAACCGGCCGACCGTGCTCCTGCTCGACGAGCCGCTGGCGGCACTGGACCGCAAGCTGCGCCGCGAGATGCAGATCGAGCTGCAGAACCTGCAGCACGAGGTCGGCATCACCTTCGTCCTGGTCACCCACGACCAGGAGGAAGCACTGTCGATGAGCGACACCATCGGCATCATGCGCCAGGGCAGGATCGTGCAGCAGGGCTCGCCCGCCGCCCTCTACGACGCGCCGGTCAGCGCCTGGGTCGCCGATTTCGTCGGCAAGTCCAACTTCCTGGCCGGCAGGGTCGCGGCGGTGGCGGGCGGCACCGCGCAGATCGTGGCCGGCGGCGGGCCCATGCACGGGCGGCTGGTGCCGGACGGCAGGGCGCTGGCGCCGGGCGATCCGGCCGTGCTCGCGGTGCGTCCGGAGATGGTGCGGCTGGCCGCACCCGGGACCGGCGGCGTCGGCGGTCGGGTGCTGAACCGGATCTTTCTGGGCGAGCACACCGAGTACCTGGTGCGGACCGAGAGCCTGGGCGATCTTCTGGCGCTGATCCCGCGCGGGGCGGAGGCGGACCACGGTGCCGCACCCGGCGACGAGGTGGCGCTGGCCTGGCCGGAGCGGGCCGCCCTTGCGCTCGTCGACGACCGGCAGGCACAATAGCGCCAACCAAGGAGGAACAAGATGTCCAAAGACGGCACCGGCAAGCCCATCAGTGCGCCCGCGTTCCTGGACGAGCTCCAGCGCTATCGTCGCGGCTCGGTCAGCCGCCGTCATTTCATGGGTGTCACCGGCCTCGGCACGGCGACCGCGGTCATGGGCGCGGCCATGCCCTGGCTGCGCGGCCGGCCGGCGCTGGCGGCCGGCGAGATCGGCGACCGCGTGGCGCTGGCGACCTGGCCGAACTACCACGACCCGGCCAACTTCGAGGCGTTCACGGCCGCCACCGGTGCCGCCGTCCAGGTCAACGTGTTCGGCTCCAACGAGGAGATGCTGGCCAAGCTGCAGGCGGGCGGCACCGGCTGGGACGTGTTCGTGCCGACCAACTACACGATCAGCACCTACCAGAAGCTGGGCATCATCGAGCCGCTCGACCTGGCGCTGCTGCCCAATTTCGACGCCGCCGCCAACGAGGCGCGGTTCATGAACGAGGGCAGCGTCGACGGCACGGTCTACGCGGTGCCCAAGAACTGGGGGACGACCGGCTACATCGTCAACACCGCCAAGGTGACGACGCCGATGACCAGCTGGAAGCAGTTCTGGGACATGACCCAGGAGGAGCTGTCCGGGCGGGTGAGCGTGCACGACTATCAGCTGACCACGATCGGCAACGCGCTGAAATATTTCGGCTACTCGTTCAACTCGATCGATCCGGCGGAGCTGGCGCAGGCCGAGGAGCTGCTGCTCAAGGTCAAGCCGCATCTGTTCGCGATCACCAGCGACTATCAGCCCGGCCTGCGCAGCGGCGATGCCTGGGCCAGCGTGTGCTGGACCGGCGACGCCACCCAGCTGCACCGTGACATGCCGGAGATGCAGTACGTGATCGGCACGGAGGGCGGGGAGATCTGGAGCGACTTCTACGCCGTGCCCACGCAGGCGGCGAACCGCAAGGCGGCCTATGCCCTGATCAACTTCCTGCTCGATCCCGCGGTCAACGCCAAGGAGGTCGTGGCGCACGGCTATCCCACCACCGACGAGCGGGTGGAAAAGCTCCTGCCGCCGGAGATCATGGAGAGCCCGATCCTCTATCCGCGCGCAGGCACTGCTCACCCCGCTCGAGTTCGGCGCCGCGGCGACCCTGACCGACCCGACGCGGGCCGAGATCATGGCGCGGTTCAAGGCGGCCTGAGCATGACGACGGAGCGCAGGGTCACGGCGCTCCTTCTCCTGCCCGCCACCTTGTGGTTCCTGTTCCTGCTGGTCCTGCCGCTGGTGGTGATCCTGGTCTACAGCTTCGGCGAGCGGGCGCCGGAGGGCGGCTATGCTGCGGGCTTCACCCTGGCCCAGTACGCCAACCTGCCGGCCCGCTGGACCGCGTTCCAGAACACGCTGACCCTGGCCCCATTGGGCACGCTGCTCACGCTGCTGGCGGCCTACCCGGTGGCCTACTGGCTGGCGCTGCACTGTCCGCAGCGCTGGCGGCTGTTCCTGCTGGTGCTGGTGATCGTGCCGTTCTGGACCAGCCTCCTGATCCGCACCTACGCCTGGATCTTCATCCTGGGCGGCCGCGGACTGCCCGCTCTGCTGGCCTGGCTCGGGCTGGGCGAGCCCCGGCTGATCAACACGCCCTTCGCCGTGCTCCTGGGCATCGTCTACGGCTACCTGCCGCTGATGGTGTTTCCCGATCTATGTCAGCCTGGAGAAGCTCGACCGGCGGCTGCTCGAGGCCTCGGCCGACCTCTATGCCGCGCCGTGGCGGACCTTCCTGCAGGTGACCCTGCCGCTCTCGCTGCCGGGCGTGGCCACGGGCTCGATGCTGGTGTTCATCCTGCTGATGGGCGAGTTCCTGATCCCGGCACTGCTCGGCGGCGGCAAGGTGTTCTTCATCGGCAACGCGCTCGTCGACCTGTTCCTGCAGTCGCGCAACTGGCCGTTCGGTGCGGCGGTCTCGGTCGCCCTGGTGCTGATCATGCTGGCCACCGTGACGCGTCTACCTGCGGCTGGTGCTGGGCCGCGGGCGTGGCGCGCGCGACGTGGCGGTGACCTGAGCGATGCGCGCCTACGTCGCCGCGGTCTACCTGTTCCTCTACGCGCCGATCGCGCTGATCGTCCTGTTCAGCTTCAACGCCGGACGCTACGCGGCCGACCTGCAGGGCTTCTCCACCGTCTGGTACGGCAGGGCCCTGGCCAACCCGTTCGTGCTCGAGGCCCTGTGGACCAGCCTGGTCGTCGGCCTCACCTCGGCCGTGCTGGCCACCCTGTTCGGCACCATGGCGGCCCTGGGTCTGCAGCGGGTGCATGGCTGGCTGCGCACGCTGTTCGACGGGCTGGTCTACGTGGCGCTGATGATCCCGGGCATCGTCATCGGCATCGCCACGCTGGTCGCGCTGGTGACGGTGTTCGACGTGCTGAACCCGACGCTCGCGACCCTGTGGCCGGCGGCCCTGGGCGAGCCGCCGCGGCTGCGCCTGGGCCTGGGCTCGCTGATCGCGGCCCACACGCTGTTCACCATGGCGCTGGCGGTCCTGATCGTGCGCGCCCGCCTCGCCGGCATGGACCGCTCGCTGGTGGAGGCGTCGATGGACCTCTACGCCACGCCGTGGGCGACCTTCCGGCAGATCACGCTGCCGCAGCTGGTGCCCGCGATCGTGGCCAGCCTGCTGCTCGCGTTCACCTTCAGCTTCGACGACTTCGTCATCGCCTTCTTCGTCGCCGGGTCGAACACGACCCTGCCGATCTACGTCTTCTCGTCGATCCGGCGCGGCGTCACGCCCGAGATCAACGCCATCGGCACGTTGGTGCTGGCGGTGTCGCTCGCGGCTGATGGTCGCCGCACAGCTGCTGCTGCGGCGACCTTATACGACACCCAGGTCGTAGATGTCGGCGAAGTAGCGCCGACGATGCACGCGCCAGCAGGCCCGGGCGATAAGCGACGGGATGAGGGCGGCCGCGAGCAGAAGCACAATGGTGTTGCCGACACCCGCCATGGCTGTGGCGACGTCACTTTCGGCGCCGTTCACATTGGGGACCAGCCAGAGAGTGCACAGGGCAAGAGC
>CAVYMA010000031.1:0-12079 GCA_963769465.1 uncultured Alphaproteobacteria bacterium
AGCTCGTAGGCGGTGGCGAGGCCGATCACGCCGGCGCCGAGGACCGCGACCCGCACGGGCCTACTTCGCCGCGACGACGCCGATCTCGACCGTGAAGGCCGGGGTGGCGAGCTTGGCCTCGACCGTGGCGCGGGCCGGGGCGCAGCCCTCGGGCAGCCAGGCGTCCCAGACCGCGTTCATGTCCTCGAAGCCGCGCATGTCGGAAAGCCAGATCGTCGCCGACAGCAGCTTGGACTTGTCGGAGCCGGCCTCTTTCAGGAGCGCGTCGATGCGGTCGAGGATGTTGCGCGTCTGCTCGGCGAACGAGGCGCCGGGCTTGTCCAGGGCGACCTGGCCGGCGAGGTAGACCGTGTCGCCATGGACCACGATCTGGCTCATCCGCTTGTTGGTGTGCATCCGCTGGATCGGCATGAGGCTGGTCCCGAGTTGTTGTGATCGTCTGGGCGCACCATAGCGGCCCGCTTATGGCGCGCCATCCGCTTTGCCGCCATCATGTGCATCGGATCGTCGGTCTTGGGGAACGGTACCGAGCGATGGACAGCGGCGTCGAGCGTGCGCGCTTCACCGAACTGCAGGCCGCCTTCGCCACCCGCTATCCGCGGCTGGTCGCCGACCCCAGGGCACCGCGCACCGTCGTCGTGCTGCCGAGCCTCAGCCTCGATGCCGAGGTCATGGCGCGGATCTCCGGCGTGCACCATTACGAGGAGCGCATGCTCAGCATGCTCCTCCTGCTGCGCCTGCCGCGCACCCGCCTCGTCTTCGTCACCAGCCAGCCGGTCGCCCAGCCGACGATCGACTACTATCTGGGCCTGCTCGCCGGGATGCCGCACGCCCACGCCCGCGCCCGGCTGCATCTGCTCGCCTGCCACGACAGCTCGCGCCGCCCGCTGGCCGAGAAGGTCCTCGAGCGGCCACGCCTGGTCGAGCGCCTGCGCGACCTGATCCCGGACCCGGCCTCGGCGCATCTGAGCTGCTTTACCGTTTCGCCAGCGGAACGCGCGCTCGCGGTCCGGCTGGGCATTCCGATCTATGGCTGCGACCCCGACCTCGCCGGGCTCGGCTCCAAGAGCGGCAGCCGCAAGATCTTCCGCGAGGCCGGCATCGCCATGCCCGCGGGCTTCGAGGACCTCGCCGACGAGGCCGCCATCGCCGACGCCCTGGCGGAGCTCAAGGGGCGCGATCCGGGTCTGCGGCGGGCGGTGGTCAAGCTTGACGAGGGCTTTTCCGGCGAGGGCAACGCGATCTTCGACTTCGCCGGAGCGCCGGCGGGCAGGGCGCTGGGGACCTGGGTGGCGGAACGCCTGCCGCATCTCGCCTTCGAGGCCGATGGCATGGACTGGGACGCCTACCGCGCCAAGCTCGCGGACATGGGTGCGGTGGTCGAGACCTTCGTCGAGGGGGCGGAGAAGCGCTCACCCTCGGCCCAGTACCGCGTCGAGCCCGACGGCACGCTGGATATGGTCTCGACCCACGACCAGGTGCTGGGCGGGCCGTCCGGCCAGATCTTCCTCGGCTGCGAGTTCCCGGCCGATCCCGGCCTACCGCCTCGACATCCAGGCGGCCGGCCTCGAGGCGGCCAAGCGCCTGCGCGAACAGGGCGTCCTCGGCCGGTTCGCGGTCGACTTCGTCTCGGTGCGCCGCGGCTCCGGCTGGGAGCATTTCGCGATCGAGGTCAACCTGCGCAAGGGCGGCACGACCCACCCCAACCTGATGCTGCAGTTCCTGACCGACGGTGCCTACCATCCGGAGACCGGCACCTTCGTCACGCCCACCGGGCAGGACTGCTGCTACCATGCCTCCGACAACGTCCAGGCGGCGGCCTATCGCGGCCTGACGCCCGACGATCTGGTCGATCTGGCGGTGCTGGACGGCCTGCACTTCGACCGCGCCCGCCAGGAGGGCGTCGTGTTCCACCTGATCGGGGCGCTGTCGGAGTTCGGCAAGCTGGGCATGGTCTGCGTCGGCCCGACGATTGCGCGGGCGCGTGAGCTCTTTCGGGCCACGATCGACGTGCTCGACCGGGAGACCGGCAACCAAAGCGGGGAGGTGCGGTCATGAGGACGGGAATGCTGCTGCTGGCGCTGGTCGCGCTGGGCCTGTCCGCGGCCCCGGCACCGGCCGAGAACGGCCCGGATCCGCTGGCGATCCGCGGCGAGCTCGCCTACCGCGCCCGGATCGCCCTGCCGCCGGCGAGCGTGGCCGTGGTCGAGTTGCGCGATGCGGCCGCCCCGCCCGAGGCCTCCGCCGTCGCCGAGTTGCGCACGGCCCTCCAGGGCCGGCAGGTGCCGGTGCCGTTCGAGCTCCTGATCGACCGCGCGGTGCTGGCGCCCGACGCGCGCTACGCCATCCGTGGCGGCATCCTGCTCGACGGCCGGCCGATCTGGGCGAGCGAGCCGCGCGGGGTCGACACCGCCGGCAACCTGGTCGAGGTCGGCACGCTCGAGCTCGCCCAGGTGCAGGCGAGCGGGTTCGCCTCGACCCTGCGCTGCGGCGACCTCCTGGTCACGGTCGGCTTCGTCGGCCAGCAGGCGCGCCTGGAGGTGGACGGTGCCGTCCTCGACCTCGACCCGGTCGAGGCGGCGTCGGGGGCCAGGTTCGCCGACGGCGCCGAGCCGCCGACCAGCTTCTGGAGCAAGGGCGACCGGGCGCAGCTCGTCCTGCGTGGCGTGGAGTATCCCGAATGCGTGGCCGAACCCGTGCCGCCGCGGGTGTTCCGGGCGGGCGGCAACGAGCCCGGCTGGTCGCTCCTGGTCGACGCGGCGGGGCTCGAGCTGACCACGGGCTATGGCGAGCGGCGGCGGCGGGCCGACACGGTCACGCTGGAGCGCGTGCCCGGCGGCCGGATCTACCGGGCCACGGCCGAGGGTACGGCGATCACCGCGGCGGTGACCGACCGGGTCTGCGTCGACACCATGACCGGCATGCCGCGGCCGGCGGCGGTGGAGGTGACGGTGGGCGACGAGCGGCTGAGCGGCTGCGGCGGCGAGCCCGCCGAACTCCTGACGGGCGGGGAGTGGCGGGTCACCGGCATCGAGGGTGCGGCCGTGCTCGCGGACGCGGTGCCGACCATCGAGTTCGACGCCGAGGGCAGCGTCTACGGCAAGGGCTCCTGCAACCGCTACCGCGGCGGCTACAAGCTGACCGGCAAATCCTTCACCATGGGCCCGTTCGCCTCGACCATGATGGCCTGCCCCGAGCCGATGATGGAGCAGGAGCAGCGCTTCCTCGCGGCCATGGCCAAGGTCGCCGCGTTCGCGATGACGCCGGAAGGCGGCCTGGAGCTGAAGGCCCTCGACGGCACGGTCCTGGTCGCGGCCGCCCGGGGCTGAGCCGGAGCGGCCGTCAGCCCGAGCGCGGGGTCAGCTCGCCGCGGAGATCGCGCGCCATCTCCCGCCGGATCCAGGCCGGGTCGTCGCTCTGGCCCAGGAGGTAGAGCAGCTTGCACAAGGCGGCCTCGATGGTGAGGTCCCGGCCGCCGACGACCCCCGCCCCGATCAGGGCGGCACCGGCCGCGTAGCTTTCGAGCTCGACCGAGCCGTAGAGGCACTGGGTCACCGCCACGATCACCATGCCCGCAGCACTGGCCTCGGCCAGCGCTGCGAGGAACGCCGGCTCGGCGGTGGGCGCGTTGCCGGTGCCGTAGGCCTCGAGCACGACCGCGCGCAAGGGCGGGCGCAGCACGCTCGCCAGCACCGCCCCGGTCATGCCCGGAAAGACGCGGATCGCGGCCACGAGCTCGGTGCTGCAGGGGCGGAAGCGGAACGGCACGGGCTCGGCCGGCCGGATCAGGTCGTGGCGGAAGGCGATCTCGACGCCGAGATCGGCCAGCGGCGGCAGGTCCGGGGAGGCGAAGGCGTCCAGCCCGCCGGCATGGGTCTTGACCGTCCGGTTGCCGCGCAGGAGCACCCGGCCGAAGCAGACGCCGACCTCGGGCAGGGCGGGGCTCGCCGCCAGCAGCAGTGCGGCCAGGATGTTGCCGCGCGCGTCGTTGCGGGTGGCGCTCATCGGGATCTGCGAGCCGGTGAGCACCACCGGCTTGCCCAGGCCCTCGAACATGAAGGAGAGGGCCGAGGCCGTGTAGGCCATGGTGTCGGTGCCGTGCAGCACGACGAATCCGTCGAACGCGTCGTAGTGCTCGGCGATGGCGGCGCCGATCGCGTTCCAGTCCTGCGGCGTCATGTTGCTGCTGTCGAGCAGGCGCTCGAACTCGAGCACCTCGAAGCGCGGCACGCCCTCGTCGCGCAGCTCGGGCATCTCGGCCATCATCGCCGGCAGCAGCCCCGGTGCCGGCTCGTAGCCGCTCGGGCCGCGCCGCATGCCGATGGTGCCGCCCGCATAGATCACGAGCACCTTGGCGGCCATGGTCCGCGTCATACCCCCTGTCGGGACGGTGGAACCGTGCAGCACCTATGCTCGTTTTCGCGCCAGTGGGCAATTTGCGTGCGGACCGGATGACAGCGCGGATCCTGATCGTCGAGGACGAGATGCTGGTGGCCATGGAGCTCGAGGCCATCCTGGAGGAGCTCGGCCACGAGGTCGTCGGCATCGCCGCCGACGCTGCCGGCACCTGGCCGCTGCTGCGCCATCGGCCGACCCTGGCGCTGGTCGACCTCAACCTGCGCGACGGGTTCACCGGCCCGAAGATCGCCGACCGCCCTCGTGCGCGAGCATGGCGTACCCGTGCTGTTCATGACCGCCAATCCGCGGCTGCTCGGCGAGGGCCTCGCCGGCTTCGTCGGCGTCATCAGCAAGCCCTGCGACGCGGCGCTGGTGCAGTCGGCCGTTGAGTATGCGCTGCGCCGCTCGCAGGGCGATGCCGCGATCCCGCCGCCGTCGAGCCTGCGCGCGTTTCCCGACCGCCTGACCGGCTAGGGCTGCCGGCGCAGCGAGCGCAGCGGCACCTCGATCGTCACCTCCAGGCCCGAGCGCGGCCAGCTGCGGGCGATCGTCCCGCCCAGCTGGCCCACCACGCTGAGGTCGGCCAGCCGCGTGCCGAAGCCGGGCCGCTGCGGCTCGCCCGACACCGGCGGCCCGCCGCGCTCCTGCCAGGTCAGGACACAGCGCTCGGGCAGGCAGGCCACGTCCACGGTCACCACGCCCTCCGCGGTGACCAGCGCACCGTACTTGGCGGCGTTGGTCGCCAGCTCGTGGAACACCAGGGCCAGGGGGGTCGCACCCTTGTCGTCGACCGCGACGTCGTCGCCACGGATCACCATGCGCCCGGCGTCCTGCGCGGGGTAGGGCCGGAACAGCTCGCGCAGCAGTGCCTGGAGCGTCGTGTCCCCCGTCACGGGCCGCGAGAACTCGCTGTGCGGGCGCGCGAAATCGTGGGCGCGCCCCAGGGCGGCGATGCGCTGCGCCAGCTCGCGTGCCAGGGGTAGCACCTCGGGATACTGGCGCCCGGTCAGCCCGATCAGGCCGGCGATGACGGCGAAGATGTTCTTGATGCGGTGGCTGAGCTCGTGGGTCAGGATCTCGGTCTGGGCCGCCGCGCGCTTGTGGTCGTCGATGTCGGTGCAGGTGCCGAACCAGCGGGTGATCCGGCCCCGCGCGTCGCGGATCGGCAGCGCCCGCCCGAGCGTCCAGCGATAGTCGCCGCTGCGGTGGCGCAGCCGGTACTCGATCTCGTAGGGCTCGCCCGTCGCCAGCGAGTGGCGCCAGCGCTCCCAGGCCCGCTCCTGGTCGTCGGGGTGGAACATCCCGTTCCAGCCCTCGCCGTCGGTCGAGCCGTCCGGCACGCCCGTGAACTCGTACCAGCGGGCATTGTAGTAGTCGTGGAAGCCGTCCGGGCGGGTCGACCAGACCATCTGCGGCATCGAATCGGCGATCGCCCGGAACCGCGCCTCGCTGTCGCGCAACGCCGCGGCGATGGTGTGGCGCTCGGTGACGTCCACGGCGATGCCCGAAAGGCGCTCGGGCCGGTCGTCCCGGCCGCGCTCCAGGCCCGCCTTGACCAGGACCCAGCGCTCGTCCGCACCCGCCGTGCGGAACTCGGTCGACAGCCCGTCCGCGTCCAGGGCGGCAGCGACCTCGGCCGCGACCCGAGGGCGGTCCTCCGCGTGCACCCGGCCGAGCAGGTCGTCCAGCGACCAGGCCACTTCCTCGGAGCTGCATCCGGGCGCCAGGAGATCGTGGAAGGCCCGATTGCCCACCACCCGGTCGTCCGGCACCTGCCACTCCCAGATTCCGGCGACGCCCGCGGCGTTGAGTGCCAGGGCCAGGTGCAGCTGGCTGCGGCGCAGCGCGGCTTCCGGTCCTGCGGACGAGGCGGGCCCATGATGGGCCGGCGACGGTGAATGGTTGGCAAGCGGCAACGGTAAAACCAATCGGCGAGCAGGCTCCGGTGCCCGACTGCCGGGCTACCTCCCGGCACAATCGGCGGCGACGGCCAAGCGTTCCTTGGCCGGCCGGGCTAGAGCTCGACGCCCCGGCGGGCGAAGGCGGCGTCCCAGACCTTGCCCGGGTCGGGTGCGAAGACCAGGCCGGGATCGGCCGGGAGCGTGAACCAGGCGCCTTGCGCCAGCTCGCTCTCGAGCTGGCCGGGCCCCCAGCCGGCATAGCCCAGGACGGGGATCGCCAGGCGCGGCCCGAGCCCTTGCGCCTTGTGGGCCAGCACCGCCGGGTCGGTGGTGACCGAGATCTCCGGGGTGACCGGCCTCGTGTCCGCCCGGGCATAGTCCGGGCTGTGCAGGATCATCCCCACCTCCGGCTGCACCGGCCCGCCATAGAACAGGAGGGTCTCGCCCGCGATACCCGCCGGCACCCGCACTCCCAGCCGGCGCAGCAGCTCGTCGGTCGGTGCGGTGCCGTAGGGCCGGTTCACGACCAGGCCCAGGGCCCCGTCGCCGTCATGGTGCAGCAGCAGCACGACGGTATGGCTGAAGTTCGGATCGCCGAGGTCGGGCTCGGCCACCAGCAGCTGGCCGGCCAGGCCCTCGGCTTCGGCCCGTGCGCCCGGCGGTTGCGCCGCCAGGCCGGGCCCGGCGAAGCCGGCAAGCAGGAGAACCCACATCAGGGCGGCTGCGAGGCGCATGGCGGCTCTCCGGAAAGCGGCGCTCCGGGTGCCGCTCCGACATGCATGCTCCATACCCCAGACCGCCTGTCGCCGACAGCGCGGTCAGCGCCACGGCTCGCAGGCCGAGCGCGCCACCTCCTCCAGCAGCCAGTCGCGCCAGGCGCGGATCTTGGCGAGGTTGCGCCGGGCCTCGGGGTAGACCAGCCAGAAGCTCCAGCCATCGTCGCCCACCAGGTCGAAGGGCTGCACCAGCCGCCCGCTGGCGAGCTCGGCCGCCCAGAGCGAGGGCGTCAGCATCGCCACGCCCTGGCCGGCCAGCGCCGCCTGGCCTTCGATCTGCTGCGATTCCAGGTCGATCCCGGGGCGGGCCGCGAGGCCGTCCGCGGTCACGCCGGCACGCTCGAACCAGAGCCGCCACCACGGATCGGTCGGCGTCAGCAGCGGCAGGCGCAGGAGATCGGCGGGCCCGTCGACCGGGCCGGCGCGCCGCAGCAGCTCCGGGCTGCACACCGGCGTGAACAGGAGCGGGAACAGGCGGTGCGCGGCGAGGCCCGGCCACTCGCCGCGACCCGCCCGCAGGGCCACGTCGACCTCCTCGCGGGCGAAGTCGACGAGCCGGTTGGAGGTGGACATGCGCACGGCGATGCCCGGGTGGCGCAGCTGGAACGCGCCGATGCGCGGTGCGAGCCAGTTGGCCGCGAAGGCGGGCACCGAGCTGATGGTCAAGACGCCGCCGGTGTCGTCGGCGAGGCTGGCGAACGCGGCGCGCAGGGCGTCGAAGGCCTCTTCGACCGAGGCCGCGAGGCGGCGTCCGGTCTCGGTCAGCCGCACCTGGCGCGGCGTGCGCAGGAACAAGGGCGTGCCGACCCGCTCCTCGAGCAGCTTGATCTGGTAGCTCACCGCCGCCTGGGACATGCCGAGCTCCTCGCCGGCACGGGTGAAGCTGCCGAGCCGGGCCGCGGCCTCGAACGCCCGCACGGCGGCCAGCGGCGGCAGGCGCATGCGCTCGTTCATAAGCCCTCCTTATGATTACCCCATGGCATTGCGTTGGTCCGGCCATGCTCGCCAAGGTAGATTCGCCTCCTGTCTCCAGCCCGGTCAAGAGGAGTTGCGGCGATGGTGACCGATCTTTCCCGTACGCGTGCCGATCGCAGGCAGGACCAGGCAGAAGGCTGGCTTATGGCGCTGGCGCGCCGCCTCGCCGCCCGGCAGGCCCATCCGCCCTACCTCTATCCCGGCCAGCTGTCGCCGCACCTGCTGCGCGACATCGGCCTCGACGACACGTGCATGCCGGCGCGGCGACCGCGGTCTTGACCTGACGGGAGACAGTGCCTTTATCCGGCCTCGTCCCGTTCCCCGGGTGAGGACCCGCCATGAGCCACGTCTCCCGGTCCCGCGGCATGACCGTGGCCGCGTTCCGCCGGCGCAAGGGCGGGGAGCCCTTGGTCTGCCTCACGGCCTACACCACGCCCATGGCGCGGCTCCTCGATCCCGCCTGCGACCTGCTCCTGGTCGGCGACAGCCTGGGCATGGTCGTCTACGGCCTGCCCAGCACCGTGCCGGTCACGCTGGAGATGATGATCGCCCATGGCGGTGCGGTGATGCGCGGGGCGTCGCAGGCGCTGGTGATCGTCGACCTGCCCTTCGGCAGCTACCAGGAGAGCCCCGCCCAGGCCTTCCGCAACGCGGCGCGGGTCATGGCCGAGACCGGCTGTGCCGGCGTGAAGCTCGAGGGCGGGGCCGCCATGGCCGAGACCGTGGCCTTCCTGGTCGAGCGCGGCGTCCCGGTGTTCGGCCATGTCGGCCTGCAGCCGCAGTCGGTCCACGTCTATGGCGGCTACGGTGCGCGCGGCAAGGTCCAGGCCGAGGCCGACCGGATCGTCGCCGACGCGCAGGCGATCGCCGAGGCCGGTGCGTTCGCCATGGTGGTGGAAGGCGTGGTCGAGCCCCTCGCCCGCCGGATCACCGAGGCCGTGACCGTGCCCACCATCGGCATCGGCGCCTCGGCCGCCTGCGACGGCCAGATCCTGGTCTGCGACGACGTGCTGGGCCTGTTCGGCGATTTCCGGCCCAAGTTCGTCAAGCATTATGCCGAGCTCGCCGGGACCATCACCGCGGCCGCGGCGGCGTTCGCGGCCGACGTGCGCGCGCGGCGCTTCCCGGGGCCGGAGCAGGTCTATGGCGGCGGTCCCGCCCCGGGGGCGAGCGAGCCTCTGTGACCGCAGCCCGCCATCGCCCGCAGCGTCGCCGAGCTGCGGGCACAGGTCCGTGCCTGGCACGCCGCCGGGCTCACCGTCGGCTTCGTGCCGACCATGGGTGCCCTGCACGCCGGCCATCTGGCGCTGATGCGCCAGGCCCTGGCCAGCTGCGACCGGGCCATGGTCTCGATCTTCGTCAATCCCACCCAGTTCGGCCCGCACGAGGACCTGAGCCGCTACCCGCGCGACGAGGCCGGCGACCTCGCCAAGCTCGCCTCGGTCGGCGTGCACCTCGCCTACCTTCCCACCGTGGCGGAGATGTACCCCGAGGGTGCCAGCACCTGGGTCGAGGTCGAGGGCCTGTCGCACGGCCTGTGCGCCGAGCGCCGGCCGCACCATTTCCGCGGCGTGGCCACCGTGGTCACCATGCTGCTCAACCAGGCCCAGGCCGACCTCGCCGTGTTCGGCGAGAAGGACTACCAGCAGCTCCAGATCATCAAGCGCCTGGTCCGCGACCTCGCCATCCCGACCCGGATCGAGGGCGGGGCCACCGTGCGCGAGCCCGACGGCCTCGCCATGTCCTCGCGCAACCTGCTCCTGGCCCCCGAGCACCGCGCGCTGGCCCCCGTGCTCAACCGCGTCCTGCGCGAGACCGCGGCAGCGCTCGGGGACGGCCGCCTCGCCGCCCCGCTGCTCGACGCCGCGGTCGAGCGCCTGATGAATTCCGGCTTCCGGCTGGTCGACTATGTCGAGCTGCGCGACGCCGAGACCCTGGCCCCCCTCGCCACCGCCGCCCACCGCCCCGGCCGCCTCCTCGCCGCCGCCCACCTGGGCTCCGTCCGCCTGATCGACAACGTGCCGGTGGGGGACGCCGCAGCCTCGTGAGCCGGCAGGCTGGGATTGTGCCACGCTTTATGGTCATGTACACTTGACCATATGGACGATCCCAATCCCGACGGTGCCAGCGTGGAGCTGACCATCACGGCCTCCGCGTTCAAGGCGCGTTGCCTCGAGATCTTCAAGGCGCTGGAGGGCTCCAGGCTGGCCCGGGTGACGGTGACCCGCCGTGGCCGGCCGGTCGCGCAGATCACAGGGCTGGGACTTGAACGGCCACGTTTGTGGGGCGCCCACGCGGGCTCGGCCGTCTTCGCTCCGGGCGTCGACCCGACCGCGCCGGTGCTCGACGAGCCCCTGGACGCCGAGACGGAACTCCTCCGGGGTTGAGCGCCGTCCTCCTCGACACCCATGCCGCGCTCTGGCTGGACAGCGGTATCGAGATGCGCGCCGAGGCGGTAGCGGCGATCGAGACGGCCGCGATGGCCGGCGGCGTGCTCGTCTCGGCGGTGTCGGCCTGGGAGATCGGCCTCCTGGTTCGCAAGAACCGTCTGATCCTGGATCTGGATCCGGCCGCCTGGCTCGATCGGCTGGTCGCCCAGCCGGGCGTGCGTCTGGTGCCGCTTCAGGGCTCGGTCGCGATCCGCTCGTCCTTCCTGCCGGAGCCGTTCCACGGCGACCCGGCGGATCGGTTGCTGGTCGCTACGGCGCGGGAGTTGGGCGCGCCACTGGTGACCCGCGACGCCCGCATCCTTGCCTACGCGGCCATCGGCCATCTGCGCGCGCTGGCGTGCTGAGACGTGGGATCAACGGGCGAACGATCTGTCCCGCTCACACGGGCACCAGCTCGCGCTTCCGCGCCGCCGGCCGAAGGACTAAAAGACCACCGGCCGTACACGGTCACGGCCGAGCGGTCGGAGGCGGCGTTGACCTACACCAAGCTGCTCCGCCACGGCCACGGCCAGGCCGTGCGGCTACCGCCCGAGTATCGCTTCCCCGGCGAGCGGGTGCGGCGCGTCGCGCCGATAGTTTGCTGGTGGAGCCAGTTGTCGGCGACCTCGCCGCTTGGTTCGCCGCCATGGACGAACTCGACGGTGGGCCCTTCATGCCCGAAGGTCGGGAGCAGCCGCCTACGCCCGAGCGTGACATCGACTTCGCGAGACCTACCTGCTCGACGCGAGCACCTGCGTCGCCCGGATCGAAAGCCGGCACATCGGCGCTCGCCGGATGCTGGCTGCAGCCCTCGCGGCGAATGCGGTGGTGACCATACCCGCCAAAGTCCTGTTCGAGTTGCGGTTCGAAGTCGTCCGGAGTGCCCCGTCCCACCGCTTGGTGAATGAAGCTCGCGCGTCGGGCAAAGGGCGGGCGTTCGCGCGCGGGCCGCAGCTATAGGTACAAAATCCTTGATCTCGCTGTTCTCCCCTGCGACAATGACTTGCATGGCCCCACCCGGAGCTCGCGCCATGCCCAGCACGCCCACCTCCTGCCCAATCGGCCGCCTCGCGCCTGAACGGCGCCCGTTCCAACGGTCCCGCCAGCGCCGACGGCAAGGCCCGCGCCGCCCGCAACGCCGTCCGGCACGGCCTCTCCGGGCGGACATTCTTCCTCCTCCCGGACGAGGACCCCGAGGAGTTCGCGGCGCACGAGTCCGAGTGCCTGGCGGCGTGGCGGCCGCGGGACCATGCCGAGCGCGAGGCCGCGCAGGCGGCGGTCCGGGCGATGTGGCGCGAGATCCGCGGCGACCCGCTGGAGGTGCAGGTGCTGACCGGCCTGTTCGCGGCCGGGCGGATCGAGGACGCGGCCGAGCGGGAAGCGGCGCGCGCGGCGGCCTTTCGCGAGCTCGCCACGCTCCTGCGCTACCAGGCGCGGATCGCCCGCGAGCTGGCGGCCGCCATGGCCGAGCTGCGGGCGCTGCGCCAGCGCCGCCTCGCCGCCACCGCACCGCGACCGGACGAACCCGAGGGCACATCGCCCGCTGCCGCCCCGCCGGTGCCGCCACGCGTGCGAAGCGAACCCGAGCCCGCGCTCAACC
>CAVYMA010000032.1:0-15127 GCA_963769465.1 uncultured Alphaproteobacteria bacterium
TCGGCCCGCGGGTCGACGGCCATGAAGCCGCCGTCCTCGCCGGTGGTGAGCGGCGAGGGTGCGGTCTCGGTGTAGGCGTTGACACCGATCACCTTCTGCGCGCCGGTGGCGATGGCGGCGACGCGGATGGCCGCACTCTCGACCAGGCGGCTCTTCATGTAGCCGGTCTCGACCGCGACCAGGGCCCCGCCCATGTCGTCGATGCGGGCCAGCTCGGCGCGGGCCTCGTCCTTGAGCGCCGCGACCTTGTCGGCCACGGCCTTGGAGCCGTCGAACAGGTCGGGATATTCGAGCAGGTCGGTCTCGTAGGCCAGGATCTGCTGCATGCGCAGGGACCATTGCTGGTCCCAGGGGCGCGGCAGGCCCAGGGCCTCGTTCCAGGCCGGCAGCTGGACGGCACGGGCGCGGGCGTTCTTCGAGAGCGTGACCGCCAGCATCTCGAGCAGGATGCGGTAGACGTTGTTCTCGGGCTGCTGCTCGGTCAGGCCCAGGCAGTTGACCTGCACGCCGTAGCGGAACAGGCGCTGCTTGCGGGTCGGCGATGCCGTAGCGCTCGCGGCAGATCTCGTCCCACAGCTCGACGAAGGCGCGCATCTTGCACAGCTCGGTGACGAAGCGGATGCCGGCATTGACGAAGAAGCTGACGCGGCCGACCGCCTTGCGCGAAATCGGCCTCGGGCACCTGGCCGCCGTCGCGGATCGCATCCAGCACGGCGACCGCGGTCGCCAGGGCGTAGGCCAGCTCCTGGACCGGCGTGGCGCCCGGCCTCCTGCAGGTGGTAGCTGCAGACGTTGGTCGGGTTCCACTTCGGCAGCTCGCGGTAGGTGTAGGCGATCACGTCGGTGATCAGCCGCATCGAGGGCTTGGGCGGGTAGATGTAGGTCCCGCGCGACAGGTATTCCTTGATGATGTCGTTCTGGACCGTGCCCTGCAGCTTGGACACGTCCGCACCCTGCTGCTGGGCGACGGCGATGTAGAGCGCGAGCAGCCAGGGGGCGGTGGCGTTGATGGTCATCGAGGTGTTCATCTGCTCGAGCGGGATGCCGTCGAACAGGGTCGCCATGTCGGCGATCGAGGTGATCGGCACGCCGACCTTGCCGACCTCGCCCGCCGCCAGCGGGTGGTCGCTGTCGTAGCCGGTCTGGGTCGGCAGGTCGAAGGCGACCGAGAGGCCGGTCTGCCCGCGCGAGAGGTTGGTGCGGTAGAGCTCGTTGCTGGCCTGGGCCGAGCTGTGACCGGAGTAGGTGCGGATCAGCCAGGGCTGGTCGCGCTTCACGGCAGTGCTCTCGGCCATCCCAACACCTTTCTTGCAGCGCATCAAACACTTAGCGTCCAACACTTGGCCGAACAGCAAGGCGAACGGCACTTTCGGACCTGCTGCAACACAGCTAACACTTTTGCTGCAAGCGCGTCAAAGGTCTTTTCGTGTTGACGGTCAACACGTCTCGTGTCAGGTGTTGGCGCGTCGCAGCCGGGGTCACGATCAGCGATGAGCAGGAACACCGTCGAGAACGTCATCCGCAAGTTCGGCTCGCAGCAGCGCGTCGCCGAGCTGCTGGGCATCTGGCAGACGGCCGTCAGCGGCTGGGTTCGCCGGGGCGCCATCCCGCCCGCCGCCAGGAGGAGCTGCTCGAGATCGCCCGCCGCGAGGGCCTCGACCTCTGCCCGGCCGACTTCTTCGTCGAGCCGGATGCTGTCCCTGGCAGCCGCCGGCGGCGGCCGCTACCCCGAGCCACTACCTCGAGCCCCGCCATTCCACCATCGCAAGGAACGCGCACCGCCATGACCGCGACGACCGCCGAGGTGATCGAGCTCAAGCAGCCGGCCGTGAACCGGGTCGCCACCAAGGACCTCTACGAGATCGGCGAGATCCCGCCGCTCGGCCACGTGCCGGCCAACATGTACGCCTGGGCGATCCGCAAGGACCGCCACGGCGAGCCGATCTCCGCCATGCAGCAGGAGGTCGTGCCGACGGCCGCAGGTCGGCGACGACGAGTGCCTGGTCATGGTGATGGCCGGCGGCGTCAACTACAACGGCGTCTGGGCGGCGCTGGGCATCCCGCTCTCGCCGCTCGACGTCCACAAGCAGCCCTACCACATCGCCGGCTCCGACGCGGCGGGCATCGTCTGGGCCGTGGGCGCCAAGGTGAAGCGGTGGAAGGTCGGCGACGAGGTCGTCATCCACTGCAACCAGGACGACGGCGACGACGAGGAGTGCAACGGCGGCGATCCGATGAACTCGCCGTCGCAGCGGATCTGGGGCTACGAGACCACCGACGGCTCGTTCGCCCAGTTCTGCAAGGTGCAGTCGCGCCAGCTGATGCCGCGGCCCAAGCACCTGACCTGGGAGGAGGCCGCCTGCTACACGCTGGTGCTGGCCACCGCCTACCGCATGCTGTTCGGCCACCAGCCGCACACGCTCAAGCCCGGCGACAACGTCCTGGTCTGGGGCGGTGCCGGCGGCCTGGGCTCGATGGCGATCCAGCTGATCGCGGCCTCGGGCGGCAACGCGATCGCGGTGATCTCCGAGGAGGACAAGCGCGACTTCGTCATGTCGCTGGGTGCCAAGGGGGCCATCAACCGCAAGGACTTCGACTGCTGGGGCGAGATGCCCGACCCGATGGACAAGGACGCCTACAACAAGTGGCTGGCCGAGGCGCGCAAGTTCGGCAAGGCGATCTGGGACATCACCGGCAAGGGCAACGACGTCGACATGGTGTTCGAGCACCCGGGCGCCTCGACCTTCCCGGTCTCGGCCCTGGTCTGCAAGCGCGGCGGCATGGTGGTGATCTGTGCCGGCACCACCGGCTACAAGCTCACGGTCGACGCCCGCTACCTGTGGATGCGCCAGAAGCGGCTGCAGGGCAGCCACTTCGCCAACCTGAAGCAGGCCTCGGCCGCCAACAAGTTCGTGCTCAACCGGCAGGTCGACCCCTGCATGAGCGAGGTGTTCGGCTGGGCCGACATCCCGCGCGCGCACATGAAGATGTGGAAGAACCAGCACAAGCCCGGCAACATGGCGGTGCTGGTCCAGGCCAAGCGGCCCGGCATGCGCACCCTCGAGGAGGCGATGGAAGGCTGATGGCGACCCAACTGGCCGAGGTCCGGGCGACCGGTACCGATCTCCTCGAGGACACCGCCGCCGCCGTGGCGGCGGCCGACCGGTTCCTGGCCGCGGCCCACGACGCCGTCCAGCGCAAGGTGGTCAAGGGCGGCCGGGTCGACGCGGCGCTGCTCGACCGCGAGCAGCACGCCGCCCACGGCCTGGCCTGGCTCAAGGTCTACGTGGCCTCCCTGCACGCGATGCAGGACTGGGCCCAGCGCCTGCGCGAGGCCGGCCGGTTCGGCGAGCGCGAGGAGCTGATGCACCGGCTGGCCTTCGCCGAGTACCTGGCGCGCATCGCCGGCGGCATCCCGATGAACCAGGTCGAGGCCGTGCGCCCCCACGATTTCGGCCTGGGGCGCCCGCGACGTCGAGCGGTTCCTGGCCGAGCCCGTCCGCTCGCTCATGGAGGGTGCCACGCCCGAGCTTCGCCACCGGCTGGCGGCGCTGATCCACGACGGCGACTTCGGCGACTGGGGGCTGTCCGACGACAGCCTGGAGATGATCCGCGACCAGTTCAGGAAGTTCGCCGACGAGGAGGTCCGCCCCTTCGCCCATGGCTGGCACGAGCGCGACGAGCTGATCCCGCTCGCGGTGATCGAGCAGCTGGCCGAGCTCGGCGTGTTCGGGCTCACCATCCCCGAGGAGTTCGGCGGCCACGGGCCTCTCCAAGGAGGCGATGTGCGTCGTCACCGAGGAGCTCAGCCGCGGCTATATCGGCGTGGGCTCGCTCGGCACCCGCAACGAGATCGCGGGCGAGCTGATCCGGCTGGGCGGCACCGAGGCGCAGAAGGCCCACTTCCTGCCCAAGATCGCGTCCGGCGAGATCATCCCCACGGCCGTGTTCACCGAGCCCAACATCGGCTCGGACCTGGCCTCGCTCACCACCCGGGCCGTGCGCAAGGACGGCAAGTGGGTGGTGACGGGGGCCAAGAACTGGATCACCCACGCCGCGCGTGCCGACCTGATGACGATCCTGGTCCGCACCAACCCCGAGGAGAAGGGCTACAAGGGCCTGTCCATGCTGCTGGCCGAGAAGCCGCGCGGCACGGACGCCGATCCCTTCCCGGTCGACGGCCTCACCGGCGGCGAGATCCACGTCCTGGGCTACCGCGGCATGAAGGAGTACACGCTCTCCTTCGACGGCTTCACGGTGCCGGAGGAGAACCTCCTGGGCGGTGTCGAGGGCCAGGGCTTCAAGCAGCTCATGGAGACCTTCGAGAGTGCCCGCATCCAGACGGCGGCCCGTGCCGTCGGCGTCGCGGTCAACGCGCTCGAGCTGGGGCTCCAGTACGCCAAGGACCGCCACCAGTTCGGCAAGCCGTTGTTCGCGTTCCCGCGCGTCTCGGGCAAGCTCGCCTGGATGGCCACCGAGATCATGATCGCCCGCCAGCTCACGCTCTATCGCGGCGCGCGAGAAGGACGCCGACCGCCGCTGCGACCTGGAGGCGGGCCTCGCCAAGCTCAGCGGTGCCGCCGTCGCCTGGGCGGTCGCCGACAACGCGCTCCAGATCCACGGCGGCAACGGCTACGCCATGGAGTACCAGATCAGCCGCGTGCTGTGCGACGCGCGCATCCTCAACATCTTCGAGGGTGCGGCCGAGATCCAGGCGCAGGTGATCGCACGGCGGCTGCTCAGCGAGTAGCGGCAGGGTGCTGCTGGCTCAGGCTCAGCAGCCCCTCGACGGCGTCGGGCAGGTCCGCTCGCCCGCGAACGGGTTGCGGACGGTGACCCCGCCATGCCGGGCACCGTCGCCCATGTCCTCGCTCAGCACCACCGTGCAGCCGGCGCGGTCGAGCGTCGCCAGCAGGAGCGCGTCCCAGTAGCCGAGCCTTCCCGCCACCGCCGCGGCGACGGCGGTCCTGGCATCGGCGGCCGTCGGCGAGGCGATGGCGAAGGTCACGGTCAGATCGTCCACGGCCTGCTGTGCCACGGCCGGCGTGGCCAGCCCCTTCCTGACCGCGACGACGAAGAACTCGCCCAGGCTCTGCACCGACAGGATGCAGCGCCCGGTGGCGGCGGCGCGCTCGACGACCTCGCGGGCGCGCGCCTGCCGGACCGGCTCTCCGGCGTCGATGAGGTAGATCAGGACGTTGGTGTCGAGCCCGAACCGCTCAGCCGCCACCGCCGACCCGCTCCAGCCGCTCGGCATAGGCCTCCTCGCGGTCGAAGCGCCCGATCCCCACGGGCGAGCCGACCGAGAGCAGCCGCGCCAGCGCCGCGCGCTGCTCGGGGGTCAGCCGGTCGGGCCGGTCGTCGACCGGCAGCAGGCGCGCCACGGGCTTGCCGTGCCGCAGGACGACGAAACCCTGCCCCGTCGCCTCGACCCGCCGGACGAGCTCGGAGAAGCGTTGGTTGGCGTCGCGCAGACTGATCGGGGCGAGATCGGCCATCGTCGGCTCCGTATGCGTGCTACAAGGTAGGACAAGCGCCGCCGTCGCGCAAGCCTGGGCCGCGGATGCCACCTGCCGGCTACTATGGAATCCAGGTCAGCAGCGTGCTCGGCGACGCGCCTATCCGCCCAGGGAACTGGCGAGAGGCGGCCAGCTGCGCTAGTCTTTGGGGACCATGGCCGCCAGTCCCGACACCCTCCACGACACCGACTTCTACGCCTGGACCCGGCGCCAGGCGCAGGAGTTGCGCCGTCTCAAGGAGCTGCGGCTCAACGTCGAGCTCGACCTCGACCACGTCGCCGAGGAGATCGAGGACTTGGGCACCTCGGAGCGTGACACCTGCCGCAGCCAGGTGGAGCGGATCCTCGAGCATTTCCTGAAGCTGGCCTACTCACCGTCGCCCCAGCCCCGTCGCGGCTGGCAGCGCTCGATCGTCGAGGCCCGCTCGGTCCTGGACAACAAGCTCTCGGCCTCCATCCGCCGCGATGTGGCGCAGCAGCTGCCGCGGCTCTACCGGTCCGCCCGCCGCGCCGCGATCCTGGCCCTGGAGGAGTACGACGAAGCTGAGGCCGCTCGGCTGCTGGCCGAGGCGAACCCCTGGACCCTCGACGACGTCCTGCGCGACGACTGGTACCCGGAGACGCGGGTGGCGTAGGGTCGCTGCCAGAATGGCCGACGCCTGGGACTCGCCGCCGGTAACGCACCCAGGTCGCTACGCCGCCCAGCGCCGCGCCTGCCGCTCCAGGGCCTCGAGCCGGCGCCGCTGGTGGCGGTTCAGGGTCCGGGGCGGTTCGGCGGCGGCCGCGGTCGCCGGTTCGGCCGGGGGCTCGGGTTCGGACGTGCGCCGCGACGAGGAGGTTGTGCGGTCGCCCGGCTCGCCGCGGGCTCGGCCGGGAGCGGCGGTTCCGTGCGGGGCGTGCGGCTCGGGTTCGGACGTGCCGTCGCGCGCGGCGCGTCGATCCAGTCGTCGGGCCGGTTGCGCAAGGCCCGCAGGGCCTGCAGCGCCTTGGCGATGTCCTTGTCGATCCGCGCCCCGTAGCGCGCGAAGGTCACGAGGCGCTTCAGGGTCGCCTCGGTCGGCGGGCGCTCGTCCGCGGCGGCGGCCAGGGCCGCCAGCTCCAGGCCGCGCAGCCGCTCCTGGCGCCACATGGAGGTGACCAGCTCCATGACCCAGCGCCGCTCGTAGGCGTCGCGCGGGCCCCAGTCGGCGGTCACCGCCGCGTGGAGTTCGGCGAACGCGTCGGCATCCTCGCCGGGCAGGAGGGCGAACGGGCCGCCGCGCAGGCCGTGGCGGGTGCCGTTGCGGGCGGCCGCCGCCTTGCCGGACGCGGTGGCGGGGCCGCGCGAGCGGGCGCCGTTGGCGCGCGAGGCGGCGGACTGGGCGGGCGTGGGGCGTGTGGGCATGGCGGGTTCCGATGCGCAAGGGAGCCTGCCAGTTTATCGCCCAAAGGTTGAGGAAGATCAAGGATCTTGGTCCTAGCGGTCAGGTAACGGGGCGGGCCGAGGGAGGCCGCAGGCTGCGCCGCACCCATGCTGTCGATGCCGGCAGGCTGACGGCGGCGCATGACTGAGCGGGCGGTTATCGGCGCCCCTCGCGTATCGGGAGGCATTGAGAGTTCAGACCCTGTAGGCGCAGAACCCATCGGCGCTCGCACGGGCAACCCAGGCAACCGCCACCCGTTGGGTGTCGTGAACGGGACCAACCTGGAGAGGCTTGCATGCAGCTGCCCAAGAACACCACCATCGCCGTTGCCGACGGCACCAAGCTCCATCTGTACCGCAACACCGGCGACGAGGCGCACCCCAAGCTCACCGCACTGCCCGAGCCTGCCATCGGTGGCGACAACAAGAGTGCGGGCGTGCGCCACTCCAGCAGCTCCGCCAACCCCAACGACAGCCGCCTGGAAGAAGACAGCTTCGCTGCCGCCACCGCCGATTGGCTCAACAAGGAAGTCCTCGGTCACCGCATCGACGACCTCGTCGTCATCGCCGCACCCAAATCGCTGGGCGAACTGCGCAAGCACTACCACAAGGCATTGCAGGGCAAACTGCTTGGCGAACTCGCCAAGGATCTGACCGGCCACTCGGTCGCCGACATCGAGGCGGCACTGGCGAAGGCCTGACCCTGGCGAACTACAAGCTCGACGGCTTCTCGGTCGAGCGGCTGATGACCTTCCTCACCGCCCTCGACCAGGACGTCGAGATCGTCATCCGGCGCAAGCCGCGATCGCAGGCGGCAGGGCGGCACTCGACCGCTGGCTCAAGACGCGCGCCGTGACGAACTAGGCGAAGGGCTTCACGGTCGTCATGGTGCTACAGGAGGCCGGGCGGGTGGTCGGCCACTACGGCTTGGCACCCATGGCGGTCCTGCCGGCGCGATGCCGCGCGGCACCTGCACCTGCATACCGAGTACAGCTTACTCAATTGACGATTGCGGTTCGGTCGAGGCATGGGCTTCGTCCACCCGCTCATTCGTCGTCACTGGCGTGGCCACCCCGCCCCACAACTGCGCCAGTTCCACACAGCTCCGTCGCCTTCTCCATATCCTGCAGGCTGATCCATTCCAGCGGCCTGTGGATCTCCTGCATCCCGGGTCTGTGGCCCTCTGACACCACACATTCTGGCAGGCAGGAAGTCGCGGCGATCGGCGAGGAAAGCTTGCGGTGCACCACCCGCGCAGCACCGTGGTGTCAGCACGGTTGAGCCTGCTACGCAATTCGCGTACTCTGCGGCGATGCGGGTGTTGCCCAATCCCGACAAGGAGGCGGTCAACCTGCGCAAGCACGGCCTGGACTTCGCCCGCGTGGCCGAGTTGCTGGCGCAGCCCTATCTGGACGAGCCCGACGATCGGCCGCTCGGCTACGAGCAGGAAGGGCGGTTGCGGATCACCGGGCGGATCGGCATGCGCGTGCTGGTCCTGATCGTCGAGCCGGTAGCGATGGCGGGTGGGGAGATCGCGGCGAGGCCGATCTCGTTCCGTGACGCGACCCGAGCGGAGGAGCGCCACTATTGGAGATGGCACGGATGAACGAGACCGAGCGTGATCGAGGCCTGCCGCCGCGCCGGAGCGATGCGGAGATCGCGGCGGCCGTCGGTGCCGATCCCGACCAGGCGCCGGTGCGGACCGCGAGCGGCGATGGCGCGTGCCCGGCGTGACGAAGCGCAACGCGACATCTATGGCGTTTGCGGCTGCGGCGCCGCCTGAGGATCGGGCAGATCGAGTTCGCCAACCGCTACGGGCTGGCCCTGGGCACGCTGCGCAACTGGGAGCAGGGGCGTGCGGAGCCCGACCGGTCGGCCAAGGTGCTGCTGGCCGCGATCGCGTCCGACCCGGACGGGGTGGCCCGTGCGGCGACGCATGCCGGCGATCCCGGCTATCTCGCGGCGGGCCCGCGTCAGGCCGCCTGAACGCCCCGCGTGGCTTTGCGGGCCGGGCCATGGGGTTGGGGCACGTTACCTCGCCACGTCAAGTTGCAGCTGCTCAACCTAGCCCGTTCACGGCGCCAGCGGCTTCGGCCGACCCCACCGCCCCGCCCCACAACTGCACCAGCTCCACGCACAGCTCCGTCGCCTTCTCCATGTCCTGCAGGCTGATCCATTCCAGCGGCCCGTGGATCTCCTGCATCCCGGTGAACAGGTTGGGCGTCGGCACGCCGAGCTCGGTCAGGCGCGAGCCGTCCGTGCCGCCGCGGATCGGGGTGGAGAAGGGCTCGACGCCGATCCGCCGGCAGGCCTCGCGCGCGAGCTCGACCGGGCGCATGTCGTGCTCCAGCCAGTAGCGCATGTTGCGGTACTGCTTCGTGATCGTGCACTCGATCCTGGCCCGCGGCTCGGTCGCCTGGATCGCGGCGCAGACCTGGCGCAGCAGGTCGCCGTGCGCGGCCAGGCCCTCCTCCTCGAAGTCGCGCAGGATGAGCTTCAGCTCGGCCGCGGCGGCGGTGCCGCTCATCTCGGTGAGGTGGAGGAAGCCCTGGCGGCCCTCGGTGGTCTCGGGCGTGCGCGTGACCTGCGGCAGGGTGTCGACGATCTTGGCCGCCAGATGCAGCGCGTTGACCAGCTTGTCCTTGGCCCAGCCGGGATGGATCGAGACCCCCTGGACGGTGACCACGGCCCCGTCGGCCGAGAAGGTCTCGTCGACGATCTCGCCCAGTTCGGCGCCGTCCAGCGTGTAGCCGACCGCGGCGTCCAGGTCGCGGGGCAGGTCCTTGTGGACGCCGCGCCCGATCTCCTCGTCCGGCGTGAAGCAGATCCGCACCCGCCCGTGCGGCAGCTCGGGATGGCGCATGCAGGTGGCCCACGGCGGTCATGACGATCGCCACGCCCGCCTTGTCGTCGGCACCGAGCAGCGTCGTCCCGCTGGTGGTGACGATGTCCTCGCCGACCTTGCCCGCGAGATAGGGCAGCTCGGCCGGCCGCAGCACCATCTGCGGGTCGTCCGGCAGGACGATGTCGCCGCCCTGCCAGTCGCGGTGCAGGATCGGCTTGACGCCGGTGCCGGTGAACTGCGGGGCCGTGTCGACATGCGCCAGCAGGGCGATCGTCGGCGCATCGGTCTCGACGGTCGCCGGGATCGTCGCCAGCACGGCACCGTAGTCCGTCAGCCGCACGTCCGCGACGCCGAGCTCGGTGAGCTCGGCGACCAGCAGGTGCAGCAGGTCGAACTGCTTGGCGGTGCTGGGCGAGGTGGGCCAGTTCCGATGCATTCGAGGCTGCATTCGGCGTTGATGCGTGCAATAGCTCACGCACGGTGCGGAATCTGCGCTTCGGCGAGGACACAGGCTAACACTCGCCGGCGGCTCGGTCGCCTGGATCGCGGCGCAGACCTGGCGCAGGAGCTCGCCGTGCGCGGCCAGGCCCTCCTCCTCGAAGTCGCGCAGGATGAACTTCAGCTCGGCCGCGGCGGCGGTGCCGCTCATCTCGGTGAGGTGGAGGAAGCCCTGGCGGCCCTCGGTGGTCTCGGGCGTGCGCGTGACCTGCGGCAGGGTGTCGACGATCTTGGCCGCCAGATGCAGCGCGTTGACCAGCTTGTCCTTGGCCCAGCCGGGATGGATCGAGACCCCCTGGACGGTGACCACGGCCCCGTCGGCCGAGAAGGTCTCGTCGACGATCTCGCCCAGTTCGGCGCCGTCCAGCGTGTAGCCGACCGCGGCGTCGAGGTCGCTTCGGCAGGTCCTTGTGGACGCCGCGCCCGATCTCCTCGTCCGGCGTGAAGCAGATGCGCACCCGCCCGTGCGGCAGCTCGGGATGGCGCATGAGGTGGCCCACGGCGGTCATGACGATCGCCACGCCCGCCTTGTCGTCGGCACCGAGCAGCGTCGTTCCGCTGGTTGTGACGATGTCCTCGCCGACCTTGCCCGCGAGATAGGGCAGCTCGGCCGGCCGCAGCACCATCTGCGGGTCGTCCGGCAGGACGATGTCGCCGCCCTGCCAGTCGCGGTGCAGGATCGGCTTGACGCCGGTGCCGGTGAACTGCGGGGCCGTGTCGACATGCGCCAGGAGGGCGATCGTCGGGCATCGGTCTGGACGGTCGCCGGGATCGTCGCCAGCACGGCACCGTAGTCCGTCAGCCGCACGTCCGCGACACCGAGCTCGGTGAGCTCCGCGACCAGCAGGTGCAGCAGGTCGAACTGCTTGGCGGTGCTGGGCGAGGTGGGGGAGGCCGCGTCCGACTGGGTGTCGATGCGGACATACCGGTCCAGCCGCCGAAAGAGCTCCTCCGCCAGTTCCGATGCCATCGGATAGTCCCCAATGCGTGCTGTCGCAGTGCGAACGCACTCTACCGCGCCGCGCTCGCCCTAGGCCAGCAGGAGCCCGCGGTGGTGGGCGAAGGGCAGGAAATCACGGTCGGCGTGCAGAAGCGGCACGCGGTGCTCGATGCACCAGGCGGCGATCAGGCAGTCGATAGTCTTGCGCACCGTCTGCCCGAGCCGGCGCAGGGCCACGTAGTGGTCCACCGCCAGGAGTGCCGTCGCAGTCCCGCCGACACGCACGACCTCGAACGCGAGCAGCGCCTCGCGCACCCGGTGCCGCTGCCGGTCGTCGTCGATCCCGCGCAGCACCTCCACGATCACGAGGTCGCCCACGAGGATTTCGTCCGGCTCCGCCACCTCCGCCTTCGGGTCCAGCCGTTGCAGAATCCCGCGCAGCGACCGCGTCTCGCGGCGGTCGACGCCGCGCAGGTGATCGATCCAGACCGAGCTGTCGACGAAGACGCGGCTCACTCGGCGGCTGCCGCATCGGGCCCGTGCCGCAACTCTGGCCCGTCGCGCCGGTCCGCGTCGAGGTCGCCCCGCCAGTCCACCGCGCCGAACAGGTCGGCGGCTGACGCCTGCCGTGCCCGGCGCGCCAGCAGCCGCAGCCCCGCCTCGACCGCCTCGCGCTTGGTCTTCAGGCCGGTCGCCGCCAGTGCCTCGGCCATCAGCTCGTCGTCGATGACGATGTTGGTGCGCATCGGAAACTCGATGTGTATGCGGAGGCTTTAACTGTACACATGGAAGGCTCGTGTTCCAAGCTATTCCGATGCGCGGCACCAGCATCCGTCATCCGTCTCGGATCGACCTGGATGCACCGGCTCGCGCGACAGTTCCCGTGTGCGCGGTGGCGTCGCCCCGCAGCACGACCAGCGCCAGCCCGACCAGGATCACCGCTCCGCCGGCGAGTTCCTGCGCGGACGGGCGCTCGCCCAGGGCCACGGCACTGAACGCCACGCCGATCACCGGCATCAGCAGCATGAACGGGGCGACCCGGTCCATCGGGTGGCGCAGGAGCAGGCCGTACCAGATCGTGTAGGCGAGCGCGAAGCCGCCGAGCGAGAAGGTCAGCACGGCCGCCCACTGCCCGGCGGAGGCGGTGAGCAGTGCGGTGACCTGGCCGTGCTCGGTCAGGGCCGAGGCGAGCAGGAGCTGGGGCAGGGCGGCGAGCGCGATGCCGGCGGTCAGGACCCGGCCGGCGTCGCGGGCGACCAGCTGCATGATCGCCTGCCC
Source organism: uncultured Alphaproteobacteria bacterium (assembly GCA_963769465.1). Classification (GTDB taxonomy): domain Bacteria; phylum Pseudomonadota; class Alphaproteobacteria; order Geminicoccales; family Geminicoccaceae; genus Benzoatithermus. The sequence continues at coordinate 12,482 of CAVYMA010000032.1, forward strand.
GGCCGCCCAGGACATGGAGCCCAGGGTCACCAGGAGCGCCGGCCAGCCGGCCGCGGCGGCGGGCGCGCCGGCGACCAGCAGGACGCCGGCCAGGGCCACGGCGATGCCGGCGAGGCGGCGCGCGTCGGGCCGGTCGCGGCCGATCGCCCAGGCGCACAGGACCGCGAACGGGACCTGGAGCTGGATCAGGAGGGTCGCGGTCGAGGCCGGCAGGGCCTTGAGCCCGTTGAAGATCAGGGCACCCTGGACGGTCGCGGCCAGCAGGGCGATCAGCGCCAGCCGCGGCCAGGGCGTGGTGATCCGCCGCCAGGCGCCGGGCAGGAGCACGGCGGTGGTGACCAGATAGGCGATCGACATCATCACCAGCGGCGGGAAGTGCGCCACGGCCGGCTTGGCCATGGCGAAGCCCACGCCCCAGAGCACCTGGACCAGGACGGCGAGAGCAAGGTCGCGCGGGGGCATCAGCGTGGTGCCGGGCTGGACCGACGATCGAACAGGCTCGGGCGGGGCACCTGTTCGCGCCGGGCCGAGTTGCCAGCCGTCCGGACCGAGTCGCCGGTCATTGCGCGCTCCCTGTACGCGTTCGCTACCACGGATCCTGCCAAGGCCGTCGGCGTCCAGATGCGGCCGCGCCGCCGCGCCGTCGAGGCCCTATCGGGTCCGGCTGCGATGCCGGCGCGCGATGGTGCGCGGCGGCCACGGCTGGGCTAGTGTGCGGCCGGATAGCCTACCCGCGGGGACGAGACACGCGACCATGACCGAGCCCAGAGCGCAACGGCGGCTGGCCGCGATCCTGGCCGCCGACGTGGTCGGCTATTCGCGCCGGATCGGGGCCGACGAAGCCGGAACGCTGGCGATGCTGCGGGCGATCTGGGCCGGTCGGTTCAATCCCGCCGTGACGGCGCACCACGGCCGCGTGGTCAAGATGATGGGCGACGGTGCCTTGGTCGAGTTCGCCAGTGCGGTGGACGCGGTCGAGGCCGCGGTGGCGATCCAGGAGGCGATGGCCGCCCACAATGCCGGCCGGCCTGGGACCGAGCCGGTCCTGCTGCGGATCGGCGTCAATCTCGGCGACGTGGTGGTCGAGGGCGACGACATTCTCGGCGACGGTGTCAACGTGGCGGCGCGGCTCGAAGCGCAGGCCCCGCCGGGCGGGATGCTGCTCTCGGATTCCGTGCGCGCGCAGATCAGGGGCAAGGTCGACCTGGAGCTGGCCGACGGCGGCGAGATCACGCTGAAGAACATCGTAGCACCGGTCCGGGTCTGGCGCTGGGGTGGCGAGGACCCGGCAAGCCTGCCGGCCGTGGCGCCGCCGCCGCGCGAGCTGCCGTCGCTGGCCGTGCTGCCCTTCGCCAACATGTCCGGCGACGTGGAGCAGGAGCCGTTCGCCGACGGGCTGGTCGAGGACATCATCACCACCTTGTCCAAGCTCGCCGGGCTGCGCGTGGTCGCCCGCAACTCGACCTTCGTCTTCAAGGGCCAGGCGGTCGACATCCGCGAGGTCGGCCGGCGGCTGGGCGTGCGCTACGTGCTCGAGGGCAGCGTGCGCAAGGCCGGCAACCGGATCCGCGTCACCGCCCAGCTGATCGAAGCCGCCACCGGCAGCCATGTCTGGGCCGAACGCTACGACCGCACGCTCGAGGACATCTTCGCCGTCCAGGACGAGCTGACCTTGACCCTCGCGACCGAGATGCAGGTCAACCTGACCGAAGGCGAGCAGGCGCGGCTCCACTACACGACCACGAGCAATCTCGCCGCCTGGACCCACTGGGTGAAGGGCCTCGCCTGGTTCCGCAAGGCGGTCACCAAGGAGAACAGCGGTGCCGCGCTGGCCGCGTGGAAGCAGGCCCTGGCGCTGGAGCCCGGCTCGGCCAGCCTCAACGCCATGGTCGGCTTCCTGCACTATGTCGACGCCCGCTTCGGCTGGTGGGACGACCGCGCCACCGCGCTCGCGAAGTCGCACGGCTATGCCGAGCGTGCGCTGGAACTCGACCCCGACAATGCCGACGCCAACACCACCTCGAGCTTCGCGCTCCTGTTGCTGGGGCGGTTCGATGCGGCCGCGGACCGGGCGCGCCGCGCGGCCGGCCTTGCACCTGGATCGGCCGATGCCGCGACCTTTGCCTGCTTCGTGCTGGCCTTCGCCGGCCATGCCGGGGAGGGAGCCGCGCATGGTCGGCGCTCGCTCGAGCTGAGCCCGGTCCATCCCGGCTACTATCTCGGCCATCTCGGCAACGCGCTCCGCCTCGCCGGCCGGATCGAGGGAGTCGATTCCCTGTTTCGAGGCCTACCACGCGATGAGCCCTGGCTTCGGGCTGGTCGACCTCGTGCTGGCACATGGCGGACTGGGACGGGTCGAGGCGGCGCGCCGGGCGGCGGCTGAGCTGCGCCAGATCCGACCGGGGTTCACGATCGCAGGCTGGGCCGGCACGCAGTTTCGCGCCGATGCCGACGGCTTCGCCGCCGATCGCGCCCTGCTTCGCGCGGCAGGGCTGCCTGAAGGCTGAGACCGCTGCTCAAGCCAGGGCGGACTCTCCTTCGAGACGTGGCCCCGGACCAACGGCCGACCGAGCGGAGAACATGGACAAGACCGATTTCAGCGACACCATGGACGGCAGTGCCTCGATCATCGCCGAGCAGCTGCGC
>CAVYMA010000033.1:0-54473 GCA_963769465.1 uncultured Alphaproteobacteria bacterium
CAGCTCCTGCGTGAACAGGGTGGCGCCGGCGAGGTCCTTGAGCCGCACGGTCATGACCTCGCTCGCACCGTCGATGTCGACCTGGCCGAAGAACTGCATCCCGGCCGAAGGCGGCAGGTTGACCTGGCCCGGCTCGGGCGCCTTCACGAAGACCAGTTCCGGGCCGAAGGTGGCGTCGAGATCGTTGGGGCCGAAGGTGCCGGCGTTCAGCGGCCCGGAGACGAACTCCCAGAACGGGGCGAACTCCTGGAACTGCGCCCGGTTCGGATCGTAGCGGTGGGCGGCGGTGTAGTGGACGTCGGCGGTCAGCCAGACCACGTTCTTGATGTTCTGGTCGCGGATGAAGCGGAACAGCTCGGCGAACTCGAGCTCGCGGCCCAGGGGCTTGCCCATGTCGCCCTGGGCCACCGCCTCCACGCCCTGCTTCTTGACGAAGTTGTCCCAGATGATCAGCCCGATCGGCATGTCGCAGGCGATCACCTTCCAGGTGGCGCGGCTGTCCTTCAGCGCCTGCATCAGCCACGGCAGCTGCCGCTCGCCGATGATCCTGGCCTCGGGGCTGAGCTCGGTCTGCATCCCCTCGCTGTTCGGGCCGCGATAGGAGCGCAGGTCGATCCGGAACACCTCGAGCGAGGGGCCGTAGGGAAAGCTGGTGTAGAGCCGGTCCTGCTCGAGCGGGTGCAGGCGGGTCGGCATGAAGTCGTGGAACGCGCGCAGGGCGCGTGCCGCCATGACGGCCACGCTGCCTTCCCGGTAGCGCTGGTCCTGGTCCTTCCTGAGCTCCCAGTACCAGTTGTTGGTGACCTCGTGGTCGTCCCACTGCGCGTACATCGGCACGGCCGCGTTGAACGCCCGCAGGTTCCCGTCCAGCAGGTTGTAGGCGTAGTTCATGCGGAACTCGTGCAGCGTCTCGGCCACCTTCTCCTTCTCGGGGATGGTGAGGTTGCGCCAGGGCTTGCCGTCCGGCCCGGTCCAGGTGCTGCCGTCCTGCTTGCGTGCCTCGGCATGGATCGGGCCGTCGGCGTAGATCGTGTCGCCGGAGTGGATGAAGAAGTCGGGCTCGGCCTGCCGCATCGCCTCGTAGATCCGCATGCCGCCGAAGTCCGGGTTGATCCCCCAGCCCTGCCCGACCGTGTCGCCCGACCAGACGAAGCGGACGTCGCGCCGTTCCGACGGCGGCGTGACGAAGCTGCCGCGCACGGGCTCGCTGGTACCCTTCAGATCCGACAGGTCGAGAAAGTCGACCTCGTAGAAGATGCGCTGGCCCGCGGGCAGGCCCTGCAGGTCGAGCTTGGCCGCGAAGGCGCGGTCCTCCAGCGCGTCGACCGACGCGGCGCCGCCGATCTCGGCCATGCTCTCGGTCGTCGACCAGCGCACCCGCATCCGCGCCGCGCGGTCCGCAGCCGACCAGATCATGGCCCGGTCGCCCATGACGTCGCCGACCTGCACGCCGTAGGGCACCGCAGGCAGCGTCTGCGCCCGGACGATGGCGGGAGCACAGACCGTGCATCCCGCCGCGGCCGCCGACTGGAGGAGGCGACGGCGCGACAGATCGGGCTGAATTCGGACGGGCATGGCGGCCTCCGCTGGTTCTGGGCGCATGATCGCCGCACTTGTCGACACCGGGATGATCAGGTGGCCTAGCCGCGCGCCGGCTCCTTGACCCGCAGCAGCAGCAACCCGCCCACCACGAACATCACCAGGATGGTGGCCATGCCGGCGCGCTGCGACTGGAACCAGGCGGTGGCCGTGCCGAACAGGAACGGGCCGATGAAGGCCGTGACCTTGCCGGTGAGCGCGTAGATGCCGAACATCTCGGTGCGCTGGTCCGGGGGGGCGAGGCGGGCCATCAGCGTGCGGCTGGCCGATTGCGCCGGCCCGACGAAGATGCCGATCACCAGCGCCACCATCCAGAACGTGGTCTTCTCCTCGGCCAGGAGTGCGACCGTGCCGGCGGCGAACAGGCCGCAGATCGCCATCAGGATGGTCGGCTTGGAGCCGATCTTGTCGTCGAGGAAGGCAAAGCCGAAGGCACCCAGGCCGGCCGTCACGTTGAGCGCGATGCCGAACAGCAAGACCTCGTTGAGGGTCATGCCGAAGGTGCCGGCGGCGTAGATGCCGCCGAAGGCGAACAGCGTGTTCAGCCCGTCATTGTAGATCAGCCGCGCCAGGAGGAAGCGGGCGATGTTGGCGTTGCGGCGCACGTCCTTGAGCGTGGCCACGAGCATGGTCAGCCCCTGCCGGACGCTCTGCGCGAACGGGCGCGCATGGGTCTTCTTGTCGGGGGTGAGCAGGAACAGGGGCAGCGAGAACACGAGGAACCAGATCGCCAGCAGCGGCCCGGTGATCCGCACCTGCTCGGCCTCGTCGGCGTTCAGGCCGAACAGCGGCGGCTTGGGCTGGATGAACACGACCAGGATCAGGGACAGCGCCACGATCCCGGCGATGTAGCCCAGCCCCCAGCCCCAGCCCGACCAGCGGCCGAGCTGCTCCTGGGACGCGAGATCCGGCAGCATCGCGTTGTAGAACGCCTGGGCGATCTCGTTGCAGACATTGGCCACCAGGACCAGGGCCAGCGCCATGAACAGGTAGCCGTGCTCGGGTGCGACGAACCACAAGGCCGCCGTGGCGGTGCAGCTCATGAGCATGAAGGCCAGGAGCCACGGCTTGCGCGGGCCGCCGGCATCCGCGATCGCCCCCAGGACCGGGCTGGTCACCGCGATCATGAGCGCGGCCAGCACGGTCATGTGGCTCCAGACCGCGGTGCCCTCGATCTCGTTCGGCGCCACCACGGTCGTCACGTAGGTGGCGAAGACGAAGGTGATGACGACCGCGAAGAAGGGCGAGCTCGCCCAGTCGAAGAACGCCCAGGCCAGCATCTGCCGGGGCGTCGCCGGGGTTGCGGGCGGATGGAGCACCGTGCTCACGCTTGCTTCTCCGGGCGGCTGCGCCACATTCGCCAGCGACTTGGCTGGGCTTGCGCGTACAGGAGGCGTCCCGTGCTTGGCAAGCTGCAGCGGCTCGCCCGCAACCTGGCCCAGGGGAAATTCACGATGGCGGCGACACCACCGATCTGCAACTTCGGCGAGAAGGCGCACGGCTTCACCCTGCCGGCGACCGACGGCAGGAGCTACAGCCTCGCCGAGCTGCAAGGTGCGAAGGGCACGGTGATCGTGTTCATGTGCAACCATTGCCCGTACGTGAAGGCGGTGATCGACCGGCTGATCCGCGACGCCAAGGACCTGCAGGCCATCGGCGTGAACACGATCGCGATCTCCAGCAACGACGCGGTCCACTACCCGGCCGACAGCTTCGAGAACATGAAGCGCTGGGCCGAGGAGAAGGCGTTTCCCTTCCCCTACCTCTACGACGAGAGCCAGGCCGTCGCCCGCGCCTACGACGCGGTCTGCACCCCCGACTTCTTCGGCTACAACGCCGATCTCGAGCTGCAGTACCGGGGCCGGCTCGACGAATCCGGCCGCCAGGCCGGCAGCCCGGGTGCCCACCGCGAGCTCTACGAGGCGATGCGGCAGGTGGCCGAGACCGGCCGCGGGCCCGCGCAGCAGACCCCGTCCATGGGGTGCTCGATCAAGTGGAAGGATGCGGCGTGAGGCGCCGATGATCGTCCAGGCCTGCCTCAACGGCGCCCGGCCGGCGAGCTATCACCCCCGTCTGCCGTTGACGCCCGCAGCGCTCGCCGCCGATGCCGCGGCCGTGGTTCGCGCCGGGGCGGGCGAGATCCACCTCCACGTTCGCGGGTCAGATGGACGGGAGAGCCTGGCCCCGGCCGACGTCGATGCCACCATGGCGGCGTTGCGCGCCGCCGTACCCGGCACGCTGGTCGGCATCAGCACCGGCGCCTGGATCGAGCGCGACGACGAGCGGCGGCTCGCCCACATGGCGGGCTGGCGCGAGCTGCCCGACTACGCGTCGGTCAACCTGTCCGAGCCCGGGGCACCCGCGGTGATCGAAGGCCTGCGGGCAAAGGGGATCGGCGTCGAGGCGGGCCTGGCCTCCGCCGCCGATGCCGAGCGCCTGGTCCGGCTGGGACTCGCCCCCTTCGCCCTGCGGATGCTGATCGAGATCAACGAGCAGGACCTGGCTGCGGCAATGGCGGTGACCGACGCCATCCTCGGGATCCTAACCGAAGCCCGTCCGCGCAAGCCGGTCCTGCTGCACGGGTTCGACGCCACGGTCTGGCCCTTCGTCGCCCATGCCTTCGCCCATGGCTTTTCGACCCGCGTCGGTCTGGAGGACGGCATGCTGCTGCCGGACGGCACGCCAGCCGACGGCAACCCGCCGCTGGTCGCGGCGGCGATCAGCCGGCGCGACCGCGCGACCGGCTAGCGGCGCGGCCACCTCAGCCGGCGGTCGTCGGTGGGGGCAGATCGTCGAGGCGGCGCCGGACGAGGTAGAGATGCTGGCGCAGGTGGTAGGCCAGATGCGCGTGCGAGGTCGGCAGACGCATCTGTGCCACGTCGCGTTCGACCCGGGCCAACTCCTCGCGCGCCGCTGCGGCTTCGCCGGCAGCCGCCCGGCGTTCGATCGCGGCCAGCTCGGAATACCAGCGCCAGACGCGCGATTTCATCCGCCAGTCCAGGGCGCTGGGCAGGATGCGCGCCAGCGGCAGGAGCAGGGTGATCACCGGCAGCGCCAGGATGGCGGTCCGGTCGAGCAGGGTCGCAGCCCAGAACGGCATGTAGCGCATCAGGAAGGGCGGACCGCGGTCGTAGAACCGCTGTGCCTCGGCCGCCACGGGGACATCCACCCCGTTCGGCGACGGGAACGTGCCGGGCGCGCTGAACACGTCGCCACTCCCGTGAATCTCCTTCAGCGCGACCATGAGGATGTCGATCAGCGCCGGGTGCAGATTGCCGTTCACCAGGAGGCTGGCTTTGGGCGCCAACAGCTCCACGTCCCGGTCCGGCAGCCCGCGCTCGAGGTTCAAGGCACCTTCGTGCAGCACGACGTTGCGCAAGAACGGATAGATCTGCGCATAGGCGGCGGCTCGCTCGAGGCTGACCAGACCGACGCCCGGGGTCTCGGCGAGGCGCCGCACCACCGGGGAACTGACCGCGTTGACCAGGACGACGGCGTCGACGTCGCCGCCGAGGAGTGCATCGGCCGCGGCTTGGCCGCCGAGCGGCACCATCACGGCGTCCGTTGCCTCGACCCCGCTCGCCGCGAGCAGCTGGCGCGTCAGGGCCTGCGTGCCGCTGCGCTCCGCGCCGATGGCGATGCGCTGTCCGCGCAACTGGTCGAGACGCTCCGGCAGCGGTCGCAGGCGCGTGAAGATCCAGACCGGCTCGACGAACAGCGAGCCGAGTGCGGCGAGATCGCGGGCTCCCTCGCCGGGCAGCAACCCGCTCTGGACGATCGCGGCCTGGACTCCGGAGGCCGGGTCGTTCAGCAGGTCGAGATTCTGGACGGAACCCGCGGTCGGCCGTACCTCCAGACTGATCCCCGATCGCTCCAGGACGGCGCGGTATTGCTGCGCATAGCCCCAATAGGCCCCGTCCTCCGGACCCGCGGCGAGCACGAGGTGCCGCGGCGGCGCCGGCTCAACGAACTGGTAGGCGGCGACAAAGCCCAGCACGACAAGCAGGCCGCCGAGAACATAACCCAACAATCGCTCGTGCCGCACCCGACCCGCGTTCCCTTCTCCCGGTCGTTGACCCGCCGGGCTTGGACGGCGCCTCGTCCCCCGCTATCTCCGCTGCGGCGCCGCTGCCTGCATCACATGCCGAAATGGCCCGGAGTGTCCAGCTTTGCCCTTCGACTCCCTGCGCGAGTTCATGGCCCATCTCGAGGCGCGCGGCGCTTTGGTCCGCGTGCGCGAGCCGGTCTCGCCCGTGCTCGAGATCACCGAGATCCACACCCGCCTGCTCGCCGAGAAGGGCCCGGCCGTCCTGTTCGAGAACGTGCAGGGCTTCTCCATGCCCGTGCTCACCAACCTGTTCGGCACGGTCGAGCGCGTGGCCTGGGGCATGGACCGGGAGCCGCACCAGCTCCAGGAGCTCGGCGAGACGCTGGCCTTCTTCAAGCAGCCCGTGCCACCCGAGAGCTTCGGCCAGGCGCTGGAGCTCCTGCCGCTGGTCAAGGTGGCGCTGTCGATGAAGCCCAAGTTCGTGAGCCGCGCACCCTGCCAGGAGATCGTGCTCAAGGGTGCCGACATCGACCTCGGCCGGCTGCCGATCCAGACCTGCTGGCCCGGCGAGCCGGCACCGCTGATCACCTGGCCGCTCGTGGTCACCAAGGGCCCGTCCGACGCGCGCGAGGACAAGTTCAACCTCGGCATCTACCGCATGCAGGTGCTGGGCCGCGACCGGACCCTGATGCGCTGGCTCAAGCATCGCGGCGGCGCCCAGCACCACCGCCGCTGGGGCCAGAGCCGCAAGGACCCCCTGCCCTGCGCTGCCGTCCTGGGTGCCGATCCCGGCGTCACGCTGGCCGCCGTCACCCCCGTCCCCGACACCATGTCCGAGTACCAGTTCGCCGGCCTCCTGCGCGGCCGGCGGGTCGAGCTGGTCGACTGTGTCACCGTCCCGATCAAGGTCCCGGCCACGGCCGAGATCGTGATCGAGGGCCATGTCAGCCTCGAGGAGTTCGGCGACGAGGGGCCCTATGGCGACCACACCGGCTACTACAACGCGGTCGAGCCCTTCCCGGTGTTCACGGTCTCCGCGATCACCATGCGCCGCGACCCGATCTACCTCTCGACCTTCACCGGCCGCCCGCCCGACGAGCCCTCCGTCCTGGGCGAGGCGCTCAACGACGTGTTCGTGCCGCTCCTGCGCCAGCAGTTCCCCGAGATCGTCGACTTCTGGCTGCCGCCCGAGGGCTGCAGCTACCGCGTGGCCGTGGTCTCGATCAGGAAGGCCTACCCGGGCCATGCCCGCCGGATCATGATGGGCGTGTGGTCGTTCCTGCGCCAGTTCATGTACACCAAGTTCGTCATCGTCGTGGACGACGACATCGACTGCCGCTCCTGGGACGACGTGATCTGGGCGATCAGCACCCGGGTCGACCCCGGCCGCGACCTGATGGTGGTCGAGCACACCCCCATCGACTATCTCGACTTCGCCTCGCCCGAATCCGGCCTCGGCGGCAAGCTCGGCATCGACGCCACCGACAAGTGGCCGCCCGAGACCAAGCGCGAATGGGGCAAGAAGCTGCGCATGGCCGAGGACGTGGTGGAGAAGGTCACGGCGAAGTGGGAGCGCTACGGCCTGCCGGGATCCGGGCGGCCGATCTGGAAGTAGACTCAGTTAGCCGGGCGAAACCGGGGCAGTGCGCGACCCGGCGTACCGGACCTTGAAGCGCGCGAGCATTTCCTTCACCTGCCAGGTCTTGGTGCTGCGCAGGTTGTTCAGTTCGGCGCTGTCCTGCCGCAGGTTGTAGAGGCCGATCGGCGTGAAGCCGGTGGGGAGCTTTTCCACGACAAGCTTCCAGTTGCCCTCGTAGTACGCGAACTTGGCGTTCACCCGGATGTTGGGTGGATCCCACCTGGCCTCAGCGATCAGATGGTCGCGTACCGGCAGGCTGTCGCCGACTTGGCCCAGCCACACCGGCAGCAGGTTGAAGCTGTCGCGGGCCTGGTCGACAGGGAGCGGCACGCCTACGAGCGCCGCCAAGGTCGCCGCCAAATCCGTCTGGCCGACCAGCTGGCCGCGGACCGTGCCTTTGGGAATGGTGTAGCTGGTCCCGTCGCCCCAGCGGACCACGAACGGCACCCGATGGCCGCCCTCCGTCACCAGACCCTTATAGCCGCTGAAGGCAGAGCCGGATCCGTCGTGGCCGCAATCGTCGTCCGGCGCGCCATTGTCGCTGGTGAATAGGATCAGCGTGTCCTTTAGCACCCGGGCGGTGTGCAGCTTCTCGAGCAGCATGCCGACCGCCACGTCGAGCTCGTAGACCATGTCCTGACGCTCGCACATAGCGGTGACGTTGCGCACCGGCTGCCCGAGAAACGTCGCCGGCGGCGTGTGCGGCGCGTGCGCTGCCGTCGCCGCGTAGTACAGGAAGAACGGCTTGGTGCTGCCGTAGGCAGACCGATGGCTGTCGATGAAGCCCAAGGCACGCGTCATCATGTCGGGCCCGACCTGCACACTGTTCCAGTAGGGCATGCCGATCCCTGGGTGGTCGATGACGCTGCCGCCGGGCAGGATTTCCGTCGTTTCATCCCACCAACGCAGCTGGCTGGCGTCGCCAATCAGCAGATCGTTCTCGAAGTAGGCGTAAGGTGGGTCCTGGATGCCTTCGAGCAGCGGGAAGCTATAGTCGAACCCGTGCGCCCGCGGGCCATTGCCCATGGGTCGGCTGTAGTCCACGAGGCTGCGGTCGCGCGTGACCGTGTCGCCGCCCTTGGCGAAGAAGTCGCCGCCCAGGTGCCATTTGCCGACGAACGCCGTGGCGTAGCCCGCCTGACGCAGGATGTCGCCCAGGGTCCGTTGTCCCTCCAGGAACTGCGAGCGCTGGAAGTGGGTCGCCATACCCCACGGGAATCGGCCGCGCCATTGGTAGTTGCCGGCGAGAATCGAGTACCGCGACGCGGCACACAGTGCCGCCGAGCTGTGCGCGTTGGTGAAGCGCATGCCATTGCGCGCCAGCCGGTCGAGATTGGGTGTCGGCAGCCGCGACGCCAGGTTGTTGGCGCGGATATCACCCCAACCGACGTCGTCGGCCAGGATGACGACGATGTTGGGCGGCTGCGCGCTCGCAGGCTCATCCACGACCGACAGCATCAGCAGCGCAAGGCCGCACGCGATCGGCAACAAGCGACGGAGAGTCTTCCCGTTCACCTCACAGCACTCCCGATCGTTCGTCGGAACTGGGACCCCAGCCAGCGTCGGGTCCCCGGCAACACTCGGGTATGGCCGGGATGCGCGTCAAGGCACGGCCGGCGTCGGCAGCGGCGCGGTGCGCGGCCCGGCATGGCGTAGCTTGAACCGAGCCAGCATCTCCTTGACCAGCCAGGTCTTGACGCCGCGCAGGTTGGTGAGCTCGGCGGAATCCTTGGCCAGGTTGTAGAGCTCGAGCGGCTTGAAGCCGAAGCTGTTCTTCTCGACCACCAGCTTCCAGTCGCCCTCGTAGTAGGCGAACTTGGGGCTGGTCGGGATGTTGGGCGGATTCCAGCGCGCCTCGGCGATCAGGTGATCGCGCACCGGCGAGCTGTCGCTCCCTTGGCCGAGCCACACCGGCAGCATGTTGAAGCTGTCCAGGGCCTGCTCGGCGGGAAGCGGCACCTGGGCCAGGGCCGCCAGTGTGGCGGCCAGGTCCTGCAGTCCCATCAGCTGGCGGCGCACCGTGGCAGCCGGGATCACGTACTGGCGGCCGTAGCCCCAGCGCACGAGGAACGGCACGCGATGGCCCCCTTCGGTGACCAGACCCTTGTAGCCGCTGAACTTCGGCCCCGAGGTGTCATGGCCGCAGTTGGGCGCCGTGCCGCCATTGTCGCTGGTGAAGACCAGCACCGTGTCCTGCAGGATCCCTTCGGCCTTCAGCTTTTCCACCAGCACGCCCACGGCCACGTCGAGCTCGTAGACCATGTCCTGCCGGAAGCACATCTGCGTCACGTCCCGCACCGGCCGCCCGAAGAAGGTCTCCGGCGGGGTATGCGGATAGTGGGCCGAGGCCGCCGCATAGTAGAGGAAGAAGGGCTTTTCGTTCCCGTGTGCCGCCCGATGGCGGTCGATGAAGCCCAGCGCCTGCGCCATCAGGTCGGGACCGACCTTGACGCTATCGTAGTACGGCATGCCGATTCCGGCGTGGTGGATCTCGTTGCTGCCATAGTCGCCGTAAGTCCCCTTCGCCCACATGATGAGCTCGGCGGCATCCCCGACCAGACGGTCGTCCTCGAAATAGGCGTAAGGCGGGTCCTGCATCCCCTCGAGCAGGGCGAAGCTGTAGTCGAAGCCGTGCGCCCCGGGTCCGTTGCCCATCGGCCGTGCATAGTCGACCTGCGCCGGGTCGCGGGTGACGGCCTCGGAGTCCTCGCCGAGGAAATCCCCGCCCAGATGCCATTTGCCGATGAACGCGGTCGCGTAGCCTCCCTGCCGCATGATGTCGCCGAGGGTCTGCTGGCCTTCCAGGAACTGGGACGGCTCGTAGTGCGTGGCCATCCCCCAGCTGTGGCGACCACGCCAATGGTAGTTCCCAGCCAGCGCGGAGTAGCGCGAGGGCGCGCACAAGGCGGCCGAGCTGTGGACGTTGGTGAACCTCATCCCCTTGCGCGCCATCTCGTCCAGATTCGGCGTCGGGATCCGCGACTCCGGGTTGTAGGCGCGGACGTCGCCCCAGCCGACGTCATCGGCCAAGATCACGACGACATTCGGCGGCCCGGCCTGCGCGCCGGTACCGATCGCCAGCAATGCCACCAAGATCACCACATACTGTAGCATCCTGCGGTAGTATAAATTCTTCCTTAATCTCAACTGGCGGCGTAGATGCTCTAGTGTTCGCGATTTCCAAGAGTTTTCTGTGTGAGAAGCAATTTCAACTTCTGGCTGTTGCATGGATTTATGCCCCGCGATGTGTCGGCGGTTCTACAGTCCGCCAACGATAACTGGACCACGGAAGCAGTTGCCGAGCAATGATTCAGATCAATTCACGCGCGTCGAGTTTCTCGCTCGAACGCGCCGGACGCGAGCCATGCATGGGCGCCCATTTGCCGGCGCGAGAAGAAGCGTACTGAGCCGGACGGGCTGCCCGAAGGGCAGCTCCTCGGCTGTGCCCGGCGGAGCCGCCCGCTTACTCCTCCGTGCGCGACCGCCCGACCTTGCGTTCGGACTGGAACAGCATGACCCGCACGCCGCCGCCCACCGCGACGGTGAATTCCTCGCGCCACAGCGGGCTGTCCTCGTTGGCCGAGCCGTTCCAGTAGCCGAGCTGGACGCCGCCGAAGAGGCGCAGGCGCTCCCACGGGCCCCAGGTGGCACCCAGGCTCAGCTCCGTGCCGATGTAGCCGTTGTCGGCCTGGTAGGCCGGGCGGCCCGGCCGCTCGTCGCGCGGCTTGACCTCGTAGAAATACTTGTTGAGGCCATCCACGCCCCAGAACGGGCTCAGGCTGGCGATCAGGCGGAAATCATGCTCGGCGAAGGGCCGCACCCGGTAGGACAGGGCCGGGTTGATGGTGATGCCCTGGTAGCGCCAGTTGGCGAAGTCGGTGGAGATCACGCCGCGCACCGCCAGCGACGCGTCGAGCTCCTGGCCGTCCGGCTCGGGCAGGAACCGGTAGCGCACGCGCGGGCCGACCTCCAGCAGGTAGTCGAGATTGTCCATGCCCTCGCGCGCGTCGTTGTCGTCGGAATCCACCGGGAACGCCGCGTCCAGCCCGAGATCGACCTCGATCCGCTGGTCGTCGTAGACGATCCCGCGCGCCGCCCCCCGGTCGCCGACCCGGAAGACCTCGCCGCGGTAGACCGCGTAGGGCAGTGCCAGGGCCCGGAAATGGTTCTGGCTGGAAGCCGGATAGTCGGGGATCCAGCCGCCGCCGCCGACGGCACCGATCTCCCACAAGGGATCCTCGCCCGGCCCGGTGGCCCATGCCGTGCCCCCGGCCGCCGCACCCCACAGCGCTGCCGCCACCCAGGTCGCCCCGAACCATCCCCGCATGCTCCGCCTCTCCGCTGCCGCCGACGCAACATGGTGGCGCGCCGTGCCTTTTTCTCGCCCTCTGCGCCAGCTACATCTGATCCATGGATCACGACGACCTGCTCGATGCCGTTCTCGCCACCGCGCGCGGGGCCGGAGCCGACGCCGCCGACACCCTGCTGACCGAGCGCACCAGCCTCGGCCTCAGCTGGCGGCTGGGCGACCTCGAGGACGTCGAGCGCAAGGAGGCGCGCGTGGTCGGCCTGCGGGTGCTGGTCGGGCGCCGCGTCGCCACGATGGCCACGACGCGCACCGACAGCGCCACCCTGCGCCGTCTCGCCGAGGACGCGGTCGCCGCGGCACGCCTGCTGCCCGAGGATCCCTGGGTCGGCCTCGCCGATCCGGCCGATCTCGCCCGCGACCTGCCCGAGCTCGACCTGTTCGATCCGGCCGAACCGAGCCTGGAGCGGCTGCAGGCGGCGGCCGCCGCCGCCGAGGACGCGGCGCGCGCCGTGCCGGGCGTCACCAATTCCGACGGTGCCTCGGCGTCCTGGTCGCGGACGACGGTGACGCTGGCGGCCAGCAACGGCTTTCGCGGCAGCTTCCGCCGCACCCGGCACGGGCTGGGCGCCACGGTGCTGGCCGGGACGGGCGCCGGCATGCAGCGCGACTACGAGTACCGGCAGGCCACGCACGGCGCCGACCTGCCCGAGCCCGCGGGTATCGGCCGCGAGGCGGGCGAGCGGGCCGCGCGCAGGGTGGGCCCGCGCAAGGTCGCCACCACCCGCGTGCCGGTGGTCTACGCACCCCGCGCCGCGGCCGGCCTGCTGCGCCACCTCGCGTCGGCGGTCGGCGGCGACGCGGTGGCCAGCGGCCGCAGCTTCCTCAAGGACAGCCTCGGCCAGCGCGTGTGCGCGCCCGGGATCACCATCGTCGACGACCCCACGCGCCGGCGCGGGCTCGGCTCGCGCCCGTTCGACGGCGAGGGCATCGCCGGCGCCCGGCGTCGCCTGATCGACGACGGCGTGCTCACCACCTGGCTGCTCGACCTCGCCACCGCGCGGCGGCTGGGCCTCGCCAGCACCGGCCACGCGGACCGCGCCGGCGCCGGGATCGGCGCCCCGGGCGCCACCAACCTGACCCTGGAGCCCGGTCCGCTCGCGCCGGCCGAGCTGATGGCCGACATCGCCCAGGGCTTCTACGTCACCGAGCTCATGGGCATGGGCATCAACCTCGTCACCGGCGACTACAGCCGCGGTGCGTCGGGTTTCTGGATCGAGAACGGTGCCCTGGCCTACCCGGTGAGCGAGGTCACCATCGCCGGCAATCTGGCCCAGATGTTCCAGGCCATGGTCCCCGCCTGCGACCTCGAGATCCACGGCAGCACCGACGCGCCGACGGTGCGCGTCGAGGGCCTCACGGTGGCGGGCACATGATCGAGCTCACCGAGCACGAGATCGCGGACACCCGGGCCGCCGTGGTCGAGGCCGGGCGCATCGCCATGCGCTGGTTCCGCCAGCCGCACGAGAGCTGGGAGAAGGGTCCGGGCCAGCTGGTCACCGAGGCCGACCTCGCCGTCGACCATTTCCTCAAGGACGCGCTGTGCGGCGGCGGCCGTGACGGCTGGCTGTCGGAGGAGACCACGGACGACCGCTCGCGCCTGACCAGCCACCGGGTCTGGGTGGTCGACCCCATCGACGGCACGCGCTCCTTCGCCGACGGGGTGGCCGAGTTCACCGTCTGCGTGGCGCTCGTGGCGGCCGACCGGCCGCTGCTCGGCTTCGTCCACAATCCGGCCACCGGCGAGATGTTCGAGGCGGTCGCGGGCCGCGGCGCCTTCCACGATGGCGAGCCCATGCGCGTCAGCCCGGTGGCGCGGCTGGCCGACGCCCACATCGTGGCCAGCCGGTTCGAGAGCCGCCGGCGCGACTTCGCGGCGCTGATGCCCACGGCTGCGCTGAGCTCCTTGGGCTCCTTGGCCTACAAGCTCGCCCTGGTCGCGACCGGCCGCTACGACGGCTACCTCTCCTGGCGCCGCACCCACGACTGGGACATCGCCGCCGCCGCCCTGCTCATCGAGGAGGCCGGCGGCCGGATCACGGATGCGGGTGGAGGAACGATCCAGCTCAATCAGGCCGAGCCGGTGCACTCCGGCATCCTGGCCGCCGGGGCGGACCTGTTCCCCCAGCTCCTGCAGGCCACCGCCGGCCCCAACGCCGCCTACCGCGCCGACCGCCGGGCGCGCGGCCTGCCCGACTGAGCCCGGGCACCCTTCTCGCCGGGCGAGGTGTCTGCTAGCAGCGACGGCCGGTGGCGAACGCGCCGCCGCAACCGGGCCACCGACACATGCCGAACCTCACCGAGACCCAGCTGACCGATCTCGTCCTGCTGGCCGCGCGCGCCATGGGCAGTACCGAGGCCGAGGCGCGCGACGTGGCCGAGCATCTGGTCGCGGCCAATCTCTCGGGCCACGACAGCCACGGCGTCGGCATGCTGCCCGACTATGTCCGCCTGATGCAGGCCGGGCTGCTGGTGCCGAACCAGACGCTGCGGCTGGTGGCCGACAATGGCGGCGTGCTGGTGTTCGAGGCCGGGCGTGGCTTCGGCCAGGCCATGGCGAAGCAGGCCATGGCGCACGGGATCGCCCGGGCCAGGGAGCGGGGCTCGGTCGTGGTCGCCCTGCGCGGCAGCGCGCATATCGGCCGCATCGGGCATTGGGCCGAGCAGTGCGCCGCCGCCGGGATGGTCTCGGTCCACTTCGTCAACGTCGCCGACCACGAGCCGCTGCAGGCACCGTATGGCTGCAGCGACGCCCGGCTCGGCACCAATCCCTTCGCCGCGGCCCTGCCCGGCACGGGCTCCGAACCGCAGCTGCTGCTCGACATGGCCACCAGCGCCATCGCCTTCGGCAAGGCCCGGGTCGCCCGCAACAAGGGCGTGCCGGTGCCGGAGGGCGTGCTGATCGACGAGCACGGGCAGCCCACCACCGATCCCACGACCTATGTCGACACCAAGCGCGGCGCCCTGCTCGCCTTCGGCGCGCACAAGGGCTCCGGGCTCGCCATCCTGTGCGAGGTCCTGGGGGCCGCCGTCACCGGCGGGGCCACGATCGCGCCGCACCACCCGCGCCAGGACGGCATCGTCAACAGCATGCTCTCCTTCATCCTCGACCTGGGTGCGGTCGGCGACCCGGCGGCGATCAAGGCGGAGGCCGCCGCGGTCGGCGACTGGGTCAAGGCCTCACCACCCGCGCCGGGCTGCGCCGAGGTCCTGCTCCCCGGCGAGCCGGAGCGCCGTGCGCGCGACCGGCGCCGTGCCGAGGGCGTGCCGATCGACGACAAGAGCCTTGCCGACATCGCGGCCGCGATCGCCAGCCTGGGAGTGGCCCAGGCCGAGATCGACCGGGTACTGGGACGCTAGCGCGCGCGATGGAGCAGGTCGACTGCGTGGTCGTCGGCGCCGGCGTGGTCGGGCTCGCCTGCGCCCGGCGGCTGGCCATGGCCGGGCTCGAGACGATCGTGCTCGAGCGCGCGGACGCCATCGGCACGGAAACCAGCTCGCGCAACAGCGAGGTGATCCATGCCGGCATCTACTACGCCAAGGACAGCCTCAAGGCGCGGTTCTGCATCGCCGGCAAGCGGTTCCTCTACCGCTACTGCGCAGCCCGCGGCGTCGAGCACCGGCGCTGCGGCAAGCTGATCGTCGCGACCGACGAGGGCCAGCTCGCGACCCTGGCCACGATCCGCGCCAACGCCGCCGGGCTGGGCATGCCCGACCTGGAGCCCTGGACCGCCGAACAGGCCACGGCCGTCGAGCCGGAGCTGCGCTGCACCGGCGCCTTGTGGTCGCCCACCACCGGCATCGTCGACAGCCACGGCCTGATGCTCGCCTACCTCGCCGACGCCGAGGCGCACGGTGCGGTGCTCGCCCTGGAGAGTCCGCTGGAGCGGGCCGAGTGCGCCGGCGACGGTATCGTGCTGGAGGTCGGCGGGGCAGCACCCACGCGCCTGCGCGCCCGTTTCGTCGTCAACAGCGCCGGCCTTGCGGCACCCGCCCTCGCCCGGAGCTTTGCCGGCCGCGACACCTCCAGCGCTCCCCGGCACCTTCTACTGCAAGGGCAACTATTACGGCCTCGCCGGCCGTTCGCCCTTCTCGCGCCTGATCTATCCCGTTCCGGAGCATGCCGGTCTCGGGGTGCACGTCACCATCGACCTCGCCGGACGCTGCCGGTTCGGCCCCGACACGGAATGGGTCGAGGCGCTCCACTATCCGGTGGATCCCCGGCGCGCGGAGGTGTTCTACGCCGCGGTGCGCCAATACTGGCCCGCCCTGCCCGACGGCGCGCTGGTCCCCGACTATGCGGGCATCCGTCCCAAGCTCGGCCCGGCCGGCTCGCCCGGTGCAGACTTCATGCTTGCCGGCCCGGCCGAGCATGGCGTCGCAGGGCTGGTCGAGCTGTTCGGGATCGAGAGCCCGGGGCTTACCGCCTCCTGGCCGCTGGCCGACGAGGTCGCGCGCCGCCTTGGCCTGCCCGCGGTCGGCGATGACCTCGCCTGAGCGCTCAGGGCCCGATCGCGACCGCCAGTTCCATGGGTCGCTCGAGAAGGAAGCCTACACCCATCAGGACGACGTAGAGATAGACCACGAACCGCGCCAACATGACCCCTGTCCAGGCCGCATTCCGGCATGGACGGGGTCATCGCACCCGAGCCGTTAACAATCTGTGAGCAGCCGCACGCGCTGCACGCCATCGCAGCGCCCGTGTGACCAGGCGATCACAACGCGTCACGCCAACCAGGGAGAAACCGCCATGCCCTTCGCCATCCTCGCCATCGACCGCACCGACGCCGGCAGCCTGCGCGCCGACAACCGTCCCGCCCATCTGGCCTATCTCGACGGCCATGCCGCCAAGCTGCTGGCCGGCGGTGCCGTGCTGGCCGATGACGCGGCCACGCCGGTGGGCAGCCTGATCGTCTTCGACTTGGACGACCGCACCGAGGTCGAGGCCTTCGTCGCGGGCGATCCGTTCTCGCAGGCCGGGCTGTTCTCCTCGGTCTCGATCTACCCCTGGCGCAAGGTCTTCTACGCCGGCGCCCGCGCGTGACCCAGGCCGGGTTGTCTTTCTAGAAAAAGACGATAGGTTCAGTCGACTTACACCGGCGCCCATCTATTCCACATGACATACTTGGATTATGTCCGAGTTGACATTCGGCTCGTGTGGATTAGATCGGGGCTGCCGGTGTCCAACCGCGCCAAGGAAAGGCCTCGACATGCTCTCCCGTCGGCTGATGCTGCATCTGGGCGCCGCCTGCGCCGCCCTGTTCCTTGCCGGCCCCACGCGCGCGCCCCTGGCGGCCGATCTCGATACGGTCACGCTCGACTGGGCGTACTACAACCCGGTGAGCCTCGTCCTCAAGCAGGAGGGCTGGCTGGAGGAGGCGCTCAAGGCGGACGGGATCGAGGTCCGCTGGGTGCAGAGCCTGGGCTCCAACAAGGCGCTCGAGTTCCTCAACGCCGGCAGCCTCGATTTCGGCTCGACCGCCGGTGCCGCCGCACTGCTCGCCAAGATCAACGGCAACCCGATCGAATCGGTCTGGGTCTACTCCAAGCCGGAATGGACCGCGCTGGTCACCCGGCCCGACACCGGGATCACCAAGGTCGAGGACCTGAAGGGCAAGCGGATCGCGGTGACCAAGGGCACCGATCCGTTCATCTTCCTCCTGCGCGCACTCGACCAGCACGGCCTCAAGGCCGGCGACGTCGACCTGGTCCTGCTGCAGCACGACCAGGGCCGGCTGGCACTCGAGCGCGGCGACGTCGACGCCTGGGCCGGCCTCGATCCGATGATGGCCGACGTCGAGATCTCGCAGGGCTACCCGCTGTTCTTCCGCAACCCGGACGCCAACACCTACGGCGTGCTCAACGTCCGCGAGGCGTTCGCGGCCGAGCATCCCGACGTGGTCGAGAAGGTGCTCGCGGCCTACGAGAAGGGCCGCCAGTGGGCGCTGGCCAATCCCGAGCAGCTCGCCAAGATCCTGGCAGCGGCCGCGAAGCTGCCGGAGCCGGTGGCCGCCAAGCAGCTGGGCCGCACCCAGTTCGTGTCGCCGCAGCCCGGCGACGCGCAGCGTGAGACCATCGTCGCGGCCGGCAAGGCGCTGCAGGGTGCGGAGATCATCAAGGCCGACGTCGACGTGGAGGCCACCGTCGCCACGCTGCTCGAGCCTGCCTTCGCCGCCAAGGTCGTCCCCGGGCAATGAGCGTGGCGCTGGAGCGGCTGAGCGTCCCGGCCACGGGCGAGGCATCCGCGCCGGCGGAGCCCGCGGCGCGCTCCCTGCTGCTCCATCCCTGGCTCCTGGGGCTGCTGCTGCCGCTGACGGTGGCGGCGGTCTGGGAGTTCGCCGCCCGCATGGGCTGGATCGAGGCGCGGCTCCTGCCGCCGCCCTCACGGGTGGCCGAGACCCTGGCCGAGCTGTGGCGCACCGGCGATCTCCCGCGCCACCTCGCCGCCACGCTGTGGCGCGTGGCGGCCGGCTTCGGGCTCGGCCTCGTCGTCGCCACCCTGCTGGGCGCGCTCACCGGGTTCTCGACCCGCGCCCGCCAGATCCTCGATCCCACCCTGCAGGCGCTGCGCGCCATCCCCTCGATCGCGTGGGTGCCGATCTTCATCCTCTGGTTCGGCATCTTCGAGGCCTCCAAGGTGATGCTGATCGCGGTCGGGGCCTTCTTCCCGGTCTATCTGTCGCTCATGACCGGCATCCACGAGGTTGACCGCAAGCTGGTCGAGGTCGGCCGCGTCTATCAATTCGGTCCATGGGCGCTGATCCGGCGGATCCTGGTGCCGGCCGCCCTGCCCGCCTGGCTCACCGGCGTGCGCGGCGGGCTCGGGCTCGCCTGGATGTTCGTGATCGCCGCCGAGCTCATGGGCGCCTCGGAGGGCCTGGGCTATCTCCTGCTCGACGGCCAGATGGTCGGCAACGCCGCGCAGATCCTGGGGGCCCTGGTCCTGTTCGCGATCCTGGGCAAGCTCACCGATTCCCTGGTCGTCCTCCTGACCCGGCGCCTCGTGCGCTGGCAGGACGGCTTCGTGCCGCAGGAGTAGCGCCATGCTCGAGGTCGACCGCATCGCCAAGCGCTTCCCCAACGGCCACGTCGCCCTGGGCGAGATGTCGTTGCGCGTGGCCGAGGGCGAGATCCTGGCCGTGATCGGTGCCAGCGGCTGCGGCAAGAGCACGTTCCTGCGCCTGGTGGCAGGGCTCGACGCCCCGAGCGCCGGGCGCATAGCACTCGACGGCACGCCGCTCACCGGCCCCTCGCCCAAGGTCGGCGTGGTGTTCCAGGAGCCGCGGCTGATGCCCTGGCTGCGGGTCGCCGACAATGTCGCCTTCGGCCTGTCGCGCCAGCTGCCGCGGGCCGAGCGCGAGCGCCGTGCGGCCGAGGAGATCGCCCGCGTCGGCCTCGCCCGCTTCGCCGATGCGCTGCCCAAGACCCTGTCCGGCGGCATGGCGCAGCGTGCGGCGCTGGCCCGTGCCCTGGTCACCCGCCCCTCCGTGCTGCTGCTCGACGAGCCGTTCAGCGCCCTCGACGCGCTCACCCGCCAGTCCCTGCAGGAGGAGCTGGTGAGCCTGTGGGACCGCGACCGGCCGACCATGGTCCTGGTCACCCACGATCTCGACGAGGCCCTGTTCCTCGCCGACCGCGTCGTGGTCCTGGGCGGCCAGCCGGGTCGCATCCGGCTCGAGCTTCCGGTACCCTTGCCGCGTCCCCGGCCGCGCGACGGCCTGGCCCTGGCCCGGCTGCGCGAGCTGCTGTTCGCCGAGCTGCCGCACGGGCCAACGGCCGAGCTGTCCGCCGCGGCCTGAACCGCCGCCTCAACCAAGGAAGCCCTCGCATGAACGTCGACCAGCTGCGCGAGCTGCAGGCGCCGATCAAGTCCCGCTACCGCGACCAGCCCGATGCCGCCGTGGTCACCCTGCGCGCCAAGGGCGAGATCGGCCAGGAGAACCTGGCCTGCCGCGTCGAGACCGGGCGTGCCCTGGTCGAGGCCGGCCTGCACCCCGCCTCGGGCGGCTCCGGCCTGCAGGCCTGCTCGGGCGACATGCTGCTCGAGGCCCTGGCCGCCTGTGCCGGCGTGACCCTGTCCGCGGTGGCGACGGCGCTCGGCATCGACGTGCGCAAGGGTACCGTCGGCGTCGAGGGCGACCTCGATTTCCGCGGCACGCTGGGCGTCGCCAAGGATGCGCCCGTGGGCTTTCGCGCGATCCGCCTGCGCTTCGACCTCGACACGGATGCCAGCGAGGAGCAGCTCGCGAGCCTGCTCAAGCTGACCGAGCGCTACTGCGTCGTCCTGCAGACCCTGCGCGTGCCGGCCGAGTTCAGCGCCACGCTGGAGCGCGCGGCCTGAGCTAGCCGTCCGCGACCTGGGCCCGCTCGGGGCCGAGCCGGCGCAGCCGGTGCTCCTCCACGAAGACGTGGGCGTAGAGCTGGGCGATCCACTGCTTGCCGCTGACCGTACGTTCGAGATGCTCGAGCGCGGTGACGAGGTAGGGCTCGACGTGCGCCCAGAAGAACTTGGGGTACTGCTCGGCCAGGTCGGCGGGCGAGTTGTAGCCCAGCTGTGCGGCCATCCCGGTCTCGACGAACTCGTAGTAGAGCGCGTTGAGCTTGCGGGTGTGGCTGGGGTCGCCCAGCTGGCCGATCAGGTCGGCGGCGCGCACCAGCGCCGCCTCGCTCGCCGTGTCCTGGTACTCGGTCCCGTCGGGGATGGGAAAGCGCGTGAGCTCGATCGCCCGGGCGATGCGCTCGGGGTCGAGATGCTTGATCAGCCGGCAGCGGTGGCGGACGAACAGCTTGCCGCGCTCGATGTGGTACGGCGCGAGGAACGCGTCCGAGGCGCCGCGCGGCGCCTCGATGGTGGTGCCGTCGTCGTCGATCACGTACTGGCCGTCGCCGTCGCCCGGGCAGGCGCCGCGCAGATAGCCCAGGTCGTGGCACAAGGTGGCCACCGTGAAATGCAGCCAGTCCTCCGGCGTCACCTCCTCGACCATGATCCGGCCGCGCAGTATCGTCTGGCCGACCAGGGTCACCATCATGGTATGCTGGACGTCGTGATAGAGAGCGTCGCTCGCCGAGATCCGTTCGACCGCCAGCTGCGCCATGGCGCGGATGACCGGGCCGTGGTCGGGATCGCGCTTGCCGTAGACGAGGTGGAAGTCGTCGACCAGATGCTGGGCGAAGGCGGCGGCGAGCACGGCCGCGGACTCGAACATCGCGGTTCTCCCGGCATGGTCGAATATACGGCGCAGCATACGCTTGCTTCGGACGCCCGTGAACGGCCATCGGTGGAGGGCGGATAGATGGAGCCCATCGCCGGGGTTCTGGAGACCGTCCTCTACGCCGCGGACCTCGACGCGGCCGAGGGGTTCTACGGCGGCGTGCTGGGGCTCACCCTGGACAGCAGCCAGCCCGGCCTGTTCCGCTTCTACCGCTGTGGCCCGGCCATGCTCCTGATCTTCGATCCGCTGGCCGCCGGCCGCAACCGCACGGTCCCGCCGCACGGTGCGACCGGTCCCGGCCATGCCTGCTTCGCGGTGGCCGAGGCGGCACTGGGCGCCTGGCGGGAACATCTGGCCGGTCACGGCATCGCGATCGAGCACGAGCAGGCATGGCCGCGCGGCGGCCGCTCGCTCTATGTGCGCGACCCCGCCGGCAACAGCATCGAGTTCGCCACCCCGCGGATCTGGGGCCTGCCCGAGGTGGACGCGTGACCGCGGGGACGCCGGAGCGCGACCTGACCATGCGCGCGGCGCTGGCCACCGCGGCGCCGCGCAGCCTGCTGCAGCCCGCACCGCTGGTCTGCCTGATCGCGGACCTGGTCTGCCCCTGGTGCTACATCGCGTTCATGCGGCTGCAGCGGGCGCTGGCCGTGGCCGGCGGGGCCATGACCTGGCACCCCTTCCTGCTCAATCCCCATCTGCCGCCGCGCGGGGTGACACGGACGCAGTATCTCGAGCGGCGCTTCGGCAGCGTGGCGCAGGCCTACGGCGTGCACCGGCGCGTCGTGCAGGTCGGCGACCGCGAGGGCATCCCGTTTGCCTTCGGCGCGATCCGCGCCCAGCCCAACACGCTGGCGGCGCATGCGCTGGTGCTGGCCGCGGCCGAGCATGGCCGGGAGCTGCAGGCCGCGGGCGCCCTGTTCCACGCCTTCTTCGCCGAAGGGGCCAACATCGGCGACGCGCAGGTGCTCGCACGCATCGGCGGCGAGATCGGCCTCGATCCGGGCGAGATCGCGGCGGCGGCCGGTCCCGCCGCGGCCGATCGCGTGGTCACGGCCCACGAGCGCGCCTTCGCGCTCGGTATCGGCGGGGTGCCGGTGACGGTGTTCGGCGACGACCACGTCATCGCCGGCGCCCAGCCGCCCGAGGTGCTGGAGGCCCTGCTCGACCTGGAGCGCTACCGGCTCGAGCTGCCGGCGGTCACGGCCGCCACGCCTCGTAGTCGCCCGTAGCCGGGGCCCGCTGGCCGCCGCGGCGCTCGTGCCCGGGCGGCACGTAGGCCTGCAGCGAGCCGCTGAGATTGGGCTGATGCTCCTTTTCCCAGCGCTTGGTAGGCAGCGGGTCCTCGCTGGGCGGCTTCTCGCGCGAATGGTTGAGCCAGGCGTGCCAGCCCGGCGGCACCAGGCTGCCGTCGGCCTCGATGTCGCCGGCAAAGACCACCCAGCGGCGCTCGGCGCGCCAGTCGCGGGCACCCTTGATCCGGTAGTAGCGGTTGCCGAACTCGTCCTCGCCGACCGGATCGCCCTTGAAGCGGGTCAGGATGTACGTGCCCAGATTGTTCGAGCGCAGCCACTTCAGCACGGTTGTCGGCTCCCGACCTGCATCTGCCGCGGGCACTATCGCGACGTGCCGCCCGCTGTCCAGGGGGCAGCCTGACGCTGCCGGCGGTGGAAGATGTGGATAACTCGCCACAGTTGGGGATCGTTTGCTGGTCCGCGCCGTTGGATCGGTGCATAGTCGACGTCCACCATCCCGGCCTTAGCCGGCCTCAAGCCTTCCTCCAGCCGCCTGATCGTTGTTGACCTTCGCCCGCGCGCCTCTCCGGCCTGATCGGCCGCCCAAACCAGCTCTTGTGTTCGAAACGGCCTCGGACTACCATATCTTGGTTGAGGGCCAGATCGCCGGGCCGGGCAGCCGCCAGGACGGTCGATTTGCCCCCGAAACGAGTTCTCCCATCCTGTGGAACCTGTGGACAACGCGGTGGCGTCGATTGCGGATCAGCCGGACCATCTCTAAAGTAAGGGTTGAGTTGATCGCGATCAGCTCCCGCCGGACCCCGTTGCCCGAGGGATCCAGGACGGCAGAATTGGTTTGACGAACATGTCGAGAACAATCTACTGTCAGGTAGGAGGAGAAGAGTGCCCCTAGCGATCCAACGCCGGTTCACGCGTGCAGGCGAATCGCCCTATGCGGCGATTGAATTCCGCTTGGCCACGAGCGAGATCCGGAGCCCGGACGGCTCGGTGGTGTTCCGGCTCGACGCGCTGGAAGCACCTGCCGCCTGGTCGCAGGTGGCGATCGACGTTCTGGCGCAGAAGTACTTCCGCAAGGCCGGAATCCCGACCCGCCTTAAGCCGGTGCGTGAGAAGTCGGTGCCGGCGTGGCTGTGCCGCCGGGTCGCCGACGAGAGCGCCCTGGCTGAGTTGCCCGAGGCTGAGCGCTACGGGGGCGAGACCAGCGCCGCCCAGGTTTTCGATCGCCTCGCAGGTACGTGGACCTATTGGGGCTGGAAGGGCGGCTACTTCGCCAGTGAGAACGATGCGCGTACGTTCTACGACGAACTGCGCTACATGCTGGCGGCGCAGATGGCGGCGCCCAACTCCCCGCAATGGTTCAACACCGGCCTCCATTGGGCCTATGGCATCGACGGCCCGGCGCAGGGTCACTTCTACGTCGACGAGGCGAACGGCAAGGTCCGGCCCTCGGCTTCGGCCTATGAGCGCCCGCAGCCGCATGCCTGCTTCATCCAGAGCGTGCAGGACGATCTCGTCAACGAGGGCGGGATCATGGACCTGTGGGTCCGCGAGGCGCGCCTGTTCAAGTACGGGTCCGGCACCGGCACCAACTTCTCCAGCCTGCGCGGCGAGGGCGAGCGCCTGTCGGGCGGCGGGAAGAGCTCGGGCCTGATGAGCTTCCTCAAGATCGGCGACCGTGCGGCCGGTGCCATCAAGTCCGGCGGCACCACGCGGCGCGCCGCGAAGATGGTCATCGTCGACGCCGATCATCCCGACATCGAGAACTTCATCGACTGGAAGGTGCTCGAGGAACAGAAGGTCGCGGCCCTGGTGGCCGGCTCCCGCCTGTTCAAGCAGCACGCCGCGGCGATCATGGCCGCCTGCCACGACCCGGCCTATGTCGGTGCCGACCGGTTCGATGCCGGCGAGAACCCGGCCCTGCGCAAGGCCGTGCGCGAGGCGCGCCGCTCGCTCCTGCCCGAGGGTGCGATCCAGCAGGTCATCCTCTACGCCAGCCAGGGCTACACCGGGATCGAGATCCCGACCTATGCCGCCGACTGGGACAGCGACGCCTACCTCACCGTGTCGGGCCAGAACTCGAACAACACGGTGCGCGTCGGCGACGAGTTCATGCAGGCCGTGCTGGAGAAGCGCGACTGGCAGCTGACGCGGCGGATCGACGGCAAGGTCACCAAGACCCTCAAGGCCGAGGATCTCTGGGGCAAGATGGCGACCGCCGCCTGGGCCAGTGCCGATCCCGGCATCCAGTACGATTCGACCATCAACGACTGGCACACCTGCCCGACCGCGGGACGGATCAACGCGTCCAATCCCTGCTCGGAATACATGTTCCTGGACGACACCGCCTGCAATCTGGCGTCCTTGAACCTGATCTGCTTCCGGCGCGAGGACGGCAGCCTGGCGGTGGACGATTTCGTCCATGCCGTGCGGCTGTGGACGGTCGTGCTCGAGATCTCGGTGCTGATGGCCCAGTTCCCGGCCGCCCGGATCGCCGAGCTGTCCTACCGCTTCCGCACGCTGGGCCTCGGCTACGCCAATCTCGGCGGTCTCCTGATGGCCTGCGGGCTCGGCTACGACAGCGACGAGGGCCGGGCGCTGGCCGGTGCGATCACCGCGCTGATGACCGGCACCTCCTACAAGGTGTCGGCCGAGATGGCCGAAGCCCTGGGCCCGTTCCCGGGCTATGCCGGCGATCGCGAGAACGTCTTGCGGGTCCTGCGCAACCATCGCCGGGCGGCCTGGTCCGAAACCAGGGGCTACGAGGGCCTGCGCACCCTGCCCGTCCCGCTGGATGCCGCCCGCTGCCCGGATCGGGCCGTGGTGGAAGCCGCGCGCGCGGCCTGGGACGACGCGCTGGCCATGGCCGACCGCCATGGCGTGCGCAACGCGCAGACCACGGTGATCGCACCCACCGGGACGATCGGCCTGGTGATGGACTGCGACACCACCGGCATCGAGCCCGATTTCGCGCTGGTGAAGTTCAAGAAGCTGGCCGGCGGCGGCTACTTCAAGATCATCAACCGCATGGTGCCGACGGCGCTGGCCACGCTGGGCTACACGCCGGCGGAGATCGAGGCGATCGGCCTCTATGCCGTGGGCCACGGCACGCTGGTCGGCGCACCCGCGGTCAACCATGCGACCCTGGCGGCCAAGGGCTTCGGCGACGAGGTGCTGCAGAAGCTCGAGGCGATGCTGCCGACCGCGTTCGACATCAAGTACGTGTTCAACCGCTACGCGGTCGGCGACGCCTTCCTCACCGGGACGCTGGGGCTGAGCCAGGCCCAGATCGAGGATCCCGCGTTCGACCTGCTGCGGGTGCTGGGCTTCTCGCGCGACGACATCGAGGCCGCGAACACCTACTGCTGCGGGGCGATGACCATCGAGGGCGCGCCGCACCTGCAGGAGGCGCATCTGGCGGTGTTCGACTGCGCCAACCCGTGCGGCCGCAAGGGCAAGCGCTTCCTGTCGGTGGCGAGCCACATCCACATGATGGCGGCGGCCCAGCCCTTCATCTCGGGTGCGATCTCCAAGACCATCAACATGCCGGCCAGGGCCAGCGTCCGCGACTGCGCGGCGGCCTATCTCGAGGGCTGGCGGCTGGGGCTGAAGGCGCTGGCGCTCTACCGCGACGGCTCGAAGCTCAGCCAGCCGCTGGCGGCCATGCTGCCGGAGGACATCGAGGAGGACGAGGCCGAGGAGCGCCCGCAGGTGCAGCGGGTGGTCGAGGTCACCGAGCGCATCGTCGAGCGCTGGATCCACGAGCGCCGCAAGCTGCCGAGCCGGCGCAAGGGCTACACCCAGAAGGCGGTGGTCGGCGGCCACAAGGTCTATCTGCGCACCGGCGAGTACGAGGACGGCACGCTCGGCGAGATCTTCGTCGACATGCACAAGGAAGGTGCCGCCTTCCGCTCGCTGATGAACAATTTCGCGATCGCGATCTCGATCGGCCTGCAGTACGGCGTGCCGCTCGAGGAGTTCGTGGAGGCGTTCTCCTACACCCGCTTCGAGCCTTCGGGCGTGGTGCAGGGCAACGACACCATCAAGCTCGCGACCTCGGTGCTGGACTACATCTTCCGCGAGCTCGCGATCTCCTACCTGGAGCGCACCGATCTCGCGAACGTGGAGCCCGCCGACATGCGCCACGACGCCCTTGGCAAGGGGGTGTCGGAGGGCGATATGGGAAGCGAGGCGGTGCGTCAGATCGCTTCCACCGGTTTCGTCCGCGGCAACCTCCGGCTGCTCGCCGGCGGTGGTGCGGTCACCGAGACCATGACCAGATCCGGCTCGTCCGGCGGCTCGACCACGGTGTCGGAGCTGTCGGCGGGCGGCACGAACAGCCGCGCGGCGCAGGCGCAGATGGCCCGGTTGAAGGGCTATGTCGGCGACCCCTGCTCCGCTTGCGGCAACTTCACGCTGGTGCGGAACGGCACCTGCCTGAAATGCGATACCTGCGGCTCGACCACCGGTTGTAGCTAAGGGTACGCATACGTCCCGTCGGGCAAGCGGGGCGTTCTTCTTGTATTCTCCTCCACACTGGGCCCGGGGGCTTGCCCCCGGGCCACTTTTCTTTCCGGCGTGGAGTTGATCCGCCGCGATCCGGATCAGCGGCGACAGGGACCTGTGGACAAGTCGGGAGAAGTCGCGGCGCGGCGCGCGCGACGGCTGGAGCCCGGCTGAGCTGCCCCTGACGGCAGGCTAAAGCCGATCAATCGCTCGCGGCGCAAGCGGCGGCCTGGGGATAAGTCGGGAAAACCCGTGCGTGCGGCTCAGTAGAGCCCACCGGGCGTGCCGCCCTGCGCGACCTCGGCCGGTGCCTGGACGGCCGCCGGCGGTACCGCCGCCTGCGGCTCTGCGGGCGGGACCACGCCCGGCCGGGTGATCTGGACCGGGATGCCCCGGCGCTTGACCAGCTCGGCCTCGGCCAGGGCCCAGTCGATCCGGTAGGCCTCGGGCCCGGCGCGGTCCAGGATCAGCTGACGGTCCTCGGACGTGACCGGCCGCGGGCTGATCCCCTGCGTCTCCTCGAGCTCGTCGATCTGCGCGAAGTCGGGCTGGGCCTCGAGATAGAGCTCGCCCATGTGCCAGCCGAGCTTGAGCGTCTGGTTGACGGCCGTCACCGGCGTGCCCACCGGCACTTGCGCGAACAGCTGCTCGACCCCGCTCGGGTACATGCGGATGCAGCCGCGGCTGACCCGGCGTCCCACGCCGTAGGGCATGTTGGTGCCGTGGACGAGGTAGGTCGGCCAGCCCAGGTAGAGGGCGTACAGCCCCAGCGGGTTGTCCGGCCCGGGCGGCACCACGGTGCCGACCCACGGCTTGTCGCGCAGGGTGGACTCGGTCGGGTACCAGGTCGGCCGCTCGGCCTTGCGCACGATCTTGGTCTTGCCGAACTTGAGCTCGAACCCGTCGCGGCCGACGCCGATGGCGTAGGTCTGGACCGAGCCGTCCTTGCGGTAGTGGTAGAGCCGCAGGTCGCCGTAATTGATCACGATGCCCTGGCGCGGCGCGTCGGGGAGGATGAACTGGGTCGGCAGCGAGATCAGGGTCTCCGCACCGGGCACCCAGGGATCCACACCGGGATTGAGTGCCGAGATCTCGGGCATGCCGAGATTACGCTCCATCGCGATGTCGAGCAGGTTCTCGTCGCCGCGGGTGACGTAGAAGGTCGGCTCGCCGATGAGGTCGCCGGTCCGGTACTCGGCACGCGCACCGGCCGCCGGCAGCAGGGCCAGCGACGCCGAGGCCAGCAGGGTGCCGACGACGGCGCGGCGGGTCAGGCGGAAATCGGCGTGCACGGTCGGAGCCATGATCTGTTCCAGTATCGTCCGTCCCTATCTCGGGGCGGCGGCCGGCAGGTCAAGGCCGCATGGCGGTCGTCCGCCACGGACGGCCGGACCCGGCGAGGTGCAGGGACGCACCTCGCCGGCCGTTCCTACTTGCGCAGGCCGGCGCGGAAGATCTGGTCGGCCTTCTGGCTCGCCGTGGCGGCGGAAGCCTCGGCGGCCGCGGCATCGGCGGCGGCGCGCTGGGCGTCGGCCTCAGCACGGGTGGCCTTGGCGTCGACCGATTCGATCGAGGAGCGCAGGCCGGCGATCTCGGACCGCAGCGATTCGATGTCCCCCTTGGTGGCGCAGCCGCCGAGGGCCAGAAGCGCCACGGCCGCCGCAGCCGGCGCCAGGGTGTGCAGCTTGGTCATCTCACTTCTCTCCATGTCCGCACGTGCGGAATAAAACCTTCGCAACCTAGCATCGGAACGGCCCCGCCGCGAACCGCCGACCCTGCCCGCGTCCCGAATTCTCCGGGCAGGTCGGCGCGATGGCGCGCAGCGGGGATCATGGCCGGATCTCGATCGGCGTCCCGACCTCCACCCGCTGCCAGATCTCCTCGATTTCCGCATCGCCGACGGCGATGCAGCCATTGGTCCAGTTGTAGCGCCAGTGCTCGTTCTGGAAGTTGCGCCGCTCGGGCGCCAGCCCGTGGACCATGATGTCGCCGCCGGCCGCCTGGCCCAGGGCCCGCGCCACCGCCCGGTCGTGCTCGTTGGGGTAGGAGACGCGCAAGGAGCGGTGGAAGCGGCTCTGCGCGTTGAAGGCGGTGATCTCGTAGGTGCCTTCCGGCGTGCGCCCGTCGCCCTGGTAGAGCTTGGTGCCGCGGGGCTGGCGCCCCAGCGCCACGAGGTAGCTGCGCAGCACCTCGCCGTCGCGCAGGAGGTAGAGCCGCCGCTCGCCCTTGGCGACGATGATCCGGTCGGCCTTGGCCGGCTTCACCGCCGCGAGTGCGGGAACGGCACGGCCGAGGCCGGCCACGCAGGCAGCACTGGCGAGCCCGGCGGCAAAGCTGCGCCGCGGGATCAAGCCGCACCTCGCTGTTCGTGCATGGGCAAGCGTTTTCCGAACCGTCGATGCTCGGCTTTGTAAACGGATCGCGCGTGCAGAGTCCATCTTGCCGCTCGCCTGTACGTAGAAATGGCCAGTCCCCCGCTCATATTTGGTGCAATCCCGCCACACCCGCGCTGCAGCCGGGCTTCCCAAGCCCGCCGCGCTGACCTAGTCGGTGCGGATGCGCACCACGCTCCTGCCCCCGGCCACCCATCTCGAGCTGTTCAATCCCGACGGCGCCGCACCGGTCCTGCTGCTGTGCGACCATGCCGGCCGCCACGTCCCGCCCGAGCTGGAGCAGCTGGGCCTCAGCGACGACGCCCTGGCGCGGCACATCGGCTGGGACATCGGGGCCGCCGAGGTGACGCGCGCGCTCGCCCGGGCGCTGGACGCACCGGCACTGCTCAACCACGTCTCGCGGCTGGTGATCGACCCCAACCGGCGCCCAGGCACCCTGACCTCGATCCCCGAGATCAGCGACGGCTGCGTGGTCCCCGGCAACCAGGGCCTGACCGCGGCCGCCCGGCTCGAGCGCGTGCGCCGCTACTTCCTGCCCTACCACCGCGCCGTCGCCCGCCACATCGCCGGGTTCCGGCGTGCCGGCCGTGTCCCGGCGGTGGTCGCCATGCACAGCTTCACGCCGCGCATGAACGGGGAGGACCGCCCCTGGCAGGTGGGCGTGCTCTGGCGCGGCGACCGCCGGCTCGCGGCACCGGTCCTCACAGCGCTGGAGACGCGCGGCGATCTCGTCGTCGGCGACAATCAACCCTACTCCGGCCTGCGCGATTTCGGCTTCACGGTGCAGTTCCACGCCCAGCGGACCCGGCTGCCGCATATCATGTTCGAGCTGCGCCAGGACGAGATCGCCACCAGTGACGGCGCTCTCCGGTATGCAGAAATCGTCCACGACGTCCTGCACGGGCCGCTGCGCGACCCCGCGCTCTACCGGATCTTCGCCGGCGACAATCTCGACCGCGCCGGCGGCCTGATCTCCTGGCGCCACGCGACCCAGGACTCGCCCCTCGCCTGAGCCTGGGAACGTCCGGGCGGCCGGCAAGCTTAGCCTTGGCGGCGAGCGCGAGGAGACGGCCATGGCGACCAGGGCACCCAGCCTGCGGTTGGGCATCGAGGAGGAATACCTGCTGATCGACCCGGTGGGCGGCGACCTCGTCCGTTCGCCCGACCCCGCCTTCATGGCCGCCTGCCGCGACGCGCTGGGCGGGCAGGTCACCCCCGAGCTGCTGCAGGCGCAGGTCGAGGTCGCGACACCAGCCTTGCGCCACCGTCGCCGCCGCTCGGGACGAGCTCGCGCGGCTGCGGCGGACCGTGGCCGACGTGGCGCGTGCCCACGGCATGGCGATCATGGCCGCCTCCACCCACCCGTTCGCCTCCTGGACCGACCAGCAGAGCACGGACAAGGAGCGCTACCGCGTCCTCACCGAGGACCTGCAGATGCTGGCCCGTCGCCAGCTGATCAGCGGCATGCACATCCATGCCGGCATCGAGGACGAGGACCTGCGGATCGACCTGATGAACCAGGTCGCCTACTTCCTGCCCCACCTCCTGGCACTGTCCACGAGCTCGCCATTCTGGAGCGGCCACGACACCGGGCTGAAGGCCTACCGGCCGGCGATCGCCGACGTGCTGCCGCGCTCCGGCGCCCCCGAGCGTCTGGAAAGCTGGCGCGACTGGCAGCACCTGGTCACGACCCTGGCCGAGACCGGCCTGGTCGACGATGCCTCGCAGATCTGGTGGGACGTCCGGCCGTCGGCGAACCACCCGACCCTGGAGCTGCGGGTCACCGACGTCTGCACGGATCTGGACCATGCGGCCAGCCTCGCCGCACTCTACCAGTCCCTGCTGCACCATCTCTGGCGCCTGCGCACCCGCAACCAGGCCTGGCGCGCCTACCGCCGGATCCTGATCGAGGAGAACAAGTGGCGCGCCCAGCGGCACGGCATCGAGGCCGAGCTCGCCGACTTCGCCGCCGGCCGGCTCCGGCCCGTGGCCGAGCTCGTGGGCGAGCTGATCGAGCTCCTGCACGAGGACGCGCGCGAGCTGGGCTGTGCCGACGAGCTGGGCGGCCTGCGCACGATCCTGATCGAGGGCACCAGCGCCGACCGGCAGCTCGCGGTCTACCGCGAGGCCATCGACCAGGGCGCGCGGCCGCCGGACGCCCTGCATGCGGTCGTTGGCTGGCTCGCCACCGCCACGCTCGCGGACCGGTCGCTGGCCGGCTAGGCGCGCTCGAGCACCAGCACGAACACCTCGCCGTCCTGGCTCTGCTCGAGCAGGCGGTGGCCGCTCTCCTCGCACCAGAGCCGGAAATCGCCCGGCGCCTTCGGGTCGGTGGCCAGCACGCGCAGACGCGAGCCGGGCGCCATCGCCTGCAGCCGCTTGCGCGCCTTGAGCACCGGCAGCGGGCAGGAGAGCCCGCGCGCGTCCAACTCCGCCTCGCCCGCCATCCGCTCTCCTTGTCCGGCGGTTGCCGCCGCTGCACAGTGCACC
This sequence comes from uncultured Alphaproteobacteria bacterium, assembly GCA_963769465.1. GTDB lineage: Bacteria > Pseudomonadota > Alphaproteobacteria > Geminicoccales > Geminicoccaceae > Benzoatithermus. The sequence continues at coordinate 31,507 of CAVYMA010000033.1, forward strand.
CATCCTAACCGGTCGGGGTCACGGGTGACAGCAGCAGACGGGATGCGGGTATTCGGCGTGGTGGGCTGGAAGAACAACGGCAAGACCACCCTGGTCGAGCGGCTGGTCGCCCACCTGACCGCCCGGGGCCTGCGCGTGTCCACGGTCAAGCACGCCCATCACGAGGTCGACCTCGACCAGCCGGGCAAGGACACCTGGCGCCACCGCCAGGCCGGCGCCCACGAGGTCGTGCTCGCCACGACCCGGCGCTGGGCGGTGATCCACGAGCTGCGCGGCGCGCCCGAACCGCCGCTGGACGCACTCCTGGCGCGGATGAGTGCCGGTCGACCTGGTCATCGTCGAGGGCTTCAAGCGCTTTCCCCACCCCAAGATCGAGGTGCACCGCCAGGAGCGCGGCACGCCTCTGCTCGCGGACGAGGACCCCACGGTCGTGGCGCTGGCCACCGACGAGCCGTTGCCGCATTCGCCCCTGCCGCAGTTCGATCTCGACGACGTGCCGGCCATCGCCGGCTTCGTGCTCGCCCGCCTCGGCCTCGCCGCCCCGGCATGACCCGGCTCGCCCAGGACTGCTTCGCCTATGGCGGCGACCGCATCCCGGTCGCCACGGCACAGGCACTCCTGCGCGAGCGCATCGCCCCGATGGTGGGCGTCGAGGAGGTGCCGCTGGCAGCCGCCGCCGGCCGCTGCCTCGCCGCCCCCCTGGTGGCCGCGCGCGACGTGCCGGCCTTCGACAATGCCGCCGTCGACGGCTTCGCCTTCGCCTTCGCCCCCGGCATGGGCGAGGCGGGCGGGCGGCTGACCCTGGCACCGGGCCGTGCCGCCGCCGGCCATCCCTATCCCGCGACGTTGCCGCCGGGTGCGGCCGTCCGCGTCCTGACCGGTGCCGTGATGCCGGCCGGTGCGGACACCGTGGCCCTGCAGGAGGAGGCGGTGCTGGACGGCACCTCGCTCACCGTCCCGGGCGGCCTCAGGATCGGGGCCAACCGCCGCCGCGCCGGCGAGGACGTCCGCGCCGGCCAGGCGGTTCTCGCCGCCGGTGTCCGCCTGCGCCCGCAGGAGATCGGCCTCGCCGCCGAGCTGGGTCTCGCCGCCCTGCCGGTCTACGCGCGGCTCAAGGTGGCACTCCTCTCGACCGGCGACGAGCTGCTGGAGCCGGGTTACCCGCACCGGCCGGGCGGGGTCTACGACGCCAACCGCCCGATCCTGGCGGCACTGCTGCGCTCCCTGCCGGTGGCGGTCACCGATCTCGGCATCGCGCCCGACGACCCGGGCATCGTCGCCCGCATCCTGGCGGACGCCGCGGCCCGCCACGACCTGGTCATCACCACGGGCGGCGCCTCGCGCGGCGACGAGGATCATGTCGTCCGTACCGTGCAGCGTGATGGCCGGCTCGATTTCTGGCAGATCGCGATGAAGCCCGGCCGGCCGCTGGCCTTCGGCCGCCTCGGCGGGGCGGTGTTCGTGGGCCTGCCCGGCAATCCCGTCGCGACCATGGTCTGCTTCCTCCTGTTCGCGCGGCCGGTGCTGCTGCGGCTTGCCGGCTTCGCCTGGCGGACGCCCGTCGGCATGCCGGTTCCCGCGGCGTTCGCCGCCGCCAAGCGCGCCGGTCGCAGCGAGTATCTGCGCGGGCGCCTCGCCGACGGACGGGCGGCGGCCTGGCGGCCCATCGCATCGCGCGCGAGGGCTCGGGCATCCTGACCTCGATGGTCGAGGCGGACGGGCTGATCGAGCTCGCGGCCGACGTCACGACGGTGCGGCCCGGCGAGCCCGTGCCGTTCATGAGCTTTGCCGAGCTGGGGATCCCAGCCTGACCGAAAGGCCCGCGATGGAAGAGTTCGACGTGGTGATCGTGGGTGCGGGGATGGCCGGCGCCTCGCTGGCCTGGGCGCTGGCGCCGGCGCGCCGCGTGCTGCTGCTCGAGCAGGAAGCCCAGCCCGGCTACCACAGCACCGGGCGCTCGGCGGCGACCCTGCACAGCAGCTACGGCAACGCGACCATCCGCGCACTCACCGCCGCCTCGGCACCCTTCTACCGCGAGCCGCCGCCGGGTTTCGCCGAGCAGCCCCTGTCACGGCCCCTGGGCGTGCTGATGGTCGCACGCGACGACCAGCTGGCCGTGCTGGAGGAGGAAGCCGAACGCGCCCGCGCTTTCGTGCCCTCGATCGAGCGCTGGGACGCGGCGCGCTGCCGCGAGCGGGTCCCGTCCCTGCGCCCGGAGCGGATCGCGGCCGCCCTCTACGACCCCACCATGCTCGACCTCGACGTGGCCGCGATCCATGCGGCCTTCCTGCGCGGTGCCCGCGCCGCCGGGGCGGTCCTGCGCACCGACGCCGCCCTCGTCGCCGCCCGCGCCGCGCGACGGCGGCTGGCGGGTCGAGCTGCGCGAAGGAGACGTCGACTGCGCCGTGCTGGTCAACGCGTCGGGGGCCTGGGCCGACACGGTCGCGGGCCTCGCCGGCCTCGGCCCACTCGGCGTCGTGCCCAAGCGGCGCACGGCGATCATCGTCCAGCCGCCCGCGGACAGCGGCGTCGCCGGCTGGCCGATGATCAACGACATCGAGGAGGAGTGGTACGTGAAGCCGGATGCCGGCCGGCTCCTGTGCTCGCCCGCGGACGAGACCCCCTCCGAGCCGTGCGATGCCCAGGCCGACGAGTTCGACGTCGCGGTCTGCGCCGACCGGATCGAGACCGCGTTCGACTTCCCGATCCGGCGGATCGAGAGCCGCTGGGCGGGCTTGCGCAGCTTCGCGCCCGACAAGACGCCGGTGGCGGGCTTCGACCCCCGCGCGCCGGGCTTCTTCTGGCTCGCCGGCCAGGGCGGCTACGGCATCCAGACCGCCCCGGCCCTGGCCGCCTTTTCCGCGGCGCTGATCCAGGGCGAGGGCGTGCCGGCACGGCTCACGGCCATCGACCCCGCCACCCTGGCACCTGCCCGGCTGCTCGCCGCAGCCTAGGCGGCGTCGTGGAAGATGATGCCCAGCGTGTGGCGGCGGCCGCTGCGCACCCGGCTCACACCATGGCGCAGGCGCACGCGGTAGCTGCCGCGCGTGCCGCGCACCGGCCGCTCGTGGACGGCGAACGCCACGGCATCGCCCTGGCGCAGCGGCACCACCTCGACCCGTGACTGCTGCCGGGGGCGCTGCTCGGTCAGGACGAACTCGCCGCCCGTGAAATCGACGCCGGGCTCGGCCAGGAGGATCGCCACCTGCAGCGGGAAGACATGCTCGCCGTAGAGGTCCTGGTGCAGGCAGTTGAAGTCGCCCGGACCGTACTGCAGCAGCAAGGGCGTGGGTCGCGCCTGACCGGCGGCGTGGCATTGGGCGAGAAACCGGTCGTGCCGGTCCGGGAAGCGCCGCTCCTGTCCCAGCGCCGCCTGCCAGCGGTTCGCGACCTCGGCCAAAGGCGGGTAGAGTGCGGTCCGCAGCTCGGCCACCTGCTCTGGCAGCGGGTGGGCGAAGTACTGGTACTCGCCGCGGCCGAAGCCATGGCGGGCCATCACCACCCGGCTGCGGAACCGTCCCGGCTGGGCGTAGAGATCGGCCAGGGCACGGCAGGCCGCCGGGTCGAGGAGCCCCGGGATCACGGCACAGCCCTGGGCGTCGAGCCCCTCCGCCACCTCCTGCCAATCGATCGCGGCCACCCGATCCATCGCCGTCCCTCCGCTGCGATCCGCGAGGATGCCATGCGGGCCGGGGGCGGCAATCCGCTTCTTGCGGTGCGGCCGCCTATTCGTCCTGCGGCTCGGCGGGGTGCGCCGGATCGAGCAGCCGGTGCAGGTGCACCACGAAGTAGCGCATGTGGGCGTTGTCGATCGTGGCCTGGGCCTTGCCGCGCCACGCCTTCAGCGCCTCGGCGTAGTTCGGGTAGAGCCCGACGATGTCGACCTTGGCGAGATCGGTGAACTCGCTCGAGGTCGGGTCCTTGAGCTCGCCGCCCAGGACCAGGTGCAAGAGCTGTTTTGCCATGGTTCTGCCTTCCGCCGTTCCGATCTGTTCCGGGGATAGCGTGCCGGGCCGACCGGCGAAAGCCGATGCCGGCAACTCACCGCCTTGCCTCTGGCTGACGAGTGCGTTCTGTGCTCTTCCTTGCCGGCTTGCAGGTATGGATTGCAGTCAGGTTCGGAGGCGGTCTTGGGCGATTTCGGGCAGGCGTTCGCGCTCGCCTTCGGGCTGATCGCCAGCGGCGATCCGGGGCTCGTGCAGATCGTGCTGCTGTCGATCCGCGTCAGCCTGGTGGCGGTGGCACTGGCCTGCCTGATCGGCATGCCGCTGGGTGCCGCTCCTGGCCGTCGCCCGCTTCCCCGGCCGCGGTGCGGTCATCGTCCTGGTCAACGCGCTGATGGGCCTGCCGCCGGTGGTGGTGGGCCTCCTGGTCTACCTGCTCCTGTCCAATGCCGGGCCCCTGGGCGTGCTGCAGCTGCTCTACACGCCCACGGCCATGATCATCGCCCAGACCGTGCTGGTGACGCCGATCGTGGCGGCCCTGAGCCGGCAGGTGATCGAGGACCTCAACGCCGAGTATGCCGAGCAGCTGCGCTCGCTGGGCGTCGGCCGGCTGGCGACGGTGGCGACCCTGCTCTGGGACGGCCGCTACAGCCTGATGACCGCGGCCCTGGCCGGCTTCGGCCGGGCGATCGCCGAGGTGGGGGCGGTGATCATCGTCGGCGGCAACATCAACCACGTCACCCGGGTGATGACGACGACGATCGCGCTCGAGACGTCCAAGGGCAATCTCGCTCTGGCCCTGGCGCTGGGCCTGATCCTGGTCAGCCTGGCCGTGGCCGTGAACGCGGGCGTGCTGGCCCTGCGCCGCACCGCCGTGCGCGCCGCCTATGCCTGATCCGGCACGCCGCCTCGTGCTGGTCGAAGCACCGCCGCCGCCGGCCAGCACCATCCTGCCGCTGGCGGCGCGCGGGCTGGTGTACGAGGCCGGCGGCCGGCGCCTGATCGACGGCATCGACCTCGTCCTGGAGCCCGGTCGGCGCACCGTCGTGATCGGCCCCAACGGTGCCGGCAAGAGCCTGCTCCTGCGCCTCCTGCACGGGCTGATCGCACCGACCGCCGGCGAGATCCTGTGGCAGGGCCGACCGGCCGACCGTGCCATCCGCGCGCCGGCAGGCCATGGTGTTCCAAAAGCCCGTGCTCCTGCGCCGCTCGGTGGCCGCCAACATCGACTACGCCCTGGCCGCCCGGGGCCTGCCGGCCGCGGAGCGCCGGCCGCGCGTCGCCGCCGCCCTGCGCATGGGCCGCCTGGTCGAGCACGCGACGCGGCCGGCGCGCGTCCTGTCCGGCGGCGAGCAGCAGCGCCTGGCCCTGGTCCGGGCACTGGCGGTCGAGCCCGAGATCCTGTTCCTCGACGAGCCGTCGGCCAGCCTCGACCCGGCCTCGACCCTGGCGGTCGAGGAGCTGATCGCCGGGGCCCACGCCCGCGGCACCGCCATCGTGCTGGTCACCCACGATCTCGGCCAGGCGCGCCGCCTCGCCGACGAGGTCGTGTTCCTGCACCGCGGCCGCGTCGCCGAGCACGACCCCGGCGGCCCGCTTCTTCGACCGGCCCGCGAGCCAGCCCGCCAGGGACTACCTCGCCGGCCGGATCGTCATCTGAACACAACGACGGGAGGATCCCACGCATGTTGCGCCGCCTGTTCCTGGCGTCCCTGCTGGCCCTGACGCTGCCGCAGGGCGCCGTCCGCGCCGACGACAAGTTCATCATCGTCCAGTCGACCACCTCGACCGAGCAGTCGGGCCTGTTCGGGCACCTGCTGCCGCTGTTCACAGGACAAGACCGGCATCGAGGTCCGCGTCGTGGCGGTCGGCACCGGCCAGGCGATCAAGAACGCCGCGCAACGGCGACGGCGACGTGCTGTTCGTGCACTCCAAGCCGGACGAGGAGAAGTTCGTCGCCGACGGCCAGGGCGTGAAGCGCTTCGACGTGATGTACAACGACTTCGTCATCGTCGGCCCGAAGGGCGATCCCGCCGGCGTCGCCGGCATGAGCGACGTCACGGCGGCCCTGCAGAAGATCGCCGCGGCCAAGGCGCCCGTTCGCCTCGCGCGGCGACGACAGCGGCACCCACAAGGCCGAGCTGCAAGCTGTGGCAGGCGGCCGGCGTCGACGCCAAGGCGGCGAGCGGCACCTGGTACCGCGAGACCGGCTCGGGCATGGGCGCCGACGCTCAACACCGCCGCCGGCATGGACGCCTACGCGCTTGACCGACCGCGGCACCTGGCTCAGCTTCCAGAACCGCGGCGACCTCGACGTCCTGGTCCAGGGCGACGCCAAGCTGTTCAACCAGTACGGCGTGATCCTGGTGAACCCCGACAAGCACCCCAACGTGAAGGCCGATCTCGGCCAGGCAGTTCGTCGACTGGCTGGTCGGTGCGGAGGGCCAGCAGGCGATCGCGGACTTCAAGATCAACGGCGAGCAGCTGTTCTTCCCCAACGCCAGCCCATCCGCGAGCTGAGCCTGCCCGACGAGCCCATCCGCGTCCTTGCCGCAGGCAGCCTGGAGCCGCGCGTTCCGGGCGATTGCCGCTGCCTTCGACGGCCAGCTCGCCTTCACCTTCGGGCCGTCGGGAACGCTGCGCCAGCGCATCGAGGCCGATGCCGCGGCGCACCTGTTCGCCTCGGCCGACCTCGGCCACCCGGCCGCCCTCGTCGCCGCGGGGCGTGGCGACCGGGTCCGGCCGTTTGCGCGCAACGCCCTGTGCGCCCTGGTCCGTCCCGGCGTCCGCGAAGGCGGCGGCGACATCCTCGAGCTGCTGCTGGATCCGGACGTGCGGGTCGGCATGTCGACTCCGGGGGCCGACCCGTCCGGCGACTACGTGCTCAAGCTGTTCGCCGCGGTCGACCGGCTGCGCCCGGGTGCGGGCTCGGTCCTGGCCGCCAAGGCGCGCCGCCTGACCGGCACGCCGAACCACGCCCAGGCGCCGGGTGGGCTCAACCAGTATGCCTGGCTCCTGGGCCTCAGCCGGGCCGATCTGTTCCTGACCTACCGCACCAGTGCGCTGGCGGCGCTGCGCGACAACCCGGCCCTGCGCCTGGTCGAGCTGCCGGAAGCGCTCGCGGTCGAGGCGCACTACGGGCTGACGGTACTGGATCCCGTGGCCGATCGGCTGGCCAGGTTCATCCTGGGCCGAGCCGGCAGCGCCATCCTGGACCGCCACGGGTTCCTGCGTCTGGAGCATGGCTGATGCGCGCACTGGCTCTCCTGGCCCTGGCCCTGCTCGGGCTTGCCACGCCGGCGGCGGCGGCGCGCATGGTCACCGATTCCGCCGGCCGGCAGGTCGCCCTGCCCGACCGGATCGAGCGGGTGTTCGCCGCCGGCCCGCCAGCCTCGGTGCTGGTCTACGTCCTGGCCCCGGAGAAGCTCGCCGGCTGGTCGCGCGCGGCCACCCCGGCGGAGCGCGACTATCTGGCCGCCCCGTACGGCGACCTGCCCGAGCTCGGCCGCCTGACCGGTCGCGGCGACACCGCCAACCTCGAGGTGGTGCTCGCGGTCAAGCCCGACCTGATCCTCGATTTCGGCAGCATCTCGGACACCTACGTGTCCCTGGCCGGGCGCGTGCAGGAACAGACCGGCATCCCCTACCTGCTGATCGACGGCCGCTTCGCCAACACCGCCGAGGCCCTGCGCCTGACCGGCGACATCCTGGGCGTGCCGGAGCGGGGCGCCGAGCTCGCCGCCTACGCCGAGGCGACCTTCGCCGGCGTGGATGCCGCCCTCGCCCGCGTTCCCGCCGAAGCCCGGCCGCGCGTCTACCTCGCCCGCGGCCCCGATGGCCTGGAGACCGGGCTCGCGCGGCTCGATCAACGCCGAGATCATCGAGCGCGTAGGCGGCGATCAACGTCGCTGATGGCGGCAGCGACCGCCAGGGCATCGCCCAGGTCCAGCTCGAGCAGATCCTGGCCTGGAACCCCGATGCCATAGTGACTTGGGACGATCGCTTCTACCAATCTGTGAGGAACGATCCGGCCTGGGCAGGGATAGCGGCCATCCAGGCCGGCCGCGTGGCGCTGAGCCCGGGCCTGCCCTTCGGCTGGATCGACCGCCCGCCCTCGCTCAATCGGCTGATCGGCCTGAAATGGCTGGCGGGCCTGTTCTACCCGGACCAGGCGCCGGTGGATCTCCGGGCCGAGACGCGGGAATTCTACCGCCTGTTCTATCAGGTCGACCTCGACGAGGCCCGGCTCGACCGCCTGCTCGGACCGGCCGGAGGCACGGCCCCCTGACCCACGCGCGCGGCGCCGTCCTCATCCCCGCCCTGCTCGCGGCGCTCGCCGCCATCGCCGTCCTGGCCCTGCTCACCGGCCCCTACCCGCTGCGTCCCGGCGACATCGCCCTGGCCCTGTGGCGGCGCCTCGCCGGCGGCGAGGGCGTGACCACCGTCGACACCGTCCTGTTCGGGGTCCGCCTGCCACGGATCGGCGCGGCACTGCTGGTGGGCGCGGCGCTGGCCGCCGCCGGGGCGGCCTACCAGAGCCTGTTTCGCAACCCGCTGGTCTCGCCCGACATCCTGGGCGTGTCGGCCGGCGCCGGGCTGGGCGCCGTGCTGGGCATCTTCCTGTCCCTGCCGGTCCTGGGCATCCAGGCCCTGGCCTTCGCCGGCGGGCTCGCCACCGTGGCCCTGGTCTACCTGGTGGCCGCCGCCGTCCGCGGCCGCGAGCCGGTGCTGGTGCTGGTCCTGGCCGGCGTCGTGGTGGGTGCGCTCGCCGGCTCGATGATCTCGCTGCTCAAGGTGCTGGCCGACCCCTACGACCAGCTGCCTGCCATCACCTTCTGGCTCCTGGGCAGCCTCGCCGGCACCACCGCCGCCGATCTCGGCGGCGCCGTGCCGGCCGTGCTGCTGGGGCTGGCACCGCTCCTCCTCCTGCGCTGGCGCATCGACGTGCTGGCGCTGGGCGACGAGGAGGCCCGGGCCCTGGGCGTCGAGGCCGGCCGCCTGCGCCGGATCGTGGTGGCCGCCGCCACGCTGGTCACCGCCGCCGTGGTCGCGATCTCCGGCCAGATCGGCTGGGTCGGCCTGATCGTGCCGCACATGGCGCGCATCCTGGTCGGCCCCGGCTTCGCCCGGCTGTTGCCCACGGCGATGCTGATGGGTGCCGGCTACCTGCTGCTGGTCGACACCGCGGCCCGCAGCCTGGGCACGGTCGAGACGCCCTTGGGCATCCTCACCGCCCTCGTCGGCGCGCCGTTCTTCCTCTGGCTGCTGGCGCGCGGCCGCACGGGCTGGGCCTGATGCGCCTGGAGGCGATCGGGCTCGGCTTCGGCTATCCCGGCCACGCCGTCGGCCGCGGCGTCGACCTGGCGGTCGGCCCGGGCGAGGTCTTGTGCCTCCTCGGACCCAACGGCTCGGGCAAGACCACCCTGTTTCGCACGCTGCTCGGCCTGATCCCGGCGCAGGCCGGCGAGGTCCGGCTGGACGGCCGCGGCCTCGCCAGCCTGCGCCGGGCCGAGATCGCCCGTGCGATCGCCTACGTGCCTCAGGCTCAATCCACTCAGTTCGCCTACACCGTGCTGGAGATGGTCGTCATGGGCCGCACCGCCCATCTCGGCCCGTTCGCCCGCCCGGGACAGGGTGACCTGCGCGCCGCCGAGGACGCGCTAGCCGCCCTGGGCATCCTCAGCCTGGCTCAGCAGGACTACACGCGGATCAGTGGAGGCCAGCGCCAGCTCACCTTGATCGCGCGGGCGCTGGCGCAGGCAGCACCGCTGCTGGTGATGGACGAGCCGACGGCGAGCCTCGATTTCGGCAACCAGGCCGTGGTGCTGCGGGAGGTGCGGCGCCTGCGGGCGCGCGGGCTCGGCATCGTCCTGTCGACCCACGACCCGGATCACGCCTTCGCCTGCGGCACGAGCGTGGCCCTGCTCCATCGCGGCGGACTGCTGGCCGCCGGTGCCCCCGCCTCGGTGCTCACCCCCGCCCGCCTCGCCGAGGTCTACGGCGTGCCGGTCGCCGTCGACCGGCTCCCGGACGGACGGATCGTGTGCGCCCCGGACCTCGACGCTCCAGCAGCTGCCGGGAACTGCCCCCTCCCTCGGCGGTTTGTTTGGCTCGTGACCGTGAGGCCAAGCGAAAGGACACAACCATGGCTGACGACCACCGCCGGCGGGATTCGGGGCGCAACGACGAGGACCGCCGCGACGATCGGGGATTCGCCGGCCCCCGCCGTGAGCCGCGTGTGCCGGAGCACTCGGGCCAGGGCTACGACCGCCAGTTCAGCGGCGACGTCTACGGCGGTGAGCCTGGGCGCGAGGGGCGCAACTTTGGTCCGGTCCAGCAGGATCGCGAGGGCTTCTGGGGCCGCGGCCATGGTGGCGGCGGCTATGAGCGCGAAGAGCAGCGTGGCTACAGCCGCGAGGACTACGGCGCTACCGATCGTGGCGGCGACGAGCGTCGCGGCTATTTCGGCGGCAGCGTCGGTCGTGCCGGCGAGGAAGGCCGCGGTGGCCAGGGCTATGGTGGGCAGCGCAGCGATGTCGGCCGCGAGTCGGGCCGCAGCTATCCCAGCCCGGAGAATCGCGGCGGGCGTCAGGGCGGCGAGGATCGCGGCTTCTTCGAGCGCGCCTCGGACGAGGTGTCGTCCTGGTTCGGCGACCGCGGTGCGGAGCAGCGCCGGGAGCAGGACTATCGCGGCCGCGGGCCCAAGGGCTACAAGCGCTCCGACAGCCGCGTGCAGGAGGACGTCAACGACAAGCTGGCCGACGATCCGTACGTGGACGCCTCGGAGATCGAAGTCTCGGTCAGCAGCGGCGAGGTGACGCTCGCGGGCTCCGTCGACAGCCGCCAGGCGCGGCGCCGGGCCGAGGACATCGCCGAGCAGGTGTCGGGCGTGAGCTACGTCCAGAACAATCTGCGCATCCGCACCGGCGGCGGCGAGACCTCCGCCATGGGCAGGACCGCGAGCGGTGCCGGCCTGGGCGAGGAGAATGTCGGCGCCACCGAGACCGCCGGTCAGAACAAGCGCGTCTGACGAGCCGCGCCAGCGCGGCGGGCGTCCCGGGCTCGGGGCGCCCGCCGCTGCCTGGGCCTGCTACTGCGTGACGGCCGGGAGCAGCGGAAACGCGAAGTACTGGCTGGAGATCTTGTCGTAGGTCCCGTCGGCGCGGATCGTGTTCAGGGCGCGGTTCAGGTCGGCGACGAGTTCGCTCTGGCCCTTGCGCACGCCGATACCGATGCCTGCACCGAAAACGAAGTCGGGACCGACGAAGGCATAGCCCTTGCCCTTGTCCGTCTTCAGGAAGCCCTGCCACAGCCCCAGTGCGTCGCCGAATACATAGTCCAGCTTGCCGGCGACCAGATCGGCCTGGGCCTTGGGCAGGGTCTCGTAGCGCACCAGCTCGGCCGAGGCGCCCAGCTTCTTGACCAGCTGCTGCTCGTGCGTCGTGGCCTTCTGCACCCCGATCTTGCGGCCCTTCAGCGCCTCGAGGCTCGCGGGCGGGTCGTCGGTCTGCTTCCCGACGAACTTGGCCGGGGTGTAGTAGTAGGGGTTGGTGAAGTCGATCCTCTGCCGCCGCTCGGCCGTGATCGACATCGAGCTCACCACGAGATCGTACTTGCCGTCGACCAGGTCGGGGATGATCCGGTCCCAGCGCTGCTTGACGAGCTCGCACTTGGCCTCGAGCGCCTTGCACAGGGCGTTGGCGATGTCGACGTCGAAGCCGCTCATCTTGCCCTTCTTGTCGGTCTTGCTGAACGGCGGATACTCGCCCTCCACGGCGATCCGCAGGTTCTGCGCCCGTGCGGCGGCCAGCGGCCATGCCGCCAGGACGGCAACCGACAGCAGCCCGAGCAACGCCCGGCGCGCCATTGGCAATCTGGTCATCTCTGCTCCACGCGATGGTATCATTGGGGCAATCGCCAGCATCTGCCCGACCCGATGCGGCACCTGCTGCTAGCAGGTGCTCAGGCACCGCATCAAGCGCACGGTGCCTCAAAAATGCCAGTTAACAATGCCGCGTGGACCGCCGCCCGGCAACGGCCATTCAGGGGCCGGCATGCGCCGCGTCAAGGCGCGTTGAACTGCACCGTCAACGATCCCGCGAGGTCGTAGCCGCCCAGCTCCGCGGCCTTGCGCACGCAGGCGGCCGAGCGCGCGAATGCCATCAGGGCCTGGAGCGGCGGCTCGAAATAGGCCCGGCGGTCGACCACGAGGTCGAACCGCTCGCGCAGCACCGGGACGAACCCCAGCCGGAACTGGCGTGCCATGCAGGCGAGCCCGAACGCCGCGTCCGCCTTGCCGTCGGCGACCGCGAGTGCCGCGTCGGCCTCGCTGCGGGCGACACCCGCGAACGGCAGGGACCCGATCCGCCGCCTCGGCCAGGAGACGCTCCAGCAGCAGCTGGCTGCCGGCCAGCTCCTGCCGGGCGATCACGCGCTGCCCGGCGAGGTCGGCGATGCCCGCGAGCCGCACAGGGATTGCCGGCGGCCACGATCAGGCCACGCTCGCGCCAGGCCCATTCGAGCAGCACGACCGCGGCACCGGCCAGCCGCTCTTGGACATGACGCCGGTTCCAGGCCGCCCTCGCCCTCGAACAGATGCACGCCGGCGACCACCGCCTCGCCACGCGCCAGCCGGGCGAGCCCGTCGAGGCTGCCGTCGCAGAAGCTGGCGATGCCGCAGCCGGATTCCCGCAGCGCCCAGTCGAGCAGCGGGTCGTGGCTGCCGACCAGCACCGGCGGTGCCGCCCGGGACGTCGCCGTCTCGGCCGGCTCGAGCCAGGCCGCCACCTCGTCGCGCGCGAACAGCAGCCGGCCGGTGACCCGCCGCGACGGCAGGGTGCCGGCGCGCGCCAGGGCATAGACCCGCCGCTGCTTCAGCCGCAGCAGGGCCGCGACCTCGGCCACGGTCAGATAGCCACCCGCCTCGGCCACCACGCCTCCGTCCATCGGTCGGCCCATGCGGTAGCGCCGGCACCGCCTCGCGGCAAGAGAAGGCCGGTTGACCTCGTGGCGCCACCCGCCGATCCTGGGCGGGGCAGGAATCCCGGGGGCGGTCATGGCCGACGACGAGGACGACGAGATTCCGCCGGTGGCCCGGCCGGACCCGGCCGACCTCGATTTCGACCTCGCCGCCGCGCTGGCGTCGATCGTCTCGGTGCGGACCGAGATCCCGGCCGACGCGTTCACCGCCCAGGCGCTGGGGACCGAGCGGCGCGGCAACGGCGTGGTCATCGGCGCCGACGGGCTGATCTTGACCATCGGCTACCTGATCACCGAGGCCGAGCGGGTCTGGCTGACCTCCTCGCAGGGGCTCGTCGCCCCCGGGCATGTGATGGCCTACGACCAGGCCACGGGCTTTGGCCTCATCCAGCCTTTGGGCCGTCTCGGCGCCCGGCCCCTGCCCCTCGGCTCGAGCGAGGCGATCGAGCCCGGCGATCCCGTGGTGGTGGCCGGCGGCCGCGGCCCGCGCGACGCCCTGAGCTCGCGGCTGGTCGCCAAGCGGCCCTTCGCCGGCTACTGGGAGTACTTCCTCGACACCGCCCTGTTCACGGCCCCGGCCCACCCCCACTGGGGCGGTGCGGCCTGCATCGGCCCGCGCGGCGACCTGATCGGCATCGGCTCGCTGCTGGTGCAGGAGGTGGCGCGCGAGGGCCAGGCGCTGGTCGGCAACATGGTGGTGCCGACCGACCTGCTGCCGCCGATCCTCGACGATCTCCTGCGCCTGGGACGGGTCGACCGCCCGCCCCGGCCCTGGCTCGGCCTGTTCGCCTCCGACGCCGCCGAAGGGGTCGTGGTGACCGGGCTCGCCCAGGGCGGGCCGGCCGCTCGCGCCGGCATCACGGAGGGCGACCTCGTCACCGCACTCGCCGGCGAGGAGATCGAGGACCTGGGCGACCTCTGGCGCAAGCTGTGGGCGGCGGGCGAAGCCGGCGTCGCGGTCAAGCTGACGGTGGCCCGCGACGGCCGTCGGATCGAGCGTGTCTGCCACACCGCCGACCGCGCCAGCTTCCTCAAGCGACCCATCATGCACTAAAACACAGTACGATTCTTGTATGAAAATCCTGCAACTCGATCACTGCTGTGAAATAGGCTGGTCAAGCGACCGCGAACGGCGCTAAAAGCCGCGCGTGCCGCCTGCCCTCGCGAGGAACCCTGCCCGTGGATCTGATCGACGACGCGCCCCTGGCCCGGCGCGAGCTGGAAACCGCCGTGGTCCGCTTCGCCGGCGACAGCGGCGACGGCGTGCAGCTGACCGGCGCCCAGTTCACCCTGGCGACGGCCCTCGCCGGCAACGACCTCGAGACCTTCCCCGACTTCCCGGCCGAGATCCGCGCTCCCGTCGGGACCACCTTCGGCGTCTCGGCGTTCCAGATCAATTTCGGCGCCCGCCGCATCTACACCGTCGGCGACCGCGCCGACGTGCTGGTGGCGCTCAACCCCGCCGCACTCAAGGTCAACCTGCAGGAGCTCAAGCCGGGCGGCGTGGTGATCCTGGACAGCGGCAGCTTCGACGAGCGCAGCCTCCGCAAGGCCGGCCTCGCCGCCGATCCACGCGAGGACGGCACGCTCGACGGCTACCGGGTGGTGCCGGTCGACATCTCCGCCAACACCAAGGCGGCCACCAAGCATACCGGCCTGTCCTCGCGCGACCAGCTGCGCTGCAAGAACTTCTACGCGCTGGGCCTGGTCTACTGGATGTTCGAGCGCGACCGGGCACCCACCGTCCGCTGGCTCGAGCAGCGCTTCAAGGACCGGCCCGACCTCGCCGCCGCCAACGTCGCGGCACTCGCCGCCGGCCACGCCCTGGGCGAGACCGCCGAGCTGCACCAGCTCCCGGCCTTCCACGTCGAGCGGGCACCGGCCGAGCCCGGCCTCTACCGCACCATCACCGGCCACGAGGCCCTGGCCTTCGGCCTGCTCGACGGTGCCCGCAAGGCCGGGCTGAAGATGGTCTTCTGCTCCTACCCGATCACCCCGGCCTCGGCGCTCCTGCACCATCTGGCCAAGCTGCGCGGCTTCGGCATCACCACCTTCCAGGCCGAGGACGAGATCGCCGCCGCCTGTGCCGCCATCGGCGCCTCCTATGCCGGCAGCCTCGGCGTCACGGCCAGCTCCGGCCCCGGCATCGCACTCAAGACCGAGGCCATCGGGCTGGCCGTCGCCACCGAGCTGCCGCTGGTCATCGTCAACGCCCAGCGCGGCGGCCCGTCGACCGGCCTGCCGACCAAGACCGAGCAGTCCGACCTCTACCAGGCCGTGATGGGCCGCAACGGCGACACGCCGATCGTGGTCCTGGCCGCCGCCACGCCGTCCGACTGCTTTGCCATGGCGCGCGAGGCGGTGCGCATCGCCGTCCACCACATGACGCCCGTCATGCTGCTCACCGACGGCTTCCTCGCCAACTCGTCGGAGCCCTGGCTGATCCCGGACGTCGACGCCACGCCCGCCTTCCCCGCCCGCTTCCGCACCGACCCCGAGGACTTCCACCCCTTCCTGCGCGACGAGCGGCTGGTCCGCCCCTGGGTCAGGCCCGGCACGCCCGGCCTCGAGCACCGCATCGGCGGGATCGAGAAGGACCATGGCAGCGGCAACATCTCCTACGATCCCGCCAACCACCAGCGCATGACCGACGCGCGCTGGCAGAAGGTCCTCAACGTCGCCGACGGCCTCCCCGAGCAAACTTGCGAGCAGGGTGCCCCCGGTGCCGACCTCGCCATCGTCGGCTGGGGCAGCACCTACGGCCCGATCGCCCGCGCCGTGCTCGACGCACGGCAGCGCGGCCTGGACGTGGCCCAGATCCACCTGCGCCATCTCTGGCCCCTGCCCCGAAATCTGGGCGAGCTCCTGCGCTCCTTCCCGCGCATCCTGGTGCCCGAGATGAACCAGGGCCAGCTCGTGACCCTCCTGCGCAGCGAGTACCTCGTCCCGGCCAAGGGCCTGTCCAAGGTCACCGGCCGGCCCTTCGCCATCGCCGAGCTCGCCGCCGCCATCGACGCCGCCCTGGAGGCCCGCCCATGAACGCCCCGGCGATCCTGCGCCAGCCCAAGGACTACGCCACCGACCAGGAGGTGCGCTGGTGCCCCGGCTGCGGCGACTACGCCATCCTCAAGGCCGTGCTCAAGGCGCTGGCCGACCTCCAGGCCGACCCCGCCCGCACCGTCTTCGTCTCCGGCATCGGCTGCGCCGCACGCTTTCCCTACTATGTCGAGACTTACGGCTTCCACACCATCCACGGCCGGGCACCCGCCTTCGCCACCGGCATCAAGCTCGCCAACCCGGAGCTCGACGTCTGGGTGGTGGGCGGCGACGGCGACCTGCTCTCGATCGGCGGCAACCACCTGATCCACGCCCTGCGCCGCAACCTCGACCTGCAGATCCTGCTGTTCAACAACGAGATCTACGGCCTGACCAAGGGCCAGGCCTCGCCCACCTCGCGCCGCGGCACCCGCTCGCCCAGCACGCCCCAGGGCTCGCTCGACGCCCCGCTCTCGGCCCTGAAGCTGGCGCTGGGTGCGGGTGCCCGCTTCGTCGCCCGCGGCATCGACACCCAGCAGAAGACCCTGCCCGAGATCCTGAAACGCGCCCGCGCCCACAAGGGCTCGGCCCTGGTCGAGATCCTGCAGAACTGCATCGTCTACAATGACGGCGTGTTCGACGGCATCACCGCCAAGGCTGCCGAGGCCGAGGCCCAGCTCCACCTGACCCACGGCGAGCCCCTCCTGTTCGGCAAGGACCGCGACAAGGGCCTGCGCCTGCACAAGGACGGCTTCGGCCTCGAGATCGTGCCCGCCGGCACGGACGGCATCCTCCGGCACGACGAGACCAACCCCCAGCTCGCCGCACTCCTGGCCGCCCTGGAGCCGCCGATGCCGGTGGCGATCGGCGTCATCCTCGACGCCCCCGCCCCGACCTACGAGACGGCGGTGGCGGAACTGGAGGCGGCGGAGGCCGGGCGCGGGCGTGCTAAGGATCTGAACGCACTGCTGCGGCAGGGTGCCACCTGGCAAGCCGCCGGATGAGCTACTCGGGCAGACCGGCGCGGCGCAGGCCCTCGGCCCAACGCTCATAGTCCTGCGGTCTGCGGATCGGCTGCAGCCCCGGCAGCGTCCTCAGCGTGAGACCAGGATTGGTGGCACGCAGGCGCGCCATAGCGTTCTCCGCCGCCGCCATGTTGCCGGTCAGGGCGGCACTCGCCGCCGCGATGCAGATCCCGATGAAGAAGTTGGGCTGTTGGCGCACGGCAGCCTCCGCCCACCGCCAGGCGTCCTCATACCTGCCCTGAAACAAATAGCCCCAGGCGCCGACGGTCTGTATCGCGAACATCTGCGGGTCCTGGGGACTGAGGCGCATCGCGCGCTCGGCGTGCTCCACCGCAAGCTCGGGCTCGCCGAGGTAGGCCTTCGCCATGGCGCTGAAGTGCCACGTGGAGGCAAGGTTCTGGTTCAACGCCAGGGCGCGCGCGATCATGTCGGCCCCGTCGTCGAGATCGCCGGCCACCACGATCAGCGGCGCGCCCGCATCGGCCAGCGCCACCGCATTGTCGCGCCCCAGCGCCCCGGCGCGCCTTGCGAGCCTGCGGACCTCCGCGATCTCGGCCTCGCCCACGGGCGCCCAGCCGAATCCCTTGCGCTGCATGTAGCAACGGGCGGCCATCGCGTAGGCGCCCGCGTAGTCAGGGTCGAGTTCGCAGGCCTTGGCGAACAGGGCCAGCGCCTCGATGTTCGCGCTGAGGCTGAACCGACGGAAGGCTTCCATGCCGCGCAGGTAATGGTCGTAAGCATCGAGGCGCTCGGTCGGCTTGCGCCGCGCCCGCTCGATCTCCGCCTGCTCCAGCCGAGGCGCGATCCGGCCCACGACCGACGACGTCACGCGATCCTGCAGCTCGAACACGTCCGCGAGCTGGCCCTCGAACCGGTCGGCCCAGAGATGCGCGCCGGTTTCGGCCTCGATCAGCTGCCCCGTGATGCGCACGCGGCCGCCCGCCTTGCGGACGCTGCCTTCGAGCACGTAGCGCACGCCGAGCTCGCGGCCGACCTGCTTCACGTCGACGGCGCGGCCCTTGTAGGTGAAGCACGAATTGCGGGCGATCACGAACAGCCAGCGAAACCGCGCCAGCTCGGTGATGATGTCCTCGACCATGCCGTCCGCGAAATACTCCTGCTCGGCGTCGCCGCTCATGTTGGCGAAGGGCAGGACGGCGATGGACGGCTTGTCGGGAAGCCTGAGCGGTGGGCGGCTAGAGGCTGCGCCGCCTGGAAGGACCCGATAGGCCCGGACGGCTCGCGCGATGTTCTTGATCCGCTGCACGCCGAGATCGTCGAACGAAGCCGGCACTTTGCCGCTCACCTCGTCGCAAACGCTTGCGGAGATGCAGATTCCGCCCGGCTCGGCCAGGGCCTCCAGCCGAGCCGCGATGTTGACGCCCTCGCCGTAGATGTCGCTGCCTTCGCCGATGATGTCGCCGAGATTGATGCCGATGCGCAGTCGGATCCGCTGGTCCTCCGGAACCTGCGCATCCGCCTCGGCCATGCGCCGCTGCAGCTCCAGGGCGCCACCGACGGCATTCACCGCACTGGCAAACTCGATCAGCACGCCGTCGCCCATGATCTTGACCAGCCGGCCGCCATGTTCGCGGATCACCGGCTCGAGAATCTCCCGGCGTCGCCGCTTGAGGGCGGCGAGCGTGCCGGCCTCGTCCGCCTCCATCAGGCGGCTGTAGCCGACCACATCGGCCAGCACGATAGCGGCGAGGCGCCGACCCATACGGAACGCTCCTTATGCTACAACTCTAGACCTCCCGGCTTTACTTATCCAGCACCGGTTGGCCCGTGCCGTGCTGCGCAGGACAAGAAAATCATGCTAGTCTAGCGAGCGTCGGCTACTGGCTTGCCGACTATCGGGAGGCTTGGCATGGCTCTGGACGTCATCGGTCCGGGTTTCGGCCGGACCGGCACCAATTCATTGAAGCTGGCACTCGAGACGCTGGGGTTCGGCCCCTGCCACCACATGTTCGAGGTCCGCGACCATCCCGAGCAGCTGCCGGCCTGGCAGGCGGCGGCACGCGGTGAGCGGGTCGACTGGGACCGGATGTTCCAGGGTTACCGGTCCCAGGCGGACTGGCCCGGCGCCCGTTACTGGCGCGAGCTCGCGCCGGCACTATCCCGAAGCCAAGGTGATCCTCACCGTTCGCGATCCCGACGCCTGGTTCGACAGCGTGCAGGCGACGATCGTCCCCTTCCTGGCCGCGCGCGGCCAGCATCCCTCGCCGCACGTCAACGCCATCGCCGAGATGGGGCACGAAGCCATCGTCGCCCAGATCTTCGCCGACCGCCTTAGCGACCGCGAGCACGCCACGCGCGTCTTTCGCGACCACGTCGCCGAGGTCCAGGCGACGATCCCGCCCGACCGGCTGCTCACCTTCGAGGTTCGCCAGGGCTGGGAGCCCTTGTGCGCGTTCCTGGGCCGGGACGTGCCCGACCAGCCCTTCCCGAAGACCAACTCGTCCAGGCAGTTCGGCGAGGAGGAGTGGAAGCAGGAGTAGGTCGCAGACGGCTCCGGCCGCCGGCCTTCACCCCCCGAGCAGCGCCGTGATCCGCTCCGTGACCTCGGCCACCACCGCGTCCGGCGCCTGCCCTGCCACCTCGATCCGCCGCGCGTGCCGATCGATGCTCTTGACCTGGTCAGCCAGGACCGCACCGGCGACCGCCAGCCCCGGCGGCAGCGGGACCTCGAACGGGTAGCCCTTCACCCGGCTGGTGATCGGGCAGACCACGGCATAGGGCGTGCGCTGGTGGTAGGCGCGGGGCGACAGGACCAGCGCCGGCCGGCGCCCGGCCTGCTCGTGCCCGGCCTGCGGCGCGAAATCCAGCCACACCAGGTCGCCACGGTCGGGTGCTGCCACCTAGAGGGCTTCCTCTCCCTGAGCCGCATCGTCGGCGCTCGCGGGCAGGTTGTCCGGCGTGATCCCCGCGAGCAATGCCTCCAGGCGCAGCGGGCAACGGCTCGAACGGATCACCAGCCGGTCGTCTTCGACCGACAGTTCGACGGCACCACCGGCGTCGAGCCGGAGTCGGTCCGCGACGGCCTTGGGGATTCGCAGGGCGAGACTGTTACCCCAGCGGGCGATGTGGGTCTGCATGCCGTCGTCGCTCCGAGTAGCGCGCACTGCTTCGGTAGAGCCAATGTAGACACATGCATCCCGCCCGACAACAAGACCATGCACCCGCCCGTCCTGCACCACTCGACCGGCGCCCCGGCGCCACGTAACCGATGACCGGCCCTTGCCGGAACCGGCGCTTTGCTACAGCGTGGGGGTTGAAACGACCCGAAGGGCGGAATTCTTCGACCCCATGGCCGAGGACGAGCGCCGTGACTTCTTCGTCAGCTTCAATCAGGCTGACCGAGCCTGGGCGACGTGGATCGCCTGGGTGCTGGAGCAGGGCGGCTACTCCGTCTTCTTCCAGGACTGGGACTTTCGCGGCAGCTTTATAGAGCAGATGCATCAGGCGACCCAGCGGACCGAGCGCACGCTCGTCGTCCTCTCGGACAACTACCTGAACTCCGAGTTCGCCCGCTCGGAAGCCTGGGCAACCCTCGCCAGTGATCCGGTGGGCCGCAAGGATCGGGTCGTCACGATCAAGGTTGGCCCAACCGGCGATCTCGGCCTGCTCGCCCACTTTGCCTACCTCGATCTCACCGCCGACGGCGAGGCGGAAGCCGAACGGCTGCTGTGCGAGCGCGCACGCATGTCGCTCGAACCGGGCTACCGGCCGAAGCCGGCGGATCGCCCGCGTTTTCCCGGCGGCGCTGCAAAGCCCGCCTTTCCGCCCCCGACACCCGGCCCGAAGGTGGCGGTCAACAACCTCCCGCCCATCAACCCCGACTTCGTCGGCCGCGAGGCCGTGCTCGCCGAGCTGCGCCGCCTGCTCTTGGCAAACCAGGGCCCGGCCGTGCTCACCCAGGCGATCAGCGGCCTCGGCGGCATCGGCAAGACCCAGACCGCGCGCGCCTACGCCTACCGCCACCTCGCCGACTACGACCTAATCTGGTGGCTGCGCGCCGAAACCCAGGCCACCCTCGCGGCCGACTATGCCGCCCTCGCCGAGCCGCTCGGCCTCGATCCCGACACGGCCGACCAGGCGAAGCTGATCGCCGCCGTCCGGCAACGGCTCCAATCCGGCTCTGGCTGGCTCCTGATCCTCGACAATGTCGAGGACCCGACGCTGCCCCGCGACTGGCTCCCCCGCACCGGCGGCGGCCACGCGCTGATCACCTCGCGCCGCACCGACTGGCGCGAGCGGGCCAAGGTGCTGAGCCTGGAGCTGATGCCGGAGGACGAGGCGCTGCAGCTCCTCACCGGCCGCAGCGATCCACAGGCCCTGTCGCCGGCCGAGCTCGCGCAGCATGCCGCCGCAGTGACGCTCGCTGCCGGAGCTCGGCCACCTGCCGCTGGCCCTGGCGCAGGCCCGCGCCTACATGGCCGAGACCGGCAGGAGCCTCGCCGCCTATCTCCGCCTGTTCCGCGCCAGTCGCCCCGCCGACTTCGCCGCCGACACGGCCCGGCCCCGACTACCCCGCGAGCTACGCCACCACTTGGCTGCTGTCGATCGAGGCCGCCGAGGCTGCCTGCCCCGGCGCGCGGCCGCTTCTGGAGCTGCTGGCCTTCCTCGCCCCCGAGCCGCTGCCGGTCGAGATATTGGGCGCCGATCCTAACGCTCTGCCGGAGGTCCTGCGCGGCGAGCGCACCCGCGACGACGCCGTGGCCGCCCTGCGCCGCTACTCTTTGGTCGATCTGACAACCGGGCAGCTTAGAGTCCATCGCTTGGTCCAAGCCGTGACCCTAGAAGTCATTGAGCATACTTTTGCACAGGCTCGAGCAGAACAAGTAATAGGCCAGTTATTTGCAGCCGTACCACGTCCTTCTGCTGATCATACAAAATGGTCCGAAGTCACTGTGTTGTTACCGCATGTTTTGACAGCAATTCGGTTCGGACAGAAGTTGAATGTCAGTAAAAGGGAATTGGGCCTCTTACTTAATGAAATAGGCCTGTATCAGCAGGCTCGCGCAAACCTGACAGAGGCAAAGTCGCTTTTCGAGTCAGGTATCGTAATCATAAAAGAAATATATGGAAAGCACGACCCTAACTTCGCTGTTGCACTCAACAATTTGGCAAGATGCTATTGGGCCATGGACGCCTATGAGGAGGCTGAGCCGCTCTATCTGCAAGCCATTGCTATCGGTGAAGAAGCATTTGCCTCTGTCTATGCTGACACCCGTGGTCTATCTATTCATTTTGCCATGTGGCTCAATAACTTGGCTATGCTTTATTTGAATCAACAACGTTATGTTGAGGCCGAACCTCTGTGCGTGCGCAGCTTCTGTATCCGCAAGCAATTTCTTGGTCCGGAGCATCGCGACTTGGCCCAATCACTAAGCAACCTTGCTGAGGTCTACCGGGCGACCATGCGGCATGTAAGAGCCGAACCCCTGTGCAAGCGTGCCCTCAAGATGCGAGAGAGCACCGTTGGCCCCGAGCACCCCGAGGTGGCCCAGTCCCTCAATAACTTGGCTGCGCTAGACCATCACAACGGCAGACACAAGCTAGCCGAAGCACGCTACCTCCGAGCCAAAGCAATAGACGAAAAGGCATACGGATCAGACCACCCCGAGGTAGCCACCGACATAAGCAATCTTGCCAGCCTCTACCTTGACACCCACCGCTACGCCGAGGCTGAGCCTCTGTATCTCCGTGCGATCGACATCCTTGAGGCCAACTTGCCTCCAGCGCATCGCCGCATCGCAGAGGTGCGTGCCAACTACGCCGCCTTCCTGGCCAGACGTGACGGGTCCGGGCGCAGGGTAGAGCTGCCCCAAGTGATGACGAGTCACTACCGCGTCGCAGCTCGGCGTATGCGATGATTGGATTATGTTCCTAATTCTGCTATCTTCCGACCACCCTTCCCCTGCGCGGAGCCCACTATGCCCGAGCCCGCCCCCGCTCCCACCCGCCGCAAGCCCGGCCC